>CAYSWY010000001.1:0-33711 GCA_964434975.1 uncultured Lyngbya sp.
ATTGCTATGTAATTTTCGAGGTGCTGAGCAAACGTTTGTGTGTTTGCCGCTATTAATAATATAGGGGATAACGTTACGCTTTGTAAAGGGTTTTCATACTATTGTTACTTATTGTAAGCATAATTTAAACTTATACATAGGCTGTAACGCCCAATTTCAGGGATAAAATTAAAGCTGCCCCGTAGATGAGACAGCTTCATGAGCAGTTTAATGTGACAAGAAGTCTCTTAAGGTTAAGTTATCTACTTGTACAACTCGGTGGATAAACGAAACGCTAAGATTCCTGGAATTAAAGCAACCACTAAAGCGATATAAACTTGAGTATCTGATATTCCCATGTTTCCAAAACTCCTTAAATTTAGTTACAGTAAGGGATTGTTCACTACTGTCAAGGATTTTGGGCATTTTGGGAAGAGCTTGTAACAAAGTTTGACACTATAGGTTACTCGTCGTTGGTTATTGGTCATTCTTTGTTTGTGGGAGAAACAACCCCGACAAGAAATAGACTAATGAGTGATAAACCCGGACAAATGACAAACTATGCCTAACCCACTGTTTGAGATTACAGATTTAAAAGTTGCTTTTCCCAGCCGTCAGCCTCACCCAGAATGGGCTGTAAACGAGGTTTCTCTGACGCTACAACCGGGAGAACGCTTAGGGTTGGTGGGGGAGTCCGGTTGTGGGAAATCAACTCTGGGACGGGCTGCAATGCGCTTGTTACCGACTTCTTCTCAGGTTGAGGGTGAGGTGAAATTTGAGGGAGAATCTGTCTTAGATATGAATTCTCATCGCCTCAGACAATTTCGGGGGGAAGCGGTGGCGTTAGTGTTTCAAGATCCGATGACGCGGCTTGATCCATTAATGAGTATTGGAGAACATTGTATTGAAACGTTGCTGGCTCATCAACCCCAACTGTCTCGAAAAGCCGCAAAAACAAAGTCTATTCAAACGTTAGAAGCGGTGAATATTTCGGCGAGTCGCTGGTCACAATATCCCCATGAATTTAGCGGCGGTATGCGACAACGGGTAGCGATCGCGTTAGCCTTATTATTAGATCCTAAGTTAATTGTGGCTGATGAACCCACGACCAGTTTAGATGTTACCGTTTCAGCTCAGATTTTACAAGAATTAATGGGATTATGTCAGCAACGGGGAACGGCATTATTATTAATTTCCCATGATTTAGCCATGGTGGGGGAATATTGCGATCGCATTGCGGTGATGAATCAAGGAAAAATTGTTGAAATGGGGCCAACTCAACAGGTTTTTCAACAGCCTCAACATCAATATACTCAATCTTTATTGGAAGCGGCGTTACATTTACATAGCGTTAAAACTGAGGCTGAGGTTAATTCTGTTAATTCTAATCCACCTTTGTTACAACTTGAAAATCTACAGAAATACTATACTTTAGAGTCTGGAATTTTAGGTCAGTTTTTTGGCAAGCAATCCCAAACCATTAAAGCCGTCGATGGTATAAATTTAACATTATATTCGGGTGAAATATTAGGTTTAGTGGGAGAATCTGGTTGTGGAAAAAGTACCCTATCTCGAACCCTATTACAGTTAGTTCGTCCGACGGGGGGAAAGGTTGTATTAGAAGGAACAGATTTAGCGAAATTATCCGATCATCAAGTTCGAGCGTATCGTCAAAAAATGCAAATGGTATTTCAAGATCCTCATGCTTGTTTAAACCCGATGATGACCGTGGGAGAAAGTATTGCTCATCCATTATTAATTCATAAAATGGCAACTGCAATTGAGGCAAAACAGCAAACATTAGCCCTTTTAGAACGAGTGGGTTTAACACCAACAGAAGAGTATTTTAATCGATATCCCGCCGAACTTTCGGGCGGACAACAACAGCGCGTTGCTATTGCCAGAGCTTTAATTACTCGTCCAGAATTATTAATTTGTGATGAACCGGTAAGTATGTTAGATGCGAGTGTACAAGCCCAAGTTTTAGCGTTAATGTTAGAGTTAAAACAAGAATTTAATTTAACCTATTTATTTATTACCCATGATTTGTGGGTGGCTCGTTATTTATGTGATCGCATTGCCGTGATGAACAGTGGAAAAATAGTAGAATTAGGCAATACTCACGATATTTTTAATACTCCACAGCATCCCTATACAAAAATATTGTTAAATGCTGCACCCTTATTATCAGGAATCAAATAATATAGTTCTTTGTCGGCTATTCCCAAAATATTGTTCATTTTTGCGTTAATATTCTGTGTGGATTAATGGCTTATTATGAAAGCAATTCTGTGTCCTTCAAATAGATTTTTTCATTGGCTTTGACTGAGACTAGATACAGCAATCATAAACGTCAAATTAGTTTTATATAAGCCTTTAATTTTTAGATCATTTTCAGTTTCTTCATCGTCGCTTTCAAAGCTTTTTCATAGGCAATATCTAAATATTCTTTGCAAATCTCAAAATGATCTCGGTCGGGGTTATTGATGGCTATCCAACCCATCCAGCCATAAACCGGATGAGGCATAAAAGTATTAAGTGCCTGAAAATTATAGTTACCTGCAATAATTCCACCTTTATTAGGTCTTGACGGTCGCAAACCAAAGATTTCTTCATACTTTTTAGGGGTTAAGCCAATATTAAGGCGAAAAACTTCAGGACGATTAAGATCTGAGGCTTTATCATTTGCGCCATCTTTTGATTTAAGCGTTGCAAAATAGCTACCCCGCTTTAACTTTAATTTAGGATTAACAAAATAGCTTCGTTCTCCCCACGAGTTAATAGGGTTTAAATATTGATAGGTTTCTAACAGATAAGTCTCTATTGTAATTTGAGCGATCGCCACGTTTTTGCTACTCATATTATAATTTTTTCATAACCCTTGATCGCAATTCAACTATTATTTTATATACTCAAGTTAAGGTGATATTTAAAAACGTCTATATTTCCTATATTTCCTATCAATAGCTGATAAATTATACTATATTTCCTCCGGTGGAATTTCTAATGAAGCGGCTCCTAATAATCCTTTGCGAAAATCATTTAAGAGTTGACAAGCTGCCCGTTCTCTCTTCTCTTGATAACGATGCTGAGCTAGGTATTGTAAATAGGTTTCACCATTCATATTATCAACTTCTAACTGATAGCGATCGCTGAATTTTTGCTCTATATTCAATTGCTTAAACAAATCCACCATCGCCGCTGCTACCCGTTGATTATCATAAGCCGCTTCGCCGATATCATCACAAATTGCCAGCTTAATTGCATTTTCCTGGCTTTTAATTTGATTCGGAATAACTCCCGGTGCATCCAATAATTCTAATGTATAGGATAGATGTTTTAATAAATCATAGCCAGTAATTATTTTGTCCTAAAATCGAAATTGCGCCCGTAAATTTCCAATAAAGATTGCAGGATTACTGTCAAAATTATTCGGATTCCAAATTGTGTAAAATGCAGGAACTAAAGCCATATAATCATTGATTGGGAAATAATAACTTGCTTCTAATTCATAAGCAATACCGCCATCTCCACTACCGGATGCAAAGAATTCCTCGCCGCTAATAATATCCATTGGCATTAGAAATGTTAAAGTTCCTAATGCACCCTGTTTACCTATATTCGGAAAGGCTAAACCAATCTGAAAGGATTGAGATTCTACATCTTCATCAATGGGTTCAAGATGGGTAATTCCGTAAGCATAACGTCCAAACAAGCCAAAATTTTGTGTAATTAACCAATCAAAATTAAAGGCAAAAGTATCAGCGGCGGCATATTTTAACCCCCCGGAAGAAATGCTTCCTGTAGCCGGATTAAAGATTGAATTTCCAGGGCCTGCATCCAAGTATCCATAGGGAATAGGTTCTCCTAATGCCCCGCCCACTTGACCATTATAGGCTTGAAGTCGAGAATGATTATAAATAAATCTGAGGTTAACTTTGTTGCTGGGTGAATAGGTTAATTGGGCTGTCGTTGTATTCGTGCCGCCGAATAACCCAAACTCAGCATTAGTGGCGGTATTAAAGCCAAATTGAGAGACCAAAAACTCTGTATTTTCGCCTAAATAAGCCGCCGCAAAACTCAGTTTAGAATTAATATCCCACTCTAAGACTACCCCCGCGCCCCGGTCAATGGCGTTAAGTTGAGTACTGCCACTCGAATCATAAGATCCTGCCCCAAATAAGTAAAATGTAAAGCGGTTATTGTCAAAATGACGATACCAATTCACCCTCGGCCCTACCGTGAGGCGAACATCATTAGTGACTGGAAAACTGTAATATAACTCCCTTAAAATCAAATCATTTGGGTTAGCAACCGGGCCTGCCACTTGGTCTGTAAAAGGAACACCAAAAGTATTAAAAAAGCCAGCCGAAGCAAATTGGTTTGCCGGAGAAACACCATTTCCCGCCCCCAGTTGAATAGACAGTTTATCCTGTCCGGTAAAAGACGTATCAAAATTCAACCAAACTAAACCACTTAACGTCGTTTCAGCATCATCTTCTGTTTGAATTAAAGGCTGTCCCGCTGCATTGCGCGCCCCTCGAAATCGCCCTGTTGCCCCCGCACCTGGAGCCGCTTCAAACCGGACATCATCTCCACTAGCAGCATGGGTAAGGTTAAAGAATACCTGGGCGTTGAGTTTGGTTGTCGTCGAAAATTGATTCGCTTCTAATTCCGCTGTACGGGCTTCTAAAGCTGTAATTCGTCCCCGCAAAGCCACCAATTCAGCGGCAAACTGTTCTTGCAGTTGCTGTAAAACAATCACATCTTCCCGCGTGACTAAATTGGCTGTGGCACTAGCTAACAGTTCATTCACCCGATCTAAACAGGCACTTAAACCCGCTGCAAACTCATACCGAGTCATCGCCCGGTTCCCTTTATAAGTACCATCGGGATAGCCGGCAATACAACCATAGCGTTCTACCAAAGATTGTAACGCCTGAAATGCCCAATCTGTCGGCTGTACATCGGACAGTTGAGACACAGAAGTCACTTGATTTAAACTCGCTTCTGGTTCAGCCAGTAACCCTGGGACAATATAAGGTTCTGGCGGCATTGCATTAACCGCTTCTGCTCCTATCATCCCCAATAATACAGGCATTAAAAGTGACCCGGTCTTCACCTGCTGCTTGATTTTAATTAAATTTTGATTCATGACTCACACCACCCAAAAAGTTATTCAGTTAAATTCGTGATCTGTGTAGAGACGCTATATATAACGCCTCTAGTGGCGATCCAGCAATAACAAGGTTTCCAATAAAACATTTGCCCCCTGTTGACACTGCTGAGGGGTTGTATATTCGCTGTTTGAATGACTAATTCCCCCCACACTGGGAACAAAAATCATCCCCATATCCGCGATCGCAGCCATATCCTGAGCATCATGACCGGCGCGACTGGGTAAATAAACTGTTTCTAAACCTCGATTTTGGCAAGCTTTCGCAATAGTTTGTTGGATAGAAACTGTTGCGGGGGCAGCAGTTGTAGTTAAGACTTGTTTCCACTCAAATTGAGTCTGAGTTTCATCGGCAATAGTAGCGCTACGCTTGTGTAATTCCATCGCAATAGTTTCGACCCGCTGATCGGACATATCCCGCAGATCGATACTCAACTCAACCCGACTGGCAATAACATTCGGCGCATTAGGAAATACCGTTAAACTCCCCACCGTTGCCACCAGGGGATCGCACATCAGTCCTAACTCATTGACTGCCAACACAAACCGAGAAGCCGCCACTAACGCATCTTGCCGCATCGTCATCGGGGTTGTTCCCGCATGGCTAGAACGCCCTGTTACCGTCAGAATATAGCGCCGTTGGGCTACAATTCCCTCTACAATACCAATGGGTTTACCCACCGTTTCTAACACTGGCCCTTGTTCAACGTGCAATTCTACAAACGCCGCAATTTCTTCCGGTTGTCGTTGGGCTTCTTTTACCCGTGACCAGTCCCCACCAATTGCTGTTAAACAGCTTTCGATAGATGTACCATCACTGCGACGATAATAATCTGGGTTAGGGTTAATACGCCCCGCCATTGCTTTACTACCGAAGATGCTATTTTCCTCATCAGTAAATACAATGGTCTCGAAAGGATGATAAAGTTGCCGACCATTAGCCTTTAAAGTTCGGGCAATTTCTATCCCCGCTAACACCCCCAGAGTGCCGTCAAAGCAACCGCCAGTGGGAACCGTATCAATATGTGAACCTGTTACTAAAGCCGCAGCATTCGGATTTTGTCCCGGATAACGACCGATAATATTCCCCGCCGGGTCAATTCGCACCGTCATCCCCGCTTCTTTCATACAGCCGATCACCCATTGCCTTGCCGCGATATCTTCTGGACTATAAGCAATACGCCGAATACTGCCATCGTCTAAGCGTCCAATTTCTCCCAATTGACTGATACTTTGACTCAGGCGACAGCCATCAATGGTTAGGGTATTGTTACGGGTAGCTGGAGTAGATGCATTCATTGGTTGGTTGGAAGAAATAATCTGAGTAGAATGGCTGTCAAAACCCATAGTTTTAGATCTAAAGTCAATTTATTGAATACAAAGGGCTTGCTTGTATGCCGCCCAGCCCCCATAATTAGAAATATCCAGCCATTGATGCTTTTCAACTAGCTCACGGGGGTAAAGCATAGCGATCGCAGTTTCGCCATTATCGAGTAGCACGGGCGCAGGATACATATTTGGGGGTTCGTTTGCCACCAGATAGTCGTATTGTTCGGGAGTCATGTCATACAGTTCCCCCGGAATACTAATGCCTGTTATTCTTCCAGGCTTGGCGGCTTTCAGTTCCTCTTCGCTGAGTTCATAAATGGCAGGATGCCAGCCATCAACGGCAGCGTGAAGACGGTAACGAGGGGCTGTACGGGCAACCTCTACAAAAACCGCCCCTTGTAAGTTTTGGTGATCGGGCTGACCTCGCAGGGCAGAGCCGCAGATGAAGACCCGTTTATCGGGGGAAGAAGAGAGGGAAGATAAAGATACAGTGGTCATAATTAAAAGACTCAGCAATAACTCAAAATTGTTCTTAGGGAAATGACTATCAACCGCAGCTTGAATGATCTAAGTTCAAACTAGAGAACTTTTTTGTATACAGTATACCGTATACATTACCAAACTAAATGAATAATTGAGTTTTTTGACTTGATACAACAAGTAGAACAAGAGTTAAAGGAGTTGTCCCCCGCACTATCGGGTAGGATAAACAACCCAGTGGAGATCAGTCTGTATCCTAGAATACTTCCGGCAACGGCGGCACAATAACCGTTAGATTTCAAACTTGAAAATATCGTCCGGGACGCACCACAGTTTCCCACTTCTCAATAGTCAAACAATATGTGTCAGCTCACCCGTCAGGTTTGTTCTGATCGACTCATTAATTAAGAGTAGGTAGATTTCTCATTCACCATGTTAAAAGTATCAACTGTTACTTCTTATTTGCAATCGCATCCCTTAGTATGCCCTTAATTATATATATAAGATAGGATTACAACTATGGGATACGAGCCGAGAACTCAGGCGATTCATAAGATTACTGAAAGGAGCGCGATCGCGGTTAAGCCCCCCGAAACTCTCGAAAGTATGTGGGCAACCGATGTCTTTAGTCTCAATAAGATGCAGGCTTGTCTTCCCAAAACTGCTTACAAGTCTCTGAAAAATACGGTTAAATCTGATGCCAAACTCGATCCTTCAGTCGCTGATATCGTTGCTTCAGCTATGAAAGATTGGGCGATGTCCAAAGGCGCATTGTACTATGCTCACGTATTTTATCCCTTAACTAACGCCACAGCCGAAAAGCATGATGGTTTTATCTCGGTACAGAGTGACGGCACAGTCATTTCTGAGTTTTCGGGTAAAACCTTAATCAAAGGCGAACCCGACGGATCTTCCTTTCCTAACGGTGGAATTCGTTCAACTTTTGAAGCCAGAGGCTATACTGCCTGGGATGTTACCTCTCCTGCCTACGTCATGGAAACCGACAATGGCGTGACCTTGTGTATCCCCACTGTCTTTGTTTCTTGGACGGGGGAAGCTTTAGACAAAAAAATTCCTTTGCTGCGTTCGATCGAAGCAATGGATAAGTCAGCCCGAAAAGTCCTCCAGCAACTAGGATACAGCGATGTCGCTCCTGTAAGCTCTAGCTGTGGTGCAGAACAAGAGTACTTTTTGGTCGATGCCGCGTTTGCCAATAGTCGTCCTGATTTACTGTTAACGGGTAGAACTTTGTTTGGTAAAATTCCAGCCAAAGGACAACAATTTGACGATCATTACTTTGGTGCAATTCCAGAACGAGTTCAGGTCTTTATGCAGGAGGTAGAAAGAAGAATGTACCGTCTGGGCATTCCTGCTAAAACCAGACACAATGAAGTGGCACCCGGACAGTTTGAGTTAGCACCCTATTTTGAATCAGCCGATGCTGCTGCCGACCATCAGCAGTTGACCATGACCATTCTACGCAACACCGCTAAAAAGCACGGTTTTGTTTGTCTACTGCATGAGAAACCATTTGCCGGAATTAATGGTTCGGGAAAACACGTTAACTGGTCAGTCGCCAACTCCACCCAGGGCAACCTACTCGACCCAGGTGACGAACCTCACAAAAATATTCAATTTTTGATCTTCTGCGCTGCGGTCATTCGGGGAGTACATAAGTTTGGTCCACTACTGCGGGCTGTGGTCGCAACAGCCAGTAACGACCACCGACTGGGTGCTAACGAAGCTCCTCCAGCGATTATTTCTGTTTATTTAGGGAGTCAATTAGAGGATGTCTACGAGCAAATAGGAAAAGGTGAGCTGACGGGATGTTTGCCAAACGGAACAATGGATTTTGGCGTAACCACTCTACCGAGCTTTGTCAAAGACTCTGGGGATAGAAATCGAACTTCACCTTTTGCCTTTACGGGTAATCGTTTTGAATTTCGGGCAGTCGGTTCTCACCAGTCTGTTGCAGGCCCCCTCATTGCCATGAATACGATTTTGGCAGATTCCTTAGACTGGATCTCTAATAAGTTAGAAAGCGAGCTAGCAGCAGGGACTGAATTAGAGTCGGCTGTCTTTGCTGTGATCAAAGAAGTGATGGACAACCACGGTGTAGTGGTCTTCGGTGGCGATGGCTATTCCGAAGAATGGCACAAAATGGCGGTCGAAGAAAGAGGTTTACTCAATCTACCGACCACTGCTGATGCTCTGCCATATCTTAAAGATCCGTCGATCAAAGAGTTATTTGAGAAAACGGGCGTTCTTTCCCCTAAAGAATTAGAAAGTCGTTTTGAAGTTTATGCAGAGCAATATATTCTCTCAATTGAGGTTGAAGCTAATCTTGTAGTAGACATGGCGAAAACCTTAATTTATCCTGCTGCCATTAAATATGTCACGGAATTAACGTCAGCTATAGCTGGCTTTAAAGAATTGGGTCTAGACTTTAATCTTAAAATTGCCAAAAAGGTTGGAGAATTGAGTAACAAGATAGTCAATCTGACAGACGAGTTATCAGCGGCTTTGGAACAAGTTGATTTTGAGTCTACCGAATCACATATGCAGTATTTCGCCAAAACAATCCGTCCAATGATGGATCAAATCAGAGAATGTGCTGATACTTTAGAAGGTGAACTCGCAGACGTGCTTTGGCCTCTACCTAAATATCAGGAAATGCTGTTCATTAAATAACATCGAAGCGGATTTAGCGCTAGTTATGCGCTCTGGGAAATTGAAGATGCAGTGACCCGTGAAGCTGCAAACGCTGCAGGAGTAGAGGTTATTATCACTCGAAATATCTCTGATTTTACTGCTTCTTCAATTCCTACTGTATTGTCAAGGGAGTTCTTAGCGATGCTGTCAGCGGGGAGGATGTCAAACCAGATACAAATTAATCAGTGGAAGAAATAGGCGGGTGATGGGTGTGCCAATGACGCGCAATATCGAGGCGACGACAAACCCAGACTTGTTCATGACTTTGAATATAATCTAAAAATCGCGCCAAGGCAGCCGTGCGTCCCGGTCGTCCTGATAAGCGACAATGTAACCCAACGCTCATCATTTTCGGTGCAGTTTCTCCCTCTGCATAAAGCACATCAAACGCATCTTTGAGATAGGTAAAAAATTGATCGCCGCAGTTAAACCCTTGAGCTGTGGCAAATCGCATATCGTTATTATCTAACGTATAGGGAATGGTTAATTGCGGTTTACCATAGTCATAATTCCAATAGGGTAAATCATCGGCATAACTATCCGCTTCGTAGAGAAATCCTCCCTCTTCGACCACGAGCTGCAACGTATTGGGACTCGAACGCCCCGTATACCATCCTAACGGACGTTGACCTGTTACCGCAGTATGAATCGCGATCGCGGTTTTCATCTGTTGCCGTTCTAGTTCAATCTCCATATCCTGATAATCAATCCAACGATAACCATGACTGGCAATTTCCCAGTCTGCCTCTAACATCGCTGCTGCTGCCTCTGGGTTACGTTCTAAGGCCATGGCAACAGCATAAACAGTCACGGGTAACTGTCGGGCAGTAAACAGGCGATACAGCCGCCAAAATCCGGCTCTGCTACCATATTCGTAGAATGACTCCATATTCATGTGACGCGCACCGACCACCGGCTTTGCCCCAATGATTTCTGAGAGAAAGGCTTCGGAAGCATCGTCCCCATGAAGCACACAGTTTTCCCCGCCTTCTTCGTAATTAATCACAAATTGCAGCGCAATTCTGGCATCATTCGGCCAATGAGGATGGGGAATATTACGACCGTAGCCAATTAAATCACGGGGGTAGGATTGACTCATAATTTAGTGGGAAAAAGTCTTTTTAATCTGTCAAGATCAAACGATTGGTTGAATTATCAATTAACGTCAACAGCCTTACCCTAGGAGATCAAAAGTTTGTTAAACTGTAGTGTGTGAAACATTTTTCTGACTAACCCTTGCTGCTTCGGAGCCTTATCGTGTGACTTCATCTTTGCCAAAGATTCAACGGAGTCAATCTCTGTATGAACAAGCTTATCATGCGCTGCGGGCTAATATTTTATCAGGAGAACTCGAGGCAGGGGAACGGATGGTAGAAACTCGTCTGGCTCAGAAACTTCAGGTGAGTCGAACTCCTATTCGAGAAGCTATGCGTCAACTACAGCGGGAGTCTTTACTGGTGGCAGATACCAATAATGGGTTACGAGTAGCAACGGTCTCAGCCAGTGATGCGGGCCAGCTTTATGATTGTCGCTTAGCATTGGAACAGTTGGCAATTCGTGAAACGTGCGATCGCATCAATTCTAAGACTTTAGAACAAATTGAAGCTTGTGTGATCGAGGCTGAAGAATTAGGGGAAGAGGGACGTTATGATTTAATGTTAGAACTCGATTACCGATTTCATAAATTGATTACTCAGGCTTCTGAAAATCGCTGGATAGTGTCTTTATTGGATCGTGTTTTTGACCAAATGATGCTGTTGCGGGTACAAACCACACGCCATAATCCTCGTGTACTTGAAATTCGTCATGAACATCGTACCATTTTTGAGGCGATCGCACAGCGCGACGCAGACAAAGCGGTACAGGTAATGGTGGAACATCTACAAGCCAGTAAGGTTCGGACAGTACGAGAGTTGCAAAATATTTTGGGGAGTAGGGAATAGGTAGAGACGTTACATGTAACGTCTGTACGGGAGTGAGATTGGGATTTCTCTGATATAGTCAAGATTACTTTTTTCCTGTTTGGTAGCGTTGGATACAACTTTCTAGAGCAGACTTGCCTATTAGTAGTACAGGTAAAAAGTTAAAAATTTCCCTATACGATCATTTACGGATGTATGCAGTATACTGTATACAAAAATGAAAAATAGGGAATTTGGATTTTTAACCCACTAGGCTACTGTTTAACTGTTTAATCTTAGTTCATCAGTTGCCAAAGTTGCCGTAAGGTTACAGACTTTTGCCGAGGAGAATAGTCCCGAAACCAACAACGTTCAAGGAATTCTACTTTTTGTTCATGAACCAGTTCATCGGCTAACAGATCTTGCAACTTCCGCCAGAGATGTTGTGTTCCCCAGGTGAGCGCAGATGAGCTCGGTTGAGGCAGATCAGTCGGTAAATCTTCTAAGCGTTTATAAGTTTCCCAAGAGGAGTCTATAGCGTATTTTACGGATTTATGGGTCATATGATCTCTCCTAATTTTCAGATGTCTTAAATGATGCTGAATGAAATAAAAAGGTCTTTTTTGTATATGTCTGTATTATAGGACACATTTTTTAAAATAAGTGACGTCTTTAGTAAGTTGTCCTAATTGAATCATGCAGAAACTCAAAGCAATTGTTATCGGAGCCGGAATAGGAGGACTAACCGCAGGGATAGCCCTCAAACAAGCTGGTTACAATGTCGAAATTTACGATCGGGTGCGAGAGTTGCGTCCGGTAGGGGCAGGAATTTCCCTCTGGTCGAATGGGGTAAAAGTTCTCAACCGCCTGGGTTTAGGGGAACAGATGGCGGCTATCGGTGGAAAAATGAACCGAATGCAGTACATCACTCAAGAAGATAAACCCCTAGCAGATATTGATTTATCTCCCTTAATTGAAACAGTCGGTCAGCGTCCTTATCCAGTTGCCCGTCGCGACTTACAAGAAATGCTGCGAAATGCCTTTCCGGGTGAGGTGGTATTGGCTCATGAATGCGTGGCTGTGGAGGAAAATGAATCTGGGGTTACCGCAATTTTTGCGAATGGTCATCGGGCGACTGGGGATGTGTTAGTGGCGGCTGACGGTATTCGTTCGATCACTCGGGAGTATGTTCTGGGTTATAAAGTCGATCCCCAATATGGCGGCTATATTAACTGGAATGGCTTAGTTCCGGCCAGTCCTGACTTATGCGATCGCAATACTTGGGTAATTTATGTCGGGGATCATAAACGCGCCTCAATGATGCCAGTAGGAGGCGATCGCTTTTACTTTTTCTTGGATGTTCCCTTACCGAAAGGCACTCCTTCAACCCCAGAAAACTATCGTAGCGAACTACAAGAACATTTTGCCGGATGGCCAGAACCTGTACAACGACTAATTGAGCGTTTTGATCCTAACAGTGTTGCCCGCCCAGAAATTCACGATGTTGGCCCCATAGACAAATTTGTCCGGGGACGTGTTGCTTTACTGGGGGATGCGGCTCATGCCACTTGTCCAGACTTGGGTCAAGGGGGTTGTCAGGCGATGGAAGATGGTTTGGTATTGAGTGAATGTCTGATGACGACAAATTTAAGCGTTGAGGATGCGCTGCTGCGGTATGAACGGAAACGTTTAGAACGGGTGAATGCGGTGGTGCGTAAGGCTCGTCAACGGGCAGAACAAATTCACGGTAAAGATCCAGCTACTACGGCTCAATGGTATCTGCAATTGGCAACTGAACCCCCTGATGATGTGACGGGGGCGATCGCAAAAGTGATTATGGCAGGGCCGTTGGGGTAGGGAGTAGGGGGTAGGGAGTAGGGGGTAGGGGATAGGTAGAGACGTTATATATAACGTCTGTAAAAGAACAGGATAATTGATTAATTTGGAGTTAATGGAAAATGGCACAATTTCAAGAAGTAGCAGTTTTAGAAGAAGAAAGCGTTGATACTCCGAAAGTACAGATTTATTCTGAGTTGGTTTATCAGTTAGAAGATAAACCCCCTGTCTTGGAGTCGTTATTTGCGGCATTGCAACACGTTATGGCTTCTTTTGTCGGGGTCATTACTCCTGCGTTAGTGATTTGTAATGCGTTAGGGTTACCGCCGACTGACATTAGCTACATTGTCAGTATGTCGTTGTTTGTCTCGGGTATTGCCACGTTTATTCAGGTGCGACGCATTGGGCCTGTGGGTTCGGGTTTATTGAGTTTGCAAGGAACCAGTTTTGCCTTTGTTGGGCCAATTTTAGGGGTGGGGACAGCGGCGATCGCAGCGGGTCGAACCCCACAGGAAGCGTTAGGCTTAATTTTTGGCTTATGCTTTTTTGGGGCATTTGTAGAAGTGATTCTGAGTCGGTTTCTACATTTAGCCAGTAAAATTATTACACCCATTGTCTCGGGAACGGTTGTAACAATTATTGGTTTAAGTTTAATTAGAGTGGGAATGACTAGCATGGCAGGGGGGTTTGCTGCCAAGGCAAGCGGCACATTTGGCAGCCCTCAAAACTTAGGATTATCGTTGCTAGTGTTAGCCATTGTTGTTGGGTTAAATTTAACAGGTAATCGTTGGTTACGCATTAGTTCAGTCATTATTGGATTAGTCATTGGCTATGTGATTGCAATTTTTATGGGAATCGTTAATTTTAGCAATTTAAGTCAGTTATCTTTCTTTCAAATTCCCATACCTTTCCGCTATGGCATGAGTTTTGATTTGGGTGCATTTATACCATTTATCTTTATGTATTTAATCACCTCGATTGAAACTATTGGTGATTTAACTGCAACTTCAGCAATTTCTAAACAACCCATTTCGGGTGGGCTTTATATGCGCCGGATGAAAGGGGGAGTGTTAGGCGATGGAGTGAATTCATTAATTGCAGCGGTATTTAATACCTTTCCCAATACGACTTTTAGTCAAAATAATGGTGTGATTCAAATGACAGGAATTGGTAGCCGTTATGTGGGGATGTACATGGCAGGGATTTTGGTCTTTTTAGGATTAGTTCCAATTATTGGCGGTGTATTTCAAGCATTACCTCAGCCTGTCCTGGGGGGGGCAACTATTGTCATGTTTGGATCAATTGCAGTCGCGGGAATTAATATTATTTCTTCCGTGGAGATGGATCGACGTTCATTAATGATTGTTGTGGTATCTTTAGCGTTAGGAATGGGTGTAGCATTTGTACCCGATTTATTTGATAATTTACCCCCGATCTTCAAAAATCTATTCTCTTCTGGTATTTCTACCGGAGGCTTAGCCGCTATTTTATTAAATGCGTTTTTACCCCGGACTCCTGAAATGATGAGTTCTCCAAATAAACCGAGTTCGGTAGAATCTATTTCAGAATAGGTAAATGATGCCTTTTGTCCCCTCTCCTCGTAGGAGAGGGTTAGGGAGAGGTGAGAGGGTTAGGGAGAGGTTAATAGCAAATATTTCCTGACGCATGAAACGGCTTGCTGCTTTTACAAGGGGGGATGGGAATTTAAAAGACAAGGAAAGTACAAAGTCTAACCCTATTCCTAATATCAAAATGAATGGTCAATTAACAACTCATGTCCTAGATACCGCTCAAGGTTGCCCTGCCGCCGGGATGGGTATAGAATTATATCGAATCGATCAAACTACTGGAAAAGTACAAAACCTCAAAACCCTGAAAACCAATAGTGATGGACGCACCGATCAACCTCTATTCATTGAGGATGAATTTCAAGTCGGATGCTATGAAATTATCTTTGCAGTTGGAGAGTATTTTCACCAGAGTTCGTTAATATTACCCGATCCACCCTTTTTAGATCGAGTCCCTATCCGGTTTGGCATTGCCGATATTAATGCTCACTATCATGTGCCGTTATTGGTATCGCCTTGGTCTTATAGTACTTACCGAGGCAGCTAAATGATAGGGCAACAGCCAGGAAATTCTTCTCTTTTATGGGTGAGGAATATCCATACTTTAGTCACAATGGATGCACAGCGGCGTGAAATTCGCAACGGGGCGCTGTTAGTCCGTGATGGTGTCATTATTGCAGTGGGGACAACTGCTGAATTAGAGGCAATTGTAACAGCCGATCCCAGTTTAACTGATGTTGAAATTGTTGATTTAGGCGATCGCCATTTAGTGATGCCGGGTTTAGTCAATACTCACCATCATTTTTATCAAAGTTTAACCCGAGCCATTCCCGGAGCGCAAGAAGGGACGTTATTTGATTGGTTAACCACGTTATATCCCATTTGGTCTCAGTTTACCCCAGATGCGATCGCCCTCAGCAGTCAAATAGCGGCGGCTGAATTAATCTTATCCGGTTGTACGACTTCTAGCGATCATCTCTATCTATTTCCTAATGGTTGTCGCCTCGATGATGAAATTGCAGCAATTGCTGAAACAGGGTTACGGTTTCATGCTTGTCGCGGCAGTATGAGTGTGGGGCAAAGTCAAGGGGGTTTGCCGCCAGATGCGTTAGTAGAAACAGAAGCCGATATTCTGAAAGATTCTCAAAGAGTAATAGAACAATATCACGATCCGAGCCGTTACGCGATGGTACGCATTGCCCTAGCGCCTTGTTCTCCGTTTTCCGTTTCTCCAGACCTGATGCGAGAGTCGGCTGCTTTAGCCCGCAATTATCCGGGGGTACGTCTCCATACTCATCTGGCGGAAAATCAAGCTGATATTGATTATAGTCGAGAGAAGTTTGATATGACTCCCGGTGAATATGCCGAGTCGGTGGGGTGGTTGGGTGCAGATACCTGGCACGCCCATTGTGTCAAGCTTGATCATACCGCAATTGATCGTTTTGCCGCAACGGGGACAGGGGTAGCTCATTGTCCTTGTAGTAATATGCGCTTAGGCAGTGGAAGTGCGCCAATTCGGTTGATGCGCGATCGCGGTGTGGCGGTGGGGTTGGGTGTGGATGGCTCGGCTTCTAATGATGCCGGGAACTTGCTTCAGGAAGCCCGTCAAGCCCTGTTGTTGGCACGGGTCAGGGAGGGAGACGCAGGGGCAATGACAGCCCGTCAAGCTTTAGAATTAGCCACTCAGGGCGGTGCAAAAGTTCTGGGACGAGATGATATTGGGGCGCTATCTCCTGGGATGGCAGCAGATTTTATTGCAATTAATTTAGATCGGTTATCTCTAGCAGGGGCGCTTCACGATCCCGTTGCAGCGATGGTTTTTTGCCAAATTGATCGGGTTGATTATAGCTATATTAACGGTCGTTTGATTGTTAAACAAGGGCAACTCTGCACGATGGATACAAACCGTCTTATTGTTGATGCCCATCGTTTTACTGAAGAGTTAGTGAATTAATACTTTTTACCTGTTATGGCTTATTCAATTATTGAATTAAATCAAATGTCTCAGGCAGAATTTACAGCCGCCTTGGGTGCAATTTTTGAAGAGACTCCGGTTATTGCTAGCCGCGCTTGGACTCATCGTCCGTTTAACAATTGGGAGCATTTATATCAAGCGTTAGTGGAGCAAGTCAAGGCAATGAGTGAAGCCGAACAATTAGCCCTCATTCGCGCTCATCCCGATCTGGGCAGTCGGACTCAAATGGCAGAAGCTTCGGTAAAAGAACAAGCCGGAGTCGGTTTAGACTGTTTAAGTCCTGAAGATTATCAACAGTTTAACCAACTGAATACAGCCTATCATGAAAAGTTTAATTTTCCGTTTATTGTGGCAGTCAAAGGACGCTCTACAACGGATATTTTAGCTGAATTTACTGAACGTTTAAGTGCTGATATTGATGTGGAACGTTCGACTGCGATCGCACAAATTCTTAAAATAGCGGCTTTCCGTCTTCAAGACACCGTGACTGATAATTGTTAACTCAATCATTAAATAATTGATGAAGACTATAACAGTGAGTGCTAAAGCCATTTATAACTGGGGTATGTGGTGCGTCTTTTGGACACTACAATCAAATCTATTAACTTAAAATAGCAGCTTTCCGTCTTCAAGACACCGTGACTGATAATTATTAACTCAATCATTAAATAATTGATGAATACGACTTCTGCATCTGTATCGAATTCAGAATCTAATCCTTCTTTGCTGGTTTCAATACTATTGTTGATTCTGGCATTATTTTGTATAGCTTTTTCTTCTATATTTATTGTGATTGCCGAAACCGAATTAAAACCAACAGCAATTGCATTAGACCGACTGTTTATTGCAGCCATTGCCTTTGGACTATGGATGAATTTTTTACCGACTATTTCTGTGTCTGAAACTGAAACTACACCTACATTTAATATCCCTACATTTATTCTAGCAGGCGTGAGTTTAGCGATGTCTCAAGTTTGTTCTAGTTGGTCTTTGACTGAAACCAGTGTGGCGAATTCTGCACTTTTAAATAATATGATGCCGATTTTTACAACATTAGGCGCATGGCTATTTTTAGGACGACAATTTAGCCGCAAATTTATTCTAGGTTTAATTGTGGCAATGATTGGCGTGATTGCAATTGGAATTGATGATTTTAATGTTAGTGGCAATCAAATTATAGGAGATGGTGCAGCATTATTGTCGGCAATTTTATTAGCGGTTTCTCTGCTGAGTACTGAACATTTACGACGGAACTATTCTACAATTAAAATTATGACAATTATTGGTTTTATTGGCAGTCTTTCTATTTTACCAATTGTAATTTTTAATCAAGATAATCTGATTCCCACATCCTGGATCATTACTTTAGCAATATTGGCATTAGCTTTAATTTCTCAAGTTATGGGTCATGGACTATTAATCTATAGCTTGAAACGATTTACTTCCGGATTAGTATCTGTTTCAATGTTATCTATTCCAGTCATTGCTGCGGTGTTGGCAATGATATTATTTGCTCAACCTTTAACCGTTGCAAATGGACTAGCTTTTTTAGTGGTTTTAGTTGGAATTTATCTAGCAATTTCAGGCCGTAATTTAGATTCTCAAAACTAAAGTTAATCCGGGGGAACTTCTAATGAAGCGGCTCCTAATAATCCTTTGCGAAAATCATTTAAGAGTTGACAAGCTGCCCGTTCTCTCTTCTCTTGATAACGATGCTGAGCTAGGTATTGTAAATAGGTTTCACCATTCATATTATCAACTTCTAACTGATAGCGATCGCTGAATTTTTGCTCTATATTCAATTGCTTAAACAAATCCACCATCGCCGCTGCTACCCGTTGATTATCATAAGCCGCTTCGCCGATATCATCACAAATTGCCAGCTTAATTGCATTTTCCTGGCTTTTAATTTGATTCGGAATAACTCCCGGTGCATCCAATAATTCTAATGTATCGGAAATTCTTACCCAACGTAGCGATCGCGTTACCCCTGCCCTTCTGGCACTTTCTACCACTTTACGCTTGAGTAACCGATTAATTAAAGCAGATTTACCCACGTTAGGAAATCCTATCACAACTGCTCTAACAGGGCGAGGTAACATCCCGCGCGAGCGTCGTTTTTGATTCATTTGCGCCCCGGCCCGTTGCGCCGCTTGCGCTATAGCCCTGACCCCCTGACCTTGCTGAGCATTGGTAAAATAAGCGGTTTCTCCAGTCTGCTCAAACCACTGTTCCCACTGCTGCTTGATTTCCGGTACAATCATATCCATCCGGTTAATCACCAGCACTTTTTGTTTTGCCCCGACCCACTCTGACACTTGAGGATGGTGAGTGGCTAAAGGAATACGGGCATCCCGGACTTCTAAAACCACATCAACCCGCTTCAATTGTTCTTTCAGAGCGCGTTCAGCTTTAGCAATGTGACCGGGATACCATTGGATAGTCATTTGAATTGTTATTTGTTGTTTGTTGTTCGTTATTCGTGAGAGAAATAATTTACCACAGAGGCTATTAGAACACAGAGAGTTTATCTTTTTGATTTGAAGATTGTTATTTTCTCTCTAATAACAACAAATGACTAACAACCGATGAGACATTAGGGTACAACCAGGACGGGACAAGGGGATAAATTAATCACACGGTTGGTGACGCTATCGGCTGGCCCTTCTTCGGTTAAGCCTGTGCCGCGACTCCCCATAATAATTAAGTCAGCTTCAATTTCATCTGCCACATCACAGATCGTAAAGGCTGGCTTTCCTTCTCGTTCAATGACTTTAACATCCACTCCGGCTTGAGAAAACATCGCTTCAGCTTGTTGTAATAACTCAGCGACTTTCTCTGGGGAAGTCATGGATGGAGAATGGGGTTCAACCCCTGTTTCTGCGGCCTTGGGTTCAACCACTGACAGCAGGGTTAACTTGGCTTGACACGTTTGAACTAATTCTAGAACAACTGTGGCCGCTTCACGAGCTTCTCGGCTCTGATCGATAGAAAATAAAATGCTTTTAAACATAACACACCTACTCCTCGGACACGGACTCCGTTAAAAGTGTTTACGGTGAACCGTTGTAATGGCACAATAACCTTCAGTGGGGAAATGATACCTATCAGTATTCATCACACCTACTGATTCCGCCATTTTTAAAATTTGTTGGAACAATTAGCAGCATAGTATAAAAGGAGATTAATCCTGTGACCAAGAAAACTGTAGCAGATTTATCAGCATCTGACCTATCTGGGAAAAAAGTCTTAGTGCGGGCGGACTTTAATGTGCCAATTGATAACGGTTCTATTTCTGATGATACTCGGATTCGAGCAGCAGCGCCGACAATTAATGAATTAACTTCAAAAGGGGCAAAAGTGATCCTCACCAGTCACTTTGGTCGTCCTAAAGGTAAAGTGAATGAAGATATGCGTTTAACTCCGGTGGCAGCGCGGTTATCGGAAGTTTTGGGTAAAGAAGTTAAAAAATGTGACGACTGTGTCGGGGATGACGTGGCAGCCACAGTTAACGCCATGAGTGATGGGGATGTGGTGTTATTGGAAAATGTGCGTTTCTACGCGGGTGAAGAAAAGAATGATTCTGAATTTGCCAAGCAGTTAGCTTCTGTGGCAGATTTATATGTTAACGATGCTTTCGGTACGGCTCACCGCGCCCATGCTTCGACTGAAGGGGTGACAAAGTACCTCAGTCCGTCTGTAGCGGGTTATTTGATTGAAAAAGAACTAAAATTCCTCAAAGGGGCTGTCGATGAGCCAAAACGGCCGTTAGCAGCGATTATTGGAGGCTCTAAGGTCTCGACTAAAATCGGTGTCATTGATGCTTTGTTGGATAAGTGCGACAAGCTGCTGTTAGGGGGTGGGATGATTTTCACTTTCTATAAAGCGCGGGGTTTGAATGTGGGGAATTCTTTGGTTGAGGAAGATAAACTCGAATTAGCCAAGTCTCTCGAAGCCAAAGCCAAGGAAAAAGGTGTGGCGTTATTGTTACCGACTGATGTTGTCGTCGCCGATAAGTTTGACGCTGAAGCTAATTCTCAAACCGTTAGCGTTGAGAGTATTCCCGATGGTTGGATGGGCTTGGATATTGGCCCCGATTCAATTAAAGTGTTTCAAGATGCTTTGGCAGACTGTCAAACTGTAATTTGGAATGGCCCCATGGGTGTGTTTGAATTTGCTAAATTTGCTCAAGGAACAGAAGCGATCGCTCAAAGTTTAGCAGCTTTAACAGGCAAAGGCGCTACTACTATTATTGGGGGTGGAGACTCTGTTGCAGCGGTTGAACAGTTAAACTTAGGGGAACAAATGAGCCATATTTCCACAGGTGGCGGTGCTAGTTTGGAACTTCTCGAAGGTAAAGAACTTCCCGGTATTGTGGCTTTAGATGAGGCTTAATTAACTCCTGTTAATTAATGATCGGGGTAGGGACGTTAGATGTAACGTCTCTACGCTGGAATCTGATTTTTAACAGTTGTGTGATCCTTCGGATAGTTCAATACCTTCTAAGATATTATTCAGCAGTGACGAATGAGCGATCATTTGTAGGGTGCGTGAGTCACGCACCCCAAAAGGGTTGCCTATCAATCAATTAACTAATTCTTTAAAGGTAAAAAGATCGTCATTACTTTCCCTTGTTTTGAACGTTGGCGAACCACTAATTTACCCCCGAGGGCCTGGAATAGATTTTTAGTTACACTCATGTTAAGGCTAAGGCAGCCTGTTTCCGGTTGAAACATTAATAGCGGGCCAATGGATTTTAAGGGAGATTTTGGCGTAACTCCACCCTGATGATTATTATTCTCGGCAAGGGATTCTAATTGTAGTTTAAGTTGATTTCCAGCCAGACTTACCCCCATTTGAATATGACTTCCAGACGGTAAAGAACGGCTAAAATTCTCAATTAATCCGCTTAGAACTTGATCTAACATGGTGGGGTCACTGACGACAGCGGGTAAGTTGGGAGGTAAATTAACATCGAGGGTATGATTGCGTTGAGTCGCTTGTTTTTGCCAGCGGGGAACACTATTATTAAAGACATTCCCTAATGATAAAGGGGTTAATTGAATGGGGGGTTTTTGATGAGATTTTTGAGATTTTGCCTGTTGTTGAGAAACTTCTAATTCTACGGCTTTGAAAATTAGATTAAATCGATCTATTTGTGTGGTACATTCTTGATCGATCATTTCTAAACGTTTACGAACCACATCAGGATCAAATTGACGGCGTTTTAACAGTAGCCGAGTTAAGGTGCGAATGGTGGCTAAAGGAGTACGAACTTCGTGTGCGATCGCCTGTAATAATTCAACTTCAGCCGCTTGTGAATGAGAATTAACACTAAAGGTGGGAATGGAGTGTTCTTTTGAAGTCAGATTAGGTTTTGTAGAAGAGGAAGCAGATTGAACAGATTCACAATTTGCTTTGCTGCCAATGGGTAAGTTTTGCAGCATTAATCGACTAAACTGCATCACTGTTTTATAGTGAGGAACAATCGGTGAAAATTGCTCTACCCAGCGATCAAATAATGCTAAAGACTCTTCAACGACTGTGACATCTTGTTGTTTAGAATTGGGTTGATTTTTATCAAAGCGATATCGTAAAATAGCGATGGCTTGATTCACCACATCTGGCTCAAATGAAAATAAGAATTGAGCATTTCCCGCCTCATTCACTCCCAATGCCATCACCAGGCTAAATTCAGTGGTTAATACCAAACAAAAGGGTTCTTGCGCTAAAGGATCATCGTTTGAGAGGGAAATTGCAGCAGTTGGGGGTAAGGTTTCTAACAGCTTTTTAGAGGCGGGTGGTAAAGGCAAGGTTTGCCGCAAGTGAGGATGTTGACGGCGGTGAGATAAATTTTGCGGAATAAAGATTTGTGTGGCAAAATGAGTGGCTAAATTGGGATGCATTAAGATAGCAGATGGCCCTGATAAAACTACCCCTTTGCAGTGGGAGGTCTCCGACTGAGGCGGAGGCAGTTGATTTAATGTAGACCATCGCGGGTGGGGATGAAGACATTTTTCCCTACCAAGGGGAGTGTCATCAAGATCAATAGTTTCAGGAAAATGTTGATTAAATTGTTCGAGGAGTTGGTTAACGGTTTGTACCGCGCTATACCACTCTCGTTGCGCTTTAAAATCTTGTAAATTTGAGGAATTTGAGACAGGAGAGCAAAAGAGTGAGTCTGATGGCGCTTGAGCTATAATTTCGCTGATGGTGGGTAAAGACAAAGTAGTCACAACAGCACTTCCTTAACGATTAACTGTAAAATATCGATGTTGAATTTTGTAGCCTTTTGGCTGTTATCCCAGATTAAGGATAATTGCCTGGGTCTGATAAAAATAACCGAATTAAATACCAACTATTTCTAGTTTAGTCTTTAGCATATCGATCTTAAGTAATCGTCTGTATTCGTAGAACCGAACTCTAAAGTCGCAATGTCCCTGCAATCATTGAAAATTCTATAGTAGTTTATTGATAATATGGGCTATGATACGACAGATTAGCCAAGCTTTATACAGCAATATCTGATGTGATGGGCAAAAAATTTCTACACAGTGGCGGGCGATCGCTGCTCTATTACTGCTGACTCTGGTTCTAGAAATTAAAATAGCACCCATAAAAAAGCTGTACCTCATTTGAAGCCAGCTTTAAATCATAAATTAATTGTGAATATTTTTAGTGTAAATTGAGCGCTAAGATCTCAACCGTTAAATTTCAGCTTCTTTTGTCATTTCAGCAAATTCTGATGCTTCTAAATTATCGGGATCGACATAGTAACAAACCACCTCATCGAGGCAAATTAAAGCCCATCCCGATTGATCGATATTTTTTAATTTATATTCTCCTTGTTGAACAAAGAAACCTTTATGGTTACGAGTTTCGGGTTTTACATGTACTTGACTATCGTGGCTCATAATTCTATCTCTCCCGGTAATATCAATAAGTTTTTCTGAACAGTGTAATCAAAATTGCTAATCACTTAAGTGTTCACAATGGTAACACCGATAAATTCGATTTCCCATGAATTTATATTATTTTTTGTAACAGACTTTAAACTCTACCGGAATTCTGCGTTGAGGCGATTAAGTATTTCTGCTTATTAGTTTATCTAGAAGTATGATTTTATCTGATTCTTCGTGCTTCACTGAAAAGAACACTGATAAAATGATTTTGGGGATCAAGGTTAACTATTGCTTTATTACAGATTTACAGGATTATATTGAGAGCCGCTTCAATAAATAAAATTAATAAACTGAGCAATTATTGTTTCTTTGATTAGCGCAAAATTGGCTCAAACCCTTCAACAGCAAAGCTGAAAAAGCGAAGTTGATAGTTATAAGTGTAACATCAATCACTCTTTTCAGCTCAACTTTAATCCTCAATATCAGTCTTTCAGGCGAAGCAAATATTAGCTTAACTCAGAAGATAATCATTCAAACAGCCATTTTTGTACTCGAGTTAACTCTTTCCATCCTGGCCGACGCTGAAGTCCCTCTTCAAAGTTACGCTTGACCTCTTTTAACCAATCTGAATCTGCCATAATCATATCTCCGGCTATTTCGACGTGTTCGCGAACGCCTTTTTTACCTAAAGCCAGCATTGCCACAGCCAGATTAATTCTCGCTTGAGGATCATGGGAATTTAATTTAATCGCTGACTTAGCGGCTTTATGGGCGGGTGAGGGTTTATCTTCGAGCAAGTATAACCAAGCCAGGCTGGTCCATGCATTACTATTTTTCGGAGCACGCTCACAAATGTCTTTAAACAAAGGAATTAAAGTGGCGGGTGCTTCTCCTGCTTTATAACGTTCAAATCCTTCGTTAAACAGGTCTTCAGTGGTTTGGGTCGTTTCAGAAACGTCACTCATTGCATTATCACAAAATTAACATTTTCCATCCTACAACCTCAAGACTATAATGCTGCTCACAATTGGGATAAGATATCGGCAAAAAGGCAAAGTAGAAGCGATATCTATCAATCTCTACAAGAAAATTGCTATCAAGTTATCCCACAGAGGTTTAAGAAGCGTTTCTGATAGTATTGAGAATCTGCTCAAACTTTGCTCGAATTTGCATTAATTCGTTCATCTGAGTATTAGAAGCGGCTATTGTTTCTTCTTGGATGCGGCGAGTCTGTGATATTTTTTGATCAATTTCATCATAAACTTGTTGTTCAAATTCACTCAGTTGAATACTAATTTGCGCTTCTAAATCTTTACCAACTTTGATAAATTCACTTGTTATTTTTTGACGACATTCTGCCATTTGTTGCTCTAGCTGACGTTCTTTGTGTGCATCCATAATATCTAGTCCAATTGAAAACACAGCTATTGTCGGCCCTAAAAATCGAGCGAAATTACCCAGATTTTTAGCAACACCAACTGCTTGCCAAGGCTTAAACTTAAATCCGACAAATTTACCGACTCTTAAAACAGTTTGATGCATTCCACTTCCCAATACATCCATAGAGCGTAAAAATCCTTGTTTGCTGGCTGTATTTAAAAAGCTACGAGTCGCGAAGTTAGTAAAATTAACTCCGGCTGTTTGTGCAGTCCCCTTGAGGGATTGAACTGTTGCTTTTAATGCTTCTATATTTATTCCTGATTTGACATCGTTAACAGATAAATTATATTGATTTTCTAAATAGGCAAAAAAGGCTAGAAATAAATCATCTTGGAAAACTTGTTCAACTTCCCGGCGAATATCTTCAGCCCCAGTATCAAAAAGTGATTGTAATGCAGCTTCGGCTTGTTCATAATGCGCTTTAACATTTAACTCAGTCTGTTTTGCCAGGCTTTCAAAATTTTCATTACTACCAACTTCTGAAGCTAAATAAACTCCTTCCTGAGCAATATCAGCAGACCTTTTTAAGGCAATGCGTTCTACTTTTATTCGTAAACGATTACGTTCTTTGCGAACAACATGAGATAAACGATTTAATAGTTCAAAGAACGTTTCATCCTGAACAGAATTCCCGGTGCAATTTGCTTGTGCTGTTTCTAAATAACTTAAAGCAATCCGAACGGGAGTATCTAATTTCGCTAAAGCGGCTCGTTTTTCCACAAACTGATTTAATGCTTCAGTAAAAGTTTGAAAGCGGCTCATTTCAACCAGAAAATCATCCTCCTCATCACTTCCCTCACAATAATCTTTTGCATCAATAAAACAAACGGGAAACTCATCTAAAGTATAGGGTTTTAATGCTTCTGCTAAACTATGGCGATAATTAATAATTTTCTGGTCTTCTTCTCCGGCTTCATCCGACATCTTATTAATGACGAGCATCATTTTCCAGCCATACCCTTTTTCATAAGCTAACTTTTTGAAGTTTTCAACTGTAATTGAATCAAACAGCATATAAGTTAGACAAAATACCAGTAAATCAGCTTTATCAATCGCTTCATAAGTAATTGCATCATGATCTTTACGTTCGGTAAATAGTCCGGGTGTATCAGTTAAGTGAATACCATTATAGTTATAATTACTAGTTTTATCGGTAGCAATATCAGCATCAATTTTAATATCTCGTTTTCCGGTTAATGCTGAGATAATGGTTGATTTTCCAGAACTATATTGTCCGACAAAAGCAACGCTAATCGCTCCTTTTTCTCGATATTGTTTTAAATCATCATGCAGCTTATTCCGCAGAGATTTAAGTTCATATTTCTCACTATTTTTTAGCCATGTATTAAATTCAGTCAGTGCGGATGCGAACTGAGAACCAATTTCTGCGGCTTGAAAGTCTTGATTAGTTTGAGTCATGGTTAATTTTTCCTATTGAGTTGAAGCGGATAGATTGTGGGTTTTATTTTCTCACTCTAATCATCTAATATTTATTCTTTAAGTCAACATCATTTGATTTTGATAAAAATAGATAGATATTTTCTTGCAAAACCTGTTTTAGTTCATCAGGTGATTTTTTGAGTATTAATTTGGAGTGAGGGTTGATATGAATATATTTCCCAAATTCTCGATTAACTTTAGCAACAGTTTGTTGAATCTTTGCTTCAGTTAAAGGTTCATATTTGTTCTGACACCAATCAATAATTCGCTTAGCATAAGCTTGATTTAGAATATCAGCTTGTGTTTGTAAGTTTTGCTCAGATTCTTTTAATTGCAGTGATAGATATTCTAATCCTGAAATCAGTTGATTGAAATAAGAGTCGATATTATTTCTCACAGAACTACAGTGATTATCAAAATTATTATCAGCTTCTATAATAACTTTTTTCTTAAAAGTATAAAGTTGCTCCCGTAAAGAATTTGAGATCTGTTTAACGGCTTCACGTTGTTTTTCCTTTTTAGACTTAAACCATCCAGAAAACATATTCATTAAACCTCCTACAATTCCTATTGCAATTCTTATAGGCGGCGCAATCAATGTAAGTGCTGTTCCTATTGTCAATAGAATATTTCCCCCAAATTTAAACAACTTTTGAGTATTAAATGAATCCTGAGTCTTAAAATTAAATGAGTCAAAACTCAGCTTAGCAATCAATTTTAATTCATTTCCGAGTTCTTCTAGTGTTTCTTGAACTTCATCGCTAAACTGTTCTCCTGCTGCTTTAAAAGCATGATTTAAACGCTTTTGAAAGTTGAATGAATTTAATTCTCTTTGCCAACGCTATTGTAATATTCTTCCCTCTACATCCCAATTCCGTTCTGCAAAAGAGGGAACTGCATTAATAGCTTGATTAAAAATAGCGTCAATTTGTGTCTTTAAATCCTCAAAGCTATCTTGTTGTGCCATTTTAGTTTGTTCTTGAAGATTCTTTTGTTTCTGACTTAGGGTTTTTGCCAGTTCTTGATAACCTTCTGCTTGTTGTTTAACCCAGTTATGGGGTGCATTAATAGCATAAACGGTAGAACCGAGTAATGTTTGAGAACGCCGAATTGTGCCATAATTAATAATAGACTGCTGTAAAGCATCTAAAAAATCTTGCATTCGACTAGCTTTAAATAATGCGGCTTTATGATGTTGATGTTTGGGTTCATCGGACAGTTGAGCCGCTAACAGCATTACAGGAACAATGGGAAAGTAATCATTTGTATAATGTTCTTTGGCATAGCGACGAATACGTTTAATATGTCCGTCTAAACTGCTTTTTCCTGTCATGGCAAAAGGCTTATCAGGATGTTTTATAAAATAGTCTAGTCGTCGTGTATCCCGTAAGTTTTGCTTCACATTCAATAGAATAATTAAGGGTTTTGAATGTTGTTTCAATAGATGTAAAAACTGAAATTCTGTTTCTTGAATACTATCGTTTGTGACGACATAACAAATCAAATCAGATTCTTCAATTACACTTTTAGCGATTTCTTCGTCACTTTTCCCACCCGGTGCGCCAATTCCCGGTGTATCAATCACTCTGATATTATTCCATTCATACACTCTATTTTCCCGAGTCGTGCGTTGTTTGCCGTACCCAATGGCATCCCATCCCTGATGACTTAAGATGGCATGAAGTGTACTTTTTCCTGCCTTTGTTTTACCCATAAAGGTAATCGTAAAATGACTCAAAGCGCTTTCTTTAGACCGAAGTGAACGACGAACATCTTCAATTTGATTTGAGATTTCATTCTGAAGTAATTTTTGAGTTTCTTCTAACTGCTGACTAACTTCTTTTGCTGTAGTTGCCTGCGTCTTATTTTTATAATTAATTTGGACTGTTTCAATTTCCTGATTTAGGGTTATTTTTAAATCAAGTAGAGTTGAACCTGTCCTTTTCAAGGCTTTTTCTGCAAACTGATAATCTTCCTGAGCGATATCAGCACATTGACGAACGGCTCGATCATAATCTTTTCCAGATAATATCGTTTCTAGATCTAGTTTTTCAATAAATAATTCTGCTAATTCAAATCGCTGCTGTATTTCTCCGTTTTGCCAATTCCACAGCTTAGCAACTTTTTCAATAATATTTTGTTGCTTAATACAAAAATTCCCATCAATTTTAGCTACTATCAGCAGTCGATACATGGCTTCATGCTGTTGTTCAGACGGAACTTTTGCGGCGACTTCTTCTAACGTTAGATGATGACTATCCTGAGTTAGAATCTTTTTCATTTCTTCACGGGTTTGCCAACTGACTCGGGTTTGAGTTGCCAGGTCATAAAGGGTTTTATATTCTTTGCCCAGGATATTTTGGCTAGCATTAACAATATGTGTTGCCAGCAGAAACGGGTAATCAATATGATTCATAAGCTCTTTGTTTGATATTAGTCCGGTTTAACCTGTCTTCTCTTGCGATATAAATTCAGTGTAAAAACTTTTGGGTATTTTTCCTGATTGAAAAATACTGATCTTTTGCTGTTAAAAATAGATAAATAGAAAATAAATACAATCAAAACTAACAGATAATTATCCCCGAAATTGATAGATATCTGCTGAAAAAGGATATGAAAATGAAGTGATAACTTTAGTATTCCCTAAATTAACTGATGAGATGTCACTGTAGCAGATAATTTTTTGGAATTATGCTTTATTCTTAATATTATATTTTTCCCGATTTTCTGGAAAATCAATATAGCATTCATTTATGGTTTGTCAGGGTATAGGAAGTCAGGTAGGGGCGTATTGCATACGCCCGTACGGAGAGTCAGGAGAGCGTTTTTATGCCTATTCCGGTGTTCTCTGATAAATAAAATTTTCTTACGACTCAGATGAGGTTGCTATAAATTAATTTTGTTCTACACTCTACACCTAGAAAACCTATTTAAACTTTTGCTAGAGGATATTGTTTTAACACCTGTTTGAGGTATTTTCCCGTATGCGATCGCGATACTTCTGCCACCTCTTCTGGTGTTCCCTCTGCCACAATTTCTCCACCGCGATCGCCACCTTCTGGGCCTAAGTCAATAATCCAATCGGCGCAACGAATGACATCTAAATTATGTTCAATTACCATCATTGAATTGCCTTTATCGACTAATCGTTGCAAGACATTCAAGAGTTGATGTACATCATAAAATGAAAGTCCAGTTGTGGGTTCATCAATTAAATATAAGGTTTTTCCGGTTGCGCGTTTTGAGAGTTCGGACGCTAATTTTACCCGTTGTGCTTCTCCACCCGAAAGCGTTGGTGCGGCTTGTCCTAACTGAACATAACCTAAACCCACATCGACTAACGTTTGTAAGCGACTAGCAGCGCGAGGAATGTTTTTAAAAACCTCTGCCCCTTCTTCTACGGTCATATTTAAGACATCTGCAATTGAATATCCTTTGTATTTCACTTGCAAAGTTTCTCGATTATATCTAGCGCCTTTACAGACTTCACATTGCACATAAACATCCGGCAAAAAGTTCATTTCAATCACATTTACCCCTTGTCCGCAACAGGCTTCACAGCGTCCCCCTTTAACATTAAAAGAAAACCGTCCAGGCTTATAACCTCTAGCTTTAGCTTCAATAGTCTCGGCAAAAATACCGCGAATCACATCAAAAATTCCGGTATAAGTTGCGGGGTTAGAACGAGGTGTGCGACCAATGGGAGATTGATCAATCACGATGACTTTATCTAATGCATTGAGTCCTTTGATACTTTTAAGCTGACTCGGGAATGGAACTCGTTTACTAAAATGATGTTGCAATGCCGGATACAGTAAATCATTCATTAAGGTTGATTTTCCTGAACCCGAAACCCCGGTAATACAGACAAATTTTCCTAAGGGAAGCTCAACATCAATGTGTTGAAGATTATTACGATGAGCATTTTTCAATGTAATGAATTTACCATTTCCTTCTCTGCGTTGAGATGGAGTAGAAATCGTCTGTCTTCCCGATAAATATGCTCCCGTTAAAGAAGTATCTGAAGTTAATAGATTCTCTAAACTGCCTTTAGCGACAATTTCCCCACCATGTATTCCCGCTTTCGGCCCAATATCCACTAAATAATCCGCAGCGCGAATGGTTTCTTCATCATGCTCAACCACTATTAATGTATTGCCTAAATCTCGTAATTTCATCAACGTCTTTAATAACCTGCCATTATCTCGTTGATGTAAACCAATACTCGGTTCATCTAATACATATAAAACCCCCGTTAAACCTGAACCAATTTGTGTCGCTAAACGAATTCGTTGTGCTTCTCCCCCCGATAAAGTGGAAGCCGATCTGGCTAAGGTTAAATAATCTAATCCAACATCTATTAAAAACTGTAATCTTGCCCGTATTTCCCGTAAGACTAATTCCGCAATTTTGGCTTGGCGATCGCTCAGTTGTAATTCCTCAATTTTCCGCCAACAATCCTGAATAGAAACTTCCGTAAAATCAGTAATACAACATTGCCCAATTCTGACTGAGAGTGCTTCTTTTTTCAGGCGTTTTCCTTTACAAGTTTGACAAGCTTGTTCAATTAAGTATTGTTCTAATCGTTGCTTTTGACTTTCCGAATTACTCTCATTATATTGTCGCTGTAACAAGGGAATAATTCCCACAAACGGTCGATAATATCCTTGGTTTTCTCGATAGCGAGAATTCGTTTCAATCCAAATCGGCTCTTCACTACCATGTAACAAGACTTGCTGCTGTTTTGCGGTCAATTCTTCCCAAGGCGTTGTCAGTTCAAACCCGAAAGATTCCCCCACACTCTGCAATAAACTCAGATAATAACTATTTTCCTTGCCTGCCCAAGGTGCGATCGCGTTATATAGGGGCTGACTCGGGTCAGGAATCAGCATTTCCGGGGAAAATGTCCGTAGATGTCCGAGGCCATGACAACTGGGACAAGCACCGTAAGGAGAGTTGAAGGAAAATAACCGGGGCGAAAGTTCTTCCATCACCGCGCCATGTTCTGGACAAGCAAAGTTTTCTGAGAATACCAGTTGATAGTTTTCTAGCTTTTCTTGATAGGAATTATCGGGTTTTTCCGCCACTTTCACAGTAGCGGAACTTGCAACTTTTGCCCCAGTTGAGTTATACTTACTATCAATCCGCGACGCGCTTACCTTGCCCGATGTATCATTTATCACGTCAATAATTGCGATTCCCGTAGATTGACGGAGGCAAGTACCCAGTGAATCAGCCAAACGCTCCTCTATACCTGGCTTTTTAATTAAGCGGTCAATTACGACTTCTATAGTATGTGTATAATTTTTATCAAGACCGATAGAATCTGAGAGGTCAAAAATCTCTCCATCGACTCTTACGCGAACAAATCCTTGAGCGGCTAAACTGGAGAGTAACTTGTGATGTGTCCCTTTTTTGCCTCTGACCACGGGTGCGAGGATATTAAATTTTGTCCGATCTGGGAGTTGTAAGATCTGGTCACACATCTGATCGATGGTTTGGGGGGCAATACTGCGATCGCAAATCGGACAGTGAGGAATTCCAGCTCGACCAAATAGTAATCGCAGATAGTCATAAATTTCGGTAACGGTTCCCACGGTAGAGCGGGGATTATGAGACGTAGATTTTTGGTCGATAGAAATCGCTGGACTTAACCCTTCAATCGCATCAACATCCGGTTTATCTAATTGTCCTAAAAATTGCCGAGCGTATGCACTGAGAGATTCCACGTAGCGGCGTTGCCCTTCAGCAAAAATCGTGTCAAATGCCAAAGAAGATTTACCCGAACCCGAAACCCCCGTAAATACAATCAGGCGATCGCGAGGTAATTCTAAATTAACGTTTTTCAGGTTATGTTGTCTGGCTCCCCGAATCCGAATCGTGTTTTCCAAAGATAGGGGTTGCAGATGATGAGTGTTGTGTTGTAGATGATGACCGTTGTGGGCAGAGGTAGACATAAACTCGGATATGACACAATCCTTAATAATAGTAGCGCTAAGCGGGGTCAATTGTGTCTCTGTCGAACGTTAGAGTTATCAGCAAGTGACTTGTTCTTGTTGTTCGTTGTTAATCATTGGCTGGAGAACATTCCAAAAGGTAAATCACCTATGACGAATAAAGAATGACGAATAACGAATTAAATATGTCACAATATTTTCAACATTTTTAACGATAATCTGGAGTTTTCTGTTGTCTACTGCTTATTTTCTGGTGGCTCATGGTAGCCGCGATCCCCGTCCTCAGTTAGCCCTCGAACAGTTGGCTGAACAACTGCGCTTAAGTTTACCTGAAGCTAATTCTCTGATTATTAGTACAGGAATATTAGAATGTGCTGCTTTATCTCTCAGCCAACAAATACAACAATTTGCTGATACTATTCGTCATCAAAAAATTACTCAGATTAAAATTTTACCGCTATTTTTATTACCGGGTGTTCATGTCAAAGAAGATATCCCGGTAGAAGTGGCGATCGCTCAACAAATCTTAGGAGAAGAAATTCAACTTGAAGTGTTACCGTATATCGGTTCTCAACTGGAGAATATGATACAAGTTTTAGTCAATCAAAAGAATTTATTTGCTGTAGACTCCTGGATTTTAATGGCGCATGGTAGTCGTCGCCAAGGGGGAAATTATCCTATAGAATTATTAGCTAAAAATTTAGGTATGATTCCGGCCTATTGGTCGGTAAAACCTGATTTATCGACACAGATAACCCAACTCATTCAACAGGGTAATTCTAAAATTGGAGTGTTACCGTATTTCTTATTTACTGGGGGAATTACCGATAGAATTGCTCAGTTAATCGAAGATTTGTCTCAGCAATTTAGCAATATTGAGTTAGTTTTAGCCACTCCTTTAGATCAGACGACGGCTTTAAGAGATTTGACGCAGGGTTTATTGTTGAATGAAATAGAACAGAATATAAAAGTGATGGCATCAAATAGACTATTCTCCTCTGAGTTGTAAAAATCTC
>CAYSWY010000001.1:33811-187714 GCA_964434975.1 uncultured Lyngbya sp.
ATTATCAAAATGAATAATAGAACAAAATTAGGCATTCTATAACCTGGGAAAATATTGTTAGCAATACCTTGAACTCAAACTACTGCTTGAAGAGATTTGACGCAGGTATCATTGTTAATCAAAAGGATAATAATATAAAAGTGATGGCATCAAATAGACTATTCTCCTCTGAGTTGTAAAAATCTCTTATTATCAAAATGAATAATAGAACAAAATTAGGCATTCTATAACCTGGGAAAATATCGTATTTTATTATAAACCATGCATAACAATTCCTAGATCTGGCTTTCTGACAGGAAGATATAGTAATCCGAAATTATTTGTAGAAAGTCTCAAAATAAATAAAAATACTAAAAATATTACCCAGTTCCCCGTTACCTGTTCCCTATTCCCTTTTTCAATGAGGTATTTCACATAAACCTAAATTAAATTGCTCTATCGCGATTTCTGATATCAATTGAACGGTTAATTAATTCCTATTGAAAAATTCAGTACATTAATTTTGAATCGGTAACCAGCCAATCGCTTTTGGTTAATTAGACTACAGCTAAAGTATCAGTCAACCGATAAAATTTAGGCTATCAGACTCATTGATTCATCTTTTCTGATCAGATACACCCTAAATTACAAATGCGGATTGACTAAAAATTAATTATGGAATCAAAAAATAAGACGAAACGTTTTAGAAAACAAATTAATAGAAGATTACTGAGAATAATCAAACAAAATGCTTGGTTATTGTTACTACTGATTCCGCTGTTTCCAACAATAGCTTTAGCGCAAGAAGTCCCTGATTCTGGCTTTCTGGGAGGAATTGATACAGTTTTTTCTAAGATTGTAGACTTTTTAGCGGCAATATTTTTCTTTGAAATATTAGGAATTCCATTGATTGTCTTATGGCTAGTTATTGCAGCTATTTTCTTTACCTTTCGTATGGGTTTTGTCAACTTACGAGGGTTTAAACACGCCATTGATGTCGTCCAAGGGAAATATGACGATCCCAATGATGAAGGAGATGTCAGTCATTTTCAGGCATTAGCGACTGCATTATCCGGTACAGTCGGCTTAGGAAATATCGCCGGAGTGGCGATCGCTGTCCAAGTTGGTGGCCCTGGCGCAATTGTTTGGATGACCCTGGGTGGCTTTTTTGGCATGACCAGTAAATTTGTTGAATGTACTTTAGGTCAAATGTATCGTCGTACATTACCGGATGGTACTGTTGCTGGGGGACCAATGTATTATATTTCCGCCGGACTAGCAGAACGAGGAATGCGTCCTTTAGGGAAAGGTTTAGCCCTATTATTTGCTTTATTATGTGTACTCGCCTCATTTGGCGGGGGCAATATGTTTCAAGCCAACCAAGCCTATGCCGCAGTGGCAGGTATTGTTCCGGGTTTACCCAATTGGATATTTGGGTTAGTGGTGGCAATTTTAGTCGGGTTTGTGATTATTGGTGGAATTAATCGGATCGCTTCAGTCACTTCTCGTCTAGTCCCCGCCATGGCCGTGATTTATGTTCTGGCTTGTTTATGGATTATTTTGACGAATATCTCTGAAATTCCCAATGCAATTGGTACTATTATTTCTCAGGCTTTTTCTCCCACAGCTATTGAAGGGGGAATTATTGGAGTGTTAGTTCAGGGTATCCGTCGTAGTGCTTTTTCTAACGAAGCCGGGATGGGATCAGCCGCGATCGCTCATTCTGCGGCCCGCACTGATGAACCGTTACGCGAGGGAATTGTGGCTTTACTCGAACCATTTATTGATACCATTGTGATCTGCAATTTAACCGCATTAACCATTGTCATTACTGGAATTTATCAGGATACTAATGCGGCTGATTTAAATGGAGTCGAATTAACCGCTGCTGCTTTTAATACCGTGATTGGTTGGTTTCCGATTATTCTGGCGATCGCAGTGGCTTTATTTGCATTTTCAACTATGATTTCTTGGAGTTATTATGGTGAGAAATGCTGGAGTTATCTATTAGGCCGTGAGACTGCGCTCATTTACAAAGGAATTTTTGTAGTCTGTGTGTTTATCGGTTCTGTGGTGAATTTAGGAGCGGTTTTAGACTTTAGCGATATGATGTTATTGGCAATGGCATTTCCTAACTTATTAGGCTGTTATATTCTCTCCGGAAAAGTCGCATCTACCTTAAAAGATTATATGAGTCGTTTAACTTCAGGACAAATGCAAATAACCCCTCATTAAACTTTGTGGCAGTATTCAGGTAGGGGCGCATTGCATGCGCCCGTTACGCCCGTCAGGAGAATGTTTTTATGCCTACTTGCCTCTAAGCCTACAAGAAGCCTTGCCTACTTGCCTTCTCTAAAAAGATTTCCTGACTCGCGTTGATTATATTGCTATCTTTAATAGGTGTATTTTGTAGTATAAACCCGGTGAAAATCAAACACTTGGTTTTTTTATGCTTGTCATTAGATAACAAATTATATATTTTAAATTATTGCCAAATTGGCAACACAAAGCCTTGAGTCATCCTCAATAATAGAAATACACCAGGGAAGAATATTAATCTGTTTTTCCTAGATTATTCTATCAGAGCTGAAAGACATACATCATGACAAAGCATCTAAAAATTCAGGACTTGGATAATTTCCAAGAAGATCTGTCTCAAGAATTTGCTACTACCGATCTTACCATTATTCAAGGTGGAATGGCAGAAGCAAGAATTGCAATAGAATCTGACGAAGAATTAATTGCATATCCTCTGCCTTCACCTTTACCTGAACCAACACCTTTACCTGAACCCTATCCCATACCTTTACCTCCTTATCCGACTTATCCTTGCGGTTGTTATCATCCTTATCCTTATCCCGATAAACCAACAAAAGGAGATATTGAACCTAGCGACAAACTTCTAATTGGTTGGTGGTGTCCGGTTATATTATAAACCGAGAAACCCAGTCCTTTACTACTTTTATTCTTCTCTAAAATCCCAGATAGATTAGGAGAGGTAAAGGGCAAATTTCAGTATATTTTAGTACTTTTGTAATTATTAATTAAACCGTGATGGGGACTTCTAGCATAGACTCAACGATAAATTGTAGTCAGACTCTACAGCATCAAGAAGCAGTGACGGGTACAGAGATACAATATCCTCGGTTAAAATGTCAAGTCAGTTTATATCCAGATGCAATTATTCTTTCTCAGAAAGAGTATCACTATCGTTTGCCTTGCCAAGCCCAGACTATTTCAAGATTACAAAAGCTACTATCGAGTATTGATGGAACTCACAACTTGCAAGAACTGCAACAACAGTTTGCACCGGAAAATCCAGAATATATTAATCAATTCATTCAACAATTAGCTACTCGTGAGTTAGTAGAAGAAGGAAAAAGTCATAGATCTGATTTAAGACAATACAGTATTTTAAAATGGGAGGAACTTTTTGCAGACCGCCTCAGTAAAAAGTTACAGCAGCAACCCCTACACCATTTTGCTGCTACTCCTCCAACTAATATTACTTATGGTTTTGCATTAGAATATTATCATCTGCTTGCCCAAAGTAATTGTTTTTATACCCCGTTACTTCATTTTCAAAAATCGACTAAAATTAGAGATTATTTCAATCAATTTTATAGTCAAACGAATAGACAAAGTGAATTACTGCTGCACGGGTTTTTAGGATTAGGAAATACCTCAGAGGATATCGAAAACTTAATCCCTTTACCCGAAACAGTCGCACTGTGTAACGCCTTAATTTATTGGGCTTATTCTGATCCACTTTTCTGTATGAGTTTACTCGCTATTTGGGAAGTTCAATTAATAAAAACGTGGGAAATCTATTTAAATCAGTTAAATCCCGCTTCAGTTAATCCTACTTTTATAGCAGCAATTCAGCAGTTTGTTCAACTGAGACAGCAAACACAACCTGAATGTTTAAGACATTTAATTATTTCAGAACTTTCTCATGAAGATCATTCAATCCTTGAACCCTTTCAACGTCAAATTCATTTATTTATTGAACTGACTCAAAATTTTCATACTGCTATCGAGTCTAATTATCGTCTTCATCCATACTCTGCACGTCAACTTTCAGCCATTTAATCAGGAAAAATATTATGGTATTTACTCAAACAAATTTTCAGAAACCTTGCTTTAAAGAGCGTGTTTTTACTCAATTTAATTCAAAGGGAATTGAGATTAGCTACAACAACAAAAAATGCTTTATTGAGGTTGACCCAGAAGATTTACAAGAAACCACTCGCTTCTTTCAATTTTTACAACGCGGCGGATTATCTATCCCACAACTTTGTCAAGCTTGTCCTGATTTAGCCGAACAAATTCCTGAGTTAATTGCAGGATTAAATCAAAGAGGATTACTCACAGAAACTCAATCTCATTCCTTTTGTAACTGGAAATCTGGCAGTCAATTTTATCAAGATTTAGTACAATTTTTGTATCGGTTTAATCGCCATTTACCCCCTTCCCAATATACTCAAAAAATGCGTCAGGGAACGATTACTCGAAATCAATTAATTGGTTATGGGCTAGAATCTTATCATGTGACTCATCTCTGTCCGAACTTACTAGCACCCGCCTTAACCAAATCTGAATCCTTAGCCACTCGAAAATTACTACGGGAATTTTTTGCTTCAGAATTACATCATGACCGTTTACTAGAAAAGTCATTAACAGCGGTTGGAATTAACGCTTCTCAACTGGAACAAATGCAGCCTTTACCCATGACGTTTGCGGTGTGTACAACCTTAGCTGTCTTCGCGCAACAACATCCCCTCAGTTTTAAAGCGGCGTTATTGTTATTTGAAATTCACGACCAACCCTTTCATCAACTGTTTAAACAGTCCTGCGAAAGATTAGAATTACCCGCTGATTTTGTCAATCCGATATTACTTCATGCTAATATTAATGAAGAGGGAGATCATGAAAATATTACCCAAATTTTGCTATCAGAAATTGCGATGATTTCCCCAGAAGAACAACTATTAGTTAAAAAAAATCTAGTTATTTTAGTTGAATCGATGACAAAACGAACTCAGGAAATATTAGACTATTATGGTAATCCTGAGCATCCTATTCCCCGTTGTTTTACCTCACTCAACTGACCGTATTTTCTGATTAACGTGAGTTGAAAGCAGACTCATTCTCTAAATAATCTGTTTCAGAGGTCTCTTCTGCTGGCGAGGGGTTTTGCTCGGCTTCTGAATAGTCTGGTGTGGGTTTAGAGGTGGGTAACGGGTTAAATTCCCGACGCTGTACAGAGGCAGGAGGAATGGCAGCAGACGGACGAGTAAAGGTTTTCCAAGCCACTCGTACTCCCGTTAAAAAGCTGCCTGTGGAGTGTTGTACCTGTTTGGCTTGCTGTTTGGCGCTGTCAACACTTTGATCGACTTGCTTTACCACTTTACCTGCACTCTGTACCCCATCTGTGACGTTATCGGTTAACTCACTAATTTCTAAACCCGTCATGCGAATGGCTTCTAAAGTCGGGGGAAACTCACGGGATAAAGTATCTGCCAATTTCTCGAGGCTGCGGGCCGCTTTGGCGACAGCTTGTAATGCAGGTAAAGCCGCCACCAGTACAGCCGTTAGACTGACTGCAACCAGTAAAATAGATAGCCCAAGCCAGAAGATAGGATCACTCACAGGATACGAATAGACGACAACATCATCAATACTCTAAAAGTTCCGACACATTAATTCAATGTCTTCGGATAGATTTAACTATAGCGATTTTTGATCATTTCTACTAGCAGAGGCTATCATGTCAACCACTCAGCGATCGCCAGGGCCAGTTGAATTATAGGGCATTGTTACGGGTTGGGTCTCTCGGTTTGTCACAATTTGTTGTTCTTGCTGACTGGCTTCGATACCTGCGGCGATGGCGCTTTTGAGTCGAATTAAGGTTCCTTCCCAGTTGCGTAATGCCCGACTCGAAACCCGGTCAGCTTGAAGTTGAACACTGCTTGATAGATCTTCGGCTAACTCAGGCAAAGCATCAGCGGACTTTTTGAGGAGTTGGCGAGTTTGTTTTCCAGTGCGAGGCGCTATGAGCAAACCTGCTACCGTACCAATGGCGCTTCCGATGAAGAAACCACTAAAAAATCGTCCTGAACGGTTGTTAGACATTATATTGTCAAATTGTATCTCTAAGATCTATTATGCAGTTTTGTGTGCTTGAGGAGTAGATCTGATTGATTTGAAGTCGCTAGGGGAATGCTTCGGAGTCGCTGAGTTAAGAGTGCTGCGTTTTTCACGGGCAAGACTCCCGAATGTTGATTAAGATTAGCCTATAAAGATTTTCGTCGATTGAGCCAAAACCATACTACAGTTTGACTTAAGCTAAACAATGCCATCACTTTGCGAACCCGTAAAATCTGTTGTTGCAGCGACTGGTATTGTTGTTGAGCTTGTTGAGTTCCTGTTTGTCCTCTGTTAATCAAAAAAGTAGCTCGACGCAGGATAGTCTCAATACGACGATCCAATCGTAATACTAATCGTTCTGTCCGTTCTAAAGCACGTCTCAGTCGCCATACTTTCTGAGCAATGATTAAACAAAATATTGCAATGACAACATTGATGAAAATAACAGCAATTAACATCAATTACACTTCTAATGGGATACTGTTTAGAATAACAGATTTTAGGTTGTTAAACTCCCCGGGTAGGATTCGAACCTACGACCAATCGGTTAACAGCCGACCGCTCTACCACTGAGCTACCGAGGATTGTTGTAGACTTTTTTTAGTCACAGTAAATAATGATATCGCAACTCCCCTAATTTTTGCAACCCCTTTGAGAAACTTTTTTTTCAGATCGGCTCAAACGGGCATTATGACAAGCGCTTTAGCGGTTCAGACACTACTCTCAACCGCTGATGATTTCAATAATACTGATTTATTGATTTATGGGTACCCTCGGCGCAGTTGAGCTAAACGTTGCTGGGATTTAGCATCAAGGGAACTGGCTAAAAATCGGCTGGTGGTTGCAGTGCGTTTGCGAGATTGTTGACGTTGAAGACAACGACGGTTCGATGATTCTACAGCTTCTGCGAGTTGTTGTGCCGACATTGATTCTGCACCATACCCCACGACGGTAAGTTGTTGAGCGCGGTCTGAGGTGGCAACAATCAGTCGTCGGCGTGAGAGGCGTAATTTACGACCTAAAGAGGCGCAAGCTTTCTCAATGTAGGTGTCAGCAGTTTGACCAAAACCTGTGTAGTGAACGGATAAAGTCCGAGTGACGGTTTCACTGACGCTGGGTGTATTTTGATAATGGGCATCAAATACAATTCTTGCATCCATTCCTTCGTAAGCGCTGTAGTTAATCATGGCTTCGACTAAAAGGCGGCGTGCTTCTTCCATTCCTCCTCCCTGTAACTTTTGCTGCAGTGAAGGCCAGACTCCAATGACGTTATAGCCATCTACATACAGAATGGCTTTGGCTAAGGTGCGTGACATAATTTAAAACTCAGGTACTGTTTCATGGGACAGGACGGGAGTATGGAAATGGACGCAATTGATCTAAAGGATGAAAAACGACACAAACTTTCCACACCACCCTAATCATCGAGACTTGAATCAAAATCAATAATTTAATCCAACAAATATGAAATTGCCAAAGCTTACTACAATGAACGGCCTCTCTAGAGAAGCTTTCAATGTCAGCGGGCTTGGGGCAAAAACAAGCAACTATGTAGATAGTTTACGCAATATCTTCTATAATGACACTTTTTTCGTTACAGATCATCATATTTATTTAAGATCTGTCTTGGGTTATTGGTTCAAGGTTTCTGAGTCATTGACTAGAGATTTAGACCAGAGGACGAGGAGACGGGAAAAATAATATTCTGCCTTGTGACATCTACTCCGACCTTTGATTCTCTCGAATCACAAAAAACAAATCAGGAACAACCCATAAAGAATCACTATCTTGATGTAACAATTTCTGGTAGCTTAACTATATGAAAGGTAATAACAACACTACCTGCCGATCTGGGCGAGTGTTTGTACTTAATTAATGATTCGGGTTCGGAGAAATCAATGTTAACAATCCTATTTCAATTTGTTCTAGCTGCTTTAGTGATTCTGTCTTTTGTGATGATTGTAGGCGTTCCGTTTGCTTACGCTTCTCCCCAATATTGGGATCAGTCTAAGCCTTTACTATATGTCGGTTCTGGGCTATGGCTGCTTTTAGTCATCCTTGTCGGTGTTCTCAACTTTGTGGTGGTTTAACCCCAATCGCCCCGATGAGAGTTGGGGGAAATCTTTTACATCACCTCAACTCTTCAATCTCTGCTAAGATCCTCAATGCAAGTCTATCCCATTCAGATATGACAGTTTTTGAAGGAACTTTTACTCAAACAGGCTCATTTCGACTCGCAATCGTGATTGGTCGGTTTAATGATTTAATCACTGATAAATTACTCGGTGGTTGCCAAGATTGTTTAAAACGCCACGGTGTTGACCCAAATCCCGAAGGAACACAGGTTGATTATGTTTGGGTCCCCGGTAGTTTTGAAATTCCCCTGGTTGCCCATCAATTGGCTTTAAGCCATCGTTATAATGCCATTATCTGTTTAGGAGCCGTAATTCGGGGTCAAACGCCACATTTTGACTATGTTGCGGCTGAAGTGTCTAAAGGGATTGCAGCAACTTCTTTTAAAACAGGGGTTCCGGTTGTCTTTGGTGTCTTAACCACTGATACAATGCAACAAGCGTTAGAACGGGCTGGCATTAAAAATAACCTGGGTTGGGAATATGCCATGAGTGCCTTAGAAATGTCGAGTTTAATGCAACAGCTTAATTCTGTCTCCGCTGATGGTCATCATTTAGGTAACACGACAGGTTTGTTGTCTTCTGCTTCTCCAACAGCAATTCCCTCAGAAGTGAGCGCGGAATCTGTAGAAACAGAATAGTTTTATTATTGATGTGAGTGTTGAGTGACTCTGCAATATACCCAAAAATTATTGCTATTTTGCCGACGATTCCTGAAATGCTCAGAGATAATATAAGGTAAACAATGGATTGTATGTAAATTGAGATGATGACGACACAACGCATTGCACAGTTATTACGAACCGCTCAACCGGATGAAAAGGTCACCGTTCAGGGTTGGGTACGAACGAAGCGTGAATTAAAAGGGTTTGCGTTTGTCGAAGTCAATGACGGCTCTTGTCTGTCTAATTTACAGGTGGTATTGAATGCAGATTTGCCAAATTATGAGCAAGTTGTCAAGCAACTGAGTACAGGCGCGTCGGTAGAAGTCTCAGGGACTATTGTCGAGTCACCCGCGAAGGGACAGCGAATTGAACTGCAAGCAGAAACGATAGAAGTGTTTGGAGAAGCCAACCCGGAAACATACGTTTTGCAGAAGAAGCGCCATTCTTTTGAATTTTTACGCACAGTGGCTCATTTGCGATCGCGCACCAATACTTACGGTGCTGTTTTTCGGGTGAGAAATGCTTGTGCCACAGCGGTACATCAATTTTTTCAAGAACGAGGTTTTCTGTGGGTGCATACCCCAATTATTACAGCCAGTGACTGTGAAGGCGCAGGGGAGATGTTTAGCGTCACCAGTTTAGATTTAAAAAATGTCCCGCTTACCAAAACAAATGAAGTTGATTTTAGTAAAGACTTTTTTGGTAAGTCCGCTTTCTTAACGGTGAGTGGTCAACTCGAAGCCGAAATTATGGCGATGGCGTTTGGTAATGTTTATACCTTTGGCCCGACATTCCGAGCGGAAAATTCTAATACGTCTCGTCATTTAGCGGAATTTTGGATGATTGAACCGGAGATGGCGTTTTGTGATTTGCTGGGAAATATGGATTTAGCCGAAGCGTTTTTGAAGCATATTTTTAAGTATGTTTTAGAAAATTGTCAAGAAGATATGGAGTTTTTTAACAAGCGAATTGATAAAACAGTTCTTGAAACAGCAGATAATATTATTAATAATGAATTTGAACGGATTACCTATACAGAAGCGATTGAGTTATTAGAAAAAGCCGATAAAAAGTTTGAATTTCCGGTGAGTTGGGGTTTAGATTTACAATCTGAACATGAGCGTTATTTAGCCGAGGAATTGTTTAAAAAGCCTGTGATTGTCTCTGATTATCCGAAGGATATTAAAGCGTTTTATATGCGGATGAATGACGATAATAAAACGGTACGAGCCATGGATGTTCTCGCTCCTAAAATTGGTGAAATTATCGGCGGAGCTCAGCGGGAAGAACGGGGAGATGTGTTGAAACAAAAGATAGAAGCTATTGGTTTAAGTCCAGAAGAATTATGGTGGTATTTGGAGTTACGGGAATATGGAACGGTTCCTCACGCGGGTTTTGGATTAGGTTTTGAACGGGTCGTACAGTTTATGACAGGTATGGGAAATATCCGCGATGTTATTCCATTCCCCAGAGCGCCATTAACTATCGATTTTTAATGAATGACTAATCACGGCGGACAGCGCATAGTGCTACAATTTCATCGTTTTTAGCAACTGATTTAAATCCGTTAAATTTACCCAAATATCTTCCGTCAGAGGATTTTGATACATTAACATCCGAATGGGATAACAAGGAAAAGCTTCTCCGGTTAAACAGTAATGTTCGAGTCCTAAATATTGGCTAATCACCCAATAATAATGACGATTATAATGGGGAGAAACAAACTCAGCAACTTGAGCAGATGGATGGCAAAACATGATATTCGTTAAGCCGCTGCCGTGAGGTGCAATAATGGCTTCTGCCTGAGAAAATAAGCCAACTTGTTCAGTGAAAGACAACGTTTCTAATTGAATTGAAACAAAGCCGTATTGACTGAGTTTTTCCATAACTTCGGTTTCATTCAATACTCGCCGATGTCTAGCATGGGCGCGGCTAATATAAATTCGTTGAGGATAATCTGATGTGGCTTTAATATCTGGGGTGAGAAATTGCTGTCTGAGAAAATCAATTGCCCAAGGTTCTAACCAGCCTAAATATCCAGCAAAAGAAGGTACAATCAATTGCTTGGCTTGAATATGGGAAAATTGATCGCTTTCTAATACTTTATTCAGTGGAATTCCTAGTTTTTGTAAGGTTTCTCGTTGAAAAGGAAGACGAATACTATTAACCATAAATTTATCAATTTGATTCAGATTAATTCCGCTGCGTTTTAATAATGCGATTCTCGGTAAAATATCCACCATCCAATGAAAGTAAATATGTCCGGATAAACCCGATAAAACCGCAACAGAACCGTCTATTTTTTGTAGGGGTGGGAGTGTGTTTTGCTTAAAAATTTGATGTTGACTCGGATGATAATTTGTACATCCCGGAAGTTGCCCTGGATAATCTCTAGAAACATCTGCTAACAGTTGATTATCTGGAGTAATAATAGCAATGGCTTTACAAACATTCCAATAGTTAATTTGAGGCGTAATCCATGCTTTACCTTGCGGAATAATAGCGACAAATTGATCGAAATATTCAAAAGTAATCGACTGTTTTTTACTATGGGTTTGTATATTATTGCCTAAATTAATCAGTTCTAATTTTTGAAAGATTTTATGGATACAAGTATGGCATTCTAATCCGGCACAAGCTGGCAATTCAGATTGAGAATATTGGGGAAGAGATGGGGTAGTTTTTAAAGGAAAATAGTACTGTTCTTTTAACTGTTTTTCTTGCAACCATTCCCGAGTTAAATATATAATTTCATCAGAGATTATTGGTTCATTATTTTTATTTTCGGTAGCAATAGCAATTGAAAGTGAGTGATTTTCTGAATCATTACTATTACTTTTTTGCTGATATTCTAATGCTTGATGATAATATTGAATGGCTGATGGATAACGCTGTTTCTGTTCACAACAATATCCCACTAAAAAGTTAATGGCTGCTGTATCTGATGAAGATAAATTTTGTAGGGTTTGCAGGAAGTAGCAAATTGCAGAAATTGCATCCCAACGTTTCTGATCAAGATAACATTGAGCTAACTTTAGATAGGATTTTACTTCATTGGGTTGTATTTTAATTGCCATTTGATAATAGGCAATAGCCGCTTCAATATTACTATATTCTAATAAAGTATTTCCACAAAAATAATAAATATCTGCCAGCTTTTGATAAATGTCATCACTCGGTTTTGTTAAATCAAATTGCTGTAATTCTTGTAGGAAATAAGCACAGCTAATTTGGGAAGATAAAAGTTGATCTTGTTGATGTTCTATTAAAGATAAAGAAGCAAAGCGATCGCCAAATTTATTAACCCATTTTGGTTCAATTGTAATAGCTGTTTGAAAACAAATCATGGCTTCGTTGAGTCTTCCTTGTGTCATTAAAGAATAGCCACAATCTCCATAAAGTAAGAGGTTATCGGGATGGTTTTTCAGCGCCTGATCAAAGTAATCAATTGCTTTATCGTGTTGATTTTGCTGTTGCCAAGCTTTCCCTAGATAGCGATAGATATTCGTTAACTCTGGATCAATTTCAAGGGCTTGCTGATAAGCTTTAATTGCATTGGTAAAATCACCGATTCTAATCCATGCTTGACCTAATTGAGTATACACTAATGCAAAATCAGGTTCTAGTTTAAGACTAATTAATAATAGTGAAATAGCAGATTCTGTTTGATTTTCTTGTAATAATAAACAGCCTAAATTATAGTAAGCTTTAGCACAGTCCGGAAAACGCTTAATTGTTTCTTCTGATATTTTTATTGCCAGTTTAACCTGCCCTTGATCGTATAATCTTAAGACTAAATTGAGATAAGCTTGAATATAATTAGGATTTTGTTTAATCGCTTCTCGATGATGTTGAATTGCTCTTGTTGTTTTACCCTGTAAATGTAAAACTGAAGCCAAATAGTCATGAACTTCTGGCCAATTCCAGCGGAGTTTTAAGGCTTTCTGATAATAAGACGCGGCTTCATTAATCCAACCCACATCTCGAGAAAGTTGAGCTAAATAAACGTAAGCTTCCGCATAGTTTGGCTGAGTTGCAATGGCTTCTCGGTAGGCTTCCATCGCCCACCCATATTCTTTTTGTTGCTCATAAATACTTCCCATTAACGAATACGCAACAGCACAATTGGGAAACTCAGATAATAGCTTTTGACAAGCTAAAAAAGCGTCCTCTAGCTCACCTTGCTGAATTAACCCTTGGACTTGTTGAAGCTGACGTTGAATGCTCATTAATGATGCGAATTAAATTAAAAATCCCACATAATTGTACTATCATCTAAATGCTGAGTGACAGTTTTTCCAATTTGATCAATTTCTGCTAACTCATCTGGTGAAAGTTGCACCGTAATAGCTTGAGCATTTTGTTCAACTTGATGTTGATGACGCGCCCCGACAATGGCATGAGTTTGAGGTTGAGCGATTAACCAAGCAATCGCAAGTTGAGCTAAACTACATTGTTTTTGTTCTGCAATAGGGCGCAGTTTTTCTAGGGCTTGTTGCACTCTTTGGTAGTTATCTTTTTTATAAAATAGCTTACTTTTAGCGCGGTGATCTCCTTCCTCAAATTGATGATCAATGCCAAATTTTCCCGTTAATAAACCTTGGGCTAAAGGGGAATAAGCAAGAATCGAAATATTATTTTCAATACAATAGGGCATGGCATCCGATTCAACTTTACGCCAAAATAAAGAATAAGGCGGTTGTAAACTTTCTATTCTACTGTATTGAGCCGCTTCTTCTAGTTGGACGCGAGAAAAATTAGATACGCCAATGGCTCGAATTTTACCCTGTTGTTTGAGATGATTTAGGGCATTCATGGTTTCTTCAATCGGGACAATGTCACTGTTGCGAAACCCAGAGGGCCAGTGAATTTGATACAAGTCAATATAGTCAGTATTAAGATTTTTAAGAGAGCGATCGCAAGCTTCTATAACTTGATTATATTTTAAATGATTGGCAAATACTTTTGTGGCATAAACCACTTGATCTCGAACATCCGATAAGGCTTGGGCAACAATTTGTTCGGAATGTCCTTCCCCATAAATTTCTGCTGTATCAACGGTGGTCATACCTGCCTCAAAAGCTGTGCGAATCGCCTTGATAGTTTCTTTATCCTCTATCCCTGTCCACATCGCTTTTCCGGCTTGCCAAGTCCCCATGATGATGGGGGTAATTTGAATATCAGATGCACCAAGAGATCGCTTTTGCATAATCAACATCTCGCTAGAGTTCACTTTAATATTTTATCGTTTTGAGGAATAAATGATGACACAAATACAAACTGATTCAGTCATTACTAATCATTTAAGCATTTGTCATGCCTTAAAGGAATGGGCTGTAGCGGTCAATGCATTAGAACAAGGTCAAACTATTTTATTACTTCGTAAAGGTGGAATTCGAGAGGAAGGAGGTCATTTTACAGTTGAACATCGTCAGGTTTTATTATACCCAACTTTAGAACATCAAACTACTAATTTATTAAAATCAGAGTATACAAGTCAAGCCCAAACTCTCGCGGCGGAATATCATTCTGATCAAGTTAAAATGAGTAGTTTTGCAGATATTACTCATATATTTTCTCTGCAAGTTCCCATTGCAGATCATATTCTTTCTCAGCTTTATCCTTTGCATATCTGGACAACAGAATGGGTGAATGAACGGCTTAATTATAAGCCCGATCAGCCGCTTTATCTTTTACTGTTACGAACTTATCTTTTACCTCAAACTCTCTCAATTCCTTATGACTCTACCTACAAAGGCTGTCGGTCTTGGATTGATTTAAAACAATCGATTTCTTTAGAGAATTCTTCTGTTGTTTTAAGTGATAGTCAATATCAGCAACAAGTTGATCAAATTCAACAGATTCTAGCACCCTAATTATCTTGTGCTGTCATATTTTCATAGACAATACGAGAAATTGTTGGAAATATTTGTTCATTCCTCGCATAGGGGGTACCATGTCCGAAAACAGTTAAAATATAGGAAACATTTTTGTCTGGAGAAATAACAGCAGCTACTTCAAAACGAGTCGAAGAAGTCCACCCCACTTTCGAGGCGAAACGAACATCTGTATTGACTAAGCTTTCTCCGAGAAAACCCGCAATTGGATTTGATTCTTCTTGTTGCCAAACTTGAGGATTCAAATCCTGTTCTAATAAGGTGAGCATCTGCTGGCTGACTTGTTTTGAAATAGCTTGTTCTGTTACGATTTCATACATTAATCGTCCTGTTTGTGCAGCCGTGATAATATTTCTAATGGGGTCGGTTTTATCTCCTCGCATTTTTTGATCCCAATGTTCGGGATTTTCCATCTTAATATAAGGAATCGGAAAATTTTTCTGGCTAATATTAATATCTTTGTATCCAGCCGCTTGAAAAAATTGATTGATAGAGTTGCGTTTTGTCAGCCAATTATCAAAAGATTCTGTTTGTTCTTCAGCAACAGAAGAGGTTTGTGTAATTTGATCAAGAATGCGACTGGCAGATTCATTGTTGGATTTTTTAATTAATTGACAAATATCAGTTTGACATTCAGGTGTATAATTAATTGTCTCCGGCGCTATTTTTCCTTGGTTTACTTGATCGTAAAGCGCCACCATCCAAAATAACTTGGTGATACTGGCAGGAAAACGAGGAATTTGACTGCGATATTCGGCGAAACTTTGAGTTTTGACATCAATCAGATGTAAAGATAAATTTGTTGTGGGGAGTCCTTCTGCTTCTGCTTGTTCAATAATTAAATTAATGATAGTTTGTAAATCTAGATTATAATTTAAATTAGGAATATTTTTAACATTATATTCCCAGCTTGAGGCGGACAATTTAGCGGGTTCTGGGATAGGTAGACTTGAAGTAGAAATAGGGTTTAAAGTGGAGCTATTTCGCCTCATCACTGTAGCAAAAAGTTGATTGACATTAGACCATTTCGATGGAAATATAGGAGTAGAAATAAACCAATATCCAGCAGTCACTAAACCCATTCCCAACAACAAACCTACTCCCAAATATCGAAGCTTTAAACCCATTGAGACGTTGGTTTTCTCAGGCTGAGGCGGATAGGTTTGTTGATTAACTTGTCGTTGAAGTACTTTAACCGCTTTATAAAGACGGTTGAGCCGTGCTTCAAGTTGGGTGATTTTGGGGTCAACCGAACTATAGTCAGGAGAATGTTTCGGAGTCACAGGCGCTACAAAGCTGTACTAAATATAGTGTCCTATGATAACCGTAAACCGTGACACATTTCTCAATATAGAAGAATTTGTTGAAGGCGCAATTTAACCCGCAAAAAGGTGAATGGTTTCCCCTTGCTGGCCTCAACCAATTTGATGCTATTCTCACAACGAGGTTTTTCACAGTAGGTGGCCATTAACACCCTTGATACCGTTTTCTTTAGGGAAATGACTTACAAATCACAAAGAGCAAAACTGTTATTCTAGATACCGAATACTAAAAGCTAATTATACTTTAATATTGTTCTATTATTACTCTTGATAGTGTTCGATTCTTCAATAGGTCTAGATCTTGATTTACAAAAGTTATAGATCTTACAAATTAAGCTGATAGCGATCATGAGTAACTCAATTAAAATTTATTTTGCATCTACCTTAAGTCTGATTTAGAGCTTGCTTTTTATATCAAAATATTTTAATTTTTCAGGATAACAAGTACAATTAGACTAAGATACAAAGATTTTGTTTCAAAAGAGACAGAATCGTGAATTAGAGGTCTGGTAAGCTCTAAGCTTAAAATATTTCATAAGTAAATAAATGTAAACCCTGTTTAATTTTTATTAAAGTAAGATTATATTTATTAATAGTTTGTATTAAGTCTATAGGAATATTTCTTCTGAATTATACAGGAGTAAATTCATCGCTTTACTATTACTGTGACAGTTAAAATTGTGGAATATTATAATTGTTGTTTATTCATAAATTCATTCATACTATAAGTGTCCTCATCCAGAGAGCACATAAAAAAAGGTTTAATACAAGCAACTAAATAGAGGACTTCTTATTAGCTTGTATTCCCGGTAGTTATTATTAATTTAGAAAATCCACTGGGCTTATGTTCGTTAAAATTCAGTCAGAAATTCCAACCCTCATTTCTACCTTAAGACAGCGCCTGGGCCTTTCTCAGGAAAAACTAGCTGCTCAGTTAGGTGTATCGTTTCAGACCGTTAATCGCTGGGAACGAGGACACGCGAAACCTTCTCAGTTGGCTCTCTTTGCAATTCAGCAGAAATTGCTAGAAATGGGTGATAGAGGTGCCGATTTATTAGGAGATTACTTTGATGAGCAACCGAGCCGATTATTTCACTGATTTAGAAACGATTGATACTCTTTAGAGTTCATCAAAGATACTTTACCTTTAAATCAGTGACCCAGTCTATTTGATTCAACTTCAATTAAATTGATTCAATTAGACTTCTACTACACAGTCAATTATCTGTTTGGTTTAGCAATGCGCGGTTATGCCATGCACGCTTATTATTAAAGTGATTCCCATTCTTCTCAAACCTTCGAGATTTGTTAGAGGAATGAAACAACTGAATCATAATTCTGGATTACTCCATACTATCCCACCCTCATTTTACTAATCATAAATGAGACTTATGGGCGGCTTCTTCTCCTCAAACTTCGCGTGATTTTCTTTCACAACACATGAAGTTTAAGTCGAGATTTAATGAAGCCGTCCGATTACTTTTATCTCAAATTTAATTAATATATACCCCTTAAGGTTTTTGCCAAATTTTTACCTGAGCATCCCACCCACCACTAATAATTGTGTTGCCATCGGCGCTAATTGTAACGGCATTGACATAACTGGGATGACCCGTCAATGTACTGTTTAATTCACCCGTATTAATATCCCAAAGTTTGACCGTTTTATCCCAACTGCCACTGACTAAAGTATTATTATTCTCGCTAATATCAACAGACCAAACGCCATCCGTATGACCTTGAAAACGGCGAATCGGTTGACCCGTATTCAGTTGCCACAAACCAATAGTACCATCTGCACTACCTGTGGCTAAAACAGTACCATCTGAACTAATCGCAATAGATAAAACTGCTAAAGAATGTCCTGTTAATGTTTGAATTAATTCCCCCGTTTCAAGATTCCATAATTTGACTGTACTATCTTTACTGCCAGTGGCTAAAACCCGACCATCAGGACTAATGGCTAAAGCACTCACCATTTGAGAATGCCCCGATAAAGTTTGCAACAATTCCCCCGTATTGACATCCCAAATTTTCACCGTACTATCCCAACTGCCGCTGATAACGATTTGAGCATCAGGGGTCATCGTAACAGATAATACGGCGTTTTCGTGTCCTTCTAAAGTGTGAAGTAAGGGAAATTCCCCGGAGTCTAAACCGGCTGCAAAATTCCAAAGTTTAACAGTGCCATCTTCTCCCGCTGTCGCTAAAATATTACCCTCTTTGCTGATATCTAAAGCATTAACACCGCCTGAATGAGCCGAAAAGGTGCGTCGTAGTCCACCCGTTTCTAAACTCCATAATCCAATACTACCGTTACTATTTCCACTCAAAACATAATCAGAAATCAGTTGCAAAGCCATAATTTCCCCAGACTCATCCCGTAGACTTTTAGCGAGGATAAAATCACCCGAAGTGGGAATTTGATTGTTAGTGGGTGTCGGTGCAGGTAAACTACTGGTTACTGTATTAGAATCTGCCTCAGCATTTGCCGTGGGTAAAGTCGGAATTGTCGGTAATGTTGCGGTTTTGCGCCAATTTAAAAAACGGTTAATTGGGATGCCAGCCGAAACAATTTGATTGCGATTAACGCCTAACTGAACTAACCCATTGATTCCGATTAAATTACCGACTTCATTTAAAATTGGGCCCCCACTCATGCCACTTCTGACGAGATTTGTGTAGACTAAACTGTAGCCATTGCGAGGAGATTGACGACGGGTTAATGTTCCTTCTGTACTGAGAAATAATCGTTGTCCTAAGGTACTACCAGAACGGGGCCATCCGCCAACATGAACCGGACTACCAATCTCAACCGCACTAGAATCTGCTATTGTTGCGACAGGATATTTTTGAGAACTTTCAAACGGAATAATGGCTAAATCAATATCATCAATTTGCCGAATTAAACTGTAATAAACAGAATGACGTTGTCCATCTGCTGTAATAATTTCATATTCTCCAACTCTGTTAACAACGTGCCAATTTGTCAGAACATAGTAAATATTTCCTGTGCTTTCAACTATTACACCACTACCCCCACGAGGGCCGTCAATTCGGACGGTAATATCACTAGCAATAGTGTTTAATTCAGTTGGATTGAGGGTAATTAGATGAGAAGATAAAGCGGTTAAATTTTGAGCATTTAAAGATTGACTAATACTTAGATTTGCAGTGGAATAAATTAAATAAAAACAAGCGATAATTGACAGTTTTTTTTTAACAAAATTTGATTAATCATTTCATCAATATGAGGGCAGACAGTACAGGGTAAAAGAATTGAACTTATCCAAACTTAAATAATGAGTCTGTAGACAGTTTGAGGTTGGGAAAACAGGAAGATTGAAGATTATCTCCTCTACGCAACATGATTTTTTCATATTGATTATTAACCAGATTGCAGACTGTTACTGTAGGTTGTTTGGGGCTACCAATAAAGTATTTTCCGCCAATACCCAAATAATCAACAATCCAATATTCTGGAATTCTCAAAGCTTCATAATCTTCATATTTCCGAGCATAATCATTTTGCCAGTTTGTACTCACCACCTCAATCACCAGTTTAACAGTCGTCCCTAAGGTAATTACGGGTTCCCTTGCCCACAAGGGCTCGTTAACTAGTTCTTCCTCATCTACGACAATCACATCCGGTCTAAAAGCGTTGAACGTGCCTAAGGGCTGAATTAAACAGCGTTGTGGGATAAAATAAGGTAGATCTAAACGGTCTATTTCTACGTTCAGCTTGCGGCTCATTAACGCAGCAACTTGCTCATGTGGGCCTGTTGGTTCCATGTCTATCAACTCTCCATCTATCAGTTCGTAGCGTTGATTGTCTCCATACTGAGCAATAAATTCTTCTGGACTAATTCCTGTTTGAGTTGTTGATAAAACCATAGAGCAATCTCATACTAAAACCGTACTATATACTAGATTGAATTTGCAATAGAGAAGGAAAGAAGTTGTAGCAGTGGCTTAACTAGACTTAAGGGTAGGATGCAATAGTGTAGAACGGAAGTTTTGACGGATATTTGCATTCAGATATCGCCGCTGCATTAATTGCCACTTTTTCCACGCTTGATAACGACTTTCTCTAAGTAAAGTTGCAAATTGGGGGAGTTTTGATTCAATATCTGATTTTAACACTTTTGCCAAGGTGGCTTCTAAAACTTCACTATCTTGAATATCTCCTAAATATTCTTGAATGGCTTTCATATCGGCTAAATAAGCCGTATAAGTCTCTCCATAAAAATCAGTAAATAAACTCATTTGATATCTGACTCGTTTGACGGTTTTGCGTAAATCATGCAAAGTATCTCCCTGTTTTCTTAAAATTTGTTCAATATTTTTTTGAGATAAATCAGTATTCTTTTGAAATGAACGATTCTCCGTTTTTAACGGTTGAAATCCAACTTGCCAACCCGGATGTAAAAATAAATTGCTAATCAGAGGCAGTAATAAATCCGGTAAAACTTGATCAATCGGCAGTTTTTCAATAGAAGTATATTGAGGAAAATCGAGCCATTGCTGCAAATCTTTTTTAAGATTTTTATAGGAATTATTTTCTATAATTTCTTTTACAGATTTAAGCGTTTTTTTGCGCTTTTTATTTAACTTTTGCAATGCTGTCTCTATAATCTTCTGCTCTTTTGCGGGTAATTGATCATAATAATCGGTTTGTAACGCTTCAAGTAATACATCTAAATCTCTGAGTTTACCTAAACATCGGCTAACTTTTCCAACTTGTTGATCTGTAACAGAATCAGGTAAGTTTAAAACGGGGAAAAATCCATTTAAAGCTGAACGCAGTCGCCGCATTCCTACGCGCATTTGATGGAGTTCTTCAGGATCTTTATCTTTAAGAACTTCGGGTTCATGACTGATAATTTTTTGTAAATGTTTATCAATGCCTAAAGCAGCCCAATCTCCTAAAGTATTGACTTTTTCTAATGTGTTTACTATCATATCTGTAAATGCCATAAATTATAATCATTCTATTTTAACAGTTTTGAATATCTTTCTGACTGTTGCTCCTGTTAAAAAAGGTAAATAACTCAAAATTTTTAATAAAATCAATTATTATTTTAAATTCAAAAGCTAATAAATTCACGGATCATGAATAATTTTTTTTCGCCTTTAATTGAGCAAAAACAAGCCGTTGAAATGCTTTTGCAGTCCGTTCAACAAAATCGAGTGGCTCCCGCTTATTTGTTTATTGGCAGTGAAGGAATTGGTCGTGGCTTAGCCGCTACCTGTTTCGTAGAATTACTATTTCATAATAGCAAAAAACAAAATTCAACTCAACTTCATCATCGCATTCAACAACGAAATCATCCGGACTTTTTATGGGTAGAACCCACCTATTTACATCAAGGAAAACTCTTGACAAAATCGGAAGCAGAAACAGCCGGACTTAAGCGAAAATCTCCCCCACAAATTCGTTTAGATCAAATTAGAGAAATTAGTCGTTTCTTGAGTCGTCCTCCCCTGGAAGCAAATCAGTTAGTGGTGGTGATTGAACAAGCAGAAACGATGGCAGAAGCGGCGGCAAATGGCTTATTGAAAACCTTAGAAGAACCGGGAAATGCTACTATTATTTTAATTGCACCCAGTGTGGATACGTTGCTGCCGACTTTAACTTCACGCTGTGCAAAAATCCCCTTTTATCGTTTAAGTCAAACGGCGATGCAACAGGTTTTACAACAACAAAATCATGATGAAATTTTAGCCTATTCAGAAATATTAGCAATGGCACAGGGAAGTCCGGGAAAAGCAATTTATGATTGGCAACAATTTCAAACCATTTCATCTGAGTTATTAGAAAAACTGAAGCAACCGCCTCAAACATTACGAGAGGCTTTAGAGTGGGGCAAAGAAATTAATAAAACATTGGATACCGAAGCTCAATTGTGGCTGATTGACTATTTACAACAGTGTTATTGGCAACAGAAATATATCGGAATCCCACAGCGCAATATTTTAGAGCAATTAGAAAAAACCCGGCAATATCTATTAAATTATGCCCAACCTCGCCTCGTGTGGGAATCAACCTTTTTATCCCTTTGTTCTCATTAACGCACTTTTTTATCTCGATCTATACGTCTGCGATCGCGCCATTCTGCGGCAGTTAAATAAACAATGCCACCTGTGGTTAAAACCAATAGCGCAAACGCTGTGACGACTAAAATACTTAAAGGAGTAAAAGTAAATTCCATCATAATCATCCTAAATTCAAATCATTTGTATTAAAAATAGATTGACATAGAGACGTTATAGGTAACATCTCTACACCGGATAACGATCAAACAGCAGGCAATTCTTCTAAGATCGTAAAGCGAACGTGATTAATTGCCAAGTTCCCCACAGAAACTTGTTCTTTATCGACGGGCATCCCGTTGTTAGTCAGGCGTTGAAACTTAATCCCTTTGCCAATTTCCACATGATACCAAGCCAATCCCATAAAAAATCGTAATGGGTAAGGGCCACCTTCGACCACGTCATCTGGATTAGATTCCATCGGCACCCAACCAAACCCAGGAATATAAAATTCTAACCAAACATGATTGTATTCTGCTTGTAGAGGGAGATTTTTTTGATCGGGTAAAGGAGGACATTTATAACGACCAATGGTGCGGCAAGCAATGCCATTTAAACGACCCAAAGCCAGTAATACACCGACATATTCTCCACAAGAACCAATCCCGCGTTTAAGAACCACATCAGGCGGTTCAATTTGCGCCGTCAAACTGTAAGAAAGCTGATCATAAACATAGTTACGCACATTTAATAACTTGCGTAAAATATTGGTTTCTGTCCCCACGGCGGCGGCGGCAGCATCCTGAACAAATCCAGAATTCATCGCCAGGTTATCATTATCCACCAAATACTTTTCTTTATAGTCCGGAGATAAAGGCGGCGTTTTTTCTACATCTAAGGGAGTCAATTGATACTTAATACTGCGAACTTCCAGTAACGCTTTCCAACCAAAAATCCGCCGTTCTTTAGAGGTTAACGGGTTAAATTTAAACACCGCAACCCGTTCTCCGTCCTGAATTTCTTCTGTAAATGGCATCCCAATAGGGGTGATTTGCCGAACTTTTTGCCGCTTGGTTTCTGAGGGTAAAGCAATGCGCCATTCGACATCCTCTAAATGTACCTCATCGAGGGGTTCAAGTTCCTCAACGTAAGACATTTCAATCAAATATCCATTGGATGTGGCATAACGTTCGGCTGGGTTGTAATGATAAGACAGGGGATGAATAAAAGTGCGATCGCGTTTCGAGAGCTGATATTGAGGAGTATCATTGGGGTTATCGAGAATATAATGCTCATCCCCAGCATAAGCCACATACAGAATCTCTTCCCCTGTTTCGGGGTGAGGATGAAACGTGAGGCCACTGGGAGACTCAAACGGCGTTAACACACTAAACTGAACTTCACCCGTTCCCCGTTCTAAACAATATACGGTTTGTTCGAGTTGATCACAAACCCACAATTCCTCATTGCGGGCGGTAATATTCTCAATGCCAATACCGGGGGTATAAAATCGGGTAATTTCTGCGGCGGTTTCTCGGTTAAACACATAAATATACCCCGCGCGTTGAGAGATCACATAAACAGCAGACCCCCAAACGGCAATTCCGTCTGCGCCATAAGGCAAACTGACAAAGCGTTGAGGAACACATTCTGTCATGACTTCTGCTTTGACTGCCTGGGGACAAAAATATACCGTGTTATCCTGGGTATACCAAAGGGTATCTTCCCAAATCGCCAAACCGGTTACATCTAGAAACTGAGGCGTCAGATAAGGATTCACCACCGTTGTATTATCAGTGACAGGGTCGATTTTCAACAAATATCCCCGTAAGCTATCAATAGCAAATAGAATATTGCCAGTAGATGCCATGCCGTGTAACGCCGAGACTCCCATTGGCCGGATGGTTCGAGCCAGAGACTGAGGAGATTCTATCAGAGCGGGTGAATCAAGAGATATACGAGTGGTCATATTTTCAGATCAAAAATTAATAAAAATTAATGGAGTTTCCCGGTGCTAATTACCCTCAAGGCTGTTTCCCCCCAGGGCAACGGTACATCTAGTGCAAAAAAACAGTATTGGGTTTTGATAGCCTACCATTTGCCGTTTCAGGATCGAGCTTGAGTGGGGCGGATTTGTCCAACACATATGATTAAAAGCAGTTCTTTACCTTGCTTTGCAGAAACATTAGATACAATAGAGTCATAATCTCTATTCACTCGATTAAAGTTTAGTCAGAGTTCATCATGGTTTGGACAAGTTATTTAAGGCTGCTTACCCCCCTAACTGCTGCTTGTATCATCAAGCTGCTAGTGATTCCTAGCTTTATGCTACCAGTACAAGCGACTTCTATTCGGAGTCGTTTGCAGACTGTGATGCCAGAGAGTACCCATTTACCACAAACTCCTCTGACTAAACAGCCCACCGCGCAACTGATAGCCTCAGAAAGCCAAATTAGTCAAACTCAGTGGAATGGGTTTGAACCGCCACAGCGGGGAATTCCTGGACGAAGAGAAGCTGGTGGAACCCGTGGCCCTGGATGTGTAGCCCCCACCTCTGGGACTAATTTTAAACGGCTAACGGCTTTAATCCCTGCCTCGACTTTAGGTCGAACCGCTTCGGAGAAATTGACGTTTTTCTATTACATTCCTTTTGCCCTAGAAGATGTGGCGGTTAAGTTTGAGCTAACGGACGAACAAGATAAAATTCTATACGATCAGTCTTTCATCCTCAGTAACACCAAACCGGGAATTGTTCAACTGAACTTTTCTCAAGAGGATAATTTACCCAAACTGGGAGTCGATAAAAATTATCGGTGGTACTTAACGATCAAATGTGACGTTGATGATCCCTCTACAAATCTTGTGCTTCACGGTTGGGTACAGCGAGTCCAATTAACCACCGCCCAGAAAATTCTGCTTTCTAGGGCCACTCCAGAAGAACGGTTACAATTCTATGCTGAGAAAGGACTATGGTACGAAACATTAGCCGCCTTAGCCCAGTTACGTTCTTCTAACCCCATGAGTCGCGAACTTAAAACAGAATGGTCATCCCTGTTGAATGCAGTGGGTTTAGAAAATTTAGCCAATCAACCGATTGTTCCCAGTCAATTGGAAGCATACTCCGAATTAGACGAATTGGGTTCTCGTAAGCTCACCCCGCGTTGAAACTGCGGGGCTTTCGCCTCGCTTCAACACTCTTGAGCGTTTCAGCAGCCCTGGATTTATTGCACAAGACAATTCATCCGAACCTCGATGGAGGCTTACAACCCCACCAATAACAGATAAAACATTACTTGCGTTAAAATCTGCCTCGCCATGCCAACAACAGCAGCTATTAGTACATTTGAAGCTTTTTCCAGAACGCAAACCAATATGAAGGCACTTATGACAGGTTTGAGAGCTATAGGCAGGTGGCACGGGAATTACTTCGACTCCGTGCATCAGTCCCTTATACTCCATGAAAACGCGAAGCTGATGAAATGCCTACGAATTAGAGCGTCTGCGCTCTGTCTTACTCTACCGCCAACCAAAGTCAAACTAACAGACCAATCTTTCTCGCGAAAAGCAAAAATTCGGGCATCATAATCTGCCGAGGTTGGCTTGAATGCCTTGACTGGTTTCTTGTCTTTCTTAGCAGTTTTGCGGTTAGCACCAACTCTCGCGCCAGCCCTAACAGCCAAGTTAGCCGACAAACTATATTTCTCTCTAATGGTCTGGTAAACCTGAGATTGAATAGTCGTTTTGCTGGTTATAGCTGGCTTAACTTCTTTGTTGGCATAATTACAAGCGTGCCTCAAACATCTCAAGAGTAGTATCAATCTTTTTAACGACTTCCTGAGAGGGGTTAAGTTTGCAAACTATTGTTAGGACTGTTTTCATAAGCCTGATTATATCACTACGTGAACATCACGAGGCAATAAATTACCCCGTGTCGAATTTCCTCCGTGCGAGTCACGCGACACGGCTTCCATTATCCCGCGAGGTTTCCGTGAGTTGGAGAGATGAAAGCTGAAGGAAAAACAAGATCGGGTCATTCTTGGGGAGAATGACCTTTCACCATTCCCTGTTGATGGCAAATTATCCATCACCAATTATCAGGGACACAGTTCCTCTGTTTCCTGCTTGGCTAACAAGCATTTACACAGCGCAGAAGCACCCTGATCTAAAGCTTGTTCTGCGTTAGTCAGTAGTTGTTGAGGCGATAAACCCAACTGAGGCACTACACTGGCGATCCCAAAGCTGACATTGGGTGTTAAAGCCACTGTTGTCTGAGATGAATTAATTTTCAGGTGTTCAATTTCAGCTTGTAGGGTGTCAATCATTTTGATTGCTTCATCAGCTTCGGCATGGGGTAATAACAATACAAACTCAGCCCCACTATAGCGCGCCACCATTTGATCGGGATCGGTTAAGTTTGAACGCAGGATGAAACCAATCTGTTTTAAACATTCATTCGCTACAGAAGAGCCATAGGTGTTTTGATAATACAAGAAATTATCAATATGACACAAAATAGTGGTCAGATGCTGTTGATGATTAGATAGTTTTTGCCAAGTTTGATTGAGGTATTGATTAAAACCATAGCGGTTAGGCAGTTGGGTCAATAAGTCAAGGGTTGAAAGTGTTTTAAGTTTCAGGCTTGCTTGTTCTAATTGTTGGTGGAGTTGAGCTTGATAAATTGCAATTGAGAGTTGATCTGCAATGGTTTGAATGAATCTTTGATCGCTACTTTGCCAACCATACTTTGGCTCTTGCATGACTAAACTCAGACAACCCCAAATCGAAGATTCACAATACAATGGAATGGGTAACCATGCACCCGGACAGGATTGCAGAAAATTGTCCATCATGCCTTCATCAATCACTAATTCGGAACTTTGCGACGGGTTTACTAAAATTTTCAGGGGTAAGTCTATCTCTTCTAATTCAATGGCGGTGACCTTCTGAGTCATCACTTGACGATGATCATCAGTAGAATTGAAAGAATTATTAAAGTATTTTTTATCTTCTAAATCCAGCGGGTGATTGTGATGTTCTGCCCGAGAGATCCAGGTTTTATCTTGAGAGATATATTGCATCACTTGAACAGAAGTTACCGGTAATAAGTGACCCAATTCAGCCACTGCGGCGGTAAAAATACTCTGTAAACTGCTTGAACCTCGCATCACTTGTAACAGATAGCTAATAGATTTTTCTCGGGTTGTACGTTGCTGCAATTGATATTCAATCTGTTTGAGACCCGTTAAATCTAAGACTTGTATCAAATAAGCATTACACTGATTCTCTTGATTCAGTAAAGAGGTGAGAGACAATTTAACCCAGATCCAATATCCCTGTTTATGAAGCAGCTTGAGTTCGTATTCTTCAGATTGATTTAAACAAGATTTAGAATTGAAAACTTGATGAATTGGATGATGTTGATCAATCAACGCCCAGAAGGGTTTGAAGTGAAATTCTTCGGCTGTATATCCTAAAATTTGAGTTAGCTTTTTGTTAGCAAATAGCGTCTTTTGATTTTTAGAAATCACCCAGGCTCCATAAGTTGAATCTTGAATGATGAAGTTGATGTTATGATGATTTAAGGACAAAATCTCTGCCAACTCTTTTGAGGAATTCTGCCATTGTTTCGTTGCAATCGGCTCTTTAGAATCATAATAACTGAGCAACGGCATTTCTTGATAACAAGTTGGACAAAATCCTATTTTCTTATTTTCTCTTATATGAAGCAGTAGAGATTCACCACAGCAAGGACAGAGATATTTTCTCATAATTTCTCTTTCACCTAAGGTTTTTTAAACGAAATTTTAAAGTTTTATTTTTAAAAAGAATGTGCTAATCTCTAGCATAAGGAAGTAGCCAGAGAAAATGATAAGTTTTAATATTTCTTAATGATAATCTTGTAAAAAGTCATATAAAATTGAGATTAAAAATTCTATCGAAAGAGAGAGGTTAATAGAACAACAATCACCAAAATGAAGACAAGTAAATAGATTGATCACTTAAGAAAGATAAACAATCACCTTTTTTAAAGCAGATATTGCTATTTCTTCAGATAGAATTAACCCGAGCAGAATGTAAAGTTAGATTGATTTAATCTTTCTCAATATTTCTGCTAAACTAAGTGAATATCACATTACTCCACAAACAAGCTGATGGTGCTACCTCGGGAAGAACTGCTAAACAGCGTAGAAAATAGAGACTGTATTGCAAAAATTATTGATCGCGCAGAACAAGCCATTAGAACTTGGGAAGTCACCCTCACAGACTTTTTATCGCCACCAGAGTTGGTCGAGTCTCAGCAGATTTTTAGCCGTTTAACCGAAGTTCAAGTCATTGCTGGGGGGGGATATCCTCAAGCAGAACGTCAACGCATTGCGATCGCGCGGGAGGAATTACCCCTAGATGAGGAGAGTGTTACTATGGCGGCTTTGGATATTGCCGGAAACTTTTTGTTTGATACCGCGACTCATCGCGACTTCATGGGGGCGATGCTGGGGACAGGAATTGTCCGAGATAAAACGGGTGATATTATTGTCTTGGGAGAACGAGGCGCGCAGGTGATCGTAGTGCCTGAATTGGTGGAATTTTTAGAGATGAGTTTAACCCAAGTGCGTTCAGTCCCGGTGAAAACTCGTCAAATCGAACTGAGTGAACTGAAAATTCGCCCCCCCAAAAAGAAAGAAATGACCACTGTAGAAGCCTCTATGCGCTTAGATGCGATCGCCAGCGCCGGGTTTGGAATGTCGCGCAGTAAAATGTCAGACTTAATTAGTGGGGGAGATGTGCGGGTAAATTGGAAGGATATTAGTCAAACCAGCCATCAAGTTAAACCCGGAGACTTAATTGCAGTCCGGGGTAAAGGCCGCTTAGAAGTTGGAGAAATGGCAATCACCAAAAAACAACGGTATCGCGTTCAGTTAACCCGGTATCAGTAAGCCTATCGTAACCCTAACCAGGTAAATAAATCTTGATGAGTTAAGGATTCTATCAATAATAAAATCACAAACCCCACCATGGCAAAGCGGCCATTAATCTTTTCAGCGTAAGGGTTCCAACCAAAAGACGGTTCAGGTTCGACAGGAGTTTCTGGAGTTTCTAAGGTTTCTGGAGTTGGGGTGGGGTTCGGCGTATCAGAACTCATATTTAACTTATTCTTCTAACTGCTGGATAGACTCAATTAATGATCGCACAGTTTGGGTTCCTTCAGACGGTTCAAATGTTACCGGAAATTTACCCCGACTCAACATTCGCAGTCCCAACGGCCCTAAACTAAGTAACCCTTGAATATCGCGAAAATAATTCCCGACCACAAATATCCCAAATTTCCGTTCATCGACCCAACCCCCTTGTTTAACCAAGTCCACCATGACTTTACGGTGACGAATAGCGCGACTGTCGTTAGCGTCTTTGCGGTCTAAAATTTCATGCTTAATTTTACTAATTTGATCGAGAGGTGCCACTTCCATCGGACAAGCGCTATTGCAGTTATAACAGCGGGTACATCCCCAAACCCCTTCAGTCCCTTGGTTGTAAGTTTCCAGCCGAGTCTCAGTTTTCGCATCACGGGAGTCCCCCAGCATCCGTTGTGCTTTGGCTAAAGCATGGGGGCCAACAAAATCAGGATTGACTTCTAAGGCGTTACAATCTGAGTAACAAGCGCCACACAGAATACAATTCCCATTTTGATCTAATTTTTCCCGTTCTTCTGGAGACTGTAAAAACTCTCGTTCTGGGATAGATCTCGCCTGAGTACTGACATAAGGTTCCACCGCTTCTAATTTATCCCAAAAACGGCTCATATCCACCACTAAATCTTTGATCACCGGCAAATTTCCCAGGGGTGCGATCGCAATTTCAGGTATAGTTTTTTTATCCGGATTATTACTCGTTGCCGCAATAGCTTCTAAACGCTGAACCTCATTCCCGACGTTTTCCTTGCAAGCCAAAGCCGGACGGCCATTAATTCGCATCGAACAACTTCCACAAATGGTATTACGGCAATTTTTCCGAAACGCTAAACTCCCGTCATGTTCCCATTTGATTTGGTTCAAACACTCTAAAATTGTTGTTCCGGGTTCTGCCTGCAACCGATAACTTTCAATCCGAGGACTGCTATCTTTTGTCTGGCGAACAATATTAAATTGAACTTCCATCTAACTCATAAAATCCTTTCAATTTATCTTAAACTATTTTATCTTAATCCCAGCTAATTCCCCGATTAAACTGCTCAAACTTTTACCTCAAAATTTAATAAAAAATTAATCAAGTTTCAGTTTCAATATTCTATTTTGACGAATGATTTGCAGGCTTCTAGCTGACCTCTCCCTAGCCCTCTCACCTCTCCCTAGCCCTCTCCTACGAGGAGAGGGAAACGGTGTCCTAACAGGACTATTTTTTAATGGAGAGGGAAACGGTGTCCTAACAGGACTATTTTTTAATGGAGAGGGAAACGGTGTCCTCAGGGGACTATTTATGAGTAGAGAGGGGAGTATTTTTTTTGATGATTTAAGTATCTAAAATCTGACGGGCGTGTATCCTTACTCCGTCGAGGTTTGGGGTTCAGCTTCTGAGGGGGTCTCTTGTTTAAACACAACCCGCAACAGTGGCGGCGCAACAAACGTTGTGATAATCACCATCAGAATAATTGCAACATCCAAAGATTCAGACAACGCACCACTAGCCGAACCTACAGCGGCAAACACTAACCCCACTTCGCCCCGAGGAATCATCCCAACTCCGATGGCAACGCGGTTAATATTGTCTATGCCAAATACACTAAAGCCAGAAACCATCTTCCCGAGAATAGCAACCAAAATCAGAAACGAAGCAATCACTAATCCTTCTCGGTTGGCGGGAATAGCCGGGTTAAGGACACTTAAATCTGTTTTAGCGCCGACTGTGACGAAGAACACAGGCACTATTACATCTGCAATGGGTTGGGTCAATTCTTCCAGTTTTTGGCCGTCAACTTCCGTTTCATCCAAAACCAGTCCAGCAGCAAACCCGCCTAAAATCGCTTCTAAACTGATGGCTGAAGCAATATAAGACAATGCAAACGCCAAAATAAATCCAGGAATAACTACCCGTCCCCGAGTTTTAAATTGACAGGCAAGGGCAATAAAGGTGTCATTAAAAAAGCGACCCAGTAAAATTGCCCCGACCAAAAATACACTGGCGCTAATAATTAAAAAGATAACGTTTGAGACATCGACTTCTCCTGTTTTTGCGAGACTGGCAACCACAGCCAAGACGACAATGCCTAAAACATCATCCATTACCGCTGCCCCTAGGATAATTTGACCTTCCTGAGTAGACAAACAGCCAATTTCAGCTAAGACTCGAGACGTTATCCCAATACTCGTCGCCGTTAATGCCGCGCCTGCAAAAATAGCCGCCACCACCGGGACATCAAAAATCAGAATTAAACCCGCTGTCCCCGCAGCAAAAGGAACCACCACTCCCACAACAGCCACTAACAAGGATTGAACCCCAACAGCCAATAATTGACGGATATTGGACTCTAAACCAATCTCAAACAGCAGGACAATCACCCCTAACTCGGCGATGATAGAAATCACTTCACTTTGAATTTCAAAGGTTGCGTCTGCTGTGGCTGGGTCTAGGTTGGCGGTTGCTGCCAATATACTCATAATCAGAGAACTCGAACTATCCCCGTTTTCTGGAAATACCACGAGGTGTAGGGCTGAGACCCCAATCACAACGCCTCCGACCAATTCCCCTAAGACTGGAGGAAAACTCAGCCAACTAAAAAATTCTCCCCCGGCTTTGCTGGCAATATAGATGGCAACTAAACTCAGAAGAACCGCGCATAACACCATGGTGGAGTCAGCCGAAACCTCGCTTGCTGCCTCTTCTACTGTGGCAATTAAGGGTAAAGAATCAAGCAGAGGCATTTGATAGCCAGTGGGCATGACAAACCCCGCAATTAAATCAACCATCTTTATTGTTGCTGAACTCATCGGTGTTTAGTTTAACGAATAATTCAACACAGGCAACCTCTAAATTGATTTCAAAGTTAATCGTTTACCACAACTGACCAAAAAATAAACTCGATACCAGCGAACAATATAGATAGTGGATATAAAAAAAAATTTCGCGCATTTCAACCCCCTTGATTCATGGCTTGGGTTACTACTTCTTCCTTCTTCCGTCTTCCGTCTTCCGTCTTCCGTCTTCCTTCTTCCTTCTTCCTTCTTCCTTCTTCCTTCTTCCTTCTTCCGTCTTCCGTCTTCCGTCTTCCGTCTTCCTTCTTCCTTCTTCCGTCTTCCGTCTTCCTTCTTCCTTCGTGTTGACCCAGAAAAAAATCTCTTTCAAGCGGTAGATGATATCAAATAGAATATCTTGTAATCTGCTAAATAAGATGTCAGGTGCAATGAATTAGATTTATTATTATTATTCGTGAAAAAAATAGATTGGCAAGATTTAAAGAATATTTTGGGAGCAGTAACCTGGGCTGGGGTGAGTGTTATGGTAATTTACAATACTCATCAAGCAATCTCTCAAGCCCGCTTAGCGACTGGAGGTTCTAATCCAGGAAGAATTTCAGCCGAAGCAGAATCCTCTCCACAGAATAGTTGGATGAGTTTTTTATCGAGAGATTTATTCAATCCGCAAAAGACTCCTAACGCTCCCAATAATGATTCACAATCTACAACTTTTTCAGAACCAAATATTAACAATAATCCGCCAACAACAACTCAAATTATTGCTCGAAATTGCCGGCTAATTAATAATTCTGATGCTGCGGCTAGAAATGTACCTCAAGGAAAAGTTGTTTATCAGTTTGAGCCACAAGATCAAGTTTATATTGAAAATTTAGGGAAACAAGGCTGGGTCCCCATTCAATATCCAATTCAAGGATATGTTGATGCGGATAATTTGACAGATTGTTAAAGTGATAAAAACACTCTAGAAAAAAATGATTTATTGGTTTGGATGAGTTAAGTCAATTGCGGTTAAAATTTGCATATAATCAAAATTATCCACCACGGTTAATAAAAATTGTGATAAATCAGGATGAGTTACAGCAAATTCTGAGGCGATATTTATAATTGTACTATCTTTTCCCATCATTGCGGCTTGCTCGAGTTGACTCACTAAATCAGGATTGAGTTGTTTTAAGGCAAGCATTAATTGGTGAGGGGAATGAATAACTTGGGGGGATGGTGTATTATCCTGTTGATAACGATAGCGCAGTTGCAGGTAATGCTCTAAAATATTAAATATTTCAGCCTCAGTAAAAGGCTTGCAGATAAACGCATCACATCCAGCTTGCAGTGCAATATCATTTCCTGTAGCAGTTGCAGAAATTGCCACAATCGTTGTAGTAGGATTTAATTCGACTGTTTCTCCAGTGTAGAGAAGTTTTTCATCAAGATCATGGCGTTTTGCTTCTAACTGACGAATGCGACGAGTGGCATCATAACCATCTAATACAGGCATTCTCAGATCCATAAAAATTAGGTGAGGGTGTTGAGTTTGCCACAATTTTACGGCCTCTTCACCATTGTCTGCTTGCTGAATATCTAATTCTAAAATACTCAATAATTCCACCAATAGACGACGGTTAACGGGGTTATCATCCACAATTAAAATCCGATAACGGGATTGTCCGGGTAACAGTCCGATAATCTTCTGTGTGGGAATTAACTCAGCCTCTGTCAAATCTTCACTGGGTTGAGCCAAAATGCTAAAGTTAAAACGACTTCCTTTTCCCACAACACTTTCTAAGGTAATATCACCCCCCATGAGTTGGATAAATTCACGAGTAATATTAAGTCCGAGACCTGTTCCTTGATGACTGTTTCGTCCGGTTTCTGTTTGACTAAAGGCTTCAAATAGGGTTTGTTGCTCTTCGGGCGCAATACCTGCTCCTGTATCACTCACTTGAAAATTTAGCCGAATTAATTTAGGTGAATCAGTCTGCTCCGATAAATTATCTTGTAATGATATGCTTAAAGTAATTTGACCCTTTTTAGTAAACTTAAAGGCATTATCGATTAAGTTCATTAACACCTGACGCAGTTTCATCCCATCAGTATTAATAGATTGAGGAAGATCTCGAGAGCAATTAATACTAAAAATTAAACCAGTTTCGGCTGCGCGTAATGAAAACAAATTATTCAAATCTTCCAGTAACTCCGGGAGATTAACGGCGGTGATTTCCAGGACAGTTTTACCCGCTTCAATCTTAGCGAGATCTAAAATCTGATTAATAATACTGAGGAGATGTTCTCCGCTGCGTTGAATAATCGCAACACTCTCGATTTGCTCTGTCGAAAGATTTTGCTGCCGTTGCAGGAGTTGTGCAAACCCTAAAATTCCATTCAACGGCGATCGCAATTCATGACTCATATTGGCAATAAAAGTACTTTTTGCCTGGTTGGCTGCCTCTGCTGCCACTTTGGCTTGTTGCAATTCAATTTCAACCTGTTTGCGATCGCTAATATCATTGATCGCGCACAACATACAATCATCACCTTCAATCTCAATTACGGTTACGGTTAACAATACGGTTTTAAGGATTTGCTTGGCATTACGAAACGTCGTCTCAAAGTGATCTAGCTTTCGTGTACTATGCACCATCTGCTGGAAACGTTGCAAATCTTCCAAGTTTTCCCAAATATTTAATTCTTCGCAAGTCTTACCCACAATCTCGTTGATAGAAGTGCCATAAAATTGTGTAAATTGGTGATTAACTGCCAAAAGTCGCCCTTGTGCTAAGGTGGCGATTACGGTTGGGACAGGGTTGCGATCAAAAAAGGTATAAAACTTCTCTTCAGAGGCTTGCAGCGCAATTTCTGCTTGTTTACGCTTTGTGATATTGGCAATTGTGCCGATATATTTAACCGCCTGACCCTGAGAATTAAAAATCGGTTGTCCTTTAGCCTGAATATAGCGAATATTACCGTTTTGAGTAATAATTTTTAAATCGGTATTAAAGGGTTGAGTCGCGATGATTGCTTCGATAACAGTCTGCTCAAATCGTTCCTTGTCACTGGGATGAATTTGCTGTATTGTCAGGTCTGGTCGAGGCACAGGGGCTATCTCTTCGGCTTGATAAATGCGGTACATTTCCTCTGACCAAATCACGGTTTGCGACCTTAAATCATGCTCCCAGTTTCCCACCCCTGCAATTCGTTGGGCTTCTGTCAGGGCTGCTGTTTTTTCCGCAACAGTCCGTTCTAAGTCTTGTTGATAGGATTTGCGTAACTGTTCTACTTGGCGACGTTCTGTAATATCCTGATATGCAGTAATAATATAAATCACTTCGCCTGCTTGATTGGTGACAGGAGTTCCATAAATCTCTAGGGGAATCAGTCGTTTTTCTCCGGTTTCTTCATCGGTTTGCATCAGCTCCAGCTCATCAGTGTATACCGTTTCGCCCTGCATGGCTTGTATCACTGGTAATTTTGCAGTCGGACATAATTCCTGGGTTTGGCTATCATAAATCGGGCAGACTTTTGAGAGGCTCGATAGGTCAGTCCCCTTTAATTGTAAAATCTCCCGTCCTTTGTGGTTACTTAATATTCGGGTCCCCTCACCATCAAATACACAAATTCCCACTGGCACACTTTCAAGAAAAGTTGAAAACTTCTGTTCACTATCCTCAATAGATTGAAACGACTGGCTGAGTTGAATTGCCATGCTTTGAAAGGAACGGGAAACGGTCTCAATTTCGCGGACATTTGAGGCGGGAAGGGTTTGTTTAAGGTTACCACTGGCTAATTTTGTTGCCGCTTGGGATAAATCAATTAAAGGACGACTCAGGTATTGTGTGGTAATAATGCCAATAGCAACTGAACCGATTAATGCGAAAACACAAAGCAGAATTGTGCGGCGGACATTGGCATCAATTTCACGGGTAAAATCAGATGCAGGTACGACTGTAATGACTCGCCAGTCTAATTTATCTTCCAGCGGCACAACTCGAACAAAATAGCGTTTTGAATTAAATGAGAATGGAAAAACTTGGGTTTGATTGATTGTTTCTAAAGAAGATTCTAAACCCTGGAGATATTGTGTGGTGGCGCGGGTTAAAGGCAATTGGCTGTTAGTGGCGAGTAAACGTCGATGTTCAACATCTACATTGTCTGCCAGTTGACTTTCCGGTTGTGCCTCAAATGGAACTTCTCCGGTGGAAGTGGCAACCAGCAGGCCATTTTTCTCAATAATAAACACTTCCCCGGTTTCACCCACTTCCATACCCGCCAGAAAGTCACCCATTTTGATTAAACTACTACTGACAGCAGTCACCCCTTGGAATTGATTTTCAGCATTATACAGCGGCAAAGTATAAACCTGATGAACTTCTGGTTGATCCTTACCCTTGGCTAAACTGACGGCTAACACCCAATTGCCTTTGCCTAAATCTCTGGCGTTGCCATACCAAGGATTTCCGGGAGGATCATTATGAGGATCATAGTCTGTGCGAGTCTCAATCAATTCTAAATTCTCACCATTTTCATCGGCAAAATAACGATAAAACTTACCATCAGCAGAAGCATCAAGTTTACGAATGATTGATATATCCGGTTGAAATCGTTCGACTATCACAATATCTCCGGCTTCATTGGATAAACCCACAACACTCGCTGCTGGAAAAATTTGAGTTTGTTCAATAAAGTAGTTTTGCAGGATAGAAAGATCATCAAGATCTAACAAATCTTGTTCTACCAACACGGAGATATTCTCTGCCACAGATTGAATTGAAGTAAAATATGAATCCAGTTTTTCTTCAACTCGATCACTTTTTTGCTCTATTAACTGATAAGCTAAATCCGCGATCGCGTTTTGTCCACTACGATAAGATAAATAACCGACCAACCCCACAATACTAACTGTTTGTAAGATAAAGGGAATTGTTAAAAGTGAGCGTAAAGAAATCATTACAAGGGATTTTCAATTTCAGGGTGGGTGGATGTTTTCGTCAGATTTCTCTCAAGACAATCATAGAAATCATCACATCAGTCAGGTTATGGGAAAACCAGAGTATTATTAATACTTACTATACAAAAAATATAAAGTTCTGCACACCCCGCCTAGAGGTCAATACGAAGGAATAGGCGATACGGAAGAGGTCAGCGGATCTGGGAACCTTTACGACTAGCGGCACGCACGTAACGACACGCTTAAGGCAGCGCGGGGAACAGTGGGAAAGAAATTAGATAAAAATTACGATAAATGATTGCTTTTTTCAGGGTTGCTCATAGGTCTAGTGTGTTACATTAATGCACCTAACAAAAGGCTACTTTCTATAATACCCAACACCCAACACCTAACACTCAACACCCAAAACTCAAGACCCAATACCTAACCCCTAACACCTATCCCCTAACAAGAACGACTATTAAAATTAATGCGATCGCTTAACTTTCTTAACGTTTGCGCTAAATCAGAATCTTTATTTTTTAACTGATTAATTTTGTCACAACCATACATCACAGTTGTATGATCTTTTCCCCCTAAAATTTCCCCAACTTTCGGTAAACTTAAGTCAGTATGTTGACGCATTAAATACATGGCTACTTGCCTAGCTAAGCTAATTTCTCTGCGGCGAGAACTGCCTTTTAAATCTTCAATTGAAACTTTAAAAATATCAACAACAGCTTGTAAAACGGCTTCAGGAGAAGACTCTTCTACTATTTCTTTGGGCGTTAAAACGGGCGTAATACTTTCAACCGTCATGGGTTGCCCTGAAATGGAAATATAAGCAATCGCTCGAATTAAAGCCCCCTCCAGTTCACGAATATTAGAAGTATAATGAGTAGCGATATATTCAATTACATCTCTGGGCAGTTGCACTTGTTCATCTTCTGCTTTTTTCTGCAAAATTGCCATGCGTGTTTCTAAATCGGGGGGTTGAATATCTGCCACTAAACCCATCGAAAAGCGAGAACATAACCTATCTTGAATTCCAGGGATTTGTTGAGGGGGTCGATCAGCCGCAATCACCACTTGTTTTCCCGATTCATGCAGGGTATTAAACGTATGAAAAAATTCTTCTTGAGTATATTCTTTTCCTTCAATAAATTGCATATCATCCACTAATAAAACGTCGGCTTCGCGATAATGTTCTCGGAAACTTTGTAAGTTATCTCGACGAATGGCTGCAATTAAATCGTTGGTAAATTTTTCTGTTGAAACGTAATAAACTTTAGATTTCGGATTAAGTTCTAAGCGATAATGCCCAATGGCTTGCATTAAATGGGTTTTTCCTAAGCCTACACCCCCACATAAAAACAGCGGATTAAATTCTCGTCCGGGGGATTCTGCGACTGCCAGCGCGGCTGCATGAGCCAGGCGACTATTGGAACCGACAACAAACCGAGAAAATACATATTTAATGCTTAAATTAGCCGATTTAGAAGAGTTTCCTGTAACTAAATCTAGATGATTACTTCCACCGGGTGACGGCCATTTTAAAGGAATTCCCGTATTAGAATTAGCTCCGGGTATTGTATCTGTAACGATCTTAATTTCCACACTATAACCTAAAATGTCTTGTACAACCTCAGCAATCAGATCTTTATAATATTTTTGTAACCAATTTTGAGCAAAAGGATTAGCCGCACGAATCACTAAACCTCGTGGATCTAAATGTTCTGCACTTGCCGTTTTTATCCAAGTATTAAAGGTCGGCTCCCCGAGTTGCATTTGGAGTCTATCTAGAACTTGATTCCATAGAGATTCTAATGAAATTTCCACAAAGAACTACCTATTAATTCAAGATTAAAAACCGCTTTTGGTGGGTTTGTAACTTAATTCTCTCCGATGGCGGGGACAAGATCAGCAAAAATACAGAATTAATATAGAGTATAGCTTGAGGGGAGTGGGGTATGGGAGGTAGGGTATGGGGCTTCGGGGTATGGGGAAATGTATTCGATTCGACAGTTAATCAGGTAGGATTAAATCCGATATGGATTTGCTGATAAAATGTGATGCCAACTTCCCCTGAGTCTTCAAAACAGATATTGCCTCGGTTGTCTGTGCCACCGACTGTGATTGCCATGATTATCAGTGCGATCGCTATTTTTCTGCTTTGTAGTAGTTTACGCCATGAGATGTTCCAATCAACCGCTTATGATTTGGGCATTTACGATCAGGTGACTTATCTGATCTCTCAAGCAGAAGCGCCTATTTCTTCGATTTTAGGCTTTCATCATTTAGGAAATCACGGGGCTTGGGCGGTGTATCCATTGGGGTTACTGTATAAAATCTATCCGAGCGTGTATTGGCTGCTGATTGTACAGGCGATTTCTCTGGCGATAGGGGGGGGATTCGTTTGGGCATTAGCGCGGCTTGTGGGGTTAAATGAACGGTTATCTGTGGCGATCGCGGCGGTTTATTTATTGTATCCGGTGGTATTTAATCTCAACTTATTTGATTTTCATCCCGAAGTGATGGCACTTCCGGCATTATTGGGGGCAATTTTAGCGGCGAAACGGCAACAAACGGCATGGTTTTGTTTAGCAATAATTTGGATATTAGGATGCAAAGCTGTTTTATCGTTAACAGTAATAGCGTTAGGATTTTGGTTATTGTTGTTTAAAAAGCGGTGCGACCCCGGCGAGGTTTCCTCGCCTAGGGAACGCGCACCAAGAGAGCGTCGTAATTATGGTTTAATTGCCCTAGTTTTAGGGATGGGATGGTTTATTGTTGTGACGCAGTGGATGATTCCTCAATTTAGCGGCAAGGAAGTTGAGGGGGTATGGCGTTATAGTTATTTAGGGACATCTGTAACAGAAATTCTGATAAATTTTATTCTTAAACCGCATTTAGTCCTCGGACGATTAATTTCTGCTTCCACAATTGATTATTTATTTAAATTGACTTTACCTGTAATTTTATGGCTATCTCCGTCTCAGTTAATCTGTTTAATTCCAGCTATTCCGACTTTAATCGTTAACAGTTTATCGGATATTCCGTTTCAACGTAGTTTAGCTTATCAATATTCTCTGCCTATTATTCCCTTTCTGATTCTAGCGGTGATCAATAGTTTAAAATCCGGAGAAGGAATGTTAGGGAATTTCCTAATGCAATTCAAAGATAAAATTACATCTTTCTCATTCTCCCAAGCAAAGTTAATCATTTTATGGTCACTGTTAATCTTTCTGATTTACGGTAAATATAGTCAGTTTGGGATGTATATTCAACGTATTGATACATGGAAAGCCACAAGAGAAGCCATTGCACAAATTCAACCAGAAACAACAGTATTAACGGATAATAGAATAGCGCCTCATTTGACCCATCGCCCGATGATTAAATTACTAAGTCAAGTTTCATTAGAAACAGATTTCAGCGAATTTGAACAAATTGTGTTAAATTTACGTCATCCTTGGCCAGATACGGCAGAAATTGGCGTTAAAATAGTTGAAAAACTTAAAAATGATTCAAAATTTTCTATTATTTATCAACAAGATGATGTGATTATTTTAAACCGTAATTTATTACTGTCTCCCGATATTAAATCCTGAAGTTATGAATTATTTTAATAAAAAATTAGCTAAAAATATATCAATTACAAAACTATTTATTATTGCCTCAATTATTCTATTTTTATCTAGCAGTATTCGACATATTCTGTTTCAATCAACCGCTTTTGAACTGGGAATATATGATCAAGTTGCCTATTTAATTAGTCAAGGAATACCGCCGATATCTTCCTTTTTAGATGTTCATCATTTAGGTAATCATGCTGCTTGGGCAATGTATCCAGTCAGTTTATTTTATAAAATTTATCCTTCGGTTTATTGGTTGCTTTTCATTCAAGCTATTTCCTTAGCCCTAGGAGTTTATCCCACTTGGAGTTTATCACGCCACGCCGGATTAAATCAACGGCTATCGATGGCTGTTGTTATAGTTTATTTGCTTTATCCTTTAATCTTTAATATTAACTTATTTGATTTCCATCCGGAAGTGATGGCAGTTGCTGCAATATTAGGGGCAATTTTAGCCGCAAAACAAGATCAAATGCTTTGGTTTTGTTTATTAAATATTTGGGTATTAGGCTGTAAAGATGCCTTAGCATTAACCGTAGCCGCCATGGGGTTTTGGCTATTTTTCTTTGATAGAAAACGAAAATATGGTGCAATTGCCCTCTTCTTAGGTGTCGGTTGGTTTATTATTGTTGTTCAAGGAATTATTCCTTATTATAAAGATGGAGAAGGCCCCGGCGGTGTCGGTAGATATGGATATTTAGGTAATTCTGTTTATCAAATTATTCTCAATTTATTCCTTAAACCCCATTTAGTCTTAGGACGAATTTTATCTCTCAAAACAATCGAATATTTCTTATTACTCTTTTCACCGATTATTTTGTGGCTTTCTCCCCAAAGACTCGCGCCATTAATTGTCACTATTCCTGTTTTAACTAAAAATATTCTATCTAATATTGATGCCCAACGAGACTTAATACATCAGTATTCTGTTCCGATATTACCCTTTTTGATTTTATCTGTAATTTATTGTTTAGCAGATGATAGTGAATGTTTAGGTAAAAGTATCTTAAATAAATTTAAACTCAAATCTGAGAAAGCACTACAATATTTAATTATAACTTGGGCAATAATAGGATTTTTAGCCTTAGCAAAATATAGTTATTTTGGCGGACGATATCTTGAACAATTGGATACATGGCAAGCCAATAGAGAAGCTATTCAACAAGTTTCATCCAGTGGAAATGTTTTAACAACAGCTAATCTTGCGCCTCATTTATCCCATCGCCAAGTTATTCAATTTACAAATAAAGGCAAGCCGCCTCAAGACTTCAATCAATTTGATGATATATTATTAAACCTTCGCTATCCGGGTTGGCAAAGCAACACAGAATTTGCACAAAGTTTAGTTGAAGAATTAAATCAATCCCCTAATTTTAAATTAAGTTATCGTCAAGATGATGTTTATCTATTTCAAAAAAATGAAAGTTAATGATTGAATAAAAACGATGGATTTTAAGCAGTTGCAAATCCTGTATGCGGTCGGATATCGGCGGGATGAAACCCTAAAATAATACAATTTTTAGGAATACCTGCTTCAACTAACTCAGGAGTGACTCCATCTTCTGTATTATCTCGCTGTACCCATACTTTATTATTAATAATATCTAGGTAAACAAAACAGCTATGAACTCGTTTATCATTATAACAGCCAATAGTAATTAATAAGTATATATCCTGTCCATAATCGTAAATAGGTTTACACTTTATCTCATTAAAAAAATAAAAATTAGTGCTTTCTTGCAGAGCTTTTTTAATAATTTATCTATGTTTTTCAAAGGTATCTATTTAATAATGAATTCCTGGATAAAATGTAGAGACGTTATATATAATGTCTCTAAAAATAGCAAGATTACAAGATTCTTTGGCGCGTAGCGCTATAAAAAACATTGCCCATCATGATAATGAACAATGCTTTAATAATTATTCTATTTGTCTTTACGAACGGGTAAAATTGTTTCCATAATTTCCATCAACAACTCGAGACGAGAAGGACGAGATAATAATGGGACTAAATTCGGTAAAGAATAATAGTCACCGCTAAAGGTAAACGTTTCAACAGGTAGTTGCTTTTGCTTAAGTTGGTCTGCAATATAAGAACAATAATTCCCAACTCTGACAATAACAACATTCGGCATGATAGCCAATTCTCGACTGTATTGCAGGTAAGCATCGGTGAAATAAGGACAAGTATTATCCCCTTCGTCAGTAACGACAATAAATTGATCAACAATTTGACGCTGACGACGCATCATTTCTACCGCGCAACCGACACTCGTACCGCCAGCAGCGTTAATATGTTTAAATGCCTGTTCCCAGTCACTTAATTCTTTGCCTTTGGCTGTGATCGGATAAGCCATGGTATCAAAAGCATACACAAATAGATCTGCTTGAGTTATCCCAGAAATTAACGCCGCCAGTCGTTTACCAATTTCAATAGCCTGAGTCATTGAACCGGATTTATCTACTAACAATGCGGTAGACTGAGTAATAGCCCCCCGACGCTTCACTTGTTCGTTAGTGACTTTATCCAACTTGGCGGTAGTTTCAGCATCCAATTCTGTAGCATCAGCAGCAACTTTAGCTTTAAATGCCGAAATACGGTTACTGGTTTGGGCCGCTTCTAATTTCGCGTCAATTAATTTCTTCACCTCTCGATGATCCATTGCCCCCCGCGCTGTGAGAGACTTGAGGTTATTGATCGCTTCTTGGGGTGTCATGGCATTAATTAACGCCACCAACACAACCGGAGTCAGTTGCTTAATCGTTCCCACTGCGATAGTATAGGGAATGTTATGCTTAACGATTAATTGTGCTTGTTCTGTTGGACTTTCTGCTTTACTGAGTTGCTTAACAATAGCAGCTAGAGATCCTTCAGGCGGTTGCTCCCGAAACAGAATTGCATTTGCCCGTTCGTTGGGTTTAATATGTAAACTGGCGTAAAGATGTTTCATTGCTTTACGTCCCCGTAAGGCTGCCCGGTCAAAAACCTCTGGAGTTTGTTCGCGTTTTTGCAGATACTGACGGACGGCTGTACGGGCGCAACGAGGCAGTTTACCGCGATGAATTTTCATGAAGTCTACGACTCGTGCGACTTGATAAGGCGGCAGTTGTTGTAGTAAGATAAATCCTGCGTCACGATGTTCGGATAAATCACTGGTCAGTAAGTGAGCAATAAACACTTCTTTATGATCCCGCACATCTCCGTTCCGTTGATACCAAACTGCTAAGTGACCGTAAAATAGCGGGTCAAGTTCAATAATTAATTCGTGAGTTTCTGCAACTGTTTCTAGCTTACGGTGCGGTGTAGTTAGCAAGCTATTCAGCATTTCTAAACGCAGATCTCGTTCATCTGTTTTCATCGCAATCATTGCAACCTCCTTTTTTGTAGCTGAGGAGGCGATCGCCGTATTCCAAAACTTCGGCTTCGCTCAGTTTGAGAAACAAAGTAAAGGTTTTAGAAGATAACCACGCAAGTTTGAAGAGCTGTTTTTACGTTTTTGAATAGAAATCAAATGTATGTAAGCTCATCCTATTAGGGCGCGGCGATCACCGTTTATTGTATCATGTCAATTGCAAACCGCACAAGTTAATCGAGCGTTAGCCGACTTTTGGTCTAGGCTTGCAGCATACCTCGTTAGTATGCACCAGGTATTTGTGAACGAATGTAAGCTCTATTGGTTAGGGTGCGGTAGTATAAAGTCATTCGTCAGAAGTTAGAAGTTGATTGACTTGGGCTTTTACGCCTGACGGCACACTGCGCGAACAGCGTTTCAAAATATCAATCAAGTCAATGCGTAGTGCTATATTTAGTTTGAGCAATTGTTTTTTCTAGTCGCCACTTTGCGTTGTCGGCAATAGCTTCAGCTAGGGTTAAACCCGTTAAGCTTCCTACACCTTGATCGCCTAATTTATGTTGTGATTTCGTTGTATTTGGGGTAGCTTTGAGTTGGCTTTTAGACATATTATCCCCCTAATTTTATATTCTTGAAGTTAATATTTTTAGTGGTTTAAAAAGAAGGCAATAGGTTCGGAGAAATAGCGAAGCTGGTCGCGTTTTGGCGGGAGGAATTATACCCTATAGCAAGAAAGCTAAATTCATTATCTTCTTCCCTCTTCCCTCTTCCCTCTTCCCTCTTCCCTCTTCCCTCTTCCTTCAAGTTAAATTCCGTATAAGTTCAAAAAGCTGTAACACAGGATAGTATTCACTTAACAGGTGAAAGTATGTAAGCTTTAAAGGTGAGAATACGGAATTTTTTTGTTCACCTCATACAAGTTAAAAAAGCTGTTCTCTTGGTGCGCGTTCGCGGTTGCGATTGCGAATCACCCCCGGTCGCACCGCTCGTGTTATACACAGGAATCGAACCTGTAAATCATTGATCTTGAGTCAATTGCCTTACCATTTGGCTTGTATGTAAGCTTTTTAATTTAGGGTACGAAGTGAGGTGTTTAAATTACATCCCGCGCAAGTTTTAAAAGCAGCTTTTTTGTGCTCTATCCAGTTGAGCTACATCGCCATGATATAGCGGCGATGGTAGGAATTGAACCTACACTTTATGTCTAAGTAGACAAGTATGTATGCTTTAAAAGTAAGGGCGCGGAATGAATTTTTAGACTGAATTATTTAGCCGTAAACCGCTTCAGGACGTATAATTAAATCTCCACTTTGAGGGCGATCTATAATATACATTTGTAATCGATTTTGTCGAACTTCTAAAAAGTTTGCGACTCGTTGTTTAACTGTATTATCGTTCATCTGAGTTGTAATTCCGAGTTGATTTTCGTCAATATCATAAGAACGACCTTCAAACCGAATATGTACCATTTTTATCCCCTCCTCAGATGAACTGTTGTTTAACTCGATATTTATATATTACAGGCATACTACAAAACTGTCAAGGGATTCAGTAAACTTTTTTTTGAGATTTAGCGAAACTATTGATATCAGAGGATTTGAGTCTGTAGTATCCCTGTAGAGAGGTTTATATAGTAGTATTGTGGTGCGTCTGTCGGACGCACCCTACACCTAAATAGAGAATGCTTACTCTTCGGTCAACCAAGCAATTAACATGGCGGTGGGAATATAGACTGTTGGATGGTTAAATATAGCTTTGAGAGTTTCTTGACCGCCAACTTGTAGTACTTTTTGTAATTGACGTTTAAATTTAGGAGATTGTTTGATAGTTTGCTGAACTTTTTGTTCGGCTTCAATATTGGTTTGAGTATTAGCAGCAATTTTATCTAAGAATTGTTCAACATCAGTTTTTAGGGATTGTAAAGATTGAGGATCAACTGGATTTAAAGGAGCTTTGGGTTGAGACATTGGCACTGATTTAATAGTTGTTGGTGAACCGAATTCTGCTTGATATTTTCCCCCAAAATTATTAATCGCTTCAGCAATATTAATTCCGGTTGTTTGTCGCAATTCTTCTAAAAATTTTGCGGTTTGTGTTGCACCGCTGCCATTACTGGCTGAAATCACTGTAACGTTATCCACTTCAACATTAGGAACAGTTGAAACTAACGTTTTCAGTAATACTTCTAATTTTTGGTATAGAAAAATTTCCCGTGCATTTGTACCTGCTGCTTGCCAAGATTCTGCTAATTTTCGGGTTCCTTCGGCTTGTGCTTTACCATCTTCAATAATTTTTGCAGCATTTCCTTTTGCTTGCTCAATGGCTTGTTGACAATTTGCTTCCGCTGGCGCTACAACATCGGCGATAAGCTGCTGTTCAACTTGCTTAATACGTTCTTTTTGTACCGCAAGTTCAGCTTGTGTTTTCGCCACTTCAGAGGCAATTTCAGACTCAGATTCTGCGATCACAGCTTTACGTTTTGTGATGGCATCTTGTACCCGACGTTCGGCTTCAGCTTTAGCGATTTCTGTTTCTGTTTCTAACTGTTTGAGTATGGTAGTTTTTTGATTTTCGGCTGTTCTAATAGCAGCTTGGGCTTCAGCTTGGGCTTCAGCAATGCGGGCATCTCGTAATAGTTCGGCTTGTTGTTTCCGCCCAATTGAATCTAGATAATTTACTTGATCAAATATATTCTGAATCTGTAATGTATCTAAAAGTAATCCTAATTTTTCTAAGTCATCTTCGGCTTCTTCTAACAAGCTTTTAGCAAACGCTAATTTATCCCCATTCACTTGTTCTGGCGTTAAACTGGCTAAAACACCGCGTAAATTTCCTTCTAATGTTTCTTTGGCAATTTGTTCTATTTGTTGACGAGATTTACCTAAAAGCCGTTCAATTGCATGATGAATAGTCGGTTCTTCTCCGGCAATTTTAATATTTGCTACCCCTTCAACGGTTAACGGAATTCCGCCTTTAGAATAAGCATTCACCACCTTTAACTCAATAATGATATTGGTTAAGTCCATACGAAACGCTTGTTCTAAGAGTGGCACTCGTAGACTACTGCCGCCTTTAACTAAACGGTAACCCACTTCCCGTTCTCCTTCCACCGGACGACGACCTCCAGCAAAAATTAAAACTTCGCTCGGTTGACAAATATAATACAGATTGCGAATAATAAATAATCCAGCACCTGTACCTGCACCTAAAACGGCAACTAATGCGATGATAATACCCATGGTTTTTGATTAATTATTGTTTATTGGTTGTGAGTCATTGGTTATTCATTAGACCTACGCCGCAACAGTATCTTTCCGATCCGCTTGATCCATCAATTCTTATATCTGCTGCCTGTAGCACAAGCGTGCCTGTTTGCTAACAACTACCGCGAAGTCCATTATTAGAGAAACTAGAGAGACTGAGGAATAATAAACAAAAAATGACGAATAACAAAGAACAAAGAACAAAGTTATTTCGTAACTTCTTTTAACTGAGAAGAATGTCCCTTGTTTGAACTAAAACTCCCCGCGACATTAATTCCTAGAATTTGGTTGACACTGTCGAGGAATTGATGGAAAATTTCAGGATAAGCCTGAACTAAGCTGGCGATTGATTTGCCGTCTCCGTTATCAATGACGTTGACATTTTGTAAATCAACCCGACTGGGAACTTGAGCTGCTTGTGTGAGAATCATCTCAATTTGCTGTAAGTAGAATAGTTCCCCTGCATCTGGCCCAATTTCCTGCCAAACTTGAGCGAGTAAATCATTCACTTGTGCCGCAGCGCGGGCATTTTCTGCCAGGGAAGCCGCAGCACCTCTGGCTTGGAGTTCTTTGGCTTGTCTGTCGGCTTCAGCGGGTAAAACAAGGTCAACTTGTAGGCGTAAGCGTTCTAATTCTGCCCGTACAGTTTGCAAAAGTTGTTCGGCTCTGGCTCTAGCTTCTTTGGCTGCGGCGATGGTACGCTCTTCTTCAGAACGGGCTTGTTGTTCGAGTTGAGCTTTCACTTTACGAAGCTGGTTTTCCTGTTGTACTGTAATGGTACGGGCTTGAGTTTTGGCAACTTCAGCTTTTCGTTTGCAGTCGGCTTCAATTTGTTCAGCTTCAGCCAGTGCGTTAGACTCGGCTATTTCAGCATCCCGAGCAATTAAGGCAATTTGACGACGACCAATTGAACTGAGATAATTAACATCATCCGAAACGCTCTGAATTTTCAAAGTATCCAGTTGTAACCCCAGTTTGGATAAGTCTCGAGACACATCTTCAGCAATGCGCTCAGCGAAGCGTAAACGGTCTTCATTCAGTTGTTCGGGGGTTAAAGTACTCACAACCCCTCTGAGGTTGCCTTCCAGGGTTTCTCGAGCCACTCGGGTAATTTCAGAACGATCATGATCTAAAAATCGTTCAATAGCATTACCGACAATATCTGGGTTACTAGAGATTTTAACATTGGCGATCGCCTGAATATCCAATGGTGTACCCCCTTTAGAATAAGCATTTTTGACTTCAACCGGAACAGGCATGGTGCATAAGTCCATGGTTTTAACGGTTTCTAGAATAGGGATACAAATTGTTCGTCCGCCAAAAATCACTCGATATCCGACATCTAATCCTTCTTTAGTACGGTGTTTACGTCCTGATAAAATCAGAATTTCACTGGGTTTACAAATTTGCAAAAAGGTATTTAAAAACCCAATAATTACAATAACTCCAAAAATAGAGAGTGCAATGGGTAAACTGGTGAGAATTTGCCCGGTTAAATTATTAGTTTCAGCCGAATTAACTGGATTCGTATTGGCTTGAGCCACTTCTACAGTTATCACATTATCGGCATCTTTAACCGAATCAGAATGATCCATAATTTTGCCCTCAGACTAAGTTTAAATTGAATATTTTCGGTGTGATTTTAAACACGCCATAGATGAATCAAGCCCTGAAGAATAGCTACAAATCAGTTTGGTAAATTTCCGAAAGCTTGTTCTGAGACAACCCAAACTTTATTATTTTCTCGACCCACTACAAAAACTTTATCTCCTGGGTTAAAAGTACTTTCATCAGTTGTCATTGCCATCATTTCTACAGTGGAACCTCTAAGAGCAATTGTAACTTTACCTCTGCTATAGCAATCAAAAGGCAGTTCAACCACTCCAGATAAGCCTAACAAATCTTCAGAACGAACTAAACTATCTGCTTGTTGGTATTGTAATGCTCGTAATGCCCAAACAATCGCTGTCCCACAAACTCCACCCATAATAATCGCAATGATTGCAATCCAAAACGGTGATAATGTTGGAGCCAGTAAGGATAATATTACCCCTGTTAATCCAAAAAAACAGCCGCCGAATGTCCAAAATCGCAAACTCAGAAATGGCAGTTTTAACTTCCGCTTAGATTGATCGTTGAGTGCAATATCAGTATCAAAATCAGTGTCAAAATCCACTCCATCCAGTCCGGCGATCGCAGCTAATGCAACAAAAACACCACCAATGACCAGACAGAGGATATAAAGCGTTAACATAGGCGATCTCGAATGACCGGACAATATCTCGTTTATAGCTCTATTTTGGCAAATGTTCGGGCATTGATTGCTACAAATTGTAAATTCATCAACAACTTATAAGCGCAGTTGCTGCCAGAGGCGACGATATTGTTGCAGCATATCTGCTGAAAAAGGCAGTAAAAATTCACTGTTTTCTAAAGTAGCTGAATTGGGTAATAAAACCGGATAATCTTTCCATTGAGGTAAACGATCTTTTGCGTCTAACCCAACAACAATAGGAGAGGTTGCTTCGGTTAAAAACGATAACTGCTGGGCAATTTGAGGCTGCCAACAAAAATCTATCCATTGATGGGCTGTATCGGTTTCTGTGGCAATAGATGCTGCTGCTGGCTTCACCCATAAATCAGTCCATAGGGCTGTTCCTGAGGCGGGTACAACTACTCCTAGATTATGTTGACGTTGGAGTTGAATGGGGATATCGGTAGACCATCCCAACGCTAACCAGGTATCGCCGATAATCAGGGGTTTGAGATAAGTATTAGAATCGTATAATTTAACGTTTTGATGCAGTTGTTGAAGCTGGGAATACAAATCCGGTACTGAATCGAGATCGGTTGTATTGTAAGAATATCCCAACTTTTTTAACGTCAAGCCAATCACTTCTCGCGGTTGGTTTAACAGAGAAATGCGATCGCGCAATTCCTCTCGCCACAAATCATGCCAGTCTTGAGGTTGCCAGCCCAAAGCTTCAAACTGATCTTTGCGGTAAATCATCACCGTTGTTCCCCAACGGTAGGGGGCAGCCCACACCTCACCCCTCGCATCCAGTTGACCCTGAGGGTTGCGTTTGACTAAATTTTGCCATTTTTGGGGTAATAACTCCCAATTGGGTAAATACTGAGGCTGTAGGGGTTGAATCAGTTGCTGTTGAATGGCTGTGGTTAACCAATAATCCCCAATCATCACTAAATCGGCTTTCGGTGTCCCAGATACTGCCGTTTGCTTGGTTGGCAATAATCCAAATAGATTTCTGAAGTTTTGACTGGCTATTTCCCCTTTCTGCAATAGTTCAAACAGATTTTTTAATTGGGGTTGAGGGACGAAATTAAGGGCTGTTCCCTGGGCTAAATTCTGACGAAACTGCCGCAGCATTTGAGGGGGAACAGAATTTTGTAATAATTCCACGGTGAATGCTGCCTGATTTTGACATCCGGCTAAAGCTGTACCCAGGGTAATGGCACTGGTTCCTAATAGAAAATTTCGTCGTCTCAAGATAGTTACTGAATTCGCTTTTCTAAATATTGGCCGATCATTTTCTGTTCCCCAGCCCGTGAGATAATCGATTGCCGAGTCCGATAGTGATCGCCAATGTGTTTAACTTCTTCTTCAAACACAGAACCATTGTACTCAGTTCTGAGACAGAGTGTATCGGCATCTGGCAAGTAGAAGGTGGCTGTTATTGGATCTGTGGTGGCAAAACCGCGATCGCGATAGAGAATATTATCCCGCACTCCAAAAACAGTACTGCCTTCAGACGGTTTACCTTTGGCTTGAGTATTGTTACTGACCCACTCGACTGCTGAACCACAAGTCAGAATTTGTGTATCATCAAGTTGATGAAGCGCCGCCAGTTGAATCAGTTCTGGACTTCCTTGGGGTAAAAAACGCACTGTGATCTGGCTGATATATTCCTGCGGTTTTCCATCTGGCAAACTGTAGTAGCGTCGTTGAGAATGCCACTGTGCTTCTGATTTTTTGAAAAATTCTGCAATGGCAGAAGCGCTATTAAGTTGAATTGATTGAATGTCTTGAGTCATTGGTGAGTTCGTCCTTGTTGGTATGGTTAGGGTGGATCAACCGTCTAGGAGTCAGTGAGATGTCATTACTGTAATATTTCTTAATATAATCATAAAACTCAGAAAATGACAATCTCGCTCTGGTTGAGTTTTGCCCACGGGCGCGATCGCCGCCTGATGTCGGTAAACATCTGAAAGCTTTATGATTAAACGGATAAAGTCGGGAATAGATCAAGCTAATCTGCTACTTTTTTGTGATCTATTTAACACCAATTATTCAGGAAGTTAGATTGACTACCGTTAGATCTGGTTAAAGCTTTCAGTTAAGTTGATAGAAAAGTATCACTGAGCTTGAGTTTAAGAAAACAAAGATACTTGATAATTTCAGGCTAACATCTATCAGCTATTGATTCCGATGTCATTGGTATCACTGAATACCTTTTTTAGATAAAAAATTCGTGACGAAATATGAATATAGCAATTGCTGTTTTTATTGATAAACTATACTGCCCCCAAACCCCCAGAATATTCTTCAGCTTGAGTTCAAGACTGGGAAAGTCAGTGACTTCAGGGTTAATCTGACTAAAATAATTGAGAAATATATCCAGTTCTAAAGATTTATTTAACAAGATCTCATCCTGAAGTGAGAGTTTGAGTCTTAAATTCAGGAGTAACTTAAGACTAGGGCTGAAGCGGTAACTGCTTGAAAACCTGAATGAACAAGATCTCGGAGAGAAGCAAACTTCAAGGAGCAGTGTAAATATTAATAAATAATTAAATATAAAGGGGAGATGAAAGGTTAAATTATTTAGAAAAAATTCATACTTTGGTGATTTATTGTCTAGGATCTAAACTTAAGAGCTAGCAGAACAACATGGAGTAAAAATTCCTATGGATACACTCGAACAACAAGTTAGTTTACTCAACCATAAAGTTGACGTTCTCTATGAAATCCTTCAAGAAACCAATCTGAAATTATCGGAAGCATTGAGTCAAAAAGATTCTCCTGAACCAACGGAAACCGTGATTCCCCAGCTAGAAGAACCGATCAATACAATGACGTTTTCTCCATCTAGTCAATATCAAAGTCAGTTTGAACATAAAGATGTTTTGCTCGATGATAGTTATACAGAAAGTAGTGTTGTGATTCATCATGAAGAACAAAGCATTACCGCAGATATCCAAATTCAACGGCTGACGGCTCAACTGACAGCGGCATATAATCGGATTGCAGCTTTAGAAGAACGTCTTCTTTCCCAACGTTCTCAGATTATCTCTTAGAGTTAATTCAAGCTAAATTAACGGGTCTTGTTCTGTCGGTTTTGAGTTCGTCAATCTCAAATAACGCTCTGCTAAAGCAACAATTGCTTGTAACAATTGAGTAGACTCCCAACCCTGATATAAATGAGCTGCAATAGCACAACCCCCTGCGCCAACCCCTTCTTTAACAAATCCCCGTTCATAAGCCTGAAGCTGTGGATAGGGAGCATTGATGAAATTAAGTTGAGTGGCTAATATTGGAACAGAACCAATCAGACTTGCTAAGCCAACGGTATCGCCACTTGAATCTTCTGCAACCCAACGAGTTGTGCCAACAACCACATTTTTCGGTTGCCACTTCAGCCGTTGACTCGCTGCGATCGCTTCAGTTAAACGATAAACTGCCAGCATTTGAGTGCCGCCTGCCAACAAAACTCCGACGGTTTGACTCGCTGCTAACGTCATCCCAGCAACTACAATTTGCATCGGATCACCGACGGCTGCAACCACATCAAACGGATCAATGATGCCTGAATTTTGATGCCATAACCCAGCCTTTTGTAAGCCCTCGGTGGCGATCGCTAATTTTTGAGGGTGATTACAATTGGCATGGCTGCTATTGACTTTACCGCCTGCATCAATGCCGAGTCCGAGTAATACTGCTAAAGCGGTAGTCGTCCCTCCCACAACACATTCACTTAAAATCAGATAACTGTTTGCTTGTGTGGCAGCTAATTTTTCTCCCCAGTGTAATCCTTGTTGAAACAGATGATTAACCGTTGTCCGATCCATGGCACAGCCTGAACTAACACATCTGGCAGCAACACCATTTAAATCAATATGGGGAACAGATGGGGTCAGCTTTAAACCCGCATTGAACACAGATACAGGAATGTCTAACAATTCTATTACAGCACGGGAAATTAACACCGGAGAAGCGCCTGCATCGAGGGGTGGTAAAGGATATTGAGGCTGCTGTTGAGGGCCATTATATAAAAATTCAGCATCGGCTAACGCTGTAAACTGGCGAGATTCGGGTGTGGCTCCCGCCGCAGAAATGCCCGGAATCAAGGCTGTTTCTGTAAACCCCAAAACACAAGCAAACATGGGTTTACAGCCTTTGTATCGCCGTAACCATCTCTCTGCTTGCATCTTTTGAGTATAGGCTTTGATCATGGGATGGGATAAAAACAGTGGTTAAAATAATCGTTCGATTGACTTATTTGATCCCAAGACAACCATCACCATGCCGGGACATAATCGCTTACTGGCTAATGGGTTAATTTCGGTTTTATCTTCTTCATCTTCTCGAATCGCTAACAAGTTTAAACCATATTTTTTTCTTAGATCTAATTCTATAATGGTTTTACCGTAAAATTCCTCTGGAACTTTCATTTCAACCACACTGTGTTGCGGATCAAGTTCAAATAAATCAATAATACGGTTGCGAGTGATCAAACGTTGTCCCAATTCTCGACCCATTTCATCTTCGGGAAACACGACTAAATCAGCCCCCACTTTATGTAAGATTTTCATATGGGTTTTAGAAGAAGCTTTAGCCACTACTTTTTCAACGCCTGCTTCTTTGAGATTAAGGGTAGTGGTAATACTTTCAGCTAAGAAATTTCCGATGGCAACAATCACCGTTTCAAACTCTAAAATCCCAGATTCTTTCAAGGCTGCCATCTCGGTTGTATCGAGTTGTACCGCGTGAGAAGCAATTTGATCGTGTAGCGCTTGACAGACTTTTTTTTCTTCCATATCTATGGCTAAAACCTCGTAGCCACTATCATGAAGTTGAGCGCAAACTGCCCGACCAAATCGTCCTAAACCGACAACGGCAAATTGTTGTTTTTCTGTTTTTAAGTTCCGAAAAAAGTTTAAAGCAGACATATCTCTTGTTATTTTATCCGACTAATAAATTGGCTTCGGGGTAATCAACTGAACTGGGCTTACTTTCCCCAACAAACGCAGATATTAAGAGTAAAACTCCCACTCGTCCAATATACATTGTAATCACAATCACAAATTGACTCAGGGGAGAAAAATCTGCTGTAATTCCAGTGGATAATCCGACTGTGGCAAAGGCTGAAATAATTTCAAAAAATATACGCTCAAACCCGAGTTCAGGCTGCATTCCAACGGTTAACAAAGTTGCAACACTAATCACAAAGATCGACCCTACTAATACCCCGACGGCTTTAAGAATCATCGCATCCGGAATACGTCGTTGATGACACAGGACTTCGTCTCGACCTTGAAGGGCAGAAATCGTACAATTAAATAATACACGACTGGTGGTTGTTTTGAGACCGCCGCCTGTACTACCTGGACTCGCGCCAATAAACATAAAAATTGAGGTAATAAATAAGCCAGCCGGAAGTAATCCCCCAGTATCAATACTATTAAAGCCTGCGGTTCTAGTGGTAACAGATTGAAACCAAGCTGCCATTAATTGTTGCGGAAAAGATAAGCTGCCGAGGGTTTGTTCGTTATGAAATTCCGTGATATAAACCAGTATTGTTCCGGCGATTAATAAGAATATAGTCATGCGGGTGACGACTTTAAAGTGAAGAGAAAATTCTCTTCGAGGTTTTTGTTGAGAAAACTGATTTTTAAACCATAACAACATCTCAATAATCACTTGATAACCCAGTCCACCAAAAATAATTAAAATACTCATGGTGAAATTTAATAAAGGAGACGTTACATAGCCCATTAAGCTATCTGAAAATAAACTAAATCCGGCATTATTAAATCCATTAACACTGTGAAAAATTGCTAACCATAACCCTTGTTGCAAGCCGTAGTCTGCTTGAAAGACCCACAGTAGTAATAATACACCGCTGATCTGAAACACCACCATGGTGGCGACAATATGCTTAACCAAACCCACCACACCGCCTAAGCCAGAAGTATCGAGGGTTTGTTGCAAGGCAACTTTTTCTTTAATACCAAATTTTCGACCCAGCAAGACCAGTAATATAGTGGTGGCACTCATATAACCCAGCGCACCAACTTCTACTAATATTAAAAGAATAAGCTGGCCCCAAAATGTATAGTATCTGCCAACATCAACCACGGATAACCCGGTGACACAGACAGCAGAGGTGGATGTAAACAAAGCGGTAATGAAACTATTCCAGCCTTCTGCCTGGGTAGAAAATGGCATCATGAGTAGAACAGTTCCGGTTAAAATGACTAGGATAAAACCCAAACAAATGGTTCGGGGAACAGTCATTTTCTCTTGAAGTTTAATTTTTAGATGTTGAGTCGATCCCACTACTGGTTTAATATTCTCAGTTGACTACAATTTGATTAATTTTAGCCTAGAGTACAATATTTCTTGTGTCTGTATCATCTACATTTTGGACAATATTCAGATAAACTCAACATACCTATCTGTTAAATCAAAGTTACGATTTCCTTCTATAATGGCTACCAGTTCTCTGCTACGGTCTAGTTCATCGACTGAAATAATAGCGGTACCACTGGGGAAGTTCGTGAGTGTACTGTTCAATTCACTGGTGGAGATCAGTTCATATAAACCCTCGCTTCCCGGCAACAACAGTGTATCCTCGCGAGTGTTAAAATCTACGATCAAAGTGTAACCCAAACGAGAACGGCTAATTCCGTTGAGGAAATCATCCCCTTCATCCCCCGAGACAAAATCACTATCACTTCCTCCAACTAGGGTATCATTGCCTTGACCGCCATAGAGGCTATCGTTTCCGGAGTCACCATAAAGCACATCAGACTCCGCGTTACCAAACAAAATATCTGCATCATTATTGCCGTACAGTGTATCAGCACCGCGATCGCCAAACAGTGTATCATCGCCACTATCCCCCACTAAGCCATCATCCCCTCGACCCGCAAACATCAGATCATCCCCTGTTTCTCCATCGACAAAGTCATCTCCCCCAAAGCCAGAGAGGGTATCGTCTCCCCGACGGCCATAAATGGCATCGTTCGTCATGGTTCCGAGTAATTCATTATCTTGGGGGGTTCCGGCTGCTGTTACCGGGGGATTAAATAATAGAATGTCTAGCTGATCGTTATTATTTTGCAGGCTAAATGTATCCCTACCATTTCCTCCTTCTAAAGTATCGATTTCTTCTGTGAGAATCTGGATTTCTGTCGTCGGTGTTGAACTAGACATTATAATTCTAAATATGGATGACTCAATAGACAGGGTGATTGAGTCGATTATAACTTACCGTAAAACTTAGATTGAGGCTTGATAAAATCTTTATACTTTCTCAATAAAATATTATTCTTTTGTTTTAATTCTGAGTAATAATTCTAAAGAAGCCGCTTCAAATACCCATTCTAAGCCGTAACTATTAATCGCCTTGATGATCAGCTTATTTTGAAAAGAAATCTGAGATCGGGGTACTTTAAAATCCCAGATAATGGGCGACTCGTAATTGTCAGTTAAAGTGGGATAATATTGATCAAAGAGTTGACGATTGTTTAAAATAACAATTTTTTCAATTTGACTATTTGAGTTAATTTCAGAAACAAATCCCTGAAACTGAATATAATTATCAGGGGTTAAATAGCATTGTTCTAATCTGCCGTGAGGATGATGAATAAACTGAAAGCTGGAAAAATCCGCTCTTGTTTTTTTAGTCACTAAATAAAGATCTTGATATCGACAAATTCCTTGCGGGATACGATGAATAATGGCTTGATTATCACTAATATTCTGAATCGCCTGATGAACAAATGCTTCTCCCACATAGCTTGTACCATATTCAAACTGATCTAAAGACTGACTTTCACTTTCGGGGATAAACAGAATTTCATCTGGGGCGATCGCGGCATGGTCGGGTAATAATGAACGGTCATGCACACTCAACATTAAAATGCCATTAGGAGTCAGTAAGTCATAGAGTTTTTTTAGCCATAAACTAAAGGTTTTTTCCGGCAGATGACTAAATAAAGAAATTGCTGAAATTGCATCAAAACGCCGATCTGTGTTAAAGCGATCGCATTGAGAATAAGACTGAATCCCATTCACCCCAAACTGTTGCGTTTGAAAGGCTACAGCAGTCGGATGAATTTCAGAAATCCAGATTTTATCGGGAGAAACGGACTGGGTGAGAAAGCGAGTAAAACGGCCGTAACCACTGGCAAAATCAAGAAAAGCGGAAACCCGATTGAAATCTCCAAAATGCCATTCAATCACTTGAGAAACCGCATCAAAAATCCGCTTGCCATTAAAGTAATATCGTAATGCTGCCTGTTGTGGGGTCTTTTGATTGAACAGGGCAACCTGATACATTTCATCCTGAGAATGGATGATACTATTAAATTGATGAGGGTGAGAAAGTTGATCTTGAAAAAAGTCCTGTAGCGCGGGATTAAGGATTTCTGGATAAATCAATGACATTCAATTTAAGTGAGATGGAGATCGGGATAAATTGAGGGAAAAAGAATACTCGAGATCCTATCACAAACTTTGACAGTCACGGCTGCCCTAACTCGAGCCTTGACTCAACGCAGATGAAGAATTCTAAAAATGGATCGTACAAAAGGGTAACCCGGCAGTTAAGATAGAAATTATCAAGTTTTGAGTCAGGATAAACTTTATTAGAGGCTATGCGAGTATACGTACTGCTATTTAATGCCGGAACAGAGAATGAGGGTATCCACACCATTCAAATGCGCGATCGCAACAAAGTATTGATGTTTGAAAGCGAAGAGGATGCCACCCGCTTTAGTATATTACTAGAAGCCCAGGATTTCCCCGAACCTAGTGTGGAGGCCATCAGTGATGAGGAAATCAAAGAATTTTGCCGCAGCGCAGATTATGATTGGGAATTAATTCCAACAGGTCATCTGGCTATTCCACCCGAAGATAATGTCGAACAAACAGATTGGGACATTAACAATTCTCCAGACTCCCAGGCAGACGATAAGTCAGATCCCGAGTCAGATCCCGAGTCAGAATTTCCTCCAGATGAACTTGATAGTATTCGTCGCCGCCTAGAAGGCTTATTGTAAACCCTGAATAGATTGATATGGAACCACTGCAAACAAGGGGACATCTACTCACAGAACAAAATAACGCCAGTAGTCAAACCCTCGATCAATTAAGTTCTCTGGAGTTGGTGGATTTATTCAACCGGGAAGATGTCCAAACCCTACTGGCGATCGCTCATTCCCGCGAGGCTATTGCCCGAGCCATTGATTTAACCAGCGCGGCTTTGGCACAAGGGGGGCGATTATTTTACGTCGGAGCGGGTACGAGTGGCCGTTTAGGGGTGTTGGATGCAGCAGAATGTCCCCCCACGTTTTGTACGGCTCCAGAGCTGGTACAGGGCATTATTGCAGGGGGTGCAGGGGCTTTAGTCAGGAGTTCAGAAGATCTAGAAGATCGGGCCGAGGATGGTAAAAACGCGATCGCCAGTCGTAAAATTACCGATTTAGATGTAGTGGTGGGAATTACCGCTGGCGGTACGACACCCTTTGTTCACGGGGCGTTAGATGCCGCGAGGCAACGGGGGGCAACCACGGTTTTTATGGCTTGTGTACCGTCTCAACAGGTTCCAGTGGAAGCCGATGTAGATATTCGTTTGTTAGTGGGCCCAGAAATTTTAGCCGGTTCAACTCGCCTCAAGGCAGGAACCGTTACCAAAATGGTGTTAAATATTCTGTCTACCGGAGTAATGGTTAAATTGGGTAAGGTGTATGGTAACCGGATGGTGGATGTAGCGGTTACGAACCAAAAGTTAGAAGATCGAGCTTTACGAATGTTAATGGATTTAACCGAAGTTAGCCGAGAACAGGCGGCAATCTTACTAAAAAACAGCGGTCAGTCGGTTAAACTGGCTTCATTAATGCACTGGACGGGTTTAGATCGACAAGCCAGCCAAGATTTACTCGAACAATGCCAGGGGAATTTACGAAAAGCAGTATTGACCGCTGAGAAACCTTAAGACTTGATTTGAGCTTGTAATTCCGTGACGACTCGAAGCCATTCTATTTCAGCAGCGGCCAGTTGTTCAGCGGCAGTGCCTGAAACAAAACAGGTTTGTGCTGGGTCTTCTCCTTCTAAAATTGCCCGGCCCATCCATTCTAAGGTTTTACAGTATTGAGAAAATGTCAGGGCCCCCAATTGAGCGCTACTGGACTTCAGGGTATGAGCCGCTTCTTTCAGTTCTTTGGCATCTTGATGGATCACGCCATGACGCATAGCATCTAAATGTTGAGGCGCTTCCTCGAGATAAGTGGTAATCAGAATATCCACAAACGGATCATCCTCATCATCATATTCTCGTAGTGTTTCCAGCACTTCTAAATTAATTGCTGGTGAGGCTGGCTCTGGATTAAATGGCTCTTGTGTCACAAGATGATTCGGGGTTTGAGTAGCTGCAGTTCCATTATCGTTGATTTTGGATAAAGGTTCTAGGGGTTGACATTGAGCCAAAGCATTGGCCAGTTCTTCCCGCCGCACCGGTTTTGTCACATAATCATCCATACCTGCTTGCAAACACATTTCGCGATCGCCTTTCATCGCATTAGCCGTCATCGCAATAATCCAGGGTTTACGGGGACGACCATCGCTGCCATCCCCATATTCAATACAGATACAACGGGCCGTTTCTAAGCCATCCATTTCGGGCATCTGCACATCCATTAAAATTACATCATAAGATTGTCGATTTAGCGCATCTAAGACTTCTAATCCATTACCCGCAATATCGGCGCGATATCCTAAACGTTGTAATAATTTAGTGGCTACTTTTTGATTGGTCACATTATCTTCAGCGAGGAGAATGCGTAAAGTAGATTGCTGCTGGCTGCCATTAACGGCTAACCGAGAAGCATCCAGGGAATCATGCAGTTGTTGATTGAGAATGTCATGACTGGCAAAAATTTGTAGCAACGTATTATAAAATTGAGACTGTTTTAAAGGCTTATTAATAAATCCAGCACAATTAATATTGGTTTTCTCAATCCGTTTAACAATATTAGTGTTACTGGCATAGTTAAAAATGACTAAATTAATCGGTTTACGTTCCGGAAAGCGTTTGTAGAGTTGTTGTTCTGCTTTGCGGAATTTTTTAGCCAGTTCAATTTCATCCATGTCGGGTAAATTAATCCCAATCATCACTAGATCTAAATCGGGGTGATCTTGAAAAATTTGCAGTGCATCCATACCCGTTGTAGCAATTATTGCTTCCATTCCCCAGGCTTTCACCTGCCGTAGAATCACAATTTGATTAATACTATGACTTTCCACAACCAGTAACCGTTTTCCTGTGAAAAAGTCGTCGGCATTCTCCGGAAGGGTTGAATGTTCAATTGCCGGAACTTTAATCGTAAAATAAAATGTAGAACCTGTTTCTTGTGCTTCTGAAATCTCAAATGTTGAGGGAATATTTCCCGTACTTCCGGTGAGGATCAAGTCTTCTCCTGGAGCATCTCGTTGAGCTAAAGTATGACTGATTACCCACATTTGTCCGTTCATTAATTCACTCAATCGTAAGCTAACTGCTAATCCTAATCCTGTACCGCCATACTGTCGAGTGGTGGAGGCATCTACCTGAGAAAAAGCTTTAAATAATCGATCCATTCGTTCAGGTGGAATCCCAATTCCAGTATCGGCCACCGCAAATTGAATCTCGTACCATTCTCCCAATTGATGTTCGTCACTGACTTGATTTTCATCTGAGGAAATGGGTTGAGCTTCGACTGAAACAATCACTTCTCCGGCTGTGGTAAATTTAATTGCATTACTGAGTAAATTCACTAAAACTTGACGCAGCCGAGTGACATCTCCTAAAATCATATCTGGAATGATTGGATCAATAATATATGCCAGTTCTAAATCCTTTTCTGATGCTTTAGCGGAGAGTAAATCTAAGGATTCTTCAATACAACTTCTGAGTTTAAAGGGTTGCTGTTCTAGCTCTAATTTACCCGATTCAATCTTAGAAAAATCAAGAATATCATTAATAATGGTGAGTAAAGCATCTCCACTGGTGCGAATAGTTTCAACAAAATCTCGCTGTTCTGGATTTAAATTCATATCCAAAAGTAACCCAGTCATACCAATGACAGCGTTCATCGGAGTCCGAATTTCATGACTCATGGTTGCTAGAAATTCACTCTTGGTTCTGCTTGCTAATTCGGCTGATAATCTCGCTTCTTCTAAGGCTTTATTTTGCTCGGATAGCTTTCGTTTACTGGCAACTTCTGCTTCTAATAATTTAGCTTGAGCAATAGTTAATCCGACTTGAATGGCAACATCTTCTAAAAACTCAATTTCCTCTGCCGTCCATTTTCGCATCTGATCGCATTGATGCAACATAATAATACCGTTGGGTTTATCTTGATAAGAGGTCCTGATTGCCAACATTGATTTTAATCCCATGCGGCGACACGTCGGCGCGAAAGATTCTAATAAATGATCGGTAAAAACATCCGCCGATGCTAAGGCTTTATCTTCTGACAGAAGCTGCTCAAAATAGGGATTATATTGCACCGAAAATTCTAAATTAAGTGTTGAATTATAGTTAGATTCTAAGTATTCTGCCACACAAGATAAATGGGGATAAGGCTCAGGAATATAGGTATAAATGGAGCAACGATTCACCCCAAACACTCGACCCACTTGAGTGGCTGTGGTTTGAAAAACTTCCTTTGTTTCGAGTTTAGATCGGACTTTTTGAGTGATTTGTTTCATCAACAATAAATGCTGATTTTGCCGTTTTAAAATCGTATATTCTTCTGATTTTTGAATAGCATTTCCGAGATATTTAGCAATCAATTGTACCACTTCAATTTCTGTGGCTTGAAATGAAGCCCGAGGAGCGCGGCTCATAAAGCTGAGTGTTCCATATAGCCGTCCTTTGACACTCACTTGAATCCCGATATAAGCTTCTATTCGTCTGGTTTTTGCCGCTGGATGATTTTTCCAAGGAGACATTTTAATCGCTTCAATACAAATAATCTCAGTTGCTTTGACAACTTCTTGTTCAAACGTTTTATCTAAAGATAAAGTATCTCCCGACGCTAAACTAAACGGAAAATCATCACTGGCATAAGCCGCAATCACTTCATAATGGTTGGCTTGTACTTTACCAAATAAACCGACATTCATTTTCAGGTGATTGCATCCGATCACCAAAAGCTGATTTAACTGTTCTTCTAAAGAGAGTTCAGGATTACTGGTAACTTCATAAAGCTGTCGAATAATATCGGCTCGATTTTGTTGTTCTTCTTGAAATTGTAGTTGTTCAATTCGATCATTTAATGTGCCAGCGATTCCCACAGCATGACCTTTTGTATCTAACATTAAACGCGCTGAAAAAAGAACTCGTCGATAAAGAGAATTTTTAAAAGCTAATGCCTGATCGTGGGTAAAGCTACTGGTATTATCATCTCGATGATAAGCAACCGTAAACCGTAGTTCTTGTTGATAGGATTCTAAATCACCAGAAACAATCGACTCAAATAAAACGGCGCACTTTTCTTGTTCATCGGGATGAATAAAGTTCAAAAACTGATATCCTAAGCAATCTTCTACTGCATATCCGGTTAATTCAGTCCAGGCTGGATTTAAAAACGTCCAATTCCCCAAAGCATCGGTTTTAAACACCACTTCATTAATACAATTAATCACATCTTCAGAAAGAAACTTCGGCTGTTGTTGTATTGTGATTTCTTGTTTAGTTTGAGTAATATTGGCTTGAGTCCCAATAATCCGTAATGGGGTTCCGGCAGCATCCCAAACGGCTTTTCCGCGAGTCAGCATCCACAGATAATCACCCGATTTATTTCGCATCCGATATTCAACGGTAAAGCTCTCGGTTTTCTGAGTAAGATGTTCTTTAATCTCTTGTTTAAAGCCATTCAGATCGTTAATATGAATTCGGCTGAGCCACTCCTCAATTGTCTGATTAATCTCAGATTCCTCAAACCCTAACAGTTGTTTCCAACGACTCGAATAAAATACTTGATGGGTTTTAAAATTCCAATCCCAGATTCCTTCTTGATTGGCTTCTAAGGCTAATGTGGCTTGCTGTTCTGAAGGCAGAGCGATTGATTGGGGTCTTGAATGAATCACCCCAACAGCAGGTTTAACCTCTTGAAGAGATTGCTGACAATTTAACAGAGTAGCATGCATCGAACAAGGCGAAAGCGCCTGTTTTAAAATTAACTTGGGTGAAATTAATTGGACGGGAGAACTATTTTTATCGACAACAATCAATGGCAATTGATTATAATATCGCTGCATTAAGATCAAGGTTTTTTGTAGCGGCGTTTGCGATCGCACAAAGACCGCCGGAGTATTATAAATCTCTTCGGCTAAAACCTGATTTAAACTCAATCCCATGGCTTGCACTTGCAGCAAATCTCGACGAGTCACCACACCCAAAATCCGACGCTGGGGCCGCCTCCCATAAGCAGTGGTGGGTAAAGTGGGTTGATGCTGAGGATCTGGGGTTGTGATCGCCACCGTATTCACTTTATACTTGTACATCAACTGGGTTAAACGGCGAGCTGATGCGCTAATAGGAGCATAAACCAGTTTAGAGTCTGGGGTAGAAACCACTTGATTGAGGCGAATTAAGTGATCCGGTAGGGGTAAGGCACTGGCAGGTAGGAGGGTTTTTTGAGTCGCTTGCAGTAAATAATAAGGTGTGATGATTCCGATTAATTCTTCCCCCTCATCAACAATCGGGAGATGATTAATTTGATATTGATCCAGTAGGGCGAATAAACTAAAAAGATTCGGAATTTCAGACAGTTTAGCCGTAATCACAGATCGAATCATAATCTGAGAAATGGCAAAACCCCGTAGAAAGTCCCCAATAGCATTGAGTTGAATTAAATCTTCCTCGGTAAAGATACCAATAATTTTCGGCAGTTGAGGAGAAAGTTTTGGAGTATCTATCACCAGCACAGCACTCGCGCCGTGACTCGCCATTAACTGCACTACTACCTCAATTGGTGTTTCGGGGGTAACAGTTAAGGGATGACGGTTAATAGCTTGACTGATGGCAGGGACTTGCATGAGATAAGACTCGGTATGATCAGCTCGGAAACTGAGTTTTTGATGATTCTAAAACCCGTTGTGACTGACGTTTAGGTTCGCATTGGGTTAAAATAGATAGATAGCCGTAGACACCCGGGCAGACCTTAACGGTTAAGTTGTTATCAGATGACTGATTACCATTTTGCCCTGTGAGCCTGAAATTGCTCAGATTTTTGTCAATAATTAGACGATGTCAGAATTCTATAATAGAACTCCTATCAATAGATTGCCCAGATTAGCCTAGAACATCATCTTTATCATCAAACCTTACAGTGTGATTCGTTGTCGTCACCGCGATCAGTAATCAATACGACTACTTATCCCAAGAGTTTTTCTTTGGCTCAGCGCTCTTCCCCATTGATCCCGATGGAAAAATTGATCTCATCAGGGATTACTTATACTCAATAGTTACCATCGCCGCATTCTGATGAACGCTTTCAAGTTGATCTACCAGGAATTGAGGAATTGTACATATTTTTCCATTAGATGTGTTTTTGAAGCGGACTTTAAGTTTGTTTTTAATTATTATCACGAACTCACTATTTGTCAAGTCACTTAACTAGGGCGTTGCTTTAAATTACGACTTTTATCACTTAAAAATTCCGGGTAAGTTAAGAATAGGCTTTTAAATTCAATTCTAACGATCAAGCCAACTTAAAACATTAGGAATATTACAAATGGCAAACATTTCAGGTGGCGCGCGCAAACAACTTATTTCTTTTCGGAACAAACAATCAAGATAATATACGGGGATTGGCTGGAAATGAAGTTTTAGGGGGTAGTGGCGATGATACCTTAGCGGGGGGAAGCGATGATGATGTTCTGATCGGTGGCGGTAGTTTACTCACCGATGCCTGAGTTCCCGATATGGATAATCACCAGGATATCTTTAGGCTAACGGGTGAAGAAGTGGGAGGTTTCGGCAATGATACGGTGTTGGGATTTGAACCGGGTTTAGATAAAATTGAGTTTGGGTTTGATATCCTACTGAATTTTAACCCGGACAACGCACCCGCCGATGAATTAAGCTTGAAGAATTTCGAGGTGCTAGACTTTTATCCCAATGGTATAGAATTGGGTTCGGATGATTTATTAACGGATCTTGATTTTCCCTTTGTTGAACAAATTAATGGAGATTTATTGATTCATTTACCCCCATCCGGTGACGTGGCTTTAGATGGCGAAGGCATACACACTGGAACGATTGAATATCAAATTGACGGTCAGATTGTCAACTATGATGGCGCTACACTACTGATTGAAGGAGTCAATAGCTTAGCCGAAACCGACTTTATGTTCTTCTCGTAATCTATTCCTCTCGATCCATTGCAGCAATTCCACCCGATCAGTAAGATTGAATCGTTAAGATCTGCTTCTTAATTTGCAACGAGCGCAAGCCATTTGTTCTTTTTATCGCTCTTCATTCTCTCCTCATTCTCTCCTCATTCTCTCCTCACTCAACTGATTTCTGATTAAACGTAACTTTAGTTACAGTGAGCCAGCATTATTTAAGAAATAATTAATTTATTAAAATCTACTCCCTAGTACGGATGTATTCTTAGTTTGAGACAGAGTTCATCGTTGCGAATCTATCGAAAGATGAAAGAATTCTGAAAAAATTTGCGTTTTCTTATTAAATTTTGTAAACTGTGCTTAACATAAGTATTTCAAATTTAATTTATATAATCTAATTTAAATGACGTTTTCCCACCCAGCGAAACCCATCTTTCGCCCTAAACAATCCTATCTAGATGTTCAAGATATAGCAGGATTACTGAAAATTCATTGGAAAATCGGTGATATAACGCTATTTTCCGGCTTTTATACCCGAGTGGATCAAGCGTGCTTACTCTGGGGCTTAATTACTCTTGTTATCTTTGCTGTTGCCCAATTTGTCCCCATTAGCTGGATCGATCAGGCGCAGTGGTGGTCAATTCTCAGCGTCGTGGGTACAGTGGCGATGATATTCCTCACCCGATATTGGGTACGGGTTGAAGGAATTACCTGGTTACTCGGTTGGTGGGCGTTTCTGATGTTAGCAGGTGTGGGACTAACCAATCTCGGCATCTTTTGGGGATGGACTTGGGTTTTACCCAATTTATGTCCTCTGTGGCTAATTTTGTGTGTTCTCGGTTACATTGTGACCGCATTTGGTTTAGGATCACGGGCCTTTATCCTGGCTGGAATCATTCATTTAGCAGCAATTCCCCTGTGTTGGTCAATCTTGCAGTGGCAGTTTTTGATTACAGGCTTAATTATGGCGGGGACATTAGTGTTACTGGCTGAAGCCCAATGGGATATGCGCCCCCCTGTTGGCTCTCAAGTGTTGACTCAGCAGCAGCTTGCCTTCAATCTTCAGCAAGAATATAAACGGCAAACCAGCAAACATTAACAGAGATTGCCTCTAAAAAAGGATTAACGGATGTAGCGAATTGCGATCGCCTCCAGCTTAAGATAGTACACTAAAGCCGAATAGGTTTTGTGTAGGTAAGCATGGGGCTGTCAAATAATCCGATTGAATATCCGCCCGATTTAAGAACGTGGCGACAGAAATTACAGCGTGGTTTATACCAGCCCATTACAGATTTAATTGTTGGCTGTTTAATTACCGTTTCAATTTTATTAACATTCATTGAACTGGCATTTCCGATTTATACTTCCCAGTGGTTAACCCTAGAAATTATTAATCTTGGGATTAGTGGAATATTTGCCATCGAGTTAAGTTTACGCTGGGTTGCAGCCCCATCTGTGGGTCGGTTTTGGCGAAATTATGGCTTAGATTGGCTGGCAGTGATTCCTTTACTGCAACTGTTTGGTTTTCCACCTGGCATTCGGTTTTTGCGACTGGCGCGAGTGATCCGATTATTTCATTTATTGTTGCGCTATACCAATAAAATACCGCAGCGGGTAAGACGATTAACACCAGAATATTTGTTAATTTTAGAACTGCTTTTAGTGGCTTTAATTGTGGGGAGTGTTGCCGTACTGGGGTTTGAACGCAATCAAAATCCAAATTTGGCTACATTTCCAGAAGCATTTTGGTTTAGTATTTATTCATTGTTTTCTGGAGAACCGATTCCAGAACCGTTACGCTCTTTAGGTGGGCGAATCATTACAGTGTTGTTGATGCTGATGCACATGACGCTGTTTGTTGTATTTACAGGGACTGTATCTGCCTTCATGGTAGAACGTTTACGCACAGAAAATGCCCTCATGGAATTAGAACATCTGAAAGGACATACAATTGTATGTGGTTGGAATCGTAAAGCAGAAATTATTGTTCGCGAATATCGAGCCGCTGGCAAAACCAAACAAGGGCCAGTTGTGGTGATTGCTTTTGTTGATGATGAGCATACTATTATTGAACCCGATTTAAAACCCAATGTTTTATTTTTAAAAGATGATTTTACTAAAGTTACAGTCTTAGAAAAAGCCGGAATTCGTCGAGCCGAAACCTGTATTATTTTATCGGATAAAAGTCATGGTCGCAGCGAACAAGATGCCGATGCCAGAACGATTTTAGCTGCATTAACCGCAGAAAAATTAAACCCAAATGTTTATACTTGTGCTGAACTGATTAATCGGGAATATTCCTCTCATTTAGCTTTGGGAAAGGTTAATGCTTATGTGGTTAGTCAAGAACATAGCGCCTTTTTACTGGCTCAGGTAGCCCTCAATCATGGACTGATGGGGGTATTTACAGAGCTGTTAACCTATGAAGGGGGGAATCATTTTTATCGAATTCCGGTAAAATCAGATTGGGTTGGGAAAAGCTTTTTAGAACTGTTTTTAGAATTGAAACAAACTTACAACGCAATTTTAATTGCAGTCGATCAGGGTCAAGGTCAATTTCATGTTAATCCTCAAGAATATACGTTTAATGCCACTGATCAAATGATTTTGATTGCTCAGCACAATCTACAAATTTAATCCATCAAATTTAATCCATTAACTTTAACCTATCGTTGATTGCTCCCTCGGAAAATATACAACAACATAAAACAAAGAATATAGCAAGTTGTCACAGCTTGTGAATCTTCGACTTAATATTTTCTAGAGAGACAGCCGTTCATACGATAGATATCAGACAATTGATATTAATTCATAATTAATCCCTGACAATATCCTGATTAACCCCTGTGACAGTTGAAAGAATGGTTACTCATCAGGAGAGTTGTCTATCCAGGCTATGTTCCCATGCTGTTTAAGAGATTTAATCCGACTACGACCCAACTTTTAAGACGACTACCCCTACGCACTGTCATTACCGTTCAATTTATCATACAGATTGTGGCTGCGGTGGGTTTAACAGGATGGCTGTCTTTCCGTAACGGTTCTGTGGCAGTTAATGAATTGACCACTCAACTCAGCCAAGAAATTAGCGATCGCATCGAAGAACGGTTTCAAAGCTTTGCAGAAGTGGCACATATCTTTTTGCAGATGAATTTGGCAGCCCTTGAGTCAGGCAATCTTGATTTAAATGATTTTAATCAACTACAATCCTATTTTTGGCATCAAACCCAAATTAGCGATAGTATTACCACTTTATATTATGGGGATGAAGCGGGTAATTTTTTATTGGTTAAAAATGAAGATCCCCCTTTATTTTATGTTCAAGATCAATTCACTGGATTTCAACGAGAAATTTATCAACTCGATGCCAATGGGGATATCGTTGAACTCTTAAGTACTAATGAATATAATGCTCGTGAAAGACCTTGGTATCAAGCGGCCGTTGCTGCGGGTCAACCCACTTGGTCAGATGTTTATTTATTTGCTGCTTCTCCGATTTTAGGGATTACACCCGCTGTACCAATTTATCAAGATAATGGTGAATTACAAGGGGTATTAGCAATTGATTTAACTTTAGAACAACTGAGTGATTTTTTACAAGCACTTAAAATTAGTGAATCGGGTCTGGCGTTTATTATTGAGAGAAACGGTAATATTGTTGCCAGTTCGGTGAATGAGTCACCTTTTATTCAGATTGGAAATGAGCAACAACGTTTACAAGCAATTAACAGTCAAAATTCATTAATTCAGTCAACGGCGCAATTTTTACTACAACAATTTGGTGGCTACAAACAAGTCAATCAATTTAGACAGCTTAGTTTTGAAATTGACCTGCCTATTACTGAAAATAATCCAATTTCAGGTCGTCAAATTGTTACGGTTAAGCCACTACAAGATGGTCGAGGCTTAGATTGGCTGATGGTGATTGTGATTCCAGAATCAGATTTTATGGAACAAATCAATCAGAATTCTCGTAATACAATTATTTTATGTCTAGTTGCACTTTTAATTGCCATTATTACAGGGATTTTAACGGCGCGTTGGGTAACGAAGCCTATTTTTGATTTAAATCGAGCGGCTCAAAAAATTGCTCAGGGAAAATGGGAAGAAACCGTTAATTTAAACCGTCAAGATGAGGTCGGAGAACTGGCAGATGCGTTTAATAAAATGGCTAAACAGCTTAAAAGTTATGTCGAAACCTTAGAAAATAAAAATGAAGAATTACAACATTTAGATCAACTCAAAGATGAATTTTTAGCGAATACTTCCCATGAACTCCGTACCCCTTTAAATGGAATTATTGGGATTGCAGAATCTTTAATTGAAGGTGCAACGGGAAAGCTTTCTAGCTTAACTTGTACCAATTTAGGGATGATTGTCAATAGTGGTCATCGTTTATCCCAGCTTATTAATGATATTTTAGATTTTTCTAAACTGAGACACAAAAAGTTAGAATTACAGCTTAAACCGATTGATATTCGAGGCATTACAGATGTGATATTAACTCTATGTTATCCTCTAGCAGCACAGAAAAAATTACAACTGATTAATCAGATTTCTGATGAGTTTCCTCTCGCTTATGCAGATGAAAATCGGGTGCAACAAATTTTATATAATTTAGTGGGAAATGCCATTAAGTTTACGGCAGCAGGCAAAGTTGAAGTGACGGCAAAAATTGTTGAGCATTTATCATCGCATAAATGGATAGAAGTAACAGTAATTGACACAGGGATTGGCATTCCAGCGGATAACTTAGAACAGATTTTTGATGCATTTGAGCAGGTAGAAGGTTCAGCAAAACGAGGGTATTCTGGAACAGGATTAGGACTGGCTATTACTAAACAGTTAGTTGAATTACATGGTGGAAAACTTCAGGTTAAATCTACAGTAGGAGAAGGATCTCAATTTAGCTTTTCTTTGCCAATTTCAACCGAAGTGATAGAGCATCATTCTACTCCGGCTGAGGTTTTAAAGTCCAATCAGTCTGACACCATTCAATCTATTAAGGCTCAAAATCAGCCCTCAAACCCAACTCCTCAAACAATAGAAAATAATTCTGATATAACCATTTTAATTGTAGATGATGAACCCATAAATCTTCAAGTATTAGTTAATAACTTATCTTTGCAAAATTATGCAATCATTCAAGCAAATAATGGGGAAGAAGCCTTAAGAATGATGGAAGAAGGATTACAGCCTGATATCATTTTACTCGATGTCATGATGCCAAAAATGACGGGATATGAGGTCACCCAAAAGCTACGAGAACATTTCCCCGCCACCGAATTACCTATTTTATTATTAACCGCAAAAACTCAAGTTAAAGATATTGTCATTGGGTTAGAAGTGGGTGCAAATGATTATTTAACTAAACCCATTTCTCGGGATGAACTTTTAGCGCGGATTAAGACACATTTAAATTTATCTCATTTAAGGGAAGAAAATTCAAGATTATCCGCAGAAATTGAAGTGATTCAACAGCTACAACGAATGGTTTTACCGAATCGTTCGGAATTAGAATTAATTGAAGAATTAGAGATTACAGGAATCATTCAACCCGCTGATGAAGTTGGGGGAGATTATTATGATATTTTACAACATCAAAACGGTGTAAAAATTGCGATTGGAGATGTGACGGGACATGGATTAGAAAGTGGTTTACTGATGATTATGGTGCAAATGGCAATTAGAACATTATTAGAAAGTAAACAATCAGACCCCGTTCAATTTTTAGAAATTTTAAATCGGGCAATTTATGGAAATTTACAACGAATTAATTCTCAAAAATCAATGAGTTTATCTATCTTAGAATATAGTAATAAAATTCTAAAAGTGAGTGGTCAACATGAAGAAGTAATTGTTATTCGTAAAACGGGAGAAATTGAACAAATTGATACATTAGATTTAGGTTTTCCGATTGGATTAGATGAAGAGATTGCCGAATTTATTCATCAAACAGAAATTCATCTCAATTCAGGAGATTTAGTCGTTCTTTATACTGACGGTATTACAGAAGCTGAAAACATTCATCAAGAACAATACGGCTTAGAACGTTTCTGTCAGTTAGTTCAGCGTTATCATCAATATCCTGTAGAACAAATTAAACAAATGATTCTTGAAGAGATTCACAAACATATTGGTCAGCAAAAAGTCTTTGATGATATTACTTTGGTGATTTTAAGACAAAAATAAAGTCATTATTCTCAACTCAATTTCCATTGCTATGATTCATCAGTATATTTTCTGATGGGTGTTTGTCTCAATTGTAAAATAGAAGTTCAGTATATTTTCTGATGTAACATTTAGGTTGATTCTGTTATTAATAGATTAAGGACTTAAACAGCTAGTCTAAATTGAGATAAGGCTTTTGTAGTAAGCTCCTGTAGTCGATGGATGAGTCACCGTAGGATTGGCATTTAACCTTAAAAGTAAGGGATAAATGCCAACCTTTTTACTGCGAAGCTATTTTTCTTCACAGATTCATATTTTTTTTTACAGCTTTCCAAGGGAGTATCTACCCGCATTTTACTCTTGGAAAACATCAAATGATATTGCCTCACAATTTAAATCGTTATTAATTTTCTGTTGTTTTGATAATGTCAGGAATGATATAACTGTGACACTTATTTAATTGTAATTAATAAAATATGCTTTTTTTTATTGATTTTTTTATTATATAAAGCTGATAGCATTTAATTTATTTAATACATATACAATCATTTTATATGGTTGTTCTTTGATTTATTTATATTTATAGCACAGTAATATATATCTATATTTTATAGCTTAAATTCCGGATGTTTATCACTTAAATAGTAAACGTTATTAGAAGAAAAAATCTAATAATTTAATAATGAGCAATACTATTTTCGTGACGAATACTAATGATTCAGGATCGGAATCATTAAGGAAAGCTATTGCAGATGCCAAACCTGGAGATATTATCAAATTTAATCCTGATTTAACCTCTCAAACCATTACTTTAACCAGCGGTGAGCTTATTATTGACAAAAACTTAACAATATCCGGAGAAAACGCCCCTGATTTAACCATTAGTGGAAATGGAGATTATCGAGTATTTAATATTCAGAAAGATACCAATCGTAATCCGACTGATGTCACCCTAAAAAATTTAATTATTGCTGATGGAAAAGTAAGCGGAGAAGGAGAAGCGGGAGCGGGTGGCGGTATCTATATGGATAACCGGACTAATTTAACTTTAGAAAATAGTGAACTTAAAAATAATGTTGCTGATTATGGCGGTGCTATTCTCAGTGGGTTTGAAAGTAATACCGTTATTATTAATAGTAAATTTGAGAATAACGATGGTTCAATCAAACCACACCCTAGGGGAGGGGGAGCAATTTCAACCGAAAGTGGTGGGAATTTAACGGTTATAGATAGTGAATTTATTAATAATAAAGGCAGTAATGGGGGCGCAATTAATAATCTCCTCGGTAACTTAACCGTTGAAAACTCCAGATTTATTGATAATGATTCTAGTGATGGGGGGCCATTTTCTAATGGTAGTGGCGGCTTTCTCGGCGCTGGGGGGGCAATTTTTACTGATGGCGCAAATGATTCCGGCGAGACAGGTGGCCCTGGCCCCGATGGGGGATTGATTCAAGTTCGCAATAGTTTTTTTAAAGATAATACCGCTGCGGGTAAAGGTGGCGCGATGTTTTTATTTACCTACTCTGCCGATGAAACTATTGTTGAAAATAATACGATTACTAATAATATAGTCAATCTTGATGGTGCTGGTACAGCTTTAGGGGGTGGTATTCGCCAAGATAACGGCAAATTTACCATCAACAATACTACCTTTGCGAACAATCGTTCCCATCACCAGGGTGGTGGTTTATGGGTCGGTGGCGATACTCAGTTAACGGTTAACAATAGTACTTTTTCTGGAAACCGCGCTGAGTCAGAAGACGGAAAATCAGGCTTAGGCGGCGCAATTACCTTAGACAATGGTGATAATATAACCAATATTACCAATACCACGATTGCCTATAACATCGCTGCATCTCAGGGAGGGGGTTTTTGGAAAGGAGGTTCTAATACAACCCTAACCAATACTATTTTGGCGTACAACGAGGGTAGGAATGGTGGTCAACCTGGATATATCGCTAATCATAGTAAAATTCAGTTTAGCGATGGTGGGGGAAACTTTCAATCTACGGAATTAAAGCTAGATGATATTAAAGCCACGCCTAATATTACTCTGCTTGACCCATTACTCGGAGAATTACAAGACATTAACGGGGTATCAGTTCATCCGTTATTAGAAAATAGTCCTGTTATTGACGCGGGAGTAACAGTTAGTTTATCCACAGACCAACGTGGTCAAATTCGTTCTATTGATGGAGATAATAACGGTACAGCAAAAATTGATAGCGGTTCTTATGAATTTGGGACTCCACCCGAACCTGAACCTGAACCTGAACCTATTCCCGAACCTGAACCTGAACCTGAACCTGAACCTGAACCTGAACCTGAACCTGAACCTATTCCCGAACCTGAACCTATTCCCGAACCTGAACCTGAACCTGAACCTATTCCCGAACCTGAACCTGAACCTGTTCCCACTCCTGAACCTGTTCCCACTCCTGAACCTGAACCTGTTCCCACTCCTGAACCTGTTCCCACTCCTGAACCTATACCAACTCCAACTCCAACTCCAACTCCAACTCCAACTCCAACTCCTGAACCTGTTCCCACTCCTGAACCCATAGCAACTCCTGAACCTGAACCCACTCCTGAACCCACTCCTGAACCTATTCCTGAACCGATACCTGTTTCCGAACCGATACCTGTTTCCGAACCTATTGCAGAACCCACTCCTGAACCGATACCTGTTTCCGAACCAATTCCTCAACCCACTGCTGAAGCGATACCTGTTCCTGAACCGATACCTGTTTCCGAACCAATTCCTCAACCCACTCCTGAACCTATTCCTGAACCGATACCTGTTTCCGAACCGATACCTGTTTCCGAACCTATTGCAGAACCCACTCCTGAACCGATACCTGTTTCCGAACCAATTCCTCAACCTACTCCCGAACCGATACCTGTTTCCGAACCAATTCCTGAAGCGATACCTGTTCCTGAAGCGATACCTGTTTCCGAACCAATTCCTCAACCAATTCCTCAACCCACTGCTGAAGCGATACCTGTTTCCGAACCTATTGCAGAACCCACTCCTGAACCGATACCAATTCCTGAACCCACTCCCGAACCTCAACCCACTCCCGAACCAATTCCTCAAGCGATACCTGTTCCTGAACTGATACCTGTTTCCGAACCAATTCCTCAACCCACTCCTGAAGCGATACCTGTTTCCGAACCCACTCTTGAAGCAGAACCAACTCCTGTTACGCCAGTTGAGGAAGTCGTACCTGTTGCAGAACCCATACCACAACCGACACCCGTTACGCCAGTTGACGTTACGCCAGTTGAGGAAGTCATAGTCATACCGACTCCTGAGGCTATTGCTAAAACTACACCTGTTACGCCAGTTGAGGAAGTCGTACCTATTACAGAACCTGTTGCTGATGATGACTGCTCATGTCAACCTTTCCCCAGTTTAGATATTAATATTAGTCGCCTCGTTAATACTCCTGAAGCCTCTCAAAATGGCACTTCTGGAAACGATACCTTATTAGGGACTGCAAATAATGATGAAATTAACGGTTTTGGTGGTAATGACTCTCTAACTGGGATGGATGGTCACGACAATATTGAAGCATATCTCGGTGATGATGTTGTATTGGGTAATGCTGGCAATGACTTCATCAATGGTGGTGACGGCTTTGATAGCTTATATGCTGGGAAAGATAACGATACGCTGTTTGGTGAAGCAGGTCAGGATCACATTTGGGGTGATATCGGTAATGATTATATTAGCGGTGGCGAAGGCAATGATGTATTATTTGGTAACGATGACCTTGATTTAGTTTGGGGTGAAGCCGGGGATGATACCCTATTTGGGGGTGTAGGTGACGATAGTCTCGATGGCGGAGAGGGTACTGATTTACTTTTTGGTAATATTGCCAATGACTCTGTTCAAGGTGGCACTGGCAGTGATACAATTTATGGTGGTCAGGATAACGACAACCTCTGCGGCGGTGAAGACAATGATTTACTGTTTGGCAATTTAGGGGTTGATACGCTGACAGGTTGTCAAGGCGATGATTCTCTCTTCGGTGGCCAAGATTCGGATAGCTTGACAGGTGGCGTTGGCAATGACTGGTTAAGTGGAGATTTAGGAAATGATACGTTAACCGGAGGAGTCGGTCAAGATACATTCCTAATGACTTCTGGCAACGATATTATTACTGACTTTGAAGATACAGTCGATGTTTTAGGGTTAACGTCTGGTATCACATTTGATCAAATTGCGATCGCCTCTGAGAATAATTCTACAACAATTCGCCTAGCTGAGAATAACGAAATTATTGCTATTCTCGAAGGAATTGATGCAACCTTCATCAGTGCTAATGATTTTGTCACTATTATGTAAGGAAAATAAGCAGAGTTATACAGCGCTACGCGCAGGCAAGTAGGCAAGTAGGCAAGTAGGCAAGTAGGCAATAGGCAATAGTAAGTAATGAAAGCGTTTGAGAAATTAGAAATGTCCTAACTATAGAACGTAGTGCTATAGCAGCTATATTATCAGGTGTTTGACATAAAAATTGTCTTTAACCCTAAACCCTACAACCTAAACCCTAAACCCTACAACCTAAACCCTACAACCCACTAACCATCCCGAGCCGCTTTCAACCATTCTACCACCGCTGTATGCCCTTCAGAAGAAGCCCAAATTAAAGCTGTCCAAGTATTTTGATCTTTTGCCCGAATATCTGCCCCTGACTGGACAAGAAGCTGTACTATCTCCAAATAGCCACTACCTGCGGCACTCATTAAGGCAGTCAGTCCAAAGTTCGTAGCTGCATTCACATCTGCCCCGGCCGTTAACAAACACTTCACACTCTCTAAATGTCCATTAGCAGCGGCTTCCATCAATACCGTCCAGTTATCACTATCGGCTTCATTGGCACTTGCCCCCGCTTGCAACAGTTGAGTCACCATTTCTGTCTGTCCCGCAGTAACCGCAGCCAGTAATGGGGTTATTCCTTGATGTGCTTTTTCATTCACATCTACCCCTGAATTTAACAACGTTTTGACTTTTTCTAAGTTTCCGGCTTCAACTGCATTAACTAATTCACTCATTAACTCATCTCCCCTGTTTTAATAGCGGTTTATCACCCATTTTAAATTCAACTGATACATTGATATAGCAATCTCATTTGAGATTGTAATAAAATATCCTTGTAAAAGGCAATCGGCAATCGGCAATCAGGTTCGTCATTCCAGGCAAATCATCTATTGTTAGAATTTTCACGAATCATTTATCATTGCTATAGTTTGTCAAGTTCAGATATTATTTCCAACAGAAATAGGATCAATTTTTTATTCTGTAGTTTCTTGTTCTGGCTGTTCAATGACTGGGGGTGTTTCCACCTGCTTAAACTTCACAAATGCATCATAACGGGTACTGCGTTCATTACTCACCGCAGCGGTAACTGCAATTGAACGAATGGCTTCAACCCAGACTTTTTGTTGAGGGGGTAAAGGCGGTAAAGATAAACTACGCGGATTAAAAAACTGTTCTAAATCTACAAAAAAGCTACCACTACGCGGATTTAATTCTGTGGGTAATGTTTGTTTAACTAATGGATTTGAAGTAAACTCAACTTGAGGTTCAGGTAAGAATTGATCGACTATCGGAGCGCCCATTGTTGCAAAGGCAGTATTGTTATCTAACCAACCCCGAATCACACTAAATCCACCATAAGGAGAAGTCCATTTCACCACAGGTTGACCTTGAATTTGAGCGTCTCCCACTGAAAAGTTATTGTCTTTCATAACTGCATCTAACTTCTTTAAAGTAGCTTCAGCAGTATCGGGATCGCTTGTTTTTACCATTAATGCAAATCCAGCCGAAAATTTTTGCGGTTGTTCTTTATTGGGAATTGCTGGAATTAAAGATAAGGAAAATTCTCCATCCATCCAACTTAAAAAATCTTTCTCTAAATCCATCCCGGTTGCTTTATTTAAACTCTGATTTAATACCTGAGGATTTAGCGGTGCTAAGGGATTATTTTGAGCGGCTTGAGAATAGTCTTGCCAAACTTGTTGTAAGTTGCTGCCTGCGGTTGCTAAAATTGTACTACTGGGAAGTTGTCGTAATAAAGTATTAGCATTATTATCAACTTTTAAGGTTTTTTGACTATTGGGTTTAAGCCAAGAAACACTCTTAAATGCAACGCCTTGAGACTCAAGAATCATACGACTGGCAAATCCTTGATTTTGTTGCAAACGTTCTAATGTATCAGCCGGAATGGGGCGTTCTGAGGTAAAAGAAGCCACACTGGTTGTGACGGGAATATTTAAATAAAATTGTGCAAAAGATCGAGGCGTTTGTATTTTTTGAGTGGCACTGGCATAACCGGGCGTTTGGGCTAAAGAATTACCGCCTTTAAAGGTATCAATAGCTCGATCTGTGGCGCTTGGATCATTAGAAATGAGCAGAAAATCTTGCCCTAAAACGGCAACAGAATAATTTTCAGTGGGTAATCCTGTGGTTTCTAATATATCAACCCCTTTGTACTTTCGTTCGCTAATTTCTCCTTGAGATAATGATTTGGGTTGTTCTAATATTTCTTTAGCTTTTAATGGATCGGCAATGGGTAAAACAGCCAATAAAGCGGGTTGTGTTGGGGATGAAAGAGAGGAATTAATATCAGGATTGCTTTCTGGCGTTAACACTCGATCCGGTAGCCAGGCTAACATCACCTCATCACCCACCCAAGGCTGAATATCGTTTTGAAAATTAAACCCTTTTTCCGTAAAAAAGCGATCGCGCCATTGCTGTAGCTGTTGATTCAATGCCGCTTTTGATTCGGGTGTACCATATTGTTGTAATCGTTGCCATTGTTGAGGTTGTGTGGTGAGGGAAACCACCGCCATGGCATCTTGGGGAACCACGCTAGCACTGGCTGAGACTTGCTGTGCGGCTTGTCGTGCCATTAAGCCATAATAAGCAGCAACACCCCCTCCAATGAGCAGGATAGCGCCGCCGAGGGTCAGTAATAAAGAGGATTTATTCTTCTGAGTCATGGGTGCTTGAATAACATAGAAAATAAATTAATACCGCAGACAGCAGTCTCTGCAACCTCAACAAATATAACGCTACGTGCCTTCATTTGTCATTTGTTAGCGCGTTGGCGCGTTATTAATCATCGGTTGTGGGTGAGAGAATAGGCAACGCCAGAATTTAGGATAAAAAGGCTTTCCTGCTTCCAAAGTCTCCCTTTCACCCTTTTTCTTCTTTGGTGGGTTTAGGTAAACCGGAAAAGTCTTCAAACCAGCCTTTACGCCAAAAATAGGTAACTAAAACGATAGCAGTGAGTGCCATTAACCCCAAACAAGCCGGATACCCCCAATACCAATCAATTTCTGGCATATTCCAGGGAGAAGCTGAAGGGTCAAAATTCATGCCATAAACCCCAGCAATAAAGGTTAAGGGAATAAAAATAGAGGAAACTACCGTTAAGAGTTTCATAATTTCATTCATCCGATTTCCCATTGTAGATAGGTAAATATTAACTAAGTCTGAGGAGAGTTCTCGATAGGTTTCTAACATATCTCGAATATTCACCGTATGATCATAGCAATCTCGAAAATAGACTCTAGCTTTTTTACCAATTAGGGTTGTTCTTTGTCGGCTTAAATTATGAATAGCTTCTCGTTGTGACCAAATAGCCCGCCGTAAACTCAGTAAACTTTGCTTAATTTCATAAATGGTGGCAATAGTATCTCGATGCGGCTGAAAAAAGACTTCATCTTCTAATTCTTCGAGGCGATCGCTATAATGTTCTAAAACCGGAAAATACCCATCTACAATGGCATCTACAATTGAATAAGCCAGATAATCTGCCCCTTGTTTACGAATAATACCTTGATTTGCCCGAATGCGATCGCGCACAGGTTGCAAACAGTCATATTGAGGTTCTTCTTGAACGGTAATTAGGTAATTTTTCCCGAGAATAATACTGACTTGTTCTTTATGAATTTCTTCTGTTCCGGGCTTCAGTAACACCATCAGTGTCACAATAATAATATGATCTGGATTTTCATAAAATACCACTTTGGGTCGTTGGGGAACATTCACCACATCTTCTAATGCGATGGGATGAAATTGAAAGATTTCTGACATTTTACGCCAGGTTTCTGTATTTCCTAATCCTTGAACATCCAGCCAAGTGACGGCATCGGAACGAATATAAGGAATACATTCTTCGGGATGGCTCAGTAGCGTTCGAGTGGCGCGATTTTCATTATACTCAATTAACACCATCTCCGGCGGTGGGGCATCGGGATCAAGATCTAATGTTCCGGGTAATGTTCCCGGTTGATCATAGAATACATCAAAGTGAGATTCTTCTTCCTCTAGGGAAAACTCTTCTTCTACTGGAGTGGAGGTCGGTTGCATAGTGTGGGCCATAAAATCGGAGTCTGTTGATAAAGCGCTCATGCACAACTTAACAGATCCACAGTCACCCAGTCAGAAGTCACCCAGTCAGAAGTATATACCTCATACTAATATCCCACACTCTGGCTCATTTCTATACTGTGACAAAATGTTGTTGAGTCAGTGAATGTAATCCGTCTAAGATGGCTAAAGATTCACCATTACTCGCTAAACTAATAACCGTTTCTCCCGTTTGATTAAATTGCCATTGTACCTGTGAAGCGGTTAATCCACCCATTAACCCAATTAAATCTTCACTCAGGTTAAAATCTGTAATTTGATCGACTCCTGTGGTTGCACTCAGCATAAAGCGATCGCGACCACTACCCCCAATCAGAATATCATCTCCTAAATCCCCATATAAATTATCATCTCCTTGCCGTCCCATCAACAGATCGTTATCTTTACCGCCATACAACGTATCATTACCCATCTCACCAAATAGGCTATCTTCTCCTTTCTCACCGGAAAGGATATCGTTTCCTTCATTACCCCGCAGATCATCGTTATCTTTACCGCCATGCAATTTATCATCACCTGAATTGCCTTCTAGTAAATCATTACCTTGGTTACCAAACAAAACATCGTTACCATTTTGTCCCTGTAACCGGTCATCCCCACCGTAACCAAATAAGGTCTCGTCTGCCGACCCACCCGTTAACGTATCTGCGGCTTCACTAGCGCTATTGTTAGTGCGGTTATCACGATTTTCCCGCACAATAGAATTGTTATTGGGTAGCGGCATAATTAATTCTAAAGCGGCATCGGCTTGTACAGTCCCGGCACCACTGTGATAATCTATCCCGGAAGCGGCAATATCGTTAGCCGTCTGTTGTAGTAAAGTTCGGACTTCATCGGGTGTGAGACTGCCCTCACCGCCGGAAGCTTGTAACATTAATGCGGTTACCCCGGCTACATGAGGCGCTGCGGCTGATGTTCCTGAAAAGGTTTCAAACCCCTCAACGGTGGTACTGACGCTGTCTGGCGCGGTGATATCGGGCTTGAGGCGAATTTCTGAAGTCTCGAGAGGGTTACCATTTTCATCGAGTAAAATGGGTGTGCCGCCAACGGAAGAGGAAGATTTAATCTCTGAGGGAGTGTGATAACGGACTGCACCCACTGCAATTGCCCCAGCCGCGTTAGGATGACCGAAAATAGTTGAACTATCATGACCATATTCAAAGTTCTCGGCTTTGCTAGAAAAGCTAATATATTTGATGTTTTCTGGATGTGTTGCAATGTTATCGCGCTGAGCGATTAAAATTGAGAATTGATCGGTATCGGTATTATTGGCAAAAGAGATTGTTTCTAACGGATTATTACCAATATTATCATCTGCGCTGTAGGCAACAATATCGAGATTATTTAAATCGTTATTACGAACAACAAAAATATCAAGATCGTGAACGGCATTGTCAAAATTATCATCCCACTGAAAGGTTAGAGTCAAGCTTTTACCTTGAGGTAAGGTGAAACTGTTAAAGATATCCTCTCCGTTACTATTAAAATTGTGGGCAATATAATCTTGGTTATCAAAGCTAAAATTAACCGGGTTATTAGTCGGACGGAAGGTATCTTCATAGGAACGTTCCCCGTCATTTCCCGCAGCGGAAAGATAAACAACCCCTTTGGCTGCCACTTCATTAACAGCTTGGGCAATGATCCCATCCTGGAAAAAGGATTGATTCACAAATCCTAAATCATCAACAATAATATCAGCTCCTGCTTGTTGTAATTCTCGCACTGCACTTGCCATTTCTGTCTTGCTGACGGCAGAATGAAACATTAATTCTGCACCGGGGGCGATATCGTGAATAATTTGTAGCATGGCACGCCCTTCATCTTTACCATAAGGGTTTGTGCCGTCAGCTAAAATTTCAACAGAAGTGGTGTAACCATTGGGATTTTCCGCCCCGGGTAAGTCACCCGTTAAAATGTCTTGAGTTTCTCCGTTTTTTCGATTGTAGCTATCGGAAATCACTCCAATTTTGATGCCACTACCATCTAAATTTTGATTGTTAATACTTAGGGTTTGACGCACCCAGTCTGTGTTCATGATGTCATCACCTTGAGTTGTGGTCGAACCAACACGAGTGATGGGTTGTGTAGGAATAAAAAATGACATTCTAAAGTTCTCCTAGGGCTAGTCAGTCAGCAAGCTGAAGTGATTCATCCAACTTGAAGTTGATGAGTAAATTTCAGTAAAAATAAGTGGTAAAACTTTTGCCCTGCAGGGGAAATTTAGTACTTTTAGATTAATTCCGAAAATTGTTTTACAAAGATTATTGATTGCTATTTTTCATAAATCTTGTAAAATGGATTGAGTTAAGCTGTTGCTTATGATCGTTATATTTCTATTTTTTCATAGAATCATTACAATCGTCATCAGGTATAATACTGAACTTAAAGCTTGGTAAAAATGTTCATTTTTTTAGAAACATATTGAGGTTTTGACGAGAAACAAAGCATTATTTTGAACCGGATTATTCAATTTGTTGCGTGAATAAACTCAGATCTTGTAAAAATATTCAGTTTTTTAGAAAAATATTGAGGTTTTGACGATAAATAAAGTATAATTTTGAACCGAATTATTTAACGTTTTGCGTGAAACAACGGATGATAAAAATAGAGAGAATCTTTAAATATACTGAAAATTGATTGAACTACAAACGATGAATTTCCGCAGCTTTACGGAATATTATTATTGAGATTTACAACAAACAATAAAACATGAATGATAATTTGCTAGAAATTACTGATTACAAATAAGAAATAAGTCGATTTAAGCCGTAAGAAATCAAAAACTAAAATTCCCCTACACTCTTGGGACTGGGGACTGGGGGTGAATCCTGAGCAGCGGATTAACTCAGCTTATCTAAAACAGTATGACAATCTCAATATCAACCATTTTTCTCTCTAAGTGACTACAAATGCTCAAGTTTATCAAACACAAATCAGCTACGATTTGGATAAAATTTTGAATAATAATTATCTGTTGTACAATCTGAGGGTATTTTCGCGTTTTACAATGATTGAGATATCAAACATGGAATATAACGAAACAGCAGCACCTATTATTGGTGAAACAGATGCTAAGGCTAGAACCCGTTTGTTGTTAACCCTGTGGGCATTGGGAGGCTCAAAAGGTAAAATTAAAAAAAGTGAACTGACCAGTAAAGTCAAGCAAAAGCGACAAGGTAAGAAAGTGGGGGTTTACCAAGGTCTATACGATGATCTCAAAACAGACGGAGCGATTCAAATAGAAAAAGAAAACCAAGTTCCCATGGTGTCTATGACGGTGACGGGTCAGCAAATGCTACTGGAAGCCATACGCAGCCCTGAGTTTGAGTTTGAGGGAACAGTTGTAGCGTCTCGAATGGCAAATGGCTTGATTGAATTGATTCGCGAAATTGACGGCAATATTCAAGTTGAAGCTGCACCTGAATAAACCTGTTTCTTTTAAGATCAAAGCTGATATTCTATCAACCCATCATGCCAGTGTCGGCGTTGCTCAATCAATCTACATGATTCACCCTCGACATCGCCCCGTTAATCATCGGTAGATGTATTTCACCCTATCGCCTGATTGTTAAATGCGATCGCTTCTCACCCATCCCATGCATTTAGCCAGGCTATACCCTCATCTATAAGCATTTCAGCATTTCAGCCCATGATCCATCTCACTGACTGTAACGTGTCTTTTCTGATAACAATTTTTCGAGGATGATTCACGCTCCTCACAACTGACTTCGAGCGGATGGGTAAAATCTTTAGGCACGGCGCTGATTTAATAGAAACGCTTCAAGAATTGTTAGCTGATTCGGTGTATTTGACACAGTCATTGATTCTAAGTTCGATTGAGAGTAGAGCTGCAAACTAGAAAACACAGTTTCAGCAATGATTTGATGAGCCGCTGTTGTCGGATGAAGCTGATCCCAAAATAGGTATTGCTCGGGGCGCGAACAAGCTACAATTAGACAACTATCAGTTACATTATTGAGGTCAAATTGTCCAGGGTTGGCAATGACCATTTTAAACAGTGCTCGAATATCGACTAAGCCCAACTCTACTCCAGTTAGAGACTGTCTTAATTGTTCTAGTGCTTCGTTAAGTAAGGTATTGTGAATATTTGAGAGTTGATTCAGTTGGCTTGGGTTGATCGTCTCACTATCGCTTGCTAAAGGTGTATCTCCCAATTCAGGTAAGTTAAAAACTAAGATATAGCGCGCCCCAACCTGATACAAAGCTTGAATGGATTGAGATAAATTGGTAATGGGAATAGCCGGATTGGTGATATTTCCCCCTAAATAATCATTGGCTCCCGCCCACAGAATATACAGCGCTTCAGGATTAGCACGTTGATCATTTTGATGTAATGGAGCAATAAAAGCCTCAAGTTGCTGTTGTAAACCGGGCAAGCTTGTACCATTAATATTTGTCTTGCCAGTGGTTGCACCCCCAACTGCAAAATTAATCCCATCTTCAGCCCAGCAGGAATGAGTAAAAGGTTTGGGATACAGCCCGAATTTGGCGCTAAAGTATTCAGACCAGACTAAACCATTAGAAAATCGTTGTTGAGGATAGGGAGGGTTTGCTGGGATTTCTCCTTTTGTCATCGAAAATAAATTTCCCGGATCAGATAGGCTATCTCCGAAGATATAGATTTGATTAAAATGATTGGGATAAATTGCATTCCCTATAAGATTGGATTGAATGGCTGTTATTTTAGGTGAAATGGTGTTAATATTCATCAGACTCACTAAAATTATTACTATATCGATTCTGTAGATGCGGCTCATGATTTTGAGCTGAGCTACGAGAGATCATCCGTTTTGAGATTGAGATAATACTTCACCCTGATTAATCGGCTCAATGATCGATAAATGTGTAAAGCTTTCGTAAAGAGGCTCAATTTAAGCTATTATACTCCATTCTTTCGGGCTCCCTCAAGCTGTTCACTTCAAAATGGCTATCAAATTTTTGATCACTTTTTTGTTGAGGAGCTGTCAAATTCACTCATCTTAAGCTACGATAGAGGTCATATCATCAAGTATTTTTTATTCAATACTTTAATCGGTTTAACTAAGGTTGATTAAACCCATAAAAAAAATAGTATTTTTTTCTATCAGAGTTATCCTGTAATTATTATTTCATAAAACCTCATACTAAACTTTGACTCATCATCTGTTTAATATCACGATTGTTTGTTTACCCTATCCGAATCATTATGATAATATGATTAAAGTATTATTAATTAGTATTTTCTAAAAACCTATAGTATAAGTATTGAATATAAATTACTGAATAAAATTTTGGCTATCTTTTTATAGGTAGTAGCGAATGATTAGAGATTGCAACTGATTTATTCATAGATTAATAGGCTACAGATGAATTCAAGTATTACTAAACTTGCTACAAGTTTCCTAAAAATCTTGAAAGAAAGAAATGTTATACTCGATTTAAGAGAGAAGAATAGTCTAAAAAGATGATAGATTAATCACGGTGGCTGGTAGCAAGTAGCATGAAAAAAATTCTTGTAATAGAAGATGATCCACTTTTGCTAGAAATACTGCTTAAATTATTGACAGCAGAAGGATTTGACGTGCAAGGAGCAGGAGAAGGCTATCAGGGTATAGAACTGGCAAAAAGTTATTATCCTGACCTGATTTTGTGTGATTTAGTGTTACCGGGTGTAGATGGCTACAGTATTTTAAAACACTTAAAGCAAAATTCCCAGACTAACCTGATTCCATTTATTTGCTTGACCGCTTGCTGCGAACGAACTGATTTACGTCGGATCATGGAGCTGGGTGGGGATGATTATTTAACTAAACCGTTTACCAAAGCAGAGTTGCTGGGGGCAATTTCTTCACAGTTACGGAAAAAAGAACGCATCCAACAGCAAAGTCAACAAGTTTTACATGATGTTATTAAACAGCTCAACGATCAAGTTTATTATGATAGTCTGACTAATCTTCCAAATCGCAGGCTATTACATGATCAATTTCAACAAGCAATTAGCCATCTGCTTCAAAAGGCACATTTTATCGCGGTTGCTGTTCTGAGTATTGATCGATTGGATCATTATAAACAAAGCTTAGGAATTGATTACAGTAATCGATTGATTCAAGCAGTTGTAGAACGATTAACTCTCGCAGTGGGTGGAAATGGATTAGTCGTTCGATTAAATAGCGAACAAATTGCTCTAATTTTAGAACCGATTACTGACAAATCTGAAATTCATCGGCAGATTAAACAGTTACTGAGTTGTTTATCTCAACCGTTACACATTTTACAATATCAAATTGCAGTCACCGCTTGTTTGGGTATTGCTCTTTATCCTGAAGATGAACAAGATTTAGATCACTTACTCACTCAAGCAAATGCTGCTCTTCATGTTGCCAGACAACAAAGCCATAATCAATATATTCTCTACAATTCAGAGATTTCTGTGGGTATTCAAGACCGCTGGCAACTCGAAAATGATTTGCGTCATGCTTTAATTCATAATGAGTTAACCATTCACTATCAGCCACAACTTGAACTCCAAACTGGTAACCGTCTCTACGCTGAAGCATTAGTTCGATGGCAACATCCTTCTCTGGGTTTGATGAGTCCTTCAGAGTTTTTACCCCTGGCTGAAGAGACAGGATTAATTATTTATTTGGATGAATGGGTTCTACAACACGTCAGTCAGCAAGCGAAACACTGGCAAACACAAGGTAGAGAATTATCCATCTCAGTGAATGTATCTGCGCTACAATTAACACAACGAAATTTAAGCCGTAGTATTCTACAAATTCTCCAACAAACTGGCTTAGATCCAAACTATTTAGAATTAGAATTAACGGAAAGTCTTTTAGTTGAAAATCCTCATCAAGCCTCACAAACTTTGAAGGAACTTAAAGCTTTAGGCATTAAGTTAGCTTTGGATGATTTTGGTACGGGTTATTCCTCCCTCAGTTATTTACAGCAGTTTCCGTTTGACAGCCTCAAAATTGATCGTAGTTTTGTTCATAATGTCGCCATGAACTCGAAAAATGCTGCTATTGTTGTGGCAACGATTCAAATGGCTCATAGTTTAGGGTTACAAGTGGTTGCTGAAGGGGTTGAAACTGAAGCCGATAAAGCCTTTTTACAACAGCATCAATGTGATCGAATTCAAGGCTTTTTGTTTAGTCGTCCGGTTGAAGCGATGGCTTTAGAACAATTTCTAATAGATGGGAGAGGGAGATAGGGGGAGAGGGAGATAGGGGGAGAGGGAGATAGGGGGAGACGAGGAGATAGGGGGAGAGGGAGATAGGGGTTACTCCCAACTCAGGTGATGCAAGTTCTGTATTAACAAACAATAGTGAATCACAAATAACGCGCCAATCAATCTCTTCCTGTCCGTTATAATCCCGACAAAAAAGGTCGGGTATGATTGACAGAAATTTTTCCTCTGTGATAGGCTGCATCCATCAGTTGAAGAACTAATTGAATTGTGAGATTAGAGCCATGACCCCAGCGACAACATTATCTACCGTATCCAACACCTTACAGAGAGCATTTGAGAAACTTAAGTGTAAGGAATGTGGTGCAGAATATCCTCTAGAAGCCAAACACGTCTGTGAAGTTTGCTTTGGCCCACTGGAAGTTAAATACAACTACGATATTCTACGGCAGAAAGTCAGTCGGGCATCCATTGAAGCCGGGCCAAACTCTATCTGGCGTTATCGGGACTTTTTACCGTTAGCAACAGATGATGTGATTGATGTCGGGACTGGAATGACTCCGCTGTTAAAATCTCATCGTCTGGCCCGTCGTCTGGGGCTGAAAAATCTCTACATTAAAAACGATGCCGTCAATATGCCCACTCTCAGCTTCAAAGATAGAGTGGTATCGGTTGCCCTCAGTCGTGCTAGAGAGTTAGGATTTTCGACAGTATCCTGTGCCAGTACGGGTAACTTAGCTAATTCTACCGCTGCGATCGCCGCTAAAGCCGGACTAGATTGTTGTGTATTTATTCCTTCTGATTTAGAAGCCGGAAAAGTCCTCGGAACTTTAATTTATAATCCGATTTTAATGGCGGTTAAAGGTAACTACGATCAAGTTAATCGTCTGTGTTCAGAAGTTGCAAATACTCACGGTTGGGGTTTTGTTAATATTAACCTGCGTCCTTATTATTCAGAAGGATCAAAAACCCTGGGCTTTGAAGTCGCCGAACAGTTAGGTTGGAAATTACCCGATCATGTTGTTGCTCCGATTGCGTCAGGATCTTTATACAATAAAATTTATAAAGGATTCCAAGAATTTATTGAAGTCGGGTTAGTTGAAGATAAAGCAGTTCGCTTCAGTGGCGCACAAGCAGAAGGCTGTTCTCCCGTTGCCCAAGCCTTTAAAGAAGGACGAGATTTTATTAATCCAGTTAAACCGAATACTATTGCTAAATCTATTGCGATTGGGAACCCGGCTGATGGTGTTTATGCCGTAGATTTAGCCAATAAAACTAATGGTCATATTGAATCAGTGAATGATGCAGAAATAATTGAAGGCATTAAGCTTTTAGCAGAAACTGAAGGAATATTCACAGAAACCGCAGGCGGAACCACGATTGCAGTCTTGAAAAAACTGGTAGAAGCGGGCAAAATTGATCCCGATGAAAGCACTGTTGTTTATATCACTGGAAATGGCTTAAAAACCCAAGAAGCGGTTCAAGGTTATGTCGGCGAACCTTTAACCATTGATGCCAAATTAGATAGCTTTGAACGGGCTTTAGAACGGGCGCGGACATTAGACCGTTTAGAATGGCAACAAGTTCTGGTTTAATAGTTATTGATTGTTATTTGAGTAGCGCACAGACGCGCACCAACATCAATAGTCATTGGTCATTGCTACTTAATGATCAATGATAATTTCTCTCTCTTAGTATCTACATCGATTAGCATTGGTTAAGACTATGGCTGTTAAAGTATTAATTCCAACTCCCTTGCAAAAATTTACAGATAATAAAGCCACGCTTGAATGTGAGGGGAGCAATATTACTGAATTGATTGATTCTTTAGAAGCAAACTGTCCAGGAATTAAGAAAAGTTTGTGTGATGATGCCGGAAAACCTCGGCGGTTTCTTAATTTTTATGTCAATAGTGAAGATATTCGCTTCCTAGATAATACAGAAACAAAATTAGAAGATGGGGATGAAGTCAGTATTGTTCCGGCTGTAGCTGGGGGCTAAAAGCCATTCATTCTTTGATTGCAAGTTCTCACTTTATAGGTTGAGTATTGCAACAAAAATCGTAACATCTTGACCATGTTATGAATATTTTTTCTCATCCACTCAGGCTGGGATTTTTCATCATTTTACTGTTTGTTGGGATTGGCTGGAGTTCTGGTTTATTCCTTCTCAGAAACGGACTCCAGCGTCAGATTCCCAATTCTCAATATCGTCCTGAAGTCCTGAGTTATGAAGAGTTAGAGCAACAATGGATTGTCAATGCTAATCAAGCTATTGATTTAATTCATGACGGCGCAATTGTGTTAGATGCTCGTTCTTTAAAGTTACTTAAAGGTTCAACTTTACCGGGATTTCAGGCAATTGCTTGGCAAGATTTTTCTCAATCACAAAACCCAAACCGAGGTAAATTATTAACTTCAGATCGGATTTTAACGGAGAAGTTACAGGCGCTGGGAATTGATCAAAATCAACCAGTTGTAGTTGTAATTGATCCTAAAAAAGGCTGGGGAGAAGACGGTCGAATGGTTTGGATGTTACGCAGTCTAGGGCATAATCAAGCAGTGTTTGTTGATGGTGGCTATCCGGCATTATTCAGTACTGGAGAGTTGAAACCTGCTAAAATGTCTCAGCCAATTAATCGGGGAAATTTTGTGGTCAGTCGTCGCGAGGATTGGACGATTAATCAAGATCAACTTCAGCAGCAATTAAACGCTGAAAATATCGTTATTATTGATAGCCGCGAACGCCGTGAATATGCTGGAAAAACACCCTATGGCGAACAGCGCGGGGGTCATATTCCTGGGGCGATTCATTTATATTATCAGGATTGGTTAGATGAGAAGGGTTTATTATTATCCCAAGCCGCTATATTATCGCAGTTAAATCAGCATCAGATTACCCCAAATACAGAAATTATTGTCTATTGTACAGGGGGTATTCGTTCAGCTTGGTTAACGGCTGTGTTAGTGGATTTAGGTTATAACGCTAAAAATTATCCCGGTTCGATGTGGGAATGGTCCGCAAGTTCTGCCGTATTATATCCTTTAGAGCTGAAGTAAGCTAAAGTTGTATTAGGGTTGTTCCGGCAATATTTTAATTTATTCTATTACATTTAAAATGATATCAAAATGAATTTCAAGTTTAAGTCAGGTTATCAATTTTTTTGCTATTTTTTCTTACTATTTTTGATAATATTTATTTCTTTTTCCCCTATCTCGCTAGCCGCTAACTTAGACGAAGGTAAAACAATATTTCAGAGCAATTGTGCGGGCTGTCATGCCCACGGAGGTAATATTATTCGTCGGGGAAAATCATTAAAAAAAAGAGCGCTCAAACGCAACGGATATGAGTCTATTGCTGATGTTTCTCAAATTGTAACTCAAGGAAAAGGGAATATGTCTGCTTACGCAGAGCGTTTAACTCCAGAAGAAATTGATATTGTATCACGCTACGTTTTGCAACAAGCTGAACAAGGTTGGAAATAGTAAATCAGCGGTTTTAGGTGTTAGATTTTCGGGGTTAAGTTGTAAGGTTTTGGGTAAGATACTAATTATTCGTCATGCACGATCTGTTAATATACTCGCCCTGCTGACTATAGTTATAAACCGAATAAAAATGACTGAGTTGCTGAATAGAAAAACACTCAAATAATCGTTGATAATTTATCATAGATTTAGCCTAGCAAAAACGCCATTAAAATGATATTCTCGGAATGTAGGATCTCTCAATAAATTATTTTTTTAACATTTAGCAACATACATCAGGAGTTAATCAACAATGACAATCTTACTGGCAGGAGATATTGGCGGAACCAAAACAATTTTACGATTGGTTAAATTAGAATCCAGCGGATTTTTAGGAATTGTACCTAAACCTGTCACATTATATGAAGAAACTTATTCCAGTCAACAATATAGCGATTTAGTCCCCATCGTACTACAGTTTTTTTCAGAAGCAACATCAGCCTTAGGAGAAGAATATACCCCTGAAAAAGCTTGTTTTGGTATTGCAGGCCCTGTGGTCAATAATACTACCTGTGAACTCACCAATCTAAGCTGGTTTATCGATACAGCGGTACTCATACGGGAACTAAATATTCCGCGAGTCACTTTAATTAACGACTTCGCAGCCATTGGATACGGAGTTGTCGGTTTAGAAGCTGAAGATGTTTATACGCTACAAACAGGCGAACCTAGTACAAATTGCCCCATCGGCGTAATTGGCGCAGGTACTGGTTTAGGGCAAGGATTTGTGATTCCCAGTGAGTCAGGATATCGTATTTTTCCCAGTGAAGGCGGACACGTTGATTTTGCCCCTAGTTCTGAATTAGAATTTCAACTCCTCAACTACGTTAAAGACCTACAAAACTTAGAACGAGTCTCTGTTGAACGGATTATTTCAGGGATGGGAATTAGTGCAATTTATCAATTCATGCGCCAGCGTTACCCGGATTTAGAATCTGCTGAAATGAGCCTAATTTTTGAGACTTGGAAAAAAGAAATCGGTGCACAGGGTAAAACTGTTGATTTATCAGCGGAAGTTTCTAAAGCCGCCAATGGTAAAGATTATTTGTGTGAACAAACCATGAAACTGTTTATTGAAGCTTACGGTACAGAAGCGGGGAATTTAGCTTTAAAATTACTTCCCTACGGCGGATTATATGTGGCGGGTGGAATTGCAGCCAAGAACTTAGAATTAATGAAAAATGGACTGTTTCTCAACGCTTTTAATGCTAAAGGACGCATCCGTCCGATGATTCAGAAAGTACCTGTTTATATTGTGCTTAATCCTAAAGTTGGACTGATTGGTGCGGCTTTATGTGCAGCCCAAATTTAATATTATCTATTAATTGGGGGTAAATTGAGTTAAGCTCATGTAGGCGGTAATCTGCCTCGAAATAGTCATTCTGTTTTTACCCCTAATTTAATTAAGTTATATTCAAATCTATTCAAAATGTTACCAATTATTTTTTCCTGTGCTGGCACCACCTTATCATTAGCCGAACAAAAATTATTTACCCGTTGTCAACCGGCTGGATTTATTTTATTTAAACGCAACTGTCAAACCCCTAGCCAAACAAAACAATTAACCGATGCTTTAAGAGACTGTATTCAGCAAGCAGATATTCCCATTCTGATTGACCAAGAAGGGGGGCGGGTGGTACGTCTGGATGCTCCTCACTGGTGGCCGGGACCTGCTGCGGTTTCTTATTTACAGCAAACCCGTGACATTACAGAAGCTGCTCATTTGGCAAAAATGGATGCAAAACGTACCGCAGAGCAATTAAAAGCGGTTGGCGTGAATGTTAATTGTGCCCCCGTGGTAGACTGCCCCATACCCGGTGCTGACCCTATTATCGGGGAGCGGGCTTACAGCAATTCTCCTCAGGAGATTATTACCATGGCTGAGGCTGTGATAGCGGGCTATCAAGCAGGAGGTGTGGTTCCTATCATTAAACATATTCCCGGTCATGGTCGGGCTTTAGTGGATAGTCATAAGGCTCTACCTGTGGTGGATGCATCCATACAAGACTTATGTAACCGAGATTTTGTGCCGTTTCAGGCTTTGGCAAAATCTGTGTCTTGGGCGATGACGGCTCATGTGATTTATACCGCTTATGATACAGAACGTTGTGCGACCATTTCCCCAAAAGTAATTCAACAAGTCATTCGCCAGCATATTGGGTTTGAAGGCGTGCTAGTTTCTGATGATTTAAGCATGAAAGCCTTATCTGAGGATGTGGTCACAAACGTTAAAGCCTGTTTGGCAGCGGGTTGTGATTTAGCACTGTATTGTGAGGGTAATTTAGCTGAAATGGAACAATTAGCGAATCATATTACGCCGATTGAACCGATTTCTTTTCTCCCATAAAAAATCACATAATTTAGAATTCAATCAATCTTTTAAATCAATATTTAAATGACATAGGATAAATATTGCCATCGATTAAACTCGCTGAATTTTGAGCTAAAAATCCGATGAATTCATCTTTTTTCAACATTTTATAGAGTTGACGGTTTAGAATTTTAAAAGCAATAATGAACTTATATCAATTCAGAAAATTAGTTGATTAACATGCTGTTAAAACATCCTCGTTCAATTCTGGCTGGCTTAATTCTGTTTGAGTTACTGATTGTCATTATTTATTTAGGCAGTATTTTAGTTACTGGACAACCATTACATCCATTTGATATGAATGGTTTTATGACTATTCCTTCTCTACTGCAAGCTTCACTCCTGTTAAGCATTGGCTTAATTTCTCTGACATTATTCATTCAAGAACAAACCTATCAACGTCCTCCCTCTCAGCGGTTTAAATTGGCGATGGCGATTCTCCTTATTTATGGTAGTGTTGATGAGGTTTTTAAAATTCATCTTCAACTTAAACATTGGTTTGATAGCCTCGGAGATCGAACCTGGCTTGGTATTTATATAGCTGTTTTTCTTGGAACTCCATTATTATTATATCCTGATTTTCGCAATCTCTGGCGGTGTTATCAGCGTCAAACATTAATTGCAATTTTCGGTATGATTATATTTGCTGTGGGGGGATTTGGGGCTGAATTATTTAAAGATATTATTCAAACTTTACTGAATTTATTTGGGACAACTGAGTCCTTCGCTAATCTTATAGAAAACCTCAGAATTGCAGTGGAAGAATTTGCCGAATTTCTAGGAGAAAGTTTGATTCTGTATAGTGCGTTGTGCTTTTTTATGCAAAGATTAAAAGAAAGAAAAACAGCACCAGCAGTTTAATAATCTCTCAAAGTTTGAAAGAATATTATACTCAATTCCCGAAAGACTAAGGCGCTTTTTCCAATTCACTAAAAGCATAGTTTTATAGTTGAATTGAGACTGCTAGCCCCCCAAGAGGATGGGGGACTTGGAGGGTTTGAGAGTAAAAATTAAGTCAATTCGACTTGACTATCATCTCCTAACATAAAGCGTAATGCTTTGGGACGTTGAGGAAGAGTTGTTAACTTAGCGCGACGACCGACTAAAGTATCGACAATACGGTGATGAATATTTGTAATTTTAGCCCCTTGTAAAATCACACTATGTTCTAATTCCGCATCAATCAGAGTGACCTCATCTCCCACACTACTGTAGGGCCCAATAAAGCAATCTTCTAAGTGACAATTACTGCCAATCATCACAGGTCCACGGATTTCGCAGTTGATTAGTTTTGTTCCTTCTCCAATCTCAACCCGGCCAATAATTTTACTATTATCATCGACTTCAGCCCCATTTTTAGACTGGACTTGTTCATCTAAAATAATCTGATTGGCACTGAGTAAATCATCCTTTTTCCCGGTATCTAACCACCAACCCTCTAAGGTACGCGCCTCTACGTGTTTGCTAGTATTAATTAATTCTTGAATAGCATCAGTAATTTCCAATTCTCCCCGGGCAGAAGGTTGAATATTCGCAATCGCCTCATGTATACTATTGGCAAAGAAATAAACCCCCACTAACGCTAAATTAGAGGGAGGGTCTTTTGGTTTTTCAACCAATTTCTCAACTCGTCCTTTTTCATTCACGACAGCCACCCCAAAAGCAGTGGGATTTTCGACTGGACGGAGTAAAATTAAACTGTCTAATTGATTCTGTTTAAACTGTTCTAAGAAAGGACTTAAAGGATTTTTAATTAAGTTATCTCCCAGATACATAATAAACGGAGAATCTCCTAAAAATGGCTGAGCAATTTTCACAGCATGGGCTAATCCTGCTGGTTCTTCTTGTAAAATATAAGTAATTTTTGCCCCAAATCGTTCACCATCTCCTGTTACTTCTTGAACTTCTCCGCCGGTTTCTGGGCTAATAACAATTCCAATATCCGTAATTCCTGCCGCAACAATTCCTTCAATTCCATACCATAAAATCGGTTTATTTGCAACAGGTACAAGCTGTTTTGCTCCCGTATAAGTGAGGGGACGCAGACGAGTTCCTTTACCACCAGATAGAATGAGTGCTTTCATGTGCTTAAAAGAATAACTTGTGCTTCGATTTGTGTGGCTAGACGGTTGATGACTCTCGTGATTTCTCAACTGACAAATATCAGTCTGAAAATAACTATTTTGCTGAGTATTGTTTTAGCATATTTCTCAATCCTTGCCGCCAATGGGGTGGGAAACTGCCCAAAAGTTCTGAAATTTTCCGACCACTTAAAACAGAATAAGCCGGACGACGGGCAGGAGTGGGATATTCAGCCGTAGTAATGGGTTTAACTTGTTGAATTTTGAGGGGAATTCCTAAAGTTTGGGCTTCCTCAAAAATCGCTACCGCAAAATCATACCAACTAGTAACTCCGCTATTGGTATAGTGATAAACACCATAGGTTTCTGAATTTAATCGAGGAATTAAATCCACAATTGCCCTTGCTAAATCACCTGTCCAAGTCGGACTGCCCACCTGGTCTACCACAATCCCTAATTCTTCCCGTTGGGCCGCTAAACGCAACATGGTTTTAACAAAATTCCCCTTGCCTCCTGCGCCATAAACCCAAGCCGTCCGGAGAATAATAGCATTCGCATTTGTGGCTAAAATAGCTTGTTCTCCAGCCAGTTTAGACTCACCATACAGTCCTAACGGTTGAGTTTTATCCGTTTCTAAATAAGGAGTATTTTTCTCCCCATTAAAGACATAATCTGTGGAAACATGAATTAAGCTTGCCCCCAACTTTTCAGCTTCGGTTGCCAGAATACCAGGGGCATTGCCATTAATCGCCATTGCCAATTCCGCTTCACTTTCAGCCTTGTCTACCGCTGTATAAGCCGCCGCATTGACAATAATATCTGGTTGCGTTTTATCGACGACCTGACGAATGGCCTCAGGATTTGCCAAATCACAACTATCGCGTCCCACAGCAATAACATTTGCCATAGAACTTAATAGCGGATACAACTCTTCCCCGAGTTGACCGTCTTTACCTGTTAGTAAAATTTGCATTATTCAAACATCTCAGCGGTTTTGAATGAACTTCCGGCTTCGTCTTTTTTTGATAACACTGGGGTGATTCCTTCGAGAGGCCACTCAATCCCAATATCTGGGTCATTCCATAAAATAGACCGTTCATATTCAGGGGCATAATAATCGGTGGTTTTGTACAAGAAATCCGCACTATCAGAAGTGACCAAAAATCCGTGGGCAAATCCCGGTGGCACCCAGAATTGTCGTTTATTTTTTTCACTTAAAACACAACCCACCCATTGTCCATAAGTCGGGGAACTTTTGCGGATATCCACCGCCACATCAAATACTTCACCTGCAACGACACGAACTAATTTACCTTGGGCTTGTTGAATTTGGTAATGTAGACCTCGTAATACACCTTTGACAGAACGGGAATGATTATCTTGAACAAAGTCGTCTTCAACTCCCGTTTTTTCCGCAAAGGCTTTTTGATTGAAACTTTCAAGGAAAAATCCGCGTTCATCACCAAACACTTTGGGTTCAATGATGACAACCTCAGGTATTTTAGTCTGAATGACATTCATGGAGAGATTAAGCCAAGGTTTACCATAATCTAGCCTACCAAACAACTGTCATAATATTTTAATTTTCAGTAGGCTTTACAGAAACTTGAACTTTTCCTTGCAATTGGAGGAGTTGTTTTTGTTGCGGATGATACACCCAGGCTTTAATTTCTGTGGGTTGAGACGGTAGAGAGTCTGTTGATAAAATTACATTCCAACGTTGACGCTGATATTGAGGATTATTCAACGTTTCTGCAATATCTGGACTGGCCAGATTAACTTTAGCATTGGCGAAAAAAGATTGACGATTATCCTGGGATAAAAATACCAAACTGGGCTGAGTTTCAAGATTAGGGAATATTGCCCAACCGGAGAGGGTTAAGGTTTCACCGGGATTAAGCTGAATTAAATTATTTTGATTTTGAGGAATATCAATATAGCCATAAATCTCCGGCGTATTACGCTTAAAAGTAATATTTTGAGCAAATTGTCTTAATGGAATATTCTGTAAAGATTCTACTCCGTCTCGAATCCACCACGTTGTTTTACTCATGCGGAGAAGACAGCGTTCAGGGGAGGTTTTAAAGAATTCAGACTCTTCTAAATAATTAACTAAATTAAGGCAAGTATGACTATTTTTTAACTGCACATTATCCTGCTGAGTTTCCACCAGCATATCACCCGATTTTACCCAAATTAAACAAATAATAATTCCCACAAAAAAACTATAGAATAAGGAAGAAGAATGATAAATTTTAATAAAATCTCTTTTCTGTTCAATCCATATTCTCCAAAGTTGAACAATTGCAATTAAAAATAAGATGGTATGCGTTGTGTAGCGAATGGCATAAATGGGGTAATCCGCCCCTTGTTCAACTCTGCCGCTTGCCATCAAAATAGAAGTAATTAAAGAAAATAGCCCAATTGATAGCCAAGGCGACGCTTGACCTAATGTTTTAAACTTGAGGGATTGTCTAATAAAATAGATTGATAAAAAGATAAAATTAACTAAAATAATCATACCTAAAATCCAGGTTATTCTAGGTGAACTGAGTAAGGGTGCAGCCAATAAATTAAAAAAGAATTGAATTGAAATCAGTAACCGTTCAATTAAAGTCAATTCTATAATTCTCGGATCTTGATAATATCCGATGAGATAAATTCCACAAGAAATGAGAAATAAAATAATCCATAAACTCACTCTTTTAACTTTTTCTCCTCCTCTTCCTCCTAAAGAAACCACCATCGGCAACATCGCCAACCAAGCCATTAAACCTTGTGCCGAAGAAAAACTAGTCACCACACAACATAAAGCCGCTAAACCTAATTTTAATGATGTTGAGAGTTGGGATAAACTTAAAACCAAGCAACCCAAAACCAAAAATAAATTAATCAAAAAAATAGGGAGTTGAAACCCCCATAACCATCGTTGCGTTAAAGAAAAAATCAATAAACACGTCGTTAAATTAGCTAGATGAAATATAGTATTATTTTGACTATTACTGGTTAACCGCGATAACTGATATAAAAGAATATAAGTAATACTAGCAAGCAAAAAACTAACACTAATTTCTGCTAATATATTCCAACTTGATAAAAATCCTAAAACAATATAAATTAACCGAGGAAATAAGATTCGGTGATAATTATGTAACTCAAATAAATCTGCAAACGTCAAACTTCCCGTTGCCACCTTTTCAAACAACCCCGGTAACACCCATTGGTCATAAGCAGGCACATCCACCGCAAACGCGACAATAAATCCAATGACTGCAAAAACCGGACTTAAATAAAGCAGTAATAAAACACCCTTAAAAAAATGCACTCTCCTCATTCTTACCACTCAAACTCTCTGTAAACTCTCTGTGTTTATTGTGGTTAATCACCTTTCAATTTTACACATAAAAAAGCGATAGGGTGCATCCGATAGACACACCCTAGATTTAATCTAATTCAAACTATCTTACATTCGTCATACTATTAAACGTACCTGTAAACCGACTAAACATCAGTTGTAAAACCGTCCGTTTGCCAATATTAATTTTAGAATTAGCCGCCATTCCCGACTGCAAACCAATCCGAATATCCTCTTCTTCATCCAAGACAAAATAGTCTTTATCTAACTGAATCTTCGCTTCAAAAGAATAGAATTGTCGTAATTCATCCGGGGGAATTGCATCTTGACTAATCCATTTCAACTCACCGATAACTGTACCAAACTCTCCGGCGGGAAACGCATCAATATTCAATTCAACTTTAATACAGTCTTCTTCAGTCAAACCTAACTCCTCCCGTGCCGCTTCCGACTCCGGACAGAAACAGTCTTTTTCAGGCGTACATTCAATCACTTCCCCAGCCACTTCTTGACCATTCAACGGTTCTAATTTTTCCCGTTTTAGTCGCAATGCATTTAATACCAAAGCAACGTTGCTATTCTGGACATAAACCACTGCTTGTAAGCCTTCTTCATCATCCAAAACCGTCAGTAACTGTTCGGTTTGTTGAGCTTCATAATAAGCTTCTTCACACCGTTTTAACCCAGGATCTCCTGGCTTTAACACAGCATTGGTAATATATTGACAAATCTCATCATCGCCGAGATCTAAAGAAGCCTGATCTTTTGTTGTCGGAACTAAATCAAACACAATTCCTGCCGCAGGCGCTCTTAATACTTGAGTATCTCGCTGTTCTTCCAGCTTTTCGAGTTGAGCATCTAATTCAGAAAGCTGCTTTTCATTTGCCAATCGCGAACGACCCAATTGAGAATCTGCAGTCGCAATTTGTTTTTCATTTTCAACAATCCGAGTATTGAGTTCTCTTGCCCAACTATCTTTATTATTTTGTAATTGTTCTTCTGCCCGACTGATAGCTGCTTCAATTCGTTGCTGTTCGACCTGAAAATTGCTAATTTCAGATTGAATTCTGGCAATTTCACCCCGTCGCGAATTTATCTCTCCTTCGCGGCTATTGACTTCCCCTTGCAGCCGATTAATTTCCCCTTGACGCGATACAATTTGATCCTGTTGCCGTAGTACATCATTCTGACTGCGTAACACTTCTTGTTGTTGTCGATCTCGCTGTAATTCGGCGATCGCCCCTTCATTGACCCCCTCTTCTAATCGTTGCAGAATCTGTTCACTGGCATCGAGGACGCTGTCTGATTTGGTTAATTGTTCCTCTGCCAAAGACTGCTGTGAGGAGGCAAACTGCAGTTGTTGTTGGGCATTAGCCAATTGATTTTCAGAGAATGCCAATTGGTTTTGAGCAATCTCAAGCTGTTGCCTGGCCGCCTGTTCAGATTGTTGGGCTTGTTCGAGTTGCTTCTCAAGTTCTCTGACTTGAGACTCTCCAGCCCGGACACGGGACTGATATTCTGCCCGATAATTTGACACTAAACTGGCTAAACTGGAACTAAACCCAGAAGCGGTACCTCGGTTAAGATACAGTTCATTTAACAACGCTTGTAAGGCTTGATTTTCTCCAATCCGAGCGTCTCTTTCCCGCACCAAATCAGCTAACTCAGCCGGGGCTTGCCCCTGAGCTTGCCCCTGTAATATCCCTCTGTAGAACTGATTTTCACCTTCTAAGGTGTTTTGTAGTTCTTCAATCGAGCGTAAATCTGCACTGGAGTTGGTGGGACTGAAGGTGAGTAGGGGTTGATTTTTAGCAACGCGATCGCCATTTTCGACGTGCAACCGGACAACAGCCCCGGTGGTAGGGGCTTGAATTTCTCGCGCGCCATCAGAATATTCTAATTCACCAACGGCCGGAACAGTTTGTTCAATTTTGGCGAAATAAGCCCAGATAATAGCTGAGCCCGTGATTAGCATGATGACCCAGAGAAACACATGGGACCAAACAGCGGGTTTCTCTAGAATGACAGGTTGATCAGATAGGGAAACAGATGATTTCATAGATAGAGATTATCGTTGTAAATTTAGCTGATTGATTATTTGTCATTTGTCAGGGGTTATTTGTTAGGGCGTTGTTCAAGCAACTCTCAACCCATAACCCACCAACGAGTAACACACCCTTTATTGCTGGGATTCTTGCTGTTGATATAGACAGTAATAACGACCGCGAAGTGCCATAAGTTCATCATGGCGACCTTGTTCAACCACCGAACCTTGGTCCATCAGGATAATGCTATCGGCATTTCTGACAGTGGTGAGACGGTGGGTAATGAAAAATACGGTTGTGCCTTGAAACGATTCTGCCAGGTTATCAGACACCATCCGTTCTGATTGATAATCTAAAGCACTGGTGGCCTCATCTAATATTAATAATCGTGGATTTTGTAGAACCGTCCGGGCGATCGCAATTCGTTGTCGTTGTCCTCCAGACAGAGATCCACCCCGTTCTCCCACCACTGTGTTATACCCTTGAGGCAACGTCATAATAAACTCATGAGCAGCGGCAATTTTAGCAGCGCGGATAATTTCATCACTTCCCGCGTCCGGGTTACTCAAGGCGATATTATCTTGAACTGTGCCATTAAACAGCAGAGTATCTTGCAAAACCACACCAATTTGCCGACGTAAAGAATACAGTTCTACTTTATTGATATCATATCCATCAATTTTAATCCGACCCGATAACGGGGGATACAGCCGTTGTAGCAGTTTCATCAGGGTACTTTTACCCGATCCACTCAGTCCCACAATGCCAACAAACGATCCCTGGTCAAACTCTAAATTAACGTTTGCCACTTGCAGCGGCCCACTCTGACCAAACCGGAAGGACACTTCTTCAAACGTCACCGAACCCTGCATTTCCGGCATCGGAATATTATTACGGTCATCTTGATCCACTTCTGTCGGCGCATCTAAAACATCCCGCAGACGTTCAACCGACATTCCCACTTCTTGGAAACTCTGCCATACACTGACAAACCGTAGCAAAGCCCCCGAAACGTTACCCGCAATAATTCGGAAAGCAATTAAAGCCCCGAGGGACAGTGAACCATCAATCACTAAATAAGCCCCCACCCACAATAGCGCCAAACCAGACAGTTTATTGAGGAAGCCACTAATCGAACTCGATGCGGTTTGGGTCAAAATCGTGTTGAAACTCGCGCTCATAAATCGAGCGTAACGGCCTTGCCATTCCCAACGAGATTTTAGCTCAATACTCTGGGCTTTAACCGTCTGAATACCGTTCAGCACCTCTACCAGGTAAGATTGAGAGTCCGCGTAACGTTCTGCTTTTTTCCGTAATAACCGTCGGACAATCGGCGAGTTGATAATCACAATCACCGCAAATAACGGCAACGGCGCGAGGGCCACAATCGCCATGGGAACACTCAAGAAGAACATCACCGCGATGTAGATCACAGAAAATACCGCATCCAATACTACGGTTAAGGCCGTACCCGTTAAGAAACTCCGAATATTGGCCAGTTCCCCAATTCTTCCCACCAAATCCCCAACCCGGCGATTATCAAAGTAATTCAGCGGCAGTCGCAATAGGTGGTCAATTACCTCCGAAGACAGTTTGACATCCAGGCGGTTGGTGGTATCAACAAACAGATACGTTCGTAAAGCCGATAGCAGCGCTTCAAATAGGGCAACGGCTAACATTAAAATCCCCAACACATTGAGGGCATCAATATTACGCTGACCCATCACCTTGTCAATGATCACCATGGTCATCAACGGGTTAACCAGGCCAAATAGTTGCACAAAGAACGACGAGATCAACACCTCAATAAAGGTGACGCGATGCTCCATCAACGCCGGCCAAAACCACCAGAAACTAAATTGTTCTTTCTGTTCAGTTTTCGGGGGTTGTAACAGTAAAACCTGGCCCCCTTCTTCACTCCACAGCTCAGCAAACTGATTCGGACGGAGTTTACGCATCCCTTTTTCGGGAGTCACCAGAACCAGTTCTCGTTCTGTAATGCTGTAGAGAATCGCAAAGCTATCCTGCCATTCAATCATCGCCGGAGCTTTGAGCCGACTCACGGCTTTAGCTGGGACTTGCACCAACTGTGCCCCTAGCCCCATCATTTGCGCCACTGCACCGCAAGCTTGCAGAGAAATCATCCCCACCGTGCTCATTTGGTTTTCCAGCACACGACGCACCAAATCTTTGCGGAAATTGACCCCAAAGAAACGGCTCAACATATTGAAGCAGGCGACTGGGGCATCTATTTTTCCTCGGGCCCGCACAATGGGAAATTTTCCCACTTGAACATTTTCTAGTTCTGGGTCTGGGACTTTCTCGGGGGCTTGGGGAATCTCACTAATATTAATAATTTGACTGCCATTACCGGAGGCAGCGACTGTTTCAGAGGGTTCCATCTTTTGAGGAACGACACTTCTTTCTGGGTGTAATCCCACCAATCTCACCCCATTCAATCCCTGCACTTTCAGAGATCCATTCTCATCATCGAGATCTAAGCGGCTACCCGGAGCAAAGTCCCCAATTACCCCACTACTGACCAACCAGAGACGATTGGGATCAAGCATATTATTGAGATCCCGGCTATTTTTATTGCCATTGAGTAAGTTGACCACAATTGCATCTGGCCAAACATCGACGGCTAAGCTTTTGAGATCTCCCACCGGGTCAGCCCGTTGTTGGAGTTCTTGACTAAGCAGTTCAAATACTTCGCTTAAAGCGGCATGATCTCTAAAGGCTTCACCAAAATCGGGCTCATTATCAATCAGTTTGAGAAAATCGTCGGCCCCCAAGGTAATGCAGATCATTTCGGTTGAAGCGATCGCGGTTTCACAAGGGACACCCCGCATTAAACCCGCCCAACCCACCAGTTCTCGCGCCCCTAATAAGCGCAAACTTTGAGGTCGATTAATTCGGGTGTCATACCCCAGTAAGCGGGCTTGTCCTTGATAGATCACTGCAATTTGAGTGGGGATCTTTTCGCGCTCAAAAATCGGCTGTCCGGGGCGATAACTGAGCAGTTGGCTTTTTTCAACCACCGCCTTCAGGGCTTGTTCTGACAGTCGATCAAAGGGCGTGGTTTCAGCCAGAAAGCTTTGTACTTGAACGTCGGAAACAATGGATGTTGTCATGATACTGAAGACACTGAAGTGGGAAGAGGTTCTAAGGTACGAATTTGGGCGAGTTGTTCTCGCAGCCAGGTTTCAAATAGTTCATCTATTAAACGAAGACGCATGGCATCATCGAGTTGAGCCGGAATAAATTTTTCGAGTCGAATAATGATCATCCATTCGGTTAAGGGGCGAGGTGGCCAAAGTTGACCGGGTTGACTGACTGAGAGAAGCTTGCTAATCGCTGGGTGCGGCTGAGATAAAGGGACTGGCCCTAATATTCCCCCTGTCCTAGATTCTGGCCCTTCTGAATGTTCACGCGCTATATCCGCAAAAGACTGTTCTCCTTCTGCGATGCGAAAGTAAAGCTCATGGGCTAATCCTGAATTTTTTGTCCGAATCAGAGAATAAACCACTTGATCCAAGCCACTTTTACGGCTCACAAAATAATTTTCAACCTTGTTCTTCCAAGTCTCCTGCTTAAACTTCTCAAGACGGGTGGGGCGGCAGGCAATGTCTTGTAGTTCTTCGAGGGTTAAGTGATTTGCATCGAGCCAGGCTTGTTTTGCTTCTTCTGAAGTCAGTTGATGCTGAGCTAGGAAGCGCTCCATCGCAGCAGTTTGTTCTTCCTCACTACAGGTATATTCAGCGGTGGCGCTATCAATGATCACCTCGCGCAGAAATCGCGGCATGAGTTGATAACGTTTTAGTAAAGACGGCATTTCCTCTGCTTGAATTGTTGTTTCCCCAACGCGGTACGCTTGCATTATTCCTTTCTCCAACTGACTGGCGCAGGCCCCGAAGTATGATGCTGGCAATTCGTCAGCCAAGGGACTACCACAGGTTATACTTGTATACCTGCCTGCCCCGATGATAGCAATCCACCAGGCAGTCGTCCATCACGACTTCGCTTTTTGATTGTCAAGATGTTTGATCATTTAATACGGTTTTGTCCGAACATTTTCAGCAATACCCTGATTTTATAAGGAATTTCTGACTGATCTTTACAGATGTAATCACCCTGTCTGCCCTGAGTTGAGACTTCTTGATCAATCGCTACAGTCGCAACATAATTGTTACTGATTGCTGCACCCATCGAATTCGTCTGCCTGACTTTATATAGATTTTAGATCAATTCTCAACATTATTGCTGGCAACATTACGGTTGAAGCGTAGGGCAGCAACACTGATCATCCAAGAAACGGTGTCTGTTGTGTCAGGTTATGGTTTATTCTAAGGATCAGAACGAACCGTTAACACTCATCTCCCATAATATCCAGCCACAGATGTGGAATATCCCGCCCCACTGTCTGTGTTGCTCTTGACGGCGGGAATTGTTGATATAAAATTCTTATGAGTAACAACGTTATTATTCTTCAAGATACTGAATTTGAAGCTGAGGTGCTCAATAGCGATCAGCCTGTTTTACTTTACTTTTGGGCCACTTGGTGCGGGCCGTGTAAATTGGTGGCCCCCTCGGTAGAAAAGATTGCAAGCCAATACAGCGATCGCCTGAAAGTGGTTAAAATGGAAGTTGACCCCAACCCAGAAACACGTAAAACCTACAAAGTTGAAGGGGTTCCTGCTTTAAGATTGATTAAAAATCAGGAAGTTGTGCAGTCCCATGAAGGAGTGATTACCGAAAAACTATTGAAGGATTGGGTAGAAAAGGGACTCGAACAATAAAAACAAATAATAGCCATGAAATTTGCTAACCGTTTAAATCAACTGCATAAAAATGTTTTTGCAGATATGGATAGGGCTAAAGCGGTGGCTGTGGCCAGTGGAAAAGATTTAATTGATCTGTCTTTGGGTTCGTCTGATTTACCCGTTGCAGACCCGATTCTTTCGGCCATTACTACATCTGTTAACGATCCCAGTACTCATGGCTATGCTTTATTTAGCAGCACGAGCCGATTTCGGGAAGTGGCTGCCGATTGGTATACTCAACGCTACGGTATAGCGATCGATCCAGAAACAGAAGTTCTACAACTGATTGGCTGTCAGGAAGGAACGGCCCATTTACCGTTAGCATTACTCAATCCGGGAGATTTTGCCCTATTGCAAGATCCGGGATATCCGTCTCATATCGGTGGGGTTTATCTGGCGGGTGGACAAGTTTATTCTTTACCTCTACTGGCAGAACATCAATTTTTACCCCAGCTACAAGACATTCCCCCAGCCGTTTTAAGTCAATCTCGGATGATGGTGTTGAGTTATCCCCACAACCCCACCACAGCCACAGCACCGTTATCTTTCTTTGAACAAGCGGTTGAGTTTTGTCAACAAAACGATATTATTCTGGTGCATGATTTCCCTTACGCCGATTTCGTTTTTAGTCAAACCGACCGGGATCAACTCGCCCCTTCTATTTTCCAGGCTGATAAAAATAAGTCCATTTCGATTGAATTTTTTACCTTTTCCAAGTCCTATAATATGGGAGGATTTCGCATCGGTTTTGCCATTGGCAATGCTGAGATTATCCGGGCATTAAGGCAGGTTAAAGCGGTGATAGACTTTAATCAATACAGGGGTATATTGAACGGGGCTATCGAGGCTTTAACAGGCGACCAGGCGGGGGTAAAGCAGACTGTTGAGACGTTCCGTCAGCGGCGCGATGTTTTTATCCAAGCCTTGCATGATATGGGTTGGTCTGTCCCAACTCCAGTGGCAACGATGTATGTTTGGGCAAAATTACCTCAAGCTTGGCAACATAATTCTATCGAGTTTTGTACCCAACTCGTTCAACAAACCGGAGTGGCGGCTTCTCCTGGGGTGGGATTTGGTAAATCTGGGGAAGGCTATGTCAGATTTGCTTTAGTTCATCCCCCAGAATTACTCGTAGAAGCCGTTCAACGCATTGCTAATTTTTTGTCATTGCCCATTTAATACTATAAATATCAATGTAAATTGCGATCAATTTTCTAAGTCTAAGCCAGTTACACCATTATCCGTTGGTTATTGACTTAATTTAAATCGTTGATACCCAGAGTACAATCTGATGCCTTACTCTTAGATGCACTCACACACACTATGCATGACTACAGCTAAAACTCTGGTTAAAACTTGAATAACCGAAATTTCAGGAGATAAGTTATACAGATTGTTTAGTTAATGTATAAATAGTAACATTATTTATTCTCGAACAATATTGATCTGTTTAATTTATATACTGTTACAGCTTAATCCGGCGAGGGGGTGAAGCGATTAATGACGAATAAGGAATAAACCACAAAAAAGGATAAAAAAGTTCAGGCTAGACTATAGAGGACAGATCTTGATGGGTCCGGAAGGCATGAATTTTGACGAGGTTCTCAAAATTACAGATAATATTATTTTTTCCAGCACTGGAAAGCATCTGAGTGATGTTCAGCGGGCGGTATTACTGGGAACTTGGCAACGTCAGAAGTATCATGAGATTGCTCTAACCTATCGTTGCACACCGGAGTATCTCAAGCAAGATGTCGGCCCTAAACTTTGGCAATTATTATCTGTTGAATTTGGCGAAAAAGTCAGTAAAACGAATTTTCGTGCTGTCATAGAACGGCAAAGCTCAAATTTGTTAACTCATGCTCCGTTGAGGAGAACTGAAGAAGTTTCTATTCAAACTATCACTCCAACAGCGTTAGTTGCCGTTGACAAGGATCACTTCCCTTCTTTCTCTTCTGTTCAAGTTGATTGGGGAGAAGCCACAGATGTCTCGTTATTTTATGGTCGAGAATTAGAATTACAACAACTTAAACAATGGATTTTAGATGAACAGTGTCGAGTGGTGGCATTACTCGGCATGGGAGGAATTGGTAAAACGTCTATTTCAGTTGAACTGGCTCAACAAATTCAATCTGAATTTCAGTTTGTGATTTGGCGATCGCTAAGAAATGCACCGCCATTAGAAGAAATTTTAGCTGATATTATTACGTTTATTTCTCCTCAGCCTAATTTAGACTTGCCGGAGGATCATTATAAGCAAATTTCTTTATTAATTGAACTGATACGACAATTTCGGTGTTTGATTATTTTAGACAATGGTGAATCTATTTTACAAGAAGGCGATCGCGCCGGACAATATCAAAAAGGTTATCAAAATTACGGAGAACTTTTTAAGCGTTTGGGAGAAACTCGCCATCAAAGTTGTTTGATGTTAACTTCACGAGAAAAGCCTCGAGAAATTGCCGCATTAGAAGGGAAAAGTTTAAATGTACATTCTTTATTAATGCCCGGTTTAGCAACAGAAAATTGTCGAGAAGTGATTCAAAGTAAAGGCATTTACGGAACGGAATTACAATGGAATCAACTGATTCATCGTTATGGTGGAAATCCTTTAGCGATTAAAATTGTTACCACCACAATTAAGGATTTATTTGCGGGTCAAGTTAATGAATTTTTAGAACAAATTCAGCAAGGCACTGCTATTTTTGGGGATATTCGTGATTTACTCGAACAACAACTTGAACGACTTTCTGCTTTAGAAACCGAAATTATGTATTGGTTAGCGATTAATCGAGAATCGGTTTATTTAACAGAATTGAAAGCAGATTTACTCGAGTTTGTTTCTCCGACTGAGTTAATTGAATCATTAGAATCTTTACGACGGCGATCGCTAATTGAAAAAAGCCAAGATGGTTTTACTCAACAGCCTGTTGTCATGGAATATATTATTGAACAGTTTATTAATCAAATTGTCTCAGAAATTCAAACAGAAGATTTAAACTATTTACATCGTTATGCCATACTCAAATCTCAAGCAAAAGATTATATTCGAGAAAGTCAGAACCGCTTAATTTTAACCCCGATTATTCGACAGATTGTGACTCAATATCGTCTCCGGGGTGAACTACAAGAAAAGTTTCATCGTTTACTGGCGATTTTAAAATGTCAATCTCAACCCTATCCCAGTTATGCAGGTGGAAATATCATTAATCTTTGTCATTATTTAGATTTAAATTTAGCAGATTATAACTTTTCTCGTTTGACGATTTGGCAAGCCTATTTACAAGATGCCAATTTACAAGATGTTAACTTTTCGGAGGCAGATTTAAGTCGGTCTGTTTTTGCTAAAACTTTAGGGAATGGTTTAACGGTTGCCTTAGGAATGAATCATCAGTTAGCCACCGGAGATACAGAAGGAAAAATATTACTGTGGAATGTTCAAGATGGTCAACAATGTCTGATTTTTCAAGGAAAAACGGGAAGTATCAAAACTATTAGTTTTAGTTCAAATGGTGAATTACTGGCGAGTGGAAGTGAAGATAAAATCGTCAGAATTTGGCAGGTGAGTACGGGAGAATGTTTACAGCGATTTTTCGGTCATCAAGAAACCATTAATTGTGTCAGTTTTAATTCAGAGGGGACATTACTTGCCAGTGGCAGTGAAGACCAGCAGATAAAATTATGGCGAGTCAAAACAGGAGACTGTATTTATACATTTACTGGACATACTGATAGTATAAAAACCATTAAATTTAGTGCAGATAGTGAGATGCTGGCTAGCAGCAGTGAAGATCAAAGTATTAAGTTATGGGATATAAAAACAGGTCGCTGTCTTCAAACTTTTTCGGGAGATTTTAGTTTGAATTGGATCGTGACTTTTGCAACCACAACCAAAGCAAAACAGCAAGCGATCGCCAGTAGTTGTGATGAAAATATCGTAAAGTTATGGAATGTAGAAACAGGTCAGTGTGTTCATACTTTAACCGGACATCAAGACTCTGTTTGGACAGTCGCATTTAGTCCCAATGGAGAACTTTTAGCCAGTAGTAGTGATGATCAAACTGTGAAATTATGGCAAGTGAATAAAGGTAATATCTTAAAAACATTACGTGGGTTTAAATCTCAAGTTTGTTCCTTGGCATTTAGTCAGGATCAACCGATTTTAGCCACAGGGAGTCAAGAACAATTGGTTCAACTTTGGGATATTAATACAGGTCAACGGTTGCGAACATTACGAGGTCATAAACATCAAGTTTGGTCGTTTGCCATTAGTCAAAATCAAACTATCCTGGCAACGGGTAGTGATGATCAATTGGTCAGATTATGGGATATTAATACAGGTCGTTGTTTGCGACGGTTTCAGGGTCATACCGATTGGGTTTGGTCTGTGACGTTTCATCCCACAGATCAACTTCTTGCCAGCGGTAGTTATGACCGAACCGTTAAATTGTGGGATGTCCAAACCGGAGATTGTATTACTACTTTTCATGGTCATAACGATCAAGTTCAAGCAGTGGCTTTTCGTCCTCAGGGAGATATTCTCGTTAGTTGCGGCAGTGACCAAACTTTGAGATTATGGGAAGTAAAAACAGGAGAATGTCTTCACTGTCTCAGCGGACATACTCGTTCTGTTGGGTCGGTTGCTTTTAGTCCAGATGGTCGGATACTCGCTAGTGGTAGTTATGACCAAACAATTAAGCTTTGGGATGTGGAAACCGGAAGCTGTTTACAAACCTTAGAAGGACATCATCAACGAGTTCATGGTTTATGTTTTAGTCCAGAGGGTCAATATTTAGCCAGTAGTAGTTATGACCGAACTGTTAGATTATGGGAAATCAATAGCGGAAATTGTTTGAAAGTTTGGCACGGTAATTTAGATCGAATTCAAGGGATACAATTTTCACCACAAGGTCAGCTTTGGGTGAGTGGTAGCGCCGATCAAAACCTGCGACTTTGGGATTTTAACACTGAAACCTGTATTAAAGTATTGTCGAATTCTGATAGTTCTATTTGGTCTGTTATCTTTAGTCTAGATTGTCAAATTTTAATTAGTGGCAGCCACGATCAAGCTTTACGAGTTTGGAATCTAGAAACTGAAGAATGTACCCAGATTCTCCATACGGATAAACCTTATCATGGGATGAATATTACAGGCGTAACGGGAATTACAAGCGCTCAAAAAGCAACATTAAAAGCGTTAGGTGCAATTGATTTAGAAAGTCGAGAGTGGTAAGCTTAATGGATTATAATTTTTTCTATTTTATTGACTATTAATTTATCCTCTATTACTTTTGACCGTAATATCAGCCAGAATAGACCCGATAATAATCCTAAAATACACTATCGCCATCTCAAAAACACAAACTTAAATCTCTACCTATGATAATCTTAACTTAAGATTTACGCATAAAAGATTAGACATTCATATTTAAGCTAAAAAAAGACGAGATTGTAAAGAAAAGTAAAGAATCGTTTTTCTACGAATTTATCAGGGTTGTAGGGCTTGACAACTTCAAGGGATACTTTGTAAAATTGCTATTACTAGATAAAAGTAGAATAATAGTATCTACAAACTAAAAGCCTGACAAGTATTCTCCTCAAATACCGATTCTACCGTACAGGCGATCGCGATCAACCCGATTTTTAAACCGTCTCAGATAGTAGCCCAAGCACAAAGTTTTTTTTCCTCTCTGAGGGGTATCTTGACAAAAACGCATAAATATGCACTTAGCTTAAAAAGCCTGACTGATTCTTTGATCTAATGATTAAACTATTTTGGGCTATACTTAAACGTTAATATCGGTAAATTAATCACTGACTCAGCTTAGAATTAATTTCAAATATAGCAATGAAGCTAACACGATTAGGCTGTAACTTCTGCCTGTCAAATAAGATTATTATCTGTAAGAGCATCAAAATATAGAAAACCCACAAAGAGAAAAACATGAAGCTGTTGATTAAATCATTATTTTAAAAGCTATACTACGGATAGAATATCACTCAATATTAATATATGGAATAGAAAAATAAAGTGCAGATTCGTCAAGATAATTTAACAGGAAAAAAAATAACTGAATTTCTTCAAGAACATATCGAAGAGATGCATAACATTACACCGCCTGAAAGTGTTCATGCTTTAGATTTAGAAGAATTGCGCTCACCAGATATTACCTTTTGGTCAGCTTGGGAAGGCGAGGAATTACTCGGTTGCGGAGCATTAAAACAACTTGATCCTAAAACAGGTGAAATTAAATCAATGCGGACAGCTTATGCTTATCGACGTAAAGGGATTGCTGCCAAGATACTTGAACAGATTATAACTGAAGCGATTACACGTAATTATAACTGCCTGAAATTAGAAACAGGTTCTTTTGCTGAATTTGCTGCCGCACGAGCTTTATATTTACGGTATGGATTTGAATACTGTCCTCCTTTTGCTGAATATATCAATGATCCAAATAGTGTATTTATGACTAAAAATCTATAATTTTATCTCTATTTAATATTGTAATATCATTATTCTTATGAAAATAGTAGTAATATTAATTGGGTTAATCAAGAACTACTTAAATTGAATAATTAGAAAAAAAAGTTGCATTAAAATCAAAAAATCTATAAAAAATATTCTTAATCATATTAACTGTAAAATATTATCCTTATTTTTATAGCAGTCAGGAATGATTCGCACACAACCTTAATATCAGTAAAAATTCTAAAATATAAACATTCTGTTCCTTGTTCTTTTTTACAAGAAGATTATTTTACAACTTAGATTATATTGCGATATGAAAGTCTCTAATTTATTCAAACTCCCTCATCCGCTACCGAATGAAGAATTATTTGAATTCTTACTGCAAGGAAGTGATGTGCGAGTAGAGCGGATTGTTTCCTGTGGACAAACTACACCTGCTGAGCAATGGTACGATCAAGAACAAGATGAATGGGTAATTTTACTACAAGGAAAAGCAACATTAATCCTACTAGATACAGACACTACAATTGTTGATCTTGTCGCCGGAGATTACTTGTTTATTCCGGCTCATCAAAAACATCGGGTTGAGTTTACCAGTCACGAACCCCCCTGTGTTTGGTTAGCAATTCATGGACAATTCAACCCATTTGACAACTCCTTGGGGGACATCTCAGCCAAAAGTTAGAGAGTTTCTGCGAGAGTAAATGTGAACTTTTTTAACGCTTACTCCAATTTACGCGACTAGATTACCTTTGTCTGCATAAAATATGACCATTAAGTGTTTGCTGATTGTTTAACATAGAGGACACAAATTAAGTATGGCAAGTCGAGATCAAGAACTTATTCAACCCTATAAAGGTGATCCCTTTGTGGGTCATCTCTCCACCCCCATCAGTGATTCTGATTTTACCCGCGCATTTATTGGCAATCTTCCTGCTTACCGTAAAGGACTTTCTCCATTACTGCGTGGATTAGAAATTGGTATGGCTCATGGTTATTTTATCGTGGGTCCTTGGACACTCCTTGGCCCGCTGCGGGATAGTGCCAGTGCGAACCTAGGAGGTTTAATTTCTGCTGTTGCTTTAATTCTGATTGCAACAATTTGTCTGTCGGCTTATGGTTTGGTTTCACACCCCACTGAAGTGACTCCGGGTACTGATCCTCTCAATACTTCTGAAGGATGGAGTCAGTTTGCTGGCGGTTTCTTTATTGGGGCCATGGGAGGCGCTTTTGTTGCCTACTTCCTCTTAGAAAACTTTGAGGTTGTCGATTCAATTTTCCGAGGATTAGTTAACAGTTAACTATTAATTGTTGATCAATCCATTCCCTTTTGTAATATCTTAAATAGGAGTATTTGAAATGACTGGTTCATACGCTGCTTCATTCTTGCCTTGGATTATGATTCCCGTTGTTTGCTGGCTGATGCCAGTTGTGGTTATGGGTCTGCTATTTGTTTACATTGAAAGCGACGCATAATCCTCGTTTAAACGGACTAAAAATCCTCTCCAATACCTGGGGAGGATGTTTCACTGAATCATGGCAGCAATCAACTCCTCAACGCCATTAACTGAAATAATTGGAGTTTGCAACTTTTCGGCGACTTCGGCGACACTCATATCGTCTAGAAACAAAGTATCTCCTTGCTTCAGCATTAAGGACGGAATCACTATCCCTTCTCCTAAATTTTTACCTTGCAAGTTATTCAACAAATCTTGACCTGTGAGTAAACCCGTTACCGTAATGCTTTGTCCCCAATATTGACTGGCTAATGGCACAAAATTAACCGTTAATCCTTGAACTTGATTAAACTGTTCAACAAGGGGTTGAAAGGCTTTTTCTACCGCATTACCCACCACCCAGGTTAAGGTTTTAGGATAGGTTCGAGATTTTTGGGGGAATTGTTGCCAAGCCCCGTCAAATGCTTGTAAAAATTGTCGAATTGAACCGACACCATTACCAATTTGGGGATAATCTTCGTAATCAGAAGCTGGCGGTATTTCTTCACCTGCAATTAAAAACCATTCATCGGCTAGCCAAATACAATTTGACCCCAATTGTTGCCGAAATTTATCTTGTAAGCGTTGGACTTGGGTAATGACTTCCCTGGCTTTCTCTGGGGTAACAGGGATTAATTCATCTTCTGTGGGACGAAACCGCGTTAAGCCAACTGGGACGACGGCCACAGAAGCCACTGTCGGAATTTCTCCTTGATGAAATGCGGCTAAATCTGTTATGGTTTGTTCTAAATGTTGACCATCATTAATCCCTGGACAAACCACAACCTGAGCATGAATTTGCAGTTGATGGGTTTGAAACCACTTTAACTGGTCTAAAATTTGACTGGCACGAGTATTTTTTAACAGTTTAGTTCTAATTTCCGCTTCAGTTGCGTGTACCGAAATATACAGGGGAGAAAGTCGTAGTTGAGCAATCCGATCCCATTCTTTTTGCGGTAAATTGGTTAACGTTAGATAAGAACCATATAAAAAACTAAGACGATAATCATCATCTTTTAAATAAAGAGTTTCTCGTTTTCCGGGCGGTTGCTGATCGATGAAACAAAAAGGACAACGATTATTACACTGAATTAAACCGTCAAATAATGCTGTTTCAAATTCTAAGCCTAAATCGTCATCGTAATCTTTTTCTATTTCAACAGTGTGTAAATTTCCCTGAATATCTAAGACTTCTAATTCTAAAATTTCATCGGCGCAGAGATATTGATAGTCAATTAAATCTCGGGGATGAATACTATTAATTGAAACAATCGCATCCCCTGCCTCAAATCCGATATCTGCGGCGATTGAATCAGGCAAAACTTGAGTAATTTTTGCGGGACGAAGAGAACGATTTTTCATCAGTTATTCTTTATTGGTCATGAGTTATTAGTTGTTAATTGCTTGTGCAACACTTGAATTACGAAGTCTGAAAATATGACCCAAATACAAACAGACAAATAACCAATAACCCATAACAAATAACAAATAAATTAAATATTCGGTAATGCACCGCCAGCGATCGCAGCTAAAATTGCCACACCAAATGCTAAGCGATACCAAACAAATATCCAAGTATCTTTTGTTTGTAGATACTGAATCAGCCAGGCGATCGCCATGTAGGATGAAATCACCGAAGCAATTAATCCGAGTATTAGCGCGACTCCTCCAATATTACCAAATCCGTTATCAAATAAACCTTTTAATTCTATTAAGCCGGCAAGGGTAATGGCTGGAATACCGAGTAAAAACGAAAAACGAGCCGCACTTGCCCGTTCAAGTCCCATAAACAGTCCAGCAGTAATGGTTGAACCCGAACGAGAAACCCCCGGAATTAAAGCTAACGCTTGGGCTGCTCCCATTAAGATACCATCCCTGGCATTAAGTTGTTCGTAACTGCGTTGGCGTTTACCGATTTTTTCTGCTAACCCCAGTAATAACGCCATCACAATGGAAGTAATGGCAATGGCTGCGCTACTACGAACGGGAGAGTTATCATAATCTGGAATGAAACCTTTAATCAGTAATCCAAAAAATAAAATGGGTATCGTTCCTAAAACAATCCCTAAAGCCATGCGAAACTCTGGGGATTGATAATCGGATTTTTGAATAGCTCTGACTGCACCAGTGGTAACAGTTGTCAAGTCTTGCCAAAAATACCACAGTATTGCAGCAATACTCCCGAGCTGAATCACAGCGGTGAAAGCCACCCCCGGATCACCCCAACCCAAAGCAACCGGAACAATTTTTAGATGTGCCGTACTACTAATGGGTAAAAATTCTGTTAAGCCTTGAACAATGCCTAAAATAATCGCTTGAAAGCTATTAATTTCTGCCGTTGTTGAAAGAGCTGATGCATCCACAGTGGCTGTTTAAACTCCAGTAACGAACAAGGGAAAACGACTGTCTGCGCTATCCCTTCTAGTTTACCAGGGTTCTCAGCCCTTGTCATAAGATTTTAGGTTAGGATTTAGTTAAGCCGGGGTAAAGGCTGACTTTCTATTCTATTGCCTATACCCCATCCCCTATTTTCTACGAATCATCACATTTGATGCTAGCACGATTAATTAATCGCTTTTCAGTATTAAAAGAGTGAACAATCTTGTGAGTTTATGACCGAGTTGCAATATTAAATTGAGTTGGTTAACTCAGACGGGTTTCAAATTTTATAAATGAATCGATGATAGATGATTGTTAACTTTTATCTTTCAAGAAAACTGCTATCATCCATTGTAATTACCCATCTATTGTTGATGAGTTGTGAATGCACATTAATCTATCAAAGGAATCTAGATCGGGTTGATCTAGACAGTGAGTAAATCATCTCCTAATACTTTAGCAACCATGGCTGCACGTGAAGTCACCCCAAGTTTACCAAAAATACGACGTAAGTGAGTTGCGACTGTCCAAGGACTAATTCCTAACTGTTTTGCGATGCATTTGTTCGGCAAACCTGCTGCAACTAACTTGGTAATTTCTTGTTCTCGTGAACTTAAATTCATCAAATGTTCAGTTTTGGGACGAGCGCGCACTAAATAATAATGTACACCATCAACATCGGATTCAAAAATAATTTCATTGATGGATTGATGATTAGGGTTTAGTACTTTTTGAGAAGGGATAGGTTTTTTTCCTTGACTCAGCAAGTATCGTAACATATCTTGAAAATTTGTCATCTGCTTTGGAGTCTTTCTAAAATTTATCATTACAATTGATGCCACCAGTAGTCACCCCAATTAGACTCGCTTTTGCAACCAATTTTGTTCTGTTGGCTGAAGACTCAGCAAACTCAAGACACTAAGTATTGGTTACTAAAGAGTTACAAGAGCATCCCGGCATCATCCGGATAATACGGAACAAAATACAATATTTGTTTTACGCTGATCCGTTAAAATACTGAAAATTGTAATTGTTGCAGTGATAAATAATACATTATTACAGGTTTCTCTCTTTTATCCAAAACCATAAACTATCTGTTAGGTTTTAGGTTTTAGGAGTTAGGTTGTGGGTAAAATACTAATGATTCGTTGCTATATTTTTAATTAATATCTTGAAATCCGATCAATACTTCTGTGTTAGGTTTTAGGAGTTAGGGGTTAGGTTGTGGGTAAAATACTAATGATTCGTTGCTATATTTTTAATCAATATCTTGAAATTTGATAAATACTTGTCCCCGCGTTAGTATCGCCTGGATGAAATGCGCTGCTAAGTTTAAGTATTAAATCAAGATAATATTCTCTTTTTTTATAGCATCATTGACTTAATTTTATCCCACATTTGCGAACTACAAAAGTTATCAATTACTAAAGAAACACCTAGTTTTTTTAAGTCCGTTGGGTCATGAGTCGTAGCCATACCAATTGTGTCAATTTCGGCTGCAATAGCTGAACGAATACCCGAGGGAGAATCTTCAAAAACAATGGCTTCTGAGGGTTGAATATTTAATTGTTTTAAGCAATATTGGTAAGGGGCGGGATCGGGTTTTCCGGCTGTCATGTCTTCTCCTAAAACGACGGTTTTAAATCGTCGAGTTAAATTTAAAGCATCTAACATAAAATCAGCATTTTTTCGCGGTGCATTGGTCACAACTGCTGTTTTAAGTTGCTGTTTTTCAATCCATTCTAATAGTTCTAGAAATCCTTCTAATGGGTTTAAGCTTTGAGCTTGTTCTCGAAACAGTTGCTCTTTATGTTCGGCAAAATCAACACTTTCTTGTTGTGAAAAATGGGGAAGTAAGTCTTGAATAATTTCTGGGTTTTGTCGTCCACTAATTTTAGCTTGGTAGCTGTCTCGATTGATTTCAATTCCCTGTTCTTTCAACAGATCTTGCCATATTTTAAAATGCAAGGGGTCAGTATTTGCTAATGTACCGTCTAAATCAAATAGAATTGCTTTTAGCATGATTTTTATTGTGAGTTTTTAATATTCAGAATAATTAGCGATATTCCCGATATTGATAATTACTTAACTGCACCATCAGGCATAATTGCGCCTTTAAAATTAGCGGTTTTTAACTGTGATCCTTCTAAAGTGGCTGCGTTTAAGTCTGCTTCTTTAAAATCTGCATTGCTTAAATTTGCTCCGGTTAAATCAGCATTTCTTAAAAAGGCTTTTGTTAAATCTGCATTACTTAAATTCGCTCCGGTTAAATTGCTACTGGCGAGGGCTGCATTAGTTAAATCTGCATCTGTTAAATTAGCACCCGTAAAGTTGACACCATCTAACAATGCACCGGATAAATTAACTCCTGCTAAGTTAGCACCGCTAAGATCTGAACCATTTAATTTTGCATCGGATAAATCAACTCCGCTTAAGTCTTTTCCGGTTAAATCACAATCAAAACATTCTTTGGTTTCTAAGAAATTATCAGGTGATGAAATAGATACATCTTGAGCTTGTTGAGTACATCCAAAACTCAAAAAACTGAAGGTAACAAAGAGAGTTGAGAAGAATAATTTATTTTTCATTGTGTTATTTTTATTAATAATAAATTTATCATGACCAAAACCTACGCCATTGATTTAAGGTTTCTATCCAATCTGATTTCCAGGAGTCTTTTTGAGAGTAAGAGTGTTGCCAAGCTTTCGCTACTTTCAGGTGCATTTCTGATAAGGTTGAGCTAATTTGAGGCAATTGAGCAATCGTATCAATTTTTAACCCTTGACGAATTGCTAAGGCGATGATACCAATCATTTCGCTAGCTTGAGGACTGACAATAGCAGCCCCTAAAATCTTACCATTGCGATGACAAATCAGTTGATAAAAACCGCTAATTTCTCCTAAAAGTTGGGCTTTGGATAAATGAGTGAATGATTGTTTGTGAATAGATATTTTATCTCCATAGTAACGTTTTGCTTGTTGTTCTGTCAGTCCCACTCGCCCTAACTGAGGTTGAGTCAAAATCGCCCAAGGAATGCCTTGATAATTTACTTTAAACCTCGGTAAAAGCATGATATTTTTTAGGGCAATTTGAGCTTCATAAGCCGCAATATGTTCAAAAGGATAACCCCCCGCTAAATCTCCACAGCCATAAATGCGAGGATTTGTTGTTTGTAACTGTTGATTGAGGCTTAAATAATTGGGGTTAAACTTAACGCCTACGGTGGATAAATTTAAATCATAAAATTGCGGTTGTCTACCCGCAGCCACTAAAATCTCATCAACTTCTAAGGCTTTGTTACCCGCTTGAATCCATTTTTGACCTTGAATGACCTGAGTTTGAATCACTTCAGTTTGAGTTAAAACGGTAACACCTTCTGCTTCTAAATGAGCTTGAATTAGATAGGCAGCTTGATGATCTTCTTTGCCTAAAAGATGAGAACTCTTGACAATAATCGTGACTTGTGAACCCAATTGGGCAAAAAATTGAGCCAGTTCTACCCCACTTGGATCGCCGCCAATAATAGCAAGTTTTTGAGGAATTTGAGATAATTTATGTAAGGTTTCAACCGTTAAAAATCCCGTGAGTGCTAATCCTTCAATCTCTGGAATTTTAGGTTTTGAACCCATTGCCAACAGATAATAGCGCGATCGCAATATTCGTCCATTGACAGCCAAAGCCAAATCAGGCTGGTTAACAAATTCCCCCGCACCAGAGATGACATCAACGCCTAAACGAGCTAAATTTTCAAGAGAATTCTGGGCGGAAGTGCGAGAAGCACCCACAGAAGCCGACTGTTGAGCAATATTCCAATCCAGCGTCAACTTGGATACATCAGATTCCATGCCCTGATATAACCCGAAGGAGAAACGCTGTTTAGCCTGTTTTAACCCTTCTGCCCCTTGTAACAAAGCTTGATGATACCCCTGCCAAAATAGGGGCGCACACGGCTCTAAGAGGGCAATACGGCCGTGATAGGTTGCGGCGATCGCTGCTGCGTCGCGCCCCGTTACACTGCCTCCAATAATGACAACATCGTAGTCAAGCATGAGTTATGGGTTGTTTGTCATTGGTTAAGGGGTTATAGCGCGTAGCGCTGCTGCAATAGGCAATCTTGCAATAGGCAATCTTGCAATAGGCAATCGCGCACAGGTAACAGGCATATTTCCGACTGTTAGGCTACGCCAACGGCAATAGTGACAAGAAATGCTTATCATATAAAGCCTTACGAATTCTTAAACACGGGCGATCTGTAACTATGCCAGCGCGACCTGCTACATTTGTTAATTATGCGCTTCGTGCAATCACCTCAGGGGTTAGTGGCTTTGAGTGAGTGAGTCATAAATACTTCACCCAGATGGCAAAACATCGGCTAAAGCTTCAATTAAACGCTGGTTTTCCTCAACCGTACGAATGGCGACTCGAAAATAGCGATCGCCTAATTCCGGGAAACTTAGACAGTCTCGGATCAAAATCTGATGATGACGAAGTAAAGCCGTTTGCAGTGCCGAAACCGATGATTGTGAATAGACTAACAGAAAGTTGGCAGCGCTGGGGTAAGGATGTAATCCAGGTAAACTCTCAATGGCGTTAAACAACTGGGGCCGGGCCGTTAACAGCCAATTCCAGGTTTGTTGTTCAAAGTCACTATCGGTTACGACGCTGACTCCAACGGCTGCCGCTAAACTATTAACAGACCAAGGATCGCGCCACTGTTGCCAACGACGTAAGCGATCTGGATGGGCAATGGCATAACCCAGACGCAGTCCCGGCAAACTATAGAACTTGGTTAGAGACCGAATAATGACTAAGTTGTCAAACTGACTGACGACATTGACTAGGCTTTGTTGGTCTGAGTCTGGGAGAAACTCCATAAAGGCTTCATCCACCACAACCAGGGCAAATTGTTCTAACAGCGGCAAAATCATCTGTTGAGAAAATATCTGTCCCGTTGGGTTGTGAGGATTATTTAATAGGAGTCCGATGGATGAAGTTGTTAACTCAGCCGGGATGCATTCCTGTAAGTTGATCTTAGATGGGAATGATGCCGGATGACCACCACCGGGGTTTAGCCCGTCCATCGGACACTCAATTACCTTTGCCCCAAAGCTTTCCAGCGCCCGACGATAATCTCGAAAGCCCGGTGTCACCAAGGCAGTGGCGGAATATTGTGCTAACTCTCGTCCTGCCCAGGTGAGTAATTCAGCCGCACCATTTCCCGGTAAAATCCAGTCTGGATCGAGGGAACCATAAACTTGACTCAAAGCTTGTCGCAATTCTCCATAGTTGGGATCGGGATAGGCTTTGAGCTGGTTCAAAGTTGCCTGAATACTATCCAGAGCGGACTGTGGTGGCCCCAAAGGATTAATACTGGCTGAAAAATCAAGAATATCACGGGGAGAGCAGCCTGCGATTGAAGCTGCCCAAGTTAGGTTTCCCCCATGATGGGGGCGGGTGGTGGGCAACGATGCCATTATTCCTCTTTTTTCGGTGCAACCTTTTCTTTAAACAATTTACCTGCTGAAAAGGCAGGGACCCGAGTGGCAGGGATTTCCATTTTTTCTCCGGTTTTCGGGTTACGACCTTCACGCGCTTTACGTTCGCGAGACTCGAAAGAACCGAAGCCGACTAATGTGACTTTATCACTATCAGACACTGCTTCCATGATCGTTTCGAGGGCGGCGGTCAGAACCGCATCGGCTTGTTTTTTAGTCACACTAGCTTTTTCTGCTACTGCATCGACTAATTCACCTTTATTCATTAAACTCATCTCCAATCGGGTTGACATAGAGGATCTTGATTGACACTGTCACGCTGGATTGCTCGGGCAACCGCATCGGCTGAAGTCCTTATCAATAAAGAGTTTCAAACAGGTTTCAAAGATCCTCTAAAAGGGTTGAGGAATTCTCTATCAGGGGGTATTTGCGACATAATTTTCTATTCAATCGCTAAAACCCCCACCGAACCTACCTTTCACTGCACTATTCTAAAGTCTCTTTGTAGAATATGGATCGCTCAACCTGCTAATTTTACGAGATTTCTGCTAATTTTTTGATTTTCTTTACGTTTGGAGCCAGAATAAACTGTCAAATCCGTCCATTAATTGGGGTGGGGCATCTTGTAGTTGACGATGCATTTTCAGGATAATCTCCGGAGGGACTTGACGAGAGCGGCCTGAGTTGCGTTGTAAGCACTGTTCAATAGGGGTTTGTATCCAAATCCCCCAAATGGGATGAAAACCGCTTTCTCGAGCCAATTGAATCAATTCTCGTCTCGAACGGCGTTGGGCGTTGGTGGCATCATAAATGGCTCCCCCACCGCTGGTAACGGCTTGTTGAAATTGCTGTTCGATTTGCTGCCAAATGGCTGGCCATGGCCCTTGGATGGCCTCATCCCCGAATAATTGAGCGCGAATCGCATCAGTTGAGATTAAATGGTAATCGGGATACTGTCGCAATAGTTTTTGAGCAAGAGTTGACTTCCCACTGGCAGGAAGTCCAATCATCATCATCAGTTTAGGGGGAGAGTTGACCACAAACCATTAAGCTGTGGCACGATCCCAACTGAGATAGGGTAATTTCTCGGCGGTGGCCTGAATTTGCTCAGTGTTGGCGGTTAATTGTCCGCAACTATCCCATTGTCCACTTAAGAACATTTTCCGAGATCCTGGGTTCATCTCCACATCCACCGTTAAATCACCACAGTCCACTTTTAAGGTATCGACATCGACTTTCATTGCGGCTTCTGGGTTGGCGGCAACGGTTTCTTGTAACTGTTTAATTTGTTCGGGTGTGGCTGTCACACAAGGAATACCAATGGCAACACAATTACCAAAGAAAATCTCAGCAAAACTTTCTCCAATAATGGCTTCAATGCCCCATTTTAAAAGCGCTTGGGGGGCGTGTTCCCTCGAAGAACCACAGCCAAAATTACCATTAACAATTAAGATATTTGCCCCTTGATATTGAGGCTGATCGAAAGGGTGTTGTCCCTGGGTTTGTTGGCGATCGTCAGCAAAGGCTTGCGCCCCCAACCCATCAAAGGTGACACAACGAAGAAACCGCGCGGGAATAATTCGGTCGGTATCAATATCACTGCCGACTAAGGGAATGCCACGACCTGAAACGCTTTTGATTTGATTCATAACAACCAGACTATCAAATTTGATCAATCTTATTTATTTTACGAGGCGATAGACACAGATCGATCAATTCTAAAGTTAAGCTTAGAGCAATTTATCTGATTCGTCTCTTCTGATACAATTTTTGGCGTTCATCTAAAGATCTGTAATCCCAGACTTTTGATGGAGTTGGGTCTTTACTGAGAACCCGTTTTTAAGTTCCTTTCAATTCAATATAGGAAAATCATGAATAAGAAATTACGTAATGTTTTAATCGGTGCTGGCTTAGCCACAGCGGGTGCAATTGGTACTAAAAAGGCTGTAGACTATTTCCGTAACCGGGGTCAAGAAGACGCACCAGAAGGGGATGCTGAGAATGATGTAGAAGCGACCTCAGATGATGAAGTTAGCTATGCTGTGGTTCAAGATGATTCTGTGCAACAATTCCTTGATGCTAGCTTCGGGGAACCCGGGCGTTATGTTCCAACTCGTCAGCCGAAAGTATTTGATTATCAAGGCGAACAATACATGGTGATCTGGGCGCGAGATAACAAGAAAGACAAAAATCAAATGTTAGCGTTTAAATATACTGATGCTGGCCGCAAAATGGTTGCTAGTGTTGGTTATACGTCTGACACAACCGATTACAATTTGTCGGGTTTAGGTGACACTCCCTTTGCAATTGAGGTCAATGGAGAAATGTTAACGGCTGGACAAGGGGAAACTCAAGGCGCGGATGAAGTGGATTTTGTTTTAGCTTAAACAAATATTGAAAATTAGTTTAGGGAGTAGGGAATAGGCAATGGTATCGCTTCTCTGCTCCCTTTTTTTATCCATCAGATGATTAGGCTGAATGTTCAGGTACAGTTTGAGACTGCTGTTGTAATTTTGGGTTGAATTTCTGAATGGCTTGTTGAGCGATCGCAGGCAATACATTTGAGGCTTGATTGCGTTCAAATACGGCTTTAATCGTTTGGCTTAATACGTTCAAATTCAATCCTGAATTTTCAGTTTGGGTGAAATCAATGGGCTGAATTTGGAAATATTCAATCAAACTTAATCCCGCAATTCGAGTTAAATAAGCTGCACTTGCGCCTTGGACTAATCCACCTGCGACATAAGTTACGGTACTGCTTTTTAATAAGCCTGTAATGGTTTGACTGGTGAGTTCAACCATACCTAATTTAAACATTTGTGTTCCCAGAATTTTAGCAATTTCTTGGGCGTGTTTGAGGGAAAATTGCTGTTGATAAATTCCGCCTAAATCAACAATTAATTGTGTACTAATGGCGGTTGTGGCAAGTACATCTAATGCTGGAACGGGGTTAGCAAATGCACTAGCAGCGGCAATCCATTGATATTGTTCAATAATCGGTGTCGCCTGATTTCGTCTGACTAAATTGAGAGATTCTTTAACAGCATTTTGTAAGAGAATTGCACGGCGATAAGTTGTACCGAATACTAACACTTGTTGATCCTGTTGAACAATATTAGTTAAACGTTGAGTCAGAGATAAAACATCGGGAGATTGCTCTTCCATCCATTCTTGTGTAGAACCATCTTCTTGATATTGACGAACTTTCACCGGTTGGGGTGCAGCAGAAGTTGTCACAATATCATCAGACGATAAGAATTTTTCCACTGTTTCCCGTAAACTTTGTAAGATAACGGGCTGTTCTGAAATGGCACATTGATCTTCTTTATTCCAAACTAAAATACCGCGATGGTAATTAGAAATTAACTGAGAAAATTGTTGATATTCAGGAGCAGTTAAATCCCCACTAATCACAAAGATAACAAAATCAGCTTGATTAATTTCCTCGGTATTTTCTAAAGAATATTCAGCAATTTCTATCGATTTTTCTTGTGAAGTTAACCAACTCGATTCTAAAACTTGTAAAATCGTTGTTTTTCCGACTCCTTTTCCGCCCGTAATTGCTATTTTTAAAGTTTGTCGATCCAGTTGAGGGGTTAATTCTGCCAGTTGTGTTTTTAAACGGGCTAAATTATCATTTAAATTAAGCTGATTGGGATTATCATTAATCTCTGTTTCCAACTGATTAATCATCGCCTCGGCTTGAGTCATTGCCGCTGCAACGGTTTCCCGAGTCATCGGTTTTAATGGTGTTTCTGTTTCTGCCACAGCCGGAACTTGACGTTGAAACCACCAAACCCCAGCACTCGCCGCCAGGGTTCCTAACAGGGCTAATTCCCCAAATTCTGCCGCGTGTTCTTGTAAACTATTGAGTAGCCAAAGGGAAGCTGATAATCCAATTCCGCCAATTAGAATCGGACGTTGTAATTTGACAGCCATAATTTATAATTTTAATAGTTCTTACATTTTAAGCTTAGATCAAAACAGCAGAAATCGAGTTCGGGATTCTCGGTTCGGTAAGGAGTAGAGAAGTAGGAGTCAGAAGTAGAGAGGTTACATGTAACGTCTCTACAGGATTTTTGATGATTCTGTTCGCTGTTGCCATATCCGGTGTTCCCTTCTTCCTCCTATCACCTATTCACCTATTCACCTATTCACCTATTTACCTACTTGCCTTCTTTCCCTTCTTTCTGCTGCTTCATCCACTGTTCAACGAAGCTGGTATACACTTCTGCCTGTTGAAATTCTGGGGTATCTAGGATTTTTTGATGAAATCCAATGGTTGTGGGAATTCCAGTAATGGCAAACTCTCTTAACGCCCGTTTCATGCGAATAATTGCGGCTTCTCGATTATCTGCCCAAACAATTAATTTACCAATTAAAGAATCATAATAGGGAGGGATTTCATAATCGGTATAAACATGAGAATCTAACCTGACTCCTGGCCCTCCCGGGGGCAAATAGGCACTAATTCGTCCGGGACTGGGGCGGAAATTATGTTCAGGGTCTTCAGCATTAATCCGGCATTCTATTGCATGACCGCGCAATTGAATATCCCCTTGAGAAAAACTCAATTTCTCCCCTTGGGCAACCCGAATTTGTTCGGCAATTAAATCTAATCCTGTTACCATTTCTGTTACCGGATGTTCGACTTGAATCCGGGTATTCATTTCCATAAAATAGAAATTTCCATTCGCATCTAATAAAAATTCCACTGTGCCTGCCCCAACATAATTAATTGCAGCGGCGGCATTAATGGCTGCATTTCCCATTCTTTTTCGTAATTTTGGGGTTAAAGCAGGGCTAGGGGCTTCTTCTAATAACTTTTGGTGGCGACGTTGTAAAGAACAGTCCCGTTCTCCTAAATGAACCACATTACCATGACTATCGGCTAAGATTTGAAACTCAACGTGACGGGGTTTTTCGACAAACTTTTCCATGTAAACCCCAGCATTACCAAAGGCTGCTTCTGCCTCTCCTTGGGCGGCTGCAAATAGTTTCGGTAACTCCGAAGCTGACCGCACTAGCCGCATTCCCCGACCACCGCCCCCGGCTGTGGCTTTAACCATCACGGGATAACCAATTTCATCGGCAATTTCCAGGGCCTCTTTCTCATCGGCAATCAGTCCATCGCTACCGGGGACTGTGGGAACTTTAACCCGCTGCATGGTTTCTTTAGCGGTTGATTTATCCCCCATTGCCCGCATAGCCTCTGGAGTCGGGCCAATAAATGCAATATCGTGGTCAGCGCAAATTTCAGCAAAACGTGCATTTTCAGCTAAAAATCCATAGCCTGGATGAATGGCTGTTGCATTGCGAGTTAAAGCCGCTGAGATAATATTGGGAATATTGAGATAACTTTTGTTGCTGCTGGGTTCCCCGATACAAACCGTTTCATCAGCTAGCTGAACGTGTAGGGCCTGACGGTCAACAGTAGAATGGACGGCAACTGTCGCTATCCCGAGTTCGGCGCAACTGCGAATAATGCGTAAGGCAATTTCCCCACGATTGGCAATTAGGATCTTTGAAAACCGCATCGTTTATGCTAAGGCTTGATAATCTGTTAGGATAAACCTTTTTGGTAACCACGGAAAGCTTTTTTAAGGATTGTTCATCAGGAGTCAGGTCGTCATCCCCGATAAAATCCATTTCAATAAAATCGGATTTACTACTTCTGGGGCTTCATCTTGCGGACAATGTCCAACTCCTTCGAGGGGAATAAACTCCCGGACAGTAGGATACTCACCGTAAGCTTGTCCTAATTTTATCGGTTCCCAAGGGTCGGCTGTTCCCCAAAGCATAATCGCAGGACAGGGTAAAATTGGCAGTAAATCTTCGGGTAACGGCCCTTGAGAATATTGCGTAAACGCCACAAAAACATCCACTGCACCGGGATCGCCAGCAGGTTTGAGGAGGAGATCAATTAACTCATCACTGATGGTTTCAGGGCGCTTATAGGCTTGGCTGAGGATATTTCTGACGGCTTTGGGTTTAGCGATTTGATTAAACATTAACTGACTCAACCATTTCACTCCCAGTAACCGCTGTACTCCACTGACTCCAATTCCCCGATACCACGGGCGTTTGCGTTCATGTAGCAGTCGCAAAGAACAGTTCAATAGTGCCATTTCTATGACTCCCTCAGGATGACTGACAGCGGTTTGCATGGCAACAATACAGCCGATAGAATTGCCGACGAGATAGACAGGACTACCGACAATTTCACGGCAAAAGTCCGCAATTTGATCGGCCCAAGTTTCAAAGGTGTAGGAAATATCGGCACTGGGAAGCGGTTTTGCAGACCCGCCAAACCCCAATAAGTCGATAGCAAATACACGGCAATGTTGAGATAAAGCCGGGATATTCTTGCGCCAATGTCCCCAAGATGCCCCAAAACCATGGATTAACACTACCGCCGGGCCGCTATCCCCTGCAGCCACATAACAGATGGGGTAACCCTTCCACGTCCAGGTTTGCGGGGTAAATTGATGTAAAAATTGCTCTTGTTCTGGGTTAGGGTTGGGTGAGAGACGGGTCATAATTGAGTTTGAGAGTAAGACGCTTCCTTCATATAATTTAACCCGATCCAGGTCACTCACAGAAATTGAACAGCTAAAAAAACTGAACTCAAACAAATCCCATCTCTAAGGGTAATGGCGGCGGTTATGGTGGTTGAACTGCTGAAAAATATTGATGCGATGACTGAGTCTGAGGACTTTATTTTCACTTCTTCACACGGTCTTATGGCATAACCCAAATCGGTTTTTAAAGCTGTCTATTTGGCTACAGTTACGCAGCTATACTTGAGAGAAGTTTAAATAATCATTTAATAAATATTGAGTTAGAGCTGAACATGACTGGGAATAGAATTTTTAACCATGATATTATGCACTGTACCCATGATGCAGTGTTGGGTAATTATCTGTATTCTGGTAGGGTGTTGGGAATGACACAGCCTGACGATCTGATTCAGTTACATCCAGATTTAAAACCGCAGTGGCAAGCCATTACAGATCATTATGATAGAATTGGCTTGAATTATAGTCAAAATCCGATTTGGGATGTTTCTTTTAATCGCTTGAAAGATTATCCTGACTACCAGCTTTCAGTCTTTATTTTTGGTGATGCGATTCACGAAGGTAGTGAAGATGATGATTGGTTTCGCGATCAAAATCGAGATTGGCTAAATGTAGTCGAGTTTATCAATTCTAAAAATAATTTTATTCGTCTAGCTCAAGAGTTAGATGTAAAAGTACCACGGACTTTGTGTGCGGAAAATAAGGCTCAGCTCAAAGAATACGACAATATTCCCTATCCTTGCTATCTCAAACCAGCGGTATCGGTAGATGGAGTTGGAATATATCGTTGTGCTAACTCAGAAGAATTAGAGCAGGCATTAATCAAGCTTGATGATAATATTCCTCTGCAGTTACAGCAAGAAGTGACGGCGACTAAGTTTCTTAACCTTCAATATCAGGTAGATCAAGATGAAGTCAAACCATTAGCTGCTACAGAGCAAATATTGGACGGCTTTGCTCATCAAGGTAATCGTTACCCGACGGCTTATCAACCCTGGGAATTAGTCGATAAGATGGCGAAGTGGATGGATGAAAAAGGCATGAAGGGAATTTTTGCTTTTGATGTCGCCGTCGTCGAAACCCGTGATGATGTAGATTATTTTGCAATTGAATGCAATCCTCGTTTTAATGGCGCGTCTTACCCGACAGGAATTGCTCATAAGCTCAAAATTAAGAGTTGGTGTAGCGACAATTTTCAGACCAAATATCGCTCTCTCGATGAAATAGATCTCGAAGATTTAGAATATAACCCTGCAACGGGTACAGGAGCAATTATCGTTAATTGGGGTACTGTACAAGTCGGGAAACTAGGAATGCTGTTGGCAGGTTCAATTAAACAACAAGAAGAACTGCGACAATTGCTCAAACAGAAACTTAATTAGAAGTTTAACCCTTTTTTGTCACTATCACTAAAAATCATACTAAAAAATTTGAGTCTCAATCATTGTCAGTATTGACTGAAAAATACTCATTTACTAATTCAGCCACTATTTCTGGGGTTAGTTGATCGCGAAAATAGCTTAGAATTACGCGGCAAAAATCTTTTGATTATCAACGCCATGCAATATATTAAGTTGTCCTATACGCTGTACTTCTTTAATCATTCTGTCTGCATAATGTAACGGCATCGGTAAGCGACTACTGGCAAATGCACTGGCCGGATGAAACTCACTCAGTGCAAAAATCTGATGGGCTAAAATTCCCAAAGATGCATCTCCGTATATCTTCACCACTTCTAAAGGTCTGGCACTACCTCCCGCTTGTGCTTTACTGGTGACAATTCTGAAAGCATCATCAGCGATACTAAAGCCTGTCCCTGGCTTAACCTCTTGATATGTGCCTGCTGTTGTCCGTTGTGCCATACGTCCTGCGCCTGACTTATGCACTTCTAGCAGGTCTACAGCAATATTTTCTTGCTCAAGCCAATTGATAGTGTAGCCAAATTCGCCGTCACGGACAAATCCATCTCTAAGTAATAGGACTCTACGAGGCATACGGCTATTTAAATTATAAAATCTATCTACAATATTGAATGTAGCCTGATAAATTGCTTGTTGAGAAAAGCGCTCACCCACTTGAGCCTCTGGAATTTCCCAGCCGATACTTTGACCATCTGCTAGGACTGCAAAAGCACTTGTGCCGTAAAACAGCTTTCCGTTTGTCCCCGCATCAAAACCAATGGTTAATTCAGCTACTTGTGGGTCATCCGGCATTTTAATACCAATAGGTTGCCAACCGGCTTTTACTAATAATCCGAGAGTAATATTAGCAGCCCGATAAAGGTCAGGTTTTGGCATCGGACGCATAAATTGTAAAGCAATACCCGCTTGTAATGCCTCACGTCTGAGTTGAGTTTTATACTCACTTCCTAACCACTCACTCACCACCAACATTGTTTTGATATTATTGTTTGAAATAGTTGACCAAAATTGACGACGTGCAATATCCTTATCCGGCAATTCATTACCACTACATTGATAGGTTAAATCTATTTTTGTTCCACTGGCTTGAGCTGTAGTCTGTAATTGTTGTTGTATTAATTCAGGCCAGTCAGCATTTGTTTGTTGGAGATGTAAACAGCCAAACTGAGTTTCTCCTACTCGTAAACAACCTTTTGTAATCGCATCATTCGGACGCTTCACGATAGTATTATTATGAGCAATAAAAGTGGGTTTAGTGAATAAAGTCGCAATTCGTTGCTGAGATTCTAAGTTATCCTCAATTTTATGATATACATTTTTGAGTAACCATTTAGCGATCGCTTTTCCTTTATCTAACCGTTGTTGAATGGGTAAACGCACTTTTGTTAATACTTCTGCTGCACCATTATCTCCTTTTTCTGCAACGTAGCTAAGAATTTCCATAGAAACACTTGGCTTGAGGAGTTTTGATAAATGAGGAGTCGGTTTTTTTTGTTTATTGTATTTCTTTGTATGACGAACATAAACCACGCGGGACTGTTGGATAATGTGTTCTGACACGCCTTTGCTTTGGTGATATTCTGCTAGGCTAATTCCTAAGTCTTGAATCATAACTTTCTCGGGAGGATCTTGACTAACCTCAACAAAATACCACGAATATTTTTTATCTAAGTTGTGTACATAATTAATCGGGATATCTGGATATTTTTCTAGCCATTGATGGACTGTCCAAGGTGAATCAAAGCGATAATGACTATCAATTTCTAGGTAAAGTTTTCCGTTTTCGTCGATAGCAACATCAACTAAAGCCCCTTTAAGAACTTGCCAACCTTCTCCTGCTTGCTCAACTTTTGATTGCTCCCATAAAATCAGTCCCGTTTGAGATTTTTCAACTTGTATCTGATTTATTCTTCGTAACGATAGATAAAGATCTCGACGATATAACTGTTCTAAAGTTTTCCGCTCAATAGAGTTTTTAGGGTTTAGTTGCTGTTGTTTTTCCAAGCGTTGTAAAGTCCAATTTTCTCCTTGTAAATTTCTCTCTGCAATTTCCTCAGTCGTAACAATTTTGCTACCCAGTTTTGCCCCAACTACACCCCCAATATTATAAAGAATATTATTAACCGCTTTATAAATTTCTGTGCTTTCTGGTTGCTGCTTAAAGGAGTAATTGTATACATGGACTGTAAGGGCTAATTCATCAAGAGAGCAGACAGGAAAAGAATTTAAATAAATTGTGGGACGCTGATTCATATTCAGATAAACAATCAGATCAATCAATAAAGTACATATATAATGCCCAATTCTCAACCTGATTTTATCACTTTCAATTAGATGCAGCACAACAAGGCTAACTCATACCCATACATAAAGTTAAAGGACAATCAACAATATTAGCTCAATTGACTGAGTTCAAGAATTAATCGTTTTCAGTTAAATTTATTGATTTTTTGTGACAATTAAATAACGCTTTATTTCAATTTATGAAGAGAGGCGATCGCACTATTTAAAATAAACACAAAAAGTAGAAACTATATTGGCTTAAAATACTATTTTGTAGAGTGATAAAAATAAATTTAAACTTATTAAAAAATTAGATAATAACCTGATTTTAGACAATTTTTATCAAGAAGAATACTGATGGGTGTAAATTCTTATCCTTTTACTGCAATAACTTTTTGTCTAATCCACAAAAAAATTCCACTTAAAAATAATAATCCGATGATTCCAGCTAATGGATTTTCGTCAATTCCTGTAATCCAAGTGGGTACTTTTCCTGATATTTTAATCCATTGTCCGACATTAATTAAATAATAACCCCAAACTAACCCACCATGAAACCCAATCGGTAAACCAAGTCGTCCATTTGGAGTAGTAGAAGTCGGGGTAGAGAATTTTCCCCAAGCCAATATTAAACCGAGTAATATTAATCCCGGAAATTGTAATATGGTGCGATAGATTTCTTCTAAGGGTTTAATAAAGTGAAGAATAGCAAAAATAATACTACTAATCCAGACGGTTTTTTGTCGTGAATAATCTCGTTTGAGTTCATCAATTAACCAACCGCGAAAGAGTAGTTCTTCTGCAAATCCAATTCCTAAAGCGACTGCAAAGCCTTCTAAAATTAACTGAGGTGTAGTTTGAATAGAGGATTGAATTTGTACGCTATCCCAAATCACCCATCCAAAAAGTCCTTGAATTCCAAATAGGAAAAAGACACTTAATCCACCGGAAAGAATGCCTTGAATCACTTCACGAATATTACGTCGAGACCATTCTAAACCGTATTGCTGTAATAATTTAGGCTGCTGATAAACCTGTTTTCCCCAATAACGAACGAGGAAAATAAATTCTACATATAAAATAGCGAGAGTAACAATACTAACCCAGTTACCTTCACCGGCTAAAGTATACAGAGGGATGGCAACTGGACTCCACAGTAATAATAGCGCGATCGCAAATGTAAACAACCGTACCGCTGCGGGAAACTGAGCAATAGAACTGAGGCTAAATTTCAAAGTCTGGTATGAATGGGGGATAAGGCTTAAATTCACCCCCTATCCCTTTACTCATCTGGTTCAATGGTGCTGGTTAACCCATGATTTTTCAAGGTTTCACAGTAGAACTCAGCGTGTTCTTGAGCGCAGGTAATCACCAGTCCAATTCCACTTTGATGGGTTTCCATCATAATACTGACCGCTTGGGGCTGAGTCAAACTGGGTACAGTAGTCATCAACGTCTGCACCACGTACTCCATACCGTTAAAGTCATCGTTATGAAGCAGTACACGATAGCGGGGTGCAAGTTTACGAGTTGTAGAACGCTTCTTTAAGGTTTCTACAGACACAGTCTCTTCTCCTTATGTTTAAATGATTAAATTGCTACCCAAAGATTTTGACAGGGTGAGTCACATATTACACAGTGTAATCAAACATGGCTACAGAAACAAGGTCAAATTAACAAAAAGCTTCAGATCCTCATAAAGTCGGGGTTCTAGCTGGGGTCAACACGAAAACTCAGCATTCTCGCTACAATAATCAGTACAAGTCTGCTATAAATCAGTTTTAAACGGTTGTTGCTCACCTAAACAGCAAATTCAGATATATATGAGACGTAAAACTTCACCCACTATAAAATCTTCACTGTTTAACTATACTGCTTTAGCGGTGATAGCAGGAGTGTTTATTTTGGGAATTGGTATTGGTATTGCCATCAGCTCAACCGCAACCTTCACCCCGGAAAATGTAGCATCGAGTGAATTTATTGATCGTAGCTCACCCAATACAGAAACTTGTATTCGCTTTGGGGCGAGTGCGATGGTGACAGATATGCGAGTGTTTATTACTCTCAACCCGTTTAATGTTTACGTGACTCAGCCGAAAATGCAACCGGGATGTGTGCTGAGAACGAGTAACTGGACAATTCTAAAACAACGGAATTTAATCTCTTCAGCCGAAGAACGAGACTGTAAACAACACATGAATACATTCGGGTTTACGGGAGAATTGGAAAAAGAGCCAGACATTAGTTGTATTTATCAAAATGATAGTGATGAGAACCTGTTTTTAAATCAACCCGGCATGATGCCAGCACGTCCTCGCCCAGAATCCGATCAATTTTAGAAGAGTTGTTGGGATTTTACAAGAGAATAAACCCTGTTAACGGTAAGATGCATCATGGGTGCATCTTATTTATTATTGAATGGTTTCAATTCTATTAAAGCAGTTTGCTGATTGATCGAAAATAAAAGTGGTACAATCCAAAATCTATTTGGCAGGATACGCAAAGAAAAAGGAGAAATTATGTGAGCTTTACAGATGACGAACCTGGCAATTTACGGTACTGTTAAAAAGGGGAGAGCTATTCGGAGCAGTCTAAAAAAATTGATCCGAAATCTTGAGCAATCAACTCCTTTTACCTCTAATTTTAAATTCTGATCCCGATCGAGGTTATCCGCCAAAATCAATATTAATATGATGCAAAATAATTCCCAAGATACTGAGCAGACTCCCATCGTTTCATCTCCAGTAGATAAGCCAGAAGAAGCGTGCGGTGTTTTTGGTATTTATGCTCCCGGTAAAGATGTCGCTAAACTCACCTATTTTGGATTATATACTCTACAACATCGAGGTCAGGAATCAGCAGGAATTGCGACCTTTAATCAAGGAAAACTGCAAATTCATAAAGACATGGGGTTAGTGTCTCAAGTCTTTAATGAATCGGTTCTCAATCAACTGACGGGAGAACTGGCAATTGGCCATACTCGCTATTCTACAACGGGTTCGAGCAAAATTGCCAATGCTCAACCGGCTGTTGCAGAAACTCGGCTGGGTAGTGTGGCCATAGCTCATAATGGGAATTTAGTCAATGTTTCTGGGTTACGTCAGGAATTAATCAAGCGTCAGTTAGATTTCGTGACAACAACTGATACAGAATTAATTGCTTTAGCGATCGCTTCTGAAGTCAATTCGGGTAAAACGTGGCTAGATGGCTGTATCAGTGCCTTTCACCTCTGTGAAGGGGCGTTTAGTTTGGCGATCGCCACGCCCGAAGGATTGATGGGAGTTCGCGATCCCCATGGGGTACGACCGTTAGTCATTGGTACATTGCCAACCCATCCTCAGCGCTATGTTTTGGCATCTGAAACCTGCGGATTAGATATTATTGGGGCGGAGTATCTCCGGGATGTTGAACCGGGAGAATTGGTTTGGATTACCGATGACGGACTGTCTTCGTTTCACTGGAGTCAGCCAACCACTCGCAAGTTATGTATTTTTGAAATGATTTATTTCTCCCGACCCGATAGCATGGTAGAAGGAGAAACCTTATATAATTATCGTCGCCGGATTGGGCAAGTGCTGGCAAAAGAGTCTGTGGTTGAGGCGGATATGGTGATTGGTGTACCAGATTCTGGAATTCCCGCTGCCATTGGGTTTGCTCAAGCTTCCGGGATTCCTTATGCCGAAGGATTGATTAAAAATCGCTATGTGGGCCGTACGTTTATTCAACCGACTCAAGGAATGCGAGAAACAGGAATTCGGATGAAATTAAATCCTCTCAAGGATGTGTTAGAAGGACAACGGGTGATTATTGTCGATGATTCTATTGTCCGAGGCACAACCAGTAAAAAAATTGTCAAAGCCTTACGGGATGCGGGAGCAACGGAAGTTCATATGAGAATTTCTTCTCCGCCTGTGACTCATCCCTGCTTTTATGGGATTGATACGGATAATCAAGATCACTTAATCGCGGCCACTAAATCGGTTGCAGAAATTGCTGCACAAATTGGGGTAGATTCTTTAGCTTATCTCAGTTGGGAAGGGATGTTACAAGCCACTCAAACTGACCCGAATACTTTCTGTTCTGCCTGCTTTACGGGTGATTATCCGATTGAAGTTCCAGAACTCTTAAAACGCTCAAAATTGATGTTAGAAGAACCGATAAAAATTTAAATTTCTATCCATAATAAACACAAAGAGACGTTCTCTAGAACGTCTCTACAAGAATGAGATGATTAATGATTATAAAGCGTTAGCTCCCGATACAACCTCTAACAGTTCTTGAGTAATCGCTGCCTGACGAGCTTTGTTGTAAGATAACGTCAAAGTCTTCACCAACTCACTGGCGTTATCACTGGCGTTACTCATGGCTGTCATCCGCGCTGCCAATTCACTCGCGGTAGATTCTTGCCAAGCTCGCAGAATTTGGTTTCTGACATACAATGGCAACAATGAATCTAAAATCTGAACAGGAGCTTGTTCAAATAACATATCCCGAGGAAAAGGATCAGCGTCTAATTCTACTTTCTCCCGAGTCACTTCAAAGCGGCCATCACGAGAAGTCAGGCGGAAGATCTCATCATCTTGGACTTCCAACCCTTGAGGATCGAGGGGGAGTAAAGTTTGAATCACCGGTCGGGAACTAATCAGGGAAACAAACTTCGTATAAATTAACTCAACCCGATCCACTTCACCCGATAAAAACCAGGAAAACACCTGATCCACCGCAGCAAACAGATCATCGTTACTGGGTTCCTTTTCTGGGGAAGTGTAAGTGTTTTCAACCTCGACATCGCGGCGACTAAAGTATTGGGCTACCTTTGCGCCTACGAGTAAGAAACTATAATCGAGTCCTTCGGCTTGTAGCTCGGCAGCACGCAACTCAGCCCGTTTGATGATATTGGCGTTATAGGCTCCACATAAGCCCCGATTTCCAGAAATCACTAAAAGGCCGACTTTTTTGACCTCTCGCTTTTCTAGGAAAGGAGACTCGACGTTTTCAAACGCTAAACGAGACTGTAACCCATATAATACGCCCGCTAAGCGATCTGCAAAAGGACGAGTGGCGAGTACTTGCTCTTGGGCGCGACGAACCTTTGCCGAGGCAACTAAACGCATTGCCTCAGTAATTTTTTTGGTATTTTTGACTGATGAGATGCGATCGCGAATCGCTTTTAAGTTTGACATAGCTGTTGTTTGTCGTTTGTCATGTATTATTTCTCATTCATCCTAGGTCATTAGATCTTTGTCTGATCAGACGACAGCAAGCACGCTTACAGTTTGTAGCTGGTAAGAGTGCCTACTTTCTCATGTGCAACGAATCACAAAGGACAAATAACCAATAATAATTAAGCAGACACTTTAAAGGTTTGCTTGTAGTCTGAAATGCCTTCTTTGAGAAGGTTTTCTGCTTCTTCAGTTAATACCTTGCCGCCTTGAATGAGTTCGACGAACTTGGGTTTGCTGGTTTTGAGATATTCCCGTAACCCAACTGAAAAGTCGGTAATTTTATTCACGTCAATATCATCTAACAGACCATTAACCCCTGCATAAATGATGGCAACTTGTTCAAATAGTTGCAGTGGAGAGTTTTGGGGTTGTTTGAGTAATTCTTGTAACCGTTCACCCCGGGCTAACTGTTGACGAGTGGCATCATCCAAATCAGAAGCAAACTGAGAAAATGCAGCCAGTTCAGCAAACTGAGCCAGTTCTAACTTAATTTTACCCGCAACTTTCTTAATCGCTTTGGTTTGCGCCGCAGATCCTACCCGAGATACAGAAATCCCTGCGTTTACCGCTGGACGTAAACCGGAGTTAAACAAGTCAGAAGATAAGAAGATCTGACCATCGGTAATAGAAATTACGTTGGTGGGAATGTAGGCCGAAACGTCACCTGCTTGGGTTTCAATGATGGGTAGGGCTGTCATACTACCGCCACCGAGTTCATCGTTGAGTTTAGCGGCCCGTTCTAACAAGCGAGAGTGGAGATAGAATACATCCCCAGGATAGGCTTCCCGACCGGGTGGACGACGCAGCAACAAGGAAACCTGACGATAGGCTTGGGCTTGCTTGGAGAGATCATCATAAATCACCAGAGTATGACGACCTTTGTACATGAAGTATTCTGCAATTGCGGCACCGGCGTAGGGCGCGAGATATTGCAGGGTTGCTGGGTCACTGGCGTTGGCTGCCACGACAACGGTATATTCTAATGCACCTTTGGCTTCTAAAGTGGCTGTTACTTGCGCTACAGTGGATGCTTTCTGACCAATGGCAACGTAAACACAGATAACGTTTTCTTCTTTCTGGTTAATGATCGTATCAATGGCGATCGCTGTTTTTCCGGTTTGACGGTCACCAATGATTAATTCCCGTTGACCCCGACCGATGGGAATCATCGCATCAATCGCTGTAATTCCGGTTTGCATCGGTTCACAAACGGATTGACGGTCAATAATTCCGGGTGCGCCAGATTCTAGCAAACGGGTTTCATCTGTTTGCAGATCCCCTTTACCATCGATGGGACGAGCCAGGGTATCTACCACCCGGCCAAGGAGGGCTTCACCCACTGGAATTTGAGCAATTCTACCTGTGGCTTTAACAACAGATCCTTCTTCAATGTCGCGGCCTTCTCCCATCAGTACCACACCGACGTTATCTTCTTCTAAGTTAAAGGCAACGCCGACTGTACCATCTTCAAATTCAAGCAGTTCCGATGCCATGACTTGATCTAAGCCATATACCCGGGCGATACCGTCTCCGACTTGCAGGACAGTCCCGACGTTAGAGACTTTGACATCTTGGTCGTACTGTTCAATCTGCTGTTGAATAATGTTGCTGATTTCGTCTGGTCTAATTGCTACCATAAATCCTCTTTAAGTGTTGTTAATGATCAGTTTGAACGGGTGGGTATCAAGTAACGGACGATCCGTTTGTTTGTGAAAATTAATGGGCTGAGGATGGAAAAAATTTCATTATTTAGCTCAGACTCACACCAATGCGACGGAGTTGTCCGCGCACGCTGGCATCAATCACTTGAGAGCCGATTTTAATAATTACCCCACCCATCAGGCTAGGGTCAATTTTAGTTTGAATTTCTACATCCTGAGCGTTATTCATTTCTTTAACTCGTTGGACGAGAGTTTCTTTTTGGCCGTCATTCAATTCAACCGCTGAAGTGACTTCTGCCAGTACAACGTTGTTGAGTTTTCGTAATAATGCCAAATATTGTTGACCAATGCGATCTAAATATAAGATGCGGCTACGATCAGCCAAAAGCATCAGAAAATTTCGCATATAGGGATTGACCTCATCCCCGATAATTTGAGAAATAACCGCTTTTTTATCGTCTACTTTCATCACTGGATTTGCCAGAAATTGTTGTAATTCTTCTGAGTTTTCCAGTAGATTTAACAGACTACGAACGTTATCTCCAATTTCGTTGGTCAAGTTTTTTGACTGCGCCAGAGACATTAATGCAGTCGCGTAGGGTTCTGCGACTTCACCGGCAATCATGCTCATGAGCCACCTCCTAACATTGCTAAACTGCGATCTACTAATTGTTCTTGGGCGTTTTGGTCAAGGCGTTCTTTAATTTGAGCCTCTGCCCGTTCTATTGCCATTGCAGCCACTTGCGCCCGTAACTGAGCAATCACTCGCTGCTGATCTGCCTCGACTTCTTTGTTTGCTGTTGCTTTCATGCGCTCAACATCTTTGGCTGACTGCTCAGCAATGTTGGCTTTGACTGCTTTAGCTCGTTCTTCGGCATCGGCGCGGATTTTTTCAGCTTCGGCTTGTGCTTGGGTCAGTTGTTGCTGTTGTTCGGCTAAAGCAGCGGCTGCTTTTTGCTGACGTTGTTCAGCTTCTGTGATCGCCTCTTCAATTTCAGCCCGTCTTTGACTGAGGATATTGCCTAAAAAGCCTTTCCCGTAATAAAACAATAATCCGATAATGATGACTAGGTTAATTAGATTGGTTTCTAAAATATCAAAATTTAAACCCACGCCACCACTTTCACTAGCTTCTGTTGCTAGCAATATCACATTTCCCATGATTTAAATGCTCATCACACTGCGTTCAGATTTTAATCCCAAAGCGTTTAAGCGTTTTGAATTGATTCAAATTTAATGCTTAGTTAGCCAGTTCAGATCCCAGTAATTTACTCACAATCTGATGACTCAAAGCATCAACTTGGGATTCTAAAGCACTCATTGCTTGTTGTTTTTGCTGCTCGATTTCTTGAGCGACTTTTTCTCGAGCTTTTTGCGCTTCTTGTTGAGCTTCTGCCATTTGAGTCGATGCAATTTTTTGAGCATCAGCTTGAGCATTGGCGATCAATTCTTGAGCTTTTTTTCGCGTCGTTGCAAGTTCTTGCTCATATTGTTCGGCTAATTTCTCAGCTTTGCTCAATCGCTCTTTTGCATCCAAGTTTTTACCACTGATATACTCAGCGCGAGAGTCAATTGCTTCTCCTAAAGGTTTATAGAAGATTTTATTCAAAACGAAAGCCAGGATTAGGATTTGAACAGCCATTAAGGGTAAGGTTGCGTCAAAATCAAACAATCCGCCTTCTGCTGTTGCCTCTTCTACGGCTAGTAAAATTGTCCAGTACATTCTCTTTGCGTGCGCGTACTTAATCGAACAGATTTTCAGACCTCTCAGACTTCAGACTTCAGATCGCTTTCACTCTCCAAAATCTGAAATCTGATGTCCTGAAATGATTAGGTGAAAGGATTAGCAAAAAGTAATACTAATGCGATTACCAGACCATAAATTGTTAACGCTTCCATGAACGCTAAACTTAATAGTAATGTTCCACGAATTTTTCCTTCGGCTTCAGGCTGACGCGCAATACCTTCTACAGCTTGACCCGCAGCATTACCTTGACCGATACCGGGGCCAATTGCTCCTAAACCAACCGCGATCGCAGCAGCTAAAACGGATGCAGCAGTTGTTAATGATGATTCCATGATTTTTTTTACCTAAACTAAAAAAAGTAAACAACTGAAATTTTATATTCAGTTTGGAGTGCCCTCACAATTCTATCAGCTTTTTGACAGTAAACTAACAGTTAATTGTGGGAAAATTTAACGGGATTAGTCATGATGTTCTTCACCATGTCCTTCGATTGCTTCTCCAATATATGCCGCAGCTAGAGTTGCAAAAATTAAGGCTTGGATTGCACTGGTAAATAATCCCAGAGCCATCACAGGAAGGGGTACAAATAATGGTACTAATAAGACCAATACTGCCACCACTAATTCATCTGCTAAGATGTTTCCAAATAGTCGGAAACTCAAAGACAGAGGTTTTGTAAAGTCTTCCAAGATATTAATCGGCAATAAAATGGGAGTGGGTTCAATATATTTTGCTAAATATCCCAATCCGCGCTTACTGAATCCCGCATAAAAGTATGCTAAAGAGGTCAGTAATGCCATTGCCACAGTTGTATTAATGTCGTTCGTGGGAGCAGCAAGTTCACCGGCTGGCAGGTGAATCAGTTTCCAAGGAATGAGTGCTCCAGACCAGTTCGACACAAAGATAAACAGGAATAGTGTACCGACAAACGGTACCCAAGGACGATATTCTTTTTCCCCAATTTGGTTTTTTGCCAAATCGCGAATGAATTCCAAGGCATATTCCATGAAATTCTGTAAGCCACTGGGGATTCGCTGGATGTTCCGGCTGGCAGCAAATGAAATAATCACTAAAGCCGCAATCACAAACCAAGACGTTAAAAAGACTTGTCCATGAACTTTGAGATTACCAATCTGCCAGTACAGGTGACTCCCGACTTCCAACTCAGCTAGGGGAAAAAACGTTAAGCGGGTTAAAAGATCAAACATTTCTATTCAGGAGAGTTCCCCTACAATTAATGGCCGATACGCCGCCTACGAGCGCCTGATATGCTTAAGAATTCGGCTTGATGACCGTTCGGATAGCATAGATAATGAGCGCTGCCTTATAAGTGAGAAACCCGAGAAAAACGGGCATGATTTCGAGCTGTTGCCATTGAGTCGCTACGATAATCAATCCGGCAAACACAGCAAGCCGATTTTTACTCAGCCCGCCTTGCTGGCCTAAGCGCTCAACATCCCTACCTAACATTCTTAAGTAAACCATACTAACGACTGCCCCAAGCAGGTAGTTGAGGGCAATCTTGAGGGGATAAAACCAGAAAATTGTGGCAAAGATAACTAATGTCACAATTACTGTCAGTAACAACAACTCCCGCTGCAGTTGATAATACTCTCCCATGGAAGAGTCTACGACTTCGGATGAAGTTGCCGTTAAAGATGTTTCCCCAGATTGTGGGTTAGATTCTACAGGCGCGTCTGACGAGTTCACCAAGATTCTAGAATTTCACGCAGATAACTAACTGCGTTCTACAGGCCACCAAAAATCATATCACGGAACGACAACAATACTTAAAATAAAATTAACATTATGGATCGCGCGCGTTATTCGTCGAACAAAAAGCTGTTGAGTTGATTCAGCACGGTTTTTTGAGGAGATACTGCACTCTAGCAGATCATGTGCAAGTTTGCAAGATTTTTCAAAAAATAATCGGTTATGACGGATGGGTGAGTGCTGGCTCGATCATAAATTAGCCCCCGTGTAAAAACGCGGAGGCAGCAAAAATAATGAATTGTTGAGATTAAGAGTAATTGGCAGATATTTTCGTACCGATGAGGAAGAACAATACTCTCGACCAATTACCTAACTCACGGTGCAATAGCGTTGCTTTTAGACTGTTACAGACAGGCCTCAAGCCGTAAGTTGGTGTTTTTTGCCATCCGACGTGATGGACGTATTCACCCGGCTACCTGTGGATTCTCTCTCGTTGAGAATAAGGATTAACCGCGACTTAGTAACGACCACCGCCTCCCCGTTTTCCGCCGCCGAAAGAGCCGCCGCCGCCTCCGCCGCGTCGGTCTTCACGAGGTTTAGCTTTGTTAACTTTTAGATCGCGTCCCATCCATTCTGCACCGTCTAATGCTTCGATAGCAGCTTCTTCTTCAGAGTCACTCTCCATCTCAACAAAACCAAAGCCCCGCATGCGACCTGTTTCACGATCACTGGGTAAGTGTACTCTTTTTACAGTACCGTACTCAGCAAATACTTCTGATAAATCTTCCTGTGTAACATCATAACTCAGGTTACCAACGTAAACTGGCATTCGATCTCTCCAAAATTAAGTAGTTTTTCGTAAAGATAGGGATATCGGAGGTGGGCTAATTCAGAATGAGATCGAATAAAACCTTTCAACATTCACAAACATCAACTCTAACCAATATCTGAATCTTAACCGGGATTAGTATAGCACAACTCATAGCCATCTTTAAATTGGCTATGTGGGCTGAGCTTTACCCATGAGTTATTGGTCACGAGTTGAGATTGTTTGACAGGGGTGGAAATTCAGACAAACAACGAATTACGTTTGCATCCCAGGCGCTACTCACGTTACAACCAATGACCAATAATCAATCATTAACGGTCAACTGAACCCATAATGATATCAATGCTACCTAGAATAGCGATCAGATCAGCCACCTTACAACCTTTGACTAATTCTGGGAAAATTTGCAGGTTGTTAAAATCAGCCGCCCGAATTTTAAACCGCCAGGGAAAACTATCATTGTCCCCGACAATATAAATCCCAAGCTCTCCTTTACCACTTTCAATCCGTACATAATGTTCCCCTTCAGGGATTTTGAAAGTCGGAGCAATCTTTTTACCCATAAACTGATAATCAAAGTCATTCCATTTTGACTTTGGCCCTTCCATCATCCGTTGAGCTTCTAGGTTTTCGTAGGGGCCGCCGGGTAATGCATCGAGGGCTTGATACAAAATCTTTAGAGACTCCCGCATTTCGCGAATGCGAACCACATAACGGGCTAAACAATCTCCGCTTGTTTCCCAATGAACATCCCAATCTAGATCATCGTAACATTCGTAATGATCGACTTTACGTAAGTCCCACTTCACTCCAGAAGCCCGTAACATCGGGCCAGATAATCCCCAGTTAATGGCTTGTTCACGGGTAATGACTCCGAGTCCCTCAATTCTACGACGGAAAATCGGGTTATTGGTAATTAACCGTTCGTATTCATCTATCTTAGGTCCGAAATAATCACAAAAATCCCGGCATTTATCCACCCAACCGTAGGGTAAATCTGCTGCGACTCCTCCAATACGGAAATAGTTGTTATTCACCATCCGGTATCCGGTTGCCGCTTCCCACAGATCATAAATCATTTCCCGTTCCCGGAAAATATAGAAAAATGGAGTTTGTGCGCCGACATCTGCCAGGAATGGCCCGAGCCATAACAGGTGGTTGGCAATACGGTTGAGTTCGAGCATAATCACTCGAATATAACTGGCCCGTTTGGGAACTTCAATATCGGCTAGTTTTTCTGGGGCATTGACTGTTACGGCTTCGTTAAACATTCCCGCTGCGTAGTCCCAACGGCTAACGTAAGGCACAAACATAATATTTGTGCGACTTTCAGCGATTTTTTCCATGCCGCGATGCAGGTAGCCAATCACCGGTTCACAGTCTACGACATCTTCCCCATCGAGGGTCACAATTAACCGTAATACCCCGTGCATCGAGGGGTGGTGTGGCCCCATGTTAATCACCATGGGTTCGGTGCGGGTCTCAATTCTGCTCATAATTTTTGGTATAGACTTTTAGTTGTATGAGATTGCTGATTATTGACTTTTTTGACATCTCCTTAAAATTATAGAGATCTTCTGGTTGATCGCATAGGTTCAGATGAGTTATTGGTAATCCGTCATTTGAGGCAAACAGGAGACTCATGACCGCGTTGTCGCGTCAACAGGCAGACACCGTCGTTTTACGAGTCCGCGTCGCCTGGGGTTCGCCTGTGCGTTTCTGACGGACGTGGCGGTGTAATGTTGGCTCAAAAATATAGGACAAATGACAAATAAAAAACAACAAATGACAACTGACACATTCCACATCCCTGTTATGAGTCGAGAATTAATCGCTGGACTTAATATTGTGCCGGGGGGACATTATTTAGATGCGACTTTGGGAGGAGGAGGACATAGTCAATTAATCCTAGAATCTGCTCCATTGGTTAAAGTCACTGCAATTGATCAAGATGCTTTCGCGATCGCCTGGGCAAAAGCCAGACTAACCTCATTAAACGATAATTTAACGGATCGGATACAGTTTTGGCAGGGAAATTTTGCTGATTATCAACCCGGAGAACAGCGATTTGATGGCATTATTGCTGATTTAGGGGTAAATTCTAATCAACTCAATACCCCCGAACGAGGCTTTAGTTTTCGTGCGTCTGCACCGTTAGATATGCGAATGAATCAACAACAAGAGTTAACCGCAGCAGAGATTGTTAATACTTGGGATCAAGAACAGTTAGCGGATATTTTCTATCATTATGGAGAAGAACGTTATTCTCGCCGCATTGCTCGTCAAATTGTCCAACAACGACCGTTTCAAACCACAACAGATTTAGCAGAAGCAGTGAGTCGTAGTGTTCCGCCTCGTTATCGTTATGGTCGAATTAATCCGGCGACGCGGGTATTTCAAGGATTAAGAATTAGAGTCAACCGAGAGTTAGAAGTATTAGAAACATTTTTAGATACAGCCCCCACTTGGTTAAAATCAGGGGGTCGAATTGGTCTGATTAGTTTTCATAGTTTAGAAGATCGCATCGTCAAACATCGCTTTAAAGATAATTCTATTTTGCAGGTTTTAACTAAAAAGCCGATTCAACCGACTGCTGATGAAATTGCCAAAAATCCTCGTTCTCGTTCTGCTAAACTTCGATTGGCTCAAGCAACTGAACCGAGTTAAAGTTATTGAATTGAAGCCTATTTTGTTACACCGTACTCTAGTATTTGCTTTTCACAAGGTACGAGAATTTATTTTTGTAGAGAATCCGTTGTATTTTGCATAGCGCTTTTCTATTTTTTAAGACAAATTTATTAAAATCTTGCTATTTGTTCAAAGTTTATTCTTAGTAGTAGTAACTGAATCATTTAAGTTTGAGCTTTTTTTACCTCTAAAATCTGCCATATTTTATCTAAAACCATTCTAAGAGGCTGTTGATTTTGTTGATATTCCTCAATTTGTTGATATCCCGTACTGATATTAATCAAAAGGCGGGTTATACCCGCCTAGAAAAAGATTGAGATTGAGAATTGTTGTTTATTTTACCGTTAATAATTCCACGGGTAAGCGTTTAAAGGATAACCGCTCATTTTCAACATCAACATAAATCGTATCACCGTCGTTAAGTTCACCCCGTAAAATACCTTTGGCGAGTTGAGTTTCTAATTCTCGTTGAATTGCCCGTTTTAAAGGACGCGCCCCATACACTGGATCGAACCCAACTTCTGCTAAAAAGTCAAGGGCAGCATCGGATAATTTAACCGCCATTTTCCGTTCTTCTAAACGGTTTGCTAACTGTTGAATTTGCAATTTCACGATTTCTCGTAGTTGTTGTTGTTGCAAACTCCGGAAGATAATCATCTCATCAATTCGATTAAGGAATTCTGGGCGGAAATTCCCTTGCATTGCTTCGATTACCCGACTTCGCATTTCGTTGTATTGACTATCATCTGCGGCAACATCAAGAATATATTGTGATCCGATATTACTGGTCATGATAATAATCGTATTTTTGAAGTCTACCGTATGTCCTTGAGAATCAGTCACACGACCATCATCCAGGATTTGTAACATGACGTTAAACACATCGGGATGGGCTTTTTCAATCTCATCGAACAAAATCACTGTGTAGGGACGACGACGAATCGCCTCGGTGAGTTGACCCCCTTCGTCATAGCCAACATACCCTGGAGGGGCCCCTAACAGCCGGGAAACGGCGTGTTTCTCCATGTATTCCGACATATCAATCCTGACCATGGCTTCTTCGGTATCAAACAGATAAGCCGCTAAGGCCTTCGCCAGTTCGGTTTTCCCGACTCCTGTTGGCCCGAGGAAAATAAAGCTAGCCACCGGACGTTTGGGGTCAGACAGTCCCGCCCGTGACCGTTGGATAGCATCAGCCACCGCTGTGACAGCCTCATCCTGACCAATTACCCGTTGATGCAATTCGTCTTCGAGGTGGAGAAGTTTTTCCTTTTCCGACTCAACTAATTTACTCATCGGAATACCCGTCCATTTAGAAATAATTTCAGCAATATCTGCCTCTGTTACTTCTTCGCGCAGTAGAGTTTGACCGCTGGTTTGAGTCGCTTCGAGTTGAGTTTCTGCGTTTTTGAGTTGTTTTTGTAACTCCATTAATTTACCGTATTTCAACTCCGCCGCCCGGTTTAAATCATAGTCTCGTTCGGCTTGTTGAATTTCGATATTCACCCGATCAATTTTTTCTTTAATCGATTGAATTTGGGTAATCACATTCTTTTCCGCATCCCATTGGGCGTTTAACGTTCGCTGTTGTTCTTTTAGGTTCGCCAGATCTTGTTCGAGTTTTTCTAACCGTTCAATTGAGGCCGGATCGCTTTCTTTTTGCAAGGATAAACGTTCCATTTCCAATTGCAAAATCTTGCGATCAATTTCATCGAGTTCTTCCGGTTTTGAGGTGATTTCCATCTTTAATTTAGCCGCCGCTTCATCCACTAAATCAATGGCTTTATCCGGTAAAAAGCGATCGCTAATATACCGCGTTGATAAAGTTGCTGCTGCCACTAAAGATGAGTCGGAGATTTTCACCCCATGATGGACTTCGTAACGTTCTTTGAGGCCCCGTAAAATGGAGATGGTATCAACAACGGAAGGCTGATCAACATAAACCTGTTGAAACCGTCGTTCTAGGGCTGCGTCTTTTTCGATATATTTACGATATTCATCTAGAGTCGTTGCCCCAATACAGCGTAACTCTCCTCTGGCTAACATCGGTTTGAGTAAGTTGCCCGCATCCATTGCCCCTTGAGTTGCGCCTGCCCCAACCACGGTATGAATTTCGTCGATAAACAGGATAATTTTACCTTCAGACTCGGTAACTTCCTTGAGGACGGCTTTGAGACGTTCTTCAAACTCTCCCCGGAATTTGGCCCCAGCAATTAAACTTCCCATATCCAAAGCAATGAGTTGGCGATCTTTGAGGGACTGAGGTACATCCCCGGCGAGAATCCGTTGGGCCAAGCCTTCTGCGATCGCGGTTTTCCCCACACCCGGTTCACCAATTAACACCGGATTATTTTTAGTTCGCCGACTGAGAATTTGAATGGTACGACGAATTTCATCATCTCGACCAATGACCGGATCAAGTTTACCTTGACGGGCGGCTTCAGTTAAATCTCGGCCATATTTTTCTAGGGCTTCATATTTTCCTTCGGGGTTTTGATCCGTCACCGTTTGATTTCCTCGAATTTGGGTAATAGTTTGTTTGAGTTTCGCTTCGTTTAAGCCTAATTCCTTGAATACAGACTGACCAAAACGACCATCAGCCATGAAAGCCAGAATCAGGTGTTCTGTAGAAATATATTCGTCATTGTATTCTTGACGATGATTATCTGCCCGGTCAAGGAGTGTATCTAAACTGCGGCCGAGATAAACATTGTCGCTGCTACCCGTAACTTTTGGTTGACGGTTAATAAAAGCATCGGTTTTTTCTTGCAGTTGGGCTACAGTTACCCCAGCTTTATTGAAGATGCTAGTGGAGAGTCCGTTTTGTTCTAGCAACGCCTTCATCAGGTGTTCTGTTTCGAGTTGTTGTTGTTGATTTTGTTTAACAATATCGGGAGTCCGGACAAGGTGATCCCAGGCTTTTTCTGTAAATTTACTCGGATCGGTGGGTTGCATCGATCTTTATCCTCCGTTTTACTGTTTTTATAGTGAGCGTTCCTATGATTAAGCTGTTATGCACAAAACTAATAGATTCTTCAGCTTTGTTTTGATTATATTGTGAGGTGTGAAAGGTTGCGATCTGACGTATTTATTGAATGTTTCCCTCAGTTATACTAAAGTTTTCATCAATATGTCATCCATTAGCTGGCTCTCTTCTCACTTTAACGGAGGATGGATTCGGTTTGATGATAAATTTCCCCCTTCAACTGTACGGATCACCGAAATGATAGGAGTATATGAGATTTAAAGGATGCTAGTGGTGTCTATTTTATAGCGCGATACTGCCATGGCGCACGAAGATTGAAGATCACAACGTGACTCGTTTACGTGGGTATGTGCCTCCCAGCGCCATCCGCATCTGAGATTTGAATAATATGGGTAATGATAATAATTGAATTATTTTTTTCTCTAAATTCTGGGTCGGTATAGATATAGAGAATTATCAGATGCAAACTGTTTAAAAATTATGAAATAGAAGCGCTACATACAGTAATCATTAATCAGAGCGTGAATTGTCTAATTGCCGTTGACATCAAGCTAACTTGCGTAATATTTAGGATTACACTCTGGCTGTATGGCTGTTTTTAACGCCATTTTGTACACCGAGAAAAGCGGGTTAGTATAGTATCTTAAATCAAGAACATTTTTAAGGTCCTTGAACGTGAACCGGAAACCAGACCATAAAGACAGATCCTTTTCCTTCTTCACTATCAACACTAATTCCACCTCCCAAAATTTCACAGAGTCGTTTACTAATTGCTAATCCTAATCCCGTTCCACCAAAGCGTTTTGTTGTAGATGGATCAGCTTGAGTAAAGGATTTAAAAACTTGTTGGGCTTGGTCTTGGGTCATACCGATGCCTGTATCACGAACTTTAAATACTAAATATTGACTGCTACCATTCGATTTTTCAACTGACTTTTGTCCCTCAGAACGAGAGCTTTTGGGTTGATGTTTGACTCGGGCAACTGAGAGGGTAATAATCCCATTTTCTGTAAATTTACAAGCATTACTGAGTAAATTGATAAGAACTTGCCGTACCTTAGGTTGGTCTGCATACATCCTTCCGAGTTCTGTTCTGATATCGACTTTTAAGATATTTTTATTTTTTTCAGCTAAGGGTTTAATAGTTGTAATTACATCTTGAATAATTTCTTTGTTAACATCAAAATCTTCTAAATATAAAGTCACATGACCCGCTTCAATTTTAGAAATATCTAAGATATCCTTAATCATACTTAGCAGATGTCTTCCGGCAGTTTGTATTCTTTCTAAATCCGGTAAAAAGTCGTTATATCCTAAATCGACTGAGTCCTCATGCAACATTTCGCTATAATTAATAATCGCATTCAAAGGGGTTCTGAGTTCATGACTCATATTGGCAAGAAAAACACTCTTAGATCGGTTAGCAGATTCTGCTGTCATCTTTGCCTTTTCTAGGGCTTCTGTATATTCAGCCACTCGTCGAATTAAATGGTTTAAAGCTTCGGTGAGTTCTCCGATTTCGTCATTGGTTTTAATCGGAACTTGTAAATCAAAATCAGACTCATCTCCGACTTGATTCGCCACTTGAACCATCATTTCAATGGGATAGGCAATCACCCAACTGGTATACACTCCTAATACTAATGCTAAAAACGTGGCAACCAGTAAACTAAAAAATAGGACTTGATTACCTACATTCTGAACTTTTTGATCGACTATGACTGCTTGATTAACTCGATCTTGATAACTCACTGCCAACGGTAGCAATTGCCGTGGAAGCTGAAAGAGTTGTTGAGAAATCTCACTATTTTGTAAGCTTTGTAATCTATTTTGAGCCGTAGAAATAACCGTGGGATTAACTTGTCCCGACTCTAAGGGTTGAATAATTTGCTCAAGTTGCTGAGAATAACTTTTCAGTATTTCAGCGCTTGATTGAGTTAGCTTTGTTAAAGTTTGATAGTTCGCCTGAACTTCTGCATTTTCTAGATCCGCAGGAACGGTAAACTGTTGTAGCTGGCGATTAATTTCAAACAGATTCGAGCGCATGGTTGAGATAATCGGCTCAGCCTGTTGCGGTTGGGTAATCGCTCTTGTTAAAGATTCTTGATCGGCTTCTAACTCCACCAAGTTTAGATTCAAACGAGTTAAGAGTTGTGAAGTTTGATAAGCAGTTGTAAACGGCTCTTTTAATTGGCTTTTGTAATATGCCTCAACGATATATCCTGAGACAGTTCCGATAAACGCAATCCCAATCACTAAGGCATAACCAATCCCTATTTTTTGTCGAATGGTAAACCGATTAAAAATAGGTAATTGTAGCCCAATTCTGATGGGACGTTCTGGTAAATTCTTCGCAGAAGAGTATTGAGACATTCGTACGGTTGTCATCGGCCAGAAATGTTATGTATATATTAATTCTAAGTTAGTCTAGCTCATGATCAATTCGGGCAGAGGGGCTCGATACAGGGAAGTTGTGATCGCATGATGACTCATCAGCGTCATTAAACAGCATAAATCATGAATAAAAAAGAATTCTTTACCAAGGACTACCAATCATTGTAAACCCCGCCCAATAATAGGGATGGGACAAATTCATGGTTTCAAATCGAGCTAATCCCTGAGGTAGTTGGACAACTGCACCCCTCGAAGTTGACCCCCGAAGTTGACCCGACTCAATGATGACATCTCCCTGTATCATCGCTAACTGGGCTTTTCGTAAGGCTTCTGATTTTATCTTAACTTGACTGAGGTGAGTGTAGAACTCGGTCATTAATCCAAGCGTCCCCTCATCGCTAACATACCACAAACTGGCTAGGGCTGACTTAACTCCGGCTTGAACGGCTAAACCCGCAAATCCTAACTCCGCTTGTTCATCCCCTAATGCTGTACGACAGGCTGACAGCACTAAGAGTTCCACAGCAGGCTCATGCCAGCCTAATTTCCGCAGTTCATCGAGCTTAATTTGTTCTTGGCCCCAGAGTTGAATATAAGATTGACTGGGGTCTCCGGCGCGGAATTCTCCGTGAGTGGCTAAATGAATAATTGGATAGGGATAGTCTTTGCGTTGCTGGACTAAATTCTCACGGGTGAACTGTTGTTCGAGGAAAGCGTTTCCTTGCCACAGAGATTGAGTGATGGTTTCTAACTCCACGGGGACGGCTGGTAGAGGGTTAAGGTTGTCAAATTGGCTGGCTCCCATGGCTAGAACTTGGGTATCTTGCAGGGTACGATAACGCATATCCGTGAGCGTAATACTGGGGATGAGGCTGAGGCTGTATTTTTCGACTAAATGGCGTTGACCATCATGTAAGGCGGCGATAGGAAGGCTACGCAGGCCGCTATCCATACTTAATAGCAGGGTATCGATAGACTGGGCGTTTAGTTCTTCTTCTAAAGGTGCAATTAACCATTGATAGAGTTGTTGAGAGGATTCTAAATATTTTTGAGAGTTTCGATGACGGGGGTTAACAATTGCATTACGAAACGTTTTAGCAGTTTCTAGAATTTGAGCGCGGCTAACATTAGAGACTGTTTTTCGCAAGGGTTGACCGTTAGCTGTAAAAATGACTAAATCAATTTGATTGTTCAGCAACGTGACATAGACAATGGCTGAGCGAGTTCCGGTTTGAGATTCCACATCGCTTAAAGCATCTCGTACATTTTCTGTTGTTGTGGTATTTCGTGAGAAATTATCTCCAAAATAGCTATTAAATTCCACACTTCGATTTTGTTCTAAAATAGCTACATTGTCAACGGCAGAAACAGATAAAATACTAGTATTGCTTGAATTTAGACTACTGATAATATCCCGATTGTTTTCAGAACTCTTATCAAATTTACTCCCACTTTTTCTTGAAGGAAGATCAAAATCACCTTCTAGTTTATTTGAAGCCAGAATACTAATAATTTGCTCTGGCGCAATTCCGGTCATCTCACTCAGTCTTGGGGCAGCCGCAACGGCAAGTTTTATCTGCTCTGAGGTAGGCATTGATGATACAAATTGGGGTAAATTATTGGCAATGTTGGTAGCCGTATTGAGATCTATTCTATTTTCTAAAAGGGTTATGAAAGGGGTAGAATTTAACTGATACTCTTGAGTATTAATCTCTCCTCCAACTTCATTGATAATTGTGCCGGATGCTTCACCTTCCAACGCAACTTGATTTCCTGTTTCTAGATTTTCGGGCGTTTGATTCTCAATTTTTGCTTCTCCATTTTCTGTTATCGCCGTTTGATTTTCTGTGGTTATATTTCCGTCAGCATTATTATTAACCGTAGCATTCCCAATATCTGTTATTGCGGTTTGGTTTTCAGTTAATAAATCTCCTCCCGCATTATTATTAACCGTAGCATTACCGATTTGTGTGATAGCCGTTTGATTGTCTGTAGTAATATTCCCATCAGCTTGGTTATTAATCGTAGCGTTACCAATTTGTGTGATAGCCGTTTGATTATCTGTAGTAATATTCCCATCAGCTTGGTTATTAATCGTAGCATTACCAATTTGTGTGATAGCCGTTTGATTTCCTGTCGTAATATTACCCTCAGCTTGGTTATTAATAGTTGCATTACCGATTTGTGTTGTTGCTGTTTGGTTACCTGTATTTAAATCTTCCCCGGCATTATTATTAATCGTTGCATTACCGATTTCTGTTGTTGCTGTTTGGTCGCCTGTAGTTATATTATCATCAGCATTATTATTAACAGTAGAATCTCCTGTTTCTGTTGTTGCTGTTTGGTCGCCTGTAGTTATATTATCATCAGCATTATTATTAACAGTAGAATCTCCTGTTTCTGTTGTTGCTGTTTGGTTACCTGTGGTGATATTATCATCAGCATTATTATTAACAGTAGAATCTCCTGTTTCTGTTGTTGCGGTTTGGTTACCTGTATTTAAATCTTCCCCAGCATTATTATTAACAGTAGAATCTCCTGTTTCTGTTGTTGCGGTTTGGTTACC
>CAYSWY010000001.1:187814-277494 GCA_964434975.1 uncultured Lyngbya sp.
ATTATTATTAACAGTAGAATCTCCTGTTTCTGTTGTTGCGGTTTGGTTACCTGTAGTTACATCACCATCAGCATTATTATTAACAGTTGCATCACCTTCAGCCGCATCAACGGTTTGATCTCCTGTGGTAATATCACCCCCTGAATTAACATCAACACCCCCGGCTTCTCCAGAGTTAGAAGAAGAATTTAAATCTTGAGTAATGACATTTCCATCTGTTGTGGTAATCGAAATTTGACCTGCACCTGTTTCTCCGGAAGTTTGTAAATTTGCAGTTTGAATATCACCAGAAGTACTATATGTATTCAGGGTAATATTACCACTTTTTCCGCCTGGAGAAAGAGTTTGAATTTGTCCTGTTGTAATGGTTCCATTAGTACTTTGTAAATTCACATCACCGCTGCCTTGTTCTCCAAATGAAGCAATATTATGAACCGTAATATTATCTTGAGAATTCAGGTTAATATCGCCTCCTTCACCTCCAGCAGAATAAGTAGCAATATGATTAACTTGAATATTTCCGCTATTACTTTCAACCTGAATATTACCACTTAATCCTGTTTCTGTCGTTGAGAAAATAACACCTGTTGTAACATTACCTGTTTGACTTAAAATACTAACATTTCCGCTATTACTTTCTCCAAAAGAACTAATATCTCCAGTGATAATATTTCCGGGTGCAGTAATGATTATTTCTCCGCCATTACCTTCTTCTGCAAAAGCATTTAAATTAGCAGGTTTATCAGCAAACGTTTGGGCAACTTCAGCGGAAGTGACATCAGCATCTGCATCAACAATACTATTAGTTAGATTCCCATTTGCTGTGGTATCAATTGAACCTGTTTGACTGGTAATATTAATTGAACCGCCTTGTTGAATACCTTCGGCTGAAATCAACCCGGTGCGAATATCTCCCACTGCATTTAAACTCACATTTCCACCTATTCCATTAGCTGAAAAAGAGATAATTTGTGAAAAGGAAGTATCAATATTTCCTTGACTATTTAAATCAATATTACCGCCTTGACCAAAGAATGAAGCCCTAGCAATAGGTTCAGTAACGATAATATCGCCTGTTGAATTAATTGAGATTTGTCCGCCGGAAAAACTATTAATTCCTTCTAAACGGTTAGTAACATCGCCGATAGTTAAGCTAGAATTGGGAGAATTAAAAAATGCTCCGGTTGCACCAGTAACCGCTTCTAAATTATTAATATTCATTCGGATAGGTGCAGTTGGGCTGCCAATTCCGCCTTGACTATGGGTATGGAAAATAGCAGAATTTGCGGTGACTAAACTATTATCTGTTGTACCGTCAATATTACCGCCATTGGCATCAAATACAGCCAGTCCAGTTGTATTAATATCCCCAATAACAATATTTCCAACTTCTCCAGCGCTACCTATTTCAAATAGAATATTACCGCTACCTGAATTTAAAGTGGTTCCGGTTTGTTGAATGATATCTGCATTTCCGGGTTCACGTAGATTCGCGGCTGCCCCTGGATTATTTGCTTTTAAAACAATATTTCCATTCCCACTAGAGGTATCAATATTGGCATTAATAAAAATACTGCGTCCGGCTTTAATTTGAATTGAATCAGTACTAACAATGGGTTGGTCGATGGTAACATCATTATAGGCTTCAAAAATAACATTCCCACTAAAATCAGCTACACTACTGACTTCAAATTCTATTTCTCCGCCGGGTTGAAAGACTCCGGGTTCTCCAGGTGGGGGATTATTAAAAACTAATTCTGGGGTAATTATTCCGTCACTTCCTAGTAATGATTTTGCATCTAAAAAACCTTCGCTAACATCAATATTTCCGGCTGTACTTTCGAGGGTAATATCTCCCCCTTGGGTTTCTCCAAATGTTGTAATAAAACCAATCCGAATATCATTTGTTGCATTTAAATTAACGCTTCCCCCAGTTCCTTTAGGGCCGCTAGCATCAATAATATCGGCGGTGGTGTCGAGGCTGCCTCCAGTGGTAAGGTTAACGTTTCCGCCTTGACTGTCGCCACGAGAGTATATTTCTCCCGTCAGGATATCTCCGGTTGCATTCAAGGTAATGTCTCCCCCTTGACCTTCGGGTTGGCGAGGGACTGATTCTATTACGCCTTCAGTGGTGTTAATATTGCCGTCAGACACCAGTTCAACTGACCCGCCGAGGGCGGTATCGCCTCCGGTTAAAATCTCTTCTATCAGGCTGATATCCCCCGCTGCATCGATGAATACCGAACCGCCGCCTGTGGTTTCAATGCCGTCAAGTTCATCGGTAATGCCGCCAATGGTTAAACTTTCTCCGAGAGAGGTAAAAAATGCCCCGCCACTTCCGGTGGTGACTTCTAAGTTATTAACATTAATAGCAATGGGGGCAGTTAATAAGCCAATACCGCCAGTGTTAGTTGTCCGAAATAGGGCAGAATTTGCGGTTATTTGAGAAGTTTGAGTAACGGGTTGAATGTTACCGCCGTTAGTATCTAAGAGGGCAATTCCAGTGGTATTAATATTATCAATTTGAATATTACCAATTTCTCCAGCATTGCCAATTTCTAAAAGAATATTACCGCTACCAGCAGCTAAAAATTCACCCTGTTGTTGAATAATACTGGCTGCCCCGGTTTCCCGTAAATTTTCCGCAGCTTGTACATTATTTGCCCGTAAAACAATATTACCGTTGCCGCTGGAGGTATCAATACTAGCATTCAGAAAAATACTGCGTCCAGCCTGAATTTGAATTGAATCTGAGGTGATAATATCTTCACTTAGGGTGATATCGTTATAGGCTTCTAAAATAATATCGCCGCTAAAGTCCGCTATTTCATCCGGGTCAAACCCTACTTCGCTTTCTCCTTTAAAAATACTACCTTGTTCGGCATTAATATTAATTGTTCCTTGAATGCCTGTGGGTTGAAATGCATCGGCAATTAATTCACTATCACTCAGTTCAATATCTCCATTGTTACTGATAATGGTAATATCTCCTGCTTCACTTGCGCCGCTAGTACTAACAAAACCAATATTAATTCTTTCAGCGGCTGTAAAACTAACATTTCCCCCTAACCCACCTGTTGCTGTGGCATGAATATTATCGGCTGTGGTATTAATATCTCCGGTATTACTATTGAGGGTAATATTTCCGGCTATGTTACCCGGATTTTCGGCAGAAGAATTAATAAAGCCAGTCAGAATATCAACTTCAGCATCAATTAAAATATTACCACCATTCCCATCATTTCCAATGGCTTTAATTTCTCCTTGAGTCGTATCAATTTGCCCGCTACTATTAATGGTAATATCTCCAGCGCTATCACCAATTGTCACCGTATCTAACCTCTCAGTTAAATTAAAATTTCCTTGAGTATTCAGCAGAATATTACCTTGATTTCGACTCACAATTCCGTTGAAGTTATCGCTAACGCCTCCCACATTAATACTGTTGAGGAAATTAATATAAACACCCCCGCGTCCGGCTTCTGCTTCAATATTATTAGCGTCTATTTGTAAAGGGGAAATATCAGTACCAATTCCGCCACTGCCGAAGGTTTGAAATAATGTATTTTCTGCGCGAATTGTAGACTCGGGTGTAACACGGTTAATATTACCACCATTGGCATTAACGCTTAAGTTTCCACTGGTAATAATATTATCAATATTAATTTCACCACCCGTTGTTAATTCACCAATTTCTAATAAAATATTACCGCTACCCGCATTAATTGTTGTACCGGGTTGTTGTGTAATTTTAGATAGTCCAGATTCTCTATTTTCTAAAATAGCATTATTATTATTGGCTCTTAAATTAATATTTCCGTTACTAGCAGAGGTATCAATATCGGCATTAATTTTAATACTATGACCTGCCCGAAATTCTAAGGTATCTAAAGAGTTGGTAATAATGGCTTCGTTGATAACAATATCATTATTCGCTTCTAAGATAACTTCGCCAGTTAAATCAGTAAATAGATCGGCATCAAAAGTCGCACCATTTTCTGGATTTTCGCTAAACTGACTATTACCATTAATGGGATCGTTTCCTTGATCTTCAATCACAATATTTTTCGGATCAAATAGAATAGTTCCGGCTAAACCATTAATAGCACCAACATCAACTTTTCCCTCAAAAGTTAGGTTTTCTTTTCCTGAAATTTCAACAAAGCCACCATCACCTATATTATTGCCGCCAACAGCCGTAATATTACCTTGAAAATTAGTATTTTCATCTGACCAAACAATCACCCGTCCCCCATTTCCATCGGTAATTGCATCAGCAGAAATATCACTATTACTAACAAAAGTTTGACTCGCATTGGGAACTAAACCATTACCTTGATAGTCTCCACCAATCCGAATATTTCCCCCACCATTCACTCCAGAAACATCAAGGTTACCATCAACTAAACCGACAATATTTCCAAATATACCAATGTCTCCACCGATATTATTATTGTCAGCAGCATTAATATTTCCAGAGGCGATCGCCACAGCTTCCTGATTCGGAATAATGGTATTAGAATGATTTAAAAAAACCTCTCCTGAGGTATTTATAGAAACAGTATTAACGTGAGATTGAACTTCTCCACCTGTTAATAATTCCGGTAAAGTTAAAGGATTAATTGCATAAGTTTCTTTCCCATTATTAAGAGGAGTAACTTCTAAATTTAATAGTTGTCCGCTTTGACTAATACGAACTAAACTTTCTCCGGGAACCGCTGCCATTGTTAAGGTTCCACCAGGCGCAGAAAGGGTTCCAGTGTTAATCACCGTTCCCCCTAATAATGTTAGGTTTTGACCGGGTTCAAGGCTTAAGTTTCCTTCATTTAAAATTACACCTGCTTGAGATAAGTCAAAGCGATAACCACTAGGATTTCCGATTAAATTTGCGTAATCATTCGCGCCTAAACTTTGAAAAGTCTGATCGTTAAAATCAATGCCTGTGGCAGTAGTAACCGTTAAACTTCCCGGAATATTCAGACTGGAATTTGTGCCAAAAATAACTCCGGCTGGGTTAATTAAATATAAGTTAGCATTACTACCCGTAACCTGAATTAAACCATTAATAATAGATGCATTTCCCCCGACAACTCGCCCTAAAATATTCTGAATCTCTGAATTAGAAATAAAGTTGGCAATTTGTCCTTCAGATAAACCAAACTGCTCAAAACTATGAAATAAATTCTGACTATCTCCGCTTAAAGAACCCCCATTAATATTAAACTGATTCCCGTTTTGATTAATCACAGTTCCTGTACCATCTGATGCAGGTGTAATGGGTACAGGCTGGGCATTTGCTGGGGCTATCGCTGTGGTAAATAGTATCAATCCTAGCCATCTTTGATTTAAACGAGGAGAGAAATATTTCATGTAGATGATCAAATTTTTTTATTTTAGTTAAGTTTTATAGCGCTTTAACTGTTTATTAAGATATTTTATTAGCTTTTATAAAACTTGAATTTATTATATTTTTTTATTAATAAAACGTCAATTCTCAGTGTTTTTACTGATAAATAACATCTATTTATTATAATAAAAATTAGGATTTGTGTAAAAACCGAAATAGAAAATTACTGATGAATAACAATCAGTGAGATAACAGACAAAAAATAATTAATTATCGTCCTAAATGAAAAAATAAAAAGCCCCCAGCTTTAAAAAACTGAGGGTGACCAATCAGGGTGCATCTACTGTATCCAATTGCGGTGAAATGACTCTCTCTTCCGGAAGATTTTTGAAATCTCAATTAATTTTATTCAAAGTTCTGTTGTAAACTAAGATTGAATTGTTTATTAATGTCCAAACGTAAGGCTATGGGACTGTTTGATCAAATTGTCGGCGCACTCAATGATCCTGACTTGCAAGCCAATACGGGTCAGCTTGAGAATATTTTAACCACAGCTCAGCAGGTGGCAAGTAATGCCGGAGTTGCACCCAATACAACCGAAGCAGCGATGTCGATGTTAGGGGGGTATGTTCGTTCTGCCCTAAAAAACCAGCGCCTTAACCAGGGACAAGAATCTGTACAGGCTGTTGTGAACCAATATGGCGGTACTGGCAGTTCTCAAGCGGCGGTGAATCAACTGTTTTCCCCTCAGCAGCAACAGCAAATTGCTAGTGCCATTGGCCAACGAACTGGAATTAATGCCAATACTCTGATTAGCTTGTTACCGATTTTAGTGCCTTTGGTGTTAAATCTGTTACAGACCGGAACCAATACCCGTAGTCCACAACAGGGCAATAATCCAGTGTTGAGTGGGTTTCTAGATGCCGATGGGGATGGAGATGTTGATGTGGCTGATGCGATGCGTTTGGCAGGACGATATTTAAAGCGGTAATTATTGGTTGTTTGTCGTTCGTTGTGAGTTATCAACAAGAGAATTATGACAAATTAGTCCTCAGAATTATGAAAAATTAGTCCTCATCAAAAACGAGTAATCCATGAGCAACAACAAATGACTAATAAAAATCTATGGTAATTGAATGGTTAGAATTTGAGGTTCCCCTCGAACAACGCAATGCTTTTATTGAACGAGATAGAGAAGTATGGACAGAGGGCCTCAAACAATTTAAAGGATTTATCGGTAAAGAAGTTTGGATTGATTCGGTGACAGAACGAGTTGTTTTAGTGATTCGTTGGGAATCTCAACAGGCGTGGGATGCTGTGCCAAAAGCCACAATTGAACAGTTAGACCGACAAATGGCAGACCTGAGTATACCCATTGCCAAAAGTAACAAATATCAGGTTCGCAAATATTTACAATAAAACCAGGCTTTTAGGCAAATTTATCAATCAATGCCCGAATTAAGTTGAGTGAGAGATAACCAACAAATAGAACAAGAAAAACAAACGTTGCGCCAGTGAGGAGAGGGCGAATTTTTTGAAATGGAGTTTCTGGATTAGGTTTCATACTGAGCATGGAAGTGTAGCTAGTATTGATCATAGCAGCTCTTACCCTAGAGAGTGTGCCAAACTAGGATTAAATCAGATAATCGTCTAAAGATTGAGTTTAACAAGCTTAGGTTCTTATTTAGTCCAACCATGACCATGATTCCTCAGATTTCTCAGGCAAATCAGCCTCATCCAAACCACGACAGTAACTATTCCTTATCTCAGTCCAGACCAGATGATCAAACCCATCCGATGTTGGGTAGTCTCCAACAACGCCACTGGTTAGAGTTAGCGGAGTTAGTCTCTTTAATTAGTTCAGCGTTAGGGTCTGTCGTCGTTGCCCTTTCGGGTCAGGCCATTTATGGTGTTGCTCCCGTAACAGTGGCTTTATCATTTAATGCCGCAAATCGTTATCGTCTGGGACAACAGATTGAACAAAATCAAGCTCAAATGATTGATGTTGAACAATCCATTGAACAGTTAGAATATAATGCCGTTAAGGTTGTTTTGGGATTGCGACAACAACTGATTCATGAGGTTGAATCTCTACAAAATCAGTTAGAAGAAATTCCTCGTCAAGCGGCGTTGGAGTCTGCTTATAGCAGTAAAGAAATTGCCGTCTTAAGAGATTCAGTGGCAACCATGCAGGATCATTTAGCAACAGCAATTCATGATTTGAAATATCAGTTTCAACAAGAGTTGAATGAACATTTTACCCTGAACTCTGCTCAGCCTGAGTCGTTACACACTCGTTTGGCAGCACTGGAAACTGTGATTGAACAGTTACGCAATAATACCTTAACTGTAGAACAACACTATAGACTGAATCAACTGTTTGAAGAAAATCAAACGGTGATTAAACCCCACCTCAAGCGCCTGATCTTGGTGGTGCGGCAATTACAAGATATGAAAGTCAAAGAGTTACCCTTACCCCCCAAACCGATGTCTGTTCCGAGGTAAAGATTAGATGAAATCCATCATAAATATCTAAGCTAAGATTATCATTCTTGAGATTTGTGTGTTAAATTTTGTCGATTCATTGAATGGATCGATACTCTTTTTAGTGTGATTAATTTTTCTTGAGAGAATTCTGTAAAACACTGTAGTAATATTTCTGGAATGATTGATACAGTTGAATGACTTTGATGCTGAGGGTTGCCGGAGAGAATTTCTATGGTAATGAGTTGTCGAACTAAAAATCCCACAGAACTAAAAACCCCACAGAACATAATCCTGTGAGGCTTTAACGTTTATTTGGTGGCGGGGAGCGGATTTGAACCACCGACCTTCGGGTTATGAGCCCGACGAGCTACCAGACTGCTCTACCCCGCGTCACTAATAACCTAGTATAACTCTAACTTTATATATTTGCAACCTATGATTAAAAAAAAAGTTGAAAGGGTAGGAGACATGGAAGAGGAAAGCGACTAGCAGCGGGCGGTTTGGGGTTGGCGAACTAAACCATAGAGAGTTCTCCTACCACGTCTAATCGCTTAATTTCACCAAGACTGATATATTGTTCTGCTAGAGTTTCGGCTTCAGTTGGGCTAATCCAACCCATTTGCTTTAACAGATGAATGGCAACAGCATATTTAGCCCGTTTTGCCCCATCTAAGACTTTAATGGCTAATCCCATACCTTCCCCCACCACTCCGATACATTGAATGCCTTCAGCCCCTGATTTACTGACGAGTCTGCCTTCACTCAAGCGCATGATTTCTGTATCAAAATGATTCTCTCCGGCAACCATTTCTGGATGATGGGTCATTGCCCGGACAATTCGTTCCATGTCTAAGCTATTTCCAGAGGCTAAGTGAGCATATAACCAAGCCATTTGACCCAATTCCATATAATAAGTTGGCGCACCACAATCATCTCGCGCACCAATAAATTCATCGGCTGGAATTTTCAATATATCTGCGACAATGGATAAAATTAACTGCTGCACTGGATGTTTTCGTTGGAGATAACTTTCCAACGGCCAGTGGCGCTGTTGACAAACCGCTAACATTCCGGCGTGCTTTCCCGAACAGCCATGTTGTAGCGGGCTTTTTTTTCCGGTTGGGATTGGACATTGAAGCTGAGTCGGGGAAACATCACAACGCCATAAAATATTAAAGGCTTGTCGGGCTTGCTCAATTTGGCCTTTGTGAGAACTACAAATAATCGCTAAATCTCGATCAGTTAAATCATACTGTTCTAATGTTCCAGTTTTCGCCACAGCTAAAGCTTGAAAAGGTTTGAGGGCAGAACGCACAAATGTCGTGGTTTCTGAGTTACCCGCGACCGACAACACCCGTCCTCTATGATCATAAACCGTTGCTTGAACGTGATGAGTGGCTTCTGTAATTCCTTCCCGCAGCAGTCTAACAGTTAGTTCTGCGGCTTGTGTTCGTTTTGCCCTTGTCATATTTTGTTTAAAGACCTATCAAAATTAATCCACCCACAGCAATACATCCAACTAAACCATAAAAAGTTCGTCGCAGTCGCTGAAACATGGGGTGGACTTGGTAAGTAAAGATCAGCTGATCTTGAGCCAGAAATTCCGGCGTTTTTACCCACGTTTGACCATCATACCAGCCAGATTCTTCATAAAAAATTGTTGGGCTATTTAATCGAGAGCGAATATAAGTCCAGCCTAAGTAGAGGCGAATCAGAACTAAAGTTAAGAAGAAACACGCTCCGATTTCACTCGTCAGTAAAAAAGGGAGTAGTTTCTTTGCGGGTGGGAAACTAGCGGCGGCGACCGGCCCAACAATGATCCAACTGAATCCCCAAACCCAAGCTAATTTTTTCACATACTGAGGTAAGGGTAAAGTGACCCAGCTAAACAACCAGGATTCTCTGAGTTCTTGGTATTCATTGGCTGGGCGTTGTTCTAGAGGAACTGGGCAGACAGAAATAGAAACGTTTTTCATCGTCATGTTGAACGTGAGAGTCAGTGATCAATAATATCGCTAAGGTTTGATATCAGTAAGCGGATAAACAATCCTCATGATAACGAATCAACTCGATGTTGATCTATATCTCCTATCGCCGTGCCACAAAGAGTCTAGAAATTACCGTTCTGTTGTCAGCTTGATGTTGAATAAAGAACGATCAATCTGTTCTGCGTGTCCCCAGAATGCCTCTAAATTATAGAATTCTCGTTCTTCGGGTAATAGAATATGAATCACCACATCCCCGTAATCCATTAATGTCCATACGCCTTCGCCTGTTCCTTCGACGCTGACTGGAGTTCGCTCAAACTTTGACTCAACGGCTTGTAGAATGGATTGATAAATGGCACGAACTTGTACCGTTGAAAAACCAGTCACAATCAAAAAGTAGTCTGCCAGATAAGAGACTTCAGACACTTTCAGCGTCAGGATGTCTTCGGCTTTACGATCTTCGGCGGCCATCGCTGCGACTAAAGCAACGGCTAAGGTTTGATCCAGTTCAGACAGATCACGATCTGAATTGGGATTGGGGGAATTATACTGGGTTTTGGCTTGATCAAACATTAAGCACTTAATATTTTAAATAGATGAATTTACGATGTAACCTCTGTTGTTCTCTAGATTTTTATTATTTTAGCAGTTGATTTGATGGGCGTATCCACAGAAGGGGTGATCTTAACATTAATTTTTTATCTTCGCGAATCTACCGCGCGCGATCGCGCGCGCGCCATTACTGTATTTGTAGTGTTCTTGCTGGGTTTGATTAAATTCTATCCTCCTCATCCCATTGCCTGTGTGTGACGTAGAGAGGATGAGGGGAAGACAAAACAATCAGTCTATGGACAGATCCGAATCTTAAAAGATCAAAAACTGATCAATACTGAATTTGGGTATGCCTGCCAATAATGCCAGTTCAACACTGGGTTCAGCCCCAACTCCATCGATATCAAAGCTGAGGAGACCAGAACTACTATTGTAAAGTAAGTGGGCATTATTTCCGACTGCGATCGGATCTGGACTGCTGACCAATGTGCCTGTTGCTGAAGCGGTTGTGGTTAAAGGGGTTTGAGCCAGTAGTCCCCCGCCAAATTCAGCCGCCGAAATCGCAATGATATCTCCTTGTTCTACACTAAAATCAGTAATGGTATCTGAGCCTTGATTGGGTGCAGTATAAATAAAACTATCTGCTCCTTCGCCTCCCGATAAACGATCAATTCCTTGACCCCCTTCAATCCTATTATTTTCAGCATTACCGACAATTACATCATTAAAATCCGTACCTGTGGCATTATTGGGATCAGTTACGGTTTCAAAAGTACCTGATTCATTCAGAATTGCATTAAACCAAAACTGAGCCATTTTGTCATAACCTGCTGCCGTTGGGTGAATGCCTGAATCATTAGGCGGTTCGTTAATATCTTCAATGGTTAAACCATTTTCTACATTCACCATATCCACCAAAGTAATATTATTTCCTTGTTCAATATAGGAATTGACAATATTAGGAATTCCTGCATTATAAGCTTCTACGTTGGGAATTCGTTCTTCAAATCGCCCGGCTGGATTGATAGGTGGAATTGTTCCGACTAACAGTTCTCCTGCGAAACTATTTTGACCCACAATTCGGTCAATCAATTGATCTAGATCAGCTAACATATCTTCAGGTGGGTTTCCTGAATTATTTGTTCCAATCATTAATAAAATCATATTGGGATTATTGGCAGGAATCCAATTATCCACACCACTCTCTGGGTCATTTGTTCTTCCCAAGGTGATTTGATTGGTACTAAACCCAGAATTTCCTTCATGATCTTTATCAGGTAAATTCTCTGTGCCGCTAGATTTCGTCCCGACAAAATCGAAAGGAAGTCCAAAGTCAACTAAGCGATTCCATAACCCAATCCGATAACCTTCTTGTAAAAATTCAGGGGTATCTCGATCAATTTGTCCTTCTGTAATTGAGTCACCCAAGGGCATAATTCGCAGAGGCGTTTCGCTCTCAATCTTATATAAAACCCCTTGATCTAGCCTAATAATAACACTGTTATCTCGGGGGATTTCTCCGCCGTTGTTACCGCCATTGTCACCGCTATTATCCCCGCCATTATCCCCGCCATTATCCCCGCCATTGTCACCGCTATTATCACCGCCGTTATTATTGCTAATAAAATCGACAATAGTGATTTGATTGGGTAAGACATCATCTAATACCGCTAATTCTTCTAAACCCAAAGAAACCACGGTTTGATCGCTACCCCGAGGTGTAATTGAGAGTTGTTCAAATGTTACCCCGATGGGTAATAACATCGAATCAATACCGTCTTCAAAATCAGAAATAAAGTCTGTATCAATTCCGCGTAAAGGTAAGGCAAAAACATCCGCACCTTCGCCACCCGTGACAACATCAATCCCTAAATCACCGGAGAGAAAATCATTGCCAAAATCTCCAAATAAAATATCACTATCTCCACCACCAAACAAATTATCATTTCCTTGTCCTCCTCGCATTAAGTCGGCGTTGAGGTTTCCGAATAAGAAATCATTTCCGGCTTGTCCATCTAGAACATCGTTATTTTGACCACCAAAGAGAGTATCATCTCCGCCACTCCCGGCTAACTCATCTTCATCTTGATTACCATTGATTTGTTCACTCTCGACTGAGCCAAAAACCGTATCATTTCCCCCTAAGGTTAATACACCTAGTGGAAATCCTGCTAGTTGTCCTGGGACAAGGGAAATCAGTTGTGCAGAATTATCCCCAGTGAGTACACCCAATTCACTGTTTGGTGTCAGTGTCATTTTTGTTGAACCTATTTTGATATCGTGATTGAGGAAGGCCAACGAAAATTGATCGTTTTCTTGCTACCTCTTTTTTCTAATCGAATAGAATATCATTTTTGATTGTTAAACACAATACATAGGGATTTAATCTAAGTTTGATGCACCCAATATTAAAATTACCTACCATTACAACATAATGATAGGTAGACTCACAGAGAGAATCGGGTAATATTTAAGACAACAGAGTCAATGGATTCTAGATTGAACCCGAGAACTGAATTTTCTGTTCATCATTAATCAAGAGATGTTGACCTGAGAGTGGTTTAAATTGGCTTTAATTTCTTCTAAATCTAGATTAAAGTGTTGAATGATTGCATTGATAATCTGATGCTCTTGTGGAGTGGTTTGTTGTCCGGATTCTGCAATCCGATCACATTGAATTAATAAAGCGGGTGCAAAATCTGGATGTAATTTATCCAGGAGTTGTTCGAGGGGTTGGGGATTTTGTAAATGGGCTGAGATCGTTTCAATGGATTGAGGGTTTAATCTAGCTTTTTGTAATTCTAAAATAATATCTGTCCAAGATTTATCCGGATAGGTTGCTAATATTGTATGAGCTAAAATCTGATCCATCACTTGTTCTTGTTCTAGAACTCTCTTAATTTCTTCCTGAGAATCTGTTGCCGATAAAGTGGAGAGAGATTGTTGTAAATCGGGCTGAGCTTTTGCTTGATAAAATTGACGCGCTCCGTAGCCTAAACCATACAATAAAATCGCGTTAGATGAAGCACCAATAATGGCTCCAAAACCCGGAATAATTTCAATAATACCCAGTCCAACTTTCAGAAGACCAGAACCACCAAATGATAATCCAAATATTGCTAATGCCTCTCCTCGACGGGCTGGGGAGGTTAAATCAAGTCCATAAGCAGCAGCAATTTGATAAATCATTTCTGCTTGTATTTTTGTGGTTGCCGCTAAATCAATTGCAAATAATGCGGCTGCAATGGGAGGAATAATATTGGTGGCAAAACCGACTCCTGCCGCTTCAATTGATTTTTGTAGCATCACCCGATGAGCAATTTTCTCAGGCGTTTCTTCAGGATATTTTTGTTGAAGTTTCTGCACATTTTTCTGCGCGGCTTGTACATCAACTTCTCCTAAAATTGCTAATAGCCAATTCGCACCAAATAGCTTTGTTCCTGATTTAATAATCGGATTTTCTGCAATTGAGGCTAATAAACTGCCAGTCTCGTGAGTGGCTTCCTCTAACCATTGCTGAAGTTGATTGCCTGTGACATCAGCCATCTGATTCGCTGCCATTGCGGCTTTTTGTAGTTCTGCTGCTGTTTTTACAGTAAATGTTTCCAGTATTTTCTGAGGGTTAAATTCAGATTCATCAGGGGTATTATTAGAAGAATGATTCGTCATAATATGAGTTCAGAGTAACAATTTTACTAAGCCTTATCTACTACATATTAGCTAAAATATCAGCTCGTGAGTTGATTTAGAACCCAGATTCTGCTGTTTCTAAAACTACTATAGTAAAAACAGGTTCAACACAATCTATCGAAAGATATAGTTTTTTATTATTAGTCATGTAATTTTCCTCTTTGATTTCCTTGTAATCTACATAAAGGTAGATCAAGAGAAGAGGGAGAGGAGAGAATTTATCTATCAAACAAGAGATGCAAGCAAGCTATTTATTATCTATGATTGAATAAAGAACTAAAATCAAAAAACAAAAATATATTATGAGTAATAATAATCAAGGACAAGCTGGTTCTACCCTGAATGAGGGTGATAAGGTTCCGAATGAGCCTCAAACCCTAGAAGAAAAATCAGAGCAAGTTGCAGTAGATTATACGGATGTTACTTTAGAGCGTAACGTTGTTCCAACCTACTTTGTCGCAGAGGATGAAGAAGGGAATAAGGAAGCATTACATCATGTTAAAGATGCAGAAGAAATTTCAGATGTCATTCGCCAAGCGAGAACAGATGAAGATGGAGAACGCAAATGGTAGTCAATTTTTATTTGTAATTTACTGATTGTAAGTATAAGAGTAAAGAGAGTAATTACAACTTTCTTTACTCTTATTTTTGACTTCTTTTTGACTCTTATTTTTGACTTCTTTTTGATCGGAATATGGCTCAGAACAATTAAAGATTTGATCGGCTTGTATAATTCGATTTCGCCCTGATTCTTTGGCATGATAAAGTGCTTGGTCTGCTGCTTGAATTAAGGATTCTGGCGATTGATGATAATCAGGAACGAGAGAAGATACACCACAAGAAAAAGTGACAAATGGACTGACTAAAGAGGCTTTGTGTTCTAAACCTACTTCTTTCAAACTCTGCTGAATTTTTTCTGCAACTTTTATGGCTCCTCTTAGAGGAGTATTGGTTAGAATCACTGCAAATTCTTCGCCTCCATAACGAGCGACTAAATCACCGGGACGATTAACGTTTTTTTTAATAATTTGAGCAACTTTTTTAAGACAGGCATCTCCTTGTAAATGACCGTAAGTATCGTTATAGTTTTTGAAGAAATCAACATCTAATAGTAATAACGACAAGGGATGAGAGTCTCGCGCCATTCGCTTCCATTCCTGTTGCAGATATTCATCAAAGCGGTAACGGTTTGCTAGTTCAGTTAAGCCATCCTGATTTGCAAGCTGACGCAATTGTTGATTTGCAGTCTCAAGTTGAGCGCGAAGTTCACCTTGTTGAATGGCAACTGCAATTGGCGTAGCGAGAGATTTTAATAAACTGATTTCTTCAGGTAACCATTGTCGAGCATGATGATACTGAAAAGCCATAATGAAACCCCAAATATGAGACTTAGACTCAGTTTGAATATAGGAACAATTAGAATTAAAGCTGTGTTGGTTCATTTTTTCAGAACATAAAATCGGTAAAATCACGAGGGATTTGACTTGCTGTTGTGATAACCAGATTTGAGTTTTTTCGGGTAACGTTTCTATCTCTGTCTCAGACAAGGTGTAAACCTCGACAGCATTATTTGGAATGGTAATATTAAGAGTTTGAGTTAACCAATCATCCTCTATCACTTGATCTTGTAGCGTGGAATAATGATCTAATTTCTGTTCAGCAATCACCTGATAGCGATCATTACCAACAGGACGGCAAATGACTGCACGATCAACCCCTAAAATTTCTTGAAGTTGAGCTCCCGTTTCTTCTAAGATTTCAAGTAAAGTAAAACGTTGATAAATTTGTAGGGTAATGGTGTTTAATAAACGCTCTCGTTCAGCTTTTAACCATAGCGTTCTCTCCGTTTGATAACGCTTCGTAATATCAGTCGCCACTCCCAAAACATAGCAACTGGTTTCATCCTGAGATGGAATTGGAATTTTAGTGGTTTGAAACCAGCGAACTTTTCCATCATACCGACGGACGGGTTCTGCTGAAATCTGTTTCGGTTCTTTGGTGAGCATGACTTGCCGATCAATACTCAGTAAAAAATCAACTTGTTGTGGGTTGGGGTTAAAATCAGCATCTGTCTTACCAATTAATTCCTTAACAGTTGTGCCATAAAACTTTGCCAGTGCTTTATTGGCTAAAAGAAACTCACCCTGCCAATTTTTTACGAAGATGAGGTTAGGACTGGCATCAATCACAGTTCGCAGCAGTTGCTGCTGATAATCTAAGTTAGACTCGACTTCTTGACGATGCTGAACTTCCTGATTTAGGCGGATGCTATGTTGCTTGAAATGTTGCTTGAAATATTGCAACAGATGATTTTGATTCAGTTTTGAATGATTAAAATTCACGGCTTTTATTAGAGTACAAGAGAGTTAACAGGTTCTGTTGTATCCATCTAATGATGCTCTGGGAAATGTGAAGCTCCGACTCTTCTCGGAGTAAAAAGAGATTGATTTTAAATATGGAAAGATTAGATGATTTCTGTATGAAAGAATAGGATAGAATGGGCCCAAAGTCGATTATCATCTCTTAATTGAATGTAGCAGTATAAACTAATCTAATCACAAGTTTATTCAAGATATTAGACATCAATTCATCTTGAAGTTAGCTAATTGTGAGTCTATTAGTATACAGTGCATTAACTCTCATAAACTGATGGTTTTCTGTTCCTATTCCATTCTACTTAATAAATCATACCCCATTCTACCTAAAAAAATATAAGGCAAATGATAAAAAGCATTGTACTAATATTGTTCAGTCATATATTTTCCCTTAAACTCTTGCTGGAGCTATGAGTTAAAGCCAATTAATCATGTATCTTGATCAAAAATATAATTTTTAGATTTATTCTTAATATTTTCTTTATAATCTATGAACTTCCCATCAAGTGCTGGCTTCAAGTCTGATGATCTAGCGAGTTAAAGCCAATTAGTCATGCATCTTAATCAAAAATATAATTTTTAGATTTATTCTTAATATTTTCTTTATAATCTATAAATCTCTGGATTAGCTGTTGAGTTTAAACCGATTAATCAGTGCATTTAAAATCCATAGGCCAAAAAATTATCTGGGTTTTGATATTTTGTTGCTCTCTCAAGACCACTATTTCAACTGATATTACTTGATTGATATGATTGTCATTGTACTGTCATCTTCTAAGCTGATGTATAAATAAAAGCTTAAGAAGCATATTGATAATTTATTCAACTTAATATTTGTAGAAAACCAACCACTCACCCGCACCACGACTCAAGTCCAACCCAACCCGGTAGAAGTGTGACCCCTCCCCTCAGGTTTTCCACTGTGACTCATTTGAGTGACGCTTTAAAAAGCGACTTGTTCAGCCTGATGTCCTCCGTTAAAGTTGAAACATACCAGGACACCCATCCAGAACCAGAGTCACCCGGTTTTAAAGCAAAATGAAAACCCATAGGGATTTTATTTCTGCATGAACCGGGTTTTTATTGGCTGTTGATATTCTGATGAGTTGTTGTTAGTAATTGATCACTCATTACGGCTTGTTAGACAGGCAAATATTTAGCGATTTGATATTATTTATCACTATTTTAGAAAGGTAAACCTCCTGGTATAGGCGGTCTAGGCACACCAGGTACAGACGGCGTTGGGACTATCGGGGTTGGAATTCCTTGTGAAGAACACCTGAAACCTACAGGAAATAAACGGGAACAAGTTGATTGTAATAATCCGGATGGAGTAATAGGAATATTAAAACCAGAGAACAATCGACCCCCTACAATTAAAGCAAATTCCTCTGCCGTAATTTCTTCAATTTCTCCTAAAATTCCGGGTAGAATAGAAATTTTTTGCCCTTCAATTAAAATTATAGGTTCGGCGGTTTCATCTTCTGGTGTAATTTCTATCACTCCTTCTAAAACTTTGATATTTCCAGTGCCATCTGCATTGGTTTCTAAAATATAAAGCGTTCCTTGAACCCCCACAGAAAACCCAGCAATACATCCATTCGCTGGACCACTAACAAGAATTTGACCCTGCTGAACTTCTACACATTGACCCACAATGACTTGAGAATTAGAATCAATTCTACCGGCTGCGCCGTTGTTAAATTCTATGCCTGCTCGTGTTTCTTTGGTTTCGACATATTGTCCTAAGTTAGCAGTATCTTCAACTTTTGCGGGTTCTTGTTCAATATAAACATCTTCACCATCAAGAATTTCTGTAACTGTGGCTTGATTAATTTGAGCTAAAGTTAATGGGGGTAAAATTCCCAGGGTAATAACCGTGGATAAACCACTCAGTAAACTGACAGTCATCTTTCGACAAAACGGTTTTCTTAAAATAGAATAGAGTGAAATCATATTTTTCAAAAAAGAGCAAATACTGCTTTAAATTTTTAGTTAGAAATTGCATTCAGATAACATCAAGCACTATGATTATGAATCAATCTGCTCAGATATTGTTCCCCGTCACCCTACTATTAAGTATTTGGATATCAGGAGATTCTATACCTGTCTTAGCACAGCCTCAGTCAATCTTCAACACCTCAGAGGCAATAGATGTGAATGAGACTGATACGGCTCAGCAGGCTTTACAGGAGGCAATGGCCTTATATCAAGAAGGAACCGCGACAGCTTTGCTTCAAGCCGTACAACAGCTAGAAATCGCTTTAAAGATATGGCAAAAACAAGACGTGACTCAAACGGCAACGGCTCTACAGTGGCTCAGTTTAATTCATGTGGGTTTAGGAAATTATCAAATTGCTTTAGATTATGCCAATCAACTCTTAGAATTACTGCCTCAACTCGATCAAATAGAATATTGGCAAGCGCCTATATTAGAACTTTCGGCTCAAATTTATAGTAAACAAGGTCAATATCAACAAGCGTTAGAAACCTATGAAGCAGCAAGCGTGATTCGCCAAAAAATAGGGAATAAAGCTAATGTTGCTTTAGTTTTAAATAGTTTAGGTTTAATTTATAGTCAGCTTGGAGAGTTTGAACAAGCACAATCTTATTATAATCAAGCATTGTCTTTAATTGAAGATTCAGAAAATAAAGCAGATTCTGCAATTGTTGGATTAGTTTATAATCATTTAGGATTAGTTTTAGCTCGACAGGATGGCTTTGAGCAAGCACAATCTTATTATAATCAAGCGTTGAATGCGTGGGAAACACTTCCCGTTAATTATTTACCCAGAAAACAAGGAATCGTTGCTGCTTTAAATAATCGAGGGTTTGCTGCTGCTGAGTTAGAACAGTTTGAATCGGCATTCACTGATTATCAACAGGCGCTGGTTTTAACAGAAGAAATAGGCGATCGCAGTAAACAAGCTAGTGCTTTAAATAATATTGGTTTTCTCTTTTTAAAACAGAATAACTTAAAACAAGCTGAGTCTTATTGTTCTGAAGCGTTAAAAATTCGTCAAGATATTTTAGATAAAGTTAAAGAACCTTTGAGTTTATATTGTTTAGCTTTAATTCAACAGCAACAAGGAAATTTACCCGAAGCCATTCAAACCATTGAATCTGCCATTCAACAAATAGAAGATATTCGAGTCAGTGTTAAAAGTCAAGATTTACGAGCGTCGTTTTTTGCGACTCAACAAGATTATTATCGGCTGTATATTAATTTACTGATGCAATTGCATCAACAACAACCTCAAAAAGGTTATGATGCTCAAGCTTTACAAGCCAGTGAACGAGCCAAAGCACGTTCTTTATTAGAAATATTATCCAATACAGGAGGCGATATTACAACGGGAATTCAACCGGATTTATTACAAGAAAAACAACAGTTACAACAGCAACTGATTGCTACGGAAGAAAGACGAGTTAAAATTTTAAGTCAGGAACATACAGAGGCGCAAAAACAGGAAATTGAGACAGAAATTAATACCTTATTGCAACGGTATCGCCAACTGCAAGCTAAAATTCAGTTAGATCATCCAGAATATGCAAATTTAACTCAGCCTCAACCTTTAACTTTAGCGGAAATTCAACAACAAGTTTTAGATGAAAATACTGTCCTTTTAGAATATGCATTGGGAGAACAACAAAGTTATGTTTGGGTGGTGACTTCTGAGTCGATTGAAACTCATATCATTCCCGATGAAAAGACGATTCAGCAGGCAGTTACAGATTTTCGGAGTGCCTTTTTATTACCTCATAAACGGGTTCGCCGGAAACTAACAGAAGATACAGCAAATCAGCTTAGCCAGATGATTTTGCCGAATTTAGAGCAATATAAAGACAAACGATTATTAATTGTTGCAGAGGGTGCTTTACAATATATTCCTTTTGCTGCATTACCTGTTTCAGGCGACTTAATTATGAATGATAGTACTGTTCCACTCATTGTTAAACATGAAATAGTAACGGCTCCTTCGGCATCAGTGATTAATATTATCAGACAACAAAAAAATAGAAATCCCGCACCCAAAACCTTAGCAATTGTAGCTGATCCAGTGTTTGGATATGATGATGAACGACTTCAAGGTGATACATTAAATTCAATTCCAACCTTGACACCCGAATTAGAAAAATCAGCTAGAGAATCAGGTGTTTTATTTAGTCGTTTGCCTTTTACTCAACAAGAAGCAGATCAAATTTTAGCCTTGCTTCCAGATGCACAAACCACAAAACAATTTGGCTTTTCTGCTCGTCGAGAAGCGATTACTAATTCAACTTTAAATCAATATCGGATTCTTCATTTTGCCACCCATGGTTTACTCAATAGTAAAACCCCAGAATTATCGGGTTTAGTTCTTTCTCTGATTGATGAAAGTGGTCAACCTCTAAATGGTTTTCTCCGATTATATGAAATTTTTAATCTAGAATTATCTTCTGATTTAAGTGTTTTAAGTGCTTGTGAAACAGGCTTAGGTCAACAGATAAAAGGAGAAGGTTTAGTGGGTTTAACCAGAGGATTTATGTATGCAGGCGTGCCGCGAGTGGTGGTCAGTCTTTGGAGTGTAGACGATCAGGCGACTGCTGAATTAATGGTGAAATTTTACCGCCGAATGCTTAATCCCAATTCTTCCTTATCTCCTAGTCAAGCATTGAGACTCGCTCAGATTGAAATGTGGCAGCAAAAGCAGTGGAAATCCCCTTATTTTTGGGCAGGTTTTACCCTACAAGGAGAATGGCGATCGCCTGATTCTTTTATTCGCAAAACACCATAAAAAGCTATTCTTTAAATGCAGGTAATTCCCAGTCTTGAGGTTTAAATTCAGCTAATGAATTTAAGACTTGATCGGCTTCTGTGTACAGGCTTTTATCCATATCTGGAGCAGGAACCGCCACCACAGACATTTGAGCTGCTCTTGCCGCTGCTACCCCTGCCAAAGAGTCTTCAAAGACTAAACATTGTTCGGGTTTTGCACCAAGTTCTTCAGCCGCAATCAGAAAAATATCAGGCGCTGGCTTACCTTGTTTAATACTCGGATTATCTCCTTTAATAATATATTTAAAAATGGAAAACCAAGCTTGATGACTTTGAGTTTTAGCTGCAAATGGACGACTACTCGAACTCGTGGCAATGGCTTGGGGAATTTGATGCGCTGCAAAATGTTGTGTCAGCCGAACAGCTCCTGCTAATGGAGGAACATTGGGATAATATTGATAGATAATTGCATCTTTTTCTTGTATATAAGTTTCAACAGTTACGGGTAATTTTAAGGTTTCTACAATTAGTTTGGCTGAATCTTTTGATTTTCGTCCGCATAGTTTAAATTGAAGCGCAGGATCAATGGTCTGACCATAACGATTTGCAATCATTTGATTAACTTTGGTATGAAGCGTTTCTGTATCTAACAGTAAGCCATCTAAGTCATAAATGAGGTGAGTAATTTTTGGCATAATAAATAAGTTAGTTTACCGATTTATGAATCGATTCTAGATTAAAGGATAAACCAGAATAATGTCAATCAATTATACAGTATTGGATAATTAATAATAAATCATTAAAATCCGGTATCTCTTGATTAATTTATTTCGTTTTATCATCTCAAACTCATAGTTTTACTGCATCTTGTATATAGAATAGCTGGATAAAAACAGTGGCTGACTCTGCGGAGAAAATACCCCCTTGTAATCTTAAACTGTGTTGAGAGATAAGAGAGAATATTTTCCAGTCATTTTTGTGGATAATACAAAGATAACGTTTGACCGCAACATGAAAGCGAATCGGTTTGATCATGGCTTCTTGTGCATATTATTGGCTATCTTTCTGCTAAAAAAATAGATAAAATATTCATTAATTTTCTAGTACCCAAGTAGAATGACACGTCCATTCCCCATTGTAATGACGTTGATAAAATCGTAATTCCCATTCTGTTGAGGTTTGAGGATTGACATATTCTTGAGCGAGTTGTTTTAAGATTAAATAATGTTGGGGTTGAAATCCATAGGCTAAACTTAAATGTAGCCAATCTTTCGGTCTAATGTTAACAGTTAAGTTAGATTCTTCAATTTTCTGAATAAAATCATGAATCAGGTGTTTAACGGCTTTGCCTTCTAATTCTAGACCCTGCCATTCGGATTTAAACATCATCCCCAAAACCTGTAATGATAAAGATATTTTTTGCTTCTGTCGTTGCTGATAAGTTTGATTTAAAGCCTCTATAAAAACAGAAATATCATCAGTAGACGCTTCAAAAAAGCCGGTTAGACTACAATGCGGCATATATTGATGAGCAGAATTTTCTCCACAAGTTGTTTGACTGATTTGATAATAAGTTTCTATTTGTTGATACAGCTCACCGGTGGGACAAGCATAAACGATAAATTTTTCTGTTTCCATAATCAATTCATTAGGCGACTCGACAACCTTGACGAAATACTGAAGTAATTTGAGGTACAATACCGTCATCATGGACTGTAACAAAATCAGCTCGTTTTCCGACTGTTAAGCTACCTCGATCTGATTCTAAATTAATAGATTTTGCCGGATTAATTGTCACTAACTTTAAGATTTCATAGAGGGGTTTTTCTAGCTGTTTAGCCAAGATAAATATCGCCTGAAGTAAGCTACGAGGAACGTAATCAGAAGAGAGAATATCAACTAAGTTACTTTCAGCTAATGTTAAAGCCGAAACATTTCCAGAATGAGAACCTCCTAATACAAGATTTGGCGCTCCCATTAATATCTGTAAACCACAATCTCGAGCGGTTGTTGCAGCATCAATTGTTGTGGGAAACTCTGCAATTTTCACTCCATTTTCTACGGCTTCTTTAACGTGATCAATCGTGGCATCATCATGACTGGCTAAAGCAATGGAATGATCGCGAGTCAGTTGTACAATGGCTTGACGATTTTGCTCGCTATATTGCTGTTGTAATTGCCGTCGTGTTCTGACAAAAATTTCCATTTCACTGGCAGAAATACCATGTTTTGCTTGATAATATTCTATGTACTTATTAACATCCACAAACTGCCGTTGTCCTGGCGTATGATCCATCACTGAAATCAGAGAAAGTAATGGATGTTGGTGATAACGTTCGGCGACTTCAGAGACAAATTGATAGGATAATTCACACCGTAAATGTAGGCGATGATCCACAACAAAACGTTGCGCTTGTTGTCCTGTTTCAATCGCATCAATCATCGACTCAAAAGCAGTCAGACGAGTACTTCCCGGCTTAATATCTCCAATAGAAATCGCATCACAAACCGTTGTGACTCCAGCACCAATTAAATCGCGATCATGATATAATGCGGCCGCCTCGATTGGCCATTTTACACCCGGACGAGGAGACATGCATTTTTCTAAATTATCGGTATGAAGTTCAATCAATCCAGGAATTAAATAATCTCCATTTCCATCTTGTGCTTGAGATATAATTCCCGGTTGAATGTCTGCAATTTCACCGTCTCGAACCACTAAAGTGCCTAGAATTTCTTGCTCTTCAAGCTGAAGCCGATAGTTAGTATAAACCTGTTCATTCATTGCAATTTAATCTGGGTTTAATTTTTAGTTAACGTGTTGATAAAGGTGATATACTGTTACAATATAGAATAAATTTTTAGTATTTACAGAGGACAGTTTTTATGATAGTACATATTGTGCTATTTAAATGGAAACAAGAAGCTCATTCAGCATCCATTGCAGCAACGATATCAGCACTCCAAGAGCTGAAACATAAAATTCCTTTTATTATCGACTTATCCTGTGGTCAAAATTTAGATTCTAACCATCGCAATCAAGGCTTTCAACATGGTTTAGTGGTGAAATTACCAACTCGTGGTGATTTAGACGCTTATCAGAATCATGAAGCGCATCAAAAAGTACTGAATAACTTGATTAAACCGATTTTAGCAGAGGTGATTGCGCTAGATTATGAAACCGAATAAAGATGATGTAAAATAGTGTAATTCTCGGATCACAATTTAATATCTAATGATCAAATTTTGAAAAATACCTCAGTTTGATTTAAAAGATTGTACGATAATAGAAATACTTTTAAATGGGTATTGTGATGCGCTGATTGTAGAGGATGTGTAGCGCTGGACTGATGAGGCTTATTGAATGTTTCCGTCGGATGAAATCAAACACAAACTATCAGCCTTCAACCTAATAAAAGCAGAAATTGATATCACTCATGACTCCGCCACTGAATCAAGCTGAATGCTGATAGTATGAACCAGGGTTTATTTGAACCCAACTGCGGCTTGCCAAACGAATGCCAACAGCAAGAAGAAGATGGGAATTACAGGTAAAACATCAACCACTGGACTAAAGACAGAGTAAGCTTCTGGCAGCTTTGCCAACAACAGTGCGGCTTCCATGTATTAATTAACCTCTCTTATAGGAATTTTCAGAATTTTAAAATATTTTAACATGAGCGACCGCACAGTTCGACAAATTTTGTCTGGGTCGCCTCTGGTGGGGTGATGGACTGATGAAGCGGACGTGATCAATGCTGCATGGGTTGGGCTTCAGGCAATAGAGAAAAAAGTCACCCGAATCTGGTTGTTGATTAATTTTTAGGCTTCTTGGTCACAATTGCTGTCTAAAGTTCAGTGAGGAAGTATTTGGAAAAATTGAGTGTAACCTCACTATCAATGATTACTTTAAAATAGTGTCACTCAAATAAGGGACTGGTAACAAGCTGAATAGAATTGCTAAATTTGAATTGATTTATGGATTGGGGTATTTTGAGATGAAATGCAATATTAATTCAACTTAACACTCCAATTTCTTAGCTGATATGACTTAAATTTGAGAGGTTATGGTCAATGAGTCAAAAAATTTCTAGTTCAGAAAAAAAGTCTTTAACCTGGTGGCAGTGGATGTTAATGTATCCCACTTTAATCATAGCGCTACTGGGCAGTCTTCCCACTGCAATCAATATTTTTGAATCGATTAAGTTAGATGTTCCCTTAGATGAAGTTGACATTGCTAAAAAACAAGTTAAGTTATGGAATAAAAACTTTGAATGCGCTCGAACTTCACCGACTCACTGGTCAAACGTAGACGAAAATGGGGTTAAAGTGGGTGTAATTATTTGTCCGAGTAAAGATGTATTGGTTTCAGTGAATGGAAATATTCAAGCGTCCTATCGTTGGATTGAATACAATACATTTGAGCCGACTCAACCCGCTGCTAATTTCTTCATGTCGGCTGCGGTTGCGGCTGAAATTCCGCCTCAAATACAGGTGGCACAAAATAACAAAGAAGATACTTTACTCTGCCAGGAAAAACAATCAGATTATCGTATTCTAAGACGGATTAAAAACCAAGACGGAGCCTGCTTTGATCAAACGATTAATCTGGCAACAGGTAAAGTTATTAAAGAAGTTTTGGTTCAATGTGATTCCGAGTGTAATACTGACTAAATCTTTTATATTTATCAATGATAAAATCTGTATAAGTCTGACTCAAAGCTTACTAATTTTTCGATTATCCTCTGAGTCTTAGCCCCCGACTCTAAACAGTTGAGGGCTATATCATCTCTCTATATTTCCACAATAGAATCGTTAGAAGATGAGTTAGAAAATAATCCTAGCAAGGGTGCAAGTAAAGCACCAAAAATAAAACCTCCCGCGTGGGCCCAATAAGCTACACCGCCACTATCCATACCAATTGATGTCTGAACTTCTAACATCGAAATACCGCTAAAAGCTTGCTGAACAAACCAAAACCCAAGGAAGAAAAAAGCAGGAATTCTAATGGTATAGAAAAAGATTCCTAAAGGTATTAAAGTTAACACTCTCACCTTAGGAAACTTCAAAATATAAGCCCCCATCACTCCTGCAATAGCTCCACTAGCTCCTAAAGAGGGGATGGTAGACTGAGGATCAAAATACCATTGGGCCAGAGCAGCCAGAACACCACAAACTAAGTAAAAGAGAACAAAATTAATATGTCCTAATTCGTCTTCTATATTATTGCCAAAAATCCAGAGAAACAACATATTAAACCCGACGTGCATAAAACCCGCGTGGAGAAATTGTGAGGTGATTAATGTCAAGGGTTCAGCAATGGGTTGACCGACTATAACTCCATTAAAGCTGGCGGTTAATTCTTGGGGAACAATGGCAAACAAATGAAAGAATTGATCGAGTTGAGTGCTACCAATTGATAACTCAACGATAAACATAACAATATTAGCGGCAATTAAGCCATAAGTCACATAAGGAGTTGTCCGAGTTGGATTTTCATCCCGTAAAGGAACCATTTATATTCTTTCCTATTAATATTTTTTTTATGAAGTTAACGATTCTCACCGATCAATATTCTACTTAATTTTTTTCAGTCAGTGAAATTATTGCTTTGAGAAAAAATAAACGACTGTCATCTTTATATGAAAAATAGAGGCGGGAAAAGTCCCCGCACTCTGCAATAGGTCAATTCTTTAAACGGTTAATGATTAAGCCGTCACTTTTTGCTTTGACCAAACACCGTTTTCATCTTCATCAAATTGCTGATGAATCACTTCCCAGGCAGATTGTTCAGCTTGTTGTGCATCTTCTGTTTCGTCAAACACTTGGTTGTAGCGTTCAATAAAGACTGTTTGAGCCTCTTCTGACAAGTGATTTCGCACTTCAGGAGATAAATCATCTGCACTACCACACCGTCCATCACAGGGACGAGGTAAGGCCGTATCGCTGACATGAACTTCCTCACCGTTGGCGCTTTCCATCAACAATTGATATTCTCCTGTTTTTTCGGCGGGTACTTCTGCCATCACCAGAAATTCCCCCGCTTTCAAACGAGTTTCATAAATTGCTGCTTTCTCTTCTGGCATTCCTAGAGTGGTTAAAACAGAAGCGAGTCCCGCTCCAGCACTCCCTGCAATGGCACCAGTCGCCGCTCCCAAAAGTACAGAACTCAGTGGCCCTGCCGCCACAACCGAACCAATAAAGGGTACAAACAGAACGCCAACGCCAGTGAGTAAACTCAACAGTGAGCCAAACAGGGAACCAAAAATTGCTCCGCTGCGTAATCCCCCTAAAATTACATCTTTTTTGGTAATAAAGCCTGTAATTCGGGTATTAGATTGAAAGTTTCGACCCATGACAGAAACGTGATCTCGAGAAACACCCCGATTAATTAATCGTTGAATCACGTCGTTGACTTGACTTTCTTCTTTAAAAACTGCGGTAATTGTGCGTTCTGCTCTGTATGCCTCTGACATTCTTAATACTTCTCCTATCGTTAACTGTTCTACATTAAATCCCTTTAGTTCACACCAGCGGGAAACTGCACGCTATCGGGTGTAGATTCAGTTGGGTTTAAACTTTCGCCTTGAATGAAAGAACGTAACATCCATGCTATTTCTTCATGTCCTTCCATTAATCCTGTTAGGAAGTCGGCTGTTCCTTCATCATGGAATTCATCCCCACACTGATCAATATGACCGCGTAAGTTGCGGATCACTTGTTCATGATCATCAACTAAACGTCGTACCATTTCATTGGCACTGGGTAAGTCGTTGGGATGCTCTTTAATGGTGGCTAAATCTAAGAATCCTTGAGCTGTTCCAACCGGATAACCCCCTAAGGTTCGTACCCGCTCTGCCACTGAATCAATACTGATTGTTAAAGCTTCGTAATGTTCTTCCCACAGTTGATGCAATGTTCTAAACTGAGGACCCACCACATCCCAATGATATTTTTTAGTCTTAATTAAAAGTATATAAAGATCGGCTAAATCAGTATTTAAAAGCTTAATAACGCCTTGGCGTTGCTCATCAGTTAATCCAATATTTAAAGTAGGCATATAAAGTCCTCTTTGATCTGTGTCACTTTCATTACACCAAGTTCTCAGCCACTTCTCATCTACCGGATGAGAGAATTTTATAGAATATGAAGTTTTATTCTGTCGAAAGAAATAGAGATTGACTAACGCGGTTTAGTAGCGCATGGGAGATCAGGATAAGTATATCTACAGATCTAACCGCCAAAGGCGAAGTCATCTGTTACCGACCATAGCATCCGAGTTATCAGATCCAAGCGAAAAGTATAGTCTACTATTGGTTATAATTTATGTTATACAGCTTGCAAATCCAGATTCAGCCCATCAGTCGATCTGTTTGCTCATCTAGCCACATTTAAAGTTTTATTGATATATCTTGAAGACTCAATTGACTTTTGGTTATGTTTAAATTAATATAAAGTTAAGCTTAAGTTAAAACAAAAGTGATTAAGGACTAATTTCATCACTGACAGTATTAGTCTTCAGGGTTTATCGTGTCCTTAAATATTCTAATGATTCAGCAGACTCATTAACTGTTGTCATCAGTTAATTGTGTATCTATGACGGAAGAATCCTCATAAAGTTCTTCATCATTACATTGGCTAGAGCAAGGCATTAAATTTCGTTTCCTCCGACTCAATCAACCAGAGATTGTAGTTTTTATATCAGAGCATCTGCACCCTTCAAATATCCAGCATCAATTGAGTTAAGAGTTTATGTATTAATCATAACTATAGTGTTTGCTCTTACCTGGATTTATGCTGCATTGGAAACGTATCTTTAAATACTGTCCTACAGCGTTAAGTTGTTTCGTCTTGACCATTCTTTACTCATTAAAATCGATTCAAGTATTTAGTATTTACCCAGCTATCCATGAAACATAACACCGAGCCATCTATTGATTCAAACCTGCTCAATTTCAAATCTTCTGTTTCAGCTTGGAGGATAACTCGCTTTCTTCTATACACAGTAGGAATTCTTATTATCCTATCCTTATTAGGTCATGGTGTAATTTATCTCTTACCTGATTTCCTAGGTCGAGATGTAGTCGCTGGTAAATTTGCCCTCAATGAAGAACAGACTTTTCCCACCCTATATTCATCCATTGCTTTGTTTTTTAGTGGTGTCTTATTTTGGGTGATTGCTCAACATAAAAAGCGATTTAAAGACCAATATACATTCTCTTGGCAAGCTCTTTCTGGCATTTTCACCTATTTAGCCATTGATGAACTTTTAAGTCTTCATGAACATTTATCAAAACCCATGCATCAATTGGGTGCGAATGGTATTCTACACAATGCTTGGGTGATTCCTGGTGTGATTTTGGTGGCTATATTTTGTATGATTTTCTATCGTTTTTTCCAGCACCTCCCTCGATACATGAAACGCCTCATGTTACTGGCATTTGCTATTTTTATTGGCGGGGCAATTGTTACAGAGATTATTGGTGGATATTATAAATATCTCTATGGAGAAGAAAACTTGGGTTATGCTCTGATTACCACAGTAGAAGAATCAATGGAAATGCTGGGTATTGTAGTATTAATTCATGCGCTGCTACTTTACATGACTAATAGTGGCATAAATTCAATCAACATTAACTTTAATATGACTCAAAATGCTAACAAAAATAGAGTCTGAAATAAATAGAAATTAGCTGGCTTTTACAGTTTAACTGCTTTACCATGCCCTGTTTTTATCAAAATAGAGTATAGTAATTTTTCATTATGCATGATAATTTTACATTTTTTTTATTTCATAAAGAATGTTTTAAATCCTATTGACCAGGGCAACGCCGTTCAAGGAGGATGTTGGAGGAAGAGGGCAGAGAGAAACAACTTACTTCCTTCAACCAATTGAGGATACAAGCCCCGTATGAATAAGACGGACAGAAGCTTGGTAGAGGTACAAGCCTCTTTCAAGCCTGAAAACTTCTGACCTCTTCCCTCTTCCGTCTTCCTTCGTATTGACATTCGCCTTTAAACTCGGTTAACTTTTGGTTAAGTAAAAATTAAGCTAAAATTTTTAGATGTATTTTAATCATCTATAATGGCTTATTTTATTTAAAAAGTTAATTCATTATCAGTTTTTAATGGAAAATTAGCCAAAATCAGCATCCGATCAATCTAACTCCATACCCTCAGATTTTTGTAGCTTTAAACTCTCTATTTCTGCTAGAAAATTAACTCGCTTTCTTCTTTGTATAGTGGGAGCCCTTATTATTCTTTCTATCGCCAGTACATTAGCTGTTAATTTATTATCGACTTTTCCTTTAGGAGGTCTGAGAGGATTTATTGCATCTAAACTCTCTGTTGACCAAGAACAAAGTCTGCCAGCCTTATACTCTTCTATCAGTTTATTTTTCTGTGCTATTTTATTTTTAATTATTGCTCAACATAAACAAAAGTTAAAAGATAACTACACTTCATCTTGGAAAATATTATTTATAACTTTTATAGTTTTAGCACTAGATAATATATCAATTTTTCATAAATATCTATCAATGCCCATGCTTAATATCGGTTTTGATGGCATTTTTCACTATGCTTGGGTGATTCCCGGATTAATTGTGGTTGTGATATTTTGTAGTATTTTCTATCGTTTTTTTCAGCATTTACCTCGTTTTATGAAACGTTCTATTGTATTAGCTATATTAATCTTCGTAGGCGGTGCTATTTTTGTAGAGACAGCGGGTGGATATTATAAATATCTTCATGGTTCAGATAGTATTGATTATCTGTTCATCACAACAGTAGAAGAGCTGATGGAAATGATAGGTGTTATTATCTTAATTCATGCTTTACTCACTTATATTGAAAGAATAGAAATTAATAAAGTTAATTTTCAACTGAATGTCTCTCAATCCTATTCGGCAAATCATCAACCTAAGTCATAGACTGATATTAGTGATAATAACGAATTATATATCTGCTTAAATATCAAAGATTAAATCAAGAAAATTGCTATGTTTGGCTCAGCCTAACGATAGAGTAATGAGTGAATAATTATCTCAAAGCTTTAGACATTCCGTAAGTTTTATCAAAAAAAAGCATAGCTTATTGACATTTATGTAAAAATGAGATTAAATCTAGGTTAACTAAAGGTTAAACTCTATGAGTCCCCTACATTTTTCTTTATAGCCGTTAAGAGGTAGAAGTTTTATAAAAAAGCTTTGCTGTATTTTTGTGGTGAATCAATATAACAGTTTTGATATGAATTGAAGCCATCCTAAAGCAGCAGCTCAAAAAATATCATCTACTTCTGATATAAAAACCATCTCTAAAATAGGTTAATTCGAGTACTCATTATAAATGAAATGATATAACCCTTGAAATTACCTATTTTTATCTTCACCCTGAGACCCAATTTAGTGTTGCAGAAGAGAGCAGAAAAGATTTAGCTCTCTTAGTCATTTATTTTGGCTGATCATCCTATTCAAGAGGCATCTAGTTATCATGAAATTGAATCACAACCCATCATTCAAGAAATCCACTAACTTCGACTCAAATTTTTTGAGATATAAGTTTTCTATTTCTGCTAAAAAAACCACTCGTTTTCTTCTGTATACTGTTGCTATTTTAGTAGCTCTTTCCTCGCTAAGTCAAGCAGCCGTTTATTTTCTACCTGACTTTATACTTCGGGACTTGATCGCTCGTAAGTTAACGGTTAGTGGAGAACAAAATTTCCCGGCTCTCTACTCTTCTATTGCATTATTTTTCTGCTCAGTTTTATTTTTTATAATTTTTAAGTTTAAGTCTAGATTAAAAGATAAATATACATTGTCCTGGAAAGCCTTATCTTTTATCTTCGTTTATCTATCTTTAGACGAACTCCTGAGCTTTCATGAAAATCTGACAACACCATTTCGTCAGTTAGGATTTGGTGGAATTTTAAATTATGCTTGGGTTGTTCCAGGTATCGTTGCAGTGGGAATATTCTGTCTGGTTTTTTACCGATTTTTCCAGCATTTGCCTCAATATATGAAGCGACTGATGTTATTTGCCTTCTTTGTATTTCTCGGCGGTGCAATTGTGACTGAGATTATCGGTGGATACTATGAATATTTATATGGAAGAGAAAACTTAGGCTATTTTTTAATTGCAACAATAGAAGAGTCGATGGAGATGTTAGGGATCGTCATTTTAATTCATGCACTCCTCACCTATATTAAGCAACTGGGTATTGATGCATTTAAAATAGACTTTCATATGAACGATCAAACCCTACGAGAACTGAAACAAAATTCAAAGTAAAACGTTAATTCATTCTCAAGACTCAGTACAATAAACTGAGTCTAAATTAATTTAATGCTGTAACATGACAGTAAGAGCAATTTTCGAGGCGATTAAAGTCAAAAATGCTTCCTCTCCCTATGATACTCTTAACCTAAAAGTCTTCTATCCCAGCAGTTCCCCCGATTCTCAACAGCCTCCTTACAAAATTGTTATCCTGTTTAATGGCATTAACTGTAGTCCTTATCTGTATCAATGGCTGGCAATTCACTTAGCAAAACAAGGAATAGTTGTTGTTACTTTTTCCTGGATAAGTGAAAATCTCCCCGGCAGAGTTGCCATCACTCCCGGCGTTGACTTGACGATGTTAACCCCTCAAACTTATGGGTCTGGCGCTACCGCTTCAGCTTTACCGACTCTCTTAACAGCCTTAGAACGCCTGCAAACTCAAAGTATACTAGCCGGACAATTAGACTTGCAACAGATTATTTTGGGGGGACATTCTGCCGGGGGTCGAGTGGCAATTGAAAGTGCAAACCCTCAGTTTTTCCCTCAAGTTGTCGCTGCCTTTGCTTATGGCGCTCACACTGCTGCGGGTTCACAACTGGGGTATCCATCCGGTACAATTCTACCATTGCCGGATACTTTGCCGTTGCTGTTAATGGGGGGAACCTGTGATGGGGTAATTGCCAATAACGGTCATTTTTATGGGGTAAACTGGGAACATCCAACCACTCCTGTACAACGAACTTTCGATCAGGGGACTGTAGGAGGTCGAAAAGACAGTTATTTGTTATTACTTAAAGGGGCAAATCATTTTGTGATTACCCATCCGTTGGATACAACTATGGCAACAACAGACCTAGATTATGCCGCGACTCAACCGCAAGATCAACTGCGAAATTTAATCGCAGAAATGATTACTTTATTTATTCAAGCTCATGTTTGTCATCACGACCCAGCTTTAACTCGTCTGAATCAATATTTAGAAAGCAAAACGACTTTAATTGCCGCTTTTAAACGGAAGTAATTGAGAATTGAAATTTTATAAAAAGATTGTTGCAACTCTACTGATTTCCCTACTCGGAATGATGTTAATGGCAATGGCAGCCGCCCCCGAACCGGTTACCGTTACCTTTATGGTGATTGCTAGCGAAGCCAAAAAACTAGAATTTTTAGTGGATGAATTTGAAGCCAAAAATCCTGATATTAAAATTAACTTAATCTACGGCCCCAGAACCACCAATAGCGTTGAAGATCTTTACACCGGATCATTTCTGCTGGGGGATTCTCCCTATGATATTATCTATGCAGATATGATTTGGGCTTCTAAATTTACCGCAGCGGGTTGGTTAAAAGATTTATCTCCTTGGGTGAGCGATCAAGAATTAGAAGCGTTTCTGCCCGCTACTGTAGAAGCCGGAACAATAGAAAATGGCTTTTATTGGATGCCGTTTGTTTCTGGTTTGGGGATGCTATATTATCGTACAGATTTGCTGGAAACGGCGGGTTTAAATCCACCCAAAACCTTTGAAGATTTAGTGGCACAATCTCAAGTTTTAAAAGAAAAAGAATTAGTGGATTGGGGTTATATTTGGCAGGGATTTCAATATGAAGGATTAATCACTGTCTTTTTAGAAGTTCTCAAAGGCTATGGTGGATTTTGGATTAATTCAGCAGATCAAACCATCGGATTAGATCAACCCGCTGCAATAGAAGCCGCTGGATTTTTACGAGGTTTAGTTGAACAAGAAATATCACCGAAAGATATCGCCAGCTATGTTGAATCTGACACGTTACGCATCTTTAAAAGTGGAAAAGCTGCTTTTTTAAGATATTGGCCGTTAGCTTGGCAAGACTTAAATCAACCCACTTCTGATCTCAAAGGAAAAGTTGCGATCCAAACGATGGTTCATGCACCCGGACAAACAAGCGGTTCAAGTATTGGCGGATGGGGGTTTAGCATGGCTCATAGTACCCCTCACCCAGAAGCAGCCTGGCGAGTAATTGAATTTTTTAGTAGTGAAGCAGCACAACGTCAGTTTATTTTAGTCTCTGGATATGTTCCGGTGCGGCGATCGCTATTTACTGATCCAACAATTTTAGAGAAATATCCCCACTATCCAGAATTTCTGCAAATTGCTCAAAAAGCCGTTTTACGACCCCCCATTCGACAATATGCTCAAGTGTCTGATATCCTACAACGATACCTCAGTGCCGCCATCACCGGACAACTCACTCCAGAAGCCGCAATGAAGCAGGCAACGGGAGAAACCCGCCGAACCTTGGGTTGGCCGTAAATCATCATCACACCTCTTAGCAACTCTAGATGATTCCAAATACTGCTCATTACTGGCTGCAAAACGCTCATATACCCGCCTGTTTGTTGGACCCAACACAAAGCGATCTGATTTCTCGACAAAATCACGAAGGATTAACCTTAGTTCATCTGGAAATTCAATCCGGCATCATCACCCAAATTCTCCCCGCTACAGAAATTGATGTGGGTCAAATTCCAGTTGTGGACTGTCAACAGGGAATTGTTTGGCCTTGTTTTGTCGATATTCATACCCATTTAGATAAAGCCCATATTTGGCCGCGATCGCCCAACCCAGATGGTACATTCAACGGCGCGTTAGAAACTGTCCATCAAGATAGCGCCGCCCACTGGACTCCAGAGGATCTGTATCGCCGCATGGAATTCGCCCTCAAGTGTAGTTATGCCCATGGAACCCAAGCCATCCGGACTCATTTAGATTCTAGTGGCAAGTTAGCCGAGATCAGTTGGGAAGTGTTTAAAACCCTACAAAGGGAGTGGAAGGATCGGATTACGTTACAGGCGGTTTGCCTCGTCTCTCTCGAGGAATTTTTAACTCCTGAAGGAGAACAACTAGCCGATAGAGTGGCGGCGGCTGGCGGTGTTTTGGGGGGCGTAGCTTACATGAACCCAGAAATCGATCGTCAAATTGATCGCGCCTTTACCTTAGCCAAACAACGACAGCTTGATTTAGATTTTCATACCGATGAAAATGATGATCCCGATTCTGTGACATTACAGAAAGTAGCGATCGCTAAAATTCAACATCAATTTCAGGGTCAAGTTGTCTGTGGTCATTGTTGTAGTTTGGCAGTACAAGATCCGCAAACCGTTAGTCAAACCCTGCATTTAGTCAAACAAGCAGAAATTGGAATAATAAGTCTGCCATTATGCAACTTATATCTTCAAGATCGACAGTATACTGGAGTCAAGGAAGAACAGCATCTGTCGATTCGTCAACCGATTACGCCTCGGTGGCGAGGGATTACACTTATACACGAACTGAAACAGCAGGCAATTCCCATTGCGATCGCCAGTGATAACTGTCGAGATCCGTTTTATGGGTTTGGAGATCACGACGTATTAGAAGTTTTTAATCAAGGGGTGCGAATTGCTCACTTAGACCAACCCTATGGGAATTGGCCACAAATTGTTACATCTATTCCCGCTAAATTGATGGGATTATCAAAAGTTGGACAGTTTTTTGTAGGGCAAAAAGCCGATTTAATTCTATTTAAAGGACGAAGTTTTAGTGAGCTTTTATCTCGTCCGCAATCTGACCGAATCCTACTAAGAAAGGGTAAGATAGTTGATAGAGTCTTACCGGATTATCGGGAGCTAGATCAGGTAGTTAATCATGCCTAGTTTCCTCTTTTAATCACTAGCAAATATAGGTTATATCGCTGAATAAATCACATGGTTGAACAATTAAAGGGTAGTCAAAGAATTGAGGTCAATACTTCAATGGATTCTGTTAAGATTCTCAATGTCTCAATTGATAACCTAGCAACAAGTGCATTACTCGACAAACTACGGCACGGTGGAATTGTCTTTACGCCTAACGTAGATCATTTAGTAAAACTTCAACAAGATCCAGACTTTTTTGAAGTTTATAGTCAAGCGGATTATATTGTCTGTGATAGCAAAGTTTTGATGTATGTTTCAGACTTTCTGGGTTCACCCATCCGGGAAAAAATTTCAGGATCTGATCTATTTCCGGCTTTTTATTCTTATTATCGTTATGATCCAGAAATGACCATTTTTCTATTGGGAGCAGCAGAAGGCGTGGCTGAAATTGCTCAGAAAAATATCAATCAAAAAGTAGGACGAGAAATGGTGGTCGGGACTTATTGTCCTCCCTTTGGCTTTGAAAAAGATGAAGCCGAATGTCAGAAAATTATCGAAATGATTAATGCTTCTAAAGCAACCGTCTTAGCCGTGGGTGTGGGTGCGCCCAAGCAAGAAAAATGGATTTGTAAATATAAAAATGAGTTTGAATTTGCTAAGGTCTTTTTAGCCATTGGAGCAACCATTGATTTTGAGGCTGGAAACCGTCAGCGATCGCCTGAGTGGATGAGTGTTGTCGGTTTAGAATGGCTTTATCGTATTGTGCAAGAACCGAAGCGATTATGGAAGCGTTATTTAGTCGATGCTTTGCCCTTTTTTGGGTTAGTTTTGCAGCAAAAGTTGAATCTTTATCGCTATAAAATGCGAATTGGTCACCTGTTAGTCGAAGCGGGATTACTTACCCATGAACAAATTGGGATTATTTTAAAATACAAGCAAGAACATCCCGAGTTATTGTTTGGTGAAATAGTCGTTCAGCAAGGTTGGCTGAAACAAGAAACGATTGACTTTTTTGCAGATTATTTAGATCAAATTCAGCGGCATAAAGTTAAAGATCCCATTGGGCAATATCTCAAACAGGCAGGATTAATTGATGATGAAAAAATTGAGAAAATCCTTCAAGAACAGCAATCTTCTCAACGACGTTTTGGAGAAATTGCCGCTGCCCAAGGTTGGGTGAAACAAAAAACCACTAATTTTATTGTTGATTCTGTACAATCATAGTGTTATAGCGCTATAAAACAAAAAAAATGCCTATTGTTCTAAACAGTAGGCATTCTCTTTTAAATTAAATAGTGATGAAATTACTTGGCTTCAGTAAAGTCAGCATCAATCACATCATCAGACCCGCTACCGTCAGCCTCTGCTGAAGCGCCATTACCATCGCCTGCCTCTGCGCCTGCATCTGGTGTAGCACCATCGGCTTGTTGATAGAGGTTGCTGCTGAGGGTATACAGCGCTTGCTGTAATTCTGTGGTCAGGCTTTGGATTTTCTCATCGTCATCTTGGGCAACTGCATCCCGCAAATCTTTAATGAACCCTTCAATTTTGGTTTTCTCATCAGCGGGGACTTTATCACCCAATTCACTGATTTGCTTCTCAGCCTGATACGCTAAAGAATCAGCTTGGTTCTTGCGGTCAATTTTCTCACGACGTTCTTTATCGGTGTTGGCATTTTGTTCCGCTTCACGAACCATGCGTTCGACTTCAGTATCGGGTAATGTGGAAGCCCCAGTAATACTGATAGACTGTTCTTTCCCGGTTCCTTTGTCCTTCGCGGTGACATTGAGGATACCGTTGGCATCAATATCAAAGGTGACTTCAATTTGAGGCACGCCACGAGGTGCGGGAGGAATACCATCAAGACGGAAGGTTCCTAAACTCTTGTTGTCGTTGGACATTTCCCGTTCCCCTTGCAGAACGTGGATTTCAACGTTAGTTTGTCCATCAACTGCAGTGGAGAACACTTCTGACTTTTTGGTGGGGATAGTGGTGTTACGAGGAATAATTTTAGTCATTACGCCCCCGAGGGTTTCTACACCCAAGGATAACGGCGTTACGTCTAACAGTAAGATATCTTTAACTTCACCCGCGAGAACACCCGCTTGAATCGCAGCCCCCATTGCAACCACTTCATCGGGGTTTACGGTTTGATTGGGGTCTTTACCCAAAACTCGCTTAACTAAGTCTTGAATGGCTGGAATCCGAGTTGAACCCCCAACCAGAACAATCTCATCAATGTTAGATTTGTTGAGTTTGGCATCTTGCAGCGCCTTTTCGACCGGAATCCGACAGCGGTCAATTAAATCAGAACAGATTTCCTCAAATTTTGTCCGTGTCAGGGTTGTATCGAGGTGTTTGGGGCCTTCAGCAGTTGCGGTAATGAAGGGGAGGTTAATATCGGTTTGGGTTAAGCTAGAAAGTTCTTTCTTGGCTTTTTCAGCCGCTTCTGTTAACCGTTGTAGAGATTGTTTATCTTTGCGTAGGTCAACCCCTTCTGCTTTCATGAAGTCTTCTGCGAGGAAGTCCACGATTTTTTTATCGAAGTCGTCCCCACCGAGGTGAGTATCTCCAGAAGTTGCGAGTACTTCAAATACACCGTCACCGACTTCTAGGATGGATACGTCAAATGTACCGCCCCCAAGGTCAAATACGAGAATGGTTTCGTTGCTTTTCTTGTCTAAACCGTAAGCCAGAGAAGCTGCGGTGGGTTCGTTAATAATCCGTTTAACTTCAATCCCGGCAATTTTTCCGGCATCTTTTGTGGCTTGACGTTGAGAGTCATTAAAATAAGCAGGAACCGTAATGACCGCTTCAGTCACTGGGGAATCGAGATATTTGCTGGCATCTTCAACCAGTTTACGCAGAACTTGGGCGGCAATCTCTTCCGGGGCAAACTGTTTGTTACGGGCAGGAGAATCTAATTTAACATTACCGCTGCTGTCACGAACCACTTTATAGGAGACTTCCTTAGATTCATTGGTCACCTCATCAAATCTACGACCAATAAACCGCTTCACGGAATAAAACGTATTCTCCGGGTTCATTACAGACTGGCGCTTGGCAATTTGTCCCACTAATTGTTCGCCATTATCTTTCTTGGCATAAGCAACAACAGAGGGAGTAGTGCGTAAACCTTCTGCGTTGGCAATAACAGTGGGTTTACCCCCTTCCATTACTGCGACACAAGAGTTTGTAGTACCTAAGTCAATTCCAACTACTTTTCCCATTGGGATTTCTTTGCTCCTAATACGACAAAATTTAAATGTTATTTCCGCCCGGTGAGTTTATTCCCCAACTCAGACTGTTTGATTAAATCAAACGGTTCAACACTAAAGATGAGTCCAAAATTTGAATACACTCTTTAAGGTAAATTCCCTTTTTCTATACTGAGGGCGGTTACTCCATTGTTTGAAGGTGGGTTTACCGAACCTCACCCCAGGCGGTTGGACTCACGAGTGAGGGGTTGAGAGTGATAAGTTTTGATGTACATCTATTACTGTAAGAAGTTCTGCCCTTGTTTGACATGGTGGCAAACCGTAAACAGAAGGGGGATTTGCCGTCATCGTGGAGATCAAACAATCAAATGCATCCCGTAATGGTGTGCATTTTTGAGAATGTGATATTATCATGTTTACTATATAGAATAAATCGTTCATCTGCCCCAGACGCTGAACCATTTCTCGAAGGCTAAGCGGCAAAGAGGAAGACGGAAGTAGGGAGGTTTCTCCTGAAGGAACGCGCATGAACTCCTTAGTTTCATGAGGCTAGAGCTTCCATGTTGTTACCAGATTTAATCTATTTATCTCTTTCTCTATGTGCCTTTGGCATTAGTGTGTTGTTGCCGGATGAAATCGCTAAAATTATGAGCCGGGGTATCGGGCTGTTACTTCTGTTTGTGAGTATCGCTTGTGCGCCTTGGCTAGTTTTGTTAATTTTAGTGGTTCCGTTGCTAAGCTCGCGCTTAACAGGTCGGCTACCAGTATGAATCAACTTATGTTCCAAATTTCAAGATCTCAAGGGTAAATCGTCCCTTGAGATTTTAGTATTCAGGGGGTAGTCTGTTTAGGGGACAATGCGGACTCGTTGAGTGATGCTCACAATTCCCCCTTCTCGCATTAAGACTGTAGAAATCCACTTTTGTTCTGGCGTTAGGGGTGCATTTCCAATTTTAAAGATTCCTCCAGTATTGAGTAATTCCATTTCTAAAGTGACCGGGGAAAAATAAGCCGATGTATCAACTGTTTGTGCTTCTGCTGCCCCTAGCATAATATCTTCACCCAAGGGTTCTTGTACAATAGCATCAACATTGTAGCTTTGCTCAACTGATACTGTTTCAGGGACATTAAATGTAATTGTGGGTGGGTTTTCACCTGCACTCAGTTGATTTTTTTCAGCAATAATTTCTTGTTGAACAATTTGCCGATTTTCAATTCGTTGCTCAGATGTAATGGTGGCTTCTAGCTGAAATTGTCGATTATTTAAGGTTTGATTTCCCGTAATTGTTGTGATCGTTGTGGCAACAATCGCCGCGCCATCTTGTTCCCAAGATTGTAATTCTGTTTGATAATTAAGATTAGAAAACTGTTGCCAAAATTGATTTAACAGTTGTTCTAAGCTTTGACGGTCTAAGCCATCGCTATGACTAAAATCCGAACTATAATACTCCATCACTGCCTCAACATCCTGGCGATTTGCGGCTGTTTCAATTTGATTGAGTAATGTGGTTAATTCAGCCGGAGCATTATCCGGAGTTTGAGCCTTTACAATAGCAGCAAATCCGATAATACTGCTGAAAACAAGACTAAATAACGTACAACTTAAAACTTGAGTCGCGTTTCTCGGCATTAAAGCGGGAATGATGGAAATAGAAGACTGTAACCGACGAAAAAAAGTCATAAGTTAAGAGATTAGAAATGTATAACGAATCAAAAATTGTCAGCCGATACAGTCACTGTCATGTTAAAAGCACCCTTGCTTAACTTATGGGCTAAGAATAGCTATTATAACCGATTAAAATCATCTAAAGCTATAGCCTGAGAAGGATGTTAATTTGATCTACACGCCAAAATATCGGTCTTAAAATGAGTGGTTAGACTATTTTAAACGACGGTTAGGGGAACGATAAAACGGACGCTTAACCACTGTGGCGGGATACTCTTTACCCCGAATTTCAACCATTACAGATTTACCTATTTTTGCCAATTCTGTGGGTACATAGGCTAAAGCAATTGCTTTTCCTAAAGTGGGGGATAATGTGCCGCTGGTGACTTCCCCGATGACTTCTCCATCCATTTTCACCGGATAACCATGACGGGCAATATGACGGCCTTGCATTTCTAAACCCACTAAGCGTTTGGAGACACCCAGTTGTTTTTGATTGTCTAATACAGAACGACCGATAAAATCTTGTTTATCCTTTAAATGGACTAACCAGCTTAAACCCGCTTCTAGAGGAGTTGTGTTGACATCAATATCTTGACCATACAATGCCATCGCCGCCTCTAAGCGTAAAGTATCTCTCGCCCCCAGTCCACAAGGAGTCACACCGACATCCAGTAACCCTTGCCACAGTTGTTTGCCGACTTCGGCGCTTAGCATTACTTCAAAGCCATCTTCCCCCGTGTAACCGGTGCGGGCAATAAATCCAGGTTGGTCAAAAATCGTGATATTCAGATGTCCAAAAAACGGTATTGTTGATAAATCTTCTGCAACAAATTGCTGTAATGTGGCTTCAGCTTCTGGCCCTTGAACCGCAATTAATACTTGCTCTTGAGCGCGATCAATTAACTCTACATTTTTTCCTTCCAAAGAAGCCACTATCCATGCTTTATCTCGAGATTTTGTGGCAGCATTGACAATCATGACACCTTGTTGTTTACCAGTATCTGAGTTAATGCCTTGATCGTAAAAAATAATATCATCCAGAATGCCGCCTTGATCGTTGAGTAAGACGGTATACTGAGCTTGACCCGGTTGTAAACGGCTTAAATCAGAAGGCACTAACGGTTGCAATGCCTCAATTAATTGGTCTCCCATTAGGGAAAATTTGCCCATGTGAGAGATATCAAACATCCCGACAGCAGAACGAACCGCCTGATGTTCTTTAGTAATACCAGAATATTGTACTGCCATTTCCCAACCGGAAAAGGGTACAATTCGAGGCTTTAATTGTAGGATGAGGTCGTATAACGGGGTGCGAGAAAGAGGCAGAGTAGAGTTAGCCACAGGTTGTTAATTTAATCAGTTGAAGAATTGTTTAATATTTTAAAGGAAATCTGTTGAATATTGAGTTGTTGAGTTTACTGATTTTGACAACGAACTCGTTGCTGTTCTAGATTATCATTTCTTGGAATACTTGATAAATCTAATCCGGGTCGATAAAGGGTTTTTGCATCCCACAGTTTTGCACCGTCTAAGTTGACATCACTAAAATCTGTGTTTTGATCTATAATTGCCCCACTTAAGTCTGTTTTACTTAAATTAGCATCACTGAGATCAACTCCTGTTAAATTGGCATCGACAAAATTAGCGTAAGAAAAGTTACCGTCTGAAAGATTAGCATCTTTTAAATTCGCACAGGTAAAGTAAGCCCCTGTAAAGTTAGAATCACTTAAATTTGCATTGCTTAAATCGGCCTGTCTAAGTTGAGCATTGTTTCGATCTTGATCGCTTAAATCAGCTCCTGATAAGTTGCAGCCTTGGCAAGAAGTCGCTTGTCTGCGGAGAAATACATTGGGATCGTTTGTATTAAATTGAGCAACCGTAGAAGAGACAACGATAAAAGGAGCAAATAATATAGTTAAACCGATGCTAATTTTTTTCATGATAGTTCTCTACCTATGAATTGAAATTAGATAGTAACATATTGCTGAATCGTTGAGTGTAAATTTATTTGAAATTCTGTTGAAATAAATGCCAGCATTCTGTGGCGATCGCCCAATCTTCTTCTGTATGAATCACGAGAATTCGCACGGGAGAATCGGCTTTAGCAATATCCGTATCGATGGGATCACGATCATTCTTATTAATATCGAGTTGAATTCCTAAATATTCAAATCCGTTACAAGCCGCCTCACGAACAACCGCAGAATGTTCTCCAATTCCGGCAGAAAAAATAATTGCATCGAGTTTTGTTAAATTTCCCAGCATTGAACCAATAGAGGTTTTAAGATGGTGAATAAACATTTCAAATGCTAGCTTTGCTCGTTCATCTTCTTGTTGCATTGCTTCAGTAATATAGCGCATATCTCCGGATTTTTGAGTAATTCCTTTAATCCCAGATTCTTTGTTTAACATTCGATCTATCTCTTCTGCTGTCATCTGATGATTTTGCATTAAATAAATCACAATTGCCGGATCAATTGAACCGCTACGAGTTCCCATCATCAATCCTTCTAAGGGGGTAAATCCCATGGTAGTATCAATACTAATTCCGTCTTTAATTGCGGCTAAGGATGCACCATTGCCTAAATGACAGGTAATTAATTGTAGAGAGTCTAAGGGTTTATTCAATAATTCTGCTGCTTTTTGAGCGCAATATTTATGACTGGTTCCATGAAATCCATACCGACGAATTCCTTGTTCATACCAATCATAAGGAATAGCATAAGCAGCGGCAGATTGAGGCATTTTACTATGAAATGCTGTATCAAAAACAGCAACCTGCGGTACATTTTCTAAGATATTTTCTACCGCTTCAATGCCTTCTAAATGAGCCGGATTATGATTGGGTGCGAGGGGAATTAATTGACGAATTGTTTCTTTAACTTCCGGTGTAATTAAAGTGGCTTCAGAATAACCCGAACCGCCATGAACCACACGATGACCAACAATATCAATTTCAGAGAATTCTTTAATTACTTGAGTTTCTCCTGTGGTTAAACTTTCTAAGAGTTGAGACATTCCTTGTAAGCGCTGATTGGGATCAAGTTTAATCTCTTGTTTAATACCATTTGCTTTAACTTCTAATAATCCAAATTCCGCCGCCGCTGTCCAATCAATTGTGGCTTCCCAAACAGGTTCAGGATGGTGTTGAGGTAAGGTATTTTGTTTAATCTCATATAAACAACTTTTCTGACTACTAGAACCCGCATTTAATACTAAAATTTTCATGATATAGTCTTGATTTTAATAATGTGTTCAAAGTCTAAAAACCGATAAAAAGCATAGAATAATTTTCCCTCTTCCCTCTTCCTTCTTCCCTCTTCCCTCTTCCTTCTTCCTTCTTCCCTCTTCCTTCTTCCTTCTTCCCTCTTCCCTATTAATGTCCCGGTAAAAAACGTAAGCTTTGATCTAAGTGAGAACGATCAGCTAAACAATGTAATAACGGCCCGTGTTTCTGCATTTCAATGATGCTAACGCCACTAACAGGCATAGCAATACGGTCGCGAAACCGACCAATATCAATCCCGAGTAGCTGACAAATCATAATTCTAATGGTTGCTTTATGAGAAATCACTAAAATATTTCCATCTGAATAATGTTCTTGTATTTCTTGAATAACCGCCGCCGAACGTCGAGCAATATCAATCCCTTTTTCTCCCTCTGTAGGCGCATTCCAGCCCGGATCTGTTAGCCAGCGAACATAATCATCATGATAATTTTTATTTACAGTTTCGGGCAATTCTCCTTCCCATTTTCCATAAAAAATTTCTTTTAAACCGTCTCGTAATTCCATCTTTAAGCCGACTGTATCGCAGATGGGTTGGGCCGTTGTGATGGTGCGTTTCATGGGGCTAACATAAGCGGCTGTCCAAGAAACAGAGGCATAAGCTGCGGCAAATTGCTGAGCCATTTTTTCTCCTATTGGAGTTAATTCTGGGTTAAGATGACCACAATAGCCACCCTCTCTGCTTTGTACGGTTTCCCCGTGTCTAAGAAAGTATAATTTTAAGCTCATAATGGATAATTTGGGACTTCAGAACAGGATTTTAACAAAGATCATTCTGCTTATACAAAATATCAGGATATCTTGTTGTTTTCTCTAAAAAAAATCTTAAATTTTAGATGAAAATTCGCGATCCAGTTATAGAATTTAAAAATTCAGAAAACTATTACTCGGGTATGAGGACATTCATCTGAAAACTCAGTCAATATATCAATGGAAGTGAGGATTCAACTAACAAAAATTGTTCAATAAATGTCGGAAAAATAGGATATTGTCGTTGTTTCCTTAGACTCAATTAAAAGTATCCTGTAATACCAAAAACACTCGGCCAATTCGTCAATTTACTCAACAATTTTAGCAATTATGGTATCAGCACCTAATATCCCAACCGAAATTACAAACCCCCTCAATGACGAGGAACTCCGCAAAACTCAAGCCTATTGGAATGCTTGTCATTACTTGGCTTTAGGGATGATTTATCTTCAGGAAAATCCCTTACTGCGCGAACCTCTGCGGGCTGAACAAACCAAACCTCGTTTACTCGGTCACTGGGGGGCCAGTACCGCCCTGAGTTTTGTCTATATTCACCTCAACCGACTAATTAAAAAATTTGATTTAGATGTAATTTTGATGGCTGGCCCCGGTCATGGCGCGCCGGGAATTCTGGCCCCCGCTTATTTAGAGGGAACTTATTCTGAAGTTTATCCCGATAAAAGCGAAGACCTCGAAGGACTCCAAAAATTCTTCAAACAGTTTTCTTTCCCCGGACATATCGGTAGCCACTGTACCCCTGAAACCCCAGGATCAATTCATGAAGGGGGAGAACTCGGTTATAGTGTATCCCATGCGTTTGGGGCAGCCTTTGATAACCCGGACTTAATTGTGACGACAGTTGTGGGAGATGGGGAAGCTGAAACCGGGCCACTGGCAACGGCGTGGCACTCTAATAAATTCCTCAACCCGGTACGAGATGGGGCTGTTTTACCTATTCTTAACCTGAATGGTTATAAAATTGCTAACCCCACAATTCTGGCCCGTATTACCCCAGAAGAATTAGAAAGTTTGTTTGTCGGTTATGGCTACACCCCTTATGTGGTCGAACACGTAGACGGGGATGATATGGGTATCACCCATCAAAAAATGGCGGCTACTCTGGAACATTGTGTTAATCAAATTCGTTCCATTCAACAAGAGGCCCGCAAAGGAGAAGCCAAAGACGCAACTCGCCCCCGCTGGCCAATGATTATTCTGCGGACTCCCAAAGGTTGGACGGCCCCCAAAGAAATTGATGGTCATAAAGTAGAGGGTTTTTGGCGGGCCCATCAAGTGCCGATGTCCGATGTGGGCAAAAATCATAGTCATTTAAAAGTCTTAGAAGAATGGCTGAGAAGTTATAAACCCGAAGAATTATTTGATGAAAATGGTACATTCCTTGCGGAATTAAAAGAACTTTCCCCCACGGGTAACCGCCGTATTAGTGCCAACCCCCACGCTAACGGTGGTGTCTTGCGGAAAGATCTTAAAATGCCAGACTTCCGTCAATATGCCGTCGAAGTGCGAGATCCGGGTCGGGCAGAAGCCGAAAATACGCGGTATTTGGGGTATTTCTTGCGGGATGTGATGCGGGATAATATGCATAATTTCCGAGTGTTTGGCCCGGATGAAACCGCCTCCAACCGTCTGCAAGCTATTTACGAAGTGACTAAGAAAACCTGGTTAGCGGAATTTTTACCCGAAGACCTTGACGGTAGTCAACTCTCTCCCGATGGCCGGGTAATGGAGATGTTGAGTGAACATACCTTAGTGGGTTGGATGGAAGGGTATCTACTCACGGGACGACATGGCTTTTTCCATACTTACGAAGCGTTTGCCCACGTTATTGACTCGATGTTTAACCAACACGCTAAATGGTTAGATATTTGTAAAAAAGAGGTTCCTTGGCGTGCGCCCGTTTCTTCTTGGAATATTCTATTATCTTCTACCGTATGGCGACAAGATCATAACGGTTTTTCTCACCAAGATCCCGGTTTTGTAGACTTGGTTACGAATAAGAGTCCGGATGTCACCCGCATTTATTTCCCGCCAGATGTTAACTGTTTGTTGTCCGTTGGGGATCATTGTTTACGCAGTAAAGACTATGTGAATGTGATTGTCTCTGATAAACAAAACCATTTACAATATCTCAACATGGCAGAAGCCGTGAAACACTGCACAAAAGGGATTGGTATTTGGGACTGGGCCAGTAACGACGATCGCGGTGTTGAACCGGATATCCCGGATGTAGTGATGGCAAGTTGTGGTGATATTCCCACACGGGAAGCGTTGGCAGCGACGGCTATTATGCGGCAAGAATTCCCTGAGTTACGGGTTCGGTTTATTAATGTGGTGGATCTGTTTAAATTGATGTCAGCCAGTGAACATCCCCACGGTTTATCGGAACGAGATTTTGATAGTTTATTTACCGCTGATAAACCGATCATCTTTAACTTCCATGGATATCCCTGGTTAATTCATAAATTAACTTATCGTCGCAGTAACCAAGAACGAATTCATGTTCGGGGTTATAAAGAAGAAGGGAATATTAACACGCCGTTAGAGTTAGCAATTCGCAACCAAATTGATCGGTTTAATTTAGTGATTGATGTCATTGATCGAGTGCCTAAATTAGGATCGGCAGCGGCTCATGTGAAAGAACGGATGAAAAACGCCATTATCGAAAATCTTAACTATGCCTTTGAACATGGGAAAGATAAAGATGATGTCGCTCATTGGAAGTGGCCGTATTAAATAGTAGATGCTGCTCAGTTGCCTCTTTCCCTGCATGGGAAGATTGATAGCAGTGAGCAAGGTTAGCCGTTTACAACCTAGGTATGTGGTGCGTCCAGTGACGCACCCTACAATTTAACTTAATAATAGAAAAAATACTCCCCTCTCGATTAATAAATAGTCCCCTTGGGACACAGTTTCCCTCTCCTCGTAGGAGAGGGCTAGGGAGAGGTGAGAGGGGCTGGGGGAGAGGTTAATCACAAATATTTCTCGAGGTATGAAACGCCTCTGCAAGGTAGCGTTACAACTGCAAAAGCGATCGCACCCAAGGCAAGTTAACGGTATCTCGAATAATCAGAAAAATACCTAAACCCAATAGCAACATTAACCCGGTTTGCATGACGCTTTCTTGTATGCGACTGGGAAGAGGTTTTCCAAGTAAGGCTTCAATTAATAAAAATGCCAATTGACCCCCATCTAAAGCAGGTAACGGCAAAATATTAATAAATGCCAGGTTAATACTAATTAAAGCCCCAAACTGAAACAAACTCCCCGCATCCGAACGAGCAATATTGGCCCCCATTGCCACAATTCCCACAGGCCCTGAGACTTGTTCAGCGGTTTGTTGGAAGTTACTGATCAGTTGACCAAACCCTTGAACGGTTAAGCGAATAATCCGTTGAAACTCATCTGCACCCGCACTAAAAGCTTCAATAATATTATCAGCCCGACGACGAACAACACTACGGTTGGGAGTGAGTTGAACCCCAATTCGGCCTTGACCCTCACTGGTTTCATCCGGCGTGACTTCTAGTGATAAGGTGTCATCGCCTCGTTGTACCGTTAAATCTAGCGGTTGATTGGGACTGGTTTGAATGGTTTCGATTAAACTTTGAATGGCTTCTTCTGAGGCTTCTAAGGTTTCCCCATTCACCGCTAGAATAATATCACCCGCTTCGATACCTGCCTCTACCGCTGCCGAACTAACATCAGCCGCCACGGAAGGCACCACGACCCCAGGATCATAGCTGACACTTTCGGGGATACCAATGGTTCCCACTTGGGCCACTAACAAGAAATAAGCAAAAATCAGGTTAGCAATGACCCCGGCACTAATGACAATGGCTCGATCAATGATTGGACGGTTGCTGAGTAAGTCGGGATCTTCTCGTGGAATTTTACTATCAGGATCTTCATCGGGAAATCCCACATATCCCCCGAGGGGAATGCCCCGCAGAGCATATTCTGTTTCGGGCCCTTGATATTTCCACAGGATCGGGCCAAATCCAATTGAAAAACGGTTTACATGAATCTTTTGCAGTCGCGCTGCCATGAAGTGACCCAGTTCATGGACTCCAATCAGCACACCAATAACTGCGATCGCTGCCAGTACGGACATGAATAAATATTGTTTAGTTGTATACTTCTTGATTCTATTTATTGTGACACATACTGAGCGGAGTGAGTGAGGAGCGGGTCTGAGGCAGCCACAGAGTCATATCAATCTTATCCTCAATCATATATTTCATGCATCATATACATACTAAGAAAAATATCTTGTTTTTAATTAGGCTCGTGATCGTTGAGTGGCTCATTAGGGGAATAATATCAGCAATCATTTAACTTAGGACAAGTAAAGCTGATTGCCATGATTTTTCAGCAGTATTACCTCAGTCTAAGTGGAGTGAAGTTTGAATAATCACCATCAGCCGTCTCGTCAGATATATTATGTTAACAACAAATAATATTGCTAGTTCCTTCATACAAAATATCAACGGATATCAGATTATCGAACAATTATATTCAGGTTCTAGAACCTTAGTCTATCGTGGGATTTGTCTGGCTGAGCAAAATCATCTTTCTCTTCACCCAAAGCAACCCGTTATTCTTAAAGTCTTGCGAAATGAATATCCTAGCTTTAATGAATTAGTTCAATTTCAGAATCAATATTCAATTACTAAAAATCTTAATTTACCTGGACTGCTTAAAACTTACAATTTAGAATCTTATGGTAATGGTTATCTTCTGGTTTTAGAAGACTGTGGCGGCATCTCTCTTTCAGAGTTTACTCAAAAACAGCCTGTGGATATTGAAGGGTTTTTATTAATTGCGATTCAACTGGCTGATATTCTTCACGGACTCTATCAAAATCGGATTATTCATAAAGATATTAAACCCGCTAATATCCTAATACATCGGTCAACTAAACAGGTTAAACTGATTGATTTTTCGATTTCTTCTTTGCTCTCTCATGAAACCCAGGAAATTAGTAATCCCAATCTTCTAGAAGGAACTTTAGCTTATATTTCTCCTGAGCAAACTGGCCGCATGAATCGAGGGATTGACTATCGGACAGATTTTTATGCTTTAGGAGTGACTTTCTACGAATTATTAATAGGAAAACTACCTTTTGTCGGAAATGAAGCGATAGATTTAGTTTATTCTCATTTAGCTAAAACACCGACGACTGTTAAGGCAGAAAGAGAGGATATTCCTCAAGTTCTCTCGGATATTGTGATGAAACTAATGGCAAAAAATGCCGAAGATCGCTATCAAAATGCGGTCGGATTAAAGCAAGATTTAAAAGACTGTTTAACTCAGTGGCAAGAAACGGGAACGATTACAGATTTTGTGATTGCAAAACACGATATTATTGATCGATTTATTATTCCAGAAAAGCTTTACGGACGCAAAGAGGAAGTGGCTAAATTACTGGCTGCTTTTGAGAGAGTCAGTGGTCATTTAGAAGTCAGAAAGTCAAACGTAGAGACGTTACATGTAACGTCTGTACAGCAAGTCAGAAGTATTACCCCTATCGATGATTCTGGGGACTTGTATCCAGTGGATTTTTGTTCAGGTCATTCGCCCGATAAACACAATAAGCAACACAGTGAAATGATGCTGGTAGCGGGATATTCAGGAGTTGGAAAAACGGCGGTTATTAATGAAGTTCATAAACCCATTACTCGTTCCTCAGGATACTTTATTAAAGGAAAATTTGATCAATTTAATCGAAATATTCCGTTTAGCGCTTTTGTCCAAGCTTTTCGGAGTTTAATGGGTCAATTATTAGGTGAATCTGACAAGAATTTAGCCTATTGGAAAACTAAAATTTTAGCAGCTATCGGTGAGAATGGACAAGTTTTAATTGATGTTATTCCAGAACTCGAAAATATTATCGGTTCTCAACCGAATGTGCCTGAACTTTCGGGGAGTGCAGTCCAAAATCGGTTTAACTTATTATTTAGTCAGTTTGTCCGAATCTTTACAATTAAAGAACATCCTTTAGTCATTTTCTTAGATGATTTACAATGGGCGGACTCTGCATCATTGAATCTATTAAAACTGTTAATGACGGAGTCAGAAGTGGGTTACTTGTTAATACTCGGGGCTTATCGAGATAATGAAGTCAATCCGGCTCATCCACTAATTTTAACCCTCGATGAGATTCTCAAACAAAATGCAATTATTAATACCATTAATCTGACTCCATTAACTGAAGCAGAAACCACTCAGTTAGTCGCCGATACATTATTATGTTCCCCTGAGATTGTGAAACCTTTCTCCCAACTGGTGTCTCAAAAAACCGCAGGAAATCCCTTTTTTATCACTCAGTTTTTGAAAGGATTATATCAGGAAAATTGTATTAATTTTGAGCATAATCTGGGATATTGGCAATGTGATTTAACTCAAGTCCGACAGTTAGCATTAACTTCGGATATTGTAGAATTTATGGTGAGGCGTTTACAAAAGCTGCCGAAAGTCACTCAAAATGTATTGAAGTTAGCCGCTTGTATTGGTAACCGTTTTGACTTAGAAACATTAGCAATAGTCTATGAGAAAAACCCAGAGGAAACGGCTATTGATTTATGGCAAGCCTTACAAGACGGATTTATTATTCCTGAAAATGAAACATATAAATTCTTTCAAACAGAACAAACCCAAGAAAAAAAGATTAAGAATATTACCGTTAATTATCGATTTTTACATGATCGAGTTCAACAGGCAAGTTATGCTTTAATTCCCAAAAAGCATAAAACAAAAGCTCATTATAATATTGGGAGTTTGTTACTTAGAAAAGCTGAATCAGAAGAAACAGCAGCAATAGAAGAGAATATTTTTGAAATTGTTAATCAATTAAATTATGGCAGAAGTTTAATTACAGAACAAACAGAAAAACATGATTTAGCGAAACTGAACTTAATGGCTTGTCGTAAAGCGAGAGCCGCCGCAGCTTATCATGCCGGACGTGAATATGCTGATATCGGCATATCATTACTGGGTGAAACAGCCTGGGAAAACCAATATAAAATTACATTAGAATTTTATGAATTAGGGGCTGAAATTGCTGCGCTCTGTGGTGATTTTGAAGCGAAAAAGCAGTTCATTGATACGGTTATCAACCAAACAAACAATTTCCTTGAAAAAGTTAATGTTTACTTGATTAGAATTCAAGCCCATGCCAATCTAGGTAAATTCGCAGAAGTAATTACTATCGCTCAACAATGTTTACAGCAGTTAGATATCATTATCCCAGATACACCTACTGAAACTGAAATTCAAGAGAGTATTGCAGAAATTAATCACTTGATAGGTGAGGGAGAAATTGAAGATTTAGTGAATCTTCCCATCATGAAAGACCGCAAAAAAATCGCCATTGTTGAGATTATTAAAAGTATTCTAGGAGCGGTTTATATCTCTGATTCTCCTCTATTTCCTTTACTCGTCACCACCTCAATTAAGCTATCTATTCAATTTGGAAATACATCAGCTTCTGCTTTAGCTTATACCTGTTATGGTCTAATGGCTTGTAATGGCTTAAAAGATATTAATACTGGGGTTAAGTTTGGTCAGTTAGCATTAAATTTGGTCTCTAAACTCGATGCGAAAGCAGCGATACCTGAGATATATAACGTTGTGGGTTTATTTTTATCACACCGTAAATCTCACCTCAAAAACACTCTACCGCTTCTACAACAAGGATACATGATTGCATTAGAAGTCGGTAATCTAGAATTTGCTGGATATAATGGCAATTCTTTCTGTTTAAATTCTTTTTGGTGCGGTCAACCTTTGATGAGTTTGGCAAAAGAAACCCGTGCTTATTACGATGCATCGGTACAATTTAAACAATCAATTTGTGCAAACTGGTCTGCTATTTATTTGCAAGCCATATTAAATTTACAAGGTTATACAGAAAACCCGACTATTTTATCGGGTGAGATGTTTGAAGAAACAGAACTGATGTCTCAGCTTTTATCAGCTCAGAACTTATCGGGATTGCAATACTTATACTCATGTAAACTACAACTTTGCTTTCTATTTCATGAGATTGAATCAGCTCAAGAACAGACCGTTCAAGCCCGCAAGTATTTGTCTTCTACTATCGGAACAGTCAATGAACCTATTTTTTATTTTTATGATTCCTTAACGGCTTTAGCTGGATTAAAATCAGCCTCGGAACTGACATCAGAAATATTACAAAGAGTCGAAAAAAATCAAGCGCAATTACAACAATATTGGGCAAATTATGCACCGATGAATTATCAACATAAAGTCGATTTAGTCGAAGCAGAAAAGTGTCGAGTTTTAGGACAAAAAACAGAAGCCATAGAACTTTATGATCGAGCAATTGCTGGGGCTAAAGCAAATGAATATATCCAAGAAGAAGCAATAGCAAATGAACTGGCTGCTAAATTTTACCTCAATTGGGGCAAAGAGAAAGTCGCGGCTAGCTATATGCAAGAGGCTTATTACTGTTATTCTCAGTGGGGAGCAGCAGCAAAAGTGGCTCACTTAGAAAAATGTTATCCCCAACTTCTCAAGCCTATTCTTCAATCTTATAATAGTAGAATTCCAACAGAAGAAACGATTTCATCTGCCCAAATTAAAGCCCTCCAAAGTACAAGTAGCAGCCAGAATAGTTGGTTAGATTTTTCAGCGTTTATTAAAGCCGCCCAAGCGTTATCTCAAGAAATAAAATTAGAGGAATTATTAACCACAATCATGCAAATTGCCATTACAACGGCTGGCGCAGAAAGGGGTCATTTTATTATCTCTCAAGATCAACAATTGTTAGTAGTGGCTGAAGCCGATCAAATCAGAGCAAAAATATTAGAAACGCCTCTTCAACAGTATCCTGAATTACCTCATAGTTTAATTTATTCAGTGGCTAGACTGACTAAAATGATTGTATTTGATAACTTGAATGCAACAGAACAATTTGCAGGCGATCGCTATATTATTACTCATCAACCTCAATCGGTTTTATGTATTCCTTTAAATCACCAAGGAAAACTTGTTGGGATTTTATATCTAGAAAATAATGTCACTCAGGGGGCATTTACCCCAGATCGAGTTGAAGTCCTGAATTTATTAATGAGTCAGGCGGCAATTTCAATAGAAAATGCTCATTTATATCAACAAACGGAAAACTATTCTCAAATGCTTGAAATAGAGGTAGAAAGAAAAACAAAAGATTTGAATCTAAAAGCAAAACATTTAGAGGAAACGTTGAAACAACTCAAACAAACTCAAGCCCAATTAATTCATACTGAAAAAATGTCTTCTCTGGGTCAGATGGTTGCCGGAATTGCTCATGAAATTAATAATCCGATTAGTTTTATTAAAGGAAATCTAACTCATACCGAAAATTATATCGAAGATTTAATGAGTTTACTGACACTCTACGATCAAGAATATCCTCAACCCAGTGATGAAATTCAAGAACTTCGAGAGGATATTGATCTAGATTTCTTATCTGAAGATATTGGTAAACTGATTAACTCCATGAAAGTGGGGAGTACTCGCATCAGTACAATCACTCAAAGTTTACGGAATTTTTCTCGTTTAGATGAAGCGCCGATTAAAACAGTCGATTTACACAGCGGCATTGACAGCACCCTATTAATTTTACAAAGTCGCTTACAAGCAGATACAAATCAGCCTGAAATTAAGTTAATTAAAGAATATGGTAATTTACCCAAAGTGAGCTGTAATCCCAGTCAACTCAATCAGGTATTTTTTAATATTATTACTAACGGGATTGATGCGATTCGAGACAGTGAGACAATTCCTCAAAATCCAGAAATTCGCATTCAGACTGAAGTGATAAATGATCAACAGTTACGCATTACTATTTCCAATAGCGATAGTTTTATTCCCATAGAGATTCAAGAGCGGATTTTTGACCCATTTTTCACAACAAAACAAATCGGAAAAGGTACAGGTTTAGGGTTATTTATGAGTTATTCCATTGTCAAACAACATGGCGGGACATTGAATGTGTACTCCCAAACTGAAAAAGGAACGGTATTTGAGATTGTCCTGCCTCACCATTGCCTTTCAGAAGCGGATTATCATCCAGGGCTGCCATTTTCATGAAGATATGTAAAAATAAGCGTGGTTGTCAAAATTCTTACTTGTCCTTCGTTCACGATCCATATCCATGCTTCTACAGCAGCCTCACTCATCCTCTGCGGTGTCAAATCCCTCACTTCCTGTCAAAATAGACTACGATCTGGTGATTGTAGGCGGCGGTATTGTGGGGGCCACTTTAGCCTGTGGGTTAAAAGATTCTGGTTTACAGGTTGCCATTGTTGAACCTCAACCTCAAGCCGTCGCTGTGTCTCGCCGACAAGCCTATGCTTTAACGTTACAAACCGGGCGTATTCTCAGCGGTATTGGGATTTGGCGCGAAATTTTACCCAAAATCACCACATTTTACCAAATTAGCTTGAGTGACAGCGATCATCCAGGGGTGGTGGAATTTTTACCGCAAGATTTAGGGACTGAAGAATTAGGGTATGTGGGTGAACATCATATTATGTTGGGGGCGATGCATCGTTTCCTCGAAGACTGCGATAATATTCACTGGTTATCTCCGGCGAAAGTAACCGAAGTTCAGTATCACCCCGACTACGCAGCAGTCAGCATCGAACAACAGGGTAGCGTTAAACCGATTTATTCTCGCCTGGTGGTGGCAGCAGACGGATGTCGATCTCCACTGCGTCAGGCGGCGGGTATCGCGACAACAGGCTGGAAATATTGGCAATCTTGTGTGGCGATGACCATTCAGGCGGAAAAACCTCACAATAATATTGCCTTTGAACGATTCTGGCCCAGTGGCCCGATGGGAGTTTTACCCTTACCCGGAAATCGTTGTCAAGTGGTGTGGACAGCGCCCCACGCAGAAGCTGAGGCCCTTAAACAGATGGATAAAGCAGCATTTTTAGAGTTACTGGAATATCGCACCGGGGGGGTTTTAGGCCAGTTAGAATTGTTAAGCGATCGCTATGTTTTTCCGGTACAGTTAATGCAGAGTAATGATTATGTTCAACCGCGTTTAGTCTTAGTTGGAGATGCGGCCCATGCTTGTCATCCGGTGGGGGGACAAGGTTTAAACATGGGAATTCGAGATGCTGCGGCGATGGCTCAAGTTTTGAAAACTGCTGAGCAAAATGGCGAAGATATTGGTACGTTATCTGTTTTGAAGCGTTATCAACAGTGGCGTAAAAAGGAAAATTGGATTGTTTTAGGATTAACCGATTTTCTAGATCGAATGTTTTCCGGAGATTGGCAACCGAAAGTCACGGCTCGTCGTTTAGGGTTATGGTTTTTACGAAAAATTAAACCATTACGTTATTTATCATTACGACTCATGACGGGTTTAATTGGTCGTTCAGTCTTTCCTTAAAATCAGTTCTCAGTTGAGACACTAAAAATAATCAAGTAGCGCTACAATACAACTTGATAACGCTACGAGCCTAGCAATATATTTGCTTAAAATATTAGTTTGTTAATTAGTTTGTCAAAGCATCTCCTGCTCTTTCTAAAGCATTTTCAGCACTGTCTTGCAACTCTTGCGCTGACTCAGTAATATCTTCAGAGAAGTTTTTGAGTTTTCGGCTGAAATAAGTCCCTTCTCCTTCCTCAACGGCATTCATCACTTCTCGAGCATTTTGCTTAGCGCTGGGTTTGGCATCTCCATCCATATCTTCATAGGGATACATTCCACCCGCTTTTTTGCTTTGAATAGGGTCGTAAAGTTCTTTATTGATGCCTGTCCCTTCTTGATAATCTCCCACATTGGAAAATTGACCTGCATTAGCAATATTCACCTGACCCAAAGCAGTGGTAAAGATGACTAAAAGTCCGGCGATGAAGATGGTTAACACACTTTTTAAAGCGGCAGATTTAATGGCTTGTTTTAATTTTATCATGATTGTTAATTCTCCTAAACGATTCAGATACTATTGATGATTGCTATCTGAAATTCACTATTTATTAGTTTAAGAAAACACATCAAAATTCACCTCTAGCTAAAGAAACACCTTTAACATCGAGGGTTTTTATCTATTTATCACTTTAGAGAGAGAAAAGTTATTCGGGAACAATGATAGATTACAATCGGGCATTTTATTACTTAATTTTATCAATAAGAATTTGTACTTATCACTGTATAATAACTTGACAAGAAAAAGCCCCCATTTCAGTTGAGGCTTTGAGAGAATGTAATGAACTAAATGCTTGCCAGTATTTTTTTAAGCAGAATGACGTTTTTTATTGCAAACTAAACCCGAGATCGCCAGTAAACTTAGGGCAGCAACTGTACTGGGTTCAGGAATTGTTTCGACATCATCTAATTCCACATAATCTAATTCTATATAAGCACTGGATGCTATCTCGTCAGAATCCTGATTATTCACATTAGAATTAGGAGTCATTTGGATGGTGAACACATCATCAAAGGAGTTAAACAAACTTTCTGAAAGTGTTAATGTCTCAACACCTTCTGCAAAAAATTCGTTAATATTTTCCCCCCAATCACTAATAGGGCCTTCAAAGACATTACCCAAATCGGTTAAGGTTTCACCAGAATAAATCGAAATGTTTATGTTTTCATGCTTGCCTCCAATGTCTGCTGTTGCAAAGATCGACAGAGTCACATCACCTATGGCTTTATTCAAGTTATCAAAGGTGAATTCTATCGTATTTCCGGTATATATATCCTGTTCTGTATCACTTCTGAAGCTAGCAGCTTGAGCCGGATTTATACTAATTAAGGAAAAACCAATTGCTGCTGTACTAATAGTGGCAACGGATAATTTTTTGAAGAAGTTTATAACCATGTCAGTAATTCTCGAGTCGTGTTCTGTAATTTGTTTTTTGCTGTTCTCAGTATCTCTACTGAAACGTTATTTCGCAATTCGTTAAATTACTGAATTAAGCTGTGATTTTTATTTTTATATTTTTTATATTTTTACTTGAAAATACGATAATTTATTCATCGATTTACCAAGGCTTTAAATAAATATAAAATGCCTTGATACAACCTTTATAAATTGAATGATAAGATTTTTACAAATGAAGTGATTGCAAGTATTGATTAGCTTTATTCAGTATAAAATCAAACGTAAATTGATTAATTATGAGTTTTTTAAAGATTCTGTAAATTTTCCCGATCTCAAATTTTTAGGCTGAATAAGAGGAAGTGAATTTTCCAGCAAATAATGAGTTAGAGTGCGTAATGCTATATGATAAAATGGAGTATATTGATGTTGATATAGCAATTCGTTTATGATTCGTGAAAAGTCTAAAAAGCGATTAATTTGCCTGGAATGACGAACTAGATTGCCTAGCAAGAGTACTGACTTGCCACCGCGCGTAGCACTATAAGTACCTCTAATGCTCATTTAGACGTACACTCATCACTATTTCTGCCATCAACAGTTATACTCCGTAAAATAGTGATCGTAGGAGTTTGACTGTTGCGCGCAGAGGTCTAATAGCAATATGGTTTTCAGGTGATTACTCCCAGGCTCTCTACCCAGAGAATCACATTTTAATCACAGTGTAATTGCATATGATCAGCCGGGTTTGCTGGAGAAACCCGGTGACTTCTTGTTTTAATTAGGCGCATTCTGCGATCGCTGTAATGCAATTTGTTGGTTATTGCTATATTCAACCACTTTTTCCTGAGCAGTGCTGTAATTTTCGCTCTCTTGTGGCACTTGCTGCATCAGTTCTGCGGCTCTTCCCCATTCATTGGCGACCGTATTCCACTCAGCTCGAGTTTGGGCGCTCTGGGCTAAATTGGCGGCGTTGATGGCTGTATTGACGGCTTCTCGCCAGGGATCGGCAGCAGGGGTTTGAGGAGGATCTCTCTGATCAGTTTCTCCCGACTCAGAATCAATCAAAATCTCAGTGTCAGTCTCTGTGGGTAGAGGATCAATGTCCGATTGAGATCCGCCTCCTCCGAGGAAAGGCAACTTATAAACCCCACTCAAATGTAATCCGGCTAAGGCAGCTAAAGCCAGTAGGAGTAACAATAGAATAAACAGGAAAATCTTACTCCGACTCCCCGACTCATCGTCTAAGATTTCGTCTTCATCTTCATCGTCATCTTCTTCCGGATGATGATCTTCATCTCCAAAGTCGGGTTGGTCGTCTAGATCAATTTCATCGTCATCGAGATCAATCTCTTCATCACTCATGGGCATTGGCAGATCCATGGTGAATTCTCGTTCCATTTGCCGATCGAGGTCTAAATCATCATCGATCAGTGGTACTGAAGAAGAGGGTTCTGTATCTGAAGGGATCTCGAGTTCTTCGACTAACATCTCCCCCGGGGGAGGGGATTTCAGCAGGATTTCATCCTCCCAGGCGGGTAAGTCGGCTCCAAATTTGCGACCATAAACTTTAAGTTTGTAGATAGACTCAATATTTAGCTTAGCCATTCCATTGCGAACAAATGTCACAAGGGATGACTGGTTTGTTGGGACTTGATCACCCTCCATCATCACATGAAGACAGCCGTTGTCCCGCATTACCTCAGCCGTAATGCCTCTGGGCTTCAGTGAATGGTTGATTGCAGCTTCGATCGCTTTTGGATCGCCTTGCTGGGCAAGTTCCCTTTGATTTTGCTCTGGCATGGTTAGCTAGCCCTCTAGTTGCGATAACTGGCGTCTTCTTTAACAGTTCCCAAGCCTGTTAATTCGGTTGGGTTGGTTTAAATTTAACACAATCTTTGAAAGCAGTGATTGTTAAGGCTTTTGGAGATTTGTGTTGGGGTCAAATTGAAGTGACGGATCAACTGCAATTGACTTTTCTCCCTATAATACTATTAGTTTTCCCAAGCTGTGCAATGTTTTTAATTCTATTTAACCCAGCTTTGGCTCTCTAGTGGGCTGGGAGATTCAGGCACAAACAAGGGACATCAGATGGACGTGCAACATCAGCTCAATCATCACTGCTTGGTTTGGACGTTTAAAAAGAAGAAAAAGTTCCGGGTTGAAACAAGTTACACAGGGTAATAACAGCGGTTTGCAGCGTGGCGGTTTCCTCTTTTCCGCGTTTGAGCCTCACTTCAAATTCGAGTAACTGGGGTAAGGTGTGTTTGAGGGCGGTTAACGAAACAGATTCAACTTCCTTTCGTAAAAAATAGATCCGTTTGGGATTACCCACTTCGGCAGCTTGAGCAATTTCTCGCAGATCTCGCACCCCCATTTCCATCATCAGTTTAACCCACAGCCAGGTGCGAAATTGTCCCACTAAGGTGGCAATAATTTTTAAAGCGGGTTCGTTATGGGCCAGTAATTCTGCCAGTAAGCTGAGTGCTTCAGAGGTATCACCTGCAATAATTGCGGCGGCTAACTTGAGGCTACTTTGGGTATTGACTTGAACTAAAGCCCGTATCGCCGAGACTTCTATCAGGCTTGTTGAGTCTTCCGAGTACAGTTGTAGTTTGTCTAATTCATTATACAGTTGACGGGTATCATTACCCACGGCTTCGGCTAAGGTGGCGATCGCCGCTTCGGTGAGTTTGAGTCCTCTTTCTGCTACGGCTTTTCGGACGCGCTGCACTAACTGTTCGGTTTTCCAAGGCGCAATGGGGGAAAATTCTTGAATGGTGGCGTATTTTTGCAATAATTTTGTGGATTTGAGGCGGCCATCGGGTTTGTTGGAGTGGGTGAACAGTAAGGTGGTTGTATCCGGTACAATAGGGAGCGTCCGTTCAAGTTCTTGGAGAATATCAGCAGCACAATGATGAGTAATGGGACAGTTTACTAGCCACACGAAACGACTTCCGAAACCGAAGGGGGGAGTCATCGCTTGATTGAGGCCAGTAATCACAGCATTTGGCTGATCTGGTAGAATTTTGTCAAAATTAAAACTAGACCAACTGGGATCGAGAACAGACTGCTTCAGTTGAGTGACGGCCTGATCTCGTGAGAAGTCATCTTCCCCCCAGTAAAGGTATATTGGCATTACTATTTATTGATTGACAAACGAGGGAACTAGCATTGGACGATACATATCAAGTTTATGTTAACCGAGTGGCTCGGCTGACCTTGCCTGAGGCTTATCTTTCCCAACTTGAACTGATTCAGGAATCTCCTAAATATCAGCTTCAGGCTTCAGGTCAACGTCGGGCTGTACCGTTTCCGGGTTATTCTATTATCACACCACCGGCCGAAGTTGATACAGAAAATCTTGGATTTTACCAAACCTTACAAGCCGTGCAACAGCAGGTTAGCGACAGTTTAGATTCTAATTTTTTCATCCCAATTCCTCCCGAGAGTTTACATCTGACTTTAGCCGATTTAATTTGGGATAGTGCCTATCGAGATGCGGTTAAAACACCGGGTTTTGAACAGAAGCTACAAGCTGCGATCGCCCAATCTTTTGAGACATTAAAATTAGATTATAATCAGCCGATTCGTTGGCAAGTGTTTGGTTTGATTGTGATGACTCGAGCCTTAGGGGTTTGTCTCGTACCACGGGATGAAGCATCCTACAATCAGATTCTAAAGTTGCGTCGAGCTGTTTATCAAAATCATAGTGTGATGGCCGCAGGAATTGAACAGCAGTATTATTTAACGGCTCATATTACCTTCGGTTACTTTGGTGAAATTCCCAAAGATTTAGATCGAGAGAAACTCACTGAACAATTTACTCAAATTAACCAACAATTATTAGATGATCCCCTAGATTTTACGGTAAAAGCAGCAGAATTACGAAAATTTGAGGATATGACCCGTTATTATCGGAGTTCAGACTGGCCTGTTTTTACCTTTTAGCTGTTGTTAGCGCGTTATTGGTTTTTGTCATTTTTTGTGGGTAGTCTGTGTGTGACAGTAGATTTATTCCCTGTCTCGGGTTGCCTCAAATAAAAAATAACGAGTAACGAATCACCTATCTTTTAAGAATCTATTTCTGCTAATTCTAGCCATCGAAGCGTTGCTTGATCAATTTCTTCACCCAGACGTTCAACGGTTTGACTCAGTTCTTGTAACGCTTCAATCGCAGCCGGCGGATTGTGATACAGTTTATGTTCTAACTCCGCTTTTTCTGTCTCTAATTGAGCCACTTTTTTCTCTAGACTTTGATATTCTCGCCGTTCTTTAGAAGAGAGTTTCCGGTTGCCGTCTTTATCCCAAGAATATCGTTGATCGGGTTTCGCTTGAGTCACTGTAGTTGGCGGCTTAACAGATTCAACCTCTTGAGTTTTTGCTGCCTCTTCTTCCGCCGCTTTATAATCTAAATACAACGAATAATTCCCCGGATATTGACGAATTTCTCCTGCAGATTCAAAGGATAAAATCATCTCAACGGTTCGATCTAAAAAGTAGCGATCATGAGAAACAGTAATCACACAACCGTTAAATTCTTCTAGATAATCTTCTAAAACTGATAAGGTTTGAACATCTAAATCGTTTGTCGGTTCATCTAAAATTAAAACATTCGGCGCACCCATCAAGACTTGTAATAAAAATAATCGCCGTTTTTCACCCCCCGAAAGTTTATGTAATGGTGCATATTGTTGATTAGGAGAAAACAAAAACCGTTCCAACATTTGAGAGGCGCTAATCTGAGAACCATCTGCTGTTTTGACATATTCTCCCACTTCTTTCAGGTAATCAATTACCCGTTGTTCTTGATTCAAAGCTTGCATTAAATGCTCGGATTGTTGGTCAAAATAACCAATATGAATCGTTTCTCCAATATCAATTGTTCCAGAATCCGGTTCAACTCGATTTGTAACTAAATTCATCAGAGTGGATTTACCAATCCCATTTTTACCAATAATTCCAATGCGATCATCGGGATTAAATTTATAAGTAAAATCTTTAACAATCACCCGGTCATCGTAGTGTTTGGAAACTTGCTCTAATTCAATTACTTTTTTACCAATCCGGCGAGACGGTGTTGATATTTCTACCTTTCCTAGATCGGCTTTAAACTCCGTTTCTTGCATAGCATTAATTCGCTGTATTCTTGCTTTTTGCTTTGTTCCTCTCGCTTTCGGCCCCCGTCTTAACCATTCTAGTTCTTTACGAAGTACACCCCGATGTTTTCGTTGTTGACTGACAGCCGTTATTTCTGCTTCTGCTTTCTTTTCTAAAAAATAAGAATAATTCCCTTCGTAAGCATATAAATCGCCTCGATCTAATTCAATAATTCGAGTCGTTACCTGATCCAAAAAATAGCGGTCGTGAGTAATCAGTAATAATGCACCTTTTAAATTTTTGAGATAACCTTGCAACCATTCTACAGACAACGCATCTAAATGGTTTGTGGGTTCATCCATTAATAATAAATCGGGTTCGGAGAGTAAGGCAGCCGCTAAAGCAATTCGCTTACGATACCCCCCTGATAAAGTTTGAATTTTTACCTCAAAATCTTCTATTCCCAATTGCGTTAAAATGATTTTTGCTTGAGTTTCTAGTTCCCAGGCTTGTAGCGCGTCAATTTTTTGAGTCACTTCAGAAAAACGGGTCATTAATTGACTATCTTCTGGATATTTTGCTATCTTTAAAGACAGTTCTTCATAAGCTTGAATCAAGCGCATTTGTTCGCCACTATGAGCAAATACCTGTTCTAAAACTGTATTATTTTCGTCTAATTCAGGTTCTTGGGGGAGATAGACAATATTAGCTTTAGAATTCCTCCACATTTTTCCCGCATCAATGGGTTCAATTCCTGCTAACATTTTTAATAAGGTGGATTTCCCAGAACCATTGGTTCCAATTAAGCCAATTTTATCTGAATCATCAATACTCAAATTTGCTTGATTCAAGATATTCTTGATGCCAAAATCTTTCTGAACAGATTGTAGAGTGATAATTGTCATTGAACGTCCTTGAATGTCAGCAGCAATATGATAAGAGTAGTTGATTCTTACCTTCTAATTATAAACTTAATGATAGAACTTTTTGGTTAAATCTGGGAAAATTAAACCCGATCGCAATTCAATCCGTGTCATCTCTAGTGATCGAGGTCTGCTTCTATCAGGCAGAATCATCTCTTTTTAGGACTCGGGTTGCGGTAGAGACGGATTGAAAATAACCCACAATAGAATAGTCCCCTCGGCTATGAGATGGGAGGTTTTGCCGTGCTTGAGTACTTCTCATTTATATCCGGATCTTTTATATCTAAAATTAGAGATGAAATCATCTTGAAGTTTTTATCTGGCATCATTATAATCGTTTATGATAGAAGCAAGAATAAGTCTATAAAATTAGAATTTTTTTATTGATAAATGATATAGCTTTAAATTATTATATTGAGTTGACTGAGTTTGGAGTTGATATAACAAATGAATCAAAATCAGAGCGTTGAAAATCCGGGTAAAATATTAATTATTGATGATACTCCCGATAACCTCAGACTGTTATCTACCACTTTGAGTGAACAAGGTTATGATGTGCGCTGTGCGATTAATGGAAAGTTGGCATTAATGGCAATTAAAAGTGAATTGCCGGATTTAATTTTACTGGATATTAAAATGCCGGATATGGATGGTTACAGCGTCTGTTCTCAACTCAAATCACATTCAGAAACCGCAGAAATTCCTGTTATTTTCATCAGTGCTTTAGATGATGTTTTTGATAAAGTGAAGGCATTTAAGACCGGAGGAATAGACTATATTACTAAACCGTTTCAAGTCGAAGAAGTCTTTGTGAGAGTCAAAAATCAACTCACAATTTATCATTTAAAACAGCAACTACAAACTAAAAATCAGCAACTCCAACAACTCAATCAAGAATTAACTCGTTCTAATGAAGATTTAGAACAATTTGCTTCCGTCGTTTCCCACGATTTACAACAACCCCTACAAAGTATCACCGGCTTTGCTGAAATTATATTATCCCTCAAAGATCAGATTAATTTAGCAGAAGAAGCAGATGAATATATTACACCGATTTTAGAAGAAGGCATCAAGATGCAAGGGTTAATTAAAAGTATATTAAATTATAGTCGAGTGGGAATTAGTCAAAGAGAATTATCATTAGTTGACTGTAACTTAGTGTTAGCAGAAACCATCCTAAAATTAAGACAACTGATTAAAGAAAGTGGTGCAATCATCCATTATTCCGATTTACCACAGATTTATGGAGATGCGATGCAAATCGGACAACTGTTTCAAAATTTAATTAGTAATGCGATTAAGTATCGCGATCAAGATCGAGTGCTCAAAATTAAAGTCAATGCTGAAGAAAAATTAGGAGAATATTTATTTAGTATAGCAGATAATGGCATAGGAATTGACCCTCAATATTATGATCAAATTTTTAAAGTATTTCAACGACTTCCTGTTCAACAAAATTGTGAAGGATATGGAATTGGTTTAGCGACTTGTAAAAAGATTATTGAACGTCATCATGGCAAAATTTGGCTAGACTCTCAGTTAGAAGTCGGGACTACATTTTATTTTACAATTCCAAGTGAAAACTAGATAAACTATGGATAAAAATTACTCTGAACTGCAAGCCATTCATCAATTATTACAACAAGAAACTCAGCACCGTCAGCAACTAGAAGCAAAACTTCAAGACTATGAAAATCGCTTACTAGATTTATTTCATTTTGCACCAATTGGCATTGCTGAGATTTCTTTAACGGGTCGGTTTTTAGAAGTCAATGCAGCATTCTGTCAGTTTACCGGCTATGATTCTGTAGAACTGATTGATCAAGACTTTAATCAAATTACAGATGTATCTGATCAAGCTATTGGTTTAGTTCATTTTAATCAGTTAATCCAAGGTGAAGTCAAGCAATATCGCTTAGAAAAACGTTATCGTCATAAGAATGGTGATTTAATTTATGGAATTGTTCAATCTTATTTAAGACGAGATCAAGCAGGAAATACTCTTTCCGTTATTAGTCAAGTTATAGATATTACTCAAAATAAAAAAGTAGAAACAGAACTTCAGCAACAAGAACAATATCTTCGCTTAATTTTAGATAGTATTCCGCAGCAAGTTTTTTGGAAAGATATTAATTTAGTGTTTAAAGGATGTAATAAAAATTGGGCAAAATCGGCTCATATTAAACAAGCTAGCGATGTAATTGGTAAAACAGATTATGATTTATTTCCGAATCAAAAAATCGCTCAATTTTACCGAAATAAAGATTTGCAAGTGATGCAATCTAAACAGCCTGAAATGAATTTGATTGCACCGAAACAAAAGCCAGGAGAAGATGGTCAAACAATCTGGTTAGATATTAGTCGAATTCCGATGCTAGATCAACAGGATAATGTCATTGGAATTCTGGGAGTATTAGAAGATATTACCGAACGCAAAAAAATTGATGAGAAACTAAGGCTAACTCAATTTTCAGTTGATAAATCACGAGATTATGTCTTATTAACGGATCAAAAAGGCAGTTTAATTTATGCTAATGAAGCAGCGGCTAAACTTTTGGGTTATTCTCAAGATGAATTGCTACAAATGCAAGTTCAAGATATTGACTTAAATGCGTCTAAAAATGCCTGGTCAATCTCTTGGGATGAACTGAAAAATCAAAGTTCATTAACGTTTGAATCAATGCATAAAATGCGAGGTGGAGAAATAATCGATGTAGAAATTACGTTAAATTATTTAGAATACAACCATAAAGAATATAGCTGCGCGATTGTTCGAGATATTCGCGATCGCAAACTTGCAGAAATGGCTTTACAGGAAGCGAAAGTTGCCGCCGAAACTGCTAACAAAGCCAAAAGTGAATTTTTAGCGAGAATGAGTCATGAATTGCGGACACCGATGAATGCAATTTTAGGATTTACCCAACTGATAAACCGAGATTTACAACATCATCCTCAGCAACCCATTCAACAGCATCAACAGCATTTAGAAATTATTAACCGCAGCGGTGAACATTTATTGAATTTAATCAATGATGTTTTAGAAATGTCTAAAATTGAAGCGGGACGAATTGCTTTAAATCCCAGTTGCTTTAATTTACTCAAATTATTAGACTGGATCAAAGAAATGTTTTTACTCAAAGCACAATCTAAAGGATTAGATCTTAAATTTGAGATTGCAGATTCTGTTCCTCAATGTATTCAAACGGATGAAAGTAAATTACGGCAAGTCTTAATTAATTTACTGAGTAATGCCATTAAGTTTACATCGACAGGATTTATTCAGTTAAACGTTTGGTCTGATTCTCCGAGGCTTTATTTTGAAGTCAAAGACACAGGTTTAGGAATCGCAGATGATGAAATTGAAACAGTTTTTGATGCCTTTATTCAAACTGAATCTGGACGTAATTCTGAGCAAGGAACGGGTTTAGGATTACCCATTACTCAAAAATTTGTTGAATTAATGGCAGGAGAAATCTCTGTTAAAAGTCAACTCAATAAAGGGACAAAATTTCAATTTAATATTAAATTTGATCCAGTTCAAGCAACAAAACTTAAATCTCAATCTCAGCCAAACAATATTATTGGAATGGCTCCTGATCAACCCTATTATCGAATTTTAATTGTTGATGATAACTGGACGAATCGTCAATTACTCGTTCAACTACTCAAGCCTTTAGGTTTTGAAATTCAAGAAGCCGAAAACGGTGAAGAAGCTATTGTTAAATGGGAAACATGGAACCCTCATTTAATCTTTATGGATATGCGAATGCCTGTTTTAGACGGCTACGAAGCAACTCAAGAAATTAAACGTCATTTAAAAGGTCAAGCTACCGTAATTATCGGCTTAACGGCAAGTGCCTTACAACAAGACAAAGCGATTGTTTTATCAGCGGGTTGTGATGATTTTGTCCGTAAACCCTTTCGAGTTGAAGTATTATTTGAAAAACTCACAGAACATTTAGGGATTCAGTTTATATCTAAAGAAAGTTCTGTGATTTCTACAGAAGCCGTTGATGATTTAGAAGCCTCACAAACCCCTTTACCTCAACTGACCCCTCAAGCCTTAGATCAAATGCCAATCTCTTGGTTAAAACAACTGCAACAAGCCGCAATTCAACTCGATTCACAATTAATTAATCAAATCATTGATCAAATACCGCCTTCTGATACTACTTTAAAAAAACAACTGACTCAACTCGCGAATGATTTTCGCTACGACGTGATTTTAGAGGTTGTGGAATCTAAATTAAGGCAATAGGGAATAGGCAACAGGCAACAGGCAACAGGCAACAGGAAACAGGGGTAAGAAGGCAAGTAGGCTTAGAGGCAAGTAGGCTTAGAGGCAATAGGGATAAAAATCCTGACTCTTGACTCTCCGTCTCTCCGTCTCTCCGTCTCGCTGACTCCTGACGGGCGCATGCAATGCGCCCCTACCTGACTCGGTGACTCCTTTCTACTACTATCAATTCCCCCAAATTTTCTTTAACACTTCATCTGGGGAAATATCCGCCATCTTTCCAGTGGGTGAAGTTATGCCAATGACGCGATCGCTTTTTGGCAATAACGTCTCGGGATTAGTCGGCCCAAACAACGCCACCGTATAGGTTCCCACCGCAACGGCTAAATGCATCGGCGCACTATCGGTACACACCATGAGGTTCGCCGCAGCAATCATCGCTGCCAATTTACCAATATCATCCGGGGTGGTGATTTTAACGTCCAAGGACAATTGCTGAACTTGTTTGATCAAAGCTGTATCTTCTGGGCCTTGAACCATGACAATGGGTAAATTCGGTTGGCGTTGCTGAATATCCTGAATAATTTTTTGCCAACTTTCCAGCGGATATAGCTTATCTATGCCCTTTTGTTGGGCCAGTTGACTCGAACCGCCGTGAATTAAAATATATCCACTGTCTTTGACTCCTAAGCGTTGCTGTTCGGCTTCAGCCCAGTCGAGATCGGATTTAGGGACATTAATCGACAAGGGCGGACAAGGGGTGCCAATGCCCATACCTTGCAACAAATCATGATACATTCCTGCGGCATACTGTTCTTTTTTCAAAGGAACTGCATCCGAAAGGAAAAATTCACCATTGCTGCCAGCATATCCAATTCGTTTGGGAATTCCGGTTAGCCACAGCAATAATCCCACGGTCCAACGTTGGCCCAAAGAGAGAACCACTTCAAATTCGCGATCGCGCACAACCCCCAGAAAGTTGCCCCAGTCGGCTAAACTGTTTTGATTCTTAAAATCATACGGAATCACCTCTGAAACGGATTTACACACCCGATACGCCCCTTTTGCCCGAGGTTCAGTAACCACAGAAATTTGGGCATCTGGGTAAGATTGCTTCAGATCATCGAGTGTAGGGAAAAACAAAATTTGGTCGCCGATCCCACCAGGGATAAGGGCTAGTATTCTCATCTCTATCGAGTTAATCTAGTGATCAGCTCAATTTTAAGGGAATCCTTGGTCATCCCAACCAAAATCTTACAATGCATTTATTAATTCCAGCCGCAGGTAAAGGAACCCGCATGGGAAGTCAACGCAATAAATTATTGTTAAGCCTACGGGGAAAGCCGATTTTGGCTTGGACATTAGCTGCCGCCGAGGCAACTGCATCGATTGAATGGATTGGTATCATTGGTCAACCGATTGATTTCCCGGACTTTAAGGCGATTCTCAGCGACTTATCCCTCACTTTACCCATCCAGCTCATTCAGGGAGGAACCACCCGTCAGGAGTCGGTTTACAACGGCTTACAGGCTTTGCCGCCAGAGGCGAATAGAGTGTTAATTCATGATGGGGCGCGATGTTTAGCCACACCGGATTTATTTGATCGTTGTAGCGCCACCTTACAAACCTGTCCGGGATTAATTGCAGCGATCGCGGTTAAAGATACGATTAAAATTGTTGATGAAAATCTTACCGTTAAAGATACGCCCAACCGCAGCAATTTATGGGCCGCCCAAACCCCTCAAGGGTTTGAAGTGAAGTTATTAAAGCAATGTCATGATCAGGGAAAATCTCAGGGTTGGGAAGTGACTGATGATGCGGCGTTGTTTGAAAAATGCGGTTTACCGGTGCAAATTGTCCAAGGGGAAGAAACGAATTTAAAAGTAACCACTCCGGTTGATTTAAGCGTGGCGGAGTTTATTTTAAGTCAGCGAGAAAACTGTCCATAGGCAATGGGAAGTAGACTCACTACAAAGCATTCATCATCAATAAAAAACTATTTCCGATTTCTATATCTATTTTCCCAGACTTCTGGGCGTATTGTTTGGCAATATAATCTGTTTTCATCATTCTTTTTTTTACTGATAGACTGTCTGATTTTTTACCTGTTGAATCCGGAGAGTGACAGCGATAGGGATATTCGTTTATCTGGATACTTTGTTTTTTGCTCTCATCTAGCGGGTAAAAAAAATCCCCTAACATCGAGCCAGGGGACAACTATCAGGTGCATCTACCACTTCTCTATTCCACAGGTGAAGAACAAATTCCGGTAAATTTAATTCAACTCTGTTTAATTAGAGAGGCTTAAATGGGTCTCTCATTGAAGTTAAACGAGATACTATTGCGGATAAAATCTTGTAAAAAATCAGGCGGATTTGTATTGAGTTGGCGTTGAATTATCCACCGATATCGCTATGATGTAAAGCCTAAAATTCAGACTCTGTGGGTAATCACAGCATACAGCCCATCATCATTTTTAATAAAATATCGTCCTAATCGACATCTGTCTTCTATTGAGGTAAACCTTTATAAAAACCGGGCATTCTCACCCCTATACTTTATCCGGCTATAGGCATTCAGGCTGGCTGCATCTCATCTACTATTTTAGCGCGGTCAGTCCACTGGGTCATTCTGCGAACAAACGTTGTTGTTGATCAGGAGTTAGATTTTTAACTTAACGGTTAATCTCTTGATCAGTCGTCATAATTCTAATGTTATCCTCATCTAATTTCTTTCACTCATACAGAAACCCTCACATAAAACGCCCCTAGTCTATTTTCAGCATTAAATGATCACAGTTAGCCCATGTTTCAATTGATATCAAATTTCCTAGGAAATTATTCCTAATATCTCCAGATAGTTATTAATGAAAATACTTTATTCACCATTTTATTCTGACAGAATAACGATTTCTCTTCCTGATATAGCAATCTCAACGAGAGTTGTAATAAAATCTCCTTGTCAAAGCCAATCGCCATATTTCCTATAGAAAGGCTACGCGCTCCGGCAATCGGCAATGGGGAAAGTTCTTCCTGGCAAATCATCTATTTTTATAATTTTCACGAATCAAAACAGCAATTGCTATAAATCAGGAATCTGTACACACTAGATCTATGGGCAAAAGTAAAAAAGCAATCAATTTGTGTACTTTTTGTCTGTATTCTTTCTGGCTGTTCCCCGTTGCCAGATCCGCTGTTCCCGACAACAGCGGCGAAGTCTACTAAGCAATATTTAAATATCTTATCAGTTAATTTTGCCAGAAGGCACGCTACTGTATATTTTTTATCGATCAAAATTCATATTTAAGCTGTCAGTGAAATTTACGTCCATATTTTAACAGCCCCATTTCGTTACCAAATCGAACTACAATTGGTTAAAGTATCAAAATTTGATCAAAGTTGCTTATTTTCCGAATAACGGCATTTAACCTATGATTTTGAAAAATTTCTCAAAAACCATTCTTACCAGCGTCTTAGTATTGTTTCTGTTCGTCTCAGGCTGTGCCACAAGCGTTTCTACTCCTCCCGAGGTACAACAATCTGCTGAACAAGTGTCCCAACCTGTTGGGGCCAAACCTGTATCCGGTGGAGAATTTAATCAGTTTTTCCCTAAAGGTCAAGGAGACTATAAAGTTACATTTCGCCAAGAAAAAACAGGATTTTCTCAAGCCCAACTGTCTCAAGGGGGTACAGATGTGGCACTGCTTTCTATTAATGATATCGCCAATAATCCCAGTGCAGCGAATAAATTTAACAATAGTAGTCAAAGTATGGCCGGATATCCAGCCGTAACTCAAGGTAAGAATACCACCGCAATTTTAGTGGGCGATCGCTATCAAGTTAAAATTAAATCTAATGCTGATTCTTTTACAGAAGGCGACCGCGAACAATGGTTAAAACAATTTAATTTAACCGGTTTAGCACGTTTAGATTAAACCTAAAATTGATTAATTTCACCCTCAACAATTCGTAAATTTTCAGGAGTATTATTGTGAGCAAATCAATTATTGAATTAGTGGATAATCTTCCCACAGGGGGCCCTACCATTATGGTATTAAAAGGGTTAGATTTTGCAGTTCCCGGACAATGGAACAACTTAGTTGGGTTTGACAATACCGTACGAACCGTAACTGGAGAAGATGATCCCGGTTTAATTCAAGACATTAGTGAACGGGCATTATGGCTCTATAATGATAAGTCTGAAGGCTATCAAAGAGCGTTTTGGCTGTATCAAAGGATTGATAATGCCGGAACTGCTCTCGGAACTGCTGCCTTAGCCAATAAAATCAGTGAAAATGTTAGCTTTCTTGGTTTTCTGAATAAATTAACCCCGAAAGCGAATAAAGCCCAAGCGATTGATTTATCCTTAAAAGTTGTGGTTGAATTAGTTGCCTTTTGTCAAATTAACGGAATTCCGGGTGATAGTATCGGGGAATTTTTAGGAGCATTAGGAAACTATGGCAATGAATCATTAATGCGAATGGCAGCTTTAGTCTGTTTAGATGGATTGATTCCCTTAGGGCCAGATTTTCTGCTAGCAGTGGGTAGCACAATTTCTAATTTAAGTCCTTCTGAATTACAAAAAAATGAAGGATTTAAACGGATTAATGATCTCATTCCGGGTGGCAACCCAGCCGCTAAATTAGGCTTTGTTCAAGAAAGCTTTAGTTCTGTGCAAGGATGGATGAGTAACTTTGTGGCAGACAGAGGTTTAACCCCTGAAAAAGTCGTAAAAAATCTTCAAGGTTTTGTAGATATTAGCAACGATAAATTAGATTATGTTGCGGCTTTTCTAGACATGACCACGAATTATTATACTCATACAGGGGTTCAGACTTTAGCCCGTCGTTTAGTAGAACGGGCCTATGCTGAAATATAAGAGGAGTTATTGGTTATTAGTCATTCGTTGTTACATTGCAATAGCAACAGGCTACGCAACCGTTATTGGTGATTTTTCCCTTCTATCAATCTAGTAGAAAAAAGATCTCTTGAATCAAATCCAACAACGCGCCAACCCATTGATTTAGAACGAATAACGAATAACTTCTAATATCTCTCCCCCATTAACCGCTGTCGCATCCCTTCTGCAATTTTCTGGCCCAGATAATCTGGGATTAAACTTTCGTTTGGCCCGAGGAGATAGAGAATTAAGCGGGTTCGTCCTCGCCAGACCAATAGGTTAGCGTTGACCACGAGTAAGTCTTCTTGCCAAATGGCATACATGACTTTATAAAATAACCCCGGTTGGTTATCGGCTTCAATCAATAAGGCTGGGAGATGAAACACAGGATCGACGTAAAACTCGGTTGCTACATCCTCTAAGCCAGCGTCAAGGTTAAATTCGACTGCCAACATCTCTTCGACTTCAAAGTGCCCTGCTAGGGCTTCTGTGATGGCGCGGCTCACATTTTCAGAGGTTTTCTCTGTCAGTGCTTTACCCCCCCGAGAGACCACTAACTTGATAAATACCAACATAGGGGGGTAAATTTGTCCATACAGACTTAGGCTGTGAATGGTGAGTCCATAGGCCGCCAGTACCCCGAAAATATCACTCAGTAGAAATGATTGGTTACGGTAAGCAAAATGCAAGGCACTGCGACTGCCTTCTGGCCTAACTTCGATGACTGCCTGTCGAGTGCGGTAAATTTGATAAGCCAGTTTAAGATTTTGCAACTGAATTTCACTACTGACAAATTGCTCATAAAATTGGGGAAACGCTCGGTTGAAGCGCTTTAACAGGTCTAAGGTTGATGTTTTTAAGCCCGGAGCCATAATTGCGGGGAGGGTACGGGAGATATACTATCTAATACGATCATTCATGTTTACTATCATTACCACGCCTGCATGGGTTTCTGGAAAAACTTGTTTAGCAGTTCAGATTCGACTCCTAGCTCCCAAATGATGGAGGAATACGAGGGATACACCCCCGAGGGAAATAATTCTAATTCCCCGGCAGCCCGGAAGCCGATCAGCAGTGGTCGAGTCTTTTTCAGTACAGAGCGCGATATTGATCTCTATGAGCTGGAAGAACTCTGCAACGCCGTTGGTTGGTCTCGTCGGCCATTAAGAAAAGTCAAAAAAGCCATTCAATATAGCTATCTTGTCGTTTCGATGTGGCAAATGCGCGGCAACCAGCGACGACTGATCGGGTTTGCTCGTGCGACTTCCGATCATGCCTTTAACGCAACACTCTGGGATGTGGTTGTCCACCCGGATTTCCAGAGTAAAGGGTTAGGCAAGGCTTTGATGAAATTTATCATTAAAAAACTCCGTAGCGATGACATCAGCAACATTACCTTATTTGCAGACCCTCAGGTGGTGGATTTTTACCGAAATTTGGGTTTCGTACCCGATCCAGAGGGAATCAAAGGAATGTTCTGGTATCCAGACTAACTTATTTGGGTTAGCTGGCAATAGTGTCTCTTTCAAGAGGCACAGTTTACAATTCCCTTGAGTCAGGTAAAAATACGCAGGCACGCTCTCGGGTTTTTACTCTCATCAGCGATCGCGGTTGATGTTAAAGTGGACAATCTACAGCGCTAAGCGCGTTTATCATCTATCTGAAATTTAGGCGCTTGGCTGCTTGCGTTGCCTTGGCTCAATCTTGAAGAAATTAATTTGATCATTTTTTACCCGAATTGCACAAATTAAGGTAAGATAAATTAAGTACGATCCGGGATGTAGCGCAGCTTGGTAGCGCGCCTGCTTTGGGAGCAGGATGTCGCAGGTTCAAATCCTGTCATCCCGATAGCAATTGAATGACAAATGGCTTTAGTTTTCAAGAGTTGGTTGATCTCAAGATAAAATTCTTGTGTCTACTAGATATTCTTCCAATTCATTACAATCTCTATCAGCACAAAAATTCCTCAAACTGATTGAGGTTTTCAAATCAACGATTCGCTATTTTATCCACGCCGGGTCGATCATTTTCAGCCGATTACAATGAGGCGGGAGTGAGAAAGTAAAAAAATTTAAATGCAGCCTTTTTAGTCGTTCAACACCCTGACAGGTCTGCGATCGCGCTGGGTCAGAAACTTAAAAAATGTATTAATTATATTATTACCTAAGTTAAAACTTTTAGCAAGTTTAGCCTAAGTTTCCTATTTCAGTTATAGAGGCACCTGACAATACTCTAAAAACCCTTCTGGAACTAATGTTAATTCTCCTGATTTAAATCTGGAAATTGGAACCCAAAGGGCGATTTTTTCTCGATCTTTTTCGTAGAACTTAATAGAATCAATATTGTAAAATTTAGCATCTGTAAAATCACAACGATACAATTGAATTAATTCATGATAAGCTGTAGCGTTATATTCAAAAATATTTTCTAAACAACCCAGATATTTAATATTCGTTAAATCCGCTTGTAATTCTTCTTGAAATTCTCGTTCTAATGCCATATGACTCGGTTCTCCAAAGTCTACACCACCCCCTAATGCTCGATAAAAAGTGGTTTGTTTAATACTATCATATCCTTGAGAAATAAAAAGGCGGTTGTCTTGTTGAATTAAGCCTAAAGCTAACACCCGAATTTTACCTAATTTTGCCATATTAATATTTTGAATAGTTTTTAATTATAATCTGCAAAACTGGCTTCTTGATCTTCGCGATCTACTGGCCAATCTTCATTTTCTCCGCCAATAATAAACTTTTCAATCACTACATATTCTTCACTCAGTTGAGTCAAAGCATTAATTAAAACATCGAGTGCAAATGCATCACTTGTACCTAAATCTAACCAACAGCGTGACCAAATCCCGTTATATTCAATTTCGCCCATATTATGCATTAATGCCATCATGCTATCTTTGGATAAATTCGGATCGTAATTCATATAATTTAAATCTACGCCTGTATCCTGAACTTGTAAACTTTCTGCATTAAATCCCCCTAATTTTCCCAGTAAAAACCAAGAATTTAATACTTCTTCGACATATTGCCGTTCAATAATTGAAGGAACTGTGGTAAATTGAATCCAAATCCATAAATCAAACGGATCATATTCCCGAAAATAAACATTCATAATTTTATCTCAATTGATCATTATAAGGTTGGCATTTGTTCCGAAACAGGCCCCCAAAGACCATCTCTTTCTCTAATTGTATCTCGAAGTGGATCACAAGCGCGTTGAATTTGATCGATCCGATTTAAATTTTTACAGTGTTCATAGAAAATCTGAGCAACGACTCGTTTTGGTAATTGCTGCGGGTTAGCTAATGCTGCCTGGAAGTTTTCTTGCGCCGCTGTTAACAATATCGGATCTTTTTTTTGTCCTAATGAAGCTAATATTTGCGCTTTTAAATATAAAACTTCAGGATTATCTGGAACAGTTTCTAATGATTTATCAACAAAATCCAAGGCTTTATCCAGTTGTTTTAAATCTCGATAAGCAATGGCAATTCCTCGATAAGCTAAATGACGCGGACTCCCATATTCTTCTAATTTTATAATTGCATTTTCTGGACTATTAAACGGCAAGTTTAACGATAAAAATAACTCTAAATAGCCTCGAATTAAATTCAGTTCAGGATCTTCTGGGTTAACCGCTTCTGCTGCATCTAAAGCAGTGAAAACATCCTCTAATTTATTTAATGCCTTTGGCGCACCTCGTAATGTTCCTTCTGTGGCTAAACTATGAGCGCCTTCCATAAAATGACCAATGGCAAGATACAAATTTCCCCGTAATAAATCCCTTTGTTTTAAACTGTCAGAAACCGTTAAAATCTTTTCAGTATAATCTGCCAACGCTTGCCAATCTTGCTGTTGATAAGCAAACGCCGCTAACATTCCATAAACCATCGGTTCTTGAGTTTCTTCTGATTGAGCTTGCTGAAGATGCCATTGAGCATTTTGATAGTTTCCTTGCTCAAACATAGCCTGAAAAGCAGCAACGGCAGGTTCACTCATTGTCCGCGATCGCGTTGAAGAACGAAACGGATCGACTGCCGCTGCACTACCGATATTAAACAGTAAAAAGCCAATACTTGTACTAATAATCTGTACTATTTTAGATTGAAATAACTGTAAAATCATATAGAATCCGTTTTAAATTTTGTATGAAATTGTGTAGACAAAGGCAAACTGACAATATGGCTCTCTTGCTATAGAAGAGTTAGGTATTTTTAAAATTAGGAAAAGACGATGGCGATCGCCAACCCGTCAAGACAGCAAACTTTCCGATTACAGATGTTGGAGTTTCTGAAAAATTATTCCTAACTACTATAGTTATCATTTTGATCTGATTGATCTGAGTCATTTTAAACTGACATAAATATATCCAAAATAAATATAATTTTTGATCCACTTAAAACCCTAATATAATCTAGAGAACAATCTCAAGCAATGATATAATTTAAGACAATAGTGACATTTGAAAATCAATTAAACCCCGTACCCTACATTAATGCTATATATTCAAAATTTACTGTATCATCCGGTCGCTAGCTCAACTCCCATTCTAAAAAATGTGAATTTAGAATTAGCCCCTCAGCAGATGGGACTGATTATCGGTCAAAGTGGTTCCGGGAAAACAACACTACTCGAAATTTTAGCGGGACTGGCAGAACCGACGAAAGGACAAGTTTGCTGGCGAGAAAAAAAACTGAGTGCAGAGTATCTGCAACAGCTTGCGGGTTTAGTCTTTCAATTTCCAGAACGCCATTTTTGTGGCAATACCATTTTAGAAGAATTACGTTTAGGCCATCCCGAACTGAGTCTCGATCAAGTTAACCACGCCCTCAGCGAAGTTGGACTCAATCATATTTCCCTACAAACTTCTCCTCATGCTCTCAGCGGTGGACAACAGCGCCGTCTAGCCCTGGCAGTTCAACTGATCCGCAAACCTCATATTTTGATGTTAGATGAACCCACAGCGGGTTTAGATTGGTCAATGCGACAACAATTAGTCAGCTTACTGGCTAAACTCAAAACCCACTGGACATTATTCGTCGTGACTCACGATGCGGGGGACTTAATGACTGTAGCAGATCGGTGTTGGACACTTAATCAGGGAGATTTACAACCCGTTGAGAAAACGTAGGCAATCGGCAATAGGCAATAGGCAACGGGGAACAGCTAAGAGAATTATGAAACTCATCAAAAATACTGTACAGACGTTACATGTAACGTCTCTACGTCTGTCTGCTAACAAAGAAGAACAAATCACCAATAATTATCAAATCATGTCATAATAATCCGACAATCCCCAAACAGATAATGCTCGGATGGCTGATATCCCTTCTTCTTCAACTGAACTGGCAGAGGTGCTGAATGAGTTTACTGACTTAAACTTTGAGTTACCCGATCCAGAAGACGAAGCAATTTCTGAACCTGATTTTGAGAAACAAGTTGATGTCGCTTGGAAAGTTTGCGATCGCTTCGACTTGCAGACCGAAATTTGGCGGGGACGAATTTTACGGGCAGTGCGCGATCGCGAAAAACGCGGGGGAGAAGGACGAGGAACAGGTTTTCTCAATTGGCTAAAAACACGAGAAATTAGCAAAAGTCAAGCTTATTCTTTAATTGAACTGGCTAACAGCGCCGATACATTGTTAGCAGAGGGACTTTTGAACCCAGATTCTATTAATAATTTTAGTAAACGGGCATTTGTAGAAACGGCAAAATCTCCGGTTGAAGTCCAGCAAATGGTGAGTGATGCGGCCACTCAAGGCGATCGCATTACCCGACGAGAAGTGCGGCAGTTATCAGATGAGTGGACGGCAATGAGTTCAGATTTATTACCGGATGAAGTCCGAGAAAAAGCCTCGGGAGGTTCGATGCCGCCGCGATATTTAGCGCCATTGGTACGAGAAATGGAGAAGTTACCCGAGTCTCATATTGATGAATTGCAACGGGAAATGATTGAAAGTCCTGATGTTGATACGGTGAAGCAACTCACTTCTGATGCCCGTAATTTAGCGAAATATTTAGATGCCGCAGCCCAAGTACAAACCCTCTCTGAAACTGCTGTAGATGTTGAAATGGCGTTAGAAGAAGCGTTAAGAGTGGGGTGTTTGAGTACTGCTGCGGATTTAGTCAAGCAAGCCACCCAACTTGAACAAAATATTGTCAAACTGTATAATACATGGAAGAGAGTGGGCAGCTTGGCAGACCGATTGTATGTGGATACGGGAGCGAGTACACCCCATCTGCGTTCATTATTGACTTGTCTAGAACAATTAGCGGGTCAGATTATTGAAGTTCAATTAGGGGATAGCAAGCAGGGAAAAGTTCGCCTACAGATTTTATCAGATACCCTAGAATAGTACAGCTATTCAGTCAGAAAAGTGAGATTAACCGCTCTTTTAACAGCGGTAAAAATACTTATGTCAAGGGTTCATCTATTAACCTTTAATTAACGAAATCATTACAATTCCATAATCAAGTAAAGCACGACTTTCTATTAAAATATTGTTAATTCAAATACTTTTTTACTCTTTTTGATCAAGTTGCATATAATATAATCAATTAATCTGATGTGTCACTGCTTTTCAGACCGTAGTCGCTCTTTAGGTATTTATACCACAATCAGTGAATCTTATCTCATAAAGGACATCTATCTCATTTTAGACAGGGCAAGTACAGTCACTTTAACTCCGGTTACTTGATCCATCTGTTAAATTGATTGGGCAAAAGTCAACAGTCATATAACAGCACTCAGCAAAGTTTTTTTGATCACAGTTAATATATTGATTTTGTCGATTGTGTTGAATTTGTTTTTCAGTCTGTTTTAAGTAAACCCGAGGGGACATCAATCTTCGTAAAAATTATATCTTTCTCGAATCTTATATCTATTCAGCAGGTACTTATCTATGAATTATTCATCAGCTTCTGATCATACCCCATGTTGTCAAGAACAATATCCTCTATTAAAAGATATTCATCTTGATTCTACAATTCAGGATTTATCTCCAGTGCAATGTCAATTGGAAATGAATGCAATAGGTAAAGATCTGGAAGAATTTTTTGATTATAGCCCGACTATTCCCGGAGTGATTTTAACTGAAAATGGTGAATTGGTCGGCATGGTGTCACGCCGTCGCTTTTTAGAAATTTTAAGTCGAGCCTATGGCAGAGAATTATTTTTAAAGCGATCGCTTCATGTATTTTATCGATTTGCGAAAAAAGATGCTTTAATTTTACCTGGAAATACTAAGATTGTTAATGCGGCTGAAATTGCAATTCAACGAGATAGTGAGTTAATGTATGAACCCATTATTGTTAAAATTAATGCTAATAAATATGGGGTTTTAGCCACTCAAACCCTGCTCATTGCTCAATCTCAAATTCATAAACTAGCAACAGAATTATTACATGAAAAAACTCAAGCTCAAATTATTCAAACCGAAAAATTAGCAATGCTGGGGCAAATGTTAGCGGGAGTGGCTCACGAAATTCGTAATCCGGTTGCTTGTATTGTAGGCAATATTCAATGTCTTTCTAATTATTCAGGAGATTTACTAGAATTAATGCAAGTCTATGAAGAAACAACTCAAGAGCAGAATCAGGAAGTAGAAAATCTTAAAGAAGAAATTGATTTGGAGTTTATTCAACAAGATATTCCAGAAGTGACGAAGAGTCTACAAATCTCCTCTCAAAGACTCAATCAAATGGTGAATAGTTTAAGGGGATATACTCGCACAGATACAGAAAAGCGACAGACAATCAATCTACATGAAGGTTTAGATAATACTTTATTAATTCTAAAAAATAGATTTAAATTGGGTGTAGAAATTATTAAAGACTATGGCGATATCCCAGAAATATCCTGTTATCCAGGACAAATTAATCAAGTTTTTATGAATTTAATAGCCAATGCATTAGATGCGGTAGAAGAGAATAATCAGAAAGAAAAACCACCTAAAATTTTGATTAGAACTCAAGTGAGACAGTGTTCAATTCAAGAACAGGAAAATTTAGAAATTAACTCACTGTCTTCCTCTTCTAAACCCAACAATTTGAGGAGTCAATATGATAGTCAATATTCTTCTGGGACTTCTACAGATATGTTAGTTCTCACTCCTCCTGTTTCCGATATCTCTCCTCGCTGTATTTCAATACAGATTATTGATAATGGTTCGGGTATTCCACCAGAAATTCAACAACGAATTTTTGAGAACTTTTTCACGACAAAACCCCTTGGAAAAGGAACGGGATTAGGATTAACCATTAGCCATCAAATTGTGACTCAACGCCACAAAGGTAAACTAAATCTGAAGTCCACTGTTGGAGAAGGAACAGAATTTGAGGTTTTATTACCACTCACTTCAACTTAGCTATTTTTACTGAGAATACTCATCTATAGCAATTCAGTTTTGGTTTGTGAAAAAATACGATATCTGTCCAGCTTCTAGAATACTTAATTCTATTGCGGTATTCTCTTTGATAAAAATAGTCATTTCTTAGATAGATCAATAATTGGTCATCTTAAGTCGGCAAAAATTCCTTGACCTGAAAGCGGACTCACATTCAGAGATACTGATTTTTCTCATCCGTTTTATTGGTCTAGTTTGACACTGATGAGTCGTCCTTGGTAGAAACTATCATACTAAAGTCTAGTTTGAGTCTGAACTTTTACCTGGTAGAATTGTGAGTTTATATAATAGAGATCAGATAATCTATATTGATTCGTTTTAGTTGTAGTTAATGGCTAATCCTGAATATTTGAGGAAGCTTGAAGAAGGTGTTGAGGCTTGGAATAAATGGAGAGAGGAAAATCCAGATATTCAACCCGATCTTACAGGAACTTACCTTAAAAAAGCTGACCTTATGGGTGCAAATCTCAAACGAGTCAATTTCAGTGATGCTAACCTCACAGAAGCTAGTCTGCGTGATGCAAATCTTAAGGGAGCTAACCTGCAATCAGCTCTTTTAAGAGAAGCTAATTTGACAAGCGCCAACCTCCGAGCAGCTAACCTAGAAAAAGCTAATCTCATTGAAGCTAAGCTTATAGCAGCAGACCTAACAGAAGCTAATCTAACAGAAGCTAATCTAATTGATGTTGACCTTAGAGGAAGTATTCTTAAAGACACTAACTTAAAAGAAACTGACCTTACAAGAGCCGATCTCACTGGACAGATGCTTATAGGAGTAAACTTTAGTACTATTGAGCTTGATGAAACTAATTTCAGTTATACTGATCTGACAGAAGCTTCTTTTAATGGATGTCATCTGAGGGAAGTCAACCTTACAGGAGCTAATCTCAAAGCTCTTCAAGCGGTAGAAACCTATTTTGAAAGAGTAATCCTCACAGGAGCTTGTATTGAAGATTGGAATATCAGTAAAGCTAATTTTTCAGACGTTAAGTGCGATGATATCTTTCGTGAGTTCAGTTGGAATGAACAGAAAACAAGACAGAACTTTTGTAAGCGTTATCCAGATGAAGAAAATAAAATCTTTAAACCCGGAGAATTTGAAGTATTAGTTAAAAACATAGCAGAATATCGTAAATCTATTTTTCGCAATGAAATTAATCGATCAGATTCGTTAAAATCTAATAAACTACCAGAAAGAGAAGGAGTTCAACAGAGACAACCTATCCAAAATATTCATAATTATCATATCAGTAGAGATCTTAATATGAATAACAGCAATAACACTAATCATCAAAATGGTAATTTTGGCATCGGAATAAATAATTGAGAAACTAAAGATAATGTAAAAGTAGCTGGAGTTATCAACGAAGCAGAAAAATCAACTCAAAATAATAGTTCGTTCAATCATTCAAATTCAGGTTCAAATACAACTCAGTCTAAAATTGATTGGAAATGGCTGATTGGAATAATACTAGCATTCTCTGCATTATTGATGAGTGGAGTATTAAATCCAGAAATAAGAAAAATATTACAACTCGATCAACCTCAGGAAAGCCAACTGGAACAAAATAATATTAATATTACAGATTAATTTCCAATTTAATATACACTCTCTGCTGCTTCACAACTTCCCCCTAACTATTAACTTCTCTAATACAACAAAAATAAAGCAATTAGTTTTTCAAAATTTACGCCTGTTACAAAAATTAATAACTGTAATCAAGGGAACGAGTTGACAAGGGTTTGAGATACGAGTAAAATAGGGTCAACCAAGGGAATCGTGTGTCTTCTTGCAATTTTATCCCCTCAAACCCTGATTCTACTGTAGTTTTTGCACGAAACAGAGACTCAATAAAATTTCGACGATGCACGAGTTTTATTAACAAGAGTAACGCTAATTTGACAAAAGCTCTAAGCTGTGCATAAAGAAAGACGCTCAAGGTTGAACGTCTGTTGTTATATTAAATTTGAGTAGTGGTCAAGAACTATTCAGCAGTTTGGGGTAATAGTTCGCGCTTTTCACCTTGTGAAACATTGACCTGACCGCTTTCATCGACATCAACCACTGCAATATCGCCTTCTTTGATCCGACCGGAGAGAATTTCTTCGGCTAAGCTATCTTCCAACAGGCGCATAATCGCCCGACGCAGAGGACGTGCGCCGTAACTGGGGTTGTAGCCTTCTTCGACTAAGCGTTCATTGAATCGATCTGTGATTTCTAACGTGATGCCTTTTTCGCCCAAGCGGCTAAAGACTTCATTTAACATAATCACAGCGATTTCCTTGACCTCCTCTTTGTTTAACTGACGGAAGACAATAATCTCGTCAAGACGGTTGAGGAATTCAGGTCGGAAGTACTGTTTGAGTTCTTCGTTAACCAGGTTACGAATCCGGTTGTACTGAGCATCGGTTGCATCATCCTCAAACTCGAAGCCCAGACCGCCGCCACCTTTTTCGATCACTTTTGACCCAATATTAGAAGTCATGATAATCAAGGTATTCTTGAAGTCTACCGTCCGACCCTTCGCGTCAGTCAAACGACCGTCTTCTAAGATTTGCAGCAGCATATTAAACACATCGGGGTGTGCTTTTTCGATTTCGTCGAATAGCACCACAGTGTAAGGACGACGACGTACCGCTTCTGTCAGTTGTCCGCCTTCGTTGTACCCCACATATCCAGGGGGAGAACCGATTAATTTAGAAACGGTGTGACGTTCCATAAATTCCGACATATCCAACCGGATCATCGCCTCTTCCGAACCAAAGAAATAGGTGGCTAAGGCTTTGGTTAACTCAGTTTTACCCACCCCAGTTGGCCCGGAGAAGATGAAACTAGCAATCGGACGGTTGGGGTTCTTTAAGCCGACTCTGGCACGACGAATCGCCCGAGAAACCGCTTTAACCGCATCATCCTGACCAATCAGACGCTGATGCAAGGTATCTTCCATGTGCAACAGTTTCTCAGACTCAGACTCGGTGAGTTTGTTCACCGGAATACCCGTCCAACTGGCCACAATGTGAGCAATGTCTTCTTCCGTTACCATGGGAGAATCATCTTCATCGGTGCGGGTTTCAGACTTTTTATTCTGAGCTATCGCCCGAATTTCGGATTTAATCTCCATTTCGCGATCGCGCAATTCTCCCGCCCGGTCAAAGTCTTGAGAACGAACCGCCTCATCCTTTTCTTTCAGGACTTGTCGCAATTCCTTATCCAATTCTTTTGCCGCAGGGGGTAATTGAGAATTAATCAAACGAACCCGAGAACCGGCTTCATCAATTAAATCAATCGCTTTATCGGGTAAAAACCGATCTGAAATATAGCGATCAGACAGTTGTGCCGCCGCCTCTAAAGACTCATCTAAAATCTTCAGCTTGTGGTGCTGTTCATAGCGTTCCCGCAAACCAAATAAGATTTCGATGGTTTCATCAACAGAGGGTTCACCCACCATAACGGGTTGGAAACGGCGTTCTAAAGCCGCATCGCGTTCAATGTGCTTGCGATATTCATCGAGAGTTGTAGCCCCGATACATTGCAATTCACCCCGCGCTAAAGCAGGCTTGAGGATATTGGCCGCATCAATTGCCCCTTCTGCTGCCCCGGCTCCAATTAAGGTATGGACCTCATCAATCACAAGGATGACATTGCCAGCGGAGCGGATTTCATCCATAATCTTTTTGAGTCGTTCTTCAAACTCACCCCGATATTTCGTCCCTGCCACCAGCAGACCAATATCTAGGGTCACGACTCGTTTTTCTTCCAGGATATCTGGCACATCGTTTTGAGCAATGCGCTGGGCTAGACCTTCAGCGATCGCGGTTTTACCCACACCCGGTTCTCCAATTAAAACAGGGTTATTTTTGGTACGGCGACCGAGAATTTGAATCACCCGTTCAATTTCCTTTTGCCGACCCACAACCGGATCAAGCTTGCCTTCCCCGGCCATTTGGGTTAAATTAGAGCCGAATTCATCCAAGGTGGGGGTTTTAGTGCGGCTGTTAGTGCCACCGGCTGTCACTTCTGCTGTTTCACCCAACATCCGAATCACTTGAGTTCGGACTTTAGTGAGATCGACACCCAAGTTTTCCAGGACACGAGCGGCGACTCCTTCCCCTTCGCGAATTAATCCCAGAAGCAGGTGTTCTGTGCCAATATAGTTGTGTCCTAATTGGCGAGCCTCTTCCAAGGATAGTTCTAGGACGCGCTTGGCACGAGGCGTAAAGGGAATTTCGACGGCGACAAACCCAGAACCCCGACCAATGATCTTTTCGACCTCAATTCGAGCGTCTTTCAGGTTCACCCCCATGGACTTAAGCACTTTGGCGGCGACACCTGTGCCTTCTCCGATCAGACCCAAGAGGATCTGTTCTGTGCCCACGAAGTTATGTCCCAGGCGGCGTGCTTCCTCCTGGGCCAACATGATTACTTTAATTGCTTTTTCTGTGAAGCGTTCAAACATGGCTAATACTCATCATTTGCTGCATGCCCGTACGCTAATTTTAGCGTGACATTTTTAACAGTTGAAAAATTAACAGATAATAAACTGACTGCGTGGGTTGTTAATCGCACCTCACCGAATTTAATTCCGATGTAGCGATTAACCCCGTTGCCGCGTTGAACACATGCACCAGACATTAATTCCGGTAGACTGTTCAGTTTAATTTTTCGAGTTTATGGTTTGTGTTAACGTCATTTTACCGAATAAATTCAGTCCCTGACGAGTTGAAGATTCATTCCAGATGCTGAGACGGTGAGTTGAGTTGAATGTAATGTAGCAGAGTTCCCGATTAAACCTCACTGAGATCAACTCAGGAAATCATTTGAAAGTCTGCTGTTGATTCAATTCTTCGCGATCTCTTGTTGCACCGTAAGACTTCCTGTGGGATTTAACAGTAAGTTGCAATAGTGACTTGCAATCCCCATCCTTAACATTAATTGGCTCAGGAGGTTGAATCTGTATCAGGGTTGTCTACTTGAACACCCCATCAGTCTGTTTAAGTTGCCCCAGAACAACTTCAACCCTCTCGGGTAAGTTGGAGTCGTAAACTCTGATCAGACAAGATGTCCTCTCAGATTGAGCCAACGATTACCCAACACCTTTTGAGGGTTAATCAAGGATTCTAACACATTGGTTCTGAATTATTTTTTACCCGTATTTCCCCTCAGATCCATCGATTGCTACAATAACCAGTACAAGATCTTTTTATTGGAGCTGGAAACACCGATGAACTGATTGATGGTGTACCCCTTTATAGAATGGGTAGATCTGCTCAGACTTGTATCAACCCAGCTCAGTAAACTTTAAGCTCTCAGTATAAACTTGTTAAAATTATTTAGAATCTCGCCATGTTAAAAGCTTTACTGGGTGATCCCAATGCTCGAAAACTCAAAAAGTTTCAGCCTGTTGTCACAGATATCAATATTTTAGAAGAAGACATTCATGCTCTGTCTGATGAACAGTTGCGGGGAAAAACCGGGGAATTTAAGCAAATTCTAGAAAAGGCAAAGTCCCGAGAAGATCGAGAACAAATTTTAGATGAGATTTTACCAGAAGCTTTTGCGGTTGTGCGGGAAGCGGGTTTGCGAGTCCTGGGAATGCGTCACTTTGATGTCCAACTCCTCGGCGGCATGATCCTGCATAAAGGTGAAATTGCTGAGATGAAAACCGGGGAAGGGAAAACATTAGTTTCCACACTGCCTTGTTATCTTAACGCTCTTTCGGGAGATGGGGTTCATGCGATTACGGTGAATGATTATCTCGCCCGCCGGGATGCGGAATGGATGGGGCAAATTCATCGATTTTTAGGGTTAAGCGTGGGACTGATTCAGCAAGGGATGACTCCCAATGAACGGAAGAAAAATTATCTTTGCGATATTACCTACGCCACCAATAGTGAGGTGGGGTTTGATTATCTACGGGATAATATGGCAACTTCTATTGAGGATGTAGTACAGCGTCCGTTTAACTATTGCATTATTGATGAAGTAGACTCTGTTTTAGTCGATGAAGCCCGTACGCCGTTAATTATCTCGGGTCAGGTCGAACGTCCCAGTGAAAAGTATATTCGCGCCGCGCAAGTGGCTCAAGCTTTGCAACCCGAAGAACATTACGAAGTAGACGAAAAAGCCCGCAACGTCTTATTAACCGATGAAGGGTTTGCCGCCGCCGAAGAATTGGTGGAAATGCCAGATTTATATGATCCAAGTAACCCTTGGGCCCATTTTATTTTTAATGCCCTCAAAGCTAAAGAACTATTTGTTAAAGATGTTAATTATATTGTCCGGGATCAAGAAGTCGTCATTGTCGATGAATTTACCGGCCGGGTGATGCAAGGGCGACGTTGGAGTGATGGCTTACACCAGGCGATAGAAGCCAAAGAAGGAGTCGATATTCAGCCAGAAACCCAAACTTTAGCGACGATTACTTACCAAAACTTCTTTTTACTCTATCCGAAATTGTCGGGGATGACTGGAACGGCAAAAACAGAAGAAGCCGAATTTGAGAAGATTTATGATTTACAGGTGAGTATTATCCCCACAAACCGTCCTCGGGGTCGAGTAGATTTAGCCGATGTCGTTTATAAAACCGAAGCGGGGAAATGGCAGTCTATCGCCGATGAATGTGCCCATATGCATGAACAGGGCCGTCCGGTATTAGTGGGAACAACCAGTGTAGAAAAATCTGAGTTACTCTCGCGTTTATTATCTCAACGTCAAGTTCCCCATAACCTCCTCAATGCTAAGCCAGAAAACGTTGAACGCGAATCTGAAATTGTCGCCCAGGCTGGACGTAGAGGCAGTGTCACCATTGCCACCAATATGGCAGGTCGAGGCACAGATATTATCCTCGGGGGAAATGCCGACTACATGGCGCGGTTGAAAATGCGGGAATATTTTATGCCGCGTATTGTTAAACCAGAAGATGAAAAAGAGTTAGCAGTCACTCCTGTTCCTAGAAGTAAACGTAACGCTGTTCAAGGGTTTGGTGAAGATCAAAAAGTCAAAACCTGGAAAGTCTCTTCTGACATTTTCCCCACTCAAATTTCTCAAGCCGCAGAACAACAACTCAAAGAAGCGGTAGACTTTGCCGTCTCTGAATATGGGGAACGCAATTTACCCGAATTACAAGCCGAAGATAAACTCGCTGTTGCCGCAGAAAAGGCTCCCACAAGCGAACCGGTGATTCAAAAATTACGGGATGTTTATAAAACGATTGTGACAGAATACGAACAGTTTACCGATGTTGAGCATGATGAGGTGATTGGCTTAGGTGGACTGCACGTTATCGGTACAGAACGTCACGAGTCTCGCCGCATTGATAACCAATTACGGGGACGGGCTGGACGGCAAGGAGACCCCGGTTCAACCCGGTTCTTCCTCAGTTTAGAGGATAACTTATTACGCATCTTTGGGGGCGATCGCGTTGCGGGATTAATGAGTATGTTTAATGTTGAAGAAGATATGCCCATTGAGTCGAAAATGTTAACGCGATCGTTAGAAGGGGCGCAGAAAAAGGTCGAAACCTATTATTATGATATCCGCAAACAGGTGTTTGAATATGACGAGGTGATGAATAATCAACGCCGCGCTATTTATGCCGAACGTCGCCGGGTATTGGAAGGGTTAGACTTGAAAGAACAAGTGATTCAATATGGTGAAAGAACCATGGATGATATTGTTGATGCCTATATTAACCCAGATTTACCGTCGGAAGAATGGGATATTGATAAAGTCGTTGATAAAGCCAAAGAATTTGTTTATTTATTGCAAGACTTAACGGCAGATCAATTAATTGATTTAAATATCGATGAAATTAAGACCTTCTTGCATGAACAACTTCGCAATGCTTACGATATTAAAGAAGCCCAAGTTAATCAACTTAAACCCGGTTTAATGCGAGAAGCAGAACGTTTCTTTATTCTCCAACAAATTGATACTCTCTGGCGTGAACATTTACAACAAATGGATGCGTTACGAGAGTCTGTCGGTTTACGCGGCTACGGACAAAAAGATCCGTTAATTGAATATAAACGAGAAGGCTATGAACAGTTCTTGGAAATGATGACGGATATTCGCCGTAACGTGATTTATTCAATGTTCCAATTCCAACCTCAACCCGCTGTTGCATAGTCAGGTGTTAGGTGTTAGGTGTTAGGTGTTAGGTGTTAGGTGTTAGGTGTTAGGTGTTAGGTGT
>CAYSWY010000001.1:277594-284546 GCA_964434975.1 uncultured Lyngbya sp.
TAGGTGTTAGGTGTTAGGTGTTAGGTGTTAGGTGTTAGGTGTTAGGTGTTAGGTGGCACGGAAAGCATTTTTATGCCTATTACCTATTACCTATCCCCTATGCCCTAACACGATAAAAGGACAAAGAACATCTGTTCTCTGCCCTATTTTGTCTGAATTGAAGGCTTAAATTACTGAGCGGCAGGTGTTTTTTCAGTTTGCCAAACAGAAGCCATTGTAGAAGACAGCCGGGGTGAACGTCCTTGAGAGGCGACTTCATGAACCACACCCGATTGAGTTCTAACCTGAACACAGCTTGGAGTAAACAAGAAGATACTTTCTCCAATGCGTTCTTGATGACCATCTAGAGCATAGGTTCCTCCCGCCACAAAATCAACTGCTCTTTGAGCTTGATCGGGGTCCATCATGGTTAAATTCAGCACAACAGATTTTCTCTCTTTCAGAGAACGAATGGCCGCAGGCATTTCTTCAAAGGTGCGAGGTTCCATCACCATCACCTCAGAAATTCCATTTAATGCACCCGGCATTCCAATCACATTACCAACATTCGATCCTACCGTTTCAGACATCACACCACCTGTACCTGTATTAACTGATCCAATTGTTGCTCTTTCTCGAGGTCTACGAGAAGCAGCAGTAGAAGTAGAAGTTCGCCGCTCTTCCTCTTTAGGTGCAGCAGCCGCTTGAGGTTGAGGAACAGGATAAGTCCCTTGATATTGTTCCCCTTCCATCTCTTCATATTCGTAATCATATTCGGCTGAATCATTCAAGCCGACAAAGTCCCGAAGTTTGCCAAAAATGCTCACGGTTTAATTTGCTCCATAAAACTGATACAACAAGTCTTTTCTTGGACATATTTAAGGGTATGAATACAAGATACTGTATTCCTACGGACTGCTATCAGTTGCTTAGCTGTGCTAGTCGTCTCAATTATACATAGCGACTAATAACTTTTACTCAACTCCTGATTGAGAGAGTCGCAGTGATTTAACTATAAGGAAAGTGGATAACCCCACTCACCTGGAATTTGACAGACTAGAGAATATATTATATTGACCTATACCCTCCTCGCACCAAAGATAATTTGTCCTAGTCGTATCATAGTAGCACCAGATTCAACTGCCAAGGGATAATCTGATGACATTCCCATTGAAAGTTCTTGCATCTGAATGTGTGACCAATTTTGTTGCCGAATTTGTTCGCTGAGTTCGCGGGTCGAGTCAAATGCTTCTTTCGCTTCAGACGGGTTTAATCCTTGGGGAAGAATGGTCATTAACCCTCTGACTTTAATGTGCTGCAACTCATCAAGTTTGGGCAAATCTTCTAACAGTTCTTTCGCCGTCCAACCAAATTTATCCGGATCGGGTAAAACTTTGACTTGCAAGCAAATTTGAGGCGAATGCTGTTTTTCCTCTGCTAAGCGATCCAAACGCCTCGCCAGTTTGAGGCTATCGACAGAATGTATCCAGTCAAACTGTTCTATGGCTGTGATAGCCTTGTTGCTTTGTAAGTGGCCAATTAAATGCCAGTTGACATCGATTAAATCTTGCAGTTGTGCTTGTTTTTCAACCGCTTCTTGCACCCGATTTTCTCCAAAGTCACGAATTCCTGCTTGATAAGCCACTCTAATCGCTTCTGCCGAAACCGTTTTTGTCACCGCAATGAATCGAACTGTTGCGGGGATTTTATCCCGGATTTGATTAATATTATGTAGGATTGAATCTGTCATTCAATGCAATTTATTGAAAGGTCTGCTGATGAATGGTTTGCAATTTTTTATGGTCTTCTATTTTACCCGTTCGACGTAGCATTTTGAGTCGAATCTCTACCATTAATCGAGCATCAGAACGACTTAACGGATCAAATTTCAAGCCATTTTTACTATGGGTGACAAGAAAGAAAAGTCGCTGAGCATAAAGGGTAGTAAAGAGTTCTTGATTTCCCTCAACTGGACAAACTTTAAAAAGTAAGCCAAAGTTGGGATGATTCATGTAAGTTTCTGTGGTCATTCAACCTAGTATTATGCGATGAGTAGCGTTCATTGGGGTAGTGGTGTTGGGCAGTTTGAGCGATTGAATATTCTTTGGCTTTTGATAGATTATGATTATTTTCTTTATCCAACTTTACGTTAAGATTTCAGACTTAATACATTGGGGAGAGAATAATATAATCAACTGCTTCAGTTTTCTAATTATAATAGCCAACTGCACCACTATCAATATCAAAAAATATAGTAAGTTTAACTAAATTAAAATACTTTGTAATATTCGGTTTGAAAAAGTAATGTAGATTACAGAATATAAAGTTATGTTATGTATCCATTCCCCAGACAATCCGCATCACCCACAGCGCCACTAAAGCCGCGATCGCAAACCCATCGATCCAACGAAGCTGAAGCTGATGCCACTCGACTCGATGTTGATTGGGATGAGTAAATCCTCTAACATTCATTGCAGTAGAAATTTGTTCGGCTCGTAGCAATAGATTTTCCAGTAACCGTTCTGCTACAATTAACCAGACTTGGGTAGCGCGTCTAAATCCTAATTTTTTCCAATTAATTGCTCGAGTTCGCACTGATCGAATGAGGTTTTGGATTTCCTCTAGAACTAATGGAAAAAAGCGTAAAGACAGGGTTAAAGTTAAGGCTATTTCAGTTACGGGGATATTAAATCGTCGTAATGGCCCCATTAAATTTTCAATTGCGACTGTAATTTCTTCAGAGGCTGTTGTTAATAAGTACAAATTGGTACTATAAACCAAAGTAAATAATAAGGCACTGAGGCGAATTCCTAAATCAAAAGAACGGCGCGTAATGGTAATTGGGCCTTGTTGAAAGAGAACGTAACGATAATCTGTGGGTTGCGGTAAGCTGGGTTGAGAAGAGAGGGTGAGAAACTGTTTAAACTGTTGCCAAGGTTGAGGTTTAGGGGGTTTTGAAAGCTGCGGAGAAGGCAAATAAAAGCTAATTTCATTACTCGGAAGCCGAGGTTGATGTTCGACGGTGAGTCCATCGGGTAATAAACAAGCAATCACAAACATTAGGCTACAAAACATTAGTAACCACCCCATTTGTTTCTGCCAAACTCGCAGGGGAATTTGTGCGCTGAGGGTGATTAAAATCAGTAAAATAACTAACACCAATCGCCAAATGGCACTCGACAATAAGGGTGTAATTAAAAAGCTCATTAACCACAAGAACTTAACCCGCGCATCCAGACGATGCAGCCAAGTCATGGGTTGTTCTAAGTATAAGCCAATGGGGAGCGATCGCAATAAATCCATTTTTTATTGGTTCTTTGTTGTTCGTTATTGGTTATTTGTAAGAAACAGAAGCGCAGATCTCAGTATTGCTGATTGACTTCCAATGACAAATAACAAATGACTAATAACTCAGTTTTCTCATTCTAAACCCTAGTTGCCCGATTACTAGAATTTCGTTCAGCATCTCGTAAGCTTTTTCCACGCCAAATTAAGCGTAAAGGAGTCCCTTTAAAACCTAGTTGCTGACGGAATTGGCGTTCGACATAACGGCGATAATTTTCCCCTAACCGCTTGGGGTCATTAACAAATAAAATCATGGTTGGCGGTTGACTACTCACCTGAGTTCCATAATAAATTTTACCTTGTTTTCCTTGGCGACTGGTGGGGGGAGTATGCCAACTAATAGCCTCTTCGATGACTTCATTAATCACAGCAGTTGAGACGCGGCGTTGATGTTGTTCGGCTGCAATATCGACTAAATCAATAATTTTTTCAACCCGTTTCCCCGTCATTGCACTGACAAAAATAATATCCGCCCAATCAATAAAATAAAGGCGTGATTTTACCTCTTTTTCATAACTTAAAATGGTGTAAGTATCCTTCTCAACCGCGTCCCATTTATTCACCACAATTACACAGGCGCGCCCTTCTTCTGCGACTCGATCTGCGAGTTTTAAATCCTGTTCTGTTACGCCATCTAAGGCATCAATCACGAGCAATACAACATCTGCCCGTTTAATCGCTTTAAATGCCCGATTGATCCCAAAAAATTCAGCCCCATATTCTACATTTTTCTTGCGACGAATTCCGGCTGTATCAATCAAACGATAGGTTTTATCATTGCGTTCAACTACCGTATCAATCGCATCTCTAGTTGTGCCAGAAATCGGACTAACAATTGCCCGGTTTTCCCCGAGAAAAGCATTCAATAAACTTGATTTTCCCACATTCGGACGACCGACAATAGCGACCCGAGTTTCTGTTGTTTCTTCGACTTGTTCAACCGGGGGTAAATGCTGAATTAATTCATCAAGTAATTCCCCAGTTCCGCTACCATGAATTGAAGAGATGGGAAACGGATTTCCTATGCCTAATTCCCAAAATTGTGCCGCTTGAATTGTCCCTTGATTCGGAGATTCACATTTATTTACAGCGAGTAAAACCGGAACAGATTGCGATCGCAACCAATTCGCCACCGCTTCATCTCCCCCTGTCACCCCTTGCTGTCCATCCACCACAAAAATAGCCACGCTTGCCTCGCTTAAGGCTGCCATCACTTGTTCTCGAATGAGGGGTAAAAACTCCGTCTCATCATCAAAAATTAGTCCGCCAGTATCGACTACCACAAATTCTCGATCTTGCCAGTAAGCGGGACGATAAGTGCGATCGCGAGTAATTCCGGGTTCATCATGAACAATAGCTTCTTTATTCTCCGCTAAACGATTAACGAAGGTGGATTTCCCCACATTTGGACGGCCAACAATAGCAACAATTGGGAGAGACATGGTCGGTTTGGGCAACACCGCTATAAATTAGTCTTTTATTATAACAAAAAATGGGTTAATTATTTATTTTTTTATGAATTTTCAACTGAAGCAGATAAAGGTAAAGTTGTCACGCGGTTAGGCGTTTCAGAAACACTCACCTGTCGCAGTTTGATATGAGGATCTAAGGGAATTTGTGCAAAATAAACACACATCTGTTCTGTGGTTCCATGAGAACAAATAGGATGTTCATTAATAATTTCGGGTAATGATTCTGCCCAATTTTTTAATTGATTTTCTACTTCTACCATATCCAAACCATACAAATCTTCTGGATAACAAACTGCTTCGAGTTCTAAGGTAATTTCAAATAGATGAAAATGAGGTTCATGCCAAATGGGGGGATTATAATGTTGTCGGTTAAGGCTAGTTTTAATCATATATAAAAAAGTAACAGGTTGAGATCCCTCGGCAGTTGAAGCGGGTAAGATATTACGATAAGCTGGAGTAGAAGTTTGTCTCAAATTCTCAGGGTAATGGGAACGGGCTGATTTCATATCAACTATGGAACTCCGACATATTTATGCAACTGAAGAGAAAGACGATATTGAGGATATTTTTGCAACAAATTTAAAACTAATGGCAACGTTTGATCAATATTTGTCCATTCAGGTTGTAAGAACACAGGCGTTGAAGTTGGGTAAGATAAATAATTATTATAAAAGTCTAACTCTGAACCTGTTGCAATTACTAATTTAATTTCATTAGCACGTTGCCACAGCGTTTCTACTACAGGATATCGAGGACTAACATGAGTTTTCGGACTCAAAGTCACCCAAGTTGAATCTGAAACAGGCTGCCAGAAAGCCCCCGACGTTTCAATCGAAACCTGCCGTTGAGTGGCTTCTATCATTGTAACAAAGTCAGATAGTTGTGGATACATCATCGGTTCTCCCCCAGAAATCACGACTCGCGGAGAACATAATTCTGCAATTAATTCTGAGGCTGTCCGCAACCCACGGGGTAAACTTGCACCGCCATCGGCATATCCCGTATCACACCAAGGACATTTTACCGGACAACCAGCCAAACGAACAAAATCAACGGGTGTTCCTGCCCAGTATCCCTCGCCTTGAATAGTTTGTTGAAAGGTTTCATGAATGGGTAAACTAATCATGATTAAAAATAACTTTCATGTCATGGTGACAATAGCAGTTTAAAGAATGGACTTTATAGATTAACATTAAATTCTTAACTTTGTGTCTTTATGGTTCATCAATACTCATTATCTTTAAAATTTTGTAAAATATCCTCAAGGATAGCCCTGTATCACAAATTATCAGTTAAAGCAATTTCAACAAGTTACAGAAAATGTTAAATAGCGAAGAATTGTTTCAGAAAGGAAAAGACTATTTAGATCAAGGAAAATATTTACTCGCTTATGAACAGTTTCAGCAATTAGTTGAACTTGAACCTGATGATAATAATGCCTGGTATAACCAAGGTATCGCGTTAAAAAACTTAGGACGATATGAAGAAGCGATTTTTTCTTATGACAAAGCATTAGAAATTAAACCAGATTATGATAAAGCCTGGAATAGCAGAGGTGCTTTACTATGTGATAACTTAGGAAGATATAAAGAAGCAATTGATTCCTTTGATAAAGCTATTCAATTAAAACCTGGTTATTATAAAGCCTGGGTTAATAGAGGTATTGCACTCAGTAATTTAGGCTATTATGAAAAAGCTATAATTTCCTGCGATAAAGCTATAAAAATTAAACCTGATTATTATTCAGCCTGGGATAACAGAGGCATTGCACTGTCTGATTTAGGAAGATATGAAGAAGCAATTAATTCCTTTGATAAAGCTATTCAATTAAAACCTAATAATTATCGATACTGGAACAGCAGAGGTATTGCACTAAGTTATTTAGGACGATACGAAGAGGCGATTAATTCCTATGATAAAGCATTAGAAATTAAACCCGATTATCATAACCCCTCGAACAACCGAGGTATTGCACTAAGTTATTTAGGAAGATATGAAGAAGCAATTGCATCTCACGATAAAGCATTAGAAATTAAACCCGATGATCATTACGCCTGGAACAGCCGAGGTATTGCTGCTAGAAACTCCAGAGGCTATGTACCTTTTCTCCATACTCAACAACTCAATCCTGAACTAAATAAACGAGGTTATGAAGG
>CAYSWY010000001.1:284646-295320 GCA_964434975.1 uncultured Lyngbya sp.
CTTTTCTCCATACTCAACAACTCAATCCTGAACTAAATAAACGAGGTTATGAAGGAAAATTAGCAAGCTATTACGCTGGACTGGAATACATTCATCAAAATACACATCCAGAAGGTTGGGGATTTTTAAATTATGTAATTGGTAAGGCAAAGTATTTTAAAGGGCAACAAAAAGCTGAATCTGGATTATGGTCATCATGGGATTTATGGCGACAGGCTGAAAACAGTTATAAAACAGCTTTGTTAACTCTTAAGCCGCCAGAATTCTTAGAGTTATATTTAGAGGTATTAAAAGATTTAATTCGAGTATTACTCAACTTAAAAGAAATTCAGGAAGCACAAGAGTTGCAACGTCAGGGAACAGATGTATTGAGGAGAAGATTAGAAGAGTCAAAACAAACAGAAAACAGTAAAGAAAAACTGACTCGAAAATTGGCTCGTTTTAGTCAATCAACTGTTGATATGGTGGTTGAGTCCGGTTATCTAGCCGAAGCCTTAACTTTAGCCGAAGAAGGGAAAAATATTTGTTTGCGGTGGTTATTAAGAATAGAAGAAATACCAGAAATTGAATACAGCCAAATTCTAACCTTTATTGATTCTAAAACAGTGGCAATTTATTGGCATCAAAGTCCGGCTGCACTTACAACTTTTATTATTAAATCAAATACTCCTGCACCTATTTTAATTAGTCATCCGAGAACTAATTCTAAACTTTCTGAAGCCGCTCAACGTTTAATAGAATTGGAAGAATGGATGGAAGATTGGGATAAAGAATATAGTGATTATCGTCAAAAAGCAAAAGATAAACGGAGTAAAAATCATCCTTGGCGTGATGAAATGCAGCAACGACTATTTGAACGTCAGGAAAAGCCAGGAAATCTTAAAGAGATTCTGAATATTGCAGAAATTGAGCGGCATTTAACAGGTATTGATAATCTTATTTTGATGCCACATCGAGATTTACATCGGTTTCCTATTCATACTTTATTTTCTTCACAATTTACTGTTACTTATCTTCCAAGTTTTCAAATAGGAATGATGTTACAAAACCGCCAATATAATGATAACGATGGTTTGCTGAGTATTGAAAATCCAACCCAAGATTTAAGATTTGCACGGGTAGAAGCTGAAGGAATTTGTCAATATTTTGAACAAGTTGATTCTATTCAAGAACAAAAAGCCACAAAGAATAATTTAAAAAATTATATTGATAAAAACTATAGTGTATTTCACTTTGCCGGACACGCAGAACATATTCCTGAAAATCCACAACAGTCTCGACTAAAATTATCCTATGATGATTATGATCCTGAGCAAGATTTAACATTAGCAGATTTACCGCATAATGCTTTTGCTGGTTATCGTTTAGTAACGTTATCTGCTTGTGAAACAGCTTTAACAAATAATCAAACTATTACTTCTGAATATGTGGGTTTAGTGAGTGGATTTCTGCGGAGTGGCGCGGCTCAAGTTGTCAGTACGCTATGGACAGTTGAATCAGCCGCTAGTGCATTGGTAATGATTGAATTTTACCGTCAACGAAGCTTAGGAAAATCTAATAGTAAAGCGTTGGCGGCAGCAGTACATTGGTTACGGAATATAACGGCAAAAGAATTACAACAGTGGCGAGACAATTTCCTATCAAAATTACCCCTAGAAAGTTCAAGACGAAAAACTTCGATTAAACAAAGTCTACGAAGTGAAAATTGGGATATAATAAATCCAGAAACAAAAGTGTATGATAGCCCCTACTATTGGGCAGCGTTCATGATCTCAGGTCAGGTTCCATGATGCAATCCGAAGACACCAAAACTCTTAACGCCTTCATGACGGCAGCTATGCGCCTCCAGCATCCCCTGCCTGAAGAGATGCAGTCCAAACTCGATAAAATTGTTGAAGACTTCCCAGATTCGATTTATCAGTTGGATGATTTAGCAGAAAAATACGAACCTCTCAAGCAAGAATATCTTGCCGTACTGCGAGAAATGCCAAGGGAAGGGGAGCGTTTGAAGTTGGCAGAAAAAGTACAACCAGAAGAAATAATATTACAAGAACCGACATTAGGATGGGATGAAGTTGAGCGTCGTTTAGGACATAACTTTTTAGATATGGTACTGGATATGATTGAGCGATCGCATCCAGAGTATGATACTAAGATGGCAGAAGTTCTGAAAGAAGGCTTAGAGGTGCTAAATTCAGGCAACTGTACTGTATTAAAGACTAAACAGGATAGAGATGACTGGCTCGACAGAGTATTCGATAGTTTGGACGACGAAGACGACGAAGAAGTATGAACGAACTCTAAAGAAGTTAGCTAAACTCTATAAAGGAAAAAGTGATCGGCAGGTTTTCAAGCAATTTGTGAGTGAACAACTTCAAGATCGTTTATGTTCCGATCCCTATCTTCCACAATCAAGATCTGAACCTTCACCAAGTAATATTATTTTACCAGAAGGGTTAGAATTTCGGAAAATGACGTTTAAAATGCAACCCAGACGAGGTGGAGCATCTGGAGAGGGTCGGTTAATGTATTTAGTTGATTGGGATCAATATCTAATTATTTTAGCCTGGATTTATACTAAAGATGAATTCTCCGGTAGACCTGATGATGAAAGTTTGATGAGTGAGATTAAAGACGCAATTGATTCAGTAGATTAACGTTAATCTCCTTATTTTTTATCTTTATGATTCTTCCCAATACTTTAATAGCCATTATCCCGTAAATATTGTAATATACCTTGAGCGATCGCCTGCGCCATCCGACTCCGTTGTGCTGGATTTGCTAGAATTGCCGCATCATAAGTATTGGTTAAAAAGCCTGTTTCCACTAAAACAGAAGGCATCCTGGTATTTCTCAACACGTAAAACCTGGCTCGTTTTACCCCTCTATCTGGCATTTGAAAGTTTGCCAACATACTATTCTGAATATATTGCGCCAAACGATAGCCATCTTGATAATAAAACGTTTCTAGTCCAGACGCACCTGCACGGTAAGCCGCGTTGGCATGAATACTGACAAATAAAGTCGCATTTAAACGGTTAGCAAGTTGCGTCCGGGGTGCTAATTCTACGGTACGATTATCTTGACGAGTTAATACCACCTGTACGCCATTTTGCTCTAAAATTTGTGCCACTTCTCGCGAAATTGGGTCAACGACATCTACTTCGCTTAACCCCCCAACTCCCACAGCGCCGACATCACTGCCGCCATGTCCGGGGTCAACGACAACCAATACGCGACCGCTTCTTACGCCGAAGTTACCGGGTAAAGGTGTATTCGACGGTGCAGGAGCAGTAGAATTATTAGAATTGGGGGGTTGTAAACCTTGTAGCTGTTGTAATAAAGAGGAAATTGGTCGAGGTGTGACGGGAGGCGTAATTGGCTGTTGCGCTTGAGGTTGAGGAGTATTCGGCTGTTGCGCTTGAGGACGCGGGGGGAGTAACGGCTGTAACTGTTGCGGACTCGGAGGCGTGACGGGAGGCGTAATAGGGCGTTGAGGTTGAGTGTTGCCTTGAGGACGAGGGGGGAGTAAAGGCTGTAACTGTTGCGGAGTTGATGCAGTGGTATTTGCTGGGGAGAAAGGCGCAATAGCCGCTAAATTTATCCCCATGGGAAAGATAATTTGATTCGCGTTAGGCTGGTTAGGTTGACCAATTTGGACCCGCGTTGCCGGCCGAATTAATAAGGTAAAGGTTTCCGAGTCATCCTGACGCAGTTGAGTCGAAATTAACGGCCCCCCTACTTGTCGCTGCGGCAGTTGTACTCCGGGTGAGAGTCTAGCCGAAAAAAAGGTAACGCCATAAGCGCCTGTTGCAGCATCCCAACCATGGGTATAATTCACTGGCTTATCAGCATTAATCACAAAATAGGATTGATTTTGCAACTCAATAGACTGAATGGTTGCCACGCCTCCGGAGACTTGAATGGCTGGCGGTGTGCCTGCTTGCGGCCAAACGGTTACCCCCCCGGCAGATGACCTGGCTTGCCAGTTTTGTTGAGTATTCGACTTACTCATCGTTACCCGGACAATGGGAGGAGAAGTCGATAACTGAGTCACCTGAGTGATACTGACTCCTTGTCGATTCGCCCGTCGTCCAATCGTGCTAGACTGAGACGTTAACATCGCACCAAATATATCGACCGTCATCCAAGTGCCATCTTGACTTTGTTTAAATTCAATTTCTGGCATCCGGCCACTGGTGCGAAGAATTATCCCATCTTCTTGGACTTCAACAGAGTCTACATTGGTTTGAGTTGCAGTTGGAATAGATTGACTTGTCGTCGGCTGAGATTGACTCGTTGTCGGTTGCGGCGATAGGAAAGGCAGAGGAGACAGCGCCGGAGTGGTTGGAATGGTTGGAGTTGCAACAGTCTGAGTGGGTGTAGCAGCAGCAGTTGTAGACTGGGGTTGAGGAATTTCAACAGTCCACTGGCTATCAGAAACACCGCGAAATTGGACTTGCTGCGGATTAATCGTATAACCGTCCACCAATTCTACTACAATCCGAGCTGTTTGAGCGTTCGGCTGACCCACACGAATTTCTCGAATGGCACCCCCTACCGCTTGCTGGCGAGTCACACTGCCTAAAGTGGTCCCTGGCAAATCAATTACCAAACGGGTAGGATTAGACAGAAGTTGCGCTTTGGGTTGGACACCACCTTCTGTTGTAAAAGAAAGTCTGTTTTCACCCGCCTCAAACCGCCAAGATTGCAATCTCGCCGCTTCTGCCGGAGAAGCAAACAAAACTAAACCCGCCAAAGTCGGTAGTAACCAGCGCAGCAATAACGTTTTTCCCATGCGTCAAACAACTCGGAAATAGAGCAACTTTTAAACCAATATCAATTTTGACATCTCCTTCGCAAAATGGGGAGATTGTGATCATTTCTGCCGTTTAAAATACTCTCTGCTCTTTAGCCAAAGCATCATACCATAGATTAGACCGTTTTCGGCTTGTTGAGTTTTCCGCTCGATGCGTTGAAATTTGATATAGCGCGCGTGGCAATAGTAGACGATGAGAGGATTGTATGATTTAAAAATGTCTTACACTCTATTTTCTACTGCTATATCCTGAGTTAAAGCAATACCGGAAACTCCGCCCTCAAAACCAATCTTAAAAAATAATGAATCACAACAAACGCTTGTGTCGAGTGTTGCTACTGCCACAGGATGATAAATACTGTTGTTTGAAATACAGTTAGCCGGGGTTAGAATAGATAGACTAAAACTAATCTTTCTAAGGTTTTCAATTAAGCAACAAATGGTTGTGTCGGGAGGAAATACAATTGCAATCCATTCATTTAAATCATCAATTAATTAATCCAGAAGAGACGTTTTATTATTTTGCTTATGGCTCTTGTATGTGTCCGGTTGATTTACAACGGACTATGAGAGAACCCACTTATCCTTATGTTATCGGAGCCGCTATATTAAAAGGATATCGTTTAGGATTTTATCGTCGTTCTCGTCTTCGTAATTGTGGCGCACTTGATGTTGTTAAAGATCCTAATAGTATTGTAGAAGGTGTGCTTTATCAACTGCCGCAAAGATTTATGACGCTATTAGACCAACGAGAAGAAGTTCAATTTGATACAGTTCGAGGCATTCATATCGGCGGATATCAACCAGAATCAATAGAAGTAGAGTTAAAAGGAAAAGTTTATAAACAGGTACGAACTTACACCGTAATTAATAAACTTCCAGAAGAATTAGCCCCGAATGATTGGTATATTAATGTGGTTTTGCGAGGCGCTGTAACTTGTGGTTTAACCCAAGAATATTATTGGAAATTATTTGAACATATGCATCGTTTACAAGCTAAAAATTCTGTAATTCCGATTAATTCAATCGCTAGCTAAAATATTAAGTGATTACCAGGTGTGTTTCTGGCACACCTACAACTTTCTCTGATTTCTTTTGAGAGATTTTACGGAATAATTAATTAAGTGAATAAATTACTATTGATTCATTAAATAGCTCAGATAATGAAAATCGAAATGAAACTAGATTTTAGTGCCATCTCTGGCTTGACGGATGAACAATTCTATCAAGTTTGTCGGGATAATTTAGATATTAAATTTGAACGGAATGCTGAAGGAGAAATTTTAATTATGTCACCCGCTGGCGGAGAAACAGGAATTAGAAATTTTGATATTATTGGTCAGTTTGGCTCTTGGAATAATCGCTATAAACTGGGTTATTGTTTTGATTCTTCTACCTGTTTTAAATTCCCAAATGGTGCAAATCGTTCTCCGGATGTTTCCTTTATTTTAAAAGAACGTTGGGAAAGTCTGAGTTTACAAGATAGAGAAAAATTTCCCCCTATTGTGCCGGATTTTGTCTTAGAGTTAATGTCTCCTTCAGATAGTTTGAAAGATACTCAAGATAAAATGGCAGAATATCGTGATAATGGCGTAAAGTTAGGTTGGTTAATTAATCGTAAAAGCTGTAAAGTTGAAATATATCGTCCAGATGTCGCTAAGGAAATATTAGACAATCTAACTTATCTTTCAGATGAACAAATATTGCCAAATTTTAGCTTAAACCTTGAAACGATTTGGTGAATTAACTTAATTAAATATAGGATAATTCCATCCAAACTATTGTATTTTACCTCCTCGAATAGCTGCTAAATATTGACTTAAAAAAGGTAGTCCACCCAAAGCCGGAAGAAAATATCGGGAAGTACAAAGTAAACCTAAAGCGGCTGCGGTAGTTGCTGCAAAATAGGGTTGATAAAATAATACTAACGCTGCATCTCTGGTTCCGACACCTGCAAAAGTAAGCGGTAATAATCCCGCTAAAATCGCTAAAGGAGAAAGAGCTAAATTAGTCATAAAAGGAACCCAAGCCTTTAAAGCTAGAATAAAAAACCAGATTTGTAATAAATGTAGAAACCAAATAAAAATAGAAGTTAAGCTAATTTTTAAGAACTGTTTTTGATCGCTCCAAAAATAACTTTGCATTTCTCCCCAGGAAGTTTGTAACTTAAATAACTTCTCTTTAATTTTTTTAGGGGCAATTTTAGCAAACAATAAAAAGAAAAAATTAGCAAAACCCGGAGACGCTAAAATTAAAATCCCTAAAATTAAGCCGATGAGAATACCCGCCGTCATCGTCCAAAATAGAATATCTTTTTGGGGATAGAGTAATAGTCCAAAAACACACCACAGCAACAGTGATAATAAATCACAAGCCTTTTCAAAGATGACTAAAGATAACGCCAAAGAACCCGTTAAATGTCCTCTATCTTTCATAAAATAAGCTTTAGCAATATCTCCCATCTTCGAGGGTAAAACCATATTTAAAACACTGGCTGCCAAAATTAAACGATTAGCCTCCCCAAACTTTAAGTAAGTTCCTCGCGGCATCAATTGTTGCAGTCGCCAGGCAGTAAACATTGTCAGGGGAAAAACCATTGCTAAACTCACCAGCATGAATCTGCGATCGCAATTTTTAAACACATCTATTAATCCTTGCAAATCAATTTTTGAGTAAATAATTGATAAGATTAAGACGCTCACCGCAATTGAAACCAATCGTTTCATCCTCTATGCTCCATATCATCGGGATCATGATGTAGCCATTCGATTGTACGCCCCAGATTGGCATAATCTCAATCGGGATAGTCCACAAACCCTAGTTCTTGCCCCTCAACTGAACAAAAAGACGGATAAACATCGAAACCTTGTGAGACAATAAAAAAAATTGCGTGAAAAAGTGTACAGAGTTGTTGTAAATTAATAAGATATGGAGGATCAAGACCTAAGTTTAATTAACACCCCAGACAGCTTTGAAAGCCCTCTGGATCATTGGCAGGACTCGCAAGAGCCGAAACCCGATCCAGAAGAGATGTTGACGTTGCTCACATCTGCTGAGTCTCAGCCTCGGATGATTGCTGCGCGGGCATTCTGTGAAATTCACGATCATCGGGCTATTCCCCATCTGATTCAACTTCTACAGGATGGGTGTCCTTTAGTCCGGGTGAGTGCCGCTTATGCCTTAGGGCGCAATACCAGTCCCGATGTAGTCGAACCCTTAATACATCAGCTTAGCCAAGATTGGAATGGTTACGTCCGCAAAGGAATTGTTTGGGCGTTAGGAAACTGTGGCGATGGGCGGGCATTATTGCCTTTAGTTAATGCTTTGAAAAACGATATCTCAGCGGTGCGGTTATGGGCGGCGAGTTCTTTGGGACAAATGGCAAAAGTGGGCTACGATGTAGTGATCAAGGCGATTCCTCCCGTGATCGAGAGTTTACGGACTGATACTATGGCAGCGGTACGGAGTAATTGTGCTTGGGCATTGGGTCAATTATGCCGGGAATTACCGTCTAATGTGGTTTATGCTGGCGCAATTGATGCATTAATTGAAGCTTTAGAAGAAGATGAAGATATGGGAGTTAGAGAGGATGCTCAGTCTTCTTTGTTACGAGTAGGTGATCCGAGAGGATTACAAACAATTGAAGAACTGCAAATGGATGGTTTATTATGATATCCGGTCATTTAAAATCTTTCAATTGAATTGTACGTTCTACTAATCTAAATATTACTAATCCAAATATAGCGCTATAGAAATCAACGTCTCCACTGATCCCAAAAATTAATATCCAATCTAATCACAAAAATAACCCCAGCCTCGTGAGAAGCTGGGATAAAAATGCGATCAAGAATGGATGAGTGTTGCTTTACTCTAGCAATCTAACTGAATTACAGAAAGGGTTAACTCTCCATAATTATCATCGGGGTTAGTATCCAAGAAAAAAGCGCAAAGAGTGCTAGTTTCTAAGACTTCCAACGTTAAAGTTTCGTCGTATCCGTTCAAAGTTGACCATGTGGATTCAGTCGGAATATTTGTCTTTTTGTTAATCACTTTACCCCCATAAATCCACAGTAATACAAATGGTTCACGGCTAGAATCATTGTCCCCATAACCAAATGTACCCGCTTTGATCCGAATAATCTGAAGTCCTGGTTCAAGGATATGCTTGACTGCAACCTCTTGCAGCGCCGTCATTTTACCCTGATCCAACAATAAGCAGTGATGACGACTGTGAACGCGAAGATGCTGAATTTCACACCCTCCCGGTTGCATTTGCGCGTCTGAGGAAACCTCTGCAATTTCAGTGTTCGAGCCGTTGACAGCCTCTGTTGAACCCATTGCGATCGCAGTTGCACCTAATCCGGCGTTGATCTCAAGCGCTTCAACGTCTAATGGGGGTGAGGCGGGTACATAAACATCATCAGAACAACATAATGGGAACCATTGATCCTCGGCTGCAACATAACCAATCGCGGAGGCATAATTGCGATCGCCACGAGGCACAGAAACCCGTATTTCTTGAGTGGATTCATCACAATCAAACTGTTGAATTGTATCTAAATCTTGGGTATGTAAATCCACCTCTGTGACATCGTAAACCCGCAGTTGTAGTTGAGTTCCTCCCTGTTGTTTAACCGCATCAATATCAGCTTGGGGAAGATCCCAACTGGCTTTAACGATGTTACCCATGATCGCGATTAAATTTAATCGACTAGGAGGAGGAGTGACCACAGAAACAGTCGTTGAATCGATTTGTGCAATGTCTTCGCTTTCTGTTGCGATTAGATCACTCTCTTCATCAGCAAATGATGCCGGAACGAAAATTGACTCAGATCGACATAACGGTAACCACTGATTGTTTGCCGTAATGTAGCCCACTTCTGCGAGGTAATCACATCCCTCTTGATAGACAACAACTTGGACTTGTTCTGTTAACTCATCACAATCAAACTGTTGCATACTGTGGGGAATCTCAGTGTCAATATCAATATCAGTGACATCATAAACTCGCAGTAGCAGTTGAATTCCTCCCCGTTGTCGAGCGATCTCTGCATCGGCTGGGGAAATCTCCCAATTGGCAATCACCGTTTGGTTTGATGCTGGGGTTAAACCCAGTTGAGTCTGAGGTGAACCCAGTCCTGGTGCTTCGGCATCCCCCAATACTACCCCAGGGAAACCCATTCCACTATTGGATATGGCTGTTTCTTCAGTATCTGCAGAAGTGAGATTGATCTGTGTATCTGCTTCATTGGGTTTAACAGATTCGAGGACATTTGTTTCTTCAACATCGACCAAAGGAGAAATTGAATCTGAATTGACTTGAGTTGCCGATGAAACATAAACAGGTTCAGATCGACACAGCGGTAACCAACGATCATCCGATGTGACATAACCAATGGCGGAGGCATAGTCGCGATCGCCATAGGGAACTTGAAGCTGTTGCTGCTGCATAGATTCATCACAATCAAACTGTTGCATACTATGAGGAATCTCAGTATCAACATCAACATCTGTTACGTCATAAACCCGCAGTTGTAGTTGAATTCCGCCTTGTTGTTTGACCCCATCAAGATCACCTTGAGAAATTTCCCAATTGGCAATGACAGTTTGTTCTTCAACTGAAGTTAAATGAAGTTGAGTTGAGGATGAACGTAATGATGAAATAGCTGCACCCCCTAAAGCCGCAGCGCCTAAACCCACTCCTGCTAAACCTATTCCCTCACCATCTGTTTGTGTTTCAGAGGTTTGATCGGGTGTTTCCTCCGTCTCTATTTCAGGGTTCGTAACATTGTCTGAATCGATTAAACTGGGTGAAGTTGTTTCAACTGTATCTATTTCCTCGGTGGCTATTTCAG
>CAYSWY010000001.1:295420-411605 GCA_964434975.1 uncultured Lyngbya sp.
ATTAAACTGGGTGAAGTTGTTTCAACTGTATCTATTTCCTCGGTGGCTATTTCAGCATTCGTAACATTGTCTGAATCGATTAAACTGGGTGAAGTTGTTTCAACTGTATCTATTTCCTCGGTGGCTATTTCAGAGTTCGTAACATTGTCTGAATCGATTAAACTGGGTGAAGTTGTTTCAACTGTATCTATTTCCTCGGTGGCTATTTCAGCATTCGTAACATTGTCTGAATCGATTAAACTGGGTGAAGTTGTTTCAACTGTATCTATTTCCTCGGTGGCTATTTCAGCATTCGTAACATTGTCTGAATCGATTAAACTGGGTGAAGTTGTTTCAACTGTATCTATTTCCTCGGTGGCTATTTCAGCATTCGTAACATTGTCTGAATCGATTAAACTAGGTGAAGTTGTTGGGGAAGTCTCTATTTCCTCGGTGGCAATTTCAGTATTCGTGATACCGTATTCCACATCAGATCCAGTTGATGCGGGAATATAAACTAAATTAGAGCGACATAAGGGTAACCAACGGGTATCGGTGGTGAAATAACCAATGATGGCGGCATAATTGCGATCGCCTTGCCGAACACTCACTTGCAGTTGTTGTGTCGATTCATCACAATCAAACTGTTGCATACTGTGGGGAGTTTCAGTGTCAATATCAATATCGGTGACATCATAAACCCAGAGATGCAGTTGAATTCCTCCCTGTTGCTTAGCTGCATCGATATCGGCTTGAGGAATATCCCAATCTGCCACCACGGTTTGATTTGATCCGGGAATTAAGCGCAGTTGACTCTCAGGTGAACCCAAAAATGATATCGTACCAGCAGCTATTGCCGCACCTGCTAAACCAATGCCAGGTAATCCGATTTCCTCAGAATCGTTTTGTGTCTCTGAAATATCGACTTCTTCAGTTTCAATTGGCGGAGCAATCAGATTTTCTGAATCTATTAAACCCGGTAATTGACTTTCAGTAGTATCAACTTCTTCAGTTTCAATTTCCGGAGCAATCACATTTTCCGAATCTATTAAACTGGGTGATTGTGTCTCTGGAATCTCTACTTCTTCAGTTTCAATTTCAGCATTTGTCAGATTTTCTGAATCTATTAAACCCGGTAATTCTGTCTCTGGAATATCGACTTCTTCAGTTTCAATTTCCGGAGCAATCAGATTTTCTGAATCTATTAAACTGGGTGATTGTATCTCTGGAATCTCTACTTCTTCAGTTTCAATTTCAGCATTTGTCAGATTTTCTGAATCAATTAAACTGGGTGATTCTGTCTCTGGAATCTCTACTTCTTCAGTTTCAATTAGCGGAGCAATCACATTTTCTGAATCAATTGAAAGAGGTTGTTCTGCCTGTGGAATTTCTACGGGTTCGGTTTCAATTTCAGCAAGAGTAACATGATCTTCTGAATCAATTTCCAGTACAGATGGAACGTAAACAGGTTCAGAACAACATATTGGTAACCAACGGTTGTCATCGGTGACATAACCAATGGCCGAGGCATAATCGCGATCGCCTGTTGGAACACTCACTTGTAATTGTTGTGTTGACTCATCACAATCAAACTGTTGCATACTGTTGGGAATCTCAGTATCAACATCAACATCCGTTACGTCATAAACTCGCAGTTGTAGTTGAGTTCCGCCTTGTTGTTTAACCGCCTCAAGATCACCTGGAGAAATCTCCCAATTGGCAATGACAGTTTGTTCTTCAACTGAAGTTAAATCGAGTTGAGTTGGAGATGAACCTAATGATGAAATAGCTGCCGACGCTATTGCCGCACCGCCTAAAGCAACTCCTGCTAAACCGATTCCCTCACCATCTGTTTGTGTTTCAGAGGTTTGATCGGGTGTTTCCTCTGTCGCAATTTCAGGATTCGTAACATTTTCTGAATCAATTAAACTGGGTGAAGTTGTCTCAACTGTATCTACTTCCTCCGTCCCAATTTCAGGATTCGTAACATTTTCTGAATCAATTAAACTGGGTGAAGTTGTTTCAACTGTCTCTATTTCCTCTGTTTCAACTTCAGGATTCGTAACATTTTCTGAATCAATTAAACTGGGTAATTCAGTATCTATTTCCTCCGTGGCAATTTCAGGAGAAATGATACCGTATCCAACATCAGATCCAGTTGATGCGGGAATATAGACTGAATTCGATCCACATATTGGTAACCAACGGTTGTCATTGGTGACATAACCAATGGCCGAGGCATAATCGCGATCGCCATTTGGAACACTCACTTGTAGTTGTTGTGTTGACTCATCACAATCAAACTGTTGCACACTGTTGGGAATCTCTGTCTCAACATCAACATCCGTCACTTCATAAACTCGCAGTTGCAGTTGTTCTCCTCCCTGTTGCTTGACTGCATCAATATCAGCTATTGGAATATCCCAATCTGCCACTACAGTTTGATTTGATCCGGGACTTAAGCGTAGTTGAGTGCTAGATGAACCTAAAAACGCTATTGCACCAGCAGCTATTGCCGAACTACCTAAAGCGATACCGGGTAATCCGATTCCCTCAGAATCGTTTTGTGTTTCAGAGGGTTGATCTGCTATGGGTTCGGTTTCAACTTCAGGGGAAATAATATTGTCTGAATCAATTAAATTGGTGGAAGTTGTCTCTATGGGTTCGGTTTCAACTTCAGGGGAAATAATATTATCTGAATCAATTAAACTGGGTGATTCAGTATCTATTTCCTCCGTGGCAATTTCAGGAGAAATGATACCGTATCCAACATCAGATCCAGTTGATGCGGGAATATAGACTGAATTCGATCCACATATTGGTAACCAACGGTTGTCATTGGTGACATAACCAATGGCCGAGGCATAATCGCGATCGCCATTTGGAACACTCACTTGTAGTTGTTGTGTTGACTCATCACAATCAAACTGTTGCACACTGTTGGGAATCTCTGTCTCAACATCAACATCCGTCACTTCATAAACTCGCAGTTGCAGTTGTTCTCCTCCCTGTTGCTTGACTGCATCAATATCAGCTATTGGAATATCCCAATCTGCCACTACAGTTTGATTTGACCCTGGACTTAAGCGTAGTTGAGTGCTAGATGAACCTAAAAATGCCATCGTACCAGCAGCGATTGCCGCACCGCCTAAACCCACTCCTGCTAAACCGATTCCCTCAGAATCGTTTTGTGTGTCAGTTGTCTCAGGTGTGTCACTGACTCGTATTGCTGCATCGATTTCTGGGGGAGCAATTGAGCCGGGATCTGTACTGGGAGAATTGGCTGTTAATCCATGATGAGCCCCATTGGATTCTTGTGCTGCTGGAGTTTCTGGATCGGTTGCATCTAACCAAGGTGAAGCGATGCTAGGTTCTGAATCTGTTACAGTGGGTGTTGCGCCGTTTATTCCAGCATTCGTAAGATTGAGATCGACCGATTCTGAGGCGGGAACATAGACTGAATTAGAACGACACAACGGTAACCATTGATTATCATCCGTCACATAACCGACTTCTGAAATATAGTCGCGATCGCCTGTTGGAACAGGGACGAGTCGTTGGTCTGTTGATTCATCACAATCAAACTCTTGTACACTGGTGGGTGGATCGCTATCTAAACTTGTTTCTGTGACATCATAAATCCGCAATTGAAACTGTTGTCCCCCTTGTTCAATCGCTGCATCCATGTCAGCTTGGGGAACATCCCAAACAGCTTCAACACTTTGAGGAGCTTGATGAGAGAGGGTAATCCGACTCTGTAATGGTCTTCTTGCCCAGGCTAAAGCACCCGCTGCCGCACCCACTGCACCCACTGCACCTGCAATACCTGCTGCGGTTCCTAAATTAAGGTTAGTTGGACTGGAAGTAATGGGATTAGCCCCAGCCAGATCTCGAGAGGCGATCGTTGGGGTTGTGCCAGAAAGTGCTGTAGCTGCAACGGGAGGAACCTCAGGATCGGCTACCCCTGTACCTGTTGCGGTTGGAGTTGTGGCAGCACCTGTTGCGGTTGGAGTTGTAGCAGCACCTGTTGCAGTTGGGGTTGGTGCAGTACCTGTTGCGGGGGGTGTTGCAGTGCCAGGGGGAATTGAAGTGACACCATCGGGTTCTCCACTGCCTTTGAGTAACCACCACAGTAACGCCCCTAATAGCGGAATACCTAACAACAACAGTAGCCACCAGGGAAATCCTCGTTCTGTTGAGGCAGCGGCTACATCACTGTCGGGAACTAGGGCTGTTTCAGTTTCTGTGGGAGAGGGTTCTGCGATGGTGTCGGGAGTGGGGGCGGCAGTTGAGGCCCCTGGCGGAACCACTAAGCCTGTACCCTCTGTTTCTGCTTCTTCGGTAGGAGTCGCAGCGGTTTCAGCCGAGGTAGATTCTTCTACTTCTGGAGGTGTGGCCGCAGCAATCACTTCTTGGCCCGGTTCTGAGGTGGCAAATCCTAAAAAGGCAAGGGTTGCCGGGGTGGCTGTTTCTCTTTGATAAACGTAAGTTCTAATCTGAGAATAAGGATAGCGGGGATCATCGGGTAAGGTTTGGTGCATTGAGATAATATTGACATTATCTTGATTCACCACTTGATCGGCGATCGCATACCCAATGCCATCTGTTCCCAAGGCTTCAATTACGGCTTCTGTTTCGTCCTCTATTACCCGTTCTACATTACTTCCGGTTTCAAAAGGAGCGGTTTGAAACACGTCATAGGTACTCAAGGCGCGTCGGGTATCGCTAAAATCCGGTCGATCTACTAAGCGAATTGGCCCCGGTTCTCCGCCTATTTCTGACCAGTCTGTGATTTCTCCGCGAAAAATCCGAGCAAATTGTTCAAAGGTTAAATTTTCATCAAACGGATTATCTGGCCCGACAATAATGGCAATTTTACCCCGATCTACGGGTATGGCTTCTAACCCTGCTGCTTTTTCTGCGTTTGTTAAGGGACGGCCCACAGCGGCGAGATCCACTTCACCGTTTTGTAAGGCAACTAAAGCTTCGTCGCTATTACCCGTTTGCAGTTCAACTCTCGCATCGGGGTATTGATCTTCGTAACGCTGTTTAAGTGCCTCATTGACACTCATCATACTGCTTGTACCGCTGACTGTGACGCTAGCATCGTCTGGGAGTGACTCCGGTAGGGTAAAACTAGGCGTTGAAGATTGAGCGATAACGGAGGAATTGGAGTTGGCCAGAAGCTGGGTTGGGGTCGAAAAAGCCAGCAAGATCGCCCAAAATGAAACGAGTGTTTTTCTCGAATGTGACATGGTTCTCAAACGGGTAGATTTATAAAGGTCGTTAATGATCGGTTAATTCTGAGCAGTCAGCCGCAGCCGTTTAGGATTAAATTTTGACGATAGATAGGGTGAGTTCGCCTTCGTTATCCTCTAGATAAGAATCGAAGAAAAATGCACACAGGGTGGTTGTTTCTACAACATCTAAGGTTAAAGTATCATCGAAGCCATTGAGCGTTGACCAAGTGGCTCCAACGGTAATATTTGTTTTCTTATTAATAAATTGGCCGCCATATATCCAGAGCATGACTAAGGGTTCTCCTGATTGAGACTCATCTCCTTGATAATTAAACCCACCACTACGGATTCTAATCACATAGGTTCCCGGCTGCAACGGTGACGAAACGGCGGTTTCTGCTTGCAGCTTTTCCATAGCTTGTGCATCTAGCTTGTAGCAGTTGTGTTTGCTGTGAATCTTTAAATCGGTAACGGTACACCCTTGCATCGTTTTTGCTCCTTGGCTGTTATTAAGTAAACAAGATTTCTCACTGTTTTCAAATATTCTGTAAAACAGCAAGAATTTGTTAGATTTTACTATACACTTTTTTTAACGATGCTCACTGTTAATGAATCACAATATTCGGGGTGGATTTTTGTCTCTTCACTTTTCCGCTGCCATCTGCCCCTTGTCACCCGACTCAACTGCTCTGCTCTCTTCAAGATTTTTTAATCTTTATTGAAAACTTAGACTCATCAATTTTGTTATTATCCGACACAGAATATTCGTTAACCTTTCGAGTAATGGATAGGCTACTTTTCTCCGGGTCTCTTATGATAGAAGATGATATTTTAACTTCTTTTCCATGTCTCATGGCTAAGAACTCGTTATGTCTCAATTTGAATTGCTCAATCGTCGAAATCGTCTTTCTGTTGCAACAAATGACCCCAATCAAAGCCCATTTCTGATTCAACCGAATACGGGATTTGATGGTATCGTCGGGATGGGGACTGCAAATAATATTAATTGTACAGGTTCCCTGCTATACACAGGTCGTCATATCCTAACGGTTGCTCATTGTTTTAATCAAGATAACGGCGCTGCAAATCTTAATCCTAATTCTGCCAATTATACTGTATTTTTTGACTTAAGTTCAGGACGAGTTAGCGTCGAGGTTAAACAGGTTTTTATTCACCCGAGTTGGACGGCAGATTTTGATAATAATTATGATATTGCTATTATTGAACTAGCAGAAAATGCACCTGCCGCAGCGGATCGCTATTCAATTTACACGGGTTCAGATGAAATAGGTCAAGTCTTTGAAAAAGTAGGATATGGTGTCGGCGGAACTGGATTTCTAGGAGAAGACAGTAGTGATGCTTTATCCATTAAACGTAGAGGAAGAAACCGATACGATAGCTTTAGCCAAGTTTTTAATGAAAATCCCCAAAGTAATATTATTCCTAATACTCAATTAGCCTATGATTTTGATAGTGGTTTACCGGAAAATGATGCTTTCGGTGTGGAATATAATATTCGTGATTTAGGAGTTGGAATAGAAGAGATTGGTATTAGTAGTGGAGATTCAGGATCTCCTGGATTTATTCAGGGAAAAATTGCGGGTTTAAGTTCGTTTGGACAAAGTCCGATGAGTGCGGGTGTGGATGTTACGGAGAATAATGATACTAGTTTTGGTGAGTTTTTTAGTGATACTCGGGTTTCAATTTATGCCCCATGGATTGAAGAAACGATTGCTTTATCTAATCAAGGAAATGATTTAATTGAAGGGACTGTACTTGCAGATCAACTGAATGGAAATCAAGGTAACGACCACATATTAGGTATGGCGGGAAATGATACTTTATTTGGTGGAAAAAATAATGATACAATTGCAGGCGGAGTTGGAGAAGATTTACTATTGGGAAATCTGGGGGATGATTTCATTAGTGGTGAAGTTGGCAATGATGAAATATATGGCGGAAAAGGCAACGATCAACTGATTGGAGGTCTGGGAAATGATACTCTGAGTGGAGATGGTGGACAAGATAATTTAGTCGGAAATGAAGGCAGCGATCTGTTTATTTTATCAAGTCAATTTGCAGTTAATGATTTAAATTTAGCCGATCAAGTGATAGATTTTATGCCGAATGATAGGATCGGATTAACAGCAGATTTAACAATTGATCGGGTGAGTTTAGAGTCTACTAATTTTGCAGAACAAACAGGTATTCTAATTAGAAATAGTTTATCAAATCAGATTTTAGGCTTTGTGAATCAAGCCTCTTTAGCAGAAGTCCAAGCAAGCATAATTTTTATTTAAAAAATTGATCAGGAGTAATAGTTTAGTTAAATATAAAATAATTTAACAGTGATTAAATGTGACGTATCATTATCTCCCTTTTTGCTTCCTCCGAAGAGTGAGACGGCTTCTGTGCATCATCAAACAAAAATCCTAAACTATCTACCACAGTGTGTCGCACTATATTATCAATTATTCAGAACAATATAATGACGACGAGGACGTGAAATATAACCTCTATTTTCTAAACGTTGCATCATACGAGTCACACTGACTCGGGTTGTACCTATTACATCAGCAATTTCTAAATGAGTTAGACGTAAATCAATTAATATGCCTGTTTCTATCGGATAGCCAAATTTTTGACCCAGCCAAATTAAAAAGTTTAATAATCGTTGATCCGTTGTTGAGTTTTGTACAATACTATGAAGTTCTTGTGCATCCTGAATATGAGTTAAAATTGCATCTAACTGTGATGACCACATGATAGGAGGAATGAGGCTAGCCGTCACTGATGTTTTACATTCTATTTGATAAGGATCGAGGCGAGAGAGAGGTTGACCTATTACATCTCCCGGCCCCCAATATCCTAAGCTAATAATCTTGCCATCTTCTGTCCAAGTTATTGTTCTAACAATCCCTTGATCAATTTTCCATAATGCTTCCGGCCATAGTGGTAAACAATCATAGCGATTGAAGTTTTGCAGTGCAAGTTGAGGTGGAAAAATAGCCAGGTTAGAGGAATTCACAGTTAAGTCAGTAGCGCATACTCTTTATAGAATAAAATAAATAGGTTAAGAAAAGATAGAATATAGGTTAAATTTACTAATAATTTTTATGGAAATTATCAACTTTTTTTAGTTTAAATGATTCAACAAATTTTCTTAGTTTAAATTAGAGCTGTTGTTAGAGATTTATTGCTGAAAAGTATAAGATACTAAGTTGATGGGTTTTTAGTTAGGCTAGATTTAAGTTAAAATTATTTAGTCTATTTATTGTTAATACTGATACGTTAATGTCACAACCGATTTCACCCAAACCACCCGGTTTAATTAGAGCACCCATTGGCTTTGTTGCGGGAGCCACTTATCCATTTCGAGCGCTCAGTTTACTCTCTAGCCAGCCACAACTGAGAAAATATGTTGTCATTCCTTTAGTTGTTAATTTTATACTTGGAATGATCTTATATTTAGGATTATTGCTTCCTGGGTTTAATGCCATTCAATCTTTAACGTTATTTATAGATAGCCAGATTGATAGTTGGGTTGCTAATTTACCCAGTTGGTTGAGCTACCTTGATGTCATTGCGATTGTTATTGGCTGGATTTTACGAGTCGTATTTACTTTAGCATTATTGGTCATTATTGGATTTATTTTATTACAATTTGGTGTAATTATAGGTTCACCCTGGTATGGTCAACTCTCTGAGAAATTAGAAGAAATAAAAACAGGAAAGCCGGCTATTTTACCCCCTGCCAGTTTAACAAGTGTTTTTAAAGATATTTGGCGAGCTATTTTATTTGAATTAAAAAAGTTAGTGATTCAACTCGGTTTCGGTATTCCATTACTATTACTGAACTTTTTTCCAGGTTTTGGAACAATCATTTTTACAGTTGGCGGCATTATTTTAACGGCTTCTATGGCTTGCTTAGATTTTATTGATTCTCCCTTAGAAAGACGACGATTAAAATTTAGAGAAAAACTTAAAATGCTGCGTTTAGCTTTACCCGCTAGTGCTAGTTTTGCATTGGTTTGTTTAGGATTAATTACCATTCCTTTTGTTAATTTATTAGCTATTCCTATTTGTGTGGCTTCCGGAACATTGTTTTTTTGCGATCGCCTCTGGCCCTATTATTTTGCGCCTCAAGAATCTTTAACTTCGTCTACTGCATCTTCTGACTCTGAATCATCTTAATCTCTACCGAAAGAAAGATTTATTATAAATGGTCACTGCGTTAATATACCAACCTATATGACCTAAAACTATTCAACACCTGTTAATCTCGTTCACTGAATTGTTATTATCTATCAATTTAGTGGTGAGAGTGACTCGCAATCTATAGACGAATTTTTACAGATACCCGTATGCTCTGGCTTAGGGATTAATCTAGGGAATGCGGCTATGAAAGGAGCTGGTAGTAGCTAGCCAGAGCGTTAATCTATCAACGTTCTCACCAGCTATTGCTACCTCTCCTTCCTTTGATAATTATACTCAGAGAACCGTTAAAAAGCAGCTTCTGAGTTGTTTTTTTCTATTTTAATAATGGGGGAGTTTGAGACCAGTTTGTCGCCTGTTCGTAGGCGTAAGCAAGCTGGAGAATTTTTTCTTCTTGCAGCACATTACCAATCATTTGTAAACCGATGGGGAGTTGTTGAGAATTAAACCCACAGGGTAAACTCAGCGCCGGAACACCCGCCAAATTAATTGTAATCGTCATAATATCTCCCAAATATAAACTCAAGGGATCATTAGAGTTTTCACCCACTTTAAAAGCAGGAGTCGGTGCAGTTGGACAAATTAAAACATCAACTTGTTCAAATCCACGATCAAAATCTTGTTTAATTAAGGTTCGTACTTTTTGTGCTTTTAAATAATAAGCATCATAATATCCCGCAGATAAAGCATAAGTTCCCAACATAATTCGCCGCTTTACTTCTGCACCAAACCCTTCTGCGCGAGTTTGATTATACATTTCGATCAAATTCTCAGCACCGGAATTGCGATAGCCATATTTTACCCCATCAAATCGCGCTAAATTTGAGGAGGCTTCACTGGTGGCAATCAGATAATATGCCGCTAAACCATATTTAAAATTGGGACAAGAAATCTCATGAAATTCTGCGCCTAAGTCTTTCAGTTGTTGAATGGCCTGAGAAATAGCTTGTTTAACTTCTGGATCAATTCCTTCTCCCAAGGTCTCTTTAATTAAGCCAATTTTTAACCCTTTAACCTCTGGCTTCAAACATTGGGTATAATCGGGAATTTTCACATTTAAACTGGTCGAATCTCTCGGATCGTAACCCGCGATCGCATTTAATACAATGGCTGCATCTTCAACAGTATGAGTAAACGGCCCTATTTGATCCAAAGAAGATCCATAGGCAATTAAACCAAACCGAGACACTAAACCATAAGTGGGTTTAATCCCAAATACACCGCAAAAAGAAGCGGGTTGACGAATTGAACCCCCTGTATCCGATCCTAAGGTCGCAATACATTCTCCCGCCGCCACCGCCGCAGCCGACCCCCCGGAAGACCCCCCGGACACCCGATCAAGATCCCAAGGATTATAGGTAACTCCATAGGCAGAGTTTTCGGTTGAACTTCCCATGGCAAACTCATCGCAGTTAGTTTTGCCGACGATAACAGCGCCAGCATCGATCAGTTTTTCGATCACAGTGGCGTTATAAGGCGGAACAAACTGTTGTAAAATCTTAGAACCGCAAGTGGTGGAGATGCCTTGGGTGCAGATCACATCTTTGATCCCCATCGGTATACCCGCTAACAAACCAATCTCTTCACCTGCTGATATCTTTTGATCAATCCGTTTAGCTTGTTCGAGTGCCTGGTCCGCCGTGACCGATAAAAAGCTATGAACTTTATCTTCAACTGCCTCAATCTGTTTTAATGCTTCTTGGGTGATTTCGGTGGCTGAACGGTGTTTACCCGTTAATTGTTCGTGGATTTCTCGGATTGATAACATAGAGCAGTTCCTTAAGTTTAGCTTTTCAGTTTAACAAAGCAATGGTGAAGTTTGGTTGCATCCGGTATGCTAACAGATGGCAACCTATTAAACCATAATTTGGATATGTCTAAGACTGCCACGCCGCGTGTTATTTTGGAAACATTATTTCCCTATCTAAAAGTTGCGGCCGGATATGCGCGTCTCATTCAGCCTAAAATTCAGGCACTGCCTGCTAAAGAAGGAGACAATGCTTTTGCTGCGGCGTTGAGTGATGCTGATCTATCTATTCAAAATTTTATTGAAGTGACTTTACTGGGTTTATTTCCCGAGATTCGGTTTTATGGGGAAGAATATGAACAATCCAGTAATACAAAGTATTTTCGTAGTATTGAATTAGGAGAACAGGGGGATTATTTAGTGACTCTAGATCCCATTGATGGCACTCGATTTTATTTAGATGGACATTCTAATTATCAAATTATTTTGAGTGTTTTGAATCGGGATTATTATGAAGCGGTACTTGCTATTTCTCCGGCTATAAAGCAATATTACTATGCTATTCGCGGATTCGGTTCATATTATGGTAGTTTAGAGACGGCTTTTAATCAATGTCAACCTTTAACCCTAAATCCTGATAGTTCAAGTATTTTTCTCGGTACAAAGGTGGGTGATTTGAAGCCGCAGCTTTCCTCAAAATATGATGTGATTGATATTGCTGCCTCTTATTCTGATACTGATCAAATTCCTACTGTTAATGGGATTTTAACGGGTGATTTATCGGGTGTTGTACTTCAGTCCGGTCAATTTATTGATGGTGCAGCTTTAGGATTTATTGTGGAAGAAGCAGGCGGTTTTGTGAGTAATTTTGCGGGTGAATCTTTACCCCCACTTTGTAGCTGTAAAAATTACAAATATGACGGGATCGTGATGGCCGCTTCCGCATCGGTTCAACAAGATCTACTCAAGGTGACAAACTCGTGACCAAAAAATAAACTGGATACAAGCCCCCGAATTCATTCGTCGAGAGAGAAAAATGTTTTCCTAATTTTAAGTCCCTGGATTCATCAATGGTGTACTACTTCTGACTTGCTGACTTGTTACTTCTGACTTCTAGTTGACGCACTTTTTTAACTCTTTTGAGATTTTTCAAATAGAGAGAAAAGTATTTAGCGTCAAATTGTCGTCAAACTGACCTTTTAAGACGCTGGGAAGTAGAAGGGCTAAGAAAGGGTTGGTACTTATATTGCACTGCTTAAGTATATTTTTATACCGCGTGACGCACTTGTGACAGAGTTGTGACGCACTTTGTGACGCACGAAACCCTTACAGTGTAAGGCTGTGACGCACGTGACACACTTTTTTCACTGTTTTGAAAATAAAAAAATAAAGGAAAAAAAATAAAGAAAAAAATTTAGTGTCAAACTGTCGTCAAACTGACTTAAAGATGGGGTGAAACCTAAGCTGGCGAACGGACTCGAACCATCAACCTTCCGATTACAAGTCGGATGCACTACCAATTGTGCTACGCCAGCAACCTTTTTATCATAACATATAGGCTGAATAAATTGCAAGCTAATTGATCAAATTTTTTCAAGATAGCTCAATAAATCAGCCATTTCTTGAGAATTAGGCTGAAATTGGGGCATTGGGGGAGTTTCGCCACTAATCACCTGGTGAATAATACCAGCCCTAGACTTATGTTGTGATACATCTTGTAAACTGGGCCCGACTTGCTCTCCTTGTTGCGAAATATGACAACCTGCACAGTTCATCAAAAAAATAGCTTGGCCTTGCAGGGGATCTCCCTCTAAAGCCAGTACATCTTCAACATAAGGGTCTGATCCTTGCAGCCAGCCTAAACCTACCACCCAAGTTAGAATGATCGCCATGAACGCGATCGCAGCGATCGCAACTCGCTGAATTAACAGATTCACATCAACACTAGCAAGCGGCTTGTCCAACGTCCTTATACTTCGAGAAATATCTACAAAAAACTTTACGTACTCAATAGCTTAATGCTTCACAGCGCTGAGGGCAAGTCAGACTGAGGGCAAATCGAGATAAATCAGAGGGTTAAACAATTCTACCGGGAGCCACAAACAAAGAGTAGTCTTCTGGTTTGCTGGAAACTTAAAGACATTATTAAAAAATTCAGCAATTTTTACGCATTAATCTCTGTTTTATTGATAAAAATTTAGGAAGACGTTGTCAGGTCAGAAACTAGAATCGACAAAACACTGATGAATAAATAGCTTGCTTCAATCACTCTTAAATTGAACTATAAATTTTAGATAGCTTTAACTCAGATTTGAGGCGGTTGGTACAATGTGCCATATTCTATGATGAATAAGTAACTATTGTAAGTCTTAAAATGAATGAGGCAAAATCTATGAGCGATCATTGTATGATTCCTATTGTTAAATCTTTAACAGATTATCGTGCCTATCGTATCAGTCCTGAAGATAAAAATCGATTAGCGATTATTTTTGACCCAGACTCAGCCAACGCATCGTTAACGGTTTGTGTCGAAATTTTTGATGTGGGGTCAACGATTCCCTTTCATCAACATCATCGGGCAATCGAAATGTTTTTTATCCTCAAAGGAGAAGGACAAGCCAACTGTGACGGCAAAACGATTACGCTGTTAGCGGGAGACAGTATTTTAATGCCGCCCACTGGAATTCATACCATTACAAATATCGGGTCAAGTCGCCTTTATGTTCTTTGTATCATGGTTCCCAACGAAGATTTTGTTGAACTGATTCGCAACGGAATTCCGGCTGAATTAGACGCGGAAGATTTAAAAGTTCTACGGCGAACAGATAGCCTCATTCCCTGCTAAACTAATCATTGTCCGATTGAATCAAATCGAAGATGATGATCTCAGAAACAGCATCTTTTATCACATCCGATGGCGTACGTTTGGATGCTGATATTTATCGCCCTCAGGCAACAGGAACTTATCCTGTATTATTAATGCGGCAACCTTACGGTCGGGCGATCGCTTCAACTGTTGTGTATAATCATCCCAGATGGTATGCCGCTCAGGGATATATCGTTGTGATTCAGGATGTGCGCGGCAGAGGCACTTCCGAGGGGGAATTTAAACTATTTGCAGATGAAGTTCAAGATGGTTTAGAAACGGTGAATTGGGCGGCTAATTTACCCGGAAGTAGCGGCAAAGTGGGGATGTATGGGTTTTCTTATCAAGGCATGACTCAACTCTATGCAGCTTCTGCCAAACCCACCGCTTTAAAAACAATTTGCCCGGCGATGATTGCCTATGATTTATATCAAGATTGGGCGTATGAAAATAATGCATTTTGTTTACAAATTAATTTAGCTTGGGCGATTCAGCTTGCCACAGAAACGGCTCGAATTAAAGGAATGAAAACCGCTTACAACGAGCTTTATAAAGCTTCTCGTAATTTACCCTTATTTGATCCGATTCCAGCACTTCCAGAGATATTAAAAGAGTTCGCACCAGATTCATTTTATCATGATTGGATCAACCACCCTCAGAATGATGAATATTGGCAGCAATTTACCCCTCAACTAAAATCCCTTAATTTACCTATTTTACATATTGGTGGATGGTTTGATCCTTATCTGAGAGGAACTTTGAATTGTTATCAAAATCAAGTTGAGCAAAATTCAGCAGAACAACATTTAATCATCGGGCCGTGGTCTCATTTACCGTGGGGAAAAAATGTCGGTGAATTAGATTATGGAACAGAGGCAATTAACCCAATTGATGAATTACAAATTCGCTGGTTTGATTATTTTTTAAAGGGAATTGATACAGGGATTTTATCAGAAAACCCTATTTCTGTATTTGATATGGGGGCTTGTTGTTGGCGAGAGTTAGCAGGATGGAAGTTTGAACAAACTCAATATTTTTATCTATTAAGTACAGGACTAGCAGCGATTCGAGAAGATGATGGGATATTATTAGAAATTGCCGAAGAAGTTAGTCCGAATTTATCTAATAATTTGCCGACTTCTGCCTCCTTAGAATTAGAAGAAATCGCAATAGAAGATCTTGATTTAGTTTACTCCGAAGATATTTTTGTTCATGATCCTTGGCGACCTGTACCCAGTTTAGGGGGTCATGCAGCAATTCCCGCAGGTGCAATGGAGCGCTCAAAACTAGATAATCGCAGTGATATTTTAACCTATACCTCTGCGCCTTTAAAAACGGATTTATTAATCATTGGACAACCCAAAGTAGAAATTTATTGTGAGGCGGATACCCCCAGTTTTGATTTATGTGCTGTTTTATCGGTTGTTCAAACTAACGGTAAGGTTTATAACTTTACTCAAGGATACATTCGACTTAATCAGCAGACCCGTCCTATAACCATTCCGTTACAAGCCACTTGTATGCAAATTCAAGCAGGAAATGCGATTCGCCTCAGTGTTAGCGCCGCTTGTTTCCCAGCTTATCCGGTTAATCCTGGCATAGATCAACCGTTGAGTCAAACCCAACTGATTGAGGCTCAAATTATCACTTTGAGGGTTCAATGTGGCGGAGAGTATGCTTCTCGTGTGATTTTACCCATCACCACAAAGGAATAAAAATATTTAAAATCTATCTTGAGAATTATTATTCTCTCGAACGTCTGAAAATAAAATTAACTGAATCTTTCTCTAGGACGATGAAAAATTAGAAGTAATATTATTAAGATTTATAATAGATTAAGAAAAAAATAATTTAAGTTGTAAGTAAAATTTGCATCTTACATTTTCTAATCAATTGAAGATAACAGGAGTATATTTATATGACTTTTGCTCAAGCGCAAGGAAATACTGATCAAACTTTAGAGCAGTTCAACAAGTTAACTGTTGACCAAAAATTAGCTGTATTATGGTTCATGTATACAAAAATGGGTACATCTATTACCCCAGCAGCACCGGGAACTGCTGAAACTGGAATTGCTGAAGGCATTTTCAAGCAAATTCAAGAACTTTCTAAAGACGAACAGCTTCAAGTTCAACGAGATATTTTACAACGAACCAGCACAGAAATTACTCGTGAATATGGTTCTTTGAATGATAATACAAAGTTACTGGTTTGGTATCGTTTAGCGCAGGGAATGGATGAAGGGAGTATTATTCCGATGCCAGAAGGTTACGAAATGAGCGATACAGAAAAGACTGTATTAGCGGCTGTAGAATCATTAGAATTTCAGCAACAAATTACCTTTTTACGGAACTTAGTTTCACCCACAGGTTCAGATCCAAAATCTGGTGCAAGTATCTAAATTTTAATCTATCTCGTTAGTCTTAATTCTTGAAATAGGTTAACGCTAATCTGATTATTATCTATACTGAGAATCCCTATCTTTTTACAGATGGGGATTTTGCGTTTGTCATAAAACTTTAAATTATCACCCTAAATATTAAGAACTTTATAGATTGACAAAAGTTTTCAAGTATGCAGTTAATCTCAAAAACCATAAACCGTCATGATCAACAGACTAACTTTATATATTTTATTGCGGCGCAGCTTAGTCTAAGATCACCTGATGTGTGATTACTCCTATAAAGAAGTTCGGCAAAAAAATCTCTTAAGCATTTAGTGATAAGTTAGGAATTTTCTTGCTCCTCTCGATTAAAAAATAGTCACGCTAGGGACACAATTTCCCTCTCCTCGTAGGAGAAGTGAGAGGCCAGGGAGAGGTCTATTTTAAATTCGTCGAACTCACGTTAAAATAGTTTGTTGTCAATCAGAAAAAATATCAAAAATAGAACTTAAAAATGGCTGAATACATCACAAATATCCAGAAATATACCGATAATATTGATGAAGAAGTGGTTGCATGAATTGTTAGACATCTTGGTATTGCATTGCGAAGTCGAGATGCATCCTTAGTATCTTGCAAAGATCAAGTAGAATTAGATCGGGTCAGAACCAGCTTTTTGAAAAAGAAACTTCAACTGACGGCAAGTGATGCCGATTTAAATCAAGCCATTGCAGAAGTCTGCGAAACGATGAAAAATACCAGTAATAAATCTCGGGTAACATTCTATTATCTATTAGCTGAAAAATTTGATAAATTCTCTTTGTTTAAAAAAGTAAAATAAAGATTTAAATTCCCTCTGTAAAGACAGAAAAAAGTCAATATTATCACTCCTGAAAAAAGGGTATAGTCACTATAAAAGTGCTGCCTTCTCCTAAATGACTCTCAACTGTAACCTGACCGTGACACGCTTCCAAACAACGCTGAACAATTGCTAAACCCAATCCTGTGCCATCGATTTCTCCGACATTATGACCGCGCTGAAAAGCTTGAAAGAGGCGTTTTTGGTCTTCAACAGAAATCCCGATACCTTGATCTTGAACTTGAAATTGAACTTGATGATTTTCAGCAATAATTGTTAACTCAATCGTGCCACCATTCGGAGAATATTTAACTGCATTGGTCAGTAAATTAGAAAGAATATGTCGGAGTAAGTGTTCATCCCATAATCTCCCCTCAATGTTTCCTTGAATGGTGAGTAAAATTTGATAGTCAGGACTGGTATTATATTGTAATTCTTCAATCAGTTGCTGACAAAAATTAGCTAAATTGAGGGGAGCCGGAACCCATCTTAATTGCTCTAAATCAGATTTTCCCACTAAGATGACTTCATCTAACAATTGAACCATGTTATTTCCAGCGGCTTTAATGCGTTTAAAAATTGCTGTTTTATGTGCTGGAGTTAACTGTTTTTCGCGATTTTTTAAAAGTTCAGTAGAGAGTAAAATCGTACAAAGTGGGTTACGAAAATCATGGGACATCATAGAAACAAATTCAGAACGACGACGATTTTGTTCTTTTGCCTTGATCAATTCTGCACTTTGAAATTGTACTTTATTTCCTAAACTTTCATTTTCTTGACGAAGAGTTTCTATTGCTTGTTTACGTTCAATAGCATATCGCAGCGATCGCACTAAAAGTTCTGTGGTTACTTGTCGTTTTAATAGATAATCTTGCGCTCCCCAACGAACCGCGTCTAAGGCTAAATCTTCATCATTGGTATTCGTTAATACAACAATGGGTAATTCGGGGGAATCATGAATTAATGTTTTTAAGGAGTTTAATCCTTGACTATCAGGTAAAGACAAATCCAGTAAAACGACATGAAAAGAACGTTCCGTTTGCTGAAGTTGCTGTAGAGCTTCTGATAATCGCTTAACATGAATAAGATCGTACTTTTTTAGCGGAGAATGTTTGAGTAACTCCTGTAATAATCGTGCCTCTGCTAAACTATCTTCAATTAACAAAATATTCATGGGTCATAGATTTTTAATCCTTTGTTGTTAGTGATGAGTAAAATAATCAATTCAATGGATCAATCAGAAACAATAAATCACTCTGTATCTCTATTATTCCCCTGGAAGGGTAACTAATTTCAGCCAAAAATCTTCTATTCCTTTAACAATGTCAAATAACTGACTGAGATTACGAGATTTTGTAATATAGCAGTTAACGTGTAAATTATAACTGTGAAAAATATCTTCTTCATTATGGGAAGTTGTCAATACCACCACCGGAATTCTTTTTAAGTCTTCCGAGGCTTTAATTTCTGCCAACACTTCCCGGCCATCTTTACGCGGCAAGTTTAAGTCTAGCAGAATCAAGTCAGGACGGGGTGCTGAGGCGTATTCTCCCTCTTGTTGTAGAAATGCCATGGCATCGACCCCATCTCTAACGGCTACAATTTCATGAGGGAGCGAACTGTGTTTTAACGCTTCTTGAATTAAGCGAATATCAGCTCGGTTATCCTCCACTAAAAGAATCAGTTTAGATTTTGCGTCCGTTTCGACGATCACGAGTGCCTCCTCCCACTGGAATTGTAAAATAAAATGTTGCTCCCTCACCGGGTTGAGACTCGAGCCAAATTCGTCCTCGATGGCATTCTACAATCTTTTTACAGATCGCTAACCCCATGCCTGTACCGGGATACTCATCACGGGGATGCAACCGTTGAAAGATGACAAAAATGCGCTCTGCAAACTGAGGATCGATGCCAATACCATTATCTTGAACTGAAAATAACCATTCATCCTCAAGCCGTTTCGCGCCAATATGAATAGTTAGCATCTTTTCACTGCGAAATTTAATGGCATTTCCAATTAAATTTTGGAATAATTGCATTAATTGAGTGCTATCTGCCATAATCTTCGGCATCGGATTATGGGTAATAATGGCCTGAGTTTGTTGAATGCGTTGCCGCAGGTTAGATAGCGATCGCGTTAAAGCCGTTGATGCATCTGTCAGTTCAAATTCAACCCCTTGTAAATCCACTTTAGAATAAGCTAATACGTCATCAATTAAAGTTTGCATTAAGCTCACTCCTTCGACGGCAAAACCGATAAATTCTTTACCATCTTGGTCGATTTCTGCATCATAGCGCATCTCTAAGAGTTGCACATAATTTGCCACCTGATTTAAGGGTTCTTGTAAGTCATGGGAAGCCACATAAGCAAACTTTTTCAACTCAGCGTTAGAGCGTTCCAAATCATGAGCCAATTGTGCCAATTCATCGGCTTGTCGCAGGATAATATTAATAATCGCTTTTCGCAGTTCTAAAGCGGCTTGAATCTCAACAGGCTGCCACGGTAACGATTTGAGTTTTACGGTTTCTTGCCATAGTTGAAAAGATTTCCGAGGCGATAATTTAATTTCTCCTTTTGAATGCGTTGTTTCAATGGCTTTATTGGGATCACCTCCCCAATTCACGGTTTGTATGACTTCTGGACGGAACCATAACACATAATTACGCTCTGAAATGGGAATGGCAAGTAAACCGCTACCCACATCTTTAAACGGTTCAGCATCGGCATAAATTCGGGGTAGAGAATCAGTTGAGAAGACTTCTTTATCTACATTTTTTTTCAGCCACTGTACCAATAAATTTAGATCTGCTTCACTCGGAGTTTCACCAATTGTTGTCCAATGTTCCCCAAAACAAATTGCCGCGCCTTGAGCCGTTGTTAAGTCGAGTAAGCTCGGTTGATCTTGAACTAACCCCTGAATAAAGTTTTCTTTTTCAGACATTAAATCAATCAGTGCTGTCTGAATAGAGGCTAACTTCATGCGATAACCATAATCTTCCGTTTCTTCGCGAGCAGCGAGTTCAGAGAAAATTACTCGTCCGAGAAATTCACAAGCTTTTCGCAGTTCATAAGAAATATACTTAGGCGTTTGATGATGACAAGCAATTAATCCCCAAAGTTGTCCTTCTTTCATCAGTGAAATTGTTAAAGAAGCGCCGACTTTCATGTTATGAAGATATTCTAAATGGCAAGGGGAAGCACTTCTTAAAATAGAATGAGTCAGTTCTAAAGGACGGTGAGTTTTGGGATTAACCTCTGGAAATAATCCCACAGCTTCGGCTTTAGCGTTGGGAATTTGTCGAATCCAATTTGCACTAAATAATTTGCGCGCACCTTTAGGAATATCTGAAGCCGGGAAATGTAATCCGAGATAAGGTTCGAGTGTTTCTAGTTTTTCTTCTGCGACAACAATACCATGTTGATCTTGATCGAATTTATATAACATGACCCGATCAAATCCGGTTATTTTCCGTACTTCCTGAACAATGACTTGATAAAAATCATCCAGTTTTGAAGTAGATTTAAACTGATTAATTGAGACTCGTGCGAGATGATAAAAACTTAAAAAGGGGATATTTTCATGAGAAATCGCGGGTTCAAGTTCAAGAATAAGTAAACCATTAGAGTTACGATGAAAAACCGCGTCAAATACAATATAATCATCTCCTTTTGTATGAATCCAAAGTTTAGTCGGATTAAGAAATTCAAGACTATCACTGGCTAACCCTTGTTGAATCCGTTCAATCTGAAATGCATCTAGTAAGTCTTCTAAGGTTTGATTTAAAATCTTTTCGGCTGTGGTTGCCAATAGTGAAAAAGTATTGGCACTGACTTGTAAAATCTTTAATTCTGGCTCTTCTAAAACCAGCAAAATACCATGGGGTTGAATTTGATTAATGGTTTGAATGGGTAAATCATCGAGATGGCTCAGATGAGTTTGAGATTCTGATGAATTAAGATAAACCATTGTCATTCTCCTAAGTTGAGTTGTGATTCAGTGATGGGTGCAATGTGAAAACTAATACTTAACTTCTTAAAACTCATCAGCAACTCAATGAGGTCAAAGCTGTCTCAGTGAGTGTTGATTGATACTAAAAATCGGATATTTTTTCCCGGCTCTTTGGTGAAATCGAGATAATTTTATCTTCCAGCCTCTGTTTTGCTCTTCAGATTGACGTTAGCGAGCTTATTTCATTAGTCTATCATTAGATCTAATCTAGATATGAATACAAAATATAAATAAATATCTCGGGGGTGGTGTAAATATTAAGGTTTTTAAAGTTAAATCATTTTTTTAGAGTTCGGTTGCTAGAGATTTATACGAATGACTTTCTGACGAATGACTTTCTGACGAATGACTTTCTGACGAATGACTTTCTGACTTCACACTTCTGACTTCTTGAACCATGCTTTTAATTGTTGACGATTAATTTTTCCTTGAGGATTATAAGGAATTTTATCTACAGCAATCCATGATTTAGGATGTTTATATTTAGAGAGTTTACCGAGCAAACTTGCTTTTAAAGTATTGAGTTCAACTTCAGGGATTGTGGGGATGTATACGGCAGTAACAATTTGTCCCCAATAAGCATCTGGTAAGCCAATAATACACACTTCTTGAACCTGATTTGTTGCTCGAATAACAGCCTCGACTTCTGCGGGAAAAACATTTTCACCCCCTGTAATAATTTTCTCGCTATTGCGTCCGATAACAGTTAAATATCCCTGTTCGTCAAGATAACCCAGATCATCAGAATTAAGTTGTTTTATTCTTCTTTCTGGATTAAATTCAGAGCTAAAGTAACCCCACATTAAAGATTTAGATTTAATTTGAATTGAGCCGATTTTATTAATTTCTACATCTGGAGATTCCGGAGAATTAATATCTATTTTAGCGTGGGGTAAAACTTGACCTGAGTTTTGATAACCTGCTAGAAAATCAACAGGTTTTAAAGTAGCAATTTGGGAAGCTGTTTCTGTCATGCCGTAAGTCGGAGCCAGACGAATTTGATGTTTTCTAGCTTGTGTTAGAAGTTCTGACCATGCAGGCGCACCACCGAGTAAAACAGTATGAAATTGAGATAACCATGAAGTCGATTCAGGGATTTGTAATAAAGTCTGAAGTTGAGTAGGAACCAAAGAAATAAAAAAGTTAGAGGGATTATTTTCAATAAAATTACCCTGTTTAATTTGATCGAAAGATTGAATAATCAGTTTTCCACCCGTGGTAAAAGATCGAATAAATTGCATTAATCCACTCACATGATAAACCGGAAGAATACAATAAGAATTAATAGATGAACGCTGAAAATATTGCTGGAATCCTTGAGCGGATGCGGTTAACGTTTCCCAGGTATGAACCGCAAATTTAATTTGACCAGAACTTCCCCCTGTGGGAATCATAATAAAATGCGCTAAATCCTGACGATTACCGTTAAAAATAGTTGGATAATTAAGAGAAATATTACCTAAAATAATATCAGGTTTAACCTGTGCAAAAACCTGTTGCCATTCTAATTCCTGCCAATGAGGATTTCCTAAAAAAATGGGGCAGTCGGCTGCAACTGCGGCAATAAAACTGGCTAAAAAATAAACCGGATTAGATTCAACTAATAAGACTTGAGGCTGATAGTTATGGGTGCGAAAAAACTGTTTAAATTGATTAAATCGATCTTGAGTAATTTGATTAAATTCTTTAGCATTAAAATCACCCCCTAACCATTGCTCAGTTGGCAGCGTCAGAAAAGATTGTAAATTCTTGTAATATTTTGGATTCATCTTTCTCATTTTCACTGAATTTAAGCTAGATTGAGGTGAATTATCAGGGATATCTTAATATAAGATATATCAATAGATAGATGTTTTCACTGATAACAAGTGATAGGTAACTGAAATAATACGGGTAACATAGATACTGTCATTGCTCTCAGTGAGAGACAATCTTTTCCGTTAAATAAACCACTTTAGTATCCAGTCTTAGATTATGCCAATTTACGACTATTTTTGTCCAAGTAATAACCAAACGGTTGAAGTCATGCACTCTATGAGTCAAACCGTTCAAACTTGGGGCGAGGTTTGTCAGTTAGCCAACTGCGATCTGGAGGGAACCCCCGAAAATGCTCCGGTGCGTCGTCTGTTGAGTGCGCCGAATTTATCCATTCCCACCTCAGATCGAGAATATCGAGATGCGGGGTTTACTAAGCTGGTTAAGCGCGATCAAGGGGTTTATGAGAATGTCACCAATACAGGCAAGTAGGCAAGGCTTGCAAATAGGCAAATAGGCAAATAGGCAAATAGGCAAATAGGGATAAAAAGGCTTTCGGTGTACAGACGTTACATGTAACGTCACGAGATCTAACTCCTGACGGGCGTGTCTCCTGACTACTGACTCCTAACTCCTAACTCCTAATAATGAATAACCAACAATGACAAATCCACCTAAAATTAAGGGGCAAACATATATCATGTCCTAGGAGGTTATTAGCCTTGGATGAACTGAGATCAGCGTTAGAGTTGGCGACAGAAGAAGAACTACAACAGTTAACCGAACTATTGTTTAGTCGTCGATTGAATCCTTTGGATTATTTTAATACCCCCCAACCCATCGATATTCAAAGTCGCGATCGCCAAGCTTGGCTAGATGCACTGGAAGAACGGTTTCGTTATCTGGCTGCCGATGGGTTAACGGTGTTGCGTGGCCGCACCCATCAAACCACTTATCGTCAAGCCTTAATTCAGGTGTGTCGCTATCTGAAAATCCCTTATTCTAAAGATATTTCTACCACTGACTTAGAATCAGAGATTTATCTATCTTTACTGGGTCGCGCTTGGAAACAGTTACCTTCCTCTGAACAAGAAGCCTTAACGCTGCGAGTCCAAAATGCTTTAGCTCAGTCGAACTTACCCCAACCCTTGCCCTTATCGGCACAAAAAGATCCCCTGGGGCCGTTAATGAAAGCAGGCAGTGCTTTGGCAGTTAGTTCCATCCTCAGACCCGTAATATTACAACAACTGGCCCGTCAATTTGCCCTGCACTTTGCTCAATATCAAGTGGCGCGACAAACCCTGGTTAAGGGTGGAATTACTGCGGCGGCTCAATTTCAAACCTATGTGACCGCTCAAACAGCACGCCGAGGGATGACCATTAGCGCGGCTCGTTATGGAGCGACTCGCAGTATGTTTGCTTTTCTCGGACCTGTAATGTGGACATGGTTTCTGGCTGATATTGGCTGGCGCAGCATCTCCACTAATTACGCTCGTATTATTCCGACGATTTTTACCCTCGCTCAAATTCGCTTAACCCGTTCTGAGTGGGCATGGGAACCGGTTTAAATCTTGTTCATTTACTCCCCGTGACCTGTGTTAATAAATCCTGACAGGAAATCTCCCAACTCTCAACCCAGTATATTCAGCCATCTGAGGGCAAAAATTCCCCTTCGCCGACTGCTGATTTTACCTTTCTTTATCCAAGTTTGCGGTGTATCAGGACTGATTGGTTATTTATCCTATACCAGCGGTCAACAAGCCATTTGGAATCTGGCTGATCAGTTGATGAGTCAAGCGGTTGAGGGAGTTCAGGATCATCTAGATACTCATGTTGATCTTCCGGCTCAACTCTTGACCCTAAATGCTTTAGCGGCTCAGCAGGGTAATTTGAATCTAGAAGATACCGTTCAGCTTGAAAAACAATTTTGGCAACAAGTCAGCACATTTGAGGCCCTCACTGACCTAACATTTACTTCTGCAACCGGGCAATATACCGCTGTGGGACGGGACAAAAAGGGATACTTTACCGAAGCCGGGTCCATTTTCTCGGCCACTGGTGACCAAGGACAGCGCCAATCCTTTTTAACCGATCCCAGCGGCCAACGGACAAAACTCGTTCATTCTTTACCCAATTGGGATGGGAGATCGCGCCCTTGGTATCAACACGCTATTGAGCGAGATCCTAATACTTTATCCTGGGCTGCTATTTTCCCCAGAGCCGGACAAACTCTTACTGCGATGAAAATGACCATACCTGTGCATCAACAGGGTGAATTTGTCGGTGTGCTGGGTTCTAATATTATTTTGTCTGACATTAACTCATTTCTCAGCCAGTTAAAATTTTCCCCCAATGGTCAGATCTTTGTGATCGAGCGCTCGGGTCATTTGGTTGCCACCTCTACTGATGAGAATGGGTTTGTTGAGACTGTTGATGGCGAGACTTCAGTGCGTTTGGTAGCAATGAAAAGTCAAGATTGGTTAACGCGGCGGACAACCCAAACCTTGCTACAACAGACCCCAGATTTAACAAAAATCCAACACAGCCAATCTTTTGAGTTTATTGCTCGTCCCCCAGCTACAAACCAGCAATCTCATCATCGTCGGCGCTATTTTACCCAAGTGGTTCCCTGGGGTGATCAATATGGGTTGGATTGGTTAATTGTGGTAGCTGTGCCTGAAACCGATTTTATGGGTGAGATTTATCAGAATATTCAGAGAACCGGTTTGTGGGTGGGTGTGATTTTGCTGGGGACAATTACACTGGGAAATTGTACCGCCAAGTGGGTCACACGACCGATTATCCAGCTACAAAAGGCAGCCAAATCAATCAGTCGGGAGAATTGCTGTATTACTCTTCCTCAAACCCCCATTGTTGAAATTCAAGATCTCAGTGATGTTTTTTCTCGAATGGATCATCGCCTCTGTGAGTCATTTCAAGCGATGGAATCATTAAATCAAGAATTATCTGAAAGCAAGGCGCGTTTGCAAAAGTTTTTAGAATGTCTCCCCATTGGTGTTGCCATTCATGCAACTGATGGACAGGTGATTTATATGAATCCCATCGGTAAAAAATATCTACAAAAAGAAGTACCAGAACAAGCGACATTTAAAGAACAAGCGGAATATTATCAGGTGTATATTGCCGGAACTGATATTCCTTATCCCACTGAACAATTGCCCGCAGCCAAGGCATTAGCCGGAGAAGCGACTCGAACGGAAGATTTAGAAATTAGAACCCGCCAAAATCCTATTATTTTGGAAGTTCAAGCCACGCCAATTTTAAATGATCGCAAACAGATTACCCATGCAGTTGTAACCTTCCAAGATATTACGGCTCGAAAACAAGCCGAAGAACTGATTGCAAATTATAATTATGAACTGCAAAAACAAGTTAAACAACGTACCCAAGCTTTAGAAAACGCGAATATAAAACTTGAAGAAATTGCTCAAACAGACGCGCTCACACAAATCCCGAATCGCCGACAATTTAACCAACGATTACAGTTAGAATGGCGACGATTACAACGTTCTCAAAAACCTTTATCTTTGCTGTTAATTGATATTGATTATTTTAAGCGCTACAACGATTCTTACGGTCATCCACAAGGGGATTTGTGTTTATTTAAAGTTGCCCAGACATTACAGCAAGCTATTTATCGTGCCTCTGATTTAGTGGCGCGTTATGGGGGGGAAGAATTTGTCGTAATTTTACCCGAAACCAATCAAGCAGGTGCGATTAATATTGCTAAAAGAATTCAAACGGGTATCATTTCCCTGGAAATTCCCCATCAAACCTCTGATGTGAGTGATATTGTTACTGTTAGTATTGGTATTTCTACCCTCATTCCTTCTCCCAACACTCAACCCCAAAATTTAGTCAGACAAGCCGATGAAGCACTCTATACTGCGAAAGATCAGGGCAGAAATTGTTATTGGGTGACACATTCAATCAATACTCAAATAAAAACGGGATAAGGTAGGGGCGCATTGCATGCGCCCGTCAGGAGTCAGGAGACTGCGAGACTGCGAGACTGCGAGACTGCGAGACACGCCCGTGGCCGAGACAGGAAAGCTAACTTAATCTAAGAGTGCCTCTAAGCCTCTAAGCCTGTATCACAAGCGTGCCTATACAATGAAAAAAACTTTTATGTTACCAGATGCAATTACAGAATTCAACTGGATTAAATGGGGAATATTACTACTGCCTTTATTGCCAACTTTGGGCTGTATTATTACTTTAATCGGTGTATTTTTTGTCTGGAAAAATAACTTTAATGTAATAATTCAAAAGCCACTTAATCAGAGTTTATTGATTTTAAGTGGATTACTAATTTTAACGGCAATATTCTCGCCAAATCCCCTAGAATCTTTACTAGGTATAGGTAATTTTATTCCTTATTTTATTGTCTTTGCCGCATTCAGTGAAGTTATCAAAACGCCGACTCAATTAAAACAGCTTTCTTGGATTATTGTCATTCCTGCAATACCGATTATTCTGTTAGGTTTCGGACAACAATTTTTAGGATGGTCTGGAGGAGAAGCGTTTCAAAGCATCTTAGGATGGACATTACCCCTAAATGGAAATCCACCGGGCCGGATGTGTTCTGTGTTTATGTATGCGAATATTTTAGCGGCTTATTTATTACTCGTTTTTACCTTATCTACCGCTTTATTAATCGAACAATTATATATTCTTAAAAAGAGTCAAAACAATAATAATTTTAAACAACTATTTTTTTTATTAATAGTTTTTAGCTTAACAGCAATTGCCCTAATTGTTACCTATTCTCGCAATGCTTGGGGATTAGTGATTTTTATTATTCTTGCCTACGCAATTTATCTCGGCTGGCGTGGGTTAGTGGGCTTAATCTTATCAGCAATTTTAGCTGTTTTAGGCGCAGCATTTGCCCCTTCTCCAATTAATCAGAGTTTACGGTTAATTGTTCCAGCTTATTTTTGGCAACGCCTTACAGATCAAAACTTTGAACGACCTATAGAAACATTACGAGTAACTCAATGGAAGTTTGCCTGGAACTTAACACAACAACGCCCTTGGACAGGTTGGGGACTGCGAAGTTTTACCCCATTATACGAAGCAAAAATGAACGTTTGGATGGGTCATCCTCATAATATCTTCCTGATGTTAACCGCAGAAATCGGAATTCCTATCACTTTATTTTTTATCGGAATAATTGGCTTTATTTTCTCTCAATTTACCCATAAATTAATCACAAAAAAGATTAATCCATCAGCCCACTTAACCTTATTTAGTTATGGCGTAGCGTTTGCCGTTTATATCTTATTTAATTTAGCCGATATTACCCTATTTGATTTTCGAGTAAATACCTTTAGCTGGTTAATTTTAGCCGGAATTTGGGGAAATACACAAAACTTCTTTCAGGACTCACCCAGTCATAGGTAGAGACGTTACATATAACGTCTGTCTACAAAAAGATTTTCTCACAACTCATACAAGATTGCTGTAACGAATCAATAAAGACTCATGACGGCCCATAGGGCTATATGGTAAGATTTATCGATTATTATCTGTGTAACATTAGTTAGTCAGTCTGGAAACGCCATCATCCTGATTCAAAGCCTTTGCCATGTCCACTCAACCCAGTCCTGCTAAAATTATCCTCGATACCGACCCCGGCGGCGATGATGCCTTGGCGTTGTTGTGGTTGCTGAGTTTAGAAAATCGTGGACTTGCCGAATTAATTGCTATCACCACAGTTGAAGGAAATGTTGATGCCCGTCTAACCTTCAAAAATGCCTGTGAATTATTACAACTGGTTGATATAACCAATATTACTGTTGGCCGAGGCATTGTTAAACCGAACCCAGAAGTGGGTGATGCCAGCCAAATTCATGGTGTAGATGGCTTAGGGAATTTAGCCGCCACCTTACCCGCTTGTCATTTACAGTTTGAAAAAGCTGCCCCTTCAGAAGATGTTTTAATTGAAAAATTGAATCAATTTCCCGGTGAAATAACTCTGATTTGTTTAGCCCCTTTAACCAATTTAGCCGCCGCCGAAAAACAGTCACCGGGAATTTTAAAAAAAGCAAAAGAAATTATTATTATGGGCGGTGCATTTGCTGTGCCGGGTAACGTTACATCTCAAGCCGAATTTAATATTGCTTATGATCCCGCATCGGCAGAAATTGTGTTTAATAGCCGAGAAGACTTAGTAATTTTATCTTTAGATATTACGCGATCGCTAATTTTTACCCCGCAAATGGCTCAAGATATTGCTCAAGTGATGCCAAAAAGTGCCATTGCTCAATTTATTGTTTCTCTCTGTCAATCTATGACTCAAACGTCTTTATTATTCAGAGAAACTCAAGGTATAAAAGGCTTTTTAGTTCACGATGCGGTAACCATTGCTTATCGATTTTATCCCGAAATGTTACAATTTAGCCGAGGAAAAGTTAGAGTTGAAACAACAGGAAATTGGACCAAAGGACAAACATTAATAGATAGACGACATCGTGCCAAACTTGAGGCCAACGCTTGGGTCGCCACTCAAGTTGATGCCGCCAATTTACTAGCCGCTTTAGTAGAAGACTTGAAAATATTAGTCCGCAGTTATAAACCTCAATAATTGATTGTATCAGGAGACAGGAGACAGGTGTTAGGTGTTAGGTTTTGGGTGTTAGGTTTTGGGTGTTAGGTGTTAGGTAAAGACGTTCCATCGAAGATCTGTACACCTATTGCCTTTTTATCCCTACTACCTACTACCTGTGATCTACTTGCCTGTTCCCTGTTCCCTCAACTAAGGTAAGTGAACCCCTATTTTCTTACCGTCTGGCTTATAAACTTCTAACGGAATCTGAGCATTATCACTAATTGTTTGTAAGGCAATTTTCAAAGTTTGAACGTGTTTTTCAGCATCCAAACGTTGCTTTTCATTCCCACTTTGATCCCCTTGTTTTGCTGTAGTTTCAATCTTCTCTAAATAAGCGGGTGTAATTCTGACCGTAATCAAATCTTTGTTAACACTATAACTACAAACCGTTAACCCTCCGCCGCAAGTTTTCTTCAAATCTTGACGAGCTTTATTAATCCGAGTCGTTAGCTTATTTTGAGCTTCTGCTTGTTTCCAAGACTCAGTGTAAGACTCCATTAACGGCTTCATTTCCGTCGTATAAGAACTACTTTGAGGAATTTTCTTACCGTAACTCACCGCCCGACTCCAATACTTAACCGCATCTGACCAAGCCCCCCGTTCACTTAAGATTTTGGCTTGATCTGCACTATTAACGGCTCGATCATACGCTTCTTGTCCGACTTGCTCAATGGTTTTGCGATCGCGTGCGGCTTCTAACTTCGGCTGATAATTCGCCAGCAATAACTGTGCATCTTGATGGGCCGTAGTTCCCACCTGAACAGAAGCGAGGGTATTGGTTGCCTGTTGCCAAGTATCGTAGACCAATTGCCAGCTATTGGCTTGAGTCGCCACTCCCTGACGGGCGATCGCCACCTGTGCCGTCTGTTTTCCTCTTTTTAAAACATCTTGGGCTTCTCGCTCCAAAATTAAGCGCCCACGCACTTCTGTCACTGCATCTTGATACTGATCTAAACGTTGTTGAGCAAAAGGATAAATTAAACTTTCGATCGGGACTTGTTGCAATTGAGCGATCGCTTCTTCCCAGAGATTTTTTAACCGTTCCCACTCTTGCACCGTGTAAGGGGCATCTTGTCCTTGCTGAGCCGCTTGTCCAGCAAACCGTAAGCCTGCCATCACCGCCCCTAATTCAGTAGACTCTTGGCGATAATTCGAGAGTAACCGCCGCCCTGGCCCGTAATAAGGAGACCAAAACGGAATGGTTTCTAATTCTGCGATCGCCTCATCGATGTCTTGTTTGGCTAGTCTAGGGGCCTTCGCACCCGAAACGGTTTGTAGAATTTCTTCTGCGCTTTGGCTATAAGCTTTGGCTTCATCAATGGCGGCACATTCTCCCATCACACAAGGGCGTGTCAGAGCGTACACAGAGCCTATAACCAATGCTAGGGCAATTGCAGCTTGAGGCGTAAACAATAGCCGTTTGAGGGTAAAATTCGGGCGCTGTGGGCGGGAAGGTTGGGGGGGTTGTGCCGGAATTTCTTCCCCATAGTCGGCGAGGGGTTCGACAACGATTTTAGGAGATTCTAAACCCGTCAAGTCTTGCGGGTTAAAGGGGTTATCATCCCATTCTTCAAAGGGATTGACATTGTTATCCCAGGTTTGAGAGGGATGAGATTGTTTTGCTAACGGCTCTTGGATAACGGTTTTTGGATTAGTAGAAATAGCTGTTGTCATAATAAGTTCTCAAAGATGCAAGCACATCAGAAAATCGTTTAAGTTTTTCGTAAACTGCTGAAAAGATAACTTATTTTAAGCCCAACTCTCGCTTCAGCAGGTTAATTGAGTCTGTTGAGATGTAATTTTCACAGCAAATCAACTTTGGAGGACGAATAATATCGTCACGGTTGATGACCACTGCTTCTTTCACAGCTTCATAGCTGGCCTGATCGCAAAGGATCACTCTAGCACTACGAACGATAGCGTTTATTTTATAACTATCTGTCAACTGAGCTGTCATCACTAACACTTCTTCTCCCCGCAGACTATGAATAATCACCTCAGTGGCGCGCAGCAAACCCGGACTCAGACTCACAATTCCGAGATACGTTCCTTTTGTGAGAGTTTGAACCATTTCGATCTCTTTGGCAAAATCATAAATATCAACCGGAATCACCCGTACAGCCAGGGGTGCGGCAATTTCTTCAGCTTGACCGATAAAATAACGACTCGTGACCACTGTCCCAGACGGAACTTGCTTAATGGTCACTGCTAACTCTTCCATTGGCACGACCTGGACTGGAATGCGTAAAGCTTGCTCTAATTCTTGTGCCATCAGTTGAGCAATACCAATATCCTGCATTTGAGCCGTCACCAATACCCGCGCACTACAGCGCAGTCGCCAATCAATTTCAGCCAGGAATAGTTCTCTGGCTTCGCTGAGGCTACACCCTTGCCCAAGCAATTCATCTAGGCTTTGTTGGATAATATGACTGGCTTGGGGATATTGTTCCAAAATAGGAGAACTCAGGGGAGACCCGCCTTCATGGCCTAAAGCCCGGACATAGATTCCCGATCCCGCTTGGGCTTCCACTAAGCCGTGATCTTCAAGCTGCCGATACACTTTACTGATTGTGTTGCGATGCAGTCCTGTTTGCATGGCTAACTGACGAGTACTGGGCAAGCGATGTCCCGGTGGAAATTGTCTCGAAGCAATGGCAAACCGGATTTGATTAAACAGTTGATTTGATGCAGGAATATCACTGTCTGGCTGAATATAGAACTGAACCATATAAGTCTCCTACCCTTAACCCCAAAATGTAAAATACAGGCTATTTGTATTACCATTTGTGATGTATATATCAGACTGAACTGGATAAACAAGTCCAAGAATTAATAGCCTCTAGTATTAAGTTTACTGGGAAATTTTAACGAAGAAATCCAATAAACCCAACTGATTCAAGTGAAAGCTTCATAATCCTTCAGAAATCATGGCCAATTTAGATGTTCGTACTACACCTGTTACCATCCTTAACGGGGATTTACAAATCGCTGCTTACTTAGCTAAACCCGCAGTGGAAGGATCGTTTCCAGGGATTATTGTGATTCAAGAAATATTCGGGGTCAATCAACATATTCGAGAAGTCACCGAACAAATTGCAGCACAGGGTTATGTGGCGATCGCCCCAGCGATTTATCAACGTCAGGCCCCCGGTTTTGAAGTGGGTTATAGTCCGGAGGAGGTTGCTTTAGGTCGCAAATATAAACAACAAACTCAAGCCGCAGAACTTCTGAGTGATATTCAAGCCACCCTGGATTATCTCAAATCTTTACAATCAGTCAAGCCAGATCGCTTTGGCAGCATTGGATTTTGTTTTGGGGGTCATGTGGTGTATTTAGCGGCAACTTTACCCGAAATTCAAGCGACAGCCTGTTTTTATGGCGCTGGAATTGCCACAGGAACCCCAGGCGGGGGCCCTGCTACCATGACCCGAACGTCAGACATCTCAGGGATAATTTACGGCTTTTTTGGTACAGAAGATCCACTCATCCCGAATGAAGAAGTGGGTCAAATTGAAGCGGAGTTACAGAAACAGAATATCCGCCATCAAATTTTCCGTTATCCCACAGGTCATGGCTTTTGTTGCGATCGCCGTGACAGTTATAACCAGCCAGCCGCTACCGATGCTTGGACTCACGTTTATCAACTATTTCAGCAAGAACTTTATAGCGCCTAGCGCGGTTGCAGGAGACAAGCCCGTCAGGAGACACGCCCGTCAGGATTTTTGATAAATTTCATAGTTCTCTTGACTGTTCCCTGTTCCGGTGATCCGCTGTTCCCTGGCGCGCACGCGCTATATTACAAAGGTGCGGCAAAAACCTGTGTCCAATAATGGTTAAAGTTACTACTTCCAGTGTCATTTTCCAGGAAGAAATAACCCACGCCAATTTCAGTAAAATCAGGATTTAATAAATTTGCCCGATGCCCTTCACTATTAATCCAGCCATCAACTACAATTTCTGGGGTAGAATAACCTGCGGCGATATTTTCCCCAGCCGTAAAGAAATCATACCCCGTCGCATCAACGCGATCGCCAATATTAGAACCCTCTAAACCAGTATGACTAAAGAAGTCTTGAATTGCCATATTTTGGCTATGGGTTTGGGCGGCTGTTGCTAACTGTGGATCAAAACCAAGGGGATCTAAACCATTATCTTGACGAAACTGATTGGTTAGTTGAACCACTTCATCAATAAAGCTAGAATTAACGGTGGGTTCTGTTTGAATGCCGCCGATAATTACCCCGCCATTATCAAAATCATTACTGGTAATGGTTGAAGCTTCAATACCCGATAAAACAACAATTTCTTCTCCCGTCACCGTTAAAGTAATACTGGTTTGATTATTACCAATATCCTGGATTATTACTTCGTTAAAACCGTTCGGCAGTCGTAATAAATCAACCCCATCTTCAAAGTCAGTAATAATATCTCGATCCTGACTAGAAGTGCCTAAACCGAAGACATCAGCGCCACCTCCTCCGGTTAAAATATCATTACCCAAATCACCATAAACTGTATCGTTCCCTTCTCCCCCGACAACGTTATCATTGTCACGGCCCCCAAACAGTTGATCGTCCCCAATTGCGCCATCAATGGTATCTTCTCCTAAATTACCATAGAGAAAATCATTATCCGCTTCTCCATTAAGAAAATCTCCTTGTTTTCCGCCAAATACCGTATCGTTACCGCCACCCGCAAAAACAGAGTCCAAGTCAGTATTGGTTAAAATCAGTTCACTATCACCTGATCCTTGAACGGTATCATTTCCCCCCAATGTTAAAACACCAAAGGGAAAACCAGACAGTTGTCCAGGAGATAAAACAATAGATTCTGCACTATTATCTCCCATCAAAAAGCCAAATTCTGTATTCGCTTCCAGTACCATATTATAAATTGTCCTCCTGTTAAGAACACATCAGATTACCCTATCAAACAGCTTCAGAATTGAGTTTGATCATTCCGTAAAATGGCTGACAACAAGCTATTTCTTTAAAAATATCCTCTCTTACACTCCCTTTTAATACCTCATTTTTTAGATGAAATTCCTATGCTATTCGCTCAAAGCCAGTAATTTTATCAAAGAGAAATAGGGAGCGGAGAAATATTAAATCTTTTGATTTAGATTGTACAGTGGTACATTGTGAAGCGGGAACAATCGATTCTCTCTATTTCTATATTCCAATAAATTATGAGTATTCAGGATAATTAATATCATTTTAATTCGCTGAATAAATTGATTTATAACACCCAATAGTTCTTGAGTTAGATAACTGATGCAGTTCTAGGATTCAACTAAGGAAATTGTTGATCTCGCACTTCTTGACAGAATTGTTGAGCGGCATCGATAATAGTTTCTTGTAAATTGGCATAGGTTTTAGCAAAAGGCGGTTGCCAAGCCGATAATCCCAATAAATCAGACGTAACTAATACCTGACCATCACAGTTTTGACCCGCCCCAATGCCAATGGTTGGAATCGTTAACTTTTGAGAAATTTGTTGCGCTAATTCTGTAGGAATATGTTCTAATACAATAGCAAATGCTCCCGCTTGTTGAAGCGCGATCGCCTCATTTAAAATTCGTTCAGCAGTTGCGGTTGTTTTTCCTTGTTGACGAAATCCCCCTAATTGATGTACAGATTGAGGCGTTAATCCTACATGACCCATCACCGGAATTCCGATTTCAATTAAGGTAGAAACGGTTTGTATCATTTGCGGCGATCCCCCTTCGAGTTTAACAGCTTGCGCCCCCGTTTCTTTTAACACTCGTCCCGCAGATCGAATCGCTTGTTGTACACTTTCGTGATAGGTTAAAAACGGTAAATCTACCACCACTAATGCCTGTTTAACGCCGCGACAAACTGCTTTAGCATGGTGAATCATTTCGTCTAACGTTAGGGGCAATGTATTAGAATAGCCTAACCCGACCATCGCTAAAGAATCCCCCACTAAAATTACATCAACACCTGCTTGATCTAACAATTGTGCGATCGCATATTCATAAGCCGTTAACACAGTAATGGGGCGTTGCTGTTGTTTCCATTGAATTAATTGTTGAGTAGTAACTGTCATATTAGTTGTTGTTTATGATTGGTTGTTAAAGGTAAATAGGCAAATAGGCAATAGGTAAGAGAATTATGAAACTCATCAAACATCCTGACGGGCGCATGCAATGCGCCCCTACCTGACTTCTAACTATCGCCATCCCAAACCTCGTAGAAAGGGAATAATTAAATAGTGACTCACGCCTAGCCACAAGCCTGTTATCACTCCCAACAGACCAATAAACCCTAAATTCCACCAAAACTCTTGCCAATCCGGTCTGATGCCGACGGTAGGGAACGTGAGTAACTCATTGGGGATCAGTTGATAACTGCCAAACAGGTTAAATAAACAAACTGTACCCACTCCGGCAACCACAACGTGAACACTCTTGTGACTGCTTAACCCTAAACCTAAGGTTAATATTGCCACAGCTAGCCCCGGACAGAGGGCTGTTAATCCTCCTAAATCTTGCCATAACGGAATTAAATTGAGGGGTTTTGCTAATTGCCAAGTGATACTGCCCACCAGATACCCCACCATTCCCATGAAAGCAGCCATTCCGTAGCGTCGATGTTGATCAAAACCGCCTGCATCCGTTAATCCTAACGCAGTTCCGATTCCGGCTAATCCCAAAACCAATAATTCTGCCCCCAATTTCATCCCTAACCCTGGAAACCAGATGGGTAATTGTTGGGCAAACCAATGGGCTAAAATATCCCCGACAGCAGTCCAATAGGCTAAAGTTAATCCCATAACGGCCCCCGTAATTCCGCCTAAACCCCCCAATACACTTTCCCAGAGGGTGGTAAATGTGGATTGAAACAGATACAAAACTCCGTTACCAATTGTCATCAGACTGTGGTTTAATCCTTGATCTAAACCAATCAGACAGCTTTTAATTAGATCAATCAAGCGTTCAGAAAACGACATCTGCCGCCTGGGATAACGCTTAAACCGATCTACCCGAAACAAAGCGGTTTGTATTTCTGTTGCGGTTTGCGGTCGTAGGCGTTGATCATTTTGTACCATCGCATCTAAAATATCACCTAAGCCTCGACTGACGGTAGTGTGTTGTTGCCAAATCAATTCAGCGGTGACGGGATCTTCTAAGTGGGCGGGAAATTGTCCAGTGAGTAAATGAATTCCGGTTCGTCCTAGGGCATAAAAATCGGCTGGCGGGCCAACAGCGGCCCCAATAATTTGTTCAGGCGGACTGTAACCTGGCGACACTAAACGAGTGGTACTTCTGAGGGTAGGTTCGCGATCGCCATGGGGGAGTAAACCCATTTGTTTGGCCCCACCAAAATCAATCATAACGAGTTGATTGTGTTGAATTTGATCGCCATCGAGGGAAAATTGCGGCGCTGACCGTAACATTAAATTAGACGGTTTTAAGTCGCGGTGAATAATATGATGACTGTGTAACTCCCGTAATATTTCTAAGGCTTGATGTAGCCAACTCATTACCCACGCTTCCGGACAACCTTGAGGATATTGATCGAGAATTTCTTGTAAAGTGGGGCCGTGTATTTTTTCCATCACCAAACAAGGCAAAGGTGAAGTGGTTGCATCCCGTTTGGTTAAGACAAAGTAGCCATTCTGTTCAACCCGAGGAATTCCCGGATGGCGAATATGGGCCATAACCTGGGCTTCTTGTTCAAACAGTTCTAAGGCTTTCGGAGAAGGTTCTACCAGGACTTTTAACACCTTTTCAATTTGAGATTTTAGATCCCAAACGGTATATAGCATTGAAAATCCCCCGCTTCCCAAACATTTTAACGGAATATAGCGGCGGTTGAGTTGAATCGGTGCGCCACAACTTTGACAAAATCGATTTCCCCAAGGTTGACCAGCCGGCCTGGGACAATTGGGGTTAATACAATGAACTGTAGAGGAGGTGAAAGACTGCACAATCTGTTTCGTCAGAATGTATGGATTGGCGATATTGTCTTTATAGTTTAATCCATCACCCGTTCAAAAGGATTTTATGATTTTTTTTAGGAGACTGCAAGTCAGGAGTCAGGAGACAGTATTCAGTAGAGACGTTACATGTAACGTCTGTACAAGATTTTTGATGAGTTTCATAATTCTCTTGGCTGTTGCCTGTTGCCTGTTGCCTGTTGCCTATTGCCTATTTGCCTATTTGCCTGTTGCCTGTTCCCTATTCTTTCAAATCACTTTAAGATTAAAATAAGAAGAATGTAAAGAAAGTTTGCAGGCAGAGGTCATGAAACGCATCGTATTGATTGCTGGGTTTGAGTCTTTTAACGCTGAGTTGTATCGTCAAGCCGCCTCAGTTGCGACCTCTGGCTGTCGGGAATTAGAAATTGATGTTTTTAGCGATCGCGCCATTACTGACGAACCAGAGGCGGTTGCCGCCGCCTTAGAAACAGCGGATGTCTTTTTTGCTAGTTTATTATTTGACTACGATCAAGTTTTGTGGTTAAGAGAACGGGTGCAACATATTCCCATTCGTTTGGTATTTGAGTCGGCTTTAGAATTAATCAGTTTAACTCAAATTGGTGCATTTAAAATTGGTGATCAACCCAAAGGAATGCCAAAACCTGTTAAATTTATCCTCAGCAAATTTTCTAGCGGACGGGAAGAAGATAAACTGGCAGGTTATATTAGTTTTCTCAAAGCTGGTCCTAAATTACTGAAGTTTGTTCCGGTTAAAAAGGTTCAGGATTTACGCAATTGGTTAATTATTTATGGTTATTGGAATGCGGGGGGATCTGAAAATGTTGCCGCCATGTTTTGGACGATTGCCGAGAAATATTTAGATTTAAAAGTAGGAGAAATACCCCTACCTGTGGAAACGCCTAATATCGGATTATTACATCCTGAATATGACGGTTATTTTGAATCTCCAAAAAATTATTTAAATTGGTATCATAAAACATTTTCTAAGACTCACAATCAACCTGTTGTCGGTATTTTACTTTACCGTAAACACGTTATTACAAAACAACCTTATATTCCTCAACTCATTCAATATTTTGAAACAGCCGGATTAATTCCTTTACCGATTTTTATTAATGGCGTTGAAGGTCATGTTGCCGTCAGAGATTGGATGACAACTGCTTATGAAAGCTATCAAAGAAAACAAGGAAATACCGAAACATTATCCTTATCTCCTGAGGCGGTTGAAGTCGATGCAATTGTCTCTACCATTGGTTTTCCTTTAGTTGGCGGCCCTGCGGGTTCGATGGAAGCCGGACGACAAGTAGATATTGCCAAGAAGATTTTAACGGCTAAAAATATACCTTATATTGTTGCAGCCCCTTTACTCATTCAAGATATTTATTCTTGGACTCGTCAAGGCATTGGCGGGTTACAAAGTGTTGTTTTATATGCTTTACCTGAACTGGATGGGGCGATAGATACAATTCCATTAGGCGGGTTAGTAGGAGAAGATATTTATTTAGTTCCAGAACGAGTTAAACGGTTAACCGCTAGAGTGAATAACTGGATTAAACTAAGAAAAAAACCCGCTTATCATCGAAAAATTGCGATTATTTTATATGGATTTCCGCCGGGATATGGGGCAACGGGAACGGCTGCATTATTAAATGTTCCGCGCAGTTTGATTAACTTTTTAACGGCCCTGAAAGAACAAGGATATGCGGTGGGAGATATTCCTGAAGATGGCGAAGAACTAATTCAACAAGTTAAAGCCGCAGACGAATATAATGGTTTACAAGATAATCATCAATCTCCTACCGTTTCTGTTGAAAAACTAGAAAAATGGTTAGGATATTTATTAACCAGTAAAATAGAAAAAAATTGGAAATCTTTAACAGATAGTGGGATTAAAACTGATGGTGAAAAATTTCATCTAGGGGGAATTTATCTCGGTAATATTTGGATCGGCGTACAACCCCCGTTAGGGATTTCTGGTGACCCAATGCGGTTAATGTTTGAACGAGATTTAACCCCTCATCCTCAATATGCGGCTTATTATAAATGGCTACAAAATGAGTTTCAAGCTGATGCAATTGTTCATTTTGGCATGCATGGAACGGTAGAATGGTTACCCGGTTCACCCTTAGGAAATACGGGGTATTCTTGGTCAGATATTTTACTAGGAAATCTGCCTAATTTATATATTTATGCGGCTAATAATCCGTCCGAATCGATTTTAGCGAAACGTCGCGGTTATGGCGTGTTAATTTCTCATAATGTTCCCCCTTATAGTCGGGCTGGATTATATAAAGAATTAATTAGTTTACGAGAATTAATTGCAGAATATCGCGAAGATCCACAAAAAAATTCGGCTTTACAAGAAGCTATTTCTAAGAAAATTGTAGATGCTGGAATTAATACAGATTGTCCGTTTACAGAAGCCAAAAAATTAGGGATTGAATTTAGTCCTGAAACAGCACGACTATTTAGCGTTGATGCTTTAAATCATTATTTTGTTCAAGTTTATAACTATTTACAAGTGATCGAACAGCGGTTATTTTCTTCTGGATTACATACCTTAGGAGAACCGCCCACCGAAGAAATGTTAGACAGTTATTTGCAAGCATATTTTGCGGATAAAGAACAAACAGATCCGACAGAAGCCGATAATATTCGCCAACTTTTAACACAAACAACCGATGAAATGACGAATCTATTAAGAGGGTTAAATGGTGAATATATCCCTCCTGCGCCGGGTGGTGATTTATTGCGAGATGGAATGGGTGTATTGCCGACCGGACGGAATATTCATGCCTTAGATCCTTATCGAATGCCGTCTCCAGCGGCTTATGAACGGGGGCGAGAAATCGCGAAGAAAATTATCGATCAAAACTTAGCTGAAACTGGAAAATATCCAGAAACAGTTGCGGTGATGTTGTGGGGTTTAGATGCGATTAAAACCCGAGGAGAATCAATTGGTATTTTACTTGAATTAGTTGGGGCAGAACCGATAAAAGAAGGCACAGGACGAATTGTCCGTTACGGACTCAAACCATTAGCTGAAATTAATCATCCACGAATTGATGTCCTCGGGAATTTATCCGGTATTTTCCGCGATAGTTTTATCAATATTATTGAACTGTTAGATGATTTATTTCAACGGGCAGCCACCGCAGATGAACCAGAAGATCAAAACTTTATTCGCAAACACGCTTTACAATTAGACAATCAAGGCATTGAGAATACAACTGCCCGCTTATTTTCTAATCCTTCGGGGGATTTTGGTTCCCTGGTTAATGACCAAGTTGTCGATGGAAATTGGGAAGATAGTAATGAATTAGGGAATACTTGGAAAGGAAGAAATGTATTTAGTTATGGTCGTCAGGATAAAGGAGAAGCCAGACCTGAAGTGATGACACAATTATTACAAACAACCGATAGAATTGTGCAAGAAATTGATTCGGTAGAATATGGTTTAACCGATATTCAAGAATATTATGCCAATACAGGCGGGTTAAAACAAGCGGCAGAACAACAACAAGGAAAAACAGTAGAAGCCAATTTTGTCGAAAGTTTTTCTAATGATACAACGCCGCGTAAATTAAATGATTTACTCCGTATAGAATACCGCACAAAATTATTAAATCCAAAATGGGCAGAAGCAATGGCGAGTCAAGGTAGCGGTGGGGCCTATGAAATTTCTCAGCGGATGACTGCCTTAATGGGATGGGGAGGAACTGCTAATTTTAAGGATAATTGGGTGTATGATCAAGCTGCCGAAACTTATGCTTTAGATGCTGCCATGGCTGAGAAATTACGCCAAGCAAACCCAGAAGCATTTCGTAATATAGTGGGGCGAATGTTAGAAGCAAATGGTCGCGGTTTTTGGCAAACAGATCCCGAAAAGTTACAAAAGCTACAGCAACTTTATGAATTATCTGAGGCTGAAATTGAAGGCGTAACGCTTAAGTAAAAGTAAAACGACTGATAAAAAATAATTAAGGGCAAATGACCAGGGACAAACAACAAATTCCCCATTTCTGATAAATATTAGTATGATACTAAGAAGAGCGTTTATAGAAAAAAATTGATGAGTACTACTCAAGCGAATTCGGCTGTTAACATCGCATCCGGTTTTCATGCATTCTCTGACCCGTTGCGAATTCGAGTCATTGAACTATTACGCGAAAAAGAATTATGTGTGTGTGAACTGTGCGATATTCTGAAGGTGAGTCAGTCTAAACTCTCCTTTCACCTCAAAACCTTAAAAGAAGCGGGTCTGGTTCGTGCGCGCCAAGAAGGTCGCTGGGTCTATTACAGCCTCAATTTGAGTCAGTTTATCATTATGGAGCAATATTTGGCAGAATATCGGCGCTATAGCCCTGTGTTACCCGCTCGTGCCTGTTGTGAATAAACCAAGTATTGTCTCAAGACACGTGATCGTATAAACAGTATCGGGTCGGGGGTGTTTAATCTTTATGGAGTCGCAAACAGTATATATCAAGTTTTATTAATATTTGTCTATACATCTAGATTTATATTCGGAGTGAGGAATGGGGAGTCATTCATCTTGATCGTCTCTTAATCTGCCGAGTCTTTGCTGTGTTCTCGGGTCTGGTTTGATGTCTAAGTTTGCAAAGATTGCTTATTGTTTGTACAGTAAAGTTTACAAGTTGAATATAGTTCTTATAAAACTTTAAAATCAAAGAGAGAACAAAAGTGAAAATCAGTATCTCAGGGCTTTTTAGAAGATCAGGAGGCTGATGGTGCAACCCAGGTTCAGTATGGTGGAAACTCTATAGTTAAGGTTATAACGTAATGCCTCGAATATTAGTCATTGATGACGACCCAGCGATCGCAGAATTAGTTGCAATCAACTTAGAATTGGCAGGCTATGAAGTCAGCCAAGCCGAAGATGGCATTAAAGGACAAGCTTTAGCGCTGCAACTGTTGCCGGATTTAATCATTTTGGATTTAATGTTGCCAAAAGTGGATGGGTTTACCGTCTGTCAGCGCTTGCGGCGAGATGAACGCACTGCCGATATCCCCATTTTGATGTTAACCGCTTTAGGCCAAACTCAGAATAAAGTGGAAGGATTTAACGCCGGGGCCGATGATTATCTCACCAAACCCTTTGAACTCGAGGAAATGTTAGCGCGAGTCCGGGCATTGTTGCGACGCACAGATCGCATTCCCCAAGCAGCTAAACATAGTGAAATCCTCAGCTATGGTACTTTAACCTTAGTTCCAGAACGATTTGAGGCCATTTGGTTTGACAGAACGGTTAAACTGACTCATTTAGAGTTTGAACTGTTGCACTGCCTACTGCAGCGTCATGGCCAAACCGTTGCACCCAGCGAAATTCTCAAAGAAGTTTGGGGATACGACCCAGATGATGATATTGAAACCATTCGGGTACACATCCGCCATTTACGAACCAAAATGGAACCCGATCCTCGTCATCCTGAATATATCAAAACAGTTTATGGGGCCGGATACTGTTTAGAACTTCCCAGTAGTAGTGAAAGTCTCGACAGCAACCAAGAAACAGCCGATGAAAAACTCTCGGCTAATGTCAGCAGTACAAGTTCAGGAAGCAAAAAATAATCTGGACTGCGATCTTGAGGTGAGTCACAAATGTTAAGACATTTACGGACATTTGCCCCCAATTATCTAAAATCGGGGGCTTGTGGTCAGCGATCAAATCATATGGCAGTCGGTGCTGATCGCTTGATACATTTAAACAGTCCTAAGTCTCTAGAGGCTTTACAAGGCGTTCTACTCGCTATTGTTTGATGAGTTCCCGTAATGGGTTTAGCTGTCTGTTGATACAAATAGACTGCCCTAGCATTGCCCTATCGCTTTTCTACGATTTGAGTGGATCGTGTTCTGCTAATAGTTTTTCAAGTCTGGCTTCGTCAACTCTTGACAACATTTTCCCAGCTTCATGGTTATCTCGAATCGTTTTTGCCAAGGTAAAAGAAGAACCAATTGAAAATGTTAAACCCATGCCCATAAAACCTTTTATCCAATTATCTACAGGTAAATAAGCAATTCCTAAACCCGTGACGCAAACCGCTAAAAGAAACGAAAACCAAACCTGAAATAGCCATGCAGGTGTATCTTTGTGCCGAACTGTTTGATTCTTCATGGTATTTTATTTAACAACAATGTCTAATGTCGCCGCTCTTTAATCCTAGATAAGCTCAAACTAGAATTGAGCCGAAAGTGGACAGTTGTTGAAGGTGAACATCCTCAACTGTATGACTGAATCAGAGCGCTTTAATGAAATAATAAGTTGAGATTTCTGTGAGCTTTGAATAAATATTGATATCGATTAATATGAATACAGAAGCTAGTTTTTTCCCTATAGAAGTTATTATTAATCCTTCACAAAAATCATTAGGAAATATCTCATTAGATTGGCATCCTCAACCGGGTCACAATCTTAATATCGAAGGTCAAACTTATACGGTTTTAGAACGTCGGCAACAATATCAATTAAAATTAGGTCGCTATCATTTAGCAAAAATTATTATCTATGTTCAAGCGATTCAATCTCTCACAGAAAGAAGTTTAGTTCAGGGAAAATGGGTAATTGGAGATGCCAGTTGCCGCTTTAATGCTCATTCTGAATTAATTCGTTGTGCAATTAATCCGATGGGTTTATGTCAAAATTGTCAATATTATGAACGGATAAATTATTAAGCTAACTTGTACATTTTTCCTTGATATTCTTGCGTGGAAGTTAAACACCATTGGGCATTTTCTGTTAGTTCAAGTACCTGTTGATGATATCGCAGTAAACTCGGGCGATGGGCAACACTAATATAAGTAATATCAGCGTCTTGAAGCTGTCTATATAAACGTTCTTCATTCTTTAAATCTAAGGCACTGGTTGCTTCATCTAAAACTGCATATTTAGGCTGAGTGAGTAAAATTCGGGCAAAAACTAAACGTTGTTGTTCACCTAAAGATAATATATTTCCCCAGTCTATCGCCACCTCAAATCCACCCACTCGTTGGGGTAAATCTCCTAAATTAACAGCTTGTAAAACCTCATGTAACTGCTGATTATCTACCGCTAAATTTAGATTAGGATAAAGTAACTGTTCTCTCAATGTTCCTAAAATCATGTAGGGACGTTGGGGTAAAAACAGCATTTCTTCTAACTGAGGACGAACTAAACAACCTGTTCCACTCGTCCATAAGCCGGCAATCATTCGCAACAGAGAACTTTTTCCTACTCCACTTTCTCCGACAATTAATAAGTCTTTGCCAGGAGAAACCGCCACAGATAAATCTTTAATTAATACTTTTTGATAGTCTGGCGTTAATAAGGTTAAATGTTGACAAGATAATTGAGAACTAATATAGAGATCTATTTGTTCTTTGTGTTGAACAGATGTTGAATTTGTTCGTTCTATGCTATCTGAAAATGTGGCTAAGCGATTAACGCCTGCCCCTAACTCTCCTAAAGGTTGAATTTGATCAACAACAATCGAAAAAGCATCTAGAATCCGTCTGAAAGCAAAATTCGCTTGCATAATATCTCCATACTGAAGATCTCCCGAAAAATAAATCGGCGCTAAAATAATGTAAGGTAATATTCTAACTAAATATCGATATCCTGTTTTAAAGCTATTAACGTTACGTTGCCAACCGATGAGTAAGTTAAAATTATTAAACGCTTTAGAAAAGTAATGATTAATATATTTTTTTTCTTGAGACTCACCTTGATAAAAGGCAATGGATTCTTGGTTATCTCTGACGTGGATTAATCCATGTCTAAAATTGGCTTCGTATTTTAGCTGATTAAAATTTAGCGAGATTAAACGCCGACCCATTAAGGTCGCAATTACTGTACCGATGAAAGCATAAAGTAATAAATAAATAGAGACTTTTGGAGAAATTGACCAGAGAATGCCGCCAAAAAGTATTAAATCAATGAATGATTCTAGTGTGGCAATAATTATTTTTAAACTTTTGACGGTGACCGATTTAATATCTTCAGCAATTCGTTGATCGGGATTATCAATTTTATAGCGAGATTCAATATGATAATAAGATCGATCTTTAAAATATTTTTCAATAAATTGATCGGTTAAATATTTTCGCCAATTATTACCAAATCGATCTTGAATATACCAATATAAAGCAACTATCGGCACACCCATCAGCAAAACACCACAATACACCCAAATAAATCGCCAAAATTCATCGGGGTTACGCTCGGATAAAGCAGAGGTAAAGAATTTAATCACATAGCTAATACTGACATTGAGCATCCCCACCGCAATCATCAGTAGAATTAAAACGGATAATAAACCCCAGGTTTTCCAGCGAGATAGTAGTTGATTTTTATAATGAAATGCTGCAATTACAGGACAACACAGCATCAGAATTAAAACAATGCATTGGGGAGAATTAATAATTTGATCAATGTATTTGAGTAATTCGGGTGCAAACTGATTAAAAACTTGAGGAAAAATAGATTGACTGCTTAAAGTAATGACGCTAAGAATAACAAAACTTAGAGCGAGTAAAAAAGCAAGCAGCAGCAACAGTAGCCCTAAAAAAGTAGAAGTACTTTTGGGTGTAAATGGATAAAAATATGGCTGGGCAATCGCCCAGTAACGCCGCCATAGACTGCGATCAAATCGATTCATTATTTTTATATTGAAGCCTTAACACGGCATTGTAAATCACCAACTCAATTCACCTGATTAGAATCAGGCATTCTTGAGCGAAGCTAGAAAATAGACTACATTTGTGAGGGTTTGTAGTCGGAAGAAAGCACAGCTAGGGTGACGGGTTTCAACAGGATGTATAGAAGGCTCAGAACAACAAAGGTGACAGCAATAATCATCAGAGGGCGTTGGTTTAAAATATCCTGAATTACACTTTCAATTAAGGCATCTGGACGAGTCAGGATATCCCAAGTATTAAACCGTTGAAATCGTCCTAAGTAAATACCAATAGCACAAAGAAATTGAACCAGCAACTCAATCCCCTTGCTCCAATTCCCCCAGCCTAGGGCAGAACAGTACCGTTCTAGCTGTATCAGACACAAAATATAGGCTCCAAACCCAAGTATCATGAATACAATGTATTGGGGAATTAATGCAAGAGAAATAATCCAGATCGAATAACCCAGACGAATATCTTCAACCAAATGAATCACATCCGTCAGCACATAAGGCGCATTCGGTAAAAAGAAGATAAACATCAAAAATACAACCCACCACCCCAGAGAACGATGATTCGATTGAATTTGTCGGGTACGAATATACCAAAATTCTCCAATCTTCAATGCTGCTGTGAGCAAAATCACTAAAATCAGATATTTCCAATCCAAAAATTGAAAAATATTGAACAAAAACCGTAACACCCGAGAAAGATGGGGAAAGACACTCACCGCGATCAAAAATCCAACTCCCCAATAGAGTAGGGGCGATCGCCGGATGAAAATTTCAGATAAACCATGAGGATGAAAGAGCCAAAAACTCAGGGCTAGCGGGATTAATGCCAAAAATAAATTCCATGACATCCAATCAACATTGGTTAAAATTGCTTGCCATGCTGCTGTCAGCCAGTAAATGAGTGTAAGAATCATCCGATCCGTTCAATAAACTGTTGAATTGTGTTTTCGCTGGAAATCCAGTGTAGTGAAATGCTAGTCCCTGATTAGAATTTGGCTTCTCAACTAGAGAGGCTGAACTCTCGTGCTATCTCAAAATTGAGATTTACAGATTTTGTTGTTCAACTTCTAATGTAGCCCACTATAATAAGTTGCAATCTAGTTTGAGGGATTTCGGGAAAACTTGATTAATTTTTTTCCTGTCTATCCCCCGAACCATACGACTGCCCCTCAGCAAGTATACACAATGTCTAAATCCTACACTGTTGAAATTCACAACAATGGAGACACTCGGGTGATTCAAGTGCCTGAGGATCAATATATTTTAAAGACGGCTGAAGAAGCAGGATTAGATTTACCTAATTCCTGTAATGCTGGTGTTTGTACCACCTGTGCCGCTAAAATCTTCTCAGGAGAAGTTGATCAAACTGAAGGAATGGGACTGAGTCCGGAACTACAACAGCAGGGTTATGCTTTGCTTTGTATTGCTTATCCTCGCTCAGACTTAAAACTCGAAACCGGAAAAGAGGATGAAGTGTATGATTCTCAATTTGGTCAACCCTCAACTGCATCTTAAGCTTTAAAATCTGATGACAACTCATTTTATTACCGCTGAAATTGATTTACAAGAGTCTCCCCAACAACTCCATCAAGCAATTGTTGCGGAGTTAGGGACTCGCGGTGAACCGTTACGTTGGGCCATTACAAAAGTCAATACTGAAACAAATTCGGCTGAAGTCGAGGCAGTGGTAACTACTTCTGCTACCGAAGCGAAGCCTGAGTAACATGGCATTCCAACGTCCCTATACTGTTGTTTTACTCATCCCAACTGGGGTGGGTGCAGCCATTGGGGGATATGCCGGAGATGGTTTACCCGTGGCGCGGATGGTGGCGAATGTGTGTGATACCCTCATTACTCACCCCAACGTCCTCAATGGCGCTCAACTGTACTGGCCGTTATCCAATGCTTTGTATGTTGAAGGCTACGCAATTGATCAATTTGCTGCCGGGAACTGGGGACTGACTCCGGTTCATCAAAATCGCATCGGATTATTGTTAGATCAAGCGATTGAACCTGAGTTACGTCTACGGCATCTGCAAGCGGCTGATGCAGCCAGAGCCACCCTAGGATTGAGCCTAACCGACTATGTGGTGAGTGATGAACCCCTGCAAGTGGAACTACAAACCGCCCATTCAGGAGCCTCCTGGGGGACAATCGGTAACCCGGATAGCTTGCTGAGGGCCGCCGAAACTTTGATTAACAAAGCCAATGCCGAAGCGATCGCAGTTGTTGCCCGCTTTCCCGACGATATAGACAGTTCTGCTTTACAGCAATACCGCCAAGGGCAAGGGGTAGACCCACTGGCCGGAGCCGAAGCCGTGATTAGCCATTTAATTGTGCGTCAATTTCAAATTCCGGCAGCCCATGCCCCAGCTTTGTTACCCTTACCGTTAGATCCCCAACTGTCCCCCAGATCGGCCGCCGAAGAAATTGGATACACATTTTTACCCTGTGTGTTGGCCGGGTTAAGTCGCGCCCCTCAAATGATTACTGCCACTCAACCTCATTTATCTTCCCCTCAACTCTGGGCGAGTCAAGTTGATGCGGTTGTTGTCCCCGCCACCGCTTGCGGCAGTAGTGCCATCCTCAGCCTCAGCCAAACGAGTGCAAAAATTATTACCGTTGCGGATAATAGCACAGAGATGCAAGTCTCATCAGAAGCCCTCGGAATTAAAGCAGTTGCGGTAAACTCTTATTTAGAAGCAGTGGGTCTTTTAGTTGCTGATCGCAGTGGAATTGATCCAAAAACCCTTGATCCCCATCTATTATCTATGGCCAGGGTATACAATTAAATCAAGCCATTCAAATAATTGTTATTTTATTTTCTTAAATTGTGGTTGAACATCGTTCCAATCTCCCAGAACTTGAACCGTTAACCCGTACACAAGTCTTAGTTGCTATGGGTGCAACAGCAATTGTGTTGCTAGTTGTGGCTAAATTATGGTTGTATTTCGGCAATGTTACCCTTTTACCGATTCAGTTTACGGTTAATGGTTTAATTTTGGGGCTGTTACTGGGTGTTGGCATCACCTTAATGAGTAGCCTCGTCTACCGCATCTGGCCAGCTTATGGTCGCAGTGCAGAGCAATACCTCAAACTGGTGTTAACCCCCTTATTGTTACCTGATTTGATCTGGTTGGGACTACTACCGGGCTTGAGTGAAGAATTGGTTTTTCGAGGGGTAATATTATCGGCTTTAGGCGCGAATACAACCGCCTTAATTATTTCAAGCCTCTGTTTTGGTATCCTTCATTTTAGCGGCGCGAACCAATGGCCCTACGTGATTTGGGCAACCGTAGTCGGCTTAACTTTAGGTTATGTAACTATACTCACCGGCAATTTACTGATTCCGATTGTGGCTCATATTTTCACAAATTTTATCTCAGGGTGTTTGTGGAAGTTGAAATATATCGGGGTTTCGAGTTAGCAATTTGTGATCGTTTCAGCAATAGAAAACTGTTCGTCAGAGTTAGTTTTTGACAATTTCGACACTTTTATCATCTAGAACTCACCTTAACTCACTATCACTCACTGAGTTATTCTTCGCTTGTTTAACTGAATTATATCTAATTTAAAGTCACTGAATCTTTGTATTAGTTTTCTGTTTAGTGCAAAGCATTGATTAATGTCTATTATTTATTATAATACTTTAAAACGGTAAACCATAGAACTTATTCTGCTGTCTTCAGCCCAAATAAATGAGGATAATACAGTCTATTTTAATAAGCCACTTCAAAAATTGAAGCAAATATATCCTAGAAAATAAATCGTTGTAGATTTGTAGCTTATTTTACTCACAAAAAAGCGCTGTCGAAATAACATCAATAGAGTTAAAAAATTGACAGATAACTTGATAATATTTTCCTGGACTCGCAACTTGATAAAAAAAGTCTAACAAATCATCCGGAATCTTCGTCTAAAATAATGTGGAACTTGTATTGGACTGAATTCTTCTCAGCTTAGGCGCGTTACTTAGGAGTTGTTTGTTGAATGTGTGGAATTGTTGGTTATATCGGGACACAAATTGCCAGTGAAATCTTATTAGCTGGCTTAGAAAAATTAGAATATCGCGGTTATGACTCAGCCGGCTTAGCGATGGTTTTAGATGATCAAGTTCATTCTATCCGCGCTAAGGGTAAATTGTATAACTTACGGGAAAAGCTTAGCCAGACAGATATCCCGGCGACTATTGGAATTGGTCATACTCGCTGGGCGACTCATGGTAAGCCAGAAGAACGTAATGCCCACCCCCATAGCGATGCTGAAGGACGGGTGGCGGTGGTGCAAAATGGAATTATAGAAAATTATCGAGAATTACGGGAAGAATTGAAAGCCAAAGGCTATGAATTTATTTCCGATACCGATACTGAAGTGATTCCTCATCTAATTGCCGATATTCTCAGCAACATGGCAACGGATGAACCGACCTCTATTTCTTTATTATTAGATGCAGTCCGTCATGCCGTCAATCGCTTAAAAGGGGCATTTGCGATCGCCGTGGTATCGGCTGATTTTCCGAATGAATTAATTGTTGCCCGCCAACAAGCACCCCTGTCAATTGGGTTAGGACAAGGGGAATTTTTCTGCGCTTCTGATACCCCAGCATTGGTTCCTTATACTCAAGCCGTCTTAAGTTTAGATAATGGAGAATTAGCCCGTTTAACTCATCTGGGGGTTGAAGTTTATAACTTTGCTGGAAAACGTTTAAATAAAGTCCCCCGTATTCTCAATTGGAATCCCACTCTAGTTGATAAACAGGTTTTCAAGCATTTTATGCTCAAAGAAATTCATGAGCAACCGAGTGTGGTTCGGGATTGTTTGCAAGCTTATCTTCGAGAAGACTGGGAAACAGAATCAACCTCAAATATATCAGATACAACTGTATCTCAGCCGCCTCAGGTTGGACAATCACCGATTAATTTAGGTTTATCTGATTCTCTCTATCAAGACTTAGAAAAAATTCAAATCATAGCTTGTGGTACCAGTTGGCACGCGAGCTTAGTTGGGAAATATTTACTAGAACAATTAGCTCAAATTCCCACAACGGTTCAATATGCTTCGGAAGTTCGATATGCCCCTGCGCCGTTACAACCAAATATATTAACAATTGGTGTGACTCAATCGGGTGAAACCGCCGATACATTAGCCGCTTTATCGATGGAACTACAACGGCGAATGAATGCAGGTGGTGCATTCAAACCTCGGATGTTAGGCATTACAAATCGTCCCGAAAGTTCACTGGGTGAATTAGTTTCAAATATTATTGATACTCGAGCAGGAATTGAGATTGGTGTTGCCGCGACTAAGACCTTTGTGGCTCAAGTAATAGCCTTTTATTTACTGGCTTTAGATTTATCCTGGCGGCAAAAAACTCTTGCCCCTGAACGGATTAAAGAACTTATTAATGGACTCCGGCAACTCCCGAATCAAATTGAACTTATTTTAAATGCCCAAGAGTCCATCATAGAAGAGCTTGCCCATGATTTTAATGAAACCCAAGACTTTATTTTTGTTGGGCGGGGTATTAACTTTCCCATTGCCTTAGAAGGGGCGCTTAAACTAAAAGAAATTAGTTACATTCATGCCGAAGGTTATCCCGCTGGTGAACTCAAACATGGACCCATTGCACTATTAGATGAAAAAGTGCCTGTTGTGGCGATCGCCATGCCGGGAATGGTATACGAAAAAGTCTTATCGAATGCTCAAGAAGCCAAAGCCCGAGATGCTCGTTTAATTGGAGTGACTCCCAAGGAAAAATTAGAAGATAACGAGATATTCGATCAGGTTTTATCTGTGCCAATTGTAGATGAATTATTATCCCCCATTTTAACCGTTATTCCCCTACAATTACTGGCTTATTATATTGCCGCCCGACGCGGTTTAGATGTCGATCAACCTCGTAATTTAGCGAAGTCTGTAACGGTAGAGTAATTGTCACGTTATACACTAGCCAGTAAAGTTATTAAATCAAAATATTAATCTTATTGGCTAGATTTTTTTAGGGTTTAATATCCTAAGAATAGATTCAATAAAATCTATTAATAAAAATACCTATTCTTTAATATTTAGCTATTATTTATATAGTGTAATTTAACTATTTTTCACGATTTAACGAAGTGACAATCGATTAAGCCGAAACTGTCTGATCGATAGAAGCTAACCATTGTTGTAACCTTTTAACTAAAGCTATTGTTTCAACATACGCTGTTTGATTCTGTTGTTGAATAAAATATTCAGCCGCTTGATTAAAATCTGTTAGCGCTTTGGCATAAAGCCCTTGTTCTTGATAAAGTTTTCCCCGAACTACATAAGTATTGACATCAGACGGATTTAAGCTTAATACAGTGGTAAAATCCTCAATAGCATGAGTCATATCACCTTGACGACGGTAAGTACAACCTCGATTATAATATGATCGGGGATTAGCAGAATTTAAAGTAATTGCCTGAGAAAAATCACTTAATGCCTTTGATAAATCTTGATTTAAAAAATAAGCAATCCCTCGATCAAGATAAATTTCTGCTATTTCTTCCGATGTTAAATTTTGAGATAATATCACTGCGCGATCATAATCAGAAATGGCTGTTAAATAATCTTCAGTATTCGTTAATACCAGTCCTCGATTATAGTAAGCACGTCCTTCTTGAGGAGACTGCTGAATAATATAATTATAAACAGCAACCGCTGCTTCTGTATTATTTATACTATGATATGCAATGCCTAAATTTAAATACGATTCAATATCATTATCATTCAATTCAACGGCTTTCTGACAGTCTAAAATAGCTTGAGGATAGTCATTTAATTGAACAGAAACCCAGCAACGACTGTGATAAGCTTCAGTAGAATTAGGCTGAATTTGAATTGCACGATCAAAATTTTCTAGGGCTTCTGAATAATGATCAAGTTGTATCTGTTCTATTCCCAATTGAATAAAATTATCCACATTTACTTGACTCTGAGTTGTTGTCATACCCAATACAGAGGTAGTATTGAGAAACCATAATAGTAAAGTTTGACTAAAAACCAAAGCCATAGAACTGATAAAACTCATAGAATTCTTTCTCCTAAAAACCTTAAATTAGATGGATTCTCATCAGAAACTAAACTGAAACGATTAACCTTTGTGTCATGAGTATCTTTGTGGTTAATTAAAATTCTATTTGAATCAGTCCCCCAAATTTTAACTCGATCATAAAATAAAAAAAACTATCATAAAACTAATATAGATCCACCCAATAATTAACACTATTTTAGGTGAATCTATATTCAAAAAATATCAAAAATGTAGCAATGAGTTAATCGCTCACTTACCAGCCTTTTTCAGCTTTAGAAACAACATAAGCAGCAACATTTTCAATTTGCTGAGGATTTAAACGCCCTTTAAAAGCAGGCATCGCTCCTTTACCGTTGGTGACTTGATAAGCAACGGCTGCTTGTGCATCGTCACTAAAACCTTTTAAATATTTAGCAAGTGCTGCCTTTTTCAAGGTTTTATCCGCCATAATGACATTCTTACCGCCCAGATGACAAGCATTACAGTTGGCAGCGAAAACTGAAGCACCTTTAGATGGATCGCCATCTGCTAAGGCTGAAGAAGGCATCGCAAATGAGAATAGGGCAAGACCCAGTAACAAAATAGAAAGTAATTTTTTCAACGGAATTCTCCTCAAAGTTAGATCAATCGACAGAATTTTCTTTACAGATTTTGGTATACTCAGTAGATATTGTCAAAAGACAGCGCGTCAAAGTTTAATAATTCGTAACAAAATTTGAGGTTAATGGCTGAGTTAAAGGAAAATAAGTATTAGTCTGATTAACTTTTTGAAAAAATATGGCTTCTTTACCTGATTATCGCCCGAAAAAACTATCTCTGGGCCCTTTAGAACAAGAAATCGTAAATATTATTTGGCAATTACACGCAGCAACGGCTAAGCAAATTCATCAACAGATTTTAGCCGATCCTGACCGAGAATTATCTTACCCCAGCGTCACCACAGTCTTACAACGCCTGACTCAAAAAGGTTGGCTCGCTTGTGATAAGAGCGATCGCGCTTTTGTTTGGAAACCGTTAATTTCTCAGCAACAAGCCCAACTTTTGAGATCACATGAACGTTTAAATCAGTTTTTAGCCGTAACAAACCCTGATATGGTTGCCGCTTTTGCCGATGATTTAGATGGGGGAAGTTTGGATCAACTCGAAGCAATTGCTCAGCGGATACAAGCCATTCGTCAAGCGAGAGCGCAGGGGGAATAATGCATTTATTAATGTTAGGAATAGCTTTAATATTAGCCCTGAGTATTCAAACGATAAAGTCAATGCATTCAGCTCAACCGCCGACCTGGAGACAACGGGTGCAGCGATCGCTGATTGGAATTATTGTACCGCCTTTACTGTTAACCATTACTGCGATCGCCGTGATCTGTATGGGGCCACAAGGAGAGATGTTAGGACAACCTACAGGTCTGTTTGGCTACAGCTTAGCATGGGGATTTTGTGCATGGGTACTGGTTTCAGGGGGTATTTTGGTGTGGCAAGCGAGAGCATCGCTGCAAGACATTCGTCAATATCCCACTCAAATATTGCATGGAATTACAGTTCGAGTTTTAGACGAACCGATCTTATTTTGTGCTCAAATTGGGTTATGGCAACCTGAATTAGTCGTCACTGAAGGCTTTATTAATACGTTAACCCCTGAACAACAAAAAGCAGTGCTTGCCCATGAACAAGCCCATTATCATTATCGAGATACTTTTTACTTCTTTTGGCTGGGTTGGTGTCGTCGCTTAACCGCCTGGTTTCCGAATACTGAAACCTACTGGGAAGAACTATTATTATTACGAGAATTACGGGCCGATCAATGGGCAGCCCAACGGGTTGATCCGTTACTGTTGGCAGAATCATTAGTATTGATGGTCCGTCATCAAACCATTGCCTCACCCGCCTATTGTGCAACCTTTAGCGCCACTACACCCCCCAACCGTCTCGCCGAACGGATCGAAGCATTATTAAGCGATACAGAACCTCCTAGGGGCAGTTATTGGGACGCTTGGCAGTGGATCGGATTGATTTTACTGCCGTTATTCACCATTCCATTTCATCATTAATTTAATGTCAGGCGCGACAATTCGTTAGAAAGAACCCCTCTCCAAACCTCTCCCCTAACAGGAGAGAGGCTTTAAAATATTTATTAGACCTACGCCGCAAAAGTATCTTTCCGATACGCTTGACCCATCAATTCTTATATCTTTTGCCTTTAGAAAGAACCCCTCTCTAAACCTCTCTCCTTTTAGGGGAGAGGCTTTAAAATATTGATTTTTTGTCTTCCCTCTCCACCTCCTCGAACCCGGTCCTAAAAGGGGGAGACCATTCGTTCCCTCTCCTCCTAGGAGAGGGTTAGGGAGAGGTTAAAGAGACTGGGGAGAGATCCCAAGCGCGGAGGCTTAATGTAAGATGCGCTACTTGAAACACCCTACGGTTGATGAATTTCTCCTAATAATACGGCTTGTTTTGCGCCAGTTACAGCCGGACAATTTCCTGTAATATTATTGATTCGCCAATAGGCTAAAATCGCAAAGGTAATAGCTTCTTTATAATCTGCATTTAAGCCTGCATCTGTGGTGGTTAAAATTGGGATGGGATTTAAGTGATGTTGGAGGCGTTGTTGAAGATAAATATTGTGAATTCCGCCGCCACAAAGTAAAACTTGATCGGGCATTTGGGGTAAAAATTGATGATAACTTTGGGCAATTGAAGCGGCGGTTAATTCTGTTAAAGTAGCGAGAATATCAGCAGAATTAAGATGATAATTTTCGGCTTGACTGAGGCATTGATGCAGATAAGTTAAACCAAATAATTCTCGTCCGGTAGACTTCGGCGGCGGCTGTTGAAAATAGTCCTGTTGTAACCATTGTTCCACTAATTCTAAACAAGGCGTTCCGGTTGCTGCGATCGCCCCATTTTTATCGTATGTTTGGTTATTATTAGAAAAATGCTGAACGGCTAAATCCAGTAAACTATTGGCAGGCCCAGTATCCCAGCCTAAGATTTTACCCTCAGTGGCTAAAGGGGGTAAATAAGTCACATTGCCAATACCGCCTAAATTTTGCACACAGCGATGATATTGGGGATGAGTTAACAAAGCGATATCCACCGCAGAAACTAACGGCGCGCCTTCTCCCCCTGCTTCAATATCAGCTTGTCGAAAATTACTCACTGTTGCAATAGCCGTTAACTGAGCCATCACAGCACCCCGTCCCAACTGTAAACTATATCCGATTTGAGAAGGTTTACCGTTCACTTGAGGGGGTTGATGAAACACCGTTTGACCATGGGAACCAATCAATTGTGCTGGAGGTTGTCCTGTTTGAATGGCATTAGCCGCTTCAGCAAAACAGGTGGCAATGTTATCATCTAAAGCAGCTAATTCAGCCATGGATAACGCTTTCCCTTGACAGACGGCTAGAATTTGCGATCGCAGCGTCTCTGGATAAGGAAAAGTGTTTCCCGCTAGGAGTTGAACCTGTAACGTTGAGGAATTATTTTCAATCTGAACTAACGCCGCATCAATACCATCAACAGACGTACCACTCATTAAACCAATGACAGTCATCGTCTGATTCATGGCAGTTGAGTTTCAGATTCAATCCCCAGCACCACAACCGTAATATTATCCCGTCCTCCTTTGGTTTTGGCGGCTTCTACCAGTTCTTCTGCAGTGGTTTCATAATCTTTCATCCCTTTTAAATGCTTAGCAATTTCTTTGTCTGAGAGTTCCTCCGTTAACCCATCGCTACACAATAAAAAGTAATCTTCCGGTTGCACCTCCACCGGAATAATTTCAACATCAATTGAATCAGCACGCCCCAAACATTGAGATAAAATATGCCGCCAAGGATGAATTCGAGCATCTTCTGGGGTTAACAATTGATTGGCAACGGCTTGGGCCACCCAAGTTTGATCGTGACTCACTTGTTCTAAGCCATGGTCGTGCATCCGATATAAGCGAGAATCCCCAATATTGCCACACCAGGGTTGATCGGGTTCACGAAACAGAATAACAACTGCTGTCGTCCCCATATCGGCCCGTTCAGGGTGGTCTTGTTGATCGGCTACAATCGCATCATTCGCTGCTAGAAAAGCATCATTTAATAGCTCTGGAGACGCTTGAGCGCTTTGCCAATGGGTTTCTAAATAGGTCTGGATGGTTTGAGCCGCAATTAGGCTGGCTTCCTGGCCACCTGCATGACCTCCCATCCCATCTGCCACAATAAAAAATCGTCCTTCTGGGTCAATGTAATAAGCATCCTGATTTACAGCGCGGACATTTCCTGTATCCGTCCAACCGGCATAATGACATTTCATAGATCATCAGTCTGAGTGATTCAATGCGATCGCTTCTCAACTTAATAAAAAATCAGATATTGGCGTTGATGTAAAGTCTAGGATGAGCTGGGAATAACCCATGATTAATGGTGATAGACTGCCCAGTCCTTGACTCTACTCACTCACGTCAAAGGCTATCTGGAGAAAGCGTTAGTTAAGAGGGGGATTTGTTCTACCCGATCCAGCAGTGGTGCTGATGATATCGGAGTTTTCACCCGATCTACAAGTGTTTTTTCTCATCCATCTCCACATACCTAGGTGAGATTGAGCGATCACATCATCCGATCATAACGATCAATGCGCCTTAGCAGTCTAAAAAAGGTAATTCCCATCAACAGCGCCAGAAATAGGGAGATTGTTGCTAACACAATATACTGATTAATAAACAGTAACGTGGCTGAGATGGTAAAGCCACAAATCAGCAAAGCATAGTTCGTTCCCATCTGGACATGACTGACGCGGCGAATCACTCGATCAGTTTCGACAGAACGCACCCGCATACGCAAGTCTCCCTGTTCTAACTTATTCAGGGTATCCTCAATCCGACTGGGTAATCCAAACGCGGTCGAACTCACTTGTGCGGCTTGTCGGCCGATTTCATTGAGTAAAGTATTGGCTGTGTCTGCTTGATTTCCATTAGACATAAGCTGCATGGCAAAGGGTTGTGCCACCTCCATAAAATTAAATTCAGGATCAAGTCCCTTTCCCACACCTTCTAAGGTTGAAAAAGCCCGCATCACAAAAGTGAATGTTGCCGGGAAGCGAAAGGGTTGGTCGTAAGCAATCTCGTATAAATCATCACTGATACTGTTAATGGATTGCTGTTCAAAGGGTTTATCCATGAAGTTATCCAGCATATACTGAACACTTCGCCGCACTGGCCCCATGTCGCCTGTGGGAGCCAACGCCCCTAAATCTATTAGGGATTGTACGACACGAGTCCCATCTTTTTGGGCAATGCCAAACAGGGTGTCCATCAGTTTTTCCCGCAGATTCTTGGTAATCTCACCCATCATGCCAAAATCATAAAAGATCAATTGACCTTCTGGACTCACGGCCAGATTACCAGGGTGAGGATCGGCGTGGAAAAATCCATTATTCAGTAATTGAATTAGGTAAGCCTCTGCTCCCATTTGCGCCAGTCGTTTCCGGTCTAAACCAGAGGCTTCAATCGCTTCATAGTTACTAATTTTGATACCGGGAGCGTACTCTAAAGTCAGTACACGGGGGGAAGAATATTGCCAATAGACTCGCGGCACTTTCACCCAATCACAGTCACGGAAATGTCGGCGAAACGTATCGGCGTTACGGCCTTCATTGAGATAGTCAATTTCTAGCCATAAAATGCGGCAACATTCCTCATAAATCCCTGACCAATCCCGTCCTCGACCCCAGGTAGGATGATTTTGAAAGTATCGAGCAATCCCTTTAAGAATGGTTAAATCGATCTCAAATAACTTTTTCAGTCCAGGTCGTTGGATTTTAACCACAACATCAGTACCTGAACGCAGTTGAGCGCGATGAACTTGTCCTAAACTAGCAGCGGCTAGGGGAACTGGATCAAAACTGATAAATAGTTCTTCAGCCGTTTTACCAAAATCTTGCTGAATAATTTCCAAGCATTGTTCATAGTTAAATGCTGGAACTTTATCTTGTAATTTTGACAGTTCTTCAACGTATTCTGCGGGGAATAAATCCGCACGAGTTGAGAATAATTGTCCGACTTTGATAAATGTTGGCCCCAACTCTAGTAACGTTTCTCGTACCCAAATTGCTTGAGAACGACGACGAGCGAGCTGTTTTTCTTCAGCAAACCCCCCCAAATAACTCCATTTTTTCTTATCGATCCACAGCCAACTTAACCAAGTCAGAACAAAAGCCCAGATATCGATATAACGTCGTTTGCGCGAATAGTTTTTACGATTCCATCGGTAGGCTTTTTGTCTGTCGGATTTGCTATTTAATTGTGAAGCGGTCGCAGGGGCGATCGCGCCGAGCTGTTGGTGATTGTGAATCGAGCTCTCATCCGGAATAGACACTCGAGTTTCCAAATTTTGTTTTTAGTAAATTGACGGCAAATTTTAAAACGTATACAACAGATTTTAAATGAGACAAAAAATGTCTTGATGTGCTGAACACTGCCAAGAAATTGATTGCTATTTTGGATTGATCCGTTTTTTTATCTGTATTTTTGATCATTATTTTTATTGATCAATCTAAGTTGCGATACTGTTGGAGTTCAGAACGAAGCCGCGCAATTTCTGCCCGTAACTCGTCGATGGTTTCTTGTAAATCAATCGGTTCAGCCGGGGAATAAGTCGGAATATTGGAGGTGACAACAGTTCTATCGGCCACAACCTGAGATTCTTGATTGGCTCGGTTGGCGACATTTTGGGTAAATTGTCGTAAGTTCTCCCGTTGTTCAGCATCAAATTTTCCCAGTTCACTCATGGTCTTGCTAAACAGGTTTTCTAGCTGTTCATATAGCCCCTCGGCTAAAGCACGGCCCATTAGAAATGAATCGACGGTTGGTTTACTCATAAAAAATTTTTACTAACTTCCGTAACAAATTATAACGTGCAGACTCATACAGATGAACGGCATCTTCATGAGATTTTTGAACTTTGTCTGTTGAGTCGCTAGAGATTAGGGAGGAATTAGGGGTTGATATCCGTTCTGCCATAGATATCCTTTGAGGGATGTGGCAATATTGCCTGTCAGCCGGGGAGGGAAAACAAGGGCAAGAATAAAGTCAGGAAATAGTAAACAATGGGTGCGGTAAACACGTAACTATCGGCTCGGTCTAAAATGCCGCCATGACCCGGAATTAGTTGTCCAGAGTCTTTCACCCCGGCATCACGTTTCATCATTGATTCTGTTAAATCTCCTAATAGGCTGGCAAGGCCAACGAGCAATCCCAGTAACAAACCCGCCCAAAGCAAGCCGGGTAATTGTAGGATGTGCGCTCCCATCACAGCAACCACAATACTCCCCGCAATTCCAAACACTGCCCCCTCAACAGTCTTTTTTGGACTGATGTCTGACAGGCGAGTGCGGCCAAAGAATTTACCGAAAGTATAAGCGCCTATATCGGCTGCCCAAATACAGATAAATGCTAATACAGTGACAGTGAACCCCAGAGGTAATGTCTCTAAATGACTCCAGAAGCTGGCTCCAGTATAGGAGGTTGAAAAGTGGCTGGCGAAGGGATGACTCAGTAAGCTTTGGTTAAATCCGACATCACCCGATTCTAAACCCACCCTCAAACGAACCCAGTAACTGGGTAAGTAACCGCCGTAGAATAACCCTAAAATTGAGCTACCAATATCAGCAATTGTCGCAATTTTGGGCTGGAAAAGCAGGTAGAAACAAATCAAGGTTCCGGCTAAAGCAAAGACAGGCTCAACCAGTTGAGGGGTCAGGGCAGCAGTAATGAGTAAGCTCACACTCAATACGAGGGTGGTTTTTCCAGCCGGTTCAGTTCCGGTAGAACGCACCAATTGAAAATATTCTGATAAGCCCAGGTAAATAATCACAGTAAACCCTAAGGTGAAGTACCATCCTCCAAATGTCAACATTCCTAGGGCAAGAATAATCGCAACGATTCCACTAATAATACGAGACCAAGGCATAGGGCAAATTTCTCTTGTCAATAAAAGATTAAATCTAGTGGTTAAAATTGTTATCTTAAATTAAGATTGATTATTCCGCTCTTAAATTTCAACGTCTTAGGGCTGAGATTAGTCTAATTTTTCCCCACTGAGAATAAACATGGGATTAACAGCAGCAAAGGTTTGACGATTACCTCGTTGTTCTAAACGGTTCAGCGAAGACTGCACCACTTCAACGTTACGAACCTGCAGTTGAGCAAAACTTTCAGAAATTGTATAAAGACTTTCTAGGTTAGAAGCAGTTGCCACAATCCGTCCCCGAGGCTGTAAATATCGCCAAGCTTCTTTGACAATACCATGAATATCTCGTCCACCTTCAACACAAACTCGATGGGGGCGCTGGGATAAGTCTTTCAGACAATCAGGAGCACTCCCCTCAATCACTTCTATATTAGTGAGTTCAAATCGTTCACAATTACGACGAATCAAATTAGCGACCTCTGTATCTGGTTCGACCGCGATGACGCAACCTTGAGTACAGAGTAGTCCGGTTTCAACAGTTACTGTCCCTGTGCCTGCACCAATATCCCACAAAATTGTATCTGCTTCTAATCGTAAATAAGCAATCAACAACAAACGAACTTCTCGTTTACTTAAAGGAATACCGGGTAAGCGTTCAAACAGTTCATCTGGAATTCCAGGGCTAATATAAGGCCAGAGTTTAGAAGGCATAGTGGTTTGTTGTTTGTTATGGGTTGTTAGTGATCCATCATGAGTTAGAATCATCCATCTTGCTTGCTGGCTCTTTTTTTCCGACTGTCTATTGATTTTCTGTTCCCAGAATAACTTCGGACAAATGACTCAATACACCCATCACCTTGTTTTTCTCTCTATGGGTTGTGGGGATAATAATCAACTGACTACATTCACTGTTTCTAGAGTAGGGTCACTACATCCTGTTAAAGTCGCTCCCAACTTCAGAACGGCTTGGAGAAACTGAACTTGCTCTATGGTAATCGTTTCACCGGGAATCAAGACAGGAATTCCAGGGGGATAAGGACACACCAACTCTGCACTAATATAACCAATAGATTCGTTGAGCGATCGCACTTTCACTGGGGCAAAAAATGCCATTCTAGGACGGATGACGGATAAGTTTCCCGCCGAGGTCAAATCAACTTCCTCCTGATGCATCTTTGATAAGACAGTCTGAGCGTCTTGGCTAATCGTCGTTAATCCGGCAATCAGTTGATTAATTTCAGTTTCAGTATTCCCTAAACTTATAATAAATGTTAAACACTTCAAACTGGGTAATTCTGCTGTAATTCCTAACTGTTGATGAAGAATCTCATCGGCTTGATAACCACTTAAACCTAACGGAGAAACATTCACCGTCAATCGGGTTAAATCTAAATCAATAAATCCTGCTGTTTTCTGAGTCTGTTTTTGATTTTGATATTGATCTAACTGTGAATGAAATACAGACAGGTTAGGAATTTGCTGTAATTGACTCCGAGCCAGACGAGCCAAGGTTAGGGTATCACTCATCAATTTTTTTCCTTGGGTTACCATTTGATGCCGGGCTGCATCCAGGCTCGCCAAGAGTAAGTAGCTCGGACTACTAGACTGAAGTTGTTGCAAGGCTTGTGTAATGCGATCGCGATTCACACGGGAACCTTGAACGTGTAACATTGAGGCTTGAGTCATAGCCCCCAAGACTTTATGAGTAGACTGTATCGCGATATCTGCTCCGGCGGCTAAAGCAGAAAGGGGTAAATCTGGATGGAAAGCAAAATGAGGGCCGTGGGCTTCATCCACGATTAGGGGAATATGATATTGGTGAGCTAAATCAGCAATGGCTGTAATATCGCCACAAATGCCCTCGTAAGTTGGATAAACGATTAATATAGCTTTTATATCGCAATATTGTTTTAACGCCTGTTCAATCGCTTGTGGCGTGATGCTATAGCTAATATTCCATTGGGGATTGTAGTCTGGATTAATCACCACCGCTTCAGCACCAGATAACACTAACCCTGAAATTACAGAGGAATGAATATTACGAGGGATAAGAATTTTATCTCCCGGGTTACAAGTGGCTAAAATCGCTGCAATAATTCCAACAGTCGAGCCATTGACTAAAAACCAGGTTTGTTCTGCACCAAACGCAACAGATGCTAAAGTTTGAGCCTGTTGAATTACACCATCTGGTTGATATAAATTATCTAATTCAGGCAACTCGGGTAAGTCTGCCGTAAACACTGACTCTCCCAATAGCGCTGTTAAATATTGTGAAATTCCTTGTCCGCGCTTATGTCCGGGTGCGTAAAAGGGAGCATGGGGGGTACGAGTCGCACAACGGTGTAATTGTTCTAAAATCGGAATCTGGTTTTGATTCAACATAAACCAATTCTGCTGCTAGATTAATCAGATTCAGTACCACATCAGCAAGAGGATCATTTAATCCTATACCCTACCTCAATGACTTGATTGCCGGAGCGCGTAGCCATAGCCCGAGCGCTACGCTGCGCGATCGCACGCGCATCAGAAGTATGCCTGAATCAATCCTACTACACCTAATACTGAGATTGCTGAATCATATCATCCTTGAGCAGACAGTACTTTCATCGGTCGTGCTAAAATTGTTCCATTCGCGTTCTTCTGTTTGAGTCAAGCAGCTTAGCTTTTAAACAGGGATCAATCAAAGTTTTTTCGAGGTTTTAAACGGGCATAAAAGATTTCGTATACACTAATGAAGTGAAACATCATTCATTTTCAATCTTTTTTCGATCACACTAATCTCGAACTTTAATGAGTGATCAACGGGGAACTTATTACATTCAGAGGCTATAGCTCTATGAGTTACGACCATCTTAACTGCAGGCTGTCTGCTCCTTGTATCATCGATAACGGCATTATTGTCAACAAGCGTGATATGCAAAAGCTGTTAGTTGATCTCGGCCGGGTTCGCTATCTTCATATTCAAGATGAACAGGTGCGAAACGAAGGAGAAGGCTGCATCCTAGAAGTCTTTGCTGATGTTGTTCAGGCAACGCTGATTGCGAACCATGCATTATACCTCAATGTTTACAGCTTTGACTATTTAGAACTGCAAACCACACCGAATGGACAAACCCATTTTGATTTGGTTCAGGAAGGACGTTTGTTACGGTTAATTCCGTTATCCAATCCTTTGCAAGAACAAGCAACTCGTCAAATTAACGCCGCTGCTTTAGACGCTGTCATGGATCAGGTACTCTCAACCAATTGGGATACCCAGCTTGACGACGACGATTGCCCATTTTAGCATCAAAAATTAATTAAATTTGCGTGATTAATGCGCTCACAACCCAGGTTAAACTAGAAAGATTGATCAAACTTGTTGATCGACTGGTTAACCGCTCAATTTCATGTCCCAATTTTTTTCCTATCAAATTCAGGCACGCTGTCAGCACACTCAAGCCAGAGCGGGTCAATTTTCTACTCCTCATGGTATTGTAGAAACTCCTCGATTTATGCCAGTGGGAACTCTGGCAAATGTCAAGACCCTAACCCCCGCGCAGCTTAAAGAGAGCGGCGCTCAGATGATTTTGTCTAATACTTATCATCTGCATCTACAACCCGGTGAACATATTGTGGCAGCAGCAGGTGGACTGCATAAATTTATGGCATGGCCGGGGCCAATTTTAACGGACTCGGGCGGGTTTCAGGTGTTTAGTCTCAGTGAAATTCGTACTATCACTGAAGAAGGAGTAACGTTTCGTTCTCCCCACGATGGTCTGATGATTGATTTTAGTCCTGAACGCTCGATTGAAATACAAAATCAATTGGGGTCAGATGTCATTATGGCATTCGATGAATGTCCCCCTTATCCTGCCAGTCGTGAACACGTCTTTAACGCCACAGAACGGACGTATCGCTGGCTCAAACGTTGTATTAGCGCCCATCAACGCCCCGATCAAGCCCTATTTGGCATCATTCAAGGGGGGGTCTATTCAGACCTCCGTCAACAAGCTGCAAAACAGCTTACCGAGCTGGATTTACCCGGTTATGCTATTGGGGGAGTCAGCGTGGGAGAACCTTCTGAGTTGATTGAAAAAATTGTGCAAGTCACCACACCGTTGTTACCCGAAACCAAACCCCGTTACCTCATGGGAGTGGGAACTTATCGGGAAATGGCACAGGCTATTGCTGCCGGAATTGATTTATTTGACTGTGTTATTCCCACCCGTTTAGCGCGTCATGGTGCGGCTTTAGTGCAAGGGGAACGGTGGAATTTAAAAAATGCTCAATTTAGAGAGGATTTTCAGCCTCTTGATGCAACTTGTCCTTGTTATACTTGCAAAAACTTTAGCCGTGCTTACTTAGGTCATTTGGTGCGCGCTAAGGAACTTCTAGCTTATACTTTACTGAGTATTCACAACGTCACTGAGTTGATTCATTTTACCAAACGCATTCGAGAAGCAATCTTAGCAAATCGCTTCACTGAGGAATTTTCTCATTGGTTAACTTCGGACTCGACTCAATTAGATCAGTGAGGTGACAACGGGGAACTGTTACCTATGGCTGTCTAATTGCTATGTATGTTAAGTATGCCCAGATGTTAAATAAAACAATAACGACTTAACTGTATTTCGTTCTGTTAAGTTTATTGAATTTGACCTGTGAATCGCGATCGCAACTTGAGTATTTTTTCCTAAGTTAGCAATTAAGTCAAACCTCAACAAGATGCACTATGCATCATATTACTTGTGGTTTCAGTTTCAATCTGACATATTGGCTACAGTTGCCATCTTAAAGTAACAGAATTTTAAGATCAAGTTGAATTGTGATTTAATCGGATTAGACGATATATTTTTCCGTATTAGGATTGTGGCGTTAGATCTAAAAAACCACCGGATGATACAAAATTAGTGGAAGTTTGTAATCAGCTTTTACCCAAAATTGCTATTCTAATTGGGATAGTCATTTAAAGATTAATTATCTTTTAGATTGAGTTTTATCCTGGATTAATTTAAACAACAATAACTCTACGCCATAATATTGATTTGTTCGTCCTAACGGTTCCATATTCAACCGTTGAGTCACACGAATTGAAGATTGATTCTCAGGCTTCACGACTGCATATAATATTGGTAACTTTAATATCTCAAATCCATAATTAATCATACATTGTGCCGCTTCAGTGGCAAATCCTTTTCCCCAATGTGAACGGTTAAAATGCCAGCCAATTTCAAAATCTTGGGTTAATTGACCTTCGTTATCCGGCAATTGTTGTAATAAAATAGCACCGATTAATTCACCCGTTTTTTGTTCAATGACTGGCCAAGATCCGCTACCATTATTACGGTGTTGATCGCGTTTAACTCGTTTTTCTAAATAAGTTTGAACGGCTGCAATACTCTCTTCGGGTTGTCGGATATACTGCATTACAGTAGGATTACCATAGATTTCAAATGCAGCAGTTGCATCCTCTTGAGGGTTCCAGTTACGGATAATTAATCTTTCGGTTTGTAGAAAAGGAGTCATCATGATTGATTTTGACTGATTAATTCATAATTGGGGTGCGTTAGGGTGCGTTAGTAACACACCCTACAATTCAGCGTCAGATTTAATAGAATCATTAAGTAAATTTGAGGTGATATAAATGAAATAATTCACCTTTTTTCTGTTTAACAATCTTTGTTTTTGCTGCTTTTAATAAATTATCCCAATCTGCGATCGCCTCTAAGTAGACTTCTGTGCCTAAATAGGTTTCTAAAATTGCCCAATCTTCTGCTAGGGGTGCGTCTGGATCAACCACATCGAATACAAATGAACCACCGGGTTTCAAGACTCGCTTGACTTCTGAGAGGATATTTTCCCAATAATTAATTGGATAATAACAACTCCATCCTGTCGCGATCGCTAAATCAAATTGATCGGCTTCATACTGTAATAAATGAGCAGGCCCTCGTTTAACGCCTTTGAATAGTTTAGAATTTAACTGAGGTCCGCGTGAATTGAGGGCATCTTTCGCAACAGTACTAATTTCTTGACCATAAAATAACCCATTCCAATCTCGCCAAGGATAAATTAAGAAACTAACTCCGCAACCGATATCCAAACAATGCTGATTTTTTTTAGGTTGAACTAATTCCCAGAAAGGAGATGCTATTTTTGCGGTTAAGTTTCCGGCAATGCGATCATGAAAAATAGGCATTGCTTCCACTTCATCCGGCAACTCAAAAGCCTCTCCCCGATATTCACGATCAAATCGTTTAGCCACTGTCTCAATAATGGGTAACCACTCAGGGGAATCAGTTCCTGGAAAATTGGAGACGGGCGGAGTCTGACGAGACTGGGGAGAGGAAGAATTGGATTTTTTCGACATTTAATTACTGTATCATCTTGAACCTTTGAGTGCTTTAGAAAAGTTTTGGCGATAAGATTTATTTGCGACGATAAGAACTGGCCAGAGTAACGATAAGTAGAGACGATTTTCAAAGCTTTTAGCGAAGTTGGTGCGTCCAAATCCTTTCCAGAACTTCCAAGCACCACCGACATAGAGTCCAGCAACAATGAGAGTAATCAACACAGGCATCACTATAATACCTCGACAGAATTAAAAAAACTTTACTTGATTTAAAACTGATCTATTTTACTGAGATCGTTTTCATTATTTTAGCAGGTTTTTTCTAGAATGAGAGAGTTTAGGTTAGTTTGCAACAGGATCAGATCGAGAGGATTGTGGGTTCGACAAAACTCGATAGGGCAAGTTAATGACCCTGAAACAATGGGAGCAGAAAGATTTTAACTGACAATTGCTTCATGGGTTTTAGGATCAAAGCAGTGAACTTGATCCGATAAAATACTGAATTGAAGGGTTTGACCGGGTTGGATATTAACCTGATTAGCCACTCTGATTTGTACTGAATCAAACGATTTTTGCGATTGAGAAATCAGGTGAACATACAGTAAAGTTTCATAGCCTAATGCTTCGATTCGATCTACGATAGCCGTTAAATGCTGTGATCTAGATGGGTCTAATTTCAGGTGTTCGGGTCGAATGCCTAAAATTAAGGGTTGATTATGATATGATTTCAGGGCGCTTTCCCAAATTGATGGTAATTTTAAATGAAATGTTGGATGAATAATTTCTAAGGGATGACGATAATTAATTGTGATAAAATTCATCGGCGGAGAACCCATAAATTCAGCCACAAATTTATTCGCAGGACGGCTATAAATTTCTAATGGGGTTGCTACCTGTAAGATTTCGCCTTGGTTCATTACGGCAATTCGAGATCCCATGGTCATGGCTTCAGTTTGATCGTGAGTCACATAAAGCGTCGTAATCCCTAACTGTTGCTGAAGCTGAACGATTTGAGTGCGCGTCACCGTTCGTAGTTTAGCATCTAAATTAGAAAGGGGTTCATCCATTAAAAACACTTGAGGATTACGTGCTATGGCTCGTCCCAGGGCTACTCGTTGTTTTTGTCCACCGGAAAGTTGTTTGGGATAACGATTGAGTAGCTTTTCGATTTGCAGTAATGCGGCAATTTGCATCACCCGCTGAGCAATTATTTGTTCTCGTTGAGATTGATAGCGCCACTTTCGAGGCAAGAGAGCAGTGATTTGACTCAAAATTGCTGCTAACCTATTTTGATTTTGTTGTTTTAAGGTTCGCCGTAAACCAAATGCTAAATTATCATAAATCCTCAGGTGAGGATACAAAGCATAATTTTGAAATACCATGGCAATATCTCGTTCTTTAGGAGGTAGAGAATTGACTAATTTACCGTTAATCGAGATTGTTCCTGCTGTGATCGATTCTAATCCAGCAATCAGGCGAAGTAATGTACTTTTTCCACATCCACTGGGCCCAACAATCACGAGAAATTCTCCCGCTGCAACCGTCAAATTAATCCGCCGTAAAGTGGGTCGAGTCTCGGATATAGTTGAGTTGTGCTGAATTTCGGCAGGCGGTCGAGCAGAAAAACTTTTATAAATATTTTCAAGAATCACCTGGGTCATTGAGTCATCCTAATGCTTAGATTAAACCTAAAATTTTTATAAAATTATCCCTTGAAATAATTTTTTGGTGAAGTATAAATAGTTTGTAACGTTGCCCGAGTCAAACTGAAGCCAGTTTAAACTTTTTTTAATTTGGCAAATATTTGTCAGCATAGTAGGGCATACTAGAAGAAAGATAACTTACTTGTACCTGCTCTTCAAAGCCGAATGAGTACTCAGACAACCCGCAATATTCCTGTTCCTGCTCTTCAGGAGTGGAACGCAGAACTCTACGACAACCATCATGGCTTTGTTTCTCGTTTAGCAGTTGATCTGATTCAATTGCTAAATCCTCAGTATGGAGAACGTATTCTTGATCTCGGTTGTGGGACAGGTTATTTAACCTATCGCATCACTGCTTTTGGGGCAGAGGTGATGGGTATTGACGGTGCCGCTACGATGATAGAACAAGCCACTGAAGCTTATCCTCAACTGAGTTTTGAGGTTGCCGATGCCACCCGTTTGAACATCCAAGAACCTTTTGATGCAGTATTTTCTAATGCCGCGTTGCACTGGATTAAACCGCCTGAAGCAGTTGTTCTTGGGATTCATCAAGCCTTAAAGCCAGGTGGACGCTTTGTTGCAGAATTTGGAGGTTATGGTAATGTACAAGCCATTGTCAAGGCGATTGGTGAAGTGTTGGAAGAAACAGGATATCCTAATCATCCCAACTTAAACCCTTGGTATTTTCCGCGAATTTCTGAATACACTGCTTTACTTGAAAGTAATGGATTCGAGGTAAAATGTGCCAGTTTGTTTGATCGTCCCACCCCTCTAGATGGCGGTGCTAAAGGATTACAGAATTGGTTAAAAATGTTTGCCGATTGCTTTTTCAATGAGATTCCGGTCGAAAAACGTCAGCTAATTTATGCCAAAATTGAGAAAAAGCTGCGTTCTAAACTGTATCACAACAAAACTTGGATTGCAGATTACAAGAGGCTACGAGTGTTAGCCGTTAAGACTTCGGGCATTTAGAAAGTCAACCGTACAACCCCTAAGGAGACGTTCAAGCTTGAGCGTCTCTTTTTCGTGAATGATAGGCAAGTAGGCAAGTAGGCAAGTAGGCAAGTAGGTCATAGGCAGTGGGGATTAAGGATTAAGTTAGCTTTCTTAACTCCTGTCTCCTGAATACTAACTCCTAACTCCTAACTCCTGAATACTGACTCCTGAATCCTAACTCCTAACTCCTAACTCCTAACTCCTGAATCCTGAATCCTGAATACTACCTCAACTCACCGCTAACAGCGTCGCAATTTCACTCGGTGTTAAATTGGGATTGGCTTGTTGCATTAATGCCACCACACCCGCAACATGAGGGGCGGCCATGGAAGTCCCACTAAATCCCGCGTAGCCATCATTGGGAGTGGTTGAGAGGATTTCAACTCCGGGTGCAACAACATAGGGATAGGGGCTAGGAAAACCCGCCGGATTAGAAAACTCAGCAAATAAACCGTTGCTATCAACCGCACCGACTGCAATTGCACTTCCGTTTATTGCCTGTAAAGCAGGTTCACCGGGAAAAGTCGCGCCTAAATCTCCCTCATTCCCCGCAGCTACCACAGCCACGACATTATTTTCGGTTGCATAACTTAAAGCACCATTAGTCAAGGGTAGATTTAACCAAGTAGAAAACTCAAACGGCATTCCGAAACTCATATTAATCACCGATGCACCATTATCAACCGCGTAGCGGATGCCATTGGCGATCGCCGCATCTTGTTGTTCGAGGGTTTTATAGCTGCCCACATCACTAAACACGCGAACGGGCATAATCTCTGCATCGTAGGCAACTCCGCTGACTTCATAAGCGATGCCAGTACGAGTGAAATCTACCCCATCCCTGGCAGCAGCAATAATACCAGCTACATGGGTTCCGTGGTTATCGATATCGCTGGGATCGTTATCATTATCTTCAAAATCATATCCTTGGACATCATCAACATATCCATTCAGGTCATCATCAATGCCATTGTTGGGGACTTCATCGGCATTCAGCCAAATATTATTGATTAAATCAGGATGATTTACATCTACCCCAGAATCCAACACCGCCACCACAACTCCTTCACCTGTAATTCCTTGATTCCAAACTTCTGGAACCTGAATTTGATTTAAATTAGTGGTATTGTTAAACCCGACTGCTGAGGTTAAATCCGGGACATCAATAAATGGTGTGGGTTGACCAACAGCGGCAGCCACCGCACCCGCAGCATTAATTAAACCATAGCCAAAATTGACATCAAATCCGATACTTTCGGTGGCTGGGTCATTACTGAGAATGGGTAGAGAAGGCGTAGGAGTCGTCGAAACAGTCAGATTGTAGGGAGTGTCTCCTTCGTATTGGAAGACGGCAACGTAATAACTGCCCGCAATCAGATTGGCCGAAAGCGTCTCTGGCGCGATCCCTGAATTGGTGGAAGTTTGCAATATTTCTGTATAGTTATACAAACCATCCCCGTTAATATCTCGAATCACAGCCACATCGGCATCAGCGGTGAGTTGATCTAAATTCAGATTTAAGTTGCTATCTGCGGCCAAATCAAAGCGGTAAAAATCAATCGGGTCACCGTTACTGACAAAATCACTAAAGGTTTGTGGGGTTTCGAGTCCACCAATGAACCGCGCTGTGGGTAAGTTATTGCCGGCAAAATCGGGTAAAGTGGGAGTAATTGGATTAGTCGTTAGAGATAATGTGTAATTTGTGGCTCCGCTCCATTGAGAGACGCGAACATAATAGAATCCAGGGCTAAGATTGGTAATATTAATTTGTTCAGAATTCGTAAAGCTGTAAGAAACGTCAATGATTTCGTTATATTCAACAAAGCCATTTTGATTAAGATCTTGAATTAAAGACAAATCTGCGTCTCCGCCTATCCCTTCTAGAGACAGATTTAAACTACTGGGATTTTGAATATGAATCCGATAATAATCATCCCAATCATTAAAATCAACGAATTCTACTTGAGTTTGTGTTCCGATTAAATCACCTAAATCACGCGCCGTGACTAAAGTATTTCCCGGTTCTAAATTGATTCCCGTGAGCGCATCTGTGGTGGGCAGCGGGAGGTAATCCGGGATGATAATATCATCTGTTGAGAGATAATTGAACTCAACTTCAGGGGTTGTTTCAGCAGAATATAAAGCTGGAATTTTATCAACTCCACTGAGAAAATAATCCTCTGGAAACAAAAAATTCTCTAAGTTGAATGGATTTGTTGAGTGTAAATTCGATTCAAACATGATGCCTCACCGATTAATATCTCTAACGGGCTAAACTGTCAGGGCAACGCTCACCGCTCGCTCTTATTTCTGATATATTTCGTTAGAACCGGAACCTATGTAGTTTTTTGAGAATTGAAACGATATAGCGCTACGCACGCAAGTCATAGACGACTCGCCTAGTCGTGATAATAATCCGCCTGTTGGCTGTTCGTCTGCCATTAGGCTTTTTTACCAACAAAACGAAGACTGACACTTTATAACGTTACGAATGCTACCCCGACTCTAGTTGCGGCTCATGGGGAAGTGAGTCGAGGCAATTCAACCACCCTGACTCACAATTGTTAATTTAACAATGATTGATTTTTATAATACAATACACTTAATAAGTTCTGAATGGTTCTATAACAGAACAGACCCCTCGCATTCTACCGTGCTTCGTGGCTATTCTACCCATAGCAACTTAATTTTTTGGGTAAAGCCCCCCTTTGTCGCCCGTTTTTGATCCCGTTCTAACAAAATGGACTCTTGAGAAATCCCTGCACTTTCAATCAGTGCGTCAATCACATCCAATAAATCAGCTAATTCACTGGTTAATTGTTCTGGCAAGGCAGTCGCCGCTTCGGTGGCTTCCTCGATTAACTTATCCCGTAAAGCTTGTTGATACTCTGCCTCAGATAACTGCACCGTATCATATTGGCTGCCAGATGCTGCAATTAGATCAGGAATTTGATCGCGAACTAATTTATTATACTCTTGACGCACAATATCATTCTCCTATTAAATATCAGCTCAATGATTTTACTTCAGTTCTGAAACACGATGAAAATTTGGTCTCGTTTGACTCTGCTGTTGATGGCTGTTTGGCTCTCGCTGAGCTTAAACGCTTGTAGCCTGCCATCATTCGATACTGTAACGGACACAGATAGCGTTTATCAACAGCGTCGTTTCCATCACCCAGACGGCATTGGTAAAGTCTATTTCGGCCGTGAAATTGCCTCTGTGATGGGACATGAAGGGGCCGCTTGGTTAGAACGTTCTCAACGTCGCGTTTCTGAACAGCCTCAACAAGCCATTAGCGCTTTAAACCTACAACCGACAGATATTGTGGCTGATATTGGCGCGGGGACGGGTTATTTTACCTTCCGTATGAGTCCATTATTACCCCAAGGTCAAGTTTTAGCAGTTGATGTGCAACCGGAGATGTTGGAGTTAATTGACTTTGTCAAAACCCAAGAAAATATCGCCAATGTTCAAACGGTGCAGGCTGATGTAACTCATCCTCATTTACCCCCTGAAACCGTAGATTTAGCTTTATTGGTTGATGCTTATCATGAATTTGAATACCCTCAAGAAATGATGCAAGGGATTTGGCAAGGGTTAAAACCAGGAGGACGAGTTGTATTAGTAGAATATCGCAAAGAAGATCCCCGAATTATGATTAAAGGGTTGCATAAAATGACTGAAAAACAAGTTCGTAAAGAATTAGAGTCTGTTGGCTTCATCTGGCAAGAAACAAATGAAACCTTACCTCAACAGCATATTGTTATTTTTCAAAAGCCAGATCAGAGTATCACTTAAGATTTTATGGCTGACTCTACTATAATTCGGGTGATATGAAGCTATTTTAAAGAGTAGTATTACCTGAAAATTAAGTGATTAATGATTTAGGCTTCATTGAAAAGATTGATGATAAATAGAATTGTAATCTCAGGATTTTTGTGGATTGGACTACTTTTAACAGCTTGTTCGACCCCAACTGCTCAAACAACACTATCCTCTGAAGAAACACAGCATCAAAACCCGCCTCTAGTCATTGCAATTGTCCCGGATGCTGATCCTAAAAAGCAACAACGTCAATCCGAAAAATTAGTTACTTATTTAGAAACTGAATTAGAAATCCCGGTTGAATTTCGTCTAATTCCCAATTCAAATGCAGCCATAACCGCTTTCAAACAAGCAGAGATAGAATTAGTTTGGTTAGACGGGTTAAGTGGAGTAAAAGCCCGTTCAAAAATTCAGGGGGCTAAAGCAATTGTACAGCGGGATATTGATGAACAATTCCATAGCCTGTTTATTGCTCATCAAAGCAGTGGGTTACTTCCTTTAAATGAGCTTTCTGAATTAGAAAAACTCAGAGGAAAAACAATTGTTTTTGCTGGCAGATATTCAATTTCTGGTCGAATTATGCCTCAATATTTTCTACAGCAAGCGGGAGTTACTTTAGAAGATTTTGCCGGACAACCCAACTTTTCTGCGACTCCAGACTATACTATTCAACAAGTGGAAAATGGAGTCTATGATGTTGGGGTGGTGAATGAAACCCTTTGGCAACAAAAAGTAGATACAAATACTATTAACTTAGATCAAGTTTATGTGATTTGGCGAACTCCTGCCTATTCTAATTATCATTGGGTGATTCATCCCAATATTCAACAAAAATATGGTCAAGAAATGACACAAAAAATACAACAGGCTTTTTTTAATCTTGATCCCAGTACTCCTAATGAAAAAGAAATTTTGGATTTGTTTGATACGGGTCGGTTTATTCCCACTACGAATCAAAACTACAATGCAATTGAAGAAATTAGTAAGCAATTAAATCTGATTCAATAAATAATTAAACGCGGGTTATTTCTCTCTATTGAAGTTGTTGAATTTGAAACTGACTATCTTTATATCCCCCGGTTAATCCCTGTTCTAAATAAAGCTTTCCTGATTTTTGAAAGTCACTAATTGCCCCTTGTTTATCTCCCAAAGCAGCCCGAACTTGACCGCGTCCATAATAGGCAGCGGCGTAACTGGGTTTGAGGCGAATGGCTTGCACATAGTCTGCTATTGCTTGATCGTAATCTTCTAATTGAAAATAGGCAGCCGCTCGATTTCCATAGGCTTCGGCATCATTTGGATTTAAACTAATCGCTTCAGTATAGTCTTCAATTGCCGCTAAATAATTCTTGGCACGCGCCTGTGCCATGCCACGATTTCCATAGGCTTTACTATCATGATCATTTAAAGCAATAGCTTGACTACAATCTGCTATTGCGTTTGAATATTGCTCTAAACTTAAATTCGCCACGCAGCGATTATTATAGGCAACAGAACTCGGCTTTAATTCAATGGCTTGACTACAATCTTCAACGGCTGCTTGATGTTGACTTAAGTTAATATGAGCACTGCAACGATTGGCGTAAGCTTTACCATTTTCGGGTTCTAATTCCAGCACTTTATTATAGTCTAATAATGCTCCTTCATAATCTCCTAAATGAAACCGAGTCCTAGCGCGATCATAGTAAGCGCCGGCATCATTTGAATTGAGACGAATCGCCTGGGTATAATCGGCTAATCCTGCTTGTAAATCCCCGGTATTAATCAGAGCTGTTCCTCGAGAACGATATGCAATAGCTTGCTCATCATCGAGTTCAATCACACGGCTATAATCTGCAATTGCGGCTTTAAAATTATCCTGTTCAGAGTAAACAACACCCCGTTGAAAATAAGCATCTAAATCTGTTGGATCGAGTTCAATCACGCGGCTATAATCTTGAATTGCACCCGAAAAATCCTTCAAATCATATCGCGCCCATGCTCGATTAAAATAAGCATTTTTATAATCTGGCGAGAGTTGAATGGCTTGATTATAATCATTCACCGCTTGCTGAGGACGACCTAATTCATAATAAGCATTTCCTCGATGGTTAAAGGCTTCTGCATCTTTGGGATTGAAACGTACGGCTCTGGTTAACGTTTTGACAGCTCCTGAAGGATTCCCATTATCGAGTTGTTCTCGACCGCGTTCTAGGGCGGCTTCTGCTTTTTCAGGAGTGGGACGATTTAATACTTCTAATAATCCCACTAACACCAATAAACTGACGCAGCTCACCACCGCAATTCCGATAACTTTGCTACCTTGATTGAAGTCAATTTTAGGAGCAATCTTCTTTTGTTTTTTAGGTTTCTTTTGCTTTGAGACCGTAGAAGGTTTCAGTTGTTTTAAATCCGTTAAAACCTCTTGAGCGGATGCATAGCGTTTACCATAATAATGGTGTACCATCTTGTCAATAATTTGGCCTAATCCCACACTGACATTCGCTCGATGCCGCCAGCTTACTTCTCCGGTACTCGATAGGCTCGGATCTTGTAATTTGGGTAAATCAGAGGATTCTAACCCCGTCATTGCTTGAATTGCAACCATGCCGACCGCATAAAGATCGCTGCTAAATTGGGGATTGCCTTGAAATTGTTCAATCGGCATATAAGAGGGGGTTCCGGTTGCAATGGTTCGCATGGATTGCCCATTGCCATTCACCAGTTGATTACTGACTTCTTTAACCGAACCAAAGTCAATTAAAACTAACTGTTGGTCTGATTTTCTCCGAACAATATTAGAAGGGTTAACATCTCGGTGAATCACATTATTTTCATGCACAAAGACTAAAACTTCTAAGATTTCAATTAAAAGTTGAACGACTCGCGCTTCATACCAAGGACTCCCTGGAATTAATTCTTTATTCAGAGGATGTCCTTCTATAAATTCCTCCACTAAATAAAAATTGTCATTCTCTTCAAAATATGCTAAAAGCATGGGAATCTGAGGATGTCGTCCCAGTTTTTCCAAAATCTCTGCTTCTTTTTCAAATAAGCGTAAAGCCGTTTTGAGAACATGAGAATTATTATTGGGGGGACGCAGTTGCTTAACCACACAATGGGGATGACCAGGACGGCGCATATCCGCAGCTAAATACGTTTGTCCAAAGGCACCTGAACTGAGGATTTGAACAATACGATAGCGTCTATCTAAGAGTTGACCAATCATTTCCATCTTTCAGGTTGAGAGGTAGAATAGTATCATTATTGGGATTATGATTCCCCTTGCCACAACACAAGCAACATAAAGACTGTATGACTCTTTCAGTGCAACCCTTTATCACTGGAAATACGGTGCGAGTCTTGAGTTGAGGGTCGTGGGCTTCAGCGAGCGCATCTGCCACAACGCAAGAGATACTCTGTTGAGGCTGTTGCTGGGCAGAGGCTAATTAAAGTTAATCATAGAGCCAGTATGTTTATTGTGGCACAGAATGATCCTAGGCGCTGCATCTCCTACAGAATTGATCCGTTAAAAAATCAGTATTTTAATCTCTACTGGATTTGGACGAGTCTTTTATTACTTATTTAAACAGGTATTTCAATCACAAATTCTGTTCCTTTTCCGGGCCCCGAAAAACAACTAATTTTACCACCATGCTGTTCGACAATAATTTGATAACTGATAGAGAGTCCTAAACCTGTTCCTTGGCCGACCGGTTTTGTGGTGAAAAAAGGATCAAAAACTTTCTGACGATTTTCTTCAGTGATGCCCAAACCATTATCAGAAATATGAATGGCTATCCATTGAGAATCTAATGGTTGAGTTTGAATGGTAATAGCTGGTTTTTCTCCGGTTAGTGGCTGATTATCAAACTGCAATTTTAGTGCATCAATCCCATTATTAATAATATTCATAATAACTTGATTTAGTAATCGAGCATAACAATGAACTAAAGGTAAATCACTATAGTTTTTAATTATTTCTATGGGAAAAGTTTGAGCTTTTAAATGAGACTGTAGAATCATTAATGTACTATCAATCCCGGCATGAATATCAACAGATTTCTTGTCTGCTTCATCTAAACGAGAGAAATTCCGTAAAGATTTAACGACATTAGTAATACGACTGGCTCCATCTTCCATAGAACCCAGTAATTGCAGCAAATCTACTTTAATATAACTAAAATCAATTTCTTCTGTATATTCTTTAATTTCATCAGGGATATCAGGCAAATATTTTTGAAAAAGCTGCACTAATTTTAGTAAATCTTGGGTATATTCTCTAGCATGATTTAAATTACCTGAAATAAAAGTAACAGGATTATTAATCTCATGGGCGACACCCGCAACCATTTGTCCTAAACCTGACATTTTTTCAGCTTGAATCAGTTGTAGTTGAGTCCTTTTTAACTGTTTAAGCGTATCTTCTAGGTAAATGTTTTGCTGTTTTAAGGCTTTTTCAGTCGCTTGACGCTCAATTTCAGCCGCAGATCGAGCCGCAAAGATTTTAAGAATAGACTCTTGCTGTTGATAACTATAACGTAAAGGTTGAGTATGTAAACCCGCCAGATGACCAATCGGTTTTCCTTTGCTATTTATAATTGGAATTCCTAAATAACTTTCTGCTTTCATTGTGACTAAATCTTGGTCTTTAGGAAATAATTTTTGAATGGAATTCGGATAAATTTGTAAGTTTTTTTCATAAACAATACCGCAAGGTGTTTCGGCTAAATCATATTCAAAATTGGGAGCAAAATCTTCTCCTGCCCAAATTGCCAAAACTTTTGCTCTAGGCTGCTCGTCGTCTATAAATTCTGCAATAAATGCATACTGAATTTGTAAAACTTCAGCTAAATAACGAACACAAGCCTGAAAAAATTCCTCTCCAATTTTTGCGGCAATTCCTGCAACAATCAGTTTTGAGTTACTTTCCCAGTCAAAATCATGAATAATTTGATTAGAAGCCTGCTGATTACTAGAATTAATTATATTTTTAGTTGGTTGCTCTTGATTGAAACAGTGAATTGTCATTCTCTTTTTTAATATTTTATATATAGATAATTTGAATATTTTCTGTTTCAATTAGAATTCACCAACTGAGTCTAAAAAATTCATCAGTTAGAAAAAATTTACAATATAATCTTTGTGTAAAAAAAATATCAGGTATAATTTATCAATAATTTAATCAAACATGAATAGCTTCTGTTTTTTCTAACTGAATTACAGTTATTTCCGGCGGACAATTCCAACGACCTGGGAAATAAGTCCCTAAACCTCGATTAACATAAAGCAAATTCTTACCCACTTGATGTAATCCTGCCGACCATTCCCAATGTCTGAACATTTTTTTACAATCCGATTTAATTGGAATTAAAAACTTTAAATAAGGCGGCAGTTGATTTTGAATTTTTTGTAACTTTTCCGGTAAAGTCCCAACATTAGGAAAGACAATTTGCCCCCCATGAGTATGACCCGATAACTGTAAATCAACTCGCCAAGGTTGCAAGAATTCAGCCGTATCTGGATTGTGAGATAATACAATTCTCGGAATATTATTATCAATTAATTCCATAACAGATTTTGATTCAAATTTACCTGAAAATAAATCCGCTAATCCCACTAACGCTAGTTTTTCCCCGAAAGGATAAACCACTTGATTAATTAATACCTCAATTCCAATCAAACTTAATCCTTTAATCACAATGGCTTCTGATTGGGGATAATGATAATCATGATTTCCTAAAATTGCATAAATTCCTACATCACTTTTTAAATGTTTAAGATGCTGACTGAGTTGGTGAATAGGAGAGGGGTTATGAGTGACAAAATCTCCCGTTAAAACAATGATATCCGGTTGAATTTCATTTGTTAATTGGATGACTTCTATTAATAATTCTTCGCTCAGCCGCAATCCATCATAATGTAAATCACTCAATTGAACAATACGAATCCCATTTAACGAAGCGGGTAAATCAGCAACTTTTACCGTAATTTCTTCTATCTGAGGAGAACCCGTTAACCAGCGATGCATAATGTTTATAAAAATGCTTAAGGTCTAACTTCTATTTTAGCAATTAAGTTTCCCTGTCTGATTTCAAACTATTATATGATATACAACTGTAGAGATTGAGAGGAACCGTAATTATGTCGTTAACTGCTTCAACGATGTTAGCATTAGGCACATCTGCCCCCGAGTTTCAACTCCCCGAGGTCACAACTGGAGACACGATTTCTTTAGAGACTTTTTCCGGGAAAAAAGCATTATTAGTGATGTTTATTTGCCGTCATTGTCCATTTGTCAAGCATATTCAAACGGAATTGGCAAAAATTGGTCAAGATTACAGTAATAAAAATATTGGTATAATTGCCATTAGTTCTAACTCTGTTCAAACCCATCCCCAAGATGCCCCAGAACAACTTAAAGAAATGGCAAAGGAATTAAACTTTAATTTTCCCTATTGTTATGATGAAACTCAGGCAGTCGCTAAAGCTTATACTGCGGCTTGTACTCCTGACTTTTTCTTATTTGATAGTGAGTTTAAATTAGTCTATCGCGGTCAACTTGATGACAGTCGTCCGAGTAATGGTAAACCTGTAACAGGGGCAGATTTACGGGCAGCATTAGATACTATTTTAGCCGATAAATCGGTAAGTTCAGAACAAATTCCTAGCGTCGGTTGTAATATTAAATGGCATCCTGGCGCAGAACCGGATTATTTTGGTTAAATTGGATTAATTAAAAAACTCCCGTTAAAATTAGATTAATTCATGACGGGAGTTACTCACAAAAGTGAAATCTGTTTTTATTTCATCAGATTTTGGCGATATTTCATACAATATTTGTAGAGATCTGAATCAAGACAAACCAAACTCACCTTTTCAATTGAATCTATACTTGCTAAAGTGATAGCGATCGCTTCAAATGCAGATTGAACCGCTACATCCTGAGGAAAACCCGCCATCCCCGTTCCCATGATTGGAAATGCTAACGTGACAATAGAGTGCTGTTGTGCTAGCTTCAAACTCTGGTGATAGCAACGGTTTAAATCAGCAGCAGTGTGAGTGTCGGATGTGGGACTAATAGTATGGATAATCGATTTTGCGGGTAGTTTAAATCCTTCTGTAATTCGGACTTCTCCTACTTTACCCGGTGCTAAATGACGACAGGCGAGACGCAATTGAGAACCAGCCGCTGCGTGAATAGCCGCATCCACCATGCCACCATAAAAATTCTCACCTGTGGGGTTGACAATAGCATCGACTGGTTGCTTGACAATATTACCTTGAATGACAGAGATGCGATCGCCACATTGTTTCATGTAGCGTCGTGTGTAATAGTCATCGTGACGAGATTGATGGGAACTCCGCAGACGTTGATAAACTTCATGCTTTGCCCGTTTACGAAAGCTGGTATATCGTTCCGCTTTTAGATCAGACTCTAACTCCCCGAAAGAAGCACACTCTAGCTCAATGTTGGCTGATTTAGGGACTGCTTGACTGAAAGCAGAGGCAGAGCGTCGGATATGTTGTCGGGCTGCACGATAATCACCCCGATCCACCATTTGAGTTGCTTCTAATTTAGCACGAGCGGACATCATTAGAGCAATTTGTTCCCGAACTTCATCGTTAAAGGGATAGTCTTCTAACTCCACAGAATTTACTGCAGGTAGACGTAGGGAAACTTGTTGAGTTTGTCGTTGAGACTGTTGTGGACTATCCCAAGACAGTTGGAAATTACAAAGATCTGTTTCGGTTGCGATGGCAGGAATTTTTAACCGCAAACCGACAATAAATGGATTACCCATAATTAAATTGGGCAGCTTGTATTCTCCTAAAGGAGTCAGATTAAAATCATTAAAAACATCCACCATTTCAATATTAGCTTGTGGATTAATTTTGAGGGTAACATCTCGTCCGACAGTTGCCATTAACCCCTGCAATTCCATCTCAAAAATATGAGTTAATTGCTCAGCCGATTCAATATAATAATAACTACCATCTCCTGAATTTGCCATGGCTTCCAATAAGTCTTCATTGTAGTGATCGCCCATTCCCATAGTGGTGGTACTCACACCGCGTTGACTCAAACCTTTAACATCAGTTGCAATTACATCGGGATTGGTTTCTCCTCGGTTAGCCAGTCCATCAGAGAGTAAAAGTACCCGATTTAAATATTCAGAATTCAGATATTGGCTGACTTGCATTCCCCCTTCTACCCAACCACTATGCAGGGCAGTTGCACCTCGATGTTGGACTCGTTGAATTTGATTGATTATCCGGGTTTTATCTGTGGCTAAAGTACTTGGAATTAAGGTATCCACTCGATCATCATAAGTCACGACACTGACTCGATCAGTGGGTAATAATTGTTCAATGGCATAGCAAGCCGCTTGACGAGCATATTCAATTTTTTGCCCATTCATTGAACCCGATCGATCAATAACTAAACTAATATTTAGGGGCGGACGGTTTAAACTTGAAGTATCCGGTGTGGGAGGAATAATTTTAACGAGTAAATCCAGGGTTGTAGAACAATTCTGACCGACGGCTTGACGTAAAGGAATCAGTTCAATTTGAGGCATAATCATGAAGAAGATCTCCAGTTATTTAAATAGAAATGCCAGTAGTTGTTGACTAATGCGGTGGATTAAGTTTTGCTGTTCCTGGGGGCTATTGGGGGCGATAAAATCATCGCGAATATGAATTTCTAAACCCGGTAAAATTTCCAACCGAGACCAATGACTGGTGTGAGGCTGGGCAGTAACAGCAGCTCGGGCAGCCTTTTTCGGGCTATAATTTGGGATGATTTGAGACTCAATCGACTCTGTGGCAGTCACAGACTGTCGTTGCTGAATTTGCTGTAAAAATCCCAAGGCTGGGTTAGCCGGTTGAATGGACAGTTGAATACCCCCTTGTAATAAGGCTTCAAGTTGTGAGTTGTCTTGAGTGATGGCTAAGTTATCAATGGCACTGGCTCCATACCCTTCTGCTAATAACCGCCGCACTACTAAAGTTTGTAGGAGATGACGGTAGGTATAGACTGCATGGCGGCCTTGTTTAATGGGCTCATCCAACAGTCCTTGACTGGTGTAATGTCGCACCAGACGCGGTGTGACTTCTTGTTTGACACGGGTATGGGCTTTCTGAGTTGGGAGAAATTGCGGCAGAAGTTGGTTAACCGCTTGAACAAATTCATCCAGTGACCAACTGGGATGCTCTAAGGCGAGTTGCTGTAAAGTTCTCATCTATTCTCCTATGTTATCGCTCACTATTTTAAATGTCAATATCAACTACAACTGTAATTTTTGAACCCAAATCAAGAGTTTAATAATTTAGGTTTAACTAAAAATAGGCTTTTAATTAAAAATATATATATTTGTCAGTTTTTGATGACATTGTAAAGAAAATTTTACAGTCATAATTCTACGAGTTTACAGGGGTTGACAGCTTAGGGCAAGGTTTTGTATGATATCAGGTATAAGTTAAGATTGAGAAGAAGTGTACCTATAAAGCAAAATTTGCTGTTAGTGATCTGAGCCGATTCACTTCAAACCCTATATTTCTCGTGTTTGTTCTTCCCTTCAGACTCCATTCAACAGACATTCATTTCACCATCGAAAACACAAATTTTATCATCTGCCTCAGAGACAAGGTTGACAGAAGAGACAAAATATGTATTTGCCTCTGTAATGACTGATAACTTCCAAATTAACCCTCAACTTTAATAGAATTATTGGGCTGTTTTTGAATAATAAAACCAATCGCGATGGCTAATAAACCCACTGCAATAAAACCAATATCCCAAGCCAATTGATTCACGCCAGGTTTAACATGATGAATTTGTAAAAGATGATGATCGATAATTCCTTCTACCACATTAAATAAACCCGCGCCGATAGCAATTGAACCGACAAATGTCGAACTAGACCAAGGAACATCCGGCTTTTTCCCGGCTAACCACAAGACAATAATTCCAGCAATTGTCATGATCCAATCAAACAGATGAAATAAGCCATCTCCAATTGTATTGAGTTCTAAACCGGATACCGTTTGACCGGTTTCAATACTCGTAAACATATGATGCCATTGCAAGATTTGATGAAATACAATCCCATCAAAAAAGCCAGCTTGACCTAACCCGAGTAAAATCCCAGCAATCATTAAAGGTCGGCGATGATTCGATTGATTAATTTCTGTGTCCATAGGATTTAATCTCCACTAAATATGGAGAACTACAACACTTTAGAGCGCATATATGCCACAGGTAAATACAGTAACTTTCGTCCTAAAGGAACATAAGCCCGCTTGTTAAACACATCGTATTGATTGTGTTCAATTTGATCTAAAATCTTGCTATAAAGCATCAATGCCGTCCATACAGGCCAGCGAATATCATCACTTAAAACCCGAATTCCCTGCTCTGATGTGGTATAGATTTTACGCGCTCTTTGTATTTGAAATTGCATAAACGCTTTCCAACGCTCGTCAACAATTCCCTTTAATAAATCGTCCTCAGTATAATCAAATAAAGCCAATTCTTCTAAGGGTAAATAAATCCGTCCACGGCGGGCATCTTCCCCCACATCCCGTAAAATATTAGTCAGTTGATTCGCAATACCCAGAGCGATCGCCTCTTCTGTGGGAATATAAGGTTGCTGAGCGCTCCAAGGAGCAGAATTGGCTGGCTCAACCCCCATGACTGCCATCGACATTAATCCCACTGTGCCAGCAACTCGATAGCAATACAGTTCAAGATCTTCGTAGGTTTCATACCGACTGCGGTATAAATCCATCCGTTGGCCGGCAATCATATCGCGAAAGGGTTGAATCTCAATGGGATAGCGGCTGAGAGTATCGACTAAGGCGACATCCTCATCCTCAACCGGATGGCCTGCAAACACTGACTCTAGGTGTTCTTCCCATTTTTCTAAGGTTTCTACCGTTGTCGAACCTGCCATTGGCCCGTCTACCAGCTCATCGGTGCGGCGACACCAGACATAAATTGCCCAAATTGCCCGGCGTTTAGGCTCTGGCATGAGCTGAGTCCCGAGATAAAATGTTTTAGAGTACTCTGCCGTTATCTGACGACAAAGTTCATAAGAATCTTCCAATGAAGCCAGCATTCTTGTGCAGGGTAGTTTCGACAGTTGTAGCATTCGTTTTTTCAGCTCTGAGCGCTCTTGTAGTCAATATTTTAGGGAGATGAAACGGGGGAATGGAACAAATCATAAATCATAAAGAACCAGCGAATTGCTCCATATCATTCAAGCTGTTAACCGACGTTTGCACCTGAGCGATCGGGTTGATTTGGGCTCAAGTTTTGGTGCTGATTAATCGCTTGCGCTGTTAGTTTACCAGAAAGTACTGCACCTTCCATACTGGCTAAGTAACGCTGCATCGTGTAATCTCCCGTCAGATAGAAATTCGGAATGGATGTCACCTGGTTGGGACGGCAGGCTTGACGGCCAGGAGTGGCTTTATAAACAGAACGAGGGGTTTTAACAACGTGGGATTTTAACAACTTCGCCCGGTGGGGAATTTCATCGGGGAATAACTTTTCCAGTTCTGCCATGGTTGCAGCCACAATTTCCTCATCGGACTTGCTGACCCAATCTTTCGCCGGAGCCAATACCAACTCTAACATGGAGCGATCCGGGTTAGCGTATTCTTTGCAAGTATTGCTCATATCAGCATAGACGCTCAGCAGAGGCGATCTGGAAAAGAGTAAATGATCAATATCTGTTAGTTTACGGTCAAACCACAGATGAACATTAATCACAGGCACGCCCTCTAAGCCCTGTAATAGCTCAAATTCCGCCCGTTTCTGCCAAGGTTCAGGTAACATTACCTTCAACGGGTCAACTGGCATGGCAGAGACATAAATATCAGCGTTGAGAGTATAATCCGGTTCACCATCTAACCCCCGAATCAGAAACCCTTTGACAGATTCATCTTCGTTGAGTAAAAATTCTTTAATGGGGGCGTTTAGATGAACGTATCCGCCGCGTTCGGTAATATAATCAACCAGTGGTTGACAGAGACGTTCTGTGGGAGATCCATCTAAAAATGCCATCTTAGAACCGTTTTTCTCCTGTAAGAAACGGTTAAGGGCAGTTAAAATCACCGTCGAAGAAATTTCATCGGGGTCGATAAAGTTCAACGCTTTCGACATAGCGATAAACACTTCTTTCTCTACCCGTGGCGGCACATTCTGCTTTTTCAGCCATTCGGAAAAAGAATATTTATCCATCTCTTCGACATACTTCTGACCATTGACAATGGCCGGAATTAGACCTAAACCGAAACGAATTTTCTCGGGCCATGTCAACATATCGTTATTGCGCAGAATAGCAATCATACCGTTGACTGGAGCCGGTAAGTCCGGAAAATCGAAACGAGAATAAGTTCCCGGTGTCGTCGGCTGATTGAAAATCATGCTATGCTCTTTCCATTGCAGCCGATCTTCAATATCCAATTCTTTAAACAGTCGCAACATATTGGGATAAGCCCCAAAGAAAATGTGCAACCCCGTCTCATACCAGTCCCCGTCTTCATCTTTCCAGGCGGCAACTTTTCCCCCTAAGACATCTCGTCGTTCTAAGACAATAGGGGTATGTCCTAAATCTGTGAGATACTTAGCACAAGATAATCCAGCTAAACCTGCTCCGGCGATCGCAACTCGCATCTTATACCCTTCACTACATTGGCATTAATTTCGTTCTCATTATAGTTTACATCTCGTTACATTTAAAGGTAGACTTTTGTTGAATTTCTCCACAGAGTCACCCAACAGCAGCTCTGTGAAGCGGTTTGAGCGTGTGAGAGAGTGGTTAATTTCTTCACGATCTACAAAAGCGATCGCCGTTGAACGGTTAACCGAGATGTATTCGCCTGAGTCAAACAATAGATGAAAATTCGGAGATCATATGGGGTGAACTGATCGGAAATTCGTTAAAAACCGAGCTAAAATAGAAATATATTGTCAAGCATGGGTATTACCCCTGTTGAAGTTCTTGTCAAGTTAGCACGAAATCGATCCGGTGAACTGCGGATACTGTCATCCCCGGCACACCGACTCAAGATCCGGTGCCAGAGATGAGTTTAACTTTGTCCCTCCAAATGTTGAAGCTCACCAACAATTCAAGGGTGCTGTATTTTTACTGAGGTTAAAAATACATTATATCCGGTTTGGGTTATCCTCTATTGATAGCCTCTAAGTCTCAACTATTATTTGATGATGGTCTTAGTATTTTTTAGGGTGAGTATCTATACTAATTCTTAAAGCGAGAAATATAACAAAGCTGAGTAGTGCCTAGTTTTCGTTCGTTATATTTGTTTGAGACAATAACAGCTCATTGATTGACGGGCAGCCGCAGTTGTGGTGCATTTTGTACAAAGCCCGTCTCTATAATTGTATGATCCGAATCGATTGCCTCTCGTCAAATCATCATCTTAATTTAACCTTGGGCAAACTATGCTCATTCTTTAACCTAAGTGAGGAGCTAGACTATGCTATTGTCTAAAATATAAATTTTAATCAAGTCAAGAAACTTTATTGACTTTAGTGTAGTCTTTAATATTACAGAATGATTATTCATCCTTGGAACAGTCATTATTTAATTCATAAATTATAAAACAATATCATGATTAATAGTCAAAACTCTTTAAACTTATTTAAATCTCAAACTCAACAATTAACAAAAGAAACTGCCTTAAGAGGGTTGATTGTCATTGATGCTAGGGTTCAAGATTATAACTTGCTGTTATCTGCAATTAAGATTCCAGCAGATACGTTAATTATTGATAGCGGTCAAGATGGCGTAATTACCATTACAAACCTGCTCAAAAATAATCGGAAATGGAATAGTTTATATTTAGTGTGTCATGGGAAACCGGGAGAAATACAACTCGGGAATACCCGACTTAATTTTAATACAATCAAAGAATATAAATCTGAGATCCAGCAATGGAAGATTTCAGATATTTTACTCTATAGCTGTTCTGTTGCCTCAAAATCAACGACTCAAAACAATCTCTTTTTACAGCAGCTTCATCAACTAACAAATGCTAATATTTCTGCCTCTACTACAGCGATGGGTTGTGCCGAAAAAGGGGGAGATTGGCAACTGGATTTTAGTTTAGGTTCAGTTCTCTCCTCTGGTGCTTTTTCCTTACCCACTCTAGCAACTTATCCCCATACATTACCCATTACATTTGAAGAATCAGAGAATAACTTCCCTCAATTGACAGACAGTTCGGCGGCTTGGGGAGATATAGATAATAATGGTACTTTTGAGGTGGTGATTACCGGATTAGATGAAGACGGAAATCCCATTACTGAAATTTATCAAAATAACGGTAACAATTTTAATCCGATTCCTTCTCGCTTAGAAGGTGTATCTTCAGGATCGGTAGATTGGGGAGATTATGATCGTGACAATAACTTAGATCTGTTAATCACAGGATTAGATGCAGACTTAACACCCAGAACATTAATTTATCGGAATAATCCCAACGGAAATAATAATAATAGTGAGAATAATGACAACGATAGATTTCAAGAATTTAGTCTTCCAGTCGGAGTGAGTAATAGTGATGCGATCTGGATAGACTTTGATAATGATGGAGATCAAGATATTCTCTTAACGGGAGAAACAGCAGAATTATTACCTTTTTCAGAGATTTATGAAAATGAGAACGGTATGTTTGCGGCAATTGATACGGATTTAACGCCTGTATTTTCAAGTAGCATTGCGGCAGGAGATTATGACGGTGATGGGGATGAAGATCTGGTTATTACCGGGAATAATGGCAGCGATCCAGTTTCGATAATTTACCGCAATGATAACGGTATGTTTACGCCATTTTTTACACTGGATATAGGAGTAGAAAATGGCTCGGTAGATTGGGGGGATTATGATAATGATGGAGATTTAGATTTAATTTTAGCGGGAAGTAATGGTGTTGTTCCCATTGCTGAGATTTATCGTAATGATAATAATGCTTTTGTCCAACTGCCAGGCACGATCGCAGATCTGATGGGTGTGGAAAATAGTACAGCGGCATGGCAAGATTATGATAACGATGGGGATCTTGATGCGGTTTTAGCAGGCATTACCCAAGACGGTGAATCAACTTTAACGATTTACGAGAATGATATTGATATTGAGGGTAACCGTATTTTTACCAATCCGGTTATGCTTCCCAATGCGGGTAATGTTTCAGATCTTGCCACAGCAGATACAGACGGAGATGGGATTCTTGATTTATTAGTCAGTGGATCGAATACTCAAATTTATAATAATACCAGCGCTACCCCCAACACTCCCCCGACTCCACCCGTATTAGTAAATCAAGATGTTACAGGAAATACCGTAAACTTCAGTTGGGAAGGTGCAACCGATCTAGAAACTCCTGAGAGTTTAACCTATAATCTGCGAGTGGGAGATTCACCCGGCGGTTTCAATATTGTCAACCCCACTTCAGCCACTCCATCCTCTGGAAATGTCGGTTCAAATACCACTTGGCAACTGAATAACCTGCAACCCGGAACTTACTTTTGGTCTGTTGAAGCCGTTGATACTGCCTATGGGACTTCTGAATTTTCCGCAGAAGGTAGCTTTGAAATTGTCCCCCCTCCGCCGCCTCAGTTTAATCAATTTGATTTTGTTTCATTCTTACCTGAACTCACCAATGGATCGGTGGCTTGGGGAGATTATGATAATTTTGGCAGTCTGGATATTCTGATCACTGGAGTTGATGCCACAGGCGCTGCTTTTACTCAAATATATCAAAGTGGTGGCGGTGGGTTTGCACCCATTAATGCTGGACTGCCAGGCGTTACAGATAGCGCGGCAGATTGGGGAGATTATGATAATGATGGGTTTCTTGATATCGTTATCACAGGAAATGATCCCGCTACTGGTAATGATATTACTCGCATTTATCGCAATGATGGTAATGGTGGCTTCGGCGTTGGCGCTGAATTAATGGGGGTGAGTAATGGGGAAGCCGTTTGGGGAGATTATGATAATGATGGGGATTTAGATATTGCGATCGCGGGAGATAGTAACGGTATCCCAACGACTACAATTTATCGTAATGACGGTAATGATATTTTCGTTAACAGTAATTCAGCATTAATCCCAGTCGGTAATGCTGCTGCTGCTTGGGGAGACTTTGATAACGACGGAGATTTAGATTTAGCGGTGACAGGAAATGACGGTACAAATCCGGTTTCTACACTGTATCGTAACGATAATGGAATGTTTGTTAATTCAAACGCAGCCTTAACTAATATTGAAAATGGATCGCTTACCTGGGGAGATTATGATAACGATGGAGACCTTGATTTACTCCTAACCGGTTCAGATGGAAATATGCCTGTTTCCCAAATTTATAGTAATAATGGTGGGAGTTTTACCAATATTAACGCCGGGTTAGTTGGGGTACAGCAAGGAGAGGGAGAATGGGGAGATGTTGATAATGATGGGTTTCTTGATATTGTTATCACTGGAGTTGATATTGACGGTAACCCGATCTCTACCATTTATCAAAATAATGGTGTTGGTGGCTTTACCCTGTTAGACCCCTCAGGACTGGCAAATTTAGAATCAAGTTCTGTTGCCTGGGGAGATCTTAACGGTGATAATACTTTAGATTTGTTATTAATGGGGACAGATGCTGCGGGACAGCCTTTGACTCGCCTCTATCAAAATACAGCCGATCCAAATAATACTCCCCCTTTACCCCCGACTAATTTAACGGCAGTTGCTAATGGCAGTCAAATTACCTTTAGTTGGGATGCCGCCACCGATCTTGAAACGATACCTGATGGTTTAAGTTATAACCTACAAGTCGGAACCACTCCCGGAGGGACGGATATTGTTTCCCCCTTATCTGTTCTCCCCTCACTCGATAGCCAAGAGAGACGACAAGTTGTACAAATTGGTAATACACAACAAAATACCAGTTGGACAATTAATAATCTAGATCCAGGTATTCCCTACTATTGGTCAGTTCAAGCGATTGATAATTCTTTTATTGGGTCTGAATTTGCGATCGCCACAGATCCTGTTGTGATATCCTTCCCAACCTATGAATTTAGCCAGCCGACCTATACAACCCCAGAAGGTAATATTACCAATACCGTTAGTTTAGTTGAAATTATCCGCAGCGGAGATACAACCCGAAACGAAAATATCACGATTAATTTAGTCGGAGAAACAGCCACAGAGAATAGTGATTATACTGCAGATCCTGTTATTGTTAATTTTGGCGCTGGGGAAACTGTTAAACAAGTTCCCGTTGAGATTTTAGGCGATCGCATGACGGAAGGGGAGGAAACTTTACAACTCAGTCTGGGGGGTTTTGATCAAGGGGGAATTGCGGGAGTTCAAAATACAACAGTATTAACCCTCAGCAATGATGATACATCAGGAATCATTATTACGCCGCCTATCTCTAACCTCACCAGTGAAGCCGGAGAGACTAGCAGCTTTGATTTGGTGTTAATCTCCCAACCCACAGCAGATGTGGTGGTTAACTTCGCTAGCGATACCCCCACAGAAGGAACCGTTATTCCCGCTGTCAGCTTTACTCCTGAAAATTGGGATATTCCTCAAACGGTTACTGTAACCGGAGTCGATGATAACCGAGTCGATGGTGATATTAATTACACCATTTTAACCAGTGTCACCAGTTTAGATGGATTCTACAATCAACTTGATCCAGAAGATATTGTCTTTACCAATACTGATGATGATATTGCTGATATTCAAGTCACGCCAACCGAAGGCTTAACCACCACAGAAGTGGGAGGAATTGCCACATTTAATGTGATTTTAAACTCTCAACCCAGCGATGTTGTCACCGTTAACCTTGCTAGCGATAACCCGACAGAAGGAACCGTTTCAACTTCAACCTTAAACTTTAATACTGAGAATTGGGATACTCCCCAAACCGTTACCGTAACGGGTGTCGATGATGATATTGCTGATGGGGAGGTTCTGTACAATATTATCCTCGATGCCGCTGTCAGTAACGATCCAAATTATAGTGGCTTCAACCCAGCAGATGTCACGGTGAGTAACGCGGATAATGAGTCTCCCGGCGTTACAGTTAACCCCACACAAGGACTCACCACCACCGAAGGGGGAAACTTTGCCACCTTTGAAGTTGTTCTCAATACTGAACCCATTGATACAGTTAATTTTAGTATTAGTAGTAGCGATACCACAGAAGGAACCGTTGACCAAACGACATTAAGCTTTACAGCGGACAATTGGAATCTTCCTCAAACCGTTACGGTGACCGGAGTCAATGATGACTTTGCCGATGGAGATGTTGCTTACACCATTGAAATTGCTGCTGATGCCAATACCAGTGACCCTGACTATCAAATTATTGATCCAACCAACGTCAATATTGTTAACGAGGATAATAATACAGCCGATATTGTTGTCTCCCCCACCACGGGTTTAGTCACGTCCGAAACTGCTGGCAATGATACCTTTACTGTTGTCTTAACCTCTCAACCTGTTGCCGATGTTATTGTTAATCTCGAGAGTAATAACCCAGCAGAAGGCAGAGTTTCTAAGCCGACATTGACCTTTAACGGCACCAACTGGCAAACCCCACAAACCGTTACGGTGACGGGAGTTGATGATCTAATTGCCGATGGCAACAAATCCTACCAAATTATCACCAGCAGCTTCAGTGATGATCTCAGTTATGCTGCTATTGATCCTCTCGATATTACCGTTGTCAATACCGATGATGATGATGCTGGGGTAGAAATTACACCCACAACTGGACTCATTACCACCGAGTCGGGTACTGTTGCCACCTTTGATGTGGTTCTAACGGCACAACCCACAGCAGATGTTATGCTTAATTTTAACAGCAGTAACGACGAAGAAGGTAATGTTTTAAATACGACAATTGGCTTTAACAGCGTTAACTGGGATATTCCCCAGATTGTAACAGTCGTGGGAGTTGATGATGGGGTGGCTGATGGCAATGTGACTTACAGTATTGTATCGGATGAGGCGATGAGTACTGACCTCAGTTACAACGGCTTCAACCCGGATGATGTGACGGTGGTGAATGTCGATAATGAAACCCCAGGCATTACCATTAACCCCCTGAATGGACTCACCACCAGTGAAGTGGGAGAAACCGACAGCTTTAATGTGGTTCTCAATACTCAACCCACGAGTGATGTTATCCTCAATTTAACCAGTAGTGATACCACAGAAGGAAACATTGACACACCGCAGTTAATCTTTAGGCTGGATAATTGGGATCAACCCCAAGTGGTTACGGTGACAGGAGTTGATGATACAGAGATTGATGGGGATATAGAATACTCTATTTTAACGACACTCAGTGTGAGTGATGACCCGAATTATGATGGTATTGATCCCGATGATGTCACGGTTACCAATACTGATAATGATGTTCCCGGAGTCAATTTATTAGTCAGTCCCAATGTCGGCAGTGAAGCCGAAGCCACTCTCATTACCGTAACCGCCAGTACAACAAACCCCGTTAATGGTAACCAAACTGTTGATTTAGGGGTCAGTGGTACAGGAATTACCAATACAGATTATACTCTCTCCGATACGGTGATTACGATTCCGAACGGTGAGAATAGTGGTAGCGTCACCTTTGCCATTCAAAATGATGAATTAGTCGAGGGGGATGAAGAGGCTACGTTAACTTTATCTAATCCGACGGCGGGGATAGAATTAGGCAGCGTTACAACCAGTGATATCGTAATTTTAGATAATAATAATCCCGCTATTGTTGAATTTTCTCAAGGGAATTATCAAGTTGATGAAGCGGGGAATGTTATCGGTGTGGCGGTGAGTTTAAACCGGAGTGGAAATTTATCCGGAACTTCAACGGTTGAGTTAAGTGTAACCGGAGAAACAGCCACGGCAGGGGTAGATTTTAATGATACATTTATTCCGGTAAATTTTGCGGAAAATGAAATAGAAAAAACAGTCTCAATTTCTATTTTAGAAGATCGGATAATTGAGAGTGAGGAAACGTTTAATTTAGAGTTAGTTAATCCAGGACTTGGAACTCAAATTAGTAATCAAAATACAGCAACGGTGACGATTACGGATAATGATCAAGCGGGAATTACGTTAACTCAAACGAATTTATCCGTGGTGGAAGATGCCGGATCTGAAACGTATTCAATCTTTCTCACCAGCCGTCCTCAAAATCCAGTGACGGTTAATTTTGAGTTTGACGAAGAACAACTTGAACCGATTACACCGATTGTTTTTGATGATAGTAATTGGAATATTCCTCAAACAGTTTCAGTCCTTGCCAGGGGAAATGATGGGATTGAAGGCATACAACAAACTAACATTATTCATCAGGTTACCAGTGATGATCCCAATTACAATAATTTTGAATTAGATCAGATTGCCGTTGAAATTATAGAATTACAAAGTCCTGGAATTCTGATTGAACCCACCACTATATCGGTGATCGAAGGAACCCAGTCGGATAGTTATAATATTAGTCTGACAACCGTTCCGGATGATTTAGTTACGGTTCAATTTGATACGGGTTCTCAACTCAATCCCCTCGATGATATTATTTTCGATCAAAATAACTGGAATACTCCACAAACAGTGATTGTTTCGGCTTTTGATGATATTAATGTTGAAGGGATTCATTCGGGAAGTATTACCCATCAATTGATTAGTAACGACGAAGATTATAATTTCTCGGGAATTGGTCTGGTTGCCGTTGAAATTGTTGATAATGATGAAGAAGACAATAGTAATGAACCCGGTGGTGTTCAAATTTTTCCGGGTAATTTAACGGTTTCTGAAGATGGAACAGTGGGAACTTATGATTTTGTCTTAACCACAGAACCCACCTCTGCTGTCACCATTAATGTTACAGGCGGAAGTCAAATTAATCCGATTACACCCATTACCTTTAATGCCAGTAATTGGGATATTCCCCAAACGATTAGTTTTACAGCGATTGATGATGCGGTTGTTCAAGGGTCGCGCAATGTTAATCTCAGTAATAGCATTAGTAGTGAAGATGAACGCTATGGTCAGTTAATTATTACCGATGTGGAAGTCACGATTACTGACAATGATACAGTTACTCCGACTGATCCCAATAATCCGACTGATCCTAATAATCCAACTGATCCCAATAATCCAACTGATCCCAATAATCCGACTAATCCCAATAATCCAACTAATCCCACCAATCCTAACCCGACTCTACCTCCAACAGTACAGATTGTTCAAGATAATAATCGTACCGATATCAGTGAAACGGGAACCCGTGATTTTTATACGGTTGTCCTAAATACACCCCCGACAGCGGAAGTCGTTGTCACCTTAAACCCCGATAGTCAGGTGAATTTAGGCAATGGGACAGAAGTCCCGGTGGAATTAATCTTTACCCCAGATAATTGGAATATTCCGCAAGTGGTGACGGTAGCCGCTGAAGATGACACGGTTGTAGAAACAGATGTTCATACCAGTACAATTAGTCATACCGTCAGTAGCGCCGATCCCAACTACGGTATCAGTCCGCTGATTACCATTGATGGGGTTATTGGTAATAATCTCACCGTTAATATTGAGGATAATGACGAACCCTTACCCCCTGGAACCCCTGGAGTGAGTGTGATTCAAACGGTTCGTAATTTAAATGTTTTAGAAGGCTTTGGTGAGGATATTTATTGGTTGATATTAGAAAGTGAACCGACAGCAGAGGTTTTAATTACAATACAACCCAATTCACAAGTTCAAACCAGTCAACAAACGGTTGTGTTTACCCCAACCAATTGGAATCAACAGCAGCAAATTGTCCTAACGGCAATCGATGATACCGCCAATGAAGGGGATCATTCCACCACTCTATTTCATACCGCTACGAGTCTAGATCCCAGATACAACGATATTTCAGTCTCTAATCTTGAGATTGAGATTGCTGATAATGATAACTTGGGATTACGGCTTAACCTGACTGAACTCTCTACCCTCGAGTTTAGTAATCTCGATGATTTGATTACAGCCTCAGAAGAAAACGATAATTTATATGGTCTGGAGGGTAACGATCAGTTGATGGGAATGGCTGGCCAGGATTACTTAGTCGGTCAAGCCGGAAGCGATGGCATTGCTGGGGGGAGTGGTGATGATGTAATTCTAGGGGGTCAGGGTAACGATCATCTCTATGGAAATCAGGGAAATGATTTGATAGTGGGGGATAGTGGTAGCGATCGCCTGTTTGGGGGCCCTGGAAACGATCAATTGTCTGGCGGGTCTGGAAATGATCGTCTCAGTCCGGATCGAGGCATAGATACTCTCACCGGAGGACAGGGTCAGGATGTGTTTGTCTTAGGTTCGGGTACTGGGGGTCTGACGGTGATGGAGGCAAATGTCATTACTGACTTTACCGATACCCAAGATACGATTGAATTGGTGGGTTCTTTAACCCGCGATCAACTCAATTTTATTTTCACCGATGAAGGAACATTACTGCAAATTCGATCTTCTGGAGAATATATTGCTTTGTTGTCCGGGGTGAGTTTTAACCTTTCGAGTCAAGGAAATACAGCTTTGTTCTAAGGTTAATCGATACGGCTTAGGCCACTTACACCACGCTACGCGATCGCCAAGCAAAAATAACTCCTAAGATCGCAGACGGTAAAAGGACAAGGGTCAGGGCCGTTAAATTTGTTTCCGTAATTGGAAAAAATGGCCCTGCGAATTTAATCAGTAGTGAAACAGCCGCCGAAAGTAAAATGACTTTCGTGATAAATCCAGTTTGTGTATTCATTCAAATTGACGCTTATATACCCAACTCATCAATTAATTTTATCTTAAAAAATCACACAAAATCTTGAAACCAAACCCAATTATCCTATCCGTCGCCTTTCGCCAGCAGATGTACCCTATACTATAGTAATCAGAAATAGTTTATTAGGGTATTACAGTCAGTAGAAACGTTCCATCGAACCTCTGTACTCCGAGACTGAATATTGCGCCATTGCCAGATAGGCGCGAAAATTTTCTGACTAGCGTAGAAGTATTGCTATATGATTGATTGCCAGCTTATTTTTATACACGAAACTCATTCAATTGCTATAGGATAGAAATATAGGGATGATTTGAATCGATTTATTTTATGCCTCGATCTCGTCTTTTAATCCTGGTTGTCAGTCTAATTTTTATGTTAGGACTGTTAATCTGGCTGATTACCGCAATTAGCGGGTTATACACTCAAGTTGCGTGGATAGCAGGCCCTTTCCTTGCCAATTTACTCCTATTTTTAATTATGGGATTAATTGGACTGGGAATTTATGCAATTTTTTATTATCTTAAACCGTTTAAAATTCGGACTGCTAAACCAAAGAAACGTTCTGTTAAACCGAAAATTCCACTTGAAAAAGCAGCCGCTGCAAAAGTTTCTTTAAATGCTATTAATCAACAACTGAATCAAATTCGAGATCGCGTTGCAAAACAAGCATTATTAGAACGGTCTGAAGAGATTAAAACGACTTTATCTCGCGGAGATTTACGAGTCGTTGTTTTCGGCACAGGTTCGGCTGGAAAAACGTCTTTAGTCAATAGTTTAATCGGGCGAATTGTCGGGAAAGTCAGTGCGCCCATGGGGACAACAGCCGCCGGAGAAACTTATCAATTAAACCTTGAAGGATTATCTCGAAATATTCAAATTACTGATACGCCGGGTATTTTAGAAGCGGGAGAAATGGGTGACAAACGTGAAGAAATTGCACGAAATCTGGCAACAGAAGGTGATTTATTATTATTTGTTGTAGATAATGATTTAAGAGAATCGGAATATCAACCGCTGAATGTTTTAGCAGAAATTGGCAAACGATCATTACTTGTTTTTAATAAAACAGATCTTTATCCAGAAGCCGATCAAATTCTAATTTTAAATCGTTTAAAACAACGGGTCAATTCAGTCATTTCTCCTCAAGATGTCATTGGAATTGCTGCTGCCCCCCAAACAGTTACTTTACCCAATGGCGAAATTATTCAACCCGATGCCGAAATCTTACCTTTAATTGATCGAATGGTGGCTGTTTTACGCAGTGAAGGAGAAGATTTAATCGCAGATAATATTCTTTTACAATCTCAACGCTTAGGAGATTCTGCCCGAGAAATTATTAAAAATCAACGTAAAAAAGAGGCTGAAAAAATTGTTAATCGCTATCAATGGATTAGTGCAGGTGTGGTGGCAGCAACTCCTTTACCGGGGATTGATTTATTAGCAACTGCGGCTGTAAATACTCAAATGGTGATAGAAATTGGTAATATTTATGGCTGTGAAATTAATGTAGATCGCGGCAAAGAATTGGCGATTTCTTTAGCAAAAACATTAGGAAGTTTGGGAATTGTTAAAGGGGTAATTCAACTGATCACAACGGCGCTACATTTACACGTGGGAACCTTAATTGTTGGAAAAGCTATTCAAGGGATAACAACTGCCTATTTAACTCGAATTGCGGGTAAAAGTTTTATTGAATATTTTCGTCAGGATCAAGACTGGGGTGATGGCGGAATTTCAGAAGTGGTTCAACAACAATTTCAACTGGTTCGCAAAGAAGAGTTTGTCAAACAATTTGTTAAGGATGCTATGATTCGAGTGATTGAACCTTTAAAATCACAGTTATCTACAAATGAAATAGCAGATGAACCGGAAGAGTTAGAACCCTTAGAAATGCCTTTGCCTTCTCCCTCTCCTCTACCTATTCCAGAGAGTGATTGGGATAGCCCTGATTCATTGCAAAAAGAGTGGTAAAATAATTTGTTATTGGTTCTGAGTAATTTGTTATTTGCGGGAAATAGGGTGAGAGAAAAAGGTATTTGTTCCAAAGCACCATAATTAGCGACCGCACTGTAGAATTATGTTTGATAGAATGCGATCGCAACGGTTTTTACAATTTACTTTTTCAAGAAGTTTAACAATTCTCGGTTAACGGTTTGGGGAACTTCCTGTTGTACCCAATGACCACATTCAGGAATTACTCTCAGTTTAAACGGTGCGGCAATGAGTCTATCTAAGCCTTCTGTGAGTTTATGGCTGAGAAAGGAATCTTCTTTTCCCCATAATACTAAAGTTGGGGCTTCTACTTTCTGAGGAAACCGAGTGAAACTTGATAACCAGTTGGGTAACCAGAGGAGTTGGCGATAATAACTCATGGCTGCACGTAATACACCGGGTTTTGCTAATGCTGCTTGATAAATTTCCGTTTCTTCGGCACTAAATGCCCCTTTACGAATGGCGTGTTCTCGTAGCGCACCCTTGACGAATTCAGTCAGGTTTTGTTGAATTAACCATTCGGGTAAACCTGGCACTTGAAACGCAAATACAAACCAACTGCGCCGGGCTTGGTCAAGGTTACTCATCAACTCTTGAATGAAGCGATGAGGTGGCGGTGCATTTAAAACCGCTAAACGATTGAGACAGTGGGGAAATTTTTGAGCTAAATGCCAAGCAATAACTCCGCCCCAATCATGTCCGACAATATGTGCTTTGGCATACCCAAGGCGTTGAATTAAGCCCTGAATATCCGCACACAACGTATCTAAATCATAGCCACTTTCCGGTTTATCCGAATCGTTATACCCCCGTAAGTCGGGAACAACGACCTTAAAGTGGCGAGCTAATGCTGGAATTTGATATCGCCAAGCGTACCAAAATTCGGGAAAGCCGTGAAGAAGAATTACAAGTTCTCCCTGGCCTTGGGTTACGGAATGTAAACGAATGTTGTTCGTTTCAACAAATAAGTGTTGCCACTCAGACTCCAAAGCTGTCATATACTACCATTAAGACTATATCCAGGCTACTGTTGATCAAACAATAGCCACCTGTAGAGGGCTACGATGAGGTAGTTTCCTCTATTTCAGATTAACATTTTGGAGCTTCGTGAGACTACACATGATTCAGTTAAACCGAAATTAACACATCCCTTTACTTTTTAAGCCCGCTGAGGAACCCGATGGCATACAGAGGGATGCACATCATATTTGACTAAATTAGCCAGTTCTTGCAGTTGACTAATGGCCTCTGCACCTTCTAGCTTCATCAACTCACGGTCATCACGCATTTCAGTCCAAGTAATGCCATAATCGGAGACTAAAAAGCGAATGAGGTGATTTTCCCCCAAACTGACCATAAACGAAGCACTATTCATTTGTCCGCCACAGGTGTAACAGGAAGCGAGATAACCTTTACGCTCTAGCACGGTTGCAAGGGCTTGAAGGTTCATCACTAAGTCCTGAACGAATCTGCGGTGTTGTTCTGCTAATCTGAGAAACATAATTGCCCTCCAAGTAATCCTTTAATCACCACACTAAGTAATCTGCCTAAAATGTAACATAATCTTAATATTCTTAAGATAATATTTGGGCTAAGTATAACCCTATCGAATAGATCGATCTAGTTTATGGTGGACAAATTAACGATTGGCTAGGGTCAAATATAACCAAACACCCCTCGAAATCTATCATTTTCAAATTCGCTCAACACTTCACCCATTCCGGATAAACAGCGACTTAACTATCGTAATTTTCTTTGAAAATAGCTCACTCTATCTTGAGGAATAAAAATATTTAATAATATAAAAAACTCTTATCTAATTTTTCATTTAATTTAAATTTTATGTCATAAAGTGAGTCATTAGTCCTGGGTCATTTGTTATTCGTAGGATAGGGGAGTCGTACTCACATCCCTGCCTTCGCTCCTAGTCAGCCCCGGTCGGGTCTCCCGACAACTATAATATCGATCTAGTTTGGGTGAGTCAGAAATAATAACGAATGACTCACCAACTCAGGACAAGACGAAGTCTTTCTTACTGTACAGTCCACCAACCAAAAGCAGGCCCTATCAACCGAACCGTTAGCCAGGATACAACTAGAAGGCCAATCCCAACCCATGCCCCTCGAGTTGTCCAACTCACAAATTGTTCGCTTTGGGTTTTGGTAATGGGTAACCAAGGTAAGAGATATTCTTCCTTGCCGTAACCCTCTCCCATTGAATCTTTCCGCCGTTTTGCTTCGCCCATAATCTTAATTTTTATATGAAAATTGAGTCTTTATTGATCATGAACCCATTTGATTCCAATTCAAAGAAATTCTAAGATTGGTTTAACAGTTAGGACGCTATTTCAACTCATTTGTCTCAAACAAACGTTTCCAGTAAAGTTGAGAAGTTTCTGAAGTTGAACCGGTCTCTGCTTGCCAATGCAATAATTGGGTTGCGCTTTGACCGATTAACTGTGGCAGTCCAATGGCTGTTCGTGGTACATCTGTTGCTAAGCTAATGGCTTGATCGATAGAACAAATTCCCCACTTGACTAAATTCTGCACTCCCGTTAACAGCGGCAGGGTTGTGCCTGCTAAGGTTCCATCCAATAGTCGGGCCGTTCCAAGTTTCACTTCAATTTCTCGTTGATCCCAAGGATAAACCCCATCGGCTAACCCTAAAGGGGAGAGGGCATCACTAACTAAAAAGAGACCTGTTTGAGACGCTTTCAATATAATCTCAACCATTGTGGGACAGACGTGTTGACCATCGGCAATTAACCCACAGTACACTTGAGGATGAGTTAAGGCAGCGCCCAATAAACCCGGTTCTCGGTGATGTAAACCCGGCATAGCATTAAAGGCGTGAGTGACCATCGTTGCCCCTTGGTTAAAGGCGTGTTGGGCTTGGGTGGCCGTGGCGAGGGAATGACCTAAACTAACGGTTATGCCGAGTTGTCGTAAATAGGGAATGACTTCTCCGGTTTGATCAAGTTCTGGGGCAAGGGTAATCACTTTAACAATAGCGGCATAGTCTCCCAAAACTTGCTTGACATTTTCCAGGGTTAACGGGAGTAAACAGTTTTCTGGATGGGCACCGCGTTTAACTGGGTTGAGAAACGGCCCCTCGAGATGAACCCCTAATATTTGTGCAGTGGGATCTGAAGCGTTCTGAACTTGACTACAATATTGAGCAATGGTAGATAGCGATCGCTGAATATTCTCAACTGTTGTAGTCACAATTGTCGGTAAAAAGCCATCTATTCCTTGTTGCCACAAATAATGGCAAATATTTTGTAGCTTTGAAGTATCTGTTGGGGTTAAGTCCGGAAAGGCTAAACCTTTTGCGCCGTTAATTTGTAAGTCAATTCCCCCAAGAGTGATCCAATCCCCGTTAAGATTAATTTGTTCAATGGCTGATTGTTGATGATCTGTTGCGCTGATCGGTTTAATGTCACTGACAAAACTATTGCGAACTTGTAAATGTTGCAAGCCATCGTAGCCAGGAATGCGGACGTTGATTAGATCCACAGAGGATTGATGGGAAGAAGTCTGTATAGTAGTGTTTGTCATTGATTTTATATAGGCTTAAATTTAACCGTGAATGCTTCTAACCCTCCCTCCCCTCAAATTGGGATTATTATGGGAAGTGATTCAGATTTACCCACGATGCAGGCAGCGATCGCAATCTGCGAAGACTTTAATATTACTCATGAGGTGGCGATCGTTTCGGCGCATCGGACTCCTGAACGAATGGTACACTATGCCCAAAGCGCTCATCAACGGGGCTTGAAAGTGATTATTGCAGGGGCAGGCGGGGCGGCTCATTTACCCGGAATGGTGGCGGCGCTGACCCCATTACCGGTGATAGGAGTGCCTGTTTCAACCCGCCATCTACAAGGAATTGATTCTTTATATTCTATTGTGCAAATGCCAGGGGGAATTCCGGTGGCCACCGTTGCCATTGGTAATGCTAAAAATGCTGGGTTATTAGCGGTACAAATTTTAGCTGCCCATCAACCGGAGTTATTACAGCAAGTACAAGCCTACCGCAATAGTTTAACGGAGTCTGTCCTCGAAAAACAGCAGCGCCTAGAACAGTTGGGTTCAAAGCAGTATCTTCAAGGAATGGGGTGAGGAGTCATTCGTCATTCGTCATTCGTCAGGATTTTTGATGATTCTGTTGCGCGATCGCCTACTAGCCTACTAGCCTATTTGCCTGTTGCCCGTTCCCTGTTGCCCGTTCCCTATTCCCTCGAACAATAAACAACGAATAACTCACAATAAATCTATAAACTGTAACTTTTGATACTGAAAGAAATACAAAAAAGTATGAGAAAGTATAGAGCCTCAATCGAATGTCAGTATGATTGTGGTTAACACAACTAACTAACAATCATGTTGAGTTAATTTTGTAGTCATATCGGAGTGAGTAGTAACAATTAGTCAAGTTGTCTAAGCTGAAAGTTGGGTTCAAAACTTCAATAGTTTGTAATATCCTGTGAGATTAAATCCGGGACGAAAAATTATTGTAGAAAGTGATTAATCGCGCTTGTTGTAACTTCTTATGGTAATCTTAGACACAATATCCAGGAAGGATCGTAAGTTACTTTGAACTACTGAGAACATCCATCAAAAACTCACGAGATATTCAGTTAAAATTTGCTCTAATTTCAGCTAGATCGATAACTGGATAACTATAACCTTCATCTCAATTAATTTAGGAGTGATTTCTTACAACCAATGCTAAAGAAAAAAAAATCAAGAGTTAGGAGTCAACGGTATAATTTTTTTAACAGTCCTCCTACATCAACTAGCGCCTTCACCTTACCCAGGTGGACTCGTCGGAAGTGGTTTTCTCCCAGCTTACTCGCTTGTATTCCTTTAACGGCCCTAATTGTCTGTATTTGGGGTTTAGCCGCGATGGCACAGGAAGAGGGAGATGTCCTCACTCCTGAATATGTACAAGGGGTATTGAATACGATCTGGATTTTAGTCGCCGCGATTCTTGTAATCTTCATGAACGCCGGGTTTGGGATGTTAGAAACCGGTTTCTGTCGTCATAAGAACGCAGTCAATATTTTGACTAAAAACCTGATTGTGTTTGCGATCGCCATACTAGTTTTCTGGGCATTTGGCTTCTCCATTATGTTTGGCGGGGAAAATCCCTTTATTGGGGGCGGTGGCTACTTTCTCTCTGGAGAGCCCGGAACCTATGGACTCGATCCATTTCCGGCAGGTTTGCCTGTAAGTGTATTTTTCTTATTCCAAACTGCATTTGCCGCAACAGCCGCCACAATTGTTTCGGGTGCGGTTGCTGAACGGATTGAATTTATTGCCTTTCTGTTATTTAGTGTTCTGATTGTGGGTATTTCCTATGCCATCACAGGTCACTGGGTTTGGAGTGGCAGTGGCTGGTTAGGCGGTTTAGGTTTCTCTGACTTTGCAGGATCAACGGTTGTACACTCCGTTGGGGGTTGGGCAGCGTTAATGGGGGCAGCATTTCTCGGGCCACGGATGGGTAAATACGCCGAAGATGGTACCCCCAGAGCGATTCCCGGTCACAATATGAGTATTGCGACCCTGGGATGCTTGATTTTATGGATCGGCTGGTTGGGCTTTAACCCCGGTTCTCAGTTAGCCGCCGATGAAGCGGTTCCTTTTATTGCAGTCACAACCAATTTAGCCGCCGGAGCGGGTGGTGTTGCTGCTACAGCCACTTCCTGGATAAGAGATGGTAAGCCGGATTTATCCATGGTAATTAATGGTATTCTGGCAGGTTTAGTGGGAATTACTGCTGGATGTGCTGGAGTCAACTACTGGGGAGCTGTGATTATTGGTTTAATTGCTGGTATTATGGTTGTCTTCTCGGTGAGTTTCTTCGATGCCATTAAAATTGATGATCCAGTGGGTGCAACTTCAGTCCACTTAGTTTGTGGGATTTGGGGAACCTTGGCCGTCGGTTTATTTGACACCACAACGGGTTTATTCTTCGGGGGTGGTTTCGGTCAACTGGGCGCTCAAATTATTGGTATTCTTGCCATTGGTGGCTTTACTGTGCTTCTCAGTACAATTTTCTGGTTAGCACTCAAAGCAACAGTCGGTATCCGAGTTCATCCAGAACAAGAATACGAAGGTTTGGATATTGCTGAACACGGCATGGAAGCCTACAACGGTTTTCTCAAAGAAATTGGCCCTGCCAGTATCGGTGGGACTGAAACGGGTATGACCAGTGGAAGTGTGACCACGAAATACTAAGTTCGTCAGAGCTGTGTAGGGACGTAGTGTGCTACGTCTCTGCTCTAAATCTCCTCCTCACCTTTCCCACCACGCTCTCATTTTTCCTGGATTAAATAACCCGTTGGGGTCAACAAGTTGTTTAAATTGCAATTGTTCTAAGTTAATCGTTTTCATCCCCCCATCTTCTAAAATATAAGTATGAGGATTAAAAATAACTGCGCCTTTTTCTTCATGATAAGCAATAATTTCATTCAGTCGTGCTTCAGTGGTAAACTGTACAATCTGTAAACCAATCGGATGCAGTTTTCCTTGTAATTTAACAAATTCTAAATGCATTATGACCTCTTCGCCAAAATGCTCATAGCAATGTTCCACTAATTTTAATTCTGGATCGTCCGGAAACAAGGTTTGTAAGTAGGTTAAATTAGTATCAACACTGCGAGCGTGTAAGGTTGTATGATTCCAGGTGAGTTCTAAAACAGGCGTTCTCTTATTACCCGTTTCACCGGAATTTTGATAACAGATTTCACCTTTAAATTCTTTAACTAATTCTTGAAACGGTTCTAAACTAGGCCGTGCAATCATTAATATTGCGATAGATTTTTGTTCGGGAATAATATCTTTATACGCTGCAAAATAACTGGGAATGGGCGGAGCGCAAACACAAATTAACTTTTTAATAATTCCGTCTGATTCTCCTAACGCTTGGCTAAATTGAGCCGCCGTCATAAATTGATCAAAGGTTACGATTAATTCTACCCAAGAATAAGCCGGAGCGAGGGGAATTTCTAACTGTGTAATAATGCCATTTGTTCCATAAGCATGATTCACTTTCTGAACATCATCTCCCCGTAATTCTATCACTTGAGGCTCATCTTCTAATGTTACCACCCGCACCCCATGAAGATTACCGCGATCGCGCAGTTGTCCATAAGTAATTGAGCCAATTCCCCCACTACCTCCTTCAATAAAACCGCCAATGGTTGCCGTCCGATAAGTCGAAGGAACCATGCGTAATTCCCACCCTTGTTGACGGGCAATTTTATCAAAGGCTGCCATCTTTACACCCGGTTCAACGATTGCTAAACCCGGTTGAATTGAGGTAATTTGATTCATTTGAGATAAATCTAAAATTATCCCCCCAGACAAGGGAATACACTGTCCGTAATTGCCTGTTCCAGCACCTCGCACGGTTAAAGGAACTTGATGTTTTACACAAATTTGAGCAACTTTTAATACCTCTGCTTCGGTAGTCGGACGAACCACTAAATCCCCGATTTTATCATTTAATAACGGTTGTAAAATCGGACTAAAGTGATAATAATCTTGAGACAGTTTTTGGACTTGTATCGGCTCGCGAATTAAGTCTAACTCACTCAATTCAGAAGTAATTAAATCCCAGTCGAATTTGGATGAAGTTGTAGTCATAATAATTTAGCTTAACGGTTATGCTCCAGGACATAAAAGATCTGAGAACTTGTTAAATCAGACGGCATTTCAAACTCTCCTAAAACATGAGTCAGTTCTACCCGTCGCCAATATCTGCCTTGACGATCTTGACGAATTTCTCCATTTTGCCAGTTCTCAAAACTGTCTTGAGAAAAGCAACCATTTGCACATAACCATTGATGATTGACGGTCCATTGATCTAAACTGGCTGCTAAGGGTTGATTATCAGTTGATTGAGATAACTGGTTAAATGATGCTTGAGAAATCATTGAGGAATTTAAATTATCGCACAACTGACTGACTAAGCGATAAAGATAATTAATATCTGTTTGAGTAAATTGTTGGCTGGTTTTAATTTGCGTAATTTGTTGCTCAATGATCTGTTGAGAGCGCTGCTGAGATTCTAAGATCTGATTAAACTGCTCAAGTTGTTGATTGTTCTGAGGATGATTCTCTGTGTTTAATTCACTCTCTTCTGCGACTGGCGTAATAGTTGAGTGATCTGGAGAACTGTCAGAATCAGTTGGAGAATAATGTTCTAGTCCAATACGAATTAATTCAATTAAAGTAGGAGAAACTTGGGGTCGCTTACTGCGGGAATTTATTTTAGCACCGTTTGCGATCGCAATGGTTTCTATTTTCTCATAAAGCGATTGAGGCACTCGAATACTGCATCGGGTAAAATCATTGTCTGCCACAAGCATTGACTCCCACTTCAGAGCAATTATCTTTACTCATCATTGTATCTGAATTATCAAATATTTTTTAGGCTAATATTTTTATCAAATGTAGCCGTTTTTGAGTGTAAGTATAAATCCTAAATTCTATTGTCACTCCGGGTAAAGCCGATAGCCGCTTGACAGACAAATTTTAATCACTCTACTCGATAGCCTAACTCCCGTGAATCACTAATCCATCTCTGCCATTAGTTCATCGTATTTACGACGAACCGCTTGAACATCTTGCCACATCAACCATTTTGGTTTCCCTGGCGCGCGTGATGGATTTCGCAATAAATAAGCGGGATGGAAAATTGGCATACATAAACGTTCGTTCCATTCCATCCATTCACCCCGAATTTTAGTAATGCCGCGTTTATCTCCAATTAAAGATTTAACAGCAGTGGCTCCGGTTAATAAAATAATTTTCGGATTAACCAGACGAATTTGTTCTAATAAATAAGGTTTGCAGGCTTCTAATTCAGTCCCATTGGGTGTACGGTTATTCGGCGGACGGCAGCGAATCGCGTTAGAAATATAAACTTCCCGTTCTGTTGTGAGTTCGACTGAAGCTAAAATTTTATCTAAAAGTTGTCCGGACTTACCCACAAAAGGTAAACCTTGTTCATCTTCATTTTGTCCCGGCGCTTCCCCAATAATCATAATTTCAGCTTCAGGGTTTCCCCGTCCGATCACAGCATGGGTACGATACTGACCCAATTCACAACGTTGACATTGATTACAGTGATTTTCAATTTGTTCAATAGTTTGGTAAGTCCCGACAGGAATGGGAACTTTAGCATCTTGAGGAATTTGCGCCAGGTCGAAGTCGGTTTCTGAAGTCGAAGATTGAGTGGCTGAGAGATTAAATAAATCGAGCTGTTGATCGTCAGACATGGATAATGGAGAGCCTAAATACTGCAAGATTACGAATCGAAGTTTTTAATTGAGCCTCGGTATAGACTTTAACAGTTGTGCTGTAACAGTTCAACTAAAATGATGGAGTATGAATCACCCCGGTTTCAATCGAATCGCTGGTCTGACCCTGAGCCATAACAATTGATCGCAGAATAAATGAAAATTATTAGCTTAGTTAGGAGGGATGTTTTAAAGAATATCAATCGGTTTTGAATCAGCATAAAAGATTGTAGAAACTTTATATCTCAGTGAGATTTGTAAAGCTTGTATAAATCGCCGCTCCCTTGATATCTCATTAGTTCAACCTCTATCAGCCATTATTTATTAGAAAATAAATGAATATCATAGGCTTAGTTAGGATATGTGTTTAAAAGGATCTGAGAATGCATCAAATGGTCGTCGAATCCACACAAACTTAACAGTTCTGCTCATTTTGTAAAGCTTCAATAAAATATTAGTCAACCTATTGATATTTACCAGCATGGTGTGTCATATTCAATATCAAGTCGAGCGAGTGATACGAAATTTCACACAGACCTCACTCACAAGTTGGACACAGTATTGCAACTGTTTATATAGATTCACCTAGATGCCTAGGACATGAATCGCTTCGGGTGTTACAAAGTTGTCTAATATGTGATTATTCAGCTCAAGTTTAATTGTCGTCATATTTTCTTTGGGGGAAACCTAACATCATGTCCATTCTCAACGCACTGAAAACTTCCGTTTTATCCGCTGGTTTCGTTACTCTGTTATTTGCTGGTGCTGCTGAAGCGATTTCTTTTTCTACAGCAGCTCCGAATGAACCGTTAGATATAGATGTTATCGACGGTTTTACTGAAACAACTGGTAATATCGCAGATTTCATTACCTTTGATGCTGTAGGTGGAGAAACAGTATCTTTTGACTTCAGCTTCACCAGCGGTGAATCCGCTATCAACCCTCTTTTCAGAGATGGTGGATTCTATACCCTCAATGGCGATGCTTTCCTGATAGCTGATGCAACAGATGCAGGTAGTATCAGTTTTGATATTGCCTCAGCAGGTCAGTTTACTTTAGGATTTGGTGCAGTTAACGCCACAAGTTTGAATATTCCTGCGATTCCTGGCTTTCCTTTAGGGGTTTTCGATAACGAAGTGTCTGTCTTAGATATCCAGAACGTTACTATTAGTGATGCTGACCCTCAAGCTGTTCCTGAACCTGCGACTATGCTCGGTTTAATGGCAGTTGCAGCACTGGGTGGAAGTTCTGTACTCAAGCGCAAGCATAGCTAGAAACAAATCAAGAGCTATCAATCACACAGATAGCTCTCGGATGAATGATCACGAGCAAAAAAGCAGAGACAGCGCACCTTCTCTCTGCTTGATGAAATCGAATCAAGTTTAACTGTCGTAAAATTTTCTTTAAGGCCAACCTAACATCATGTCTATCCTTAACGCACTGAAAACTTCCGTTTTATCCGCTGGTTTCGCAACTGTTTTATTTGCAGGCGGTGCAGAAGCTGTCTCTTTAACTAACGGTACAATTGACCTTAATACTGGTGCTCCAAACAGCCCTGTTTCTGTAGACTTAATCGATGGCTTCACTGAAACAACTGGAAATACCTCCGATGTCATCACTTTTGATGCAATGGTAGGAGATACTTTAACTTTTGACTTTGACTTTGACTCTGGTGAATCGGCTTTAGATGCTCTGTTTCAAGATGGTAGTTTTTTCACCCTTAATGGTGAAGATTTCCTCTTAGCCAGTGCGACAGAGATGGGTAGTGTTAGTTTTGACATCGATACAGCAGGTCAAAATACTCTCAGCTTCGGTGTATTTAACGCCACAAGTTTGAATATTCCTCCGATTCCTGGCTTTCCTTTAAACACATTCGATAACGAAGTGTCTGATTTATCTATCAGCAACGTTGAACTGAGCCAGGCTCAAGCTGTTCCTGAACCTGCGACTATGCTCGGTTTAATGGCGGTTGCAGCACTGGGTGGAAGTTCTGTACTCAAGCGCAAGCATAGCTAGAAACAAATCAAGAGCTATCAATCACACAGATAGCTCTCGGATGAATGAAATGAGCAAAAAAGCAGAGACAGTGTATCTTGTCTCTGCCTTAGTATATCAGATAATAAACAAAAGCGGTAGTGGCTGGCTCAAAAAATGCAGTCTTTACATAGAGCGCATTGAGAATGATTTTGCTAAAGTTTGATAGCTAGCCGGATGACCCGCAAAATATCCAGATAAATAATATCGAGCCGGTTGATAATGATTTTCTGCGGTAAACGGTGCTAGAAAGTGATCGTTAACCAGATCTTTTCTGACGAAAAAAGCATTTGCACCCGATAAGTTACACCCCACTAAGGCATAACCTTTTTTGTCTAAGTTGACTTCAAAATACTTTAATGAGGCTCCAAAACAATCATCTTTATCCCATTGGTGAGTGGGATTGTAATCCATACAATACAAAACAGGCGGTGTAAACTTCGCGTTATATTCAACCACAATCACCCGCGGACTGACACAAGTAATCCCATCAATGATATGATAGTCATTGCCATCAATATCGACAGATAACAGATCAATTTCCTCTGTTTTTATCTTTTCAGAAATAAGCTGATTGATATTCTCTTTTGTAATAAAAGATTGAGTCAATTTAAGCTGTTCTTTGTCTAAAATGATTTCAAAATTTTTTCTAATTTTCTGAATGGATTTAGAAGAGGCATCAATCCATAACCCTTGCCACCCGTCAAATAGCAGCGCCAGGGTATTATTTTCTAAACCATTCCCGATACCAAATTCGACAAAGATTTTGTTTGTTGTACCAATTCTATTAAAAATTTCTCTGATGATACCATCTTCATCACTTTGAGAATAAATCTTACTACCAAACGGAATTAAGTTTTTAGGATCTTGGTATCGAAGATGTTGTTGTAAACGCTCTATTTCTTGAATCACCGGAAGTTGCTTCATCCGGTTTTTGATAATTAACTGATAACGAATATCCTGGACAATGGGTTGGAAAAATTGTTTGATTTGGTCAAATGGCATAAACTAATTATTTCCCCTGATGAGCAACGTTAAGATTCAGTATACATCTCGATGCTCTTAATCCTGACTACAATGCTTGAAAAAAAGACATAGGAGACTGAAGATATAGGAGACTTAGGAGAAAATAATGATTCCACAGCAAACTCTACCACAGAGAAATATTTTCCTCCTCAGTCCCTGATTTATTCTCACAGATTTTCATAGTACTATACCCTTCTAAGGGTTGGGAGATAGAAGGGCTTAATCAAAAAATATTAATTTAGGGAAGGACTCATACGAGGGGATAAATTGCTCATAGGAACCGTTTGAATAAAATGCTATGTCCTATGAACAAGTCTGTATCTTAAAATGCTTTGAATCCGTCAAAGTGAGAAGACTTAGCTGACGACTGAGACTTCTGCTTCTCGAGGATTCCAACGAGAACGTAACTCTTCAATATGCATATTTTCTCTGTTTTTCTTCAGATGTCGAGGGCTACTTTCAAAAGACAAAGAAGAAGGCAAGGAATCTAATCCATATTCAGCCTGAATAAACGATTCTAGCGCTGCATAGGAAGGAGAAAAATCCGGCTCTGCTGGGTTAAATGGAGTCGATTGATAACGTTTAAAAGCAGCAGAAAATAAGCCTGTGCCATCATCAAAGAATCGCTCCGTTGTTGCTCCGTATTTTTGATAGGGATAGAATGCAATATCTGCCGGAGCTTGAGCGGCTACCCATGAAACATAAGACCAGTATTCACTGAATGTGCCGAACTCAAGGGCAGAGCGCATCATCAATAATAGCCAATGATCATCAGATTGAAAATAGTTTTTCACCTGCTGCTGAAAGGATTTAAGATGCTGTTGTTTGAACCAAAGATGATGAGGCACAAAAGTCCCTTCAGTATCCGTAATCGGTTCAACGCCTAACACAGAACGAATCCAGTTAGCCCAGGTAGAAACAATCTGTTCATTACCCCATTGATTATGCTGAAGTAAGGCAAAAGTATGTTGTACAGTTTGGTTGTCCTGACAAATTAATGGCCAGGTTGCAACCGGAAGTAAATCACTATCCCAGACAACATACCATTCACTCAGATCCTCGATCCCTTCAGCCGCACCCAACTTGAGCAGTTGTTGATAGAACCAGCCTGGAGTATATAAGGATTTCCCCAGATCAAGTTCTGCACAAATGCGATCTTTAGTCAGACCACTGCCTTGAAAAAACAACTCTTCAGCGTGGGTAAACAGCGGAACAGTTTGCCATTGCTGAGATTGCTGTTGAAGTAAGCGCGCCTCAGGCTCAGGTGCAATCACATGAATTGCCCGAGGTGCGTAGTGAGTTGTAATCCCTTCTAAAACCGCTCTCGTATTCCAACGTACACGGTAAAGCGGGATAACAAAATCAAAAATTTCTTGTGACATGACCTTAGAAAAGAGCTTCTCTATACAGCAGACAATGCTTCTTCAGATTCTTCTGTGTAAGCGGATGCTGTTTGAGTAGAAATGCCAACCGTTGAGGGGTCTTCTAAACCGACATCACTGCAATGGGGGTCAATTCCCAAACCTTTTCGGGGATATTCTGCACAAATCTGCTTGTACTCGTCAATTGCTTCAAATAGTTCGTCACGGGTAAAGGAATTGAGATAACCACATTGACCAATTTCACCCTTGGGTAAAGGTGCGGCTATATTTTGACCCCGTTTCTGAACAATTTTTTCTTGAGAAGCCCACAAGGTTTCTTTGTTGTGCAGGATATCATGCCACAAACTCAAGCCAAAGGAACTAATCAGTCGCATAATGCGATGACATTCTTCTAGACTAATCCAGTTGAGGCGGTAGCTTAAGTAAGCGCCAAAGCCCATACCAATTGCTACAGCGTGTCCATGCAATAATCCGGCTTCGATTTCAAACCCAGGAGACCAGGTATGTCCATAAGCATGAGGGCGACATTGATGGGTTTCGTAGAGGTTACCATATTCAGCCGCAACGTAACTCCGTAATGCGCCGCCGAGAATTTTCTGAGAGAGGGTACTAATTTCACTGTCTGGCTCACAGTCGGTGGTGCCGAAACGGGTGGTAATTAAATCAGGACCTGCTGCTTCTAAGTCACAGAATAATTCAGCATCCTTGACCACAGCCATTTTGATAATCTCAATGATACCGTGGCGTAGCCATCCTTCCCGCAAGGTTTTGAAGAAAAAGCGGTCAGTAATGGAAAGAATGGGTGGATGGTAAGCGCCGAAGAGGTTTTTGTATCCGAAACCATCACAACAGGTTCGAGGAGATGGGCCTGCATCAATACCTGCAACAATGGAGGTTGAAAGCATGACGTAGGGAGTATTACGGTGATATAACGCACAAGCGAGTCCGCCGGTATCGGCTAATACTCCACCACCAATAATCAGTACGGGTTCGTTACGAGAAACCCCTAGACGTTTGAAGTCTCCCAGCATCTGTTCTACAGTATGGATGCCTTTATCGACTTCCATTGCCCGATAAACGAGTTTTTCGAGGTGGATACCGTGGTAGTCAAAGTAATGTTCTATTTGCTCACCAAAATATCCATCGACATTCTGATCCACCAAACAGACACAACGCCCTAGGGGAGCATAGGTATCCCGAAGCAGAGACTGCTCTGGATCGAGAGAGTTGTCAATCAGTTTGATTGAGGTGAAAGTACTACAGCTTACAACTGCTTCGATCGTTTGGTCATCTGCTGTGCTGACAACCGCTCCACGACCCTCGCGGTAACTGGAAGTGGGGTAAACCGCATGGGGATTTTTTGTCACTAAGCCATCAGCTAAATCCTGGTAAAACTGACCATTCTTAGTGTTGATCAGACGATCTAACAGCTTACGATTGCCTCTGTTAGAGGAATGCATTTGGCGAGCAAATGTTAACCATTCAGTCCCAATCTTTTCGTCAAAACCAGTAATCAATTCAGCGAGTAAACTGAAAAAACGATTTAAGGAGAAATTGAGACAACTTCGTAAGCTACGACAGGCTGACAAACTTTCAATTGCACCCACAGATGCAAACTCTTCTCCCAATTCTGGGGAAAAGGCATCACTTTCAATCAATGAAATCAGCAAATTCTTAAAGGATTCACTGCTACAAATGGCTTCTACAGCCAGATTCAAGTCCTGGTAGGTCAATGGCTCTCTGTCAAAAGTGTCGATAAAAGCCTTAACTGCCGAGGTAGTCTTTGTCATTATTGAATTCTATATGAACGGCATTCGCAATATCAACCAGGGTGTTATAACTCCCTGCTTCAATTAACTTAACATGACAGTCCCGAAATTGAAAAAAAGATTACAAACTTGGTTTTCTTTCGCTTTACATGATAATCAACAGACATCTAAGCACTTTTTCCTAAATCTTGGGTATAATAAAGAAAGGAATCTGACGTAATAATTAGCTTTTTCAGCCTCGATCCCGTCTAATTTTTTGCTTTTTTGTCCCTATAGTCAAGACTCAGATTTCCTGTAATGCCGCTTCATATTGTCATGAAATCATGACTTTTAGGGGGCAACGGTCAGACCTGTTTATTCCCCTAAGCCCGGCTTTCCCTCTCAAAAAAAAATTTTTTCAAACCCCTAGTATTTTTTGAGAATTCTGCTATAATAATAAATCGTTAAGAAAAACAAGGGTCGGTGCCCGAGTGGTTAATGGGGGCGGACTGTAAATCCGCTGGCTATGCCTACGCTGGTTCAAATCCAGCTCGGCCCACCTTCTTAACGGAATTCTTCATTTTTATGAAGAGCGCCCGTGTAGCTCAGTGGTAGAGCGCACCCTTGGTAAGGGTGAGGTCACGAGTTCAATCCTCGTCATGGGCTTTAAGGTTAAACTAATATTCTTGTTAATTGTTAAATTTGTGTTGTCTAGACAAATTAGAGGCGATCGCAGGTTGGTGTTTTTGATTATGTAACTGTTTGATTAAGGATGGTTATTTGCATCCAAACAGGCAAGAATTAAACTTTTGAGTGAAGCGAGAGTTAGAGTTTATGAATGCAGTCGAAATCGAAGAAGCCGTTTCCCAGCTTGCCGCAGCACCTTTTGACTCAGAGACTTTTCCCTTTGCCTTCCTCGAAGCTTTCGGTAATAAAAAAACAACAATCAACAGACTTAAAAGCAAACGCAATAGCTCAAATAAGTCCGATCTAGGCGGCATACTCCAGCGTAATAATATCCATTTAAAGGTATGCTCAGAAGGCGAAGTAACCGCTACTCTCACAACATTACGAGAAAGCCCCGCCACCACAAAACATAAGGCAAAGTTTATCCTCGCCACCGACGGCAAAAGCGTTGAAGCAGAAAACATAGTTGATGGCGAGACCATTGCCTGTGACTACCCCAACTTAGCTGACCATTTCGGCTTTTTCCTGCCACTGGCGGGCATTACAACCGTTAAACAGATTCGGGAGAATGCCTTTGACATCAAAGCAACAGGTCGCCTCAACCGCCTTTATGTGGAGTTGCTGAAGACTAACCCAGACTGGGACAGAACTGATCGCCGAGAGGAAATGAACCACTTCATGGCGCGGTTAATCTTCTGCTTTTTTGCTGAAGATACAAATATTTTCCACAGCGATAACCTCTTCACAGACACCATCGCACAGATGAGCGCCAGTGATTCTTCAAATACCCACGAGGTGCTGGCGGAGTTATTTCGGGCGATGTGTACACCCCTGAAGGAGCGAGAAGCAGCCAATATTCGCAATTGGGCCAATAGCTTTCCCTATGTGAATGGGGGATTGTTTCACCCTCATCCCCTAACCCCTTCTCCCAAGCCAGGAGAAGGGGGACAAGAGGCTATT
>CAYSWY010000002.1:0-307100 GCA_964434975.1 uncultured Lyngbya sp.
AGGCGCTTTCATCCCGTCACTGAAAGTGAGGGTCTTCCCGCTTAGTAGATAAATTTTTTGAGTGGATCGCCACTAGAATCAACCATCAAGGTACAATCTGATCTGAGATCTTGTTGTACAAATTGCATCATCAATAATTATGTCTGCTCCTCCTCTGACCCTTAACTTAATTCAAGGTTCTGTTTCTCTACGTTTTACTCCAGAAGCGGCGCAGGATTTAAAGGCAACTTTAACAGAATTGCTGGATAAACTCAAAGTCGTTGCGGCGCGGACGACTCCTGGAAAGCCAACCCCTCAAAAATCCATCGAATATCAATACATGGGGGATATTTTCTTGGAAGTGTTCTGCAACCCCAATATTTGGCCCAGTCCCTTTGCGGCTAAAGTCTTAGTGACCGTACGCGATGATCGAATTAAAGTTAACAGCGAAGCTGAACTCACCCGCATCTTAGAAGATGTTAATCAATATCTAGAACAAGTTTAACGGCGTTTGAACGTTAGTTAAAATCTATCTTGTATCACGATTGTCTCTGTTGCTGATTTATCCCCCATTAACCCGGAGTGGTAAATTCCGTATCGTTTTCTGTAAAACATAGTGTTAGAATAAGAACTCAAACGGTAAACGATATCGTTGTCAATTCTATATTCCTAACTTCTAATTTAATTCTTAGCGCTCATGAATGTTGACAATTTGACTCAAATCCTTCAAACAGGATTCCGTGTTACCCTGGGTGCAACCTCCTCTTTGGTTGAAATGTTGCAAGATGCTCAAAAGCGAAACGAGAATCTAGAGAAAGTCCAATCCGAACTGAGTCAACTCGCCGAAGAATGGGCTGCTAAAGGCGAAATCACTGAACATGAAGCCCGTAGATTTATTGAATCTTTGATGAATCAACAATCTAGCGGTTTTACTCGCCCCACTGAACCCACCTCCCCCTCATCGGTTCAGGTAACCACCCCTCAACCCACTACCCCTGACTCGAGTTCAGTTGCAGAAATTCAAGACTTAACCAAAGACATCGCCGATCTTCGTTCTGATTTAGAAAACTTAAAAGATTAATATTCCACTAAAATGGCTCACCTTAACCTCTAGATTAAATCCAATCTGGTTAGGTGAGCCGAAAAATTTCTGCTTGTTTTTGTTATGTTTGGTATCTGAGAGCTTTTCTTATTTGGATTGGCTAAATTTAAATTTAACCTAATTTTGAATTGAGTTTAGCGTAACACTTAAACTGTGCGATCGTACTTTTTATATTGATGGATGAACTGAGTTGCACTGAATCTCTTAGGTAGATGTGATGCAGATGGTAATCAACGACTATTTCCCAGTAAAGGCTGAGCATCGCTAACTCCTCAACTCCGTTAAGTTCTGCCTACCTGGTGCAACTCAATTCAGCACAGTTACTGTGTTGAGTTTCAACGGTAGAATACATAAACGAATGAACAATTTAAACTTCTATTAAGAAGTAATCAGCAAATGGGATTAGTCGTTGTCCCACTTTTCACAACCAATTAAGTCTCCAATGCGATCTCGTAGTAGATAATCACAATCTTCTAACTCCTCTTCAACACCCACCCAGTCACGAGCTGGAATGTATTGACAAAGTGTGTAGATTGGTTGTTGACGGCTGATCGCTCCTTTGCTAACGAGTTGACGCGCTTCGTCACGAATAATATCAAGTGAGTATTGGACAGTGGTGTAAGTCATAATTCGCCCTCTTGGCGTATTTGCCTATGGTGTTTTTGGCATCAGTATCTTATGATACTCGAAAAATCAGGATTAGGGAAGGGGTTTTGTCAGTATAAGTGAATACAATTTCACCTATCTTTTGTATAACAAAATGTGACAGCTTTTAGTATTCCCAACTTATACCCAAAAGTTGACAAAAGTGTTATATAATCTGTATATATTATGATGGCTTTTTAGTAAAAAATCCGAGAAAAGTTGACAGAAAAGCCAAATAAAAGGGATTAAAAGCAAGCTGAGATACTGATGCTAATTTTTATGAACAGCTTGTTTTATTGTGAACTCATTTTTAGACTTGAGGGAAAAAGTTGGCACTATACCAATTGAAGTAGATCTGATTTTCCTCCTAAAATTAAGGACTCAGCAAAATTATTGTAGTAATGTCCTAGACTTCTAGAATTTAACCTGATTTCAAACCATCAGGTCGTTCGGGGGGAAGATTAGGTAGGAATAGCTATAGACTATATAACTTACCATAGATCGCTACAACCCGCAATTGTACTTTTATTAATAAATTTTTAAGCCCCGTTGTAGCCACTTTTAATATCCGGTATTTTACTGTAATAATGAGGGCGTTGTCCTGTGGGGGAGGCAGTCCATGGAAGAGCCAGTGTAGGGTTAATTGTTCAAACACCATCTGAAGTGTAGCTGTTTTATTGATCTCAATCGCGATGGGGCGCAGGCTTGCAAAAATCCGTACCGATTAATGAATGGCAGTCGCCGAAAAATTCTCAACTTTCAGTTTTGCAGTACAGTCAGCAGCGGACTAACCCACTCCCTCAGGCTATCTTAATTTTCTTAGTTTGTTATAAAAGATCTATCTTGTGCTGTTAATCTTGAGTTGAGTCGGAGTCAGAGAAAAAATTTTATCTTTCAGAGTCGGTTCAAATATGAGAAAATTTTCATAACCCTTGCATCTCTACTGAATTATGATCAAAATATTGAAAGGGGTATTACCCCCTAATTTATATCCCATTTCAATTTCAGCAGAGCACAGAATATTCAATTAACTTTTTTTAATTGCAGTAGAGCGATTCAGTGGGAAGATCAACACAACAACAGTTTCAAACTGTAGCATTGAGATCAATCTTTCAGGGAAAATTATTTTCCCAGGGTAGATCTTTGCCAAGAACAGTATTTTGACACTAAACTTGCTCACATCTAACTTCTGAGAGTAAAAGATGTCGATTCGTCTAACCCCTAAGCAGATCGCTTCTCGAACATCTATGGCTGCTGATCCAACTCAAAATTCATTCTCTTCTCAAGAGCTTCAGCACACATTGAGCGAAGTCTCACCGTTAAACCATTATTCTTCTCGTCTGACTGGACGAAATCAACAAGATGTTGATCACAAGAAGCTGCATCAAATCACCAACTGGGGATATTGGCTTGCAGTGGGTATTGGTTTAATGGGTGCAGCAGCAGGTGTGGGAGTCGGCTACCATAGCCGGATTCATCACTTTGAGCAACTGAGCGTGGCTGAGATGCATATCGATCACCTCACCCGCTTAAGGACAGCCACCCTACAAGCTGAAATTTATCGCTTACGTCTAGCAGATACCCCAACTGATGGTCAACAATGGAATCTTGAACGAACTTCCCTTGAAAATCATGTGCTAGAAGCGAGAAAGTTACTAGAAGAAATTCAAACTCAAGTTAATCAGCATTTACAGACGGGAGAAATTGACTTAGTCCCGTTGCAAAACGTATTTCAGAACTATATTCGTTTAGTTGAAGGCTATTTACAAAGTCAAAACATAGAGATTGAAGCGACAAATTCAGAGCGTAATTTATCCCTTTCTAAAGGTCAGTCTCAAGCGATACAAACGGCGAATGCTGCTTTTCTGCAATCTTTACAACAGTTAAATCAAGAAATTACAACGCTGCTCAAGGAAGTTCAACAACAACAACAGGAAGGACAACTCAATATAGAGCAAGGACAACAACTCGGACAATGGATTATTGGCTTGAGTCTGCTGTTTTCTCTGATTTTAGTGGGAATTGTCACCTTTACCGTGACTAAAACTTTGTCGGCTCCCCTGAATCAATTGATGCAAAAAGTGCAGCAAATGGCTCGAGAATTAAATTTAGAATGGCGATCGCCAACTGAAAAGAAACCCGCTAAAATTCATACTCTCGCGACCGCACTTGAGGATTCATTTGATCAAGTCACTCAACACATCCAACAGCTTCAACAAGCTAAAACAACCGCCGATCAAGCCAGTGTTGCTAAAAGTCAATTTTTAGCCAATATGAGTCATGAATTACGAACACCTTTAAATGCCATTTTGGGATACAGCGAGATGTTATGTGATGATGCTGAAGATTTAGGTCAGACAGAAATGGTCGAAGATCTGAGAATGATTAATACCGCCGGAAAACATTTACTCTCTTTGATTAATGATATTTTAGATCTTTCTAAAATTGAAGCCGGGAGAATGAATATCTACCTAGAAACCTTCAACCTAAAACAGTTAATTGATCATATCGTAGCAACGGTTAAACCTTTGATTTCTCAGAATGAAAATGTTTTAGAAGTGGATTATCATTTTCCTCAGGAGACAATATACGCTGATTCGACGAAAGTGAAGCAAGTGTTATTAAATTTGCTCAGTAATGCCGCTAAATTTACTCAGAAAGGACAAATTACTTTAACCGTCTATTTAGATTCTAGTCAAACTTCAACTTCAGCCGAGAGTCAGGCTTGGATTTATTTCATTGTTCAAGATACCGGAATAGGAATGTCTCCCCAACAACAACAACGAGTCTTTGAAGCATTTATTCAAGCCGACTCTACCACACCCAATCGTTATGGAGGAACAGGTTTAGGACTGGCAATTAGTCGTCATTTCTGTCGGCTTATGGGGGGTGAATTAATCTTAGCTGACAGTCAAACAGGTAAAGGATCACAGTTTAAAATGCGTTTACCGATGACAACACAACGCTCGACGGAGTCTGTTACACCTTGCTATGAGTTAGCCGAAACATAAGCCTATGACAGATTTTCTAGGGTTAACTGAATTTGTTTAGGAGTATGCAGACAGCTTAAGAAGAAGCGCACTTTAAATCCAATTGTATTTTTAGCGATGCTTTGATACAAATTTAAAAAAGGATTCCCTAAGATTTATGCTCGTTCTAAATCTTGTTTTAAATTGAGATCACCTTTTGTTTGGTTAAATTAATAGAATTCTGGATAAATTTCAGGAGTGGTTATTTGTTCTTTATTTTGAGAGGGAGTCGAGGTTAAATTATTACTTTGTATTTTCTCACTATTTTGAGAGGGAGTCGGGGTTAGATTATCGGGTATTTTTGTTTCTGATGACGGAGAACAAACAACTCAGTTAATCTTGAGTAATCGGTTAGTATCTTATGAAATCAGCTATTTGATTAGCTTTATACTGAAGAGATGATTTTTTTAAGATCAACTTTATAAATCTTACCGACATCATGAATGAACAAATAGTAAAGACGTAGCACGCTACGCCTCTAAACTATTGCCTTTTATGGCATTATTTTTTATATAATTGTATTGTGTCACTCAATAGATGAAATCAACTTAACTTTTGTGTAGACTAATTAACTCGCAGTAACAGGCGTAATAGAAACGGTGATATGCTCGAGACGTGACTTGAGTGAAGTGAAGTGTTTTCTGCCGAAAATTTTAGAGAACGGTAAAAAATTTGAAGTAAACACTTTGAAATTTAACTTAAAACGCTGGCACCGGTTCTAAGTTATAGCTTTTTTTTTCGACAATTTTTGATTCAATTTGTGCTAAAAAATCTTTATGATCAATCACAGGCTTTGGAATAAATCCATCAGCACCACTACGGCTAAGATAATATTCTCTATCCCAAGCACTCCCATGAGCAGTGACTAAAATCACAGGAAGATTTGCTGTTTTTGGATTCGCTTTTAACATTTGAGTAATTCTAATTCCATCAACAGCTTCACCTTTGTAATAACTATTGGCTAAAGAAATATCCATTAAAATCAGGTCAGCTTGTTGAGAATCTGCCAGTTGCAGTACCATCTCAACATCCTCAGTGTGTTTAGCGACAAACCCACCTCGTTTTGTCAGAATGCGTTCAAACACCTTCCAATTAATTTCATTATCTTCGACAACTAACACCGTTTTCATAAACGATCCACCCTCCCGATGATGAGATTGATAGGATATCTACTTCTTAAGTCTGAAGGATAATCTGCCACTCGTCGATAGGGATAAGTTCAGGAATTTAGGGATTTGCTTTCGCAAGTACTATAAAAAAGATAGAAAAGTTCAGGATCACTGAATACAATCACGGCGATCGGCTTAAAAATAGAATGCTAACGTTAACCCCTAGCGTTGCTCAAAGGTCTCTCAAATATATAAAAGTTTACCTTAAAGGGGTTGCTGATGGGGAGGAGTTATCTTGTGCAATCGATTTGCCGAGCCTGTTGGTATGTTTGAAAGCTTTAAATACCCTACTATACAGGATTTACTCCTGAATCCAAACTTGATCCCAACCCTCACCACCTGTTTCTACACCACACAAATGACTCCGAGCCTCTAAGATTAATACCTCTTTTCGATACAATTTTAAGTTGATTTCCGCTTGCATTGTATCTTGACAAAAGAAAATTAAACCTTGCTGTGTGGGCGCTTTTAAGCGAGTTCCGGGTTGATCTGTTGTGGCGGTTAACGAGACTCTGTACTCGGAATTAAACGCCTGCATTTGCCAATTTCCCCAAGGCTGAATTTGCCATTGCACCGTTGAATTCCAGGGGACAAATTCGTAAAACTGACCCTGATAATGAATTCCCACCATTGCCACCGATTCCATCACTCCTAACACTTCCCGTCGTCCCCCGCCCGCAGTTAGGGCTAAATCCGCCTCAGACTCAAAGCAGTTACAATTGACCCAAAACCACTTTTCCGGGAAAGCACCGCCCCAGTTTTTCTCGCTATAAGCCGGAGCGTCAACAAATTCATAGCGATCGCTGCCCCATTCAATCCAACCCGTTGCTAAGCCATGAGCCATCAGGATTTGCCAACCCGGTTCAAAAATCGGCAGAAAAGATAACCACCCGGCAGTAGATTGTTGCGGTTGTCCTAAGCTACCCCACCCGTAAATAGGTTGAATCGAATATTGCCAGCGACAATCTATTTGGGTTTGAGCATCATGTAAACTCCCCTGATGCCAAGTAGCGGTTGCCTGATAACCTTGGGTGATGTGTTGTTCAAATAACGCAGGATCAAGATAAGTTGGGATAGAATTTAACTGGGTTTTACCCCAATGTCCGAGTGCCAGCGTATTCGGATCTGCCCAAAATTGGGTAACATCTGGAAACAGTTGACACAGATATTCATCATTTGGCCCTAAAATTTGTGCTCCACCACCGCTATGGGGTTGTCCACCGATGGGATTTTCAATGGAATACATGTAGGCAAAAGTTTGGCGCGGTTGCGGTAAGGTAACGCGGTAATACCATCCCTCAAAAAACCGATCTTGACTACCATTCCAGTGATAGCCGCTATGAGGAGTTTGGAGAGGTGAGGCTGAGGATCGTAACATTCTAATCGTAAAGTTGAGTTGATTATGGCGCTACGTGATTTTAGAACAGGCACTATACGCACTATGCACAAGTTAACGTTTAACTCAAAAGCAGTTTGCGACTTTTCGCGATGTTCGCGATGTGTTCCCTTCAATTACAAATCACACTCCAACCATCAACCAATTCGTGGAGAGCGTCAACTCTACAGTATGATGATGTAGATGTAACAGTGTAGGGGAACTGAGCGCAAGGATGCTTAACGCCTAGGAGTAAGTTTCACGACCTGTTCAGTAGAGAATATCACGATCTGGTTGTTAATGCTGTTTATGTTGATAAGGAGAAGAGATTTAATGAAAAGATTTGGTTGTATACTGGCGATGTTAGGCTTGTGGGTTAGCTGTTTAGGATGGTTTGGCGTGCCAAAAGCCCAAGCGAGTCCATTAAGTTTAAATCAATTTCCAGTGATTTCCCCAGTTTTAGCGGTTCAACGTACAAACCGTGCAGACCAAAAATTAGCAGAGTTTGGCGATAAGATTGACTTAAACAATAGCTCTTTACGTGAGTTTCGAGAACTGCGAGGAATGTATCCTACCTTGGGTAAGATGATCATCGCCAATACCAAGAAAAAACCGTTTGACTCCGTTGATCAGGTTTTAGAAATGCCTGGATTAACCGAAAAAATGAAGACTACCTTGGAATCGTATCTCGATGAGTTTACAGTCACCCCACCCACTTCTGTGTTGCAATATGGAGACTTTCGCCTGAATACAGGAACTTACGATTAGAGACTGAAGTTTACGCGATCAGACGCGATCGCCGTTGACTCAATATTAATTAAATATAACCATTCCACTCAGTTTAAAATTCATTGTCTTCACCAGACACTCGTTAAATTGGGTGTAGGTATCGCTCAATCAGGATCGGTTTTTAAGATTGAATACAATGGCTCCATGTTCTGGGGTGATATTCAATCTTTCACAATCGATCCTGCAATAGTATTTAAAATTGATCGCAGGTGCTAATGGGTTGACTCTCATCAATGTCAATCTCCCCTCAGCTTGGGTGAAACGGCTCCACAGCATGAAACTGCGTGGAATTTACAGCAGCGAAAATCACCCTGCCAGTGGAACTTTGCTAGAAAGTGCAATATTTAGTACACAAACGTGCAATTTAGGGCTAAAATAGAAGTGCATCTACCTCCGGGAGGAAAAACCCCTTTCTCCCAACTGAATTTATCCTTCCTTCTGTAGACATTCAATTTTAGCCTGTGCTAGATTGTGAGCAGCAGCTCACTGCTGCCAACTCTACCAGTTAGTAGCTACACAAATTAGTGTGGGGATGTGCCGGAAAAGCTTGCTAGTCGTCTTAATATTGAGAAGCGCGATCGCTAAAATTTAAGCAGGCAAACAAGAGATATTGGCACTACCCATTCAGTCATCTCTTATCCCCCATCTACCATCAGGGCAACCAACGCATTTATATTTAGAAGATTTCCAGTTAAGTGGGCTGCTGCCTGGTGTAAGCACGCAAACCTAACTGGAGGTTTGGCTTTGATGTCAATTGCGGCTTTAGTTTGGATAGAAGTCATAATGGACGCTGGCTGAAAAACCATTTTCGGCCTAACTCAGGCTGCTTAATCTATGCCTTGCTATCACCTTAGCAATCGGCGGAAATCTTCAATTCATTCTCCACTAAAACATTCGGGAGCAAAACTTTAACTGGCTTTACTTCATCGCGAACCTGTATCTCTATCTGCATCGGGCAAACCTCCTCGCTCTGTAGCGTGAGGATCTCGGACGCGACCTCCTGTGCCACCCCCTCCTGTTTCTGGCATTCCGCCTTCTGGAGGTGGATCGTTGAGATTTTTTTCAATTAATTCTGTACCGGAAAAGCTATCCGGTAACCCTGATCTTGAGTGAGCTGATGCTTCGCTCAACAAATTGACGTGAAGACCTGTGGCTAAAGCCACAATTGCAGTTAATCTAACTATGCACCCCATGTGTTTTCTCCCTTAACTCAACCTACTGAATTACACTGAGCCGACCAGTTACCCCTGGTTTTCAGTATATCAGTGTATTCACTGATCTGTTCGGTCAAGTTGTAACTTCACCGCGTTTTTTTAACAAATCTTTATTTTTTGTGGGAGGAAGTTTCACATTTTATTAATATTTATATATGTTGACACAGTAATATTTAGACAAGATCTGTAATAAGATGTAAAATTTCCTCAAATAGTATATTTCCAGAGAAAGAGCTTTAGATGTCTTCCTCTAATCATTGAGCAGCAACAATTAGTCTGTTATTTTCAAATAACAGGACAGTGTAAATTGGGAAAAATTTTTATCGCACTCGCTGCTATATCCTCTCAGTTCAGCCTTTGCCAAAACGGTAACATCCCTGAAACGAATGCAGATGTAGACTCATAAGGTAAAACATTTCGACCAACAACGATTTGAGATTCAGCATTTTGCCAACCCTGTTCATACGCTTGGCAGCGTTGCTGCGGCGTTTCAGTCATCCCACTGGGACTAATACTAGAGGCTTGCTCGCCAAACAAGACTAAAGTCGGCTGAGTAATATTTGCCATATCTGTGGTGTAGTCTTTGCGCCAAAATCCAGCTAAAAAAGAAAACACAGCATAGCGGCTGTTTGGGTCTTTTGCGCCCTTTTCTAAAAAATCCAACCAAACTTGATCAACATCGGCTTCCTGGGCAAATAACTGCCGAATGGAGAAAGATTTAACAAACTCTCTACGGCGAGCATAGAGCCAAAATAACTGTCCGAGAGGTGTATCAAAAAACAAATTCCAAAGTAACTTTTGTTGAGTCCCAGAACGGCTTTCTGTCATCACTCGCCATGCCGGAGGGCCGGATAATACCAAACCTTTAATTAAATTAGATTGCTGCTGTAATTGTACCAGCGCGATCGCCACAGGTAACAAAGCCCCTTGCACCACGAGCACGACTGGCTTTTGCACCACTGTCTGTAAAAAATAGTTTAACTGTTCTGCCCAATCTTGAGGTTTATAGGCGACTGAGGGTTTATCACTTTCGCCACACCCCAATAAATCAGGATTGTAAATTGGGTTATTTAACCCTCGCTGCTGCCATTGCTGACAAAAACGATGCCAAAATTCCCGAGACAGTCCCACACCTATCGGATGAATTAACAGTAACGGCAGGGCTTCCGTTGCGTCTTCTGCCAACGTTGGATACTGCTCATAAGCACAACGATATCCATTCCAGGTGTAAAATTCTAGGGTGGGGGCAAAGTCAGCAGCAGACATATCCAGTTGAGCCAGTAGCTTGTACAGCTTCATCATCATATCGTACGGAAGCCTTCGATCGAATTTTAAATTCTTCTGGAGCAGATGTCATACTCGATAAACTGTTGGGTATTCTAGAACATGAAGAGGTTGCAACTTCTAAGAGCGATGAAGGGGGTATTTAATTCCCAGAAACTCACTTAAACCATTTATAGATACAGTCTAAATCCGGCTTGATTGACAGTCTAATTTTTTATTTCCTATTAGGATTCTATGTCAAATCTTCAACTCCTATTTAAATTTGCAAAACCTTATCCCCTCAGAATTGTTCTGTCTATTCTATTTGGACTCTCGGGAGCAGTTTTTAACGGTGTCGGTACAGTCTTAATCGTACCGGTTGTGCTGACACTACTAGGCCAAGAAGTCCAAATGGGCGGTGGCGCACCGATGATTGATGCGATCTTGAGTCCTTTTGATGGAATTACTGAACAATATCGTTTAGTCTTAATGGCGAGCGCTATTGTACTGGCAATTATCCTCAAGAATGCCACCAACTATATTAGTGGTTTAATCTCTGGTCATTTAACCCGAACCATTGTCTTTGATTTACGCAAAGAAGGGATTCGACTATTATTGGATGTAGATTTAGATTTCTATTCTAAAGTTCGAGTCGGCGATCTGATTAACCGCATGGGGTCAGAAATTGGCCGAACCTCTAATGCAATTAATATCAGTATTAGTATGTTCACAGTATCTGTGACATTACTGGTTTATCTGATTATTCTGATTTCTATTTCCTGGCAACTAACCTTAGTCTCTGCCATTTTAATTGGTGTAGTTGTTCTAACGAATCAGTTTATTATTCGACGTTCCAAAGGGTTTGGGGAAGAACTGACTCGGGTAACAAAAGCTTACTCAATTGGGTTAGTTGAAACCCTTAATGGTATTCGCTTAGTTAAATCAGTTGCCACAGAAGAGCGGGAACGCCAACGCTTAGTTGACCTGGTGCGTCAACGGGAAAAAGTCAGTTTTCAGAATCAAATCAACGAAAATGCTATCGGCCCGCTCAACGAAGTCATTAGCATTTTTGTGATTCTATTAATTGTATTTCTCGGCAGAATGTTCTTTCAAAATCAGCTCGAAAGTTTATCTACTGTCTTATTAACTTATCTGTTTATTCTATTTCGTTCTTTGCCCTTACTCTCCAACTTAAACGGTGCTCGTAGTCGTTTTGCTCACGCTTATGCTGGGGTAGATGTGGTTCGGGATTTTCTTAATCTCGAGAATAAACCGTTTATGGGTAATGGTACAGTTCCCTACACAGAATTAAAGCAAGCCATTGATTTTAAAGGAGTTCATTTTACTTATCCAGGACATGAGCAACCTGTTTTACGAGGAATTGATTTATCGGTACCTCGGGGAACCACATTAGCCCTGGTGGGGGGATCAGGGGCGGGAAAGTCCACTTTAGCGGATTTAGTCCCTCGATTTTATGATCCCACTCAAGGTAAGATTTTCCTAGATGGTCGAGATCTACGAGAATTTGATCTCAGCAGCCTACGACCCAGAATGGGAATTGTGAGTCAGGATACCTTCTTATTCAATGCCTCAGTCAAAGATAACATTGCCTATGCCCGTCCTGAAGCAACGGAAGAAGAGATTCTCGCAGCCGTCAAACGGGCCCACGCTTATGAATTTATTCAAGACTTACCCCAAGGGTTTGATACCAAAATCGGCGATCGCGGCGTACTGCTTTCCGGGGGCCAACGGCAGAGAATTTCCATTGCCAGAGCCTTATTACAAGACCCAGATATCCTGATTTTGGATGAGGCCACCAGCGCCCTCGATACCGTTTCTGAGCGGTTAGTGCAGGAGGCCATTGATGAATTGAGTCGCGATCGCACCAGTATTGTCATTGCTCACCGCTTATCGACAGTTCACAACGCCGATCAAATTGCAGTCTTAGAAAAAGGTCAGGTAGCAGAAGTGGGTAGTCACGATCAACTGTTAGCAAAAGGAGGCGCTTATGCTCGTCTCTATACGATGCAGTTTGCCGATGAAGCCGAACGAGATCAAGCGATTATTCGGAGTTCTTATGAATTACGAAGTCGTCTTAACCCCCTGATTGGCTTTTTACAATTATTAGGGGATGATTGTTTAGAAGATGCAGAAGAACGTTCTGAATTAGTCAATGAGTCTTGTCGTTCTGCAACCCATATTTTAGAGAGCTTGCAATTAATTGAAGACAGTGTCAAACTCCGATTTAATCGCAAGTCATCCGAAGTTAAAACCCGATCTTGATTGATTGAGTTAAATTAGAGATTGAGTTCATCTCTTAATCGGTTGATCATAAAGGTGCTCCATCAGGGAATCTTACCAATAGAATCCGGCTTCAGCTAGAGTTCGTTTCAAGCTTGGCTTATTCTATTTCATTCAATTTTTACGGACTGTAAAAACTGAAAAATATCCTCGCTGTACTGATTATTTGTCACTGATGATTCATCAAGAGAAGCCTTCCATGAAAAAAAAAGTTATCTTTATTTTAGGTATTGGTCGTTCTGGCTCGACTCTGCTCAACTATATGTTAGGGAGTCATCCGAAATGCTTTGATCTCAATGAAATTAGTAAACTCCCCGAATTTTATCAGAAGCGTCATCGTCACCAAGAATTTTGGGAGACAACGGGGCAGTTTTGGGAAGAGAAATTTACACCAGAAGAACTCAAAATGTTAATTGCTGGATTAAGTAATCATCGAATTAATCCTTATATTCCCCTGAAAGTAGAACGATTTGTTCGAGAAAGCTTGAACCAGGATAAAATTCTCAATCCTTATTCAATGATTTTTGATAAAATCAACGAAACTGTGCTAATTGATTCTTCTAAATATATTGATTGGGTCTCTCAAAAACTTCACGCTAGAGAGTTTCGTAAAGGGAATTTAGATGCTTATCTGATTCATTTAATTCGGGATGGTCGAGCCGTTTTAAACTCTTATTTACGTTGGGATAAAACAATGACCGTTGAGAAGTTTAGTCAGCGATGGAGTCGTTTACTGAAAGAAGATCAACAGTATTATAATCAGTTTCCTTCAGATCGTAAAATGATTGTACGTTATGAAGAATTAGCAACAGATCCCGAAGCAACGCTACAAAAAATCTGTGATAGGGTTCAGATTGATTATGATCCAGAAATGATCGATTATTGGAAGCATGAACATTTCGGGATTTGTGGTAACTTTGGAACCCGTTCAATGTTAGCTAAATATCAGGGTAAAAAGAGAGATAGTGAAGTCAAAGAAGTTCATGGAGATTATTACGAGAAGCAAGGATTTAAAATTAAGTTAGATTTGCGATGGAAGAATGAACTTGAGTCTGAAAAAGTAGAACAATTTTATCAATTAGTGGGAGATTCTAATAAACCGTTTGAGTGGAATTGAAGGAGTTAACCTCTGCCTGCCCTCTCCTCGGAGGAGAGGGAAATAGTGTCTTGAAAGGATTGTTTAAGAAAGTCGAGGGACAAGTAATTTATTTAATTTAGAATATTACAGATTCTAATTAATCCTCTGTGGGCTATTATCTTCTAGCATAGTATCTTTCATGATTTCATAAATCCACCTTATTGTCATCAGGGATGCTGCAATTCTCTGTAAATTTTTATGCAAAATTAAGCGGATCTTGATCCCGTCTGTGTTGGACTTGAATGGGTGATCCTTGGCGATCGCCGACTAAAGTAGCGGTATTTTCTAAAGCTTGTCGTAGTCGTTTGGCTGCATAAATAGACATATCTCGCGGCACATTAATGCGATCGCGTAAATACCGTAACCCACTATCTGATCCCGTTGGCGGTTGACAGGTTTCCCCTGTGATCAGATAAGTTAAAGCACAGCGTAGCGCTTCATCAAATAATTGCTCTTGAGCCGGATTAACTTTAATAATCTTATTTCGGTGCTTAATCACCCGTTGCAACGCTTCGGCGCGAGAGGTTTCAGGTTCTGGATATTTAACATCGGGTAACCCCATCCAGGGACCTTGATCAACTTGTGTTTGATTTGTCTTTGTTTGTGGGCGATCATTTTCATAGCATCCCCCCATTTGCGGCGGTAAGTCATGCACATGAGTATGAAAATCGCTTTGGGTTCCTCGATAAGTTGAACGGCTTTCCATCGCCTCAAACCAGGCGCTAAAACACAGATTTTCTTCTCGCATCGAATAGCCTTTGTAATAATACAAACTGGCATTCATCCGTTCGACGTAGGGAGTAAAAATGACATCAACCGTCGAAAATTCTTCCAGGAAATAGGGGCCTGTTGTACTGGCTAAAGCCGCTTCGACTTTTTCCATCACCTGAATAAATTGTTCTCGGCTATATTGGTCTTGTTTTTGCGATCGCGTGGGATAACATAACCAGGAACACCAGGCTCTAAATAGGAGTCGTTCTAATTGTCGCAGAGGAATCACTTGTGGGTCGTTCATTCCCTTAAATAACGGGCCGTAAACCTGTTCTAAAGCCATCAATATATCGTCACTTTCGGTAATGATGCGGCCGTCTAATTCTAAGGCGGGTAACATCCCAGATGGCACTTTGCGTTTATACCAACTTTCTTTTTTACCGTAACAAAACATGGTGACTTTTTCGATGCGGTAAGGAATTTGTTTTTCCTCTAACCACAGCCATATTTTTTGACAATAAGGACACCAAGCATGATTATCGCGATATAGAGTCACTCGAACATCAGATTCATTATGACCAAACAGACGTAAGCGAGATTGAGCATTTGTCGGGCCGTTAATCGGATCAATTTGAAAGTCAGTTAATGCTTCTAATTCTGACCAACTGAGAGGATTTGTTCGGGTTGTTGTGGATGTCATATATTAGGATACAGGAGTCAGGAGTTAGGAGTCAGCGAGTCAGGAGATAGGATACAGGAGATAGGAGTCTGTCGTGACGTTCCATGGAACGTCTGTACACCGAAAGATAACTTAATCCCTATTGCCTATTTGCCTACTTACCTACTTGCCTTTTATAATTCTATTTTTATATCAATCAGATCAAAAAGTATATTTATTTCTTACCATAATAGAAAGCAATTTCTTTATCTTTTAAAGGGGCAAAATCTGCATCAAGTAACATTTGATTCAGTTCAGCCTGGGGGATATGCTTTGCGCCGATCCGCACAATACGCGATCGCATTGTATTACTGACACCACTACGTTGTCGTCCGGCTTCTAATCCCATCACCTCACGATAAAGTTCAAGTTTGGCTGGCGCAATGGGAGTGCCATCAAGATCCAAACCTTGGGCGATGGCGCTATCTACTGCATCTGCACCTAAACTATTTTGACCCGTCGTTTCAGCATGAGTTGACATAATATGAATTAAACTTTTAATCTGTATAATAGCTTTATTTTACCAGTAGCGGGATTGAGATTAAATTAAAGATTATTGATTTTCTGTTGTACACCGCTGGGATACTGTCCCACTTCGCGATCGCAGGCTACACTCACACAAAATGGTAAACGAGAGGGATTAGGTGGTTTACAAATTACCAAAACACGGTACAATGCATCTGGCTTGTTGCTAGCGTCAGCTTAAACCTAACTTATATAGAAAATGACCACCCGTGTAATTCTTGTTCGTCATGGTCAGAGTAATTATAATGCTCAACGTCGTATTCAAGGTCGTTTAGATCTTTCTATTCTGACTGAAATTGGCAGTAAAGATGCAGAAACTGTCGGTCAAACTTTACGGGAAATTGCGTTTAATGCAGTTTATTGTAGTCCGCTACAACGGGCAAAACAGACAGCCGAATTAATCTTGTCACAGTTTGACAGTCCTCCTCAATTGCAACCCACAGAACAACTCTTAGAAATTGATTTGCCCTTATGGGCGGGGATGGAACGTGAAGCTGTGATTGAACAGTTTGCCACAGATTATCGCGTTTGGCAAGAACGTCCCCATGAATTTTTTATGACGATTTCTGATGATCAGGGTGAACGCAAACATTATCCAGTTTTAGCATTATTTGAACAAGCTAAACAATTCTGGCAAGATTTGCTAGCTCGTCATCAAAATCAAACAATTTTAATCGTCGCCCATAACGGAATTAATCGTTGTTTAATTGCGACGGCTTTAGACATTCAGCCGCAATATTATCAATCCATTCAACAGTCAAATTGTGGCATTAGTGTATTAAATTTCTCGGGTGTGACACCAGGAGAATTGCCGAAGCCTGCCGCCGTTCAGTTAGAATCAATGAATGTCACCACTCATATGGGTCATCAATTTCCTCAACCTCGTCCAGTTCATCAAGGCCCTCGATTGTTGCTTGTTAGACATGGAGAAACGGAGTGGAATCGTAACGGACAATTTCAAGGTCAAATTGATATTCCCCTGAATGATAATGGTAGAAAACAAGGCAGTAAAGCGGCTGAATTCTTAAAAGAAGTTCAAATCGATTTTGCTGTTACCAGCCCGATGTTGCGCCCCAAAGAAACCGCAGAATTAATCTTAAAATATCATCAAAACCTAGAATTACAGTTAGAAGGTGAGTTTAAAGAAATTAGTCATGGACTGTGGGAAGGTCAGTATGAACCGGAAATTGAAAAATCCTATCCAGGACTTTTAAGCCAGTGGAAAACGGAACCTGAAGCCGTACAAATGCCGGAAGGAGAAAACTTAGAACAGGTTTGGAGTCGAGTCACAGCAGCTTGGAATAAAATTGTTCAATCTTATAGTAAACAATCTGTTACGGTGTTAGTAGTAGCTCATGATGCGGTGAACAAAGCCATTCTTTGTCAACTGTTTGGCTTGTCTCCAGAACACTTTTGGAACTTTAAACAAGGCAATGGCGCAGTCACTGTGATTGATTATCCTCAAGGAATAGATGCACCGCCTGTTTTACAAGCTTGTAATATTACGAGTCATCTTTCTGATGGTAATATTTTAGATCAAACTGCTGCTGGAGCATTATAAGGCTGGTTATTTTTCATTTATTCTCTGTCAACTATTTGTTGTTGGTTATTGATCAGCCTAACCGTTTAACCTTTGTTCTTTCTACTTCAATAACCAATGATGAATAACGAATACACTATTTCTCTCTGTTCCCTAATGTAAATAATGAGTGGTGAACTATTAAAAAAAGTCCGAATTATTGATCCTGTTGCTAATATAGATCGACAGGGTGATGTTTTAATTGTCGATGGAATCATTCAAGAAATTAAACCAGAAATTATTACGGATTTTGATACAATTGAGGTATTAAATTGTGAAGGAATGATTTTAGGTTCAGGATTAGTTGATCTGTATAGTCATTCAGGGGAACCAGGATATGAAGATCGAGAAACACTATCCTCATTGATGCAGGCGGGTTTAGCCGGAGGATTTACCCGAATTGCTATTTTACCAGATACCTTACCCACTATTGATAATCCCGCTACTTTAAGTTTATTACAACATAAATATAGTTCAATTTTAAGTAACAATCCTCAGCTTTATTTTTGGGGTGCATTAACTCAAAATATCGCCGGGAAACAGATGACAGAGTTGGCAGAATTATCCCATACAAATATTATTGGATTTACGGATAGTCAACCCATTCAAGATCAAGTTCTGTTACGACGTTTATTAGAATACATAAAACCTCTCAATTTACCGATTGCTTTGTATTGTTGTGATTGCGCTTTAGCAATGGATGGAGTCATGCGAGAAGGCAATGAATCCATTTATAGCGGTTTACCTGGAATCCCAGTTTATGCAGAAACGGCTGCCCTTTCTACAGTCTTAGAATTAGTGGCAGAAATACAAACCCCGGTTCATCTAATGCGGGTTTCTACAGCAAGAAGTGTAGAACTCATTCAACAAGCAAAATCACGAAATTTACCGATTACTGCTAGTACAACCTGGATGCATTTATTACTGAATACAACAGCAATTAGCGGTAATTCATCAGATAATATTTCTATTTTACCCTACGATCCTAATTTAAATCTTGACCCACCTCTGGGTAATTCTCAAGATCAAATTGCGTTAATTCAAGGCATTAAAACAGGTATCATTGATGCGATAGCAGTTGATCACACGCCTTATACTTATGAAGAAAAAACAGTAGCTTTTGCTGATACTCCGCCGGGAGTCATAGGTTTAGAATTAGCATTACCTTTATTATGGCAAAAGTTTGTAGAATCAAAGCAATGGTCAGCTTTGGAATTATGGCAAAAATTAAGTTTAAATCCGGCTTTATGTATCGGTAAACAATTGAATCCGATTACAGAAAATAAACCCGCAGAACTGACTTTATTTGACCCTCAACAGTCCTGGCAAGTAGAATCTTCTCAGCTTCAATCTCTTGCAGAAAATACCCCTTGGTTCAATCAAAAATTAACAGGTCGTGTGATTAAAACTTGGTGTGGTTATCAATCTTAAGTAATCAGTTGTCTATTTAACAGCTATAGTAGCTACAAAATGAATGAAGAATGACTGCAAAGTGTACCAAGTGTTAATCGACTTACCCTCTCTATTTAAAATCGATATTGATCAAATTGACGACTCATAGTAATAGATTTTAAGCAATTAGAATCAGTGAAAATATTTAAAATATTTTTTTATTCTTTCAGAGAAAATTTTAGATAAAAGTAATAATTATTTATTAAGGTTGATTTAGATTGACAAATCAGACGAGTCTCAATTAAAATGCAGATTACGCCAAAGCTTGGAGGTTTTCAGTGTTAAATCAGAGAGTGGTGATTACCTCCAGAAGACTTATCAAGAATTAAAAAATTTTCAAAATCTATTTACAAAGTAATGAACTACTGGTTAATCAAGTCTGAACCCAGTGTCTACAGTCTTGAAGCAATGAAACAGGATCAAACCTGTGTGTGGGATGGCGTTCGTAATTATCAAGCCCGGAATTTTTTACGGCGAATGACTCGCGGAGATCTTGCCTTTTTTTATCATTCAAATACAAAATATCCCGGTATTGCAGGACTGGTAAAAGTTATCGAATCTGATATTGCAGACCCGACTCAATTCGATCCAAATAGTAAATATTTTGACCCCAAATCAACCCTACAAACGCCGCGATGGCAAACAGTGCGAGTAGAATTTATCGAGGAATTTAATAATTATATTACTTTAGCTCAACTCAAGCAGCAATTTACACCCGATGATTTACTCTTGGTGCGTCGTGGAAATCGTTTATCTGTGATGCCAGTATCGGAAAGCGTCGCCCAGCAAATCTTAACTCTCGGACAACAATAGGCTGGAGTTTAGACTGAAAATTGGATAATCAGTTAATCCATAAAGTAGCTTGGGAGTGTGGGTGAAGCAATAGGAAACTGTTACGGTAAAATGTTACTGAATCAAGTGTTATGCAGAAACTGCGATAGAATTATAAATTAGGATAAAACAGGAAAGATAAAATGATAGATTTTGATCAGTCTGTAATATTCAAACTCAAACCCATTGAAGAACAAAAAATTCTCAAAACTATTTACCAATTTTTAATAGATGGAGAAGAAATATTTTCAGCATTCAAAACAGTGAGAGATCAATTAATTTTTACCAACAAACGTGTAATTGCTGCAAATGTACAAGGAATGACTGGGTCAAAAGTTGATTATACCTCAATTCCATATAGCAAAATCCAAACCTTTTCCGTTGAAACAGCCGGAACTTTAGATCTTGATTGTGAAATTGAATTTTTTATTAGTGCTGTCGGAAAAGTGAAATTTGAAATTAAGGGGAATTTTGATATTATTTCTTTCAACAAACTAATCAGTCAATATGTACTTAACTGAAAAATTTTAATCAAACTCAGTAGGATGCGTTAATGTAACGCACTCTATGAAATAAATTTCAAGGGATCACAAAATGCCAAGTCATAATATAGATTCAATTCAAACCATCTTCCAAAGCCGCTTAACAACTCTTGAACACCTCTTAAATTTAGCTCAGACTCATTTTAATGGGAGTGAATCTTTCTGGCAAAAGCGTATTGCTGCTGATATGTTGCCCTTCGGTACACAGATTGCTTTTACCTGTAATCAACCCCGCAATTTTGCTTTGTGGTGTGACAGTAAACCGATGGATAATTTAGATCCAGAAGTCCCCTCCCTGGCACAGGCATATGAACATATAGCTAATACTAAGAAATTACTTTCAGCAATTAATGCCGATGATGAAAAGCTCAATGAAGTAACGCGCATCGACTTAGCTCCGGGAGTATACATTGAGATGGTAGGTCAGGCTTATGTAAATGACTTTTTAATGCCAAACTTCTACTTTCATTTTGTGACGGCTTATGATATTCTTCGCATGGCGGGTGTAGCGATTGGAAAGAAAGATTATATGATGCATTTGGTTCCATTTCTGATAGATCGTTAAAATGTAGCTACAGGCTTTAACTAACGTAGATCTTATGACTTCTCAGCAACTGGATAATCATTCTCAACACCTAGAAGAGCGAGTTGCAACTTTGGAAACAGAGTTATTAAAGCTAAAACAGCTACTTTCTGGTTTGCTTAGAGAGGAAACGCCATGGTGGGTAAACATAGCAGGTAGCTTCGAGGATGATCCAACCTTCGAGGAAGCGGTTCAACTGGGTCAAGACTGGCGGCAGTCTGCTGATTAACGACATAAGCATCGTGCTTCAAGATGTATATTCTAGATACTGACCATCTAAGTTTGATTCAAAGAAATAATCAGGAAGGAAGGCAAATTCTAGCAAGATTGGCAACTATAGAAGACGTTTCAGTTGCAGTCACTATTATTACCGATGAAGAGCAACTCAGAGGACGGCTTAGTGTTCTCTCCAAAGCAAAAACTTTGGATGAGCAAGTAGTTGCGTATCGATGGCTACAGAAGCTTTCAGAAAATTACCGATCAATTCAAATTATCCCATTTGATCAAGCTGCTGGTGTTGAATATCAGCGATTAAGAAAGGTTTATCCACGCTTAGGAGCTATGGATCTTAAAATTGCTGCAATTTCTATTGTCAAGAATGCAACTATTCTAACTAGAAATACATCAGATTTTGGAAAAATTCAAGGGTTGTTAATAGATGATTGGTCAAGAGTATAAAAGATCTAGTCAAATGTAGCGGCAGCTATGACGATAGATTTTTGAGACGAGCTATTGAATCATTAAGTTTATCCATAAAACTATTTGGGAGAGTGAGAAGATAAAACAAGTAGTTATTGGATTGAAGAAATAGAAAACTATTGTGATTAAATGTCACTCGTCAAGTGTTATGTAGCAACTGCGATATAATTAGAAATTGGGCTTATTTGATCCGTGTTTGGAACTGTTAATGGAAGAAGAAAAAAGTAATATACGAAAAAGAGCAGATCAGATTAAACCATATCGCTGCAAGAACTTGATTGCCGTTCTCGAACGTCCAGTGGATATAAAGAACATTGGTACTGTAATTCGCAACGTCAATGCCTTGGGTGTTGAAAAAACTTATATTGTAGATCCCAGAAACTCTTTACCTGATGATTGGCAAGAAATGAGGCAAAGGAAGTCATTATCGAAAACCTCTGTATCTGCAATACAATGGACTTTTGTCAAAAGGTTTGATAGTACTGAACAGTGCTTAGAGCATTTGTGTAAAAATAGGTTTACCTCAATTGCTACTTCTCCCCACATAAAGGGTAAAGAGAACTTTATTCTACATGAGGCTGATTACACCCATCCTCGTTTGGCTGTTTGGTTCGGGAATGAATCTTGCGGAATTAGTGATTTGGTGGTCGAAAATAGTGCATTCTGTGTGTCTATTCCTATGTTCGGAATGATTGACAGTCTGAACCTTGGTACAACCACGGGTATCGTGTTATATGAAATCACAAAGCAACGGCGCGAGTATCAAGAGAAATATAAACGAGCAAATCGAGGGCCTAACAAAGCGTTGCACCGGATAAGCCAGTAGTAGTGGACTACTATTTATCAAGGCTAATAATTCTTAAATTCATATTGAGTGAACAAATCGACTTATGAAAATTCGAGAAGCAAATATAAAAGATACTGAAGAGATTAAAAATATTTATCTTCAAGCATTTGATGATTCAGAAGCTGAATTAGTCTCTGATGTGGCTATAAATTTATTATCCGAAAAATCAATAGTTAATATTATCTCATTGGTTGCGATAGAGAATAATATAATAATTGCTCACATAGCTTTTAGTCCGGTTATTTTAGATAGCACTAACAAACATTTCGGTTATATTCTTGCTCCTTTGGCAGTATTACCATCTCATCAAAATAAAGGAGTAGGTTTTACTATTGTCAAACAGGGCTTAGATCTGATTTCCTCATTCGGTGCATTTATTATTTTTGTTTATGGCGATCCGCAATATTATTCTCGGTTTGGCTTTAAAACAGATCTAGCTCAATATTTTACTGCCCCTTATCCACTTCAATACCCAGAAGGTTTGCAGGCGATGACATTGAATTCTACCGTTTTACCTGAGGGGGGTAAATTTCAATGTGTTAATGCTCTCAATGATCCTAAACTCTGGTAAGCGTTGCGATCGCGCTGCGCCAGAGAAAAGATAACGGGAAATCGAGAAAAAAAAACTTTGTCTAGTGGAAGATTACAAAATTCGCCAAAATTCTTTACAATAATGTAGTACAGAGAGAACACAGGGATAGAATTTAACCACTTTGATTCAAGCAGAAACTCTAGAATTACTGGAATGGCAACGGTTATGCCAACATCTCGCGACGTTTGCAACGACGAAATTGGGGGCTGTCGCGAGTCGTCATTTGCAAATTCCTACTACGCCAGGAGAAACTTTAACTTTACTTGCCCAAACTCAAGAAGCCTATCAACTGGAATTACAACTGGCGAATGGCTTATCCTTAGATGGAATTCAGGATATTGGGGTGGCTTTAGAACGAGTTGAACGGCAAGGGGTTTTATTTGGTGAGGAACTATTGGCTGTTGCTCAGACTTTAGCGGGGGCAAGACAATTACGACGAGTGATTGATGCTCAAGAAGGAATTCCTATTCTGACTCAGCTTGTCTCAGAGTTACGAACTTATCCAGAACTCGAACAAGAAATTCATCGCTGTATTGATGATCGCGGTGATGTTGCCGATCGCGCGAGTCCTAACTTAGGAGAAATTCGCGGGAAACTGTCTCAAGTTCGTATCCGTATTCAACAGATTCTACAACGGATTTTACAACGTCAAGCCAACGCTATTAGTCAACAGCTTATCACCCAAAGAGGCGATCGCTTTGTTGTTCCGGTTAAAGCTGGACAAAAAGATGCGGTTCCCGGTATTGTACATGATACTTCCACCAGTGGGGCAACGCTATATATTGAACCCAAATCAACCATAGAACTGAATAACCAACTACGACAATTACGCCGCAAAGAACAAACCGCAGAAGAAGCCGTTCGGCGTAAATTAAGTGAGAAAATAGAAGAAGTTAGATTAGATTTAGAACGATTATTAGCGATCGTCACCACAATTGATTTAGCCGTTGCTAAAGCCAAGTATAGTTTATGGTTAGAAGCTAATCCGCCTAAATTTACCAATATTCAAACCGATACAGATTCTCCCACCTTAATTCCTAATGCTCAACCTCGTACGACTTTACGGCAACTGAAACATCCTTTATTGGTGTGGCAATATCAACATGAACAAGGAGTTTCTGTTATTCCCATTGATGTTAATGTCAATATCCCCCGGCGTGTCGTTGCCATTACTGGCCCCAATACAGGCGGCAAAACTGTTACCCTAAAAACCATGGGGTTAGCTGCTTTAATGGCAAAAGTGGGTTTATTTATTCCCGCCCGTGAACCGGTAGAACTCCCTTGGTTTGAACAGGTATTAGCTGATATTGGAGATGAACAGTCTATTGAACAAAGTCTCTCTACGTTTTCGGGGCATATTCGCCGCATTAGCCGAATTTTAGAGACGCTGCAACAGCCCGCTGAACTAGAAGATCAGAACAATTCCGAATTAGAAATATCTCAGCCTCAGCCGAGTAATACTTTAGTGTTGTTAGATGAAGTCGGCGCGGGAACTGACCCGTCTGAAGGGAGTGCTTTAGCGATCGCCTTATTACAATATTTAGCCGATCATACTTTACTCACTGTTGCGACGACTCACTTCGGGGAATTAAAAGCCCTCAAGTACCAAGATGATCGATTTGAGAACGCTTCGGTTGAATTTGACGAAAAATCCCTCAAACCCACTTATCGGCTGTTGTGGGGTATTCCCGGCCGCTCTAATGCCTTAACCATTGCTAAACGCCTCGGGTTAAATCCGCAAGTGGTGGAACTGGCCGCTAGTTTTGTGGGCGGAGCTTCAGAGGATGTGAATGAGGTAATTGCAGGGTTAGAAGCCCAACGTCGTCAGCAGGAAACTAAAGCTTCAGAAGCGGGGGAATTACTCCAACAAACCGAACGTTTGCATCAAGAACTGTATCAACGTTCAGCCATGTTGAAGCAAAGAGAAACTGAGTTAAAACAAGCCCAAGAACAACAAGTTCAAGAATCATTATTAGCAGCAAAACAAGAAATTGCCCAAGTCATTCGACAATTACAACAAGGAAAACCCACCGCCCAAGCGGCACAAAAAGCCACAGAAGCGTTAAATCAAATTGCCGAAAAACGTTTGCCTGCTCCCAAACCGAAACAACCCCCAAAACCCAGTTTTCGTCCGCAAGTCGGGGATAAAATTCGCATTCCCAGCATCGGACAAACGGCGGAAGTCTTGACCTTGCCCAATGAGGATGGAGAATTTGCTGTGCGTTTTGGGATTATGAAAATGACCGTGAGTTTAGCAGATATTGAATCTCTTCAGGGTGAAAAACCAGACTTACCACCGAAGAAAACGACTCAATCTCAGAAGAATAAAAAGACAGAAAAACCGGAAAAAAAACCTGTTATTCGGACTGAGAAAAATACCTTAGATTTACGCGGCAAACGAGTTTCAGAATCTGAGATAGAAATAGATCGCGCCCTGAGTCAACTCATTGATTTTGGCGCTTTATGGATTATTCACGGTAAAGGTACCGGACAACTCAGAAAAGGGGTGCATGAATTTCTCAAAACACATCCTATCGTTGAACGGTTTGAGTTAGCCGCGCAAGCAGAAGGGGGAATGGGGGTGACTGTGGCTTATCTCAAATAATATAATATCTGTTTCACCTTCTACCTATAATATCTCAGTCAAAATTAGATAAATTTAACTTAATAACTAAAAGCTCAATGATTTAAAATCGATATATTTGTTAAGTTATGATAAGACACTGACGAGAAATTAAGGGTACTGATACAACGAATTTATAGGGGTTGACAGCTCAGGCTGGTTTTAGTAAAATTTAGAAAATTAAGTAAAATTGCTATTGTTGTGGCTAGACCCGCAAAGTTAAAGTAAAACAATAGTCAGTATCCCTTCAAACATAGGTTTTATCCGATAAGCGATCGCAACGCCGCTCAATTCCAGTTATTTTGAGCATTGAGAGAAAAAACAAATTTTTAGGACGCTACTTTAAGGGGGCTTGACAAAAGCGTAAAAAGATGCATTGCTTAATATAGAGTATTTTCCAGTAGAAGACGTCTTAATATCTCATTCTTCTTAAATGCCTTGAGAAAAAGCCGTCATCGCTTCTAACTTAGAAGACATTTTGACACAATTTATGAATAAATCAATATCTAAACCGGGTAATAACTTGCTTTGAGAACTCGCTTCATAGTTGTTGTCTTCTAAAGAATAAATTGACAATAGATTATTTTATTGTCCCAAAACCAAACTTCAGTAATATTGAGGCGTTTGTATTTTTCCAGTTTCTTAATATTACCGCTACTCATAACCTCTTCAAAAGCTAAGTTGGGATATTGATTATATTCACAAATATAATAAAATTAATCTACTTGTCTAATTGATTGATATTACCGCTACTCATAACCTCTTCAAAAGCTAAGTTGGGATATTTATTGTATTCACAAATATAATAAGATTAATCTACTGAAAAGGAAATATTTTTATCTTCTGATTTCCGAATAATACTACCTGTATAAATAAATTATATTTATTGATGTAAAAAATACAACTTCAGTTTAGTAACAATTATTTAGCTAATAGCTTGATGTTGTTTTCCTAAGTTCAGACTTTAAATACACCTATATAAATTTCAATATACGAATTATTAGTATTTTTTTAGTTGATAAAATTGTTTTAAACGGCTGTAAATAGTCATAATACATAATTATAAAAAATTGATTATTACTTAATTAAAGCGTTTTAAATAAAAAAAACATAGCAATCCTAAATCATTTGTAAAACCTCTCAAAACAGATAAAAAAACTAAAAATATTATCTATTTAAGCGTTGCCCGTTCCCTATCCCATTTTTTAATAATATTTTTTACATAACCCCAATCGGATGGCTATATCTATATTTATCTCCATAAAATACATAATTTAATAATAGTTTTAGTTTGCAATTTTATCCTATAAATTTATCAATTTATTTTCAATAAAATCTTACCGATAATTTTTATCCTAATATCACAAAACTGCGCCACATCAAACCTATTAAAATTTTAGTATATCTTCAGCAGGCGATACTTAATCGCAGAATTAGATGTTAATCCTATTCATATATCATATTCGGTTGAATAGTAAATAGATCTCCTGGAAGTGGGGTGTAGGGTATGGGGAACAGGGTGTAGCTGCAAGAAATCCCATTGTCATGAAGTATGAGATTTGTATAATGATTAATTGTCAGAACTTAATATTAAGAATTCTTTGTAACCTGGACTTCAAATGAAGATATAAATTTTACCTGTAATAACAGGGGCGAGGCTTTGAGGTGATCTTGAAAAATTCATCATCACTAATTATTCAAATTTTATATGATCCGTAAATATCATCTTAACTTCATAAACCTTAATGAAAGCTGGGTTTCTCAATTGACTTTTGAGTGATTTTGTTGAGGCTGTAATGTTAAACATCTTTTCTGTGTACTATAGGCAAAGGACTAAAAAATTAGTTAGATTGAAAAAGATTCGTTCAGTATATGATTCTATTCTCAAGTCTGTAGTCAATTCTCTATTTCGGGGGGTTCTAATTCAGGATAAATAAGTCAAAGCTGTTGGGATTAAAAGTACTTTCATATCATGATTTAAATGATGAGCCAGCCACAAAATTTAAAACAAAGTTTCGTAATTGTTGCCCTAGGAGCGATCGCCATCATTGGACTGCCTGCGTGTTCTAGGGTCAATCCGACTTCCTCCACTCCAGGCACAACAACGGTTGCAAATAATTCTGATAATACAGAACTTACCCCTATTAAAGTAGGAGGTTCAACCAGTGCCACTGATTTTTTACAAATTTTGAAAACAGCTTATCTTTCTACTGTCGAAACAGGAGAAATTAATATATTAGAGCCTAGTCAATCTGAAAATAGTATCATCGCAGTGAAACAGGGGATTCTTGACATCGGAGTGGTTTCTAAAAGCTTAAAACCAGAAGAAAAAGATGAAGTCTTAAATTTCCATGCAACCGCTCAAGATGCCTTAGTCGTTGCGACTCATCCTAGTGTTACGGGAATTACAAACCTAACAACCGAAGATCTTAAAGGGATTTACAGCGGTACAATCACCAATTGGAAGCAACTAGGAGGGCTAGATCAACCGATTTTACTGTTGGATCGTCCGGAAGATGAATCTGCCAAATGGCTGCTACGAGAACATTATCTGGGTGCAGATTTACCCAATTCACCCGATGCAATTGTACTGCGTAAAGAAGGCGAACTAATCCAAACCTTACAAAGTACTCCCTACAGTATTGGCGCGTTTTCCTTAGCTTACGCCATTTCTAATAATTTACCCGTTAATCGTTTGAGCTTAAATGGTATTGAGCCTACTCCAGATACTCTAAAAACAGGTCAATATCCGATGGCACGAACGATTGGTCTTCTCTGGAGTAAAAATGCCTCTGACTCAACCACTGACTTTATTAATTATATCTTTAGTCCGCAAGCTACGGCGATCCTAGAACAGTCCGGTTTTGCTCCTTTACCTCAACCCACTGATATTAAATAGAGATGACTATACAACATCACAATCATAAAGGTTTATCTGTTTCTATCAAACTCTTGTTGCCGATTTTAATTGTGTTTCTGGGCTTATGGACAGCAGCCACTTTAGCTTATGGTTATTTTGCCAGAAATAGCTTAGAACAAACAGCCCGTAAAGAAACAGAAGACTTAGCAATTTTACTCAAACAAGATTTACAGCAGAAGCAAAGATTGTTGAGTTTAACAACGCGATGGCTAAGCGAAGAAGACAGTATTATTCAAGCCGTTGCCTCAAATGATCAAACTATCTTGCTGCGTGCCGTCTTGCCCCTGCAAGCTGCACTAGAACTTGATTTAGTTAGAATTGTTGATACCAATGATCAGCTTTTAGTTTCTTCTCAACAGCGATCGCTTTCTGCTAAAAATTTTCAGGATGCTACCCTCAATACTTTAACGCAAACCGGAATGGAATTATCTGGTATTTTAATCACAACAAATACTTCAATTCCCCCCGTTTTATCTAGTTTTATTTCGATTAAATCGGATGAAGAACTTCTTGCAACTTTAACCACTGCGGTGGCAATTGACAATACCCTCTTACAGGAAATTCGGGGAAATACATCAATGCATTTAATTGCTTTTGAAGGAGATCAAGTCAAGGCTTCAACCCTTCCCCTGGATGATTATCCATTACAGCAATTTCCCGCACCCAATGCATCACCGACTCAAGTTACAATTGCTGAAGCAGCTTATCTCGTTAAAACGGTTAAATTTTCTACTTTAGGAAATCAAATCCTGAAAATAGCCGTGTTAAAATCTGCTGAAGAAACAGAACTTGCCCAGCGGCAACTGTGGTTAATTGTCAGCGGGTTTGGTTTATTAGGGGGTGTGATGTTTACGGCAGTTGTTGTTGCTGGGTTTCGGATGACTCAAGGCTTAAGTCGTCGAATTCAAAATTTAACCCAAGCCACTCAAAAACTGGCGGCTGGGGACTTAAAAACCTTAATTCCAGTCGATACTAATGATGAAGTCGGCATTTTAGCCCAGGAATTTAATACCATGGCACAGCAGCTAGATAGCCGCGATCAGCAACTTCATCAACAGATGCAGCAACTCAATAATACATTAGAAGAATTACACCAAACTCAAGAACAATTAGTTCAGCAAGAAAAGATGGCAGCGTTGGGGCAACTCATTGCGGGTATTGCCCATGAAATTAATAATCCTCTGGGGGCAATTCGAGCTTCTGCTAATAATACAGATAAAGCATTACAACTGATTATAGAAGAATTTACCGACTTACATCAGCGTCTCAATACAACCGAAATAGAGCAGTTATTTCTACTGATTAACCAAGGACTCAAACATCAAACTTTAATCTCTTCTTCCGAAGGCCGTCGCCTTAAACGTCAAGTGGTAGCTCAACTGAAAGAGCATCAAATTGATAATGCTCGATATATTGCTGATCTTTTAGTCGAGATGGGGGTGCACGAAACACCCGAATTATGGCTACCTTTAATGAAGCATGAATCTGGGGAATGGGCGCTTGAATTTGCTTATAATTTTGCCTCTACCTATGCCAATAATCAAATTATTCTTCATGCTGTTGAACGGTCTTCTAAAACAATTTTTGCCCTCAAAAGTTATGCCCGCTTTGATCGCAGTGGTAAAAAGCAAGTCGTACAAGTGGCTCAAGGGTTAGAAACCGTATTGGAATTGTATCATAATCAAATCAAACACAATATTCAGCTCGTTCGAGAGTATCAAGACGATACAGCCATTTGGGGGTATCCAGATGAACTGATTCAAGTTTGGACGAATTTAATTCATAACGCCATTCAAGCGATGAAATCTGGCGGTACATTAACCCTCAATACCCATCAACAGGATAATGGTATTCAGGTCAATATTGCCGATACAGGCAGCGGAATAGACCCAGAAACTCAAGCCAAAATCTTTGATGCTTTCTTTACCACAAAGCCTATGGGTGAAGGCAGCGGTTTAGGACTGCATATTTGTAAGAAGATCATCGACAAGCATCAAGGGTATATTAAAGTAGAAAGCCAGCCGGGATCAACTCAATTTCAAGTTTGGTTACCTGTTGGATCTGCATAAACCCTTAGAAATCAGCTAAATATGTGTGAAACTGCTATTTTTTGTGTCGATGATGAACCTTCAATTTTAAAATCCCTTAAAGAACAACTCCAGCGATGTTTTGGTAGTCAGTATATTTATGAAGTCGCTGAAAGTGTTGAAGAAGCTTGGGATGTAATTGATGAACTGGCAGAAGACAATATCAAAGTTTTATTGATTATTTCAGATTGGTTGATGCCCGATGTCAAAGGGGATGTTTTTCTGGCCGAAGTTCATCAGCGCTTTCCCGACGTGGTCACGGTGATGTTAACTGGACAAGCCGATGAGGCTGCCATTGAACGGGCTAGACAACAAGCCAATCTCTATGCTTGTATGCATAAACCTTGGACAGAAGAAGAGTTACAACAAGTGGTTAGTACGGCTTTAAAACAGTAGTTCCTTGTGCTGTGAAAACCATTACGGTTGTGGTGGATCTTTAGGAGGCGATCGCTTCACACCCCCAGAACGTTGCCGACGAGACTCTGGCTTAGGTCGTTTTTGCCGAGATGCATTATTAATCGGAACACTGGTTTTAATGCGACTCATACGGCTGGGAAAATCACTTTCATCGTAAATTTCACCCACTAATTCCTCTAAAATATCCTCCAGGGTGACTAACCCCACTGTGCCACCATATTCATCTACCACAATGGCAATGTGGAGGCGTTGCTGTAACATTTCCTTCAGTAAGTCTCCCACCCGCTTCGTTTCAGGCACATAAACGGGGGGAATCATTGCCGCTGTTACCGTTTGAGTTTCCGCTGTTTCTGTTCGCGATCGCATCACTTGCAGAATGCGTTTAAGATGAACAATCCCCACAATCTCATCTTTAGACTCACCTTGAACTGGAATTCGAGAATATCCTGTTTCTAAGCATAAATCAATCGCATCTTGCAAGCTAGCCTCGTGGGAAATCGTTCGCATCTCAATCCGAGGTTTCACTACTTCTCGGGCAATTAGATAATCTAACATCAGCGCTTTGTTGAGTAACTGATGTTTTTGCCAATCGAGTTGACCCTTACCCCCTAAAATTTCGATCATCAATCGTAACTCTTGTAAAGACAGAGACGGTTGAGTTGCGCCACGATTAAATATCTGAATCACTCGCCCCGCGATCGTTTCAAATAGATAAATGACAGGGGCAAGAATCACCGACATGAAGTAAATGGGGCGCACCACTGTCTTAAAAATCGGCAATACATTGCTAATGGCTAGAGATTTTGGCGTAATTTCACCAAAAATCAATAACAGAAAAGTCACAACCGCTGTGGCAACTCCTAACCCGGCACTCCCTAACCAGATGGCAAATAGATTACTGGTGAGAATCGCAGAGAAATTATTAACCAGGTTATTCCCCACCAACAAAGTGGTGATAAATCGGGCGCGCCTTTCCAGGACCAGTGTAAACATACCATTGGGATCGCCCTGTTCTTTGATTAAGGCCCGCAGCTTTAAGTTATCTAAAGCCGTAATAGCCGTTTCTGAACCCGCAAAAAAAGCAGAAAGGGCTAGCATTGAGGCTAGCACTAATAAATCAATCCAGACATTTCCGAGTAACGGGCCAATCTCAGTGGCAGCAATCAAAGACTGAGGGAGAGGGATTACACTCACAACTGACGCAGGAATATTAAAAACTTGTTTTGATTGTAGGGCATTCTGCCGAGAATCAGGGACGATTTATTTACTAATATTTATGTTCCCTCTAGCTTCAACATAAGCAACAACACCATCAGGTGAGCGAATTAGGGTAGGGGGCGCTGTCGAATCTGATCTCGTTCAAGTACCGTAAATCGTCCCTCAAATTGAAACCCTTGAGTTTGGAATAAATTCAATAGTAGAATAGCAGGCTCTTCTGGAGTACGAGGACGAAATCGAAGATAAATCACGCCTGTTGGAGATGGCAGTCGCAAGCGATAGATCAGTTCACCATAATCACGATCAAAAGTTAAAATTAGCCGTTGTTCATTTGCGGCACGAGTTAAGACTGCTGTATCATTAATTCTTGGGGAGTCTTCAGTGATTGAAGCGATATCATAGCCTGCTTGTCGCATGACTTTGACACTAGGTAAAGGAAAGTTCTCATTTGCTAAAAACTGCATTATCTGGCATCAGCAAACAAAGGGGTATAGAAGACATCTTCCCTCAAGCAGTCTGCGGCAAATGCAAAAACAGCCTTGAGCGCGATCGCATTCAAACTCGGATAACTTTCTAGAATTTGTTGTTCTGTCCACCCTTGAGAAAATAATCCTAAAATGAATTCGACCGATAGGCGTGTTCCTTTAATAACAGGTTTTCCCAAGAGGATATTCGGATCGCAATGAATATAGGATTTCCAGTCCATATCATATCGCTGTTGATTGTTCATCTTGATTTTACCAAAGATGAAGCTAACGGTTTAGGGCAATAACTCAAAGTAATCGCAGTTGCGTGGACGAATAACCGAAAAATCTCGACGATCAAGGGTGTAAACACCGGTAATAGTAAGCCTTTTAGCTATAGCAACGATTGCTGCATCTGTCAGAAAACTGGTATCGAGTATCGCTGTCATACTGAGTGACTTGGCTTGGAATTCCAGCCATACACAGGATCAATTTCATTGCGGAGAATTTCTTCATCTCGTTCTGAAATATCCTGTTGACCAGAATGACCTAAGCCTGCAACTGCAACTAAAAAATTAGTAGAATTGTTGCTAAGCTCTCTCTGTTGGGTTGATTTATAGCGAAGATAGTCGAGAAAACTAGCAAGTTTTACCAAAGTTTCTTCAGGAAGATCATTTACTGCTTCAAGGAGCTGTTGCCGTTCTGTGGTGTTTCTATCCATCGCTCAATCTCAAAATTAGACTTTCCTATTTTATCCTGTAACTCAGCTTCTCACTGAGTTGGGCTAAAGTGTAATGTCATCAAGGGGAAGTAGCCCCTTATCGATATCATGGAAATTATCTGTAATGTCTTGCAATGTAGTCAGCAAGGGAAGCAGGGAACTAAAAGGAATGGGTTCAATAATCAAGCGATCGCCTTCTTTGCGTAATGTAACCTTAGTACTAGATAGGGCAAACTCGTGGGGAATAGTTAGGACTTGATCCAGTCCATTTGTTAGTAGAGAAACATGACGTGAGTTTTGCATAAGTGACCTCTTTAAGATGAGTTACTTACCGTCAAAAAAAGCTGGAAGCCCAACTCCAGTGCATCCCATGGTTATCCCTCATCGTTCGGTTTAGGATCGGAGAAAACCGATTGTTTTTTTGGGTTGATTAGGGTTCAGTCGCGGAAGCTTCATTAATAGAATGCTTATCTGAGAGACATGTTGGAGCAACTCAATTGGATTACCGTCGGACGTAGTGCCGAAAAAAGTGATCAACAAAGGATTCTGATAGCCAAGAGCAGTCAAGTGAAACGTGACGTCTGAGCCAAACGAGACGAGACGAACACCAACCTCATGATCTTCATCGAGTGATTTGTCAAAATTGTTGATCCTTGAAACGAGAGCTTTGTGGTACTCACTGGCTTGATTAGCTTTCCCACTCTCGATAAGTGCATTTGGGGGCATCTTAGACACTGGAATTGTCGGGCATGCAAGCTCAGACAGGTTCGCCATCTGTTTGTCGAGGTACTTGAAGTCATTATTTGGGTTGAGTGTCATCGATTTCAGTCGAGCTTAGATCTTAGTGGAATAATATATGATTGATTGTGCCACAATCGCTGAACAAGAACCGATTAGCGATATTTTACTACAAAATAGTTTCCTATTTCTTCACCTGCATAACATCTTTCTCTATGTTCTCATACCCCTAAACAATGACAGATTATTCAAGTTTTAGCCTAAACTCTAATAGATAACGATGTGTTGCTAAACTGAACGTAAAGAATATAGAGCTTAAAAATGTATGCTGAAAAACTCCTCAATCATTACTATATCTCCTGAAATTATGGGCGGCACTCCAGTTTTTTCTGGGACTAGAGTTCCTATTCAGACGTTCTTAGACTATCTTAAAGCGGGAGAATCAATCAACGACTTTTTGGATGGGTTTCCAACCGTGACGAGAGAACAAGTCATTACCTTATTAGAGGAAGCAGAAAAACGGCTGGTTGAGATAGTAGCATAGTATGAAAATTTTATTGGATGAGTGCATTGACCGTAAGCTGGCAAGAGAGTTTGTGGGCTATGAGGTCAAAACAGTTCCACAAATGGGATGGGCAGGAGTAAAGAATGGTCAACTTCTTGCATTGGCAGAAACAGAGTTTGATGTTTTTATAACAGTTGATCGCAACTTATCATTTCAACACACTCTATCTCAATTTAATATTGCAGTCATTGTTCTGAAAGCTCCATCGAATCGTTTGACAGATTTGAAACCTTTAGCATCAGAAGTTATAGCTATTTTGGCTATGGTAGTTAAAGGAGAAGCGACGATTGTTAGTATATCGAAGTAAGTCAGATAGTTACTCTAGCAAATTAACTTATCGCATATTCTGCTTTTTCTCTGCTTTAGCATCCCGAGTCCCAACAGCCGCTAATTCCGCATCCATTAATGTTTTACCTGTCGCCGCTAGATAAACATCATCTAAACTCGGGCGAGATTGGGCAATACCAAAAATCGGTAAGTTTGCCTCTTTTAATGATTGTTGAATACTCATTAAAGCATCACTTTGAGACTTAACTACTAAGTTTAAAGAATTACCTTGGGCAGTATTCACAATCACTTCTTGAACAAACGGTAACGGTTCAAGTAATGCTTTTGCTTTTTCGGCTTCTTCAAGGGGTGAAAACTCTCTTATTCTTAAAGTAATGCGATCGCCTCCGACATTATCCTTCAGTTGAGAAGGAGTACCTGTGGCAATCACAACTCCTTTATCAATAATAGTCACTCGATCTGCTAAAGCATCCACTTCTTCTAGATAATGACTGGTAATTAACACAGTAGTCCCAGCATCCCGTAATTGTCGCAGAAAATCCCACACCGCTACTCGGCTTTCAATATCTAAACCGACTGTGGGTTCATCTAAGACTAATACATCGGGTTTATGTAACAGTCCGGCGGCTAAGTCGAGACGTTTACGAATTCCCCCAGAATAAGTGCCGCTTTTCTTATCGATCCATTCCGATAATCCCAATAAATCCACCACTTGGTCAAGGCGATCGCCGATTGCCCGACGGGGTAAATGATACAATGCCCCTTGCAGTTGCAGTAATTCACGTCCAGTCAGAACTTTATCCAGGGCGACTTCTTGGGCAACATATCCTAAACGTTGTCTTGCGCCGCGAGGGTTATCCACGACCGAAATACCAGACACTTCTAAACGTCCTGCATCTGGTGTAATTAAGGTACACAATGCCCGTAGCGTCGTTGTTTTGCCCGCACCGTTGGGGCCGAGTAAACCGAAGATTTCCGCTTGTTGAACTTCTAGGGAAATATCTTTCACCGCTTCAACAGAACCGTAGCGTTTTTGTAGCTTTTCAATCAATACGGCAGGAGTCATTGCACAATTTCCCAGGAATACCACCTGTGTTTACAACACCTGATAATTTTATCGCAAAAGCCCTGAGGCAGCTATGCTAAAGGGATGAATTTTGACGGGTTAACCGTAATTGAGTCATGCATTTAATTCTTTACAGCAAACCGGGTTGCCATCTGTGTGAGGGGTTACAGGAAAAACTAGAACAGATTCAAGCAGATTCTGATAGTCCTTGTCAATTTGATTTGGAAATTCGGGATATTACCACCCGTGAGGATTGGTTCAACACTTATCAGTATGAAGTGCCAGTATTATACAAACAATCTGACCCCAACAGTCCACCCGAACAAATTCCTCGTCCTTCTCCCCGGATTAATGGTAAACAGCTTGAACAGAAATTAATACAGTATTTGTAACCTGGATTTCTTGCATTCGGCTGATGTCCAGACTACAATGCATGATTAATTCTTTCTGAAGAAAGCGCTGAATAGTGTTGTGAGGAGAGGTGAGATGAAACTAAGAGAATTACTAGAACAGGTGTCTGTTGCGGGTGCATTAAACAATCATCCTGCATTAGACCGTGAAATTAAAGGACTCACTACAAATTCCCATGCCTGCCAGCCTGGGGATTTATTTTTAGGTATGCCTGGGACTCGGGTTGATGGGGGCGATTTTTGGCCGAGTGCGATCGCCTCGGGGGCCGTGGCCGCATTAGTCTCGGAAACCGCTTTTGAGAAACACCCCCCCACCTCAGAAACGCCATCTCCTTGTATTATTTCCGCCTCAGACATGAACCAAGCCTGCGCCCAGGTTGCAGCAGCATTTTATGATGATCCCGCCTCAAAACTCAAAATGGTGGGGGTAACGGGAACCAATGGCAAAACCACGACGACTCATTTAATTGAATTTCTGTTAAATAATGCCCAAAAACAAACTGCGTTATTTGGGACGTTGTATACTCGCTGGCCGGGATATGAAGAAGTTGCAGCTTATACCACGCCGTTTGCGGTGGAATTACAACAAAAGTTAGCTGATGCCGTTAAAGCGGGGAGTGAATATGGCGTAATGGAAGTGAGTTCCCATGCCTTACATCAAGGACGTGTAGGGGGTTGTGGGTTTGAGGTGGCCGTGTTTACCAATTTGACTCAAGATCACCTGGATTATCATCCCACGATGGAGGATTATTTTGAGGCAAAAGCGTTACTGTTTAGTCCAGAATATCTCAAAGGACGGGCTGTGGTTAACGCCGATGATGCTTATGGCAAACGGTTAATTGAACGTTTAGGATCTGAGTTAGTCTGGAGTTATAGCATTAATGATAAGATCGCTGATTTATGGGCCGATCAGCTTCAATATGAACCCACTGGGGTAAAAGGTGTTTTACATACCCCTAAAGGTGATGCTGAGTTTGAGTTACCGCTGGTGGGTCAATATAATTTATCGAATTTACTGGCTGCCGTTGGTACAGGGTTAGCTTTAGGTTTAGAATTATCCGTGATGGTGGAGAAGTTACCGGAATTTATGGGCGTTCCAGGACGCATGGAACGGGTACAAGTTTCTCCCTCCCAAGATATTAGCGTGATTGTTGATTATGCCCATACTCCCGATAGCTTAGAGAATTTACTGAAGGCATCACGACCTTTTATACCGGGCAAAATGATCTGTGTATTTGGTTGCGGGGGCGATCGCGATCGCACAAAACGCCCGAAAATGGGGAAAATTGCCGCTGAATTAGCTGATATTGCTGTCGTAACGTCTGATAACCCTCGTACAGAAGATCCCCAACGTATTCTAGAAGATGTCTTAGCTGGGATTGATCCAAATATTAATCCGATTGTCAATGGCGATCGCGCGGCAGCCATTCATACTGCTATTTCACAAGCACAACCAGGGGATGGGGTGTTAATTGCAGGTAAAGGCCACGAAGATTATCAAATTCTCGGGACAGAGAAAGTTCACTTTGATGATCGTGAACAGGCCCGCGCTGCCTTGCAACAACGTTTTTAAGCAGGGTTATTCGTTCTGAGTTGTGTCATTAGTCCTTAAAGGTGGCAGTCGCTTTAAGGCAGTCTTAGCCCTCGCTTTACTCAACACCAACACGGCCCCCGCGCACCCCAAACAGACAACCCGTGACAAAGAACCTATAAAAATCCTTCCCTTTTTAAACGATATGTGCTATCTTATAATTCAGCGTATAAAGAGGCGTACACAGCATTTGAAAAATGCCCTTTTCTACGTGTAACTACGCAATGTGACACTTTTCAAAGCTACACACGGAAGGCGGTGTAGTTAGGGTTTTCCTATGTTAGGATTCAGGTATCTCGAGGAAAACAAGCAGTAAACCTAGTTGCCTCGCTGGTTACCGAATCAGTAAAAGCACGTAAAAGCTAGGCTAAAGCTTAACCTCAAGATCAATTAGGGGATATTGATTCCAATACCCCATATTCCATCAGGGTGCGTTAGGGTGACTCATCAGGGTGAACCATTAGGGTGCAATCAGTGTGATGAGGCAGGGTAATTGAGTTCTCACACTCCCGCTCTGTCTCATCCACTTACAAAAAGTCGATTGATTTTTCTATTGTAGGATAAATTTGTCGAGCTTGGGCAAATTAACAGAGCAGTGTTTAATGTTTAAGTTGCTACACCACTTCTGATTCTATACTTGGGCTCTTATGAGAACAATTAGCAATAGATAGCTCGAAGTCGGTAGATCCGAGGAATATTATGGATATAGCATTAGTATTCTATTCTGTAGCAGCAATCATAGTCTTTTGCGTTTGGTTTAAGCTTTTTATAGAAGATACCACAACAGCGATGAATGACTATCGCTCATGGTTCATTCTAACAACAGCATCTATTGCTTGGCCAATCACAATACCCATTGCACTGATAGAGTTACTGTTGAAAAAAGATCGTTTAGATCACCAAAGCGAGATCATACCCTCGTTTCAATTCCCCCTGTCTTGCAGGATACAAACCAACAGTACCTTGCCTCTGGGTTATGTTTTGAAGCTGGCCGGCTTAATTACAGACCAGCAAGTGACAACTGCCTTAGAAGCGCAACAAACCTTTCATCGTCATCGCCGTATTGGTGAGATTATTGCTTACTTTGGTTGGTTACAGCCAGACACAGTTGATTTTTTTGCCGAATATTTGCCTCAAATCAGCAGTTTACCGCAACAACCTATCGGGCAGTATTTGAAGCAAGCTAAATTATTAAACGATGAGCAAATTGAAGATATTCTGGCAACCCAAAAGCAGACTCGCCGCAGGTTTGGAGAAGTTGCAGTGGAGAAAGGATGGATTAAGTCAGAAACCGTAAGCTTAATCTTACAATATGCAGGGGATAATTCCACCACGACGGATCAATCCTCGTAAGGTTTAGGCTGTGTAGAGTGACGAACAACAACTTTAGGATTGACCCAAAGCTGTCTAAAAACATATAATGGAGATTTGGTAAAAATTTCATGAAGAGAGGAAGTTAAATGTCTCGATATAGAGGCCCCCGTCTACGGATTGTACGCCGCTTGGGTGATCTCCCTGGACTGAGCCGTAAGTCTCCTAGACGCTCTTATCCCCCCGGTCAACATGGTCAAGCCCGCCGGAAACGTTCAGAATATGCGATTCGTCTAGAGGAAAAGCAGAAGCTGAGATTTAACTACGGTTTATCCGAACGTCAACTGGTGCGTTATGTGAAAAAAGCCCGTCGCGCACAAGGGTCAACCGGTCAGGTGTTGTTACAATTGCTAGAAATGCGGTTAGATAATACTATCTTCCGTTTAGGCATGGCTCCCACAATTCCTGCCGCCCGTCAGTTGGTGAATCATGGTCATGTGACGGTCAATGAACGTCGGGTTGATATTGCCAGTTATCAATGTCGTCCGGGAGATGTAATTGGGGTGAGAAACCAAGAAAAATCTCGTGAGATGGTGAAGTTAAATCTACAGTATCCGGGACTGGCTAATGTTCCGAGCCATCTGGAATTGGATAAAGACAAATTGACGGGTAAAGTTAATAGTATTATTGAACGGGAATGGATTGCCCTACAAATTAATGAACTATTAGTGGTTGAGTACTATTCACGAAAAGCTTAACAGCTTGCAACAGCAATGGGGTGTGTTCTATCAGCATAAACGCACCCTTGCATTGTTTCTTAATTCTGAATTAGGGCGTTACTGGCATCATTGAACGAAGGCAGAGGGCAGAGGGCATCTATGCAGAAGGCAGAGGGCAGAGGGCAAAAAAATAACTTGAGCTGGCGATGCATATAACAAATGATTAAAGATAAATCACTGACCTTATAAATTTAGCCTCGAATTTGTACAGGCATGACTAAATAAGTCATTTTTAATCCGCCCAAAGGTGTTAAAATTACTGGGCTGGTGGCTTGGTTTAATTGCATTTGAATTTCTGTTGTATTAAACGCTTTTAAACCTTCCAATAAATACTTAACATTAAAAGCTAAATCCTCCGCTTCATCTCCTGAAATTTGAGCCGCTAATCTTTCAACAGCATTACCAACATCGGTGGCTTCAACAGACAAAGCAATCTCTTGATTAACGCTATCAATCGTACATTTAACAATATCATTTTTTTGAGAAGCCAGCACTGCAATTCGTTCTAAAGCACCAATAAGCAGTCGTCTATCGACATTCACTTGATTTGTAAATTGATTTGGAATTAACTGTTGATAGGCAGGATAGCTTCCTTCTAATTTACGACTGGTTAAGCGTTGATTACCAAATTCAAACACAACTTGTGTGTGATCAAATCGCAATGTAATTAAAGAGGATTGATCTTCTTTTTGTCCTTTTACACTGAGTAAACGTTCTATTTCTCTTAATGCTTTGGCTGGGATAGTCATTTCAAATTCATCAATATTTGTATTAACAGATTCTGTTTCCTCTGAAGCTTGAGTATTCTCTGTTTTAACCACTGCTAAACGGTGACCATCGGTAGAAGCAAATTCTAAATGACCCGAATTTAACTTAAGATGAACTCCCGTCAAAACTTGTTTGGTTTCATCAGGACTGGTGGAAAATAACGTTCCTTTTAACCCTTCCATCAGCGCCTCAGCGGCAAGCTGAATTGATTCTGAAGTGTCAATTAATGGCAATGCGGGATACTCTTCCGCCTCCATTCCACGCACTTGATAACGTCCAGATTGACAGGTTAAAGTAACAATTGTATCTCCCGCTTCATCATCTAGGGTAATTGTGCCACCGGGTAAGCGAGAAACAATATCATTTAATAGTTTAGCGGGTAAAGTAAATTCACCGCCTTGTTCTACTTTGGCCTCAAAACAAGTCCGAATTCCTAAACTTAAATCAAAAGCCGTTAAACTCAGTTGCTGCTGTTCAACGCTGGCTTCAAATAATATATTAGATAAAATCGGATGGTTGGGCCGGGATGGAATGGCTCGTGATACCAGTGATAAATGAGAACTAAATATATCTTGTTCAATTGTTAATTGCATCGGTCAACCTCTAGATGATAGGAAGTTTTAAGGGTGGAATTAGGATAACAAATAAAAGGATAGCAGAGTTAAAAGGTTAAGGGCAAATTTACCAAGGATTACCAATAATTGTAAATGCTGACCAATAATAGGGATGATGTAATTGTTCAAATTGTTCTGAAGTCGTCAGTTCTTCCGGTAAATTATCTGGGTTAATTTTTCCTTTTAACATCGCAAGCTGCGTCTGTCTCAGAGCCTCTATTTTAGTGGGTGCTATTTTCAACTGGCGGTAAAATTCTGTCATAAAGATAAGTGAACTCCCTTCTTCTATAGACCAATAACTACCTAATACAGATTTAACACCTGTCCGAATTAAAGGAGTCGCAAAAGAAATACTCTGACTACCATTCAAGACTATAAATTCTGGCGGAGGGTTTCCCCAGTTGATATCTTTTAATTCTGCAATAGCTTTTTTATCATCGTCAAATTGAATATACATCTTATCAGTATAAAAGCTAAAGTTAAAGTGTGTCGCGAAATGAATGATTTGAAAGTTATTCTGTTGAAGATTTGATTCTAAGTTTTGAACCGTAAAATATTCATTAAATATAGTTTTTGTCGGCCATATATTTGCAATAGTAGACAACTCAGGTTCTATAAAATCCAAGGTATTTTGGTTTTGTCTTGGCTGAAATTCTGAGGCTCCCAAAGCTAGAATATTGGCTTGACTCAAATCCATAGGACTGATATTAGTGAACAATAAACCTGGCACATATCCAATACTATATTTTTCAATTAAAAATTGATTTCCATTATGAAGAGCTGCTATAGGGAGGTTAGTAAAAATCGAATCTAGTTCAATAGCAAACAGCAAAGTTTGAACATTATACTTAGATAAATCAGATTCAATCGGTTGAATTAACCATTGATAAATTGTGTGTGCATCTGTAAAAAGATAGTTATAATTACGACTTCCATATATAGTATTATCTCGGAACTTTTTAACCACTTCTTTTATCACTTCCAAGTATCCACCAGGGACTTGATAATATAATAATTGATCCGTGCTTGATATCTTAACAATTAGATGCAACTGCTCCTGATTAAAAATTGGGTAAATAATTGCACTTGTGGAAGTAGACTGATTAATTGTTCTATCAATTTCGTTCAGGGTCATTTTAGCATGAGCATTGAGAGAAAAGTGATTAAATTGTCTAAATAAAAAGGATTCAAGACAATCACGACTTTTTTGCAAGTTTTCTTGGCTGGGAGTAGAATGATTCAGTACTAAATTAACAAGAATTGGTAAAGATTCGATAATGCTACGATTAATATTCTGATCATTTAAGAGAGAGTTACGTTCTTGATTTATAATTGTCAGAAAAGTATTGTAGTTTTTGGTACAGGCTTCTAAAGCTGCTTGGTAGTTTTCTTGAATATTAAAAATCTGACATTGATTACTTAAAGTATAGGCAAGCATTTGTAAATCTTGATCAGATAATTTTTTGCTTTTTCTTTCTTTTGTAAATTTCAGACTAGATATAATTGTCTGTTGAGCTTCTTGCAATTGACCTAGGCGTTGATATGCCATAGAAATACTACTGAGTAGCATACCTTGTCTTAACTGGTTATCCTCAACTTCAAAAGATAATCCTGCAATTTTGAAGGCTTCATTTGAAGCAGCTTGATTTTCTGCAGTTGCTAAGTTTGAACCTAATTCAGCCAGTAAGTTAACATTTTTAACTTGTTGAGCAATAGCTTGAGATTCTGCTTTTACTTTTTGTGCTTGTTGTTTAGCCAAAATAGCTTCTGCTTGTGCTTGTTCTGCCTGTTGTTGTATTTCTTGAACTTTCTGTCTTTCTATTTCAGCAACTTGTTTTAATCTGCGTGCTTCTTGTTGTGAAATCGTCACATTTTGTTCTGCTTTCTCTATCTTTTTTTCTGCTTGACTCACTTGTAATTGTGCGGCTTGAGCCTGTTGCTGTGCCAAATCAGCTTCTTGTTGTTTTTCCTCAGCTATTTGACTTGCATCTTTTGCTTTTTGCTCCATTACTTGAGCATTATTTTGTACTGCCTGAAATTGTTGATTTAATTCAGCTAATTTCTGTATAGCTTTCTGTTCATCCAGCTCAGCTTTTTGAACCGCTGTTTGAGCCTTTTTTACCTGTTCATTGGCTTGCGTTACCTCTTGATTTGCTTCTGTTATTTTACTAACTGTCCAGCTTGATAAACCTAATGCTCCCAAAATAGTTCCAATTAAAATAACTGAGCCAATTTGAATTCGTTGTTTTGCTTTTTTATTGGCTTCAGTCAGGAGTTTATTTGCTTTTTCTATTGCCTCTTTTTCCCGTTGTTCTCGTTCTAACTCCGCTTCTTTTTCTCGACTGGCTGCCAGAAATTCTTTCTCCTGAAAACTTAAATCTTTATCTATACTCCAGGCTTCAGCTTCTTCTAGTGCTTTGCCTCGTAATAATCGAGATTCATCTTGACTTCCAGAATTTACCCAAGCTTTAAAGGCTTCAGCATAAGGTCGTAAATTGGCTAGTTTTTCATCAATCCATCGATCATTAAAAACTTCTCGATAAATGGGGTTATAAACTTGTAGTTTACCTTGATAATTAACAATTAATCCAGATAGTTTTAACTCATATTCTTCAGTCGTACTTTTAGCTACAATTTCTCCATTTTGCCAAACTTGTCGATAAAGTTCTAGTAAATAGGAGGCTCGTTGTTCACTCCGTTTAAGAATCCGATCTCGAATGGTTTTTAAATGTTCCGGCTGATCTTGACTTTCCCAATTTTCAATAATTTGCGATCGCACTAATTTTTTGACCCATTCTATTTCTGTATTTCCAGATACTTTTAAAGTAGAATTTAAGGCTAATTTACAGAGTTTTTGAGTTAAAAAAGGTTGTCCCCCTGTCCAATTTAAAATTGCTTTGATGATTTTTTTAGGATTAGCAAATTTCTTGGTTAATCCCTGAATTAATGGTTGAGATTCTGCTAATTTAAATCCCGATAATTCAATCGCGTGACCAATGTTAAAGGGAGTTATTTTTTTATCCTGAATTAATTCAGAAGGAGTGGCAACACCAAATAAAGCAAAGGTTAATCGGTTATAGGCAGAATTATCAACTCGTTGATTGTAATAAGAACGAATTAAACCGAAGAAATCATCTAAACTAAAGGATAAGCTGAGAATACTATCAATTTCATCAATAAAAATTACAAATTTTTGGTTAGAGTCTTCAGTCAGAAGCACATCATCAAAGAAATAGGATAATCGCTGAGCAATTGAAACATCTTTCAGTTCATCCCACCATTTTCTGCGATTAATTTTTTGAGTTAAATTAAACTTTTTAACTAATTCATAGAAGATGCCTTTATACCACTTTTCTGGTGTCATATCCTGACTTCGTAATTGGGTAATATCAATCGAAGCACAGGCAATTCCTTCAGCTTGTAAGCGTTGCATTGTCCGAATTCTAAGGCTTGATTTTCCCATCTGCCGCGAGTTCAGAACATAACAAAATTCTCCGGATTTTAAAGCAGAATAAAGTTGACTATCGGCTTTGCGCTTAATATAAGTGGGAGCTTCAACAGATAAGCTACCACCGACTTGATAAACATCATTAAATGGAGATAATAACTGCATTTTTTAACTCCATGTTTAAAGGTGGCTACGAAAATACTGACGATACAATTGATAACGAGGAATGGCATAATCTCCTTGTAATTTGATTAATCCCAGACTTTTTAAATAGTAAGCAAGTTTAGAATCAATTTGTATTGGCTTTTCTGTATTGACAACTTGTTTCAGTGCATTTAACAAATCCGGATATTGTTGTAAGTTTAATAGATGTCCGCGCAGATGATCGCCATAAATTCCTGATTCAGTTTGAGCCGTTTCTAATAGTTGATTGAGTGTAATCTTTTGGCGAGATAAACGATAGAAAGCACGTTGAAGTAAATAAGGATGTCCACCAACCAGGTTAATTAATTGTTGAATTTCTGTTGGATTTAATTGTAGTTTTTGTTGTTGAGCAAAGGTATTAACTTGTGCTATCGTAAATTCCGGTAAATCAATCGGAACGCCAACATTAAAGGGAGATTGATTAATATCGAGCGGAATATAAACTTCTGTGGAATGAACCACAATAAGCCGCAGTTTTTGCCAAATAGGATAGGCTTGTGCTTCGTCATGCCACGCTCTTAATAATCCTAAAAAATCAGCGGCAATATCTGTGTAAGGAAAAATATGATCGACTTCATCTAAGGCTAAAATCAGGGAAGACTGGATTTGAGGCAGTAAATATTCCTCAAAATAGATTTTACAATTATAACTACTCCCTAAATCTTCATCCCAATATTCTGTTAATTGATTGGGTAGTTTGAGTTGGCGAGACACAACAGCACAAAACCAACGAATAAATTTCTCAATGTCTTGTAAAACCGATACATCAGCAAATTGTAAGTTAACAATGGCGGTTTGATAGCCTTGTTGCTTAAACTGCTGAATAATTTCTGTAGTTAATGTTGTTTTACCTAATCGATTATGTGCTTTAATTCGCAAGAGAGAACCGGGTTTATTTAAAGTTTGATAACAACAAGATTCTATTTCTGGACGATGAATATAATGAGAAACTTCCGTGTCAATTTCTTCGATAAAATCATCTTGATCTGCTTCATCTTGCTCGGAAATGGGTTGATCAATTGGCGGTTCATTGGGCTGAAAATCTGCAATTTTTTGCCAGTCTAATCCTAACCGTTCACTAATTTCGTAGAAATTCAAATAATCTACGGGTTTACCATTGAGAAAGTTACTAATTGTTGAACGCGCTAATCCCACCTCTTCAGCTAAATCTTGTTGACGCGCAAAACTATTTCGCAACAGAGCGGATTTAGTTAAAGAGATATAATCTGGGGCAATTTTCAGGGAGCGTGGCATTACTCAAGCATTAGTCGAATAACTCAGTCATGGGTTTAATTATCAATTACCAATTGTAGCAAAACTCAGATGTGTCTCAGGCTTAACCTCAGTCATCAATAGGGTTTGATGAAATTGTACAACATCATTTAGGATTGAGGAGAACAGCACAATGATGAATTTATTATCAGTTTTAACGGTACTGACTGTTTTAAATGGATGGGGTATTTCTTCATCCGTTAAAATCAACGAAATAATTAATTCAGATGCTCAATTTCATCTCTCAACCCATTCACAAGCCAGAAATTGTCCTGTGTATCGTCGCTGTAAAGATGTGGGGGGATCGCAGTAAGAGAAATAAAGTATTTCCCTCGTTGTTTTCTCCTATTTTGGCTTAACTTGGGCGATAGGGTTGACAAATACTATTTGATGTAGACAGACGCTCAATCACTTGTTCAGCGGAAATTAACCGAGTTAGAACAACTTGACCAATTCGACTGCCGGGGGTATTTGCGGCGGGGGTAATCATCGGCATGACTTCCAGCATCAGAACCGCATCTTCAACGCGATACAGCCACATTTTTTCGTTTTGATCCCAAAGACATAACTCTAATTTTTCAATCTCTGGGGGCCGCCGACGAGCGGTTTCATTCCATAATCCCCCAACTCCCCAAACGCGGCCGACTTTCCACCCTTCTGTTAAAAAGAAATATTTCACTGACTGACTCAAGTACTGTCAATGGCACAACTATAGCGCTATGGGTAGACAGTTGGCAATTACTCTAGGAAGCTAACGTCCCAGTTTATTCGGAATGCCTTCGCATCCACCAGGAATAGTTGCGCGAGATTTAGAACCGCACCAGGCACAACAATAGTAGCGGTTATCCGAGGATAAGTTCTCCGCTTCAGTAAAATCAGCATTCTCTACCACGACTCCGGTGTTTTGTCCCGTTTGATAATTGGGGATCTGAGTCCGACTACGGGGGGTAGCGGTTTCTGCCGGGCCATAAAATAATCTGGTAGAACGTAAATTAGTCTGGGAGAGATTGGCTTCATAGAGAATAGCACGGGATAAATTCGCTCGAACTAAATCACAATGGCTTAAATTGCCACGGACTAAATTGGCTTCACTTAAGTCTGTACGGCGTAGATCTGTAGTACTGAGGTCTGCCCCTGCCAACATCGCACCCAAATCAATCACTCTTATTCCCCTTTGACGATCTTCTTCATAACTGCCATTGCCGTCTAAAATGGCTCTACCGAGATGGCGATCGCGTTTGAGAGGTGTAATTAATTTAGCTTGGGATAAAAATCGTAAAATCTTGGCTTTTCCTTCCCCATTCACACTGCGAATAATAGCGGCTGTGCGTCCTTCAGCAATCACCCGTTCTTGGGGCCAATCTTCTAATAGTCCTTGTTCCCCCAGTGCCAATTCAGAAACCCCTTGAAAATAAGCATCAATGGTTTGTTGTTGGGTAATTAAGTTTTGTTGGATGGTTAAATCGCGAGAAATCACATATTGTCGCCACGCCACGTACACGGCGATAATGGCAATCAGAATTTGACCTAAGGCCCCGATCAGTTCTCCTAACGCCCCAATTGCATCCCAATTAATTCTAATATTACGGCTGCCGACTTCTTGATTGGCCCCACTCAACATCAAGAAACCCACAATCGCCGATAAAATGCCAAAACTAGCAATCACTAAGCCTCGCCACACCGGAGGAATGAGAGTTGTCCAGACTTTACCCCAACTTGGCCAAATCATCCGAATCCCAGTCACCAGGGCGGCTACAGCGCTAATATACCCCAGCCAGACATTATCGATGGCTAAGCCTAAAATCATTAATGCTACTGCACTCAAAGTGACGACAGAAGCGGGGAAAAAATTAGTCGTTTGTTGAGTAATGGGATCGTCTGCCGTTAGACTGCTAGCGGGTTTGAGAAAATCCTGATTGCGGATCTCAATAGTGAAATGATCTTCTGTGGTCTCAGCCACGCTATGACTGTCAGGAGTGGCTCCGTTGAGGGCGATGGTAGAGTCTGAAGCGTTTGAATTTTCTGGGTTAGCAGAATTTGATTCTGGGGTCATAGGTCAGTCCTTATCCAATTCTCATCTGGCTGTTGAATGCTTGTTTAGATGATTCTACCGGGTAAATTTAGTGCTGACTAGCGTCTTACGACTGAATTGGCAACAGATTATTCTACCACTCAACTTATGCTAGCTTAAAAATATAGATTATAAAGCAGTTTTTTGCCAGTTCTTTGTAGGTCAGAGTATAACTGTTTTTAGATATTCTATTTGTCTATAGATTTTATAGAACTCACTCCTCATGTCCACTCGTCTCCAACAATTATCTCGGGTCATTAACGCTCGTTTATCCCGGCGGATTTGCTGGTGGATTTTAATGAGTATTCTGACGATTGAACTGCTCATTTTAATTCCTTCTGTTTATCGGCGAAAACAAGAATTATTATCTCAGCTCCCCGAGATGTCTTCTGGAAAAGTTGCTTGGATTGTAGAAACTTATTCTATACAATCTGATGCAGATCTGCTGCAACAACTGACTTATTTAAATGAAATGAATCCCATGATTTTAGGAGGCGCAATCTACGATAAGTTGACAGGAGACGTAGTCGGTACATTCGGAGAGGTTCCCCAATTAACATTTGCTGAAGCCCAACTTGGAGAAAGTATTTATCTGAGTACGTCTGAAGGCGATCGCTATGATGCCACCTGTGATGTTGAGCAAATTAAAGACAACTATATTATTGTGATTCGTCATGATGCCCATGCAATTAATCAAGAGATTCGTCAGTTTATTGTGAGAATTGCGGGTTTAGTTTTAATTATTTCAATTTTTGTCACGGGTGGAACAATGATTGTTTTAGAAAAATTATTAATTACACCGATTTTAAATCTCAGACAAGATTTAATTAAAGCCGGAAATGCCATCAGTTTAAATCAATCCCCGCCGAAATTCTATTCTAATTCTATTCAACGCCAGGATGAATTGGGAGATGTGATCATAGCTTTTATCCAAACCTTTTATCAAGTTTATCATGCAATTACCGAAAGAAAACAGGCAGAAGCCGCCTTACGTTTAGAAAAAGAAAAGTCAGAAAGCTTATTGCTAAATATTTTACCGAAAACGATAGCAGAGCAGCTTAAAAAAAAACCCGGTTGTATTGCAGATCGGTTCGATCAAGCCACTATTTTATTTGCAGATATTACAGATTTTACCGGACTTTCTTCACAGCTTTCTCCCACAGAATTAGTCAAACTTCTCAATGAAATATTCTCAAGTTTTGACCAACTGGTTGATCGATATAACTTAGAAAAAATTAAAACCATTGGGGATGCTTATATGATTGTGGGTGGCATTCCTAAACCCCGCAATTCTCATGCAATGGCTGTGGCTGATATTGCCTTAGAAATGCAGCAAACTATTCATCGCTTTCGTCATCATGATAACCAACAGATTAATATTCGTATTGGCATTAATACAGGCCCCGTTGTCGCGGGTGTAATTGGCTTAAAAAAATTTACTTATGATTTGTGGGGAGATGCGGTTAATATCGCCAGCCGCATGGAATCTCAAGGAATTGCAGGTGAAATTCAAGTCAGTCAATCAACTTATTTATTACTCAAAGATCAATATCATCTTGAAGAAAGAGGTATTATTGCCATTAAAGGAAAAGGAGAAATGATGACTTATTGGTTGACAGGAAAAAAATAGAAAAAAATTAGCTGTTAAATGCATATTTTCATATAGATTGATCGCAGGATTTTAGCCGAATTTTCAATATAATATTTGTCAGTATTCCTCCTATTTCTAAAGGCAACAGGCACGCTTGTGCTACAGGGATACAAAGGCTTTTCTGAATTCTAACTCCTGACTACTGACGGGCGTGACTGAGTCACGGGCGCATGCAATGCGCCCCTACCTAACTCCTGACGGGCGTGACTCCTGTCTCCTAACTCGGTGACTCCTAACTAGCGTATCAGTCAGAACAATGGCACAATATAAAGCATCATTTGAGTTAAAATTGCGAGAAATATTATGTATGCCCATCAGCCAATTCCGGAAGTTAGTGTCGAAGAATTAAGTGCTCGTTTAGCCGAAGGTTCAACAGAAAATCTACAATTGGTTGATGTTCGCGAACCCAATGAAATTGAGATTGCCAGTGTTGATGGATTTCTCAATTTACCCTTGAGTCAAGCCCAACAATGGTCACAAGAAATTGAGCAATATCTTCAACCACAAACAGAAACCTTCGTTTTATGTCATCATGGAATGCGTTCAGCTCAGATGTGTCAATGGCTGATTGGTCAAGGGTTTAAAAATGTTAGGAATATTACTGGCGGAATTGATGCTTATTCTGTGCTGGTTGATTCTAATATTCCTCGATATTGATCCACAGTTTAGAAGCCAGAAACGAGAGAAACTGCCGTTGTCCCGATGTTGGGTAAATGGCAATCTTAACTTAACATTAAGTCGGTAATACATGAAGGAGTGGGTATGTCAGGGAATGAATTAAAGGCGGATTTTTGGATGAGTGAGTATATCACTCCCTGGGATATCTATCTTCATGGACTCACCAGCGTCCTCCTCCACAAAAAAACAGCCTATCAAGAGCTATATATTGTGGAAACTGGGGCTTATGGTAAAGCTTTAGTGCTTGATGGTAAATGGCAATCTTGTACAGGGGATGAATTTCTGTATCACGAACCTCTGGTTCATCCGGCAATGATATATCACGGTTCCCCGACACGAGTTTTGGTGTTAGGCGGCGGAGAAGGGGCGACTCTACGAGAGGTACTGCGCTGGCAGAGTGTCGAACAAGTGACGATGGTAGACATTGATGGAGAAGTGGTAGAAGCCTGTCGTCACTATTTACCTGAAATGCATCAAAATGCCTTTGATGACCCTCGGGTGGAGTTAGTCATTGGGGATGCGTTGGAATTTTTGCAAGGGACTAATCCGCAATGGGATGTGATTATTTCTGATTTATCCGACCCCATTGAACAAGGGCCATCATTTAAATTGTTTACTCAGGAATATTTTGAGAAACTCCGCCACGTTCTCACCCCGGAAGGCTTTTTGGTGGTGCAAGCAGGCCCCGTTTCTCCGGGGGGAATGGATTTACACGTCCGTCTGGTCAACACCATCAATACCGTTTTTGGACATACCGTCTCTTACAATAGTTATATCTCAACCTATGGTGCGCCTTGGGGGTTTGCGTTGGCTTCGGGTCAAGCGATTAATTCTCGTTTAGATCCTAATGTTGTCGATCAACTCTTGCAGCAAAACACCACAGGAAAACTACGAATGTTTGATGGCATCACATTGCTGGGATTGATGCAAACTCCTCTACATCTACGACAAGCCATTGCAGCAGAAACGGAAGTTTATACCCTGGCTGAACCGCCTAAATTTTTTGGTAAAGGAAAGGTTTGAGAATAACAGTACACTGTGTTCCTATTTGTTGAAATAAAGCGCTATCCTAGATTAAATGACAAACTCTCAACGATAAGCGTGCTTTATGACCACTGCTACTTTTCCCATTTCAATAGAAAAAACACAACAGTCTCGTCTAGCAACTCTAGACTTTAATAATATACCATTTGGCAAAGTTTTCAGCGATCATATGTTAGTTGCCAGCTACGAAGACGGTCAATGGCAATCTGTTAAAATCTTACCTTATGGTTCTCTTGAAATGGCTCCTTCTCTATCAGCAATCCACTATGGTCAAGCTATTTTTGAAGGGATGAAAGCCTATAAAAGTCCTTCCAGAACCCCCCTGTTATTTCGTCCGGATGCGAATTATAAACGCCTGAATCAATCCGCAGAACGACTGTGTATGCCTGAGGTTCCTGAAGATATTTTTATTAACGGACTCAAACAATTGATTCAGTTAGATGCTGATTGGATTCCAGAAAAGAGTGATAGTGTTTTATATATTCGACCAATATATTTTGCCACAGATGAATCAATTGGTTTAAAACCTTCTAGCAGTTATAAGTTTATTATTATCACTTGTCCGGTGGGTTCATATTATTCTGAACCTGTGCGTTTGATGGTGACAAAACAGTATGTTAGAGCTTGTGAAGGCGGTACTGGCGCGGCTAAAGTAGCGGGGAATTATGCCGCAAGTTTACTGGCAGATAAAGAGGCAAAAGCAAAGGGTTATGATAATGTAATTTGGTTAGATGCAATTCATCATCAATATATTGAAGAATGCGGCACGATGAATTTAGCATTTGTGATTGATGATAAGGTTGTAACACCTCAACTGACGGGGACAATTTTACCCGGAATTACTCGCGATAGTGTTTTACAATTATTTAGAAGTCAGGGCGTAACTGTAGAAGAACGGCTAATTCGTATTGATGAAATTGCAGAGGCTTATCATCAAGGCAGATTAAAAGAAGCATTTGGCATGGGGACGGCTGCAACCATTGCTCATATTTCTACGATTAATTATCAGGGAGAAGAAATGATTTTGCCGCCCATCTCTGAACGTCACTATGGCAACAAAGTCTATCAGCAACTCAAAGCGATTAAAACAGCTCAATGTGATGCTCCTCAAGGCTGGGTTTGGCATTTAAAGTAGAGGAGTTTTAAACAATCAATTTGTGGCAATCATCAATACGCCAGACCGAGAAGATCCGCGCTTGCTAACTCACTTTTATTTCTCTTGAGGATATGAGCTGTTCTTAATAGAATATCAGACCATAAGATATCAGAAGGTTTCTCAAGATTTGAAGAGATATTTCCAGCGTCTAGGAAACATCAATTGTCTGAGAGCATTTGAGTCAGCAGTGATGATACAACCTGGTATCACTCCAAGATTTGCGGCTAGTCAAAACAAACAAAAAAGGGTGTAGGTGAAAAAATTGAGGCTCGAAAAAGCACGAGGGTAATTGTTAAGTATCTCGGAGTTAGTAAAAGGGTGACTCATCGTTGATTGAATACTGCTTCGTTTCTTTTATGAACTAGAATGAGCTCGGTAAAAGAGAGAAGACACTGACAATCATTTATGGGTGTTATGACTGCTTAAAATCAGTACTAATCACAATGGATTTTACGGTGCGAGGGTTTTGATATTCTCCGAAAATTGTCAGTCATAATCATCACAACGCGCGCGATCGCGAACGGGGAAAGTTCAAGTTTGGAACTTGCGCTCATCTATTTCTTGTCTTTGCTCATCCTCGAAATAATCGGATAATAAGTCAGCGCCTGCTTCCCCCATCTCAATTAATTTCTGTTTGATGGCGTGCAGCGCTAGCTGAGACGGTCTAGAATGCCCTCTTTCCCAACGGTTAACCGTTTGAAAGGAAACACCTAATTGAGCTGCTAACTTTTCTTGTGACAGCCCTAAGCGTTTTCTAAGCGTTAAAATGAGCCTCGGAATCTCTGATTTCATAAGAACTAACATCGCTCCAGTCAAGTTTTCAAGTGGAAATTAACAAGTGATATACAATATGAGATATCACTGATTCATCTTTTTTGTTCACAGATTATGATCATACTTTCGATAATTAAAGGGTGACTGAGAAGGTAAAATTTCTTTCACCAAATTAGGGTTATATAATCCTGGATAACACAAAAAGAATGTCAATATGATATCGAACTTAATACACGATGTGATAAAACGGAAAGAAAAGTGCCACAATGGCAAAAAAATTGATCCTCAGAGGGCAAAAACAGTGATTTTTGTGGTTTTTCCTCTCTAGATATTTTTTTAATCAGCCACTTCGGACATACCCCAGGCACTACATCAAAATTGATAACGTTCAATCAATCAAAATCGACAGGATAACAGTAACAGTGAATCAAGACATTATTCAACAACCCCCGTTAATTTCTCGTGACATTCTTTTCGGTAATCCCGAACGGACAAGTCCGTCTTTATCTCCTGATGGTAACTCTTTGGCTTACATTGCTCCAGATGAAAATAATATTTTACAGGTGTGGTTACGCACAGTCGGGCAAGATTCGGACCGTAAACTCACGGCAGATTCAAAACGGGGTATTCGTTTCTTTTTCTGGACTTATAGTCTACATCAGCTCATCTATGCCCAAGATTCCGACGGTGACGAAAACTGGCATTTATATTTAGTCAATATCCAATCTAATATTGTTCGAGATTTAACACCATTTCAGGGTGTGCGAGCACAAGTGATCAATTTAGATCACAATTTCCCCAATGAAATATTAGTGGGAATGAACCTCAGAAACCCTCAAATATTTGATGTTTATCAGGTTAATTTGAGCAACGGTGCGGTAGAATTTCACACTGAAAATCCAGGAAATATTGTGAGTTGGACCGCAGATGCGGAGTTTCAAATTAGAGCTGCCACTGCCTCTACACCTGATGGTGGATTTGAGCTGTTGTATCGCCAAACCCCGACAGATTCTTGGAACACCCTGCGGCACTGGAGTGCCGATGAAGAAGGGGATGCATTATTATTTTCCAATGATAGTAAAATTCTATACATTATTGGCAATCATGACGCAAATGCTCAACAATTAATTGCTTTAGAATTAGCAACTCAACAAGAAACTGTGATTGCCACAGATTCTCAATATGATGTGGGCGGCGTTTTAGTGCATCCCACCACCCGAGAGATTGAGGCCGTTTCATTTTATAAAGATAAGCAACAGTGGCAAATTCTCAATTCAGATATAGAAGCAGATATTGCCGCAGTGAGGGCAATTCATCCCGGAGAATTTAGCATTAGCCGAACTTTAAATAATCAGCAATGGCTCGTCAGTTTTCTCAGCGATGATGGCCCGGTTTCCTACTACGTTTACGATCGCTCGACTCGAAGCAGTACATTTCTCTTTACCAACAAACCCAAACTAGAAGGTTTGACCCTTGCCAGCATGGAGCCTGTCTCCTACAGCGCCCGAGATGGTTTGACTATTCACGGTTACCTGACTCAACCTCCGGGGGTATCGACACCCGCCCCCACCGTATTACTGGTTCATGGAGGGCCTTGGGCGCGAGATACCTGGGGATATGACCCTCAAGCGCAATGGTTAGCCAACCGAGGCTATGCCGTATTACAGGTGAATTTTAGGGGGTCTACCGGATACGGTAAAGCTTTTGTTAATGCAGCCAACCGAGAATGGGCAGGAGCGATGCATGATGACCTCATAGACGGGGTAAACTGGCTGATTGAACAGGGAATAGCCCAGGCAGATAAAATCGCGATTATGGGGGGGTCTTATGGCGGATATGCCACGTTAGTGGGGTTGACTTTTACCCCAGATGTCTTTGCTTGTGGTGTTGATATTGTCGGCCCTAGTAATTTAATCACTCTGATGCAAAGTATCCCGCCGTACTGGGAACCGATCCGGGCGAATTTTTACCATCGTGTGGGCAATTTAGAGACAGAACCGGACTTTTTAAGGTCGCGATCGCCCCTATTTGTAGTCGATCAGATCAAACAGCCATTACTCATTGCTCAAGGTGCTAATGATCCGCGAGTCAAGCAAGCCGAAAGCGAACAAATTGTTGAAGCCATGAAGCAAGCCGGTAAACCTGTGGAGTATGTTTTGTATACCGATGAGGGACATGGGTTTGCTCGTCCAGAAAATCGACTGCATTTTTACGCTATTGCTGAGGAATTTCTGGCGCGCTATTTAGGCGGTCGGTTTGAGCCACTGGGGGAAATGACAGGACATTCAGGAATTGTTCAGTCTTTCGATTAAATTAAAAATCTGCCTATCTCAATAGTGGCGTATCTCTATGATGCAATAGCCTGAGATAGGCTTTTAATACAGCAGCAGTACAATCACGCTAGAGTGCTACAATAAAAGCAAATTGATCTTTAAATACAGCTCACCCCAAAGCTATTCATAAAAACTGATTCATCCGATACACAATTTTTCTCTATTATTTAACAAATTAAATTCTATGATTGAGTATCTTATCGCTATCATTGCAACATTAATGCTCGGTGTCTCATTAAATTCATCCGTGCGGATTATTAATGAGAGTGACCAAGCAATTGTAGAGCGATTAGGACAATATAACCGGACTTTAACATCAGGATTAAGAATTGTTTTACCGGTGATTGAGAAAGTTGTTTATTACGAGACGATACGAGAACGATTGTTAGATATTCCGCCACAGAAGGTTTTAACACAAGAAAGTATTGAGTTAACAATTGATGCAGCGGTTTATTGGAAGGTAGAGAAGTTAAAGAAACTTTATTACGATGTTGAAAATGTAGATGAGTTAATGGCTGATTTTGTGACAAATACTTTGCGGGCAGAGGTGGGACAGCGACAACTCTTTGAGTTATTAGCTTCAATTGGTAAAGTTGATAAAGCCATACTCAAAGCTTTAGATGAAGTCACACCGGATTGGGGAATTAAAGTGTTACGGGTTAGTATTCAAACGATTGAACCGCCTAAATCAGTCACCGATGCGCGGGAAAAAGAGAAAGCCGCAGAGAGTATACAACGGGCGGAAATATTAGAAGCAGAAAGTGAAGCTAAATTTATAGAAGTGCTAGCGCGGGTGATGAAAATGGAACCCAATAGTCCGGAATTCATTAAATTTTTAATTGCAAAACAATATGTGACGGCCAATGAAGAGTTAAGCAAGAGTGATAATTCTAAAATTATTTTCATGCATCCTGAGAAACTCACAGAAGAAATTGTTAATTTAATGGAGCAAGAGGTTAATCCACCCAATTCTAACCCGAATCCACCGTTAAAGTTAATCAAATCTAACGGAGAAGCTTTAAACTCGGACGACAATGCCAGTTAAATGTAGATTGAAGCTGTGGGCTACTTTGTACGCTTCAGATAGCTAGCTCGACACCAATCAATATCTACACCGACTTTAAAGGTGATATAATCAATTCCGTAAGCACTCCAGTACTCAATCACAGTCCCGACTTGTTTCTGTGTGCTACTAATGCGCTCAACCCCACATCCCAGGGGGAATTTTTGTGCCACTGGGTGATTAGCCCATCGTTTAAGTTGTTTAATCCGACTTTGGTCTGCCTCAGATAATAATCCCCAGGCAGCAACTTTCCAATCAGAATAAGCAGTGGTGAGTAACTCAATTTCTTTCCAAGACTGAGCTGATGTAATATATTGGGCAAGTTCTTCAGGACTATGGGGTTCTAAATCAGAAAGAGGAAGGGCGCTCATGAGTCTCAGTCAACACCACCAATAGTGGTTCTTCGCTAAATTAATTCTATACTACTCCAAATATAGCGTATTACTGCAAAATTTTCATCTCACCAAAAGAATTGATTTTAAATTCTACAAACCCAGCAGTAAGGCGAAAATCACAAAAATCATCACAGCGCCAACAGCATCCCAAGCATCATCTTCTGACTGAGGTTTAGAAGCGACAGGTATGGGTGTAGGGTCTTCTACTTCAAAGCTAGAAGGTAGCACATTTACAGGCTCTGCAATATAGGAAAAATCCCGCACAAAGTCGCAGTTGAGACATTGAAACAAATCATTATTGCGTTGAATAATCGTGTGTTTCCCACACTTCGGACATTCTAAGCCATCATGCATCATACTTCTTCCCCCAAGTTACGACTCAATCGCCACACCCTAATTTATGTAGACATATATCTCAGCTTGCTGAACTGATGCAGTGTTCTTCAGCAGCGTAATATTAAAATCCGCAAAGAATAATCCCGTCAGCTCATTTTCAGCAATTGAGGGGGGGTAGAAATGTCGGATTGTGATGTTTGGAATTTTTCAACACACGGGAATACTATAAATAGTCATAAAATTTAAGTTAGTTCTATATTAAAGTGAGGAAAGCTCACATGATTCAGCCTGCTCCTTATAACGCTCTCAAACTCGCTAAAAAAGGTGATCCCAAAGCGATTCAGACAGTGATTAATCATCTTCTCAAAGACCAAGGATTTCAAGCAAAAGTTTCGTTAAAGAATGATGCTATTGATATTGTTTTAGAGTCGGAAGAAACAATCTCTCAGGCTGTGTCTACTTTATCGATTGTTAGAATTTTAAATAAAATTAATCCGCCTTATCTCAATACAGCAGTTATTCAAGCCAAAATCACAGGAAAAGTTAATCCAATTTGGACAGAATGCGTCCAGTTAAACACTCAAGCAGAAGCTGAAGTTCCTCAGACAAAACAGAAAAAGACTTCAAGCTTTTTATATTGGCCGGCTTGGTTTCCTTATCCAAGTTCCTGGCTGCGAAGTGTAATTTTATTATTGTGGGTTGGTATTATTGTCAGAATATTTGGATTTTGGGGTGTATTCTTTGGTGGCATTTTATCTTTGATTTCAGACAACCCCGTTTTATTCTTACAAATTTTAGGCGTGAGTTTACTAGGTTCATGTTTAGCGCTTTCCTATATTTATCACTTAATCGATTTAAAAAAATCTTCTCCCTGGTTTCCTCGTCCGATTAAATTCTGGGAAGGAATTTATGCACCGATTGTTTTAATCCTCTCATTCACTCTTGTTATTGTTTTATGCGTTCCCTTTGTTCCCTTAAATGAATGCACATTATCAAACGCGACTCAATCCTCCTATTGCCGCCGTATTTTAGATGATTATTATCAAGAATTGAACCTATACGCCACGGGAGTTTGGTTGTTATCTATTCTCTATCTTTATCAAATAGAATATTTACTCAGACTCTATTTTCCCTTCAAGAAGTTTCTAAAATTCGCGACAATAGGTTTTGTGACAGTTTTTATACTTGTGAATATTCAATTAACTTTAAAAAACTGGGATTATATTTACGGTGCAATCACTGCATTAATGACTCCTACAACAACCGAGCAAGTTAACACTACAATTAGACAAACCGAACCTGCAATAACAACCGAACAACTTAACACTACAATTAGACAAACAAAACCTGCAATAACAACTGAGCAAGTTAATACTACAACCCAACAAAGCGAAGCTGCAAAACCCGCCGCAAAACCCGCGAAAATCGATCCATTTCAAGCCGCAGTGAATCAAGCAATAATGGCTGCTGAATTAACTCAATCGGCTCAATCTCAACTCGAATGGCAACAGGTAGCCAATCATTGGGAAAGTGCATTAAACTTGATGAAAGTTGTGCCTGCGACTCATCCTCACTATGCTATAGCGCAAGATCGAGTGACCCAGTATCAAAAAAATCTAGACTATGCGAATACAAATAGTATCGTTAATCAGAAACAATCAGTAAAATAGTATATTCTGTTGTTCATTCTTTTCCATAATTCTAGGGGTTTTTGAAGTCACGAATTTTCAAGGTAGAAGCAGCGAGGACAAACAAGTCTAATCGTTCTGATCCCTTAATTCTTTCATCGTGAAAAATTAATATGATTACTCACTGATCTCAATCATGTCTAGGACTGGCGAGTCCATAGTTCTAAGGATTTATTATCCTGTTGAAGTCGAGTTACCCAAATGCAATTACTAATTAAAATATGAAGAGAGCGTACCTATAATACTGTGAAAAAATATAGGTCTAGTTTGCTTGAATTCCTAATCTGGAAGTTGAGAACAAGCTTCATAGATGGTTTAGTTGGCTCATATATTATAATGCGCTACTGGAAATGAGGAATAAGAGAATCAATCATGGCATTTCACCCCGACAGACGATTTTAACAACAAATTCTCATCTAAAATTAAGTTCTGTTTAATTATATTTGATATAAAGTGATCGATATCACACTTTAGTTGTGTGTTGAGTCACTTATTAGATTAAATTTATTAAATCTATTTTAATTTAAAATTAAAGTCTTTATAAATTATGTTGAGATGTGCGTTTTTTTTTGATACAATCATCATAATTATAAACAAACTTTAATAACCCTGAATGATATGCAGCCCCCCATTCAACTACTCCAATTTGCATTAGGTGAGCTATTTGCTCAAGCCAATGATAGAGGATACGTGACTTTAGCAGATCGTTATGGACTGATGGCAGCGATCTTAGATGATTCTCTGACTGAAGAAGAAAGATCTGCAGTCAATCGGTTATTAAGATCAATTTGTCGGGGAAAAATTAAAGTGATTAATGAAATTTCTACAGTTCAAATCCAACAATATTAACTTAAGGTTCGGAGCAACTTCCTTCAGTTCCATCTGGTAAAGTGGCTCCGCAAAAATTAGTATCTTTTAGCTTAGCACCGTTAAGATTTGCATCTTTTAAGTTTGCTTCTGTTAATTGCGCTTGTTCTAAAAATGCGCGATATAAATCAGCCCAGATCAGGTTCGTTTGGCTTAAGTTGGCTCCCCTTAAAGTGGTACTATGAAGCTTAGCATCTTGTAAATTAGCCCCTGTTAGATCGGCTTCAATCAAATTGGCAGAACTCAAGTCAGCGCCTCGTAAATTTGCCCCTCGTAAATTTGCTTTTTGTAAGTTTGCCCCTAATAAATTAGCACCATTCAACTCAGCTTGTTCTAAATTTGCCTCACTCAAATCACACTGCTGACATTGTTTTGTACTTCTGAGTCGTGCCAGATCGGCTTGTCGCTCTGCGTGAACGGTTCCGGCTAAACTTAGACTAGAGATGAATCCGATGATGACGATAAATATAAGTTTCATGGCATTCTACAGCACTAATTCAATCCATATTTTATTCTAACTTAAAAATAGTAAAACGATAAAAAATTAAACTAAAATCATACTTTTAATCGAAGATAATATAATAAAAGAATATTAGTTATTTCAAGTTTAAATAATGAACTTGACAAAATACAAATATTAGATATAATTCATCAAAAAATATAAATTTTTAATGATTTTTATTTGTATGTACAGAACAGTTCATAGCCATCGTAATGGCATTCTTTAATTTTGAGTAGTTAAGCTAAACTTATGCCATAATTAATCTATTCAAATCTCAACTGTCAATCGTGCTGTATTTTGATTGAGCAAGGAAGTAATGAGTCTCACTATGCAATCTGTTTATCACTCTAACCCAGAAATTTTAATCATTGACGATCAAATCGAGAATTTACGAGTTCTGTCTGATGTTTTAGAGTTCAATGGCTATCAAGTTCGTAAAGCCAGAGATGGAAAAATAGCTTTGAGAACTGCTCAAGCTTTAGCACCAGATTTAATTCTACTAGATATTAAAATGCCAGAAATGGATGGTTATGAGGTTTGCCGCCAGTTGAAAGCTCATCCAAAAACCCAGGAAGTCCCCATTATTTTTCTGAGCGCACTTAATGAAAATTTAGATAAAATCCAAGCCTTTAAAGCTGGGGGAATTGATTATGTTTCTAAGCCATTTCAGATTAATGAACTCTTAGCAAGAGTAAAAACTCAACTCATAATTCAATCGCAAAAAATACAACTTAAGCAAGAAGTTAAACGCCGTCAACACGTAGAAGAAATTTTAAATAAATCCCAAGAACTTCTCAAGGGTGTTCTCAATAATTGTCCGATAGGAATTACCTTTTTAAAAGCAGTTCGAGATCAGCAAGACGAGATCACTTCTTTTCGGTGTATATTAGTCAATCCTTATCTCGCAAAGGCGTTTGGTAAAACAGTCGAACAATTAACAAATCAACAAATTTTCACATCAACCCTTGAATCGGTGGATTCAACCCTATTTGATCGATGTATTCAACTCATCGAAACAGCAGAACCGTTTCAGCAAGAAATATTTTATCAGAATCAATGGGTAAATGGCTGGTATAATTTAAATCTAATCAAGCATCAAAATGGCTTTTTGGTCACAATTTTGGATATTACGGAACGTAAAGAATGGGAAGCGAATCTTAACCAAACCAATCAAAACCTTTACCAACAAGCAACTTTAGACAGTTTAACACAGGTTTATAATCGTCGAATTTTTGATTTATCCTTAGAACAAGAATGGCAGCGACTGCGACGAGAACAACAACCGTTATCTTTGATTTTAGTTGACATTGATTATTTTAAAGGGTACAACGATTGCTACGGCCATCTCGCCGGTGATCGTTGTTTGAATCAAGTTGCTCAAACGATTAAGCAAGTGATCAAGCGTCCCGCAGATGTAGTGGCTCGCTATGGTGGTGAAGAATTTGCTGTTATTTTACCGAACACAAATTTACAAGGTGCTGAAGTCGTGGCTTGGCAGATTCAACAGATGATCCAATCCTTGAAAATTTCCCATACTCGCTCAGAAATATCGGAGTGGGTGAGTGTCAGTCTCGGTGTAAGTTGTCAAATTCCGAATACATTTGAGACGGCTGAATCTTTGATTCGGACTGCAGATCAGGCACTATATTGTGCAAAAGATCAAGGTCGCAACCGAGTGATCAGTTTAGAAATGGAAAAACAGTCTTCTGATTCCAAAACCCAGCAGGGTGAGCTGAATCAATACAATCAACTTAACGATCAATTTCATATTCGTTCCTAATCAGGGTAATGTCATGAGCTTTGAAACTTTTCCAGGTCAGAGTTTTCCATTGGGTGCAACCATTCAACCTCAAGGCGTGAATTTCTGCGTATTTTCTAAAACCTGTCAATCATTAGAATTACTATTATTTGATACTCCCGATGCAGCCGAACCTGCCTATGTCATTCCCTTTAATCCTCAGGTCAATAAAACGTTTTATTACTGGCATATTTTAGTGGCAGGGATCGTTCCAGGACAGATTTATGGGTTTCGCGCCGATGGTTTGTATGTGCCAGAAGCCGGTTATCGGTTTGACTCTGAAAAAGTTCTACTTGATCCCTATGCCAAAGCCATTGTTAATGATGAAAATTATAGTCGTGCGGCTGCTTCTCAGCCGGGAAATAACTCAGCAGTTGCTTTAAAAAGTGTGGTAGTCAATCCCGATACCTATGATTGGGAAGAAGATAAACCGCTACAAATTCCCTATGCTCGAACGATTATTTATGAACTCCATGTGGGTGGTTTTACCCGTCATCCTAACTCAGGCGTTTCGATAGAAAAACGAGGGACTTATGCTGGGTTAATTGAAAAAATTCCTTATTTAAAAGACTTAGGAATTACAGCCGTTGAACTGATGCCCATTCATCAATTTGATGAACAAGATGCAGTTCCCCCTCGTAAAAACTATTGGGGATACAGTACAATTGGATTCTTTGCGCCTCACCGCGCTTATAGTTATCGCCGCAATCCTTTAGGGCCGATCAATGAATTTCGAGATATGGTGAAGGCATTTCATCAAGCCGGAATTGAAGTGATTTTAGATGTTGTCTTTAACCATACAGCCGAGGGAAATCATCATGGTCCTACCCTTTCTTTTAGAGGGTTAGATAACTTTATGTACTATATTTTAGAAGAAGATCAACAATATTATAGTAATTATAGTGGCTGTGGTAATACTGTAAAAGCTAATCATGAAATCACCGGACAACTGATTGTTGATTGTCTGCGTTATTGGGTTTCAGAAATGCACGTTGATGGCTTTCGTTTTGATTTAGCCTCGATTTTTTCCCGAGATAAATATGGTGAGCCGATGGAAGATGCTCCTATTTTATGGATTATTAAATCCGATCCAGTTTTAGCCGGAACTAAGTTAATTGCTGAAGCTTGGGATGCAGGCGGACTGTATCAGGTGGGATCGTTTGCCGGCGATCGCTTTGCTGAATGGAATGGTCAATATCGAGATGATATTCGTAGTTTTATTAAAAGTGATTCGGGAACAATTCAACAGTTAGCAGCACGAATTATGGGGAGTCCGGATATTTATCCTACTCCAGAACGCGATCCCCATTGTAGTATTAATTTTATCACCTGTCATGATGGTTTTACGATCAATGATTTAGTTTCTTATAATGAGAAACATAATGACGCTAACGGTGAAAATAATCGAGATGGTCATAATCATAATATTAGTTGGAATTGTGGAGAAGAAGGAATCACAGATAATCCAGAAGTAGAAGCTTTACGGTTACAACAGATTAAAAATTTCCTGACTATTTTATTTATTTCTCAAGGAACACCCATGATATTAATGGGAGATGAAGTGCGACGAACTCAGTTAGGCAATAATAATGCTTACTGTCAAGATAATAAACTGGGTTGGTTTGACTGGAGTTTAATCGGAAAAAATGCGGATTTACTACGATTTTTGAAAGGGATTATTCGCTTTAGTAAAACCCGTAAAATATTTAAGATTGAAACCCTAATTCAAGATAATCCAGAAAGTGATTTACCCAATATTAGCTGGCATGGAATTCACCTAGGAGAACCCTGCTGGGATGAGGATTCTTATCATTTAGCGTTTAGTTTGCGCCATCCTCAAGCCGATGAATTTTTACACGTCATGTTGAATGCTTACTGGAAACCATTAAAGTTTGAATTACCTTCCTTACCCAAAACACAAAGTTGGCATCGTATTGTAGATACTGCTTTGAATACTCCCCATGACTTTTCTGATGTCAAAGTAGCCCCGGCTATTTCGACTCGTTTTTATCGGGTGAAACCTCGCTCATCAGTGATTATTATCGCCAAAGACAAATGAAAATTAATTGATCCTCTAAACAAAGATATCAAGGAATTTTATATAATTTTTTATGAATTATTTATCATTGTTTTTATATCAAAATTTGTATAGGTTTTGATTGGCATATTCTGTATTTTTACTGAAGTTATCTCTTGAAAAAATACCACAGTCTAGCATCTTAAATAAACCCTATGTTAGACTCGCAACATGATATAAATTCAGGCCTGAGAGCTGATTTTATATTGAAGGTAGCTTCTTGTAAACAATTTAGATTACTTCAATAGCTATGGCTAATTCTTACCTCTCGAAAGCAACAGTCGCCGTTATGACTACGGCAATTAGCTTAGGTATTCAAGCACTTCCAACCTGGGCAGATGATTATGAGTTTACTGTGACCAATCAAAGTTCTACACCAATTCGAGAAATTTGGGTTTCTGAGAATGGAGAAGACTGGGACTATTTTGATTTGAATGGTAGTTCAATTCCCCCAAGTGGCTCAATGACATTAGTATGGGATGAAAGTACAAATAATAGTGATTGTACTTGGTGGATTCAAGCGGTTTATAGCAGTGGTGAAGAATCAGTTGCCGCACAGTTTGACTTTTGTGAAAATCCTGATTTAGTGCTGACTGATTAACGCATTCTTAAAAGATTGAACTATAAATTAAACCCACTACTCCGCCTGCAATCACCAGCCAGGCGGAATTTATTTTAAAGCGAAAAACAGCGAGTAAACTCAGTAACATTAAAATAATAGTTAGAAAATCAATCAAAGCAGCTTGCGCTAATGTGTAAGCCACAACAGCCATTAATCCTAAAGAAGCTGCATTCACACCATCTAAAAAATGACTAGCTAAGGCAGATTGACGCAGTTTTTCCACCCAAGGATTAATCAAACCCACTAATAAAAATGCAGGTAAGAAAATACCAACCGTTGCAGCAATTGCCCCCATATTTCCAGCGACTAAATAACCGACAAATGTAGCGGTTGTAAATATTGGCCCTGGAGTCAATTGACCGACCGCAACAGCATCAAGCAGTTCTTGAGAAGTTACCCACTGCCAACGTTCTACCAAATCCCGCTGTAGAAAAGCCAGCAAAACATAGCCACTCCCATACAACACTGTCCCCACTTTTAGGAAGAATAAAAAGACACTCGTCCAATGGGGAGATTGAGGAGTCATAGAAACTGAATTTGTTTGGGCAAAAATTTCTGAAACGGGTAATAAACTGACACCACTTAAGCCTCCAAAGCGATGTTTAAGTTGTTTAAATAATATCATTCCTAAACCCGCTAAGAATAATAGTAAAATCTGATTAGCACCTAGAAAAAAAGCAATAATTACTGCAACTCCCGTTAGCCGCGTCGGAAAATCTCTTGCAGCCTTTTTCCCCAGCTTCCATAATGCTTGGATTACAATTGCAATAATAACGGGTTTAATGCCGTATAAAATACTATCAAGTTGGGGTAATGTTTGATATTGATCGTAAATAGCAGCCAATATCCAAACCATTGTCATTGCGGGTAAAATAAAGCAAAATCCCGCCACAAATAATCCACTCCATCCGCCGTATTCATAGCCAATATGAATTGCTAATTCTGTTGAATTCGGGCCAGGAATTAAATTAGTAATACCAAACAAATCTAATAATTTCTCTCGAGTAATCCATCGTCTACGAACCACAATTTCATCATCCATCATGGCGATATGTGCCGCCGGGCCACCAAAAGCAATTAAACCCAGTTTAAAAAATACAGTTGCTAACGCTTTTAGGCGCTGCTGTTGTGGTTGGGGAGTAGAGTCAGTTTCAGAAGACATGAGTAATTTTAGTAAATATAATACTTCGTTTACTGTTAACGTCTTAATCGGATAAACTCACAAGATTTTCCCATAATCTCTCCGGGAAATAGACTAATCTCTTGAAATCCTTGACGTTTATAAAATTTACGCGCGCGATAATTATCCGCAATGACAACGGTCCAAGCCGGAGATCCAATAATATTTATAATCACTTTTAATAAGCGTTTGCCTATTTTTTGCTGTTGATAATCTGGATCAACATAGAGTAAAGTAATATAACTGCGATAAGCCGCAATAACGCCGACAACTTTAGTGCTATTGTGCAATTCTACGTCAGTTTGATCGCAAGCAACAAATCGATGACAAGCCGGAAAAATCTTACAGATATTTTTATTTTCAGCTAAAGGAATTAAAGCATATTGATTCTCTGATTCCATAAATTCACCCGGCTGAGCGCGATCATGAACCCGACAAACTGCCTCCCAATCTGAGTTAAAATAAGGTCTAATTGTAATCATTCAATTCTTCTCGATTTTTAATATATCGACCATATTTAGCGACATTTTGATAGGTTTTATCTGGCTGACAATTTAACCAGACCCATAATTGATCGCCATAGGAAAAATGCCACCATTCATAAGGATGTTGTTGAAATCCTGCTTGTTTCATAAATTGGGATAAAATTTGACGATTTTGATGATATTTTTGCTCCTCAAAGTTTGTAGAATTCTCAAAGTGATTGGGATAAGATCGCGGAGACATTTCATCAATCTCAGACCCCATATTGATCACTTCTCCCACTTGATTAACTAGGGTAATATCAACGGCTGCACCTGTACTATGAGGCGGTGGAGTGGCATGATTTAAACTCGGAACGGCCCAAAATTGATGCACTTCTTCAAGGATTTCTTGCTGTTGAATAGAAGATAATTGCTCCAAACTTAACCCTTTTAACTGCACTCTTTCTTGAAAGACATAATCCACCATAAACTGTTGAACTTCCACCGGACGATAAGCATCAAAAATCTGAATTTTCCAGTGAGGATAATCATGATTTAATTGAGTTTGTGCTTGAATTAATCGTTTGACTACGCCTTGACGTAAATAGTAAGGAGAATCAACACCCGATTGATCATAAGGTGCGCCCAGTTGTTGATAGGGATGGGGAGATTCAACGGCAAATTGTTCTAAGGGAATGGGAATCAAAGGTTCACCACAATCCTCTATTTTAATGGTTTGGTAAGGTTTCATTCCGTTTAAATAAAATCAACAGATTGAATGAGATAAATGTTAGTTTACCTCACCCAATTCAGTGAGGTTTAAATTAAAATTGTCGATAAGCAACCACAGCGTAAAATGGATCGCCGCCACCTAAACCAAACATCTGTAAAATCGGTGCAACGGAAGCGGTTTGAGAAATTACATCCGGCACACTAAATCCGGGTAAATTTTCTCCTTGAACAGAATTAAAGTATTTTTCAACAAGTTTAATCCGGCTGGTTTCTGTTCCCTCTCGCCAAGCCGTAATCGCTTTTTGGAAAAACATTCGGTTAGAAAAACTAATAATAGCAATTCCTCCCGGTTTTAACACTCGATGGATTTCATGAAAAACAGCTTCTGGATACTGCAAATATTGCACAGAAACACAATTTAAAACCGCATTAAATTCTCCATCAGAAAAGGGTAATTTTGGATCAACATTGAGATCTTGAACCACATAATGATCCAGTTGAGGATTTTTAGCCAGTTCCTCCGGGTTCATGCCATGTCCTTCTACATGGGAAAATTTGATTTCTTCCGGCAGATGAGACACCCAGCTACTCATCAAGTCTAAAATCCGAGTATTGGGTTGGAGGCGTTCACGATACAGGTTTGTCAACTGATCGATAAATCCCTCATCCACATGGGTAACGAAGCGGGGAACGGAGTAAAATAAGCTATCATCCCCGTTATCTAGTTTGGTACGATCTTTAGACTGTAGCAACATCGTGACAGAATTTAATGACGTTAACAGTTGTATAGTTTAATCAAAATTATAGTGGATTCTGGTACCTTAAAGAATTTAAATCCATCATCAAATGAACTCATCTTTACTTAATATTCGCCATCTAGAAACTCGTTTTTTTACGAACGATGGAGTGGTTCATGCAGTTAATGGCATTTCTTATACAGTCAATTTGGGAGAAACCATTGGCATTGTCGGAGAATCTGGGTCGGGAAAAAGTATTAGTGTTTTATCAATTTTACGATTAATTCCTGATCCACCTGGAAAAATTACAAATGGTGAGATTTTATTTGAAGGAATGGATTTATTAAAGATGAATGAAAAAGCCTTGCGCCGGATTCGAGGTCATCAAATCTCAATGATTTTTCAAGATCCAATGACTTCTCTCAATCCTGTTTTAACTATTGGTAAACAAATTACAGAATCGATTCAGCTTCATCTCGGGTTAACGAAAAAACAAGCAAAATTACGAGCAATTGAACTGCTACAACAGGTCGGAATTCCTGATGCTAAACGCCGAATTAATCAGTATCCCCATCAATTTTCGGGGGGAATGCGTCAACGGGTAATGATTGCCATGGGATTGGCTTGTCAACCGAAGTTATTAATCGCAGATGAACCCACTACCGCATTAGATGTTACGATTCAAGCACAAGTGGTTGAATTGATTAAAAAACTACGCAAAGAAATGGGAATGTCTATTATTTGGATTACCCATGATTTAGCATTGCTCGCCAGATTAGCAGATCGAATTTTAGTGATGTATGGGGGTCAAATTGTGGAACAAGCAACCGTTAATCAACTTTATCAAAATCCCCGTCATCCTTATACGATTGGATTGTTAAATAGTTTACCTCGTTTAGATGGCGATCGCGCTCCAAAACTACAAGCCATTGAAGGAGTTCCGCCTGATTTAATTAACTATCCAAAAGGCTGTCCGTTTGCACCCCGTTGTGCTTTTGCAATTGATCATTGTCTTGAAGAAGATCCCATTTTAGAAAGCGTTGAACCTCAACATAATGTAGCGTGTTGGGTTAAACCAGAAAGGAATTAATCAATCTAAAATATTGCTGAAAATAACAATAATAGTTGCAATTAAAAGTCATCAAAATGTTAACTAAAAAACAAATCGCGATGCTTGTTGATAATTGCTAAATATTTCATCAAATTTTTTACTTCTGATCAGAAGAAGTGATGGAAGTTGGGTTGTGGCGATCGCTACCCGTAAAAAGTGATGGAAGTTGGGTTTTGGCGATCGCTATCGGATAAAATCAAACTCAAACTAATCTATCGCCATCTAAATCCTTTATTCTTTTCCGCTTCCCCATACTGTTGCAGAATTTCCTGAATCACAGATTCAAGTTTTTTTTTCCCCAGCAAGGTATAACCGCCGTAAATAAATTTTTCCCCGGTTTTATCGGCTAAAAAAATATGCAAAACATTCAATTTATTTTCGTATAACTTGACAATAGTTCCATCTTTTAAACGAAAATAGGGCATCGCTGACTTAAAGTCTTTTTTATCGGCTACCATCATTCCCGGTATACTTCGTAACATCTCTATCACTTCGAGTGTTTCCGCAGAAGGCGGCTGAGTGATAACTTCTACTTCTTCGTTACCGTTAACCACATGATGGGCAAGATTAATAATTTTGGAGAGATTCATTTTTAGCAATTCTCTAGCAGATTATCGTTAGAATACCCAAAACTTAAGACTCAAACTCATCAAGAGATTACTTTTTTGCTGTTATCCTAAGCAGAGGAATCGTAAAAATTATCTCAAATAGACTCGATAATCTGATTAACTGAATCAAAGGGGTTGACAGTATTGCAAAAATTTAGCATAATAAGCGATTGTGAGATTAATTCATTCTAATTACACAAATTAAAATCAGCTAACCCAAGACAGCAGGTGCAATTTGCGTAAACCCTGCCGAGGTAAAGCCATTAAATATAATATTATTCAGGCAGTTCTTCAGAAATGAAGCTGTACCTAATGTTATTACTGTGCTTGACCTGGGAAAACTTTCCGAGGTTTTTTTAGTGAAAATTTCAGTAAAACTCTCTCACAGGCTTACTGAGATACCGGAAATTCACGGCTTCGGGCGCGATTGGTGTGTAAGTAAACGATGTTTAGAACGGAGGTTCAATACCGATGGGAAGAACCTTAGCAAACAAGCAAGAGATTGTCGAAGATATCAAACAATCCCTGAGTGAGACTCAACTGGCCTTAGTCATTGATTATACTGGCTTGTCAGTTGCTGAAATCTCAGAGTTGAGAAATCGTCTGCGTGAATCGGGCAGTATCTGCAAGATCACGAAAAATACGCTGATGTCTAAAGCGATTGAAGACGATACCACCTGGAAACCGATGGAAGAGTTCCTGAGTGGAAGTTCTGCGTTTATCCTGGCAAAAGACGACCTCGGCGCGGCGATTAAAGCCTATCAATCTTTCCAGAAAGACACCAAAAAAACCGAAATGCGCGGTGGTGTGATGGAAGGACGCGCCCTGAGTATTAATGATGTCAAGGCGATTACAGAACTGCCAACGAAGGAAGAACTGATTGCTCGTATTGCTGGGGCGATCAATTCTATTCCCACCAAACTGGCTGTGGGAACCAACGCTGTTCCAACCAAGCTGGCTGTGGGACTCAAAGAAGTTCCCTCCAAGTTGGGTCGGGCCATTCAGGCGGTTGCAGACGGGCAAAACGACGATTCTCAAGCCGCTTAAGTTTACCCTTTTCAATTGTTTGACGATTTATTATTAAGTTAGGAGATAACTCATGTCTGAGAAGACGGATCAAATTTTAGAACAACTCAAAGAGTTGAGCCTATTAGAAGCTTCTGAACTCGTAAAGCAAATCGAAGAAGCTTTCGGTGTTGATGCTTCTGCTCCCGCTGGTGGTGGGATGATGATGATGGCTCCGGGTATGGGTGGCGGTGCTGCTGCTGAAGCTGAGCCGGAAGAAGAGAAGACTGAATTCGATGTTATTCTCGAAGAAGTCCCCTCTGATAAGAAGATTGCCATCCTCAAAGTGGTTCGTACTATTACCGGTTTAGGTCTGAAAGAAGCCAAAGATTTGGTAGAAAGTGCGCCTAAATCCCTCAAAGAAGGGATTGCTAAAGATGCGGCTGAAGAGACTAAGAAACAGCTCGAAGAAGCTGGTGCAAAAGCAACTGTGAAGTAAGATTTAGTTCATCTGAAACTACTGCCTTTATGTGATAGAGACGTTTATTTTAAGCGTCTCTTTTTTCTCTTTTTATAGCGCTACGTGCCACAGTTAGGACATTGTAATTTAGCCGTAGGCGTAGCCTTTCAGCAAAGAAGTAGATTGAATTTTCTGAATTTACAATTAACAGGCTCAACCCTGATAATAATCTTAACAGTTAATCCTCAATTTCTTGTAAATCTCCTTTTGGAATTGATGCAATTAATTGTCGGGTATAATCTGTTTGAGGATGATGATAAACTTCATCGGCTGCACCAATTTCTTCAATTTTACCTTTGTTCATTACCATAATCCGATCGCTCATAAATTTAACCACGCTTAAATCATGGGAAATGAAAATATAAGTTAAGCCAAATTCTGCTTGTAATTCTTTTAATAAGTTTAAAACTTGGGCTTGGACAGAAACATCTAAAGCAGAGACAGATTCATCACAAATTACAAACTTAGGATTCAAAGCTAAAGCGCGGGCAATACAAACCCGTTGCCGTTGTCCGCCAGAAAATTCATGGGGATAACGTCGCATTAAATCTGGATTGAGTTCAACTCTTTCTAATAAATAGGCAGCGCGATCGCGTCGTTCTTTTGAATTAGCCCCCACACGATGAATTAACATGGGTTCAATGATGGCATCGCCAATACTAATACGGGGATCGAGAGAACTAAACGGATCTTGAAAGATAATCTGCATATCCCGCCGTAACCAGCGTAATTTCTGTTGATATTCTTTTTGTTTTTGATAGTTCTTCATCCAGTTTAAAATAGAACCCTGTTGAGAAGGTGCAGTAATATTTTCTCCATCAAAAATCACATGGCCACTCAGGGGTCTAATTAGTTGCAATAATGCCCGTGAGAGGGTACTTTTACCACAGCCGGATTCTCCCACTAATCCTAAGGTTTCTCCTTGTTGTACTTCAAAAGAAATATCATCAACTGCCATAAAAATACGTTGGGTTTCACCAAAAACACCCGGAATTTTGTACCCGACTTTTAACTGTTCTATTTTTAATAAGCTTGAGGTTGAAGCCGTAACATCTGTATGCCTTCGAGGAGGCGTAGGGTTGAGATTTTCTTCTCTCTGTTGGGGTGATTTTTCGCGAATTTCGACTTCACCTGTGGCTGTAGTCACCACTTCCATATAGTCAGAAACAGTGGGTAACAGTTGCATTTCCGCATCTGGACTCGGACGACAAGCCAATAAACCCTTAGTATAAGGACTTTGAGGATTGAGAAACACTTGCCGCAAAGCACCATATTCAACAATATCACCCCGATACATCACAGCCACAGTATCAGCAACTTCTGCAATCACTCCTAAATCGTGGGTAATAAAAATCATTGACATTCCCCGCCGCCGACATAACTCCCGCAACAGTTCTAAAATCGTGGCTTGTACGGTAACATCTAAAGCTGTTGTAGGTTCGTCGGCAATTAATAAGGTGGGGTTACAAGAAATTGCCATGGCAATCATCACCCGTTGCAATTGTCCGCCGGATAATTCGTGGGGATAGCGGTTCAATATTGCCCGTTTTTTATCGTTGACATAACTCATCAAATCCCTTTGCTTCTCTGGCTTGGAGTCGGGGGGCAGTTCAGTTTTGACTTGTTCGAGTAATATTTCATCGCTGGGTAATAATTTGACTTCTTGCAATAACGAGGCTGCTTTCCACATCGCCTGTTTAGCGCTGATTTCTTCATGCTGCTGAATGGCTTCTACCAGTTGAAATCCGATGGTATAAACGGGGTTGAGAGAACTCATCGGTTCTTGAAAAATCATTGCAATTTCTCCCCCTCGGTAGGCTTGCTTCTCTGAGTCAGTCAGCTTCAGCAAGTTAACGAAGTCCCCGGAGGCAGTCGTGGAATGGAAACGAAACCGGATTTCCCCGTTAATTTCAGCAGTACTGGGGGGAAGTAATCCCATAATCGCTAAAGAGGTAACTGATTTTCCAGAACCTGATTCTCCAACAATTCCTAACACTTGTCCAGATTGAACTTGAAACGAAATTCCATTAACAGCTTGAATAGTTTTTTCATCAGTTTTAAATAGAACTTGGAGGTTATTAACTTCTAAAACCAGATCTTCCATGGAGTGTAATAATTCAGTTTTCTACGGATAAATGATGGTCAATTCTAACAGGATATCTGACATTCGAGGGTGGCAAGTCTATCCAAACGCTACAAGAGGGATGATTTTTGATTGAGATCGCTACAGCACTAGCTTAAATCGAAGTGAAGGAGATACAAATAGTCTGCTTCTTGCTGCTACTTTCTAGGATAGACTTTCTCAGGGGCTGTTGTCAGTCGCTTTGACTTTGCCAGAGTCTTGATGGCACATTACCCTAATCCTAGCTAATGTTAAATAAAGTTGGGTCAAGATACATTGAGAATGACATATTTTAACAATTTTTCCCAAAAGCAATGGGAAAGATAAAGTGAATTGCTATATTTTCAGCGATAGGTTATTGATAGGCATCTTTGTCTGAAGCTTTAGGGACTGGGGAACAAATAACCCTGACTAATCTCACACACTGTAGCCTATTGGGGGTGAAAGATATTGATGATCTCCTCACCTAATTTTATCAGACTATATCATTTCTGTTTAATGAAATGTAATTCCTCTGAGAACGACGAGGTTTAAATTGTTTCTGACCTCTCCATATTTATAGTATTGACTTTATTCTTCGTTGTCTTGTCTCCTCGGACTAAGGATGTGTGTTCTCCGGATATAATTCCTTCTATCGGACGTTCCTGATCAACTCGCTATGAGTTCAATGATGGATAACGAATACTATTTTCTAAAGTTATCCGATGAGTTATATCGCTATTTCAAACTCATACAAACTTATAAAATGTTTAATGTAAATACCAGCCTGATTCCATGAGTGAAGGGTGTAACCCCTCATTAAAGCAGCAGTTATACTATTTCTAATCTTTACAGAAGCTTTACATTAAATAGCCGGAAGTTTTACATAATCCGCTATATTTTTTGAAATAACAGGTGATATTATTGATTTCAATGAGATGCTTCTTTCTGACTAGCATATCAGCTAACTTGACTAGGCGTTCTGTTGGGGGCATCTACTACTCAATCCAAGCTTTGTGTTGGACTATTCAGGGAAATTTTACTCTAAAGTTTCCCTGATTTTCTTATCTAAATTTTGGATATATTTTTTTAAAAATCTAAATCTGCCAGTCCAAGATAAGCAATTCCTGTCGGTTTAACATCAAATCGACAAGCGATTACCTCAACACCAGCCTGAACGGCTACTCGAAGAAGTTCACCGTATTTTGGATCTGTTTGATCTCCAGGCGCAAATTTAGTGCAGTCGTTACGATTGATAAAATAAAGCATTACAGCTCTGGCTCCGGCTTGTTTGACTTGAATTAGCTCACGTAAATGTTTCTGTCCCCGTGTCGTTACGGTATCGGGAAACAAAGCAATTTCTCCATCAGATAGAGTTGTATTTTTAACTTCTAAATAAATTTGATGATTATTTTTCTGTAGGAGAAAATCTATTCGGCTTTTACCTTGCTCGCCGTAAGGGACTTCAGATAAAATTTCTGGGTAATCTGCAAATTCAGGAAATAAGCGTTGTTGAAGTGCCAATTTAATAATACGATTGGGCAAAGCTGTGTTGATGCCAACCCAAGTCGGTTTAAGATCATTAACCTGAATTAATTCCCAAGTGTAAGGGAGTTTACGTTTCGGATTAGAACTTTCAGACACAAATACAGGACTTCCCGGCGCACACACTCCTGTCATTGGCCCTGTATTCGGACAATGGGCGGTAATCACTTCCCCACTGTCCAATTGAATATCCGCCAGAAAGCGTTTGTAACGTTTTAATAATATTCCTGGGGTTAGGGGAGGATATTGGTAGATTTGCTTTGTCATTGGTTGTGAGTTGTTCGTCCTTCGTTAAGGGTAAAGCTTAAGTGTTAAAGGAAAAAGGGATTGTGTTTCACATACCACTGTTCCCTATTCCCTATTCCCTATTCCCTATTCCCTATTCCCTATTCCCTACTCATGACAAATAACCAATGACCCACTAAACTAAGATTGCATTAATATCCTGAACACTTTGTGTCTGACTCACCAAAACCATCTCGATCTTTGGCTGGAATTGCTGGAATTGTTGCCGCTGCCACCCTCATTAGTAAAGTCTTTGGACTCGTCCGGCAACAGGCGATGGCCGCAGCCTTTGGGGTAGGGGCCGCCATTGATGCTTATAATTATGCTTACGTTATTCCAGGGTTTTTACTAATATTATTAGGTGGTATTAACGGCCCGTTTCATAGTGCCATGGTCAGTGCCTTAGCCAAACGCGATCGCAACGAAGCCGCACCATTAGTTGAAACAATTACGACTTTAGTGGGAACGGTTTTACTCTTCGTGACGATTTTTCTAATTATTTTTGCTAACCCTTTAATTGATTTAGTCGCACCCGGTTTAACTCAAACGCCAGAAGGTTTAGAAATTCGTACTATTGCGGTTCAACAACTGCGAATTATGGCTCCGATGGCATTATTGGCGGGGTTAATTGGGATTGGTTTTGGTACATTAAATGCAGCAGATATGTATTGGTTACCTTCTATTAGTCCGTTATTTTCAAGTATTACGTTATTGGCTGGATTAGGAATTTTAGCGGTTTATTTAGGAGGAAATATTACCGATCCTAGCTATGCTTTATTAGGAGGATTAGTATTAGCCTGGGGGACGTTAGCGGGAGCCTTTTTACAATGGTTTATTCAACTTCCGGCATTATGGAAATCTCAACTTGGTAAATTACGCCTGCGGTTTAACCTCAAACAACCGGGTTTAAGGGATGTGATGAAGGTGATGTTACCCGCTACCTTTTCATCAGGAATGTTGCAAATTAACGTTTATACCGACTTATTTTTTGCGTCATATATTCCCCAAGCAGCATCTGCGATGGCTTATTCCGGTTTATTGGTACAAACCCCACTCGGCATTATTTCTAATATGATTTTAGTGCCGTTTTTACCTTTATTTTCCCGGTTAAAAGATCCCCAAGACTGGCCAGAATTAAAAGATCGAATTCGTCAAGCTTTGATATTAACAGGCATTACTATGCTACCGTTAGGCGCGTTAATGGTGGCGTTAGCATTACCCATTGTCAGAATAGTTTATGAACGGTTTGCCTTTGATTTAAGTGCATCTCGGTTTGTTGCAGCGGTGTTAATGGCGTATGCAGTAGGAATGTTTGTTTATCTCGGGCGCGATGTATTAGTCAGAGTATTTTATGGTTTAGGAGATGGAAATACTCCGTTTCGCGTTAGTATTTTTAATATTTTTCTCAATGCTATTTTAGACTTTATTTTAGTTCAATTATACGGCGCACCAGGTTTAGTCTTAGCAACGGTTGGGGTAAATTTTATCTCGATGATTATGTTATTGTGGCTATTGGATAAAAAATTAAATGGTTTACCATTACGAGAATGGAGTTTACCCTTTTTTGGATTAATATCTTCTAGTTTTGTGGCTGGTTTAGCAGGTTGGGGCAGTTTATACGGACTTGAAAAGATATTCGGAACGGATGGATTTTTTAAACTATTATTAGAATTAGGATTAGCAGGAATTGCTGGATTAATTGTTTTTGCAATCTGTATTTTACCGATGCGGTTACCGGAAGTTAATTTATTGGTGAGTAAGGTTCGACAACGATTTTAGATTGTTACGGGTTTTTGGATAACTAAGTTGTGAAAAGCTGAGTTGAGAAGTTGGCTATCAGTTATCGTATTTGGGAGTAATGCATAAAACTATAATTTTGTCAAATTCGCCCATTTTATGTAACCGTTTGTAACGAAAACTCGTGCGTCGTAGAGGAGAGTTTAAGTCTTTGTCAAGTCTAAAGACAAAGGAATAATCAGGGTTTGAGAAGATAAAATGGCAATAGGATAGAACAACGCCTTAGATTTTTAAATTTTACCAGTCTCTCAAACCCCTGTCAACTCGTTCTATTTATTGAGAATTTATTGCATTAAGCCTTTTGAGTTAATTTTTGTAACAGCTATTGATTTTAAAAACCTAAACAATAGATATAAATATAATCAGTTTCACTAATGAATTACTGAATCCACTCTACTTAACATCCAATGAAGCTATTTCATTATAAAATATTTTTCCTCAGTAAATGATATGAAAATTTGAGACATAATAGCGTGATACTGATTATCGTTATTTTAATCAAATACTTCAGGTGATTCTGAGATCACTTGACTGTCGCTCAAAATAAATGTGATAACAGTAGAAGGAAGAAAAATATAATTAAATTATTAGCCGGATGAAAGCAAACGAAACCAGTCTTCGTAATTTGTTAGAAGGAAGCAAACAGTTTCAAATCCCTCTATTTCAAAGACCTTATTCTTGGGAGAAACAAAACTGGGAAGCCTTGTGGGATGATTTAATCAGTATCTATATAGACGAAGGAAAAGGAGATTACTTTCTCGGGCCTATTGTAACACAAGCAATACCCGGAACAGCAGAAGGAATTTCTCCATTTACTGTTATCGACGGACAGCAACGCCTGACTACACTGACTATTTTACTAGCAGCCCTGCGTAAGTGTATCAAAAAAAATGATAAAGAAGCAGCAGAAGAATTATATGCGCTTTATTTAACAAATCAGTTTAAAAAAGGTGATAATTTTTACAAAGTCTTGCCAACTCAAGGAGATAGAGACACTTATCAAAGTATTATTCAAGCTAAAAATATAAAAGATATTAACAAAGAAAGCAAAATTTATCAGGCTTATAATTTTTTTGAGAAGAAGCTAAATAAGCCTGATATAGAAGATATTGACACTTTAGACTTTAATAAATTTAAAATAATTTGTTTAGAACATTTGACGCTGGTTAATATCACCTCAGATGAGCAAGATAATCCTTATTTAATATTTGAAAGCTTGAATAATAAAGGTCAAGAACTGACTCAAGCTGATTTGGTGCGTAACTATATTTTTATGCAATTGCCTAAAGATAAACAAGAAGAAATTTATCAACAACAGTGGCAACCTCTACAACAGCAGTTTGAAACTTCAGGAAATAAACAAGAATATTCAGAACAAATAACGAATGCTTTGTGGTTTTATCTTAGAAAAGATGGAGAATCTGTGAGTGAAAAATCCGTTTATAAAACACTCAAAGATAGATTTGATAAGTCTGGAAATATTCAGGAAAATTTAGAGAAATTAATACAGTTTATTAAATACTATCAATACTTTAACTTTGAACATCCAGATTGTCCTCCCAAGTTTAATAATCGTTTTAAACGTTTGATCAGATTAGACTTTAAAGCGTGTCAAATGTTTCTGCTGAATGTTTCTCATGAATATGACAAAGAAGATTTATCTGAAAATGATTTTGAAAAGATTTTAATTTATTTAGAATCTTATTTTGTGCGTCGTTGGTTTGCAGGAAAGTCTACTAAATCTCTGGGAGGTGTATTTAATAAGTTATGGAGTGAGGTAAAAGCAAAAAATTCAAGTAGCATATTAGATGGGTTACATACAGTTTTAACAGAGTATGAAGGAACAAAAGTGTGGCCAGATGATGAATCTTTTCGTAAAGGAATTATAACTAAAACAATTTATAGCAAGAGTTACATTGACCGAGTTAAGTTAATTTTAGAAAGCTTAGAGGATACTTTAAGTAAAGAAAAAGTAAATCCTGATAATCTAACGATTGAACATATTATGCCGCAAACGCTACCTAAAGAATGGAAAGAGAGTTTAGGCAAAGGATCTAGTACTTTACATAAAAAATGGCTCCATACTTTAGGAAACCTAACATTAACAGGGTACAACTCTGAGTTATCTAATAAATCTTTTGAGAAAAAGTTAGTTGATCTAAAAAAGAGTAATGTTTCTTTGAATAAATATTTTCTGGATATAGAAACATGGAATGAAGAAAGTATTCAAAAAAGAGCCGAATATCTGGCTAATATTGCCATCCAAGTCTGGCCAAGATAAAGTGATGATGAAAAACTCATAAAACTTTATATCAATCGAAAAACCCCCAGTTAGTTTAGCTATACCGGGGGCATTATCAGTTTGTTATTCATCTATCGATTAATTTTCGATGAGCAAACTATATTTAAGCGCCGCGTTTAATAGCAATTTCTACTTGGCGAAATTCTTGTTCAAGCCGCTTTTTCAACTTTTCCGGGACAGGACGATTCGGATAAGAACTATAATGTCCAGCTAAAGCATTTAATGCCGTTCTCATTGTGGTAAAAGATTGTGAATTAGAAACAGCACTATCCCGGCGGTATCGAGAGGCAAATTCATTAATCAGTTGACGCGCTTCTGCTTGTGCTGCTGGCTTCTCTGGAGCATCTTCAGGTAATTCTATCGCGCTTCTCAGGCTATTGACCACAGATATCGTATCTTGTTGATAATTCCCCGTGAGACCCGCTGGGGAACTACCGCAACCCACTAACGTAATCCCAACAACCAATACTAACGCTAACAAACGTGAGAAATAATGTTTCATCTTTATTTTTTAATTGAGGCTAATACTCAAGATCCATTCAGATCAAGTCAAAATTTAGTGACATTCTACCTTGAAAGGGAACACCGTAACCAGTCTTTACCCTCAAATCAGCCATTGGACGCAGACCCCTCCCCTACAATCATGCCCATTAAATCTGAAACAATGATTGAGAAGTGTTGTTTGTCTCAATTGAAGAGTCAACGGTACATCGGAGTTAAACTCCGGTGTCTGCGTTGACCGCGACAACGCGGTTATTGTATTATATAAAGATTAGCGAAACTGTCGCTATAGTGGCTAGCACTAAGGTTACTCTTGTCAAGCCAGCTAGTCGTCAATACTCAGCAACGCTCAGCCCATGGTGGGTCTAATCCTGTGAAAAGCTGATTAACAGGCTTTCTGTTAGTTGTCGCTGCCCTCATCTCGGTCGCAATTCTACTATTGGCTCTACATAGCTAATCGGACACGAGTCTTAAGTCATGTTGTGAAGAGCATAGAGAAATTTTATTAAAGAGTATCGGTGAGAGATAATTATTCTACCGCTGTTGCTTTCCTAAAGTTTAGATGAGTGATGGGTGGCAATTTCTAGGAGGACTCTTCAAATTAGGTGAAGGTGAAAACAATTATCCGTCATCGAGATTGATTAAACCCCGGGGAAAAGGATTTGTCTGTGGACTATCTCCTCCCATGAATTGAGGTCACTCCTTAAAGAGAAGATTTCATCGGTAGAAGAAGCATACCCATTGAGGATAAAGAGAATATTCCCAACTCAACGCTAGTCCTCGTTCAATTATCAGCAGTCTCTGCCATCGATCACTCAGGTTTTACTTAGCATAGTAGACAGCAGTAGAATAACTACGTTGCTCCTAATTTTTAGGATGAGTCTCTAGGCTATAAAATAATTGAACTATGATGGTGATTGTAGTCATAAATGTCGGACGAGGGCAGTCAAGAGGCGGCAATATTCTACTAAACTTGACGAGTTGAGGAATAATCATTTGATGTTAAAGTGAATTGCATGAGTTCATCTGCTCTAATTCATGGCGAGGTTAACTGCGGTAACCCGAGCGATTTATTGATTGGAAGTCTCGTCGCGTGACTCAGGACTAATTCTGTAGAATCTATAGATTGAGGAGCATCTTGCAAACGGTCGATCACGAACCCCGATTTAATATAGAGCTATATTTTTATGAGATTATAGATATTTTCTTATGAAAAATACTCAGCAAAAATATTAAACCCAACTCGAACGTGATCGCGCAATCGATGTCTCTACTGTATCTCAATCAATCAGATCTACTTGATCTTAGTTCATTAGAGTATTACTCTCGAATTCATTTAATTTTCATGAGTTCATTCATTTTTCCACAAGCAACCTCAATTGTTGATGGTTCTTCTAAAGCGCTGGATTATAATTTAAAGTCATCTAAATTAATCCAGTATTGATTGTTCAAAAAGTTCGATTGCATCCTTTAAAAAAGAAAACTGCGTTAATGTACAACCCATCAAAATCAACAAGAGAGGTACACGCAACGTAGCTGCCTTTAATGTTGAAAGTTTTTGAGGAAATTAAATGTCAAAACAAATTATTATTGCCGAACAGCACCGGATTGCCGCTGTTTTTTCCGAAGATCAAATTCAAGAATTAGTGGTGGCCACAGGGAGCCATCAGGTCAGTGATATTTATTTAGGGGTGGTTGAAAACGTTCTCCCCGGAATTGATGCGGCATTTGTTAATATCGGAGATGCCGAACGCAATGGGTTTATCCATGTTTCCGATCTCGGGCCATTGCGTCTAAGAAAATCCTCTAGTTCCATTACAGAATTACTCGCACCTCAGCAAAAAGTCCTGGTGCAGGTGATGAAAGAACCCACAGGAACCAAAGGCCCCCGCCTGACGGGTAATATTACTCTACCGGGTCGTTATTTAGTACTGATGCCTTACGGCCGAGGCGTTAATTTATCTCGCCGTATTCGTTCGGAAAATGAGCGCAATCGCCTCCGAGCCTTGGCCATTTTGATTAAACCCTCAGGCATGGGATTACTGGTTCGCACAGAAGCCGATGGCATGGCAGAAGAGGCGATTTTAGAAGATTTAGAAAATCTCCAAAAGCAATGGGAACTGGTTCAACAAGAAGCTAGTTCTACTCGTCCCCCGGCACTACTCAATCGAGATGATGATTTCATTCAGCGGGTGTTGCGGGATATGTACAGCACTGAAGTCAATCGAATTGTCCTTGATTCGAGTCACGGCATTAAACGGGTTAAGCAACACTTAATTAATTGGAGTGTCGGGAAATCTCCTCAGGGTGTGTTAATTGACCATCACCGAGAACGAACTCCTGTTTTAGAATATTTTCGGGTGAATGCTGCGATTCGAGAAGCAATGCGTCCTCGGGTAGATTTACCGTCGGGGGGTTATATCATTATCGAACCCACCGAAGCTTTAAGCGTCATTGATGTTAACTCAGGCTCTTTTACTCGTTCAGCAACGGCACGAGAAACCGTATTGTGGACAAACTGCGAAGCCGCAACGGAAATCGCCCGTCAGTTACGCTTACGCAATATCGCTGGGGTGATTATTGTAGACTTTATCGATATGGATTCTCGGCGAGATCAATTGCAGCTTTTGGAACACTTTAACAAAGTTCTCAAGGCCGATAAAGCTCGCCCTCAAATTGCTCAACTCTCAGAACTTGGCTTAGTTGAACTGACTCGTAAGCGCCAAGGACAAAATATCTATGAATTATTTGGCCGTACCTGTGCGAACTGTGGTGGCTTAGGACATTTGGTACATTTACCCGATGCGCCTGAAGAGGATGTAGTCGATACTCCTGACCGAATTATGTTACCCGGAAAAGCGGGATTACCCATTGGGGTGAATGAGACTCCAGAACGCGCTAAACCCATTACAATCGATACCACACCCCGTGAAGAGCCGACTGTAGTTGAGTTGGATGCTTCCAGCAATTTACAAGATCTTGATTTACTCAATCACCCCAGTTATCAAGATATTAGTGCAAACAATAACAATAATCCTCGTCGCCGTCGTCGTCGCCGTTTAGGGGATATTGAACCGATGGTTCGCGAAGATGACGAACGCCGCAATGAGATCAGGGTGATACCGAATAATTATGGGGATACTCGCTCAGAAAGCAATATCACAGAAGTGAGTGAGCGACGGCCCGGAATGCCAGAACGTAATCGCTCTAACAAAGCTGAGTTGATTAAACCACCCGCAGAACCACCCGAAGTGATCTCTGTAGAAATGACCAGCGACGAACAAGAAATGTATGCGCTGATGGGAATTTCTCCACTGTTGGTTTCTAGTGAAACCGCTAAAAACCCCAGAAATGCAATTGTTACGGTTCGCCTTCCCGGCGCTGAGCCGATAGCCTTAGACGCATTAATGGATAATGAAGAGCCGGAAAAGCCAACGGTTTCCCCAACGCCAGTCGAAACAGAAACAGAAACAGAATCAGAATCAGTTCCATCAGAACCAGTTCATGTTATTGATGCGGCTCCATCGGAGAGCAAACCTCAACTACCCATTTTAGATCTCAATCAACAGTCCGATACAGTGGCTGAAGAGACAGATGATTCTGAAAATATTGTCGATGAGTTAGAAGAAAGTGTCGCAGAAGAGGAGATGGATATGGACGAATCTACATTAGATGGGTCAGATGCTGATGGGTCAGATTCTGATGAAGAACAGACTCCTATTATTCGTCGTCGCCGCCGTCGTTCTTCTGCTGTTTCGGAATAATCATTCCAGTGTCAGAAACTCTGCCAGTTGCGGGTGTGGATGAAGTGGGACGGGGAGCATTATTTGGCCCTGTGGTAGCTGCGGCTGTGATTTTACCTCAAACCGCAGTTACTGCCCTCAAACAGTTGGGTGTGACGGATAGTAAGCGCCTCAGTCCCAAAAAACGGATCGATCTCTCTCAGCAAATTCAGACAATGGCAGTTGATTGTCAGGTGGGTTTAGCATCAGTCCGAGAAATTGATCGACTTAATATTTTACAAGCCACACTGTTGGCGATGAGACGCTCAATTTTACGATTAAATCCTCAGCCGCAACTTTGTTTAATTGATGGCAATCAAAGCATTCCGAATCTATTCATTCAGCAGCAAACCATTGTAAAAGGCGATCAAACTTCTATTGCGATCGCCTCAGCTAGTATTATTGCTAAAGTATGGCGAGATCAACTGATTATTCGTTTAGCGCGGAAATATCCAGAATATGACTTAATTCAGAATAAGGGGTATGGAACGAAGAAACACCGAGATGCTTTACAGGTTTATGGTGCATCCCCTCAACATCGATTATCATTTCGTCCTTGTCAAGTTTTAAAATGATAAGACAGATTAAAAGAGTTGAAATAGGAGAATAATATTGATATGAATAGTAATTTAACTTTGAAATTAGATGCTGTTCAGCTTACAGATGAGCAGTTTTATCAACTTTGCCAAAATAACGAAAGTTTGCAATTTGAACGAAGCGCTCAAGGAGATTTAATTATTATGCCACCTGTGGGAGGAGAAAGTGGAAACCGAGAAGCTAATTTAATGGTTGATTTAGGGATATGGAATCGTCAAACAAATTTAGGCTATGTATTTAGCTCTTCTACAATTTTTAAGTTACCGAATGGCGCAAATCGTTCACCAGATGCGGCTTGGATTCAGCGAGAACGTTGGGAAGCTTTAACGACAGAAGAAAGACGTAAATTTTCTCCAATTGTACCCGATTTCGTGATTGAATTACGTTCCTCTACAGACCGTCTCAAAAGCTTGCAATCTAAAATGGAAGAATATATTTCAGTGGGCGTGAAATTGGCGTGGCTAGTCAATCCTCAACAGCAACAAGTTGAAATTTATCGTCCCAAAACTGAGGTAGAAATTAGAAATTTACCCACAGAATTATCAGGCGAAACTATTTTACCCGGATTTATATTGAATTTATCTTGCTATTAAAAATAGAAGATATTTATTTAAATTGATTCCGGTAAAGCTGTTTCTGAATGTGTTGAAATAACTTCTGTTTGTTCTGCCGCCCAGCGACGATAATCCACTAATAAATTATGCATTAATCGTTGTTTAACGGTGACCAAAACACTTTTTAACAGTCCATTCCCAGTGGTCTCTAAAATTGGTCTAGGAGTGAGTTGTAAAGGGGGTGGGAGTTCAACTTGAACTTCTAAATCTGCTATTCCTTTGAGATGAGGAACTCCTTCAATTTCACAAGGAGATAAACGTCCAAATAAATTTAAAGCAAACCGTTCGTTAATGTATTCTACGCCTCGAATTTCGCATCCTACAGATTTTAGCCTCAATGTACCATCTGAAAGCGTCCAAACTCGTAAATCAACCGTAGGCTGAATTGTCAGCATCATAAACGAAAGCGGACGCATTTTTAAACGAAAGCAGTCCTGACTCAATTGGTCTAAACGAGTCGCATCAACTAAAGCAGTCACTAACCGCTTGGGTTGACGAAGATAGTGCTGAATCGGAATCTGTTGCTGAGGGACGGCTAGTTTAACAGATTGAGAGGCTAAAAATCGAACTTGCATTAATCTATAATTTATTATTTTATACTGATCTTAATAAAAATTAACTTTGATCGCCGTGATCGGGATCAAATGGGGGATAACCTCGGATAAAAAATCAACTTAACTTAACTTTTAATCATACGGGTAATCTTGATTGAAGAGATGTAAAGATTTATGTCTAAATGAATGATTACTTAATATTCTCTCAAGTGAAAGACCAAAGTCTTAACCCAATCAAGCGTATTAGCTTGTGCTTACACGTATTACCTCTATCCTCAGGATAAGATTGTTAGTAAGATCATCTTTCAAACGTCAGTAACTCGTTACTCAACTCAGGCAGAACGCATCTAATCACCGATTCAGCTTCAACCGAGTCTTCCAACTATCGCCCCAAACTCAAATTATCTGGAAAAGATCCTAAATCATTGAATATGCCTTTACTTCAATCCCCAACAATTGCCTATTTAGGGCCGGCTGGTACTTATTCTGAGGCAGCAGCCGAAACTTATGCTCAGCAAAGTTATCCTCAAAATGATCAAATTCAACTCTGTCCTTATCCCAGTATTTTCCAAACTTTACAAGCCGTTGCTCAAGGTGAGGTTGACATTGGTGTGGTTCCAGTAGAAAATTCAATTCAAGGGAGCGTGACCATCACCTTAGACGTATTGTGGCAACTGGCGCGGCTACAAATTCAACAGGCTTTAGTATTACCCATTGCCCATGTTTTTATCTCCCCAGCAAAACAGCTTACACAGATTAAAACCGTTTATTCTCATCCCCAAGCCTTAGCCCAATGTCAGCAATGGCTAGAACATCATCTCAGTAACATTCAATTAATTCCGACCAATTCCACAACAGAAGCATTACAACATTTAGCCACAGAAACCACAGCCGGGGCAATTTCTTCAGAACGCGCTGCCAAGCTATATCAACTTCCGGTCTTAGCCGACAAAATTAGTGATTATCCTGAAAATTGTACTCGATTTTGGGTGGTCAGTTTGCGTCCTTCGCCTGGAGGAAATCACACTTCTTTAGGTTTTAGTGTACCTGCAAATATTCCGGGTACTTTAGTCAAACCCTTACAGATTTTTGCCACTCGAAATATTAATTTAAGTCGGATTGAATCACGGCCAACAAAACGTTCTTTAGGAGATTATGTATTTTTTGTCGATATTGAAGCGAATACAACTGATCCCTTTGTTCAATCTGCCCTAGTAGAATTGAAATCTCATACTGAAACCATCAAAGTTTTTGGTAGTTATGATATTATCTCTTCTTAAAATTTTCAATGTAGAGACGTTTTGTTAGAACGTCTCCCCACAGCTTAACAATTCATTTTAAGGAGAATTTAGAGTATCTTTCAACACCGTTCGAGCCGCTAAATGGTTTCGAGTCGATGTTAAAATTTCAGCCTCTCTTTCTAAACGAACGGCTGTATCCTGTAACTCTAGTAAGCTTTGTTGCTCGGATGCGACACCGTAAAGATTACTCGCAACCCAGTACGACAGTTCTGTTGGTGAGCTCGGAATATCCTCGGGTAGTTCAATCTGTTGATCCATTAATTTACTGGATAAACGCACCACATCCCGCAATAAATGCTCAACATTAGAAGCCAAAGGTTTTAAATCTTGGGTTGAGGGAACATCCTCAATCCATTCTACCAATCCAACCAGGTAAGGTTTTTCTCGCACTGCTTCTAAAACACGGAAGCGTTGCTGGCCGAGAGTCAGAACATCCAGACAATCATCTGACAATCGTTTATACTGAACAATCTCAGCACAGCAACCGACGGAAGCCACCTTACCTTGATTGGGATCTACCATCAATACACCAAAGCGGCGATCGCTTTCGAGGATGGTATTCATCATGATCCGATAACGAAACTCAAAAATATGCAACGGAAGAGGTCGGCCAGGAAATAAAACCACTTCTGGGAGTGGAAACAGGGGAAGTTCTCGAACTGCAATAGAGGAAGATGATGACATTGTCCCTTTGTAAGGTATGCGCTTCTTCCTTTACTTTAGCGGATTTCTTGATCTGTGTTTTGTATTAATCCGTGAGGAAATCATTATCCAGCAACAGGCAATCATTGTCACTGCCTTGCATTATTTTAGACAAGTTGCCTGTGACTGTTGTGTAGCCGACGAATTAGAGTTTGACTTCAATATCTACCCCAGCCGGAAGATCTAATTTCATCAATGCATCAATGGTCTTAGAAGAGGGTTGATAGATATCAATAATGCGGCGATGCGTCCGGGTTTCAAAATGTTCGCGAGAATCTTTATCGACGTGGGGAGAACGCAATACACAATAGATACGTCGTTTTGTCGGTAACGGAATTGGGCCGATAGCGGTGGCTCCGGTACGGTTAGCCGTATCGACAATTTTTTCGCAGGAAGTATCGAGTAAACGGCGGTCAAATGCCTTGAGACGAATGCGGATTTTTTGCTGTTGAATGGTTGCCATGGGAGATTAATACTTTAATTTTCTAGGTTCAGAATTACGCTGTAATCAGGGGTAAGTCTTGTAACAATTACAACGAGCGTTGCAGGTGAAACTCACCCGTGATCACGGAAGAATTCACAAAGGAACAGGGTAGAAAATATGAGAACGTGACTCATGTTCTACCCTTGTCCCTCGGTTATAAATGAGTGGGTCTCAACGAGAACGTTGTTGTTGTCCTACTTCACAATCTTAGAAACAACACCCGCACCAATAGTACGGCCACCTTCACGAATCGCAAAGCGCATTCCTTGCTCAATCGCAATAGATTTTACCAGACTCACCGTCATCTTAATACGGTCACCGGGCATGACCATTTCTACGCTGCTACCATCATCAGCGGTGTAGCTTTCAATGGTTCCGGTTACATCTGTTGTCCGCACATAAAATTGGGGACGATATCCTCCAAAGAAAGGAGTGTGACGGCCCCCTTCTTCTTTTTTGAGGATATAAACTTCACCTTCAAATTCAGTGTGAGGGGTAATTGAACTGGGTTTAGCAATTACCATTCCCCGCTCAATATCTTCTTTCTTAGCCCCCCGCAGAAGTAGACCGACATTATCCCCAGCTTGTCCTTCATCTAGCATCTTCTGGAACATTTCTACCCCAGTTACAGCAAATGTTTTGGTGTCTTGGATGCCAACGATATCAACACTTTCACCGACTTTGACTTTACCCCGTTCAATCCGGCCCGTGGCAACCGTTCCCCGACCGGTAATGGAGAAAACGTCTTCAACCGCCATTAGGAAAGGCTTATCTACATCCCGTTCTGGAGTAGGAATATAAGAATCGACATTCTCCATCAGTTCATGGATTCTATCAACCCACTCATCTTCACCCTTTTGGGTCTGAGGGTTGCTGGTCATTTTTTCAACAGCCATCAGTGCAGAACCAGCCACAATGGGAATATCATCTCCTGGGAAGTCATACTCACTTAACAGTTCCCGGACTTCTAGTTCAACCAGCTCTAATAATTCTTCGTCGTCGACTTGGTCTTTCTTGTTCAAAAACACGACCAAGCTAGGAACCCCAACCTGCTTGGCAAGAAGGATATGTTCCCGAGTTTGAGGCATGGGGCCATCAGCAGCAGAAACCACCAGGATACCCCCATCCATTTGAGCCGCTCCTGTGATCATGTTTTTCACATAATCGGCGTGTCCAGGGCAATCTACGTGAGCATAGTGACGCTGCTCAGTCTCATACTCGACGTGAGCGGTGTTGATTGTAATCCCCCGAGCTTTTTCTTCAGGCGCTGCGTCAATATCTGCGTAATTGCGAGCCTTTGCCTTACCACTAGCTGCTAAAGTCAGGGTAATGGCAGCCGTCAGAGTGGTTTTGCCGTGGTCAACGTGACCGATTGTACCGATATTAACGTGAGGTTTGTTCCGTTCAAATTTTGCGCGTGCCATATTCTACTTGATTCTGGATGTTAGATATTGAATAATGAGTGTTCGATTTGGAATCATCAGTGGATTCTAGAGAAACCGAGAGATCACCAAAAGCTGTGATTGTATTTTACTTTCCTTTACCCTCTAAGTCTCTAGTTTTTTACCATGAGCGGCCTTGACTTCTAGCAATAATGGTCTCAGCCACACTACGAGGAACCTCCTCATAACTGTTGAATTCCATGGAAAAGATACCTCGCCCTTGAGTTTTAGAGCGAATATCAGTCGCATAGCCAAACATCTCTGCCAAAGGAACTCTGGCGATGACTTTAGCTAAGCCTTGAGCTTGATCGCTTTCTTGACCTTCAATTTGACCCCGACGGGAATTGAGGTCGCCGATCACATTACCCAGAAACTCTTCCGGAACTTCAACTTCGACTTTCATTGTCGGTTCGAGCAATACCGGAGAGGCTTGATTTACCCCCTCTTTAATTGCCATTGAACCTGCAATTTTGAAAGCCATTTCAGAAGAGTCTACATCATGATATGAGCCATCGACTAAAGTGGCTCTGACATCAATCAGGGGATATCCGGCAATGACACCAGACTCGCAGGCTTCTTTCATCCCTTCAGCGGCGGGGTTAATGTATTCTCTCGGTACAGTCCCCCCCACAATTTTAGAGACAAATTCAAAGCCACTGCCGGCTTCACCGGGTTCAAGTTGGATCACCACGTGACCATATTGACCTTTACCCCCACTCTGACGGATGAATTTTCCTTCAGCGTTGGTGGCTTTGCGGATGGTTTCTCGGTAAGCCACTTGGGGAGCACCAATATTAGCCTCTACCTTAAATTCCCGCAACATTCGGTCTACCAGAATTTCCAGGTGTAATTCACCCATCCCAGCAATCACGGTCTGATTGGTTTCTGGATCAATAGAGACTCGGAAGGTTGGATCTTCCTCAGACAAAGATTGTAAAGCCTTAGACAGCTTTTCCATATCTTGTTTAGTCTTCGGTTCAACTGCCACAGAAATCACCGGTTCTGGGATGAACAGTGACTCTAAGATAATCGGAGCATCCTCATCACAGAGAGTATCCCCGGTTAAAGTATCTTTTAATCCTAAAGCCGCTCCTAAGTCTCCGGCGCGCATTTCCTCAACTTCAATCCGATCATCGGCTTTAAGAATAATCAGACGGGAAATCCGTTCCTTTTTATCCTTAGTTGAGTTCAGCACATAGCTTCCTTTCTTTAAGATCCCAGAATAAACTCGGATGAAAGTCAGACGGCCAAATGGATCGGCCATCACCTTAAATGCTAATGCCGAAAGTGGCGCTTCATCATCTGCCGGACGTGCTTCTTCTGTTCCATCCGGAATAATTCCTTGAATCGCAGGGACTTCTGGAGGAGCCGGTAGATAATCGACAACAGCGTCTAATAGCAGTTGAACGCCTCTATTTTTAAAGGCAGATCCACACAACATTGGAACAATCGTACCGTCAATTGTTCCTTGACGCAGTGCCTGGCAAATTTCTCCTTCTGTCAGTTCAATGCCGTCGAGGTATTTTTCTGTTAAAGCATCATCTGTTTCAGCAACTGATTCGATCAGCTTTAACCGATATTCCTCAACAATATCCTGAACTTCTGCTGGAATTTCATCTGATTCTTGAATATCTGTTCCCAGATCATTGGTGTAGAGATAGGTTTTCATTCTCACCAAGTCAACAATTCCCTGGAAGCTATTTTCGCTACCAATCGGAACCTGAATGGGAACAGCATTTGCCTTGAGGCGATCGCGAACTTGTTGATAAACTTTAAAAAAGTTTGCTCCGGTGCGATCCATTTTATTGACAAAAGCAATCCGAGGCACATGATAGCGTTCTGCTTGTCGCCAAACGGTTTCTGATTGCGGTTGTACCCCACCTACGGAGCAAAACACAGCAATTACACCATCTAGGACTCGCATGGAACGTTCGACTTCAATCGTGAAGTCCACATGTCCGGGTGTGTCAATAATATTAATGCGATGATCTTGCCAGTTTGTACTAATGGCGGCAGCCGTGATGGTAATTCCACGCTCCCGCTCTTGAGCCATCCAGTCCGTCACCGCAGTTCCTTCATGGACTTCGCCCATTTTATGAACGATCCCTGAATAAAACAGAATTCGTTCAGTTGTTGTGGTTTTGCCGGCATCAATATGGGCAGCAATACCAATGTTTCTGATTCTCTTAAGCGGGATGGTACGTGCCACAGCGACCTCCTTTGTAAACCTTTATTAAGATTTTATCTGTTAGCCTAATGGACTGCTATCCCAGATTTTAATATCTATAATGGGCAAAAGCTTTGTTGGCCTCTGCCATTCGGTGGGTTTCTTCCCGTTTACGAACCGCGCTACCTGTTTCATTGGCTGCGTCCATCAGTTCATTCGCCAGTTTACCCGCCATTGTTCGCCCAGAGCGAGTTCGAGCCGCTCGAATGATCCAACGCAGCGCTAAGGTAATACCGCGTTCTGAACGCACTTCCATCGGAACTTGGTAAGTCGCTCCACCCACCCGGCGAGCTTTCACCTCCACCAAGGGAGTGGCGTTACGAACCGCTTTTTCAAACAGTTCTAGGGCTTCTGCCCCCATACGCTCTTCCATGGTCTTCAGCGCATCGTAAACAATCCGATCCGCTAAAGATTTCTTCCCACTTCTCATGATACGACGCACCATCATACTCACCAGACGGCTATTGTAGACCGGATCTGGTGGGACAGGACGTTTTTGAACAACCCGACGACGAGACATAATTAATCCTTACTTTACAGACAGTTTTAATCTATTTTAATTTGCCAGAATATTAGCCTCAGATTATTGCAGCATCAATAATCCAAGTTATTTTTCAGGGCAATATTTGTTATCCTTTTACTTCAGATACAACGTTTATTCTTTTGGACGTTTTGCACCGTATTTTGAACGGCTTTGACGACGATCTTTAACTCCGGCTGTATCTAAAGTTCCACGAATAATATGATATCGAACGCCCGGTAAATCTTTAACCCGACCGCCACGAATCATGACGACTGAGTGTTCCTGTAAGTTATGACCAATTCCCGGAATGTACGCTGTCACTTCAAAGCCTGAGGTGAGTCGTACCCTTGCCACCTTACGCAGCGCTGAATTCGGTTTTTTGGGCGTTGTAGTGTACACTCTTGTACAAACACCTCGGCGCTGTGGGCAACTCTTGAGCGCTGGAGATTTTGTCTTTGTCTTGGTTTGTTCGCGTGCCGAACGAATGAGTTGCTGTATAGTGGGCATGAGTTACGACATAATTTTCAAATTCAGCAGTTTTTGTTGAATGGGATCACCATTGAAATATCCCTCCCCACAATAGGGGATAGGATTTCAGTCTAAATCTTGGAATTAGAGGTTGATACCCAAATTTTTATATTAAACGATGAATTTCATTTTGGCAAATTTTTCAATTATGCCATCGAATGGTGGGATTAAGATCAAGTGATCGGGGTTAAGTTGAGAAGGAGTGACCACAGCCGCAACTTTGAGTCGCTTGGGGGTTATCAAAGCGAAACCCTCCCCCCATTAAATCTTCCGAGTAATCAATGTGTAACCCTTCTAAATAGACTAAACTTTCAGAATCAATCACAACTTGCACCTCGTTGCAAGGATAGACCGTATCATCGGATTGAAGTTTTTCTTCAAAAGCCATGGTGTAAACCCATTGACAGCAGCCGCCTGACTGAATTCCTAATCGAAAAAAGGCATCATTGTGACTCTGCTGAGCTCGCAGCCGCAGAATTTCTGCAGTGGCAATGGAACTGATCTCAATCATTGACAGTATGCTTAATGTAACCTAAAAATTTTAAACCACATCCTTCATTGTTTCATGAGTGGATGTGGTTAATAAGAATCAAGTTAAGTCAGGCTTTCTCAGTACTCACGCACATAATGGCTGTGAATATTGGGAAATCCGAAATTAATTTTACTCTGCCTTGGCTTTAGTGCGAGAATAATCATCTTGAAAGCGGATAATATCATCTTCTCCAAGATATTCTCCATTTTGAACCTCAATCAAGATTAAAGGAATCACGCCAGGATTTTCCAAGCGGTGACTGGTACATTGAGGAACGTAGGTTGATTGATTGGCAAACAGAATCTCTTCATTATCACCACAGGTGACTTTTGCTGTCCCAGAAACAACAATCCAGTGTTCACTGCGGTGATGATGCATCTGTAAACTCAGGCGATGACCTGGATTGACTTCAATTCGCTTAATCTTATAGCCAATTCCTTCTTCAAGGGTGGTAAAAGACCCCCAAGGTCGCAGTTCTGTAGCGGCAACGGCCTGTGATGAAGGTGATTGAGCGAGTAAAGAAGTTTTGGTTGTTTGTGCTTGCGCTGCTACCATAATAATTGATTAATCCTCAGTATACTCAGCGAAATGGACGAATTAGCTCTAGAAAGAGCTATTTAAATTAGTAATTCCCCAAGTAGCTACAGAATTTAGCAGGCTTTCATATTTGCCATGTGCTTCATGCAGCAAGCCTGCCCTATCTGTTAGCCTCATAACCCCATTCTTGAAGACATCTGAAAGGATGTACCCCACCCTTTAGTGCCTTACCCCGCTATGCACTGATCTCAAGATAGCAAACTACCACCCCCAGTTGTCATCCCCTTTAACGCCTAAATTTAGAATCCATACCAAATCTTTATATAAAAGCAGTGGTTACTTTACTGAAGCTTTATATTAAGAGAGAATGTCATCAAACCGAGATTTGATAAGCCGCGATCGCAAATTTAAGTGTATCCTAGTCACTACACTAATCACGAATGGCTGAGTCTCAACATCACTTCCTATTCAAGCGTTGCATAATGGTTCACAATCGATCAATCAATCAGGAGGAAGACGAAAGTTTAAGCAATGCATGGGGCGATTGTGTAATTTCAGTGGCTTGACTGATGCTGGGTTGAGGGGTCATTATATACGGTGTCACATTTAGCAAAGAGTGAAGGGATTAACCCAATCAGCGAAATAGTCATGATAGTTTTTGCACTTTGCACTTGTTGAAAACAACAGCCTGAGGGACTATGTTTGTATTCCCAAACTGCAAGTTTTTTCTGGTTTGAGACATCGAATCTGATTGCTCAAGGGTGAGAGGCTTTCTCAGTAACTTGAGAAACAGCTTACAGGCTCTCGGCGCGCAATCTGCAAGATGATTTCTGGAGTGAGCTAGATCAATTTGTTCAAGGTTTAACAAGGATCTCAATTTCAGTGAGGAGTGAAGCTAGCTAAGTTAATTCTTGGCTCCGATGAGCTAGTTAACTCTGGTTCGCTATTTTAACAGGTTGACGTATTGCTGAGGTTAACCTTGCTTTTCCCCTAAATAAAGTCATGTTATGTGAACTGAGAAACATGGATAATACTATCAACAACAATAATAAAAATCAGCCCTACCAGTCTATTCATAGCACAGGCTATCCTTACGGGGGTCAGCCCTGGTTAGTCGAAGAACGAGATGCTTGTGGTGTTGGTTTTATCGCGAATCCTCATGGAATTGCGAGCCATGACATCGTGGTTAAAGCATTGCCTGCTCTGACGTGCTTAGAACATCGGGGTGGATGTAGCGCCGACCAAGACTCAGGCGATGGTGCGGGAATCATGACCGCTATCCCCTGGGAATTATTACAGCAATCAGAAACCCTATCAGAACTTCAATCTCTCAGTATAGACCAACTCCAAAACACCTACGGTGTGGCAATGGTGTTTCTGCCTCAAAATGCGGACACTGCCCATCAAATTCGTCAATCGATTGAAACGGTTCTGACGCAACAACAGCTTGCTATTTCGGGCTGGCGAACCGTTCCAGTTGACCCAGATGTGTTAGGGCCGCAAGCATTAGAAAACCAACCGAGAATTGAACAGGTGGTGGTGTCCTCGACAAATGGACAAACGGGAGATGAACTAGAACGCCAACTGTATCTAGCTCGTCGTTCCATTGGAGATGCGCTACAGACTCAAGGGTTAGTGTGGGGGGATAATGTCTATATTTGTTCCTTCTCCTGCCGCACGATAGTTTACAAGGGTATGGTTCGTTCTGCCATACTCGGAGAGTTTTATCTTGACCTGAAAAATCCCGCCTATAAAAGTGCTTTTGCGGTCTATCATCGACGCTTCAGTACAAATACCATGCCGCGATGGCCGTTGGCGCAGCCGATGCGCCTGCTGGGACACAATGGTGAAATTAATACGCTTCTGGGTAATATTAACTGGATGCGAGCCAGAGAAGGGACTTTATCCCATGAAAATTGGGGTGAGAAGTTAGAGATTCTCAAGCCATTTGTTGATCAAAATAACAGTGATTCTGCCAACTTAGATAATGTTCTAGAATTACTGGTGCGTTCGGGGCGTTCTCCGTTAGAAGCGCTGATGATTATGGTCCCAGAAGCCTATCAGAATCAACCATCTCTGAAAGGACGAGAAGAAATTGTTGATTTCTATGAATATTACAGCGGACTGCAAGAAGCCTGGGATGGCCCGGCATTACTGGTATTCAGTGATGGTAAACAAGTGGGGGCGACTTTAGATCGTAACGGTTTACGTCCAGCGCGCTATTGTATTACCAAAGACAATTTAGTGATTGTCGCTTCGGAAGCCGGAGTGGTTAACGTTCCCGAAGCTGATATCGTGGAAAAAGGTCGTCTAGGCCCAGGACAAATGTTGGCGGTAGACTTTAAAACCCATGAGGTGCTGAAAAATTGGGAAATTAAAGAACGTATCGCCGGGCTTGCACCTTACGGCGAATGGCTGAAACAGTATCGAGTTGAACTGAATTCTTTACCGTTTGAAGATGAGGAGCAGCTTGAACCTAAGCCGTGGATGACATTGCAAACCGCCTTCGGCTATAGCTTAGAAGACATGGACATGGTGATTGCAGACATGGCCAGTTTGGGCAAAGAACCCACTTTTTGTATGGGGGATGATATTCCCTTAGCGATTTTGTCTGAGAAGCCTCACCTATTGTACGACTACTTTAAGCAACGCTTTGCTCAGGTGACCAATCCCCCCATTGACCCCCTACGGGAACGGGTAGTAATGTCGCTGAATATGTGCTTAGGGGAACGGGGAAATTTACTCATCCCTCAAGCTGAAGATGCACAGATGCTGAAGATTGAATCTCCAGTATTAAATGAGGCAGAATTGGCAAATATTAAAGCCATGGAAGGGTTTGCTGCAACAACCCTGTCTACCTTGTATCCGGTTGACCGTGGCCCTGAAGGACTGGCAGAGCAAGTCCAGCAACTGTGTCAGCAAGCCACAGAGGCAGTCGCAGCGGGTCATAAAATTATTATTCTCAGTGATGCGGGTGCTTTCAGTGCAGAGCAAACCTATATTCCGCCATTGCTGGCTGTGGGAGCGGTTCACCACCATTTAATTAAAGCAGGAACGCGCTTAAAAGTTTCACTCGTGGTTGAAACAGCCCAATGTTGGAGTACTCATCATTTTGCCTGTTTAATTGGTTATGGTGCGAGTGCGGTTTGCCCCTATTTAGCGTTAGAAAGTGTGCGCCATTGGTGGTCACAACCGAAGATTCAAAAAGCAATGGAACGGGGTAAAATGGAGCCGTTAACCCTGCAAAAAGCCCAACAAAATTATCGGGTTGCTGTGGAAAATGGCTTACTGAAAATTCTCTCAAAAATGGGGATTTCTCTGCTTTCGAGTTATCAAGGCGCACAAATCTTTGAAGCAATCGGAATAGGAGCGGATTTATTAGAATTGGGTTTCCGAGGCACAACATCTCGCATTGGCGGTTTAAGTATTGCCGAATTAAGCCAAGAAGTCAATCAATTCCATACCAAAGCGTTCCCCGAAACAGAAAGTAAGAAATTAGAAAATTACGGTTTCTTTAACTATTTCAAACGGGGAGAATATCACGGCAATAGTCCTGATTTAACCAAGCTGCTTCATAGTGCAGTTCGGGCAAAAGAACAACAAAACGGTTCTAGTAATGGCTCGGAATTACCGGGATATGACCATTATCAAACCTATCAGAAATTCCTCGAAGATCGCCCCATTGCGGCGCTGCGGGATATGTTGGATTTTGATAGCGATCGCGACTCTATCCCCCTCGAAGACGTTGAACCCATCGAAGACATCGTTAAACGCTTCTGCACAGGCGGAATGTCTCTAGGCGCATTATCCCCTGAGGCCCATGAAACTTTAGCGATCGCCATGAACCGTCTGGGGGGTAAATCGAATTCCGGGGAAGGTGGAGAAGATCCGGCCCGGTTTAAAATGTTTGAAGATGTGGATAATCAGGGACTTTCCCCGGCTCGTCCTTATCTCCAAGGGTTACGCAACGGAGATAGCGCGAGTTCAGCCATTAAACAGGTGGCATCAGGACGGTTTGGGGTGACTCCAGAATACCTGATGAATGCCAAATCGATTGAAATTAAAATCGCCCAAGGCGCGAAACCTGGTGAAGGGGGACAACTACCTGGACGCAAAGTGAGTCCTTATATTGCCATGTTACGGCGGTCTAAACCGGGTGTGACTTTAATTTCTCCTCCGCCTCACCACGATATTTACTCCATTGAAGATTTAGCCCAATTAATCTTTGATTTACACCAAATTAATCCTGATGCTGCTGTTTCTGTCAAATTAGTAGCAGAAATTGGGATCGGTACAATTGCGGCTGGAGTGGCAAAAGCGAACGCAGATTATATCCAAATTTCCGGCCATGATGGCGGTACAGGCGCTTCTCCTTTATCCTCCATTAAACACGCGGGTACCCCTTGGGAATTGGGGTTAACCGAAGTTCATCGGATCTTGATGGAAAACAAACTGCGCGATCGGGTTCGTCTACGGGTTGATGGTGGCTTAAAATCCGGTTGGGATGTGATGATGGGGGCGTTAATGGGGGCTGAAGAATTTGGCTTTGGTACCATTGCCATGATCGCCGAAGGCTGTATTATGGCTCGGATCTGCCATACCAACAGTTGTCCGGTTGGGGTGACCACTCAACGCGAAGATCTGCGGAAACGTTTCCCCGGTACGCCTGAACACGTTGTCAATTTCTTCTATTTTGTCGCAGAAGAAGTCCGGCAGTTATTAGCGCATTTAGGGTATCGTTCCTTATCCGATATTATGGGTCGTTCTGACTTATTAAAAGTTCGCGATGGAGTGAAATTAACCAAAACCGAGTCATTCAATTTAGATTGTTTGGTAAACTTGCCTGATACCCGCAGCGATCGCGACTGGTTAAACCATGAACCCGTTCACAGTAACGGTCAAGTCTTAGATGATGTTCTCTTAGAAGATCATGATATTGCCGCTGCTATTCGTAACCAAGGTAATGTGACTAAAACAGTGCGCGTGGTCAATACAGACCGAACGGTGGGCGCTCGTATTTCTGGTAAAATTGCCGCACTTTACGGTAATACTGGCTTTGGAGGACAAATTAACCTCAATTATACTGGGTCTGCGGGTCAAAGCTTCGGGGCGTTTAATTTACCCGGCATGAAATTGACTCTGACGGGGGAAGCCAATGATTATGTTGGTAAAGGGATGCACGGCGGTGAACTGATTGTTATACCCGCCTCAGAAGCCACTTACGACCTCTCAGAGAATGTGATCATCGGTAATACCTGTTTATATGGGGCAACTGGTGGTACGCTTTACGCTTTAGGTAAAGCCGGAGAACGGTTTGCGGTGCGTAATTCTATGGGTAAGGCGGTTATTGAAGGGGCTGGCGATCACTGCTGTGAATACATGACAGGTGGCGTGATCGTGGTTCTGGGGACAGTTGGGCGTAACGTTGGCGCGGGTCAAACAGGCGGTATTGGCTACTTCTTAGATGAAGAGGGGAGTTTCCCGGAACAGGTTAATTCTGAAATTGTTAAAATTCAACGGGTACAAACCCCTGCTGGAGAACAACAACTGAAAGAATTAATTGAACAACACGCTGAACGCACGGGTAGTCAGAAAGCTAATAAGATTTTAGCCAATTGGGCAGAATATTTACCGAAGTTCTGGCAAGTTGTTCCACCCTCTGAGGAAAATGCCCCTGAAACCAGTGCTGAGTCTGCTGAAACGGCTGTTGCAGTGGCAGCGAATTAAATAGTTAAAAACTGCATAAGTTCCCGCAACTCAGAAATATGTCTAATTGAACAAATGGCCCTGAGTTGCAATTGGATGCTCCCCTACTTTTGTCGGTAGGGGATTTTTATTTGATCAGCTATCAGCTACAGATGAGAAGATTGGCTGAACTTAATCACTGTAAAAATTACGCCTGGCTTGTTCCTATTGGGATGATGCTGCAATAATTAAATAATTAATCGTACAAGCTTAAAGAATAAGAACAGTTGTGGAATCATTGACCTCCTGCTCCAAAACACCCTATATACAGTTGATTCAGCAAGAACTGCAACTTCCTCAATTGAAAAAAGCAGAACCCCTTGTTGTAGATCTATTTGCAGGTTGTGGAGGTCTTTCTCTTGGTTTTGAAGTAGCCGGTTTTAGAACAATCGGTTATGAAATGTTAGCAGATGCCTGTGCAAGCTATCAAAAAAACTTGAATGGACGCTGTCATCATGTCACCCTAACAGAAGAATTTGAATGGGTTGAGAAGCCTGATGTCATTGTAGGTGGGCCTCCTTGTCAACCTTTTAGCGTCGGTGGACATCAGCAAGGTCTTAAAGATAGTCGTGATGGCTTTCCTATTTTTCTCTCTGCAGTTGAGTGTTGTCGTCCTCAACTGGCACTTTTTGAGAATGTTCGAGGAATGCTCTATCGCAATAAAGGGTATTTTGAAGAAATTCTTACAGCATTGAGAGATCTCAAGTATATTGTTGAGTGGGAAGTTTTAACAGCATCAGATTATGGTGTTCCTCAACGGAGACAAAGATTATTTTGTGTTGCTCATAAAGGGGGTTGGGTGTGGCCAGAAAAAACTTATTTAAATTCTCCTTATACTGCTGGTGAGGCTTTAGGAGAACTAGCAGATATCATTCCAAAAAATGCTAGGTTTTTAACTTCAAGCATGGATGAATATATTAAAAAATATGAGAAAGCTTCTAAGTGCGTTCGTCCCAGAGATCTACATTTAGATCAACCCGCAAGAACATTGACTTGCCGTAATCTTAGTGGGGCTACAGGGGATATGTTGAGGATTCGTTTACCTGATGGGCGCAGGCGTAGATTAACTGTTCAAGAAGGTCGTCGTCTTCAAAGTTTTCCAGATTGGTTTCAATTTCAAGGAAGCGAAGATAGTCAATTCAATCAAATTGGCAATGCAGTGCCGCCTCTGTTAGCAAAAGCTTTAGCTAATTCTGTTAAAAACTATTTAGAGAATTACGGCTCAACGACTCCATCTGAGCAACAAATACTTAATCAACCGATACAACTATCGCTGAATTTATTTTAAATGAGTCCGGATAATTTTAATATTGAAGCCCAAATCAGACAAAGAATTGAGGAGGCTCAAGCTATCCTCAAAGAAATTGGTTTACCACCAGCACAGCACAATGAAAGATCTGCTTTAACCCTTCTTGCTATACTAAGTCTCAAGCCAAATTCTCCTTGGTCAGCCGCAAGTAATCCACTAATGGGTATTACACCAATTATAGAATTTATGGCTCAATATTATGGTAAAAAATATCAGCCTAATACTCGAGAAACAATTCGCCGTCAGACTGTACATCAGTTTTTAGATGCTGGTATTATTGTCCGAAACCCAGATAATCTTTCAAGACCAGTTAATAGCCCGAAAACCGTTTATCAGATTGAAAATACGACTCTTAAGTTGATTCAAAGCTATCAAAAAAATAGCTGGCAAGATTATTTAAAGGTTTACTTGGCTTCTGTAGAAACTTTGAAAAAGCGCTATGCCCAAGAACAGCAAATGAAACGTATTCCTGTGAGAACAGCTTCAGGAGAAACTATTTTGCTATCTCCTGGTGGACAAAATTTACTCATACAGAAAATTATTAACGAGTTTTGTTCTCGTTTTACACCTGGGAGTGAGTTAATTTATATTGGTGATGCTGAAGAAAAATGGGGTTATTTTGATCGTGACTTACTAGAAAATTTAGGAGTTAGTATTGATATTCATGGAAAAATGCCTGATATTGTAGTTTACTATTCTCAGGTAAATTGGTTAGTTCTAATAGAAGCCGTTACAAGTCATGGCCCGATTGATCCGAAACGTTACAATGAGCTTCAAGTTTTATTTCAAGGAGCAACAGTGGGACTGGTATTCGTGACTGCTTTTCTAACTCGTAAAGATCTAGCAAAACACTTGAGTGAAATTGCTTGGAAGACCGAAGTCTGGGTGGCTGAATCTCCAACTCATATTGTCCATTTCAATGGCGAGCGATTTTTAGGGCCATATTGATAGTCACTTCTGTAGGCTGGACAAAGTGCAGATCAAGATGGCTCAACTGTGCTTTCGTTTTCTGATTTGTACTCTAAGCTATGAGAAAAAATTTTAATCTGACTTCAAGCGCCAACCCGGTAAGAGTACCTGACGTTCGCGGGCAATCACTAAACAATCATCTGGAACGTTCTCAGTGACCGTAGAACCCGCCGCTACGGTAACATCCGACCCGAGGATTAAAGGAGCCACTAACACACTATTAGACCCGGTTTTGCTGCGATCGCCAATGGTAGTGGGATGTTTATTTACGCCGTCATAATTTGCCGTAATCGTACCTGCCCCAATATTGACCTGTTGTCCTAACTGAGCATTTCCCAGATAAGATAAATGAGCGATATTCGTGCGATCGCCCACTTGAGTTTGTTTTAATTCGACAAAATTACCAATACGACACCCTGTACCCACTTCCGCATGACCCCGCAGATGAGCATAGGGGCCGATACGGGTATTGTCAGCAATTGTACTATCGCTCACCACAGAATATAAAACCGTGACATTTTTACCGATGTGGCTATTTTCAATTAAGCTACCTGGGCCGATGCGACTGCCGGTTTGAATCACGGTCTTACCTCGCAGATGAGTTTGAGGTTCAATCACCACATCTGCTTCTAACTGCACCGTATCATCAATCGTGATGCTATGGGGTTCAATTAAAGTCACCCCCGCCGCCATCCAATCTTCTTTTACCCAGTCCTGTAAAATGGTGTAAGCGCTTGCTAAATGTTGACGATTATTGATTCCTAAAATTTCCCGATAATCTTCGACATCGACAGCAATTACCCGATCTAAGAATTTAACCGCATCGGTCAAATAATATTCTTGTTGATCGTTATTGGATTGCAACTGAGGTAAAATCTGAGCTAACTTCGGCCAGTTGAAGCAATAGACTCCAGCATTGATCCGGTGATTTTGTTTCTGAGCATCGGTACAGTCACGATCTTCAACGATTTCTTTAACCTGATTTTGACTATCACAGAAAACCCGGCCATATCCTTTAGGATTGGGTAGATTTGCACTCAGTAATGTTGCTGCACTTTGGCGAGATTGATGGATCTCGATTAACTGTTGTAGAGTTTGCGATCGCAACAACGGAACATCACCATTCAGCACCAATAAATCGCCGCTGTATCCTTCTAGATGGGGTAATAACTGTTGAATGGCATGACCTGTCCCCAGTTGTTGCTTTTGCTCAACAAATTTCAGGGCAGAAGTTGAGGATGGATCTGTAGATTGAGGGTCTTTCTCAATTAAAGATTGTTGTACCAGATCGCTGCCATATCCCACAATCACTAACCGTTGAGATGGATTAATGGGAGTACAACTATCGAGTACTCGCTGCACTAGAGAACTTCCTCCTAACTGATGCAAGACCTTCGGAAGGTCTGATTTCATCCGTGTTCCTCGCCCAGCGGCTAAAATTGCGACTGCTACCATCAAAAATTCTTCAGTGTCAAATATAAGTGATTAAGGGTCAAACTTGCCAGACACTTCACAAGTTGTACTTGCATTCATAGGCGAAAGCCGTAGCAAAAGTCAAGCCTGGATCAATACAAACAGTCCACTACCCCACCCCAGGAGTCTTGTATTGGGTTTTGGATCATCCCCAGAATGCCTCTGTGACCAGCAGATTTCTCACCTTGAGTTAGCCTTCGGACAGACTCCGTATTTTTTAGTTAGGACATTCCTATAGCAATCTCATATGAGTTGTCAGAAAATCTTCTTAGTTCATCAAACAGGCCAACACTCGCCAATTGCTGACCTCTAGCTTCTGTAGAAACGTTCCATCGAAGGTCTCTACGCCCCTGACAAACCATAAAGGAATTGCTATAGATCCACCCAACCGCCCTATAAAATGACAAAACCCCGACCAAATGGACGGGGGGGGAGAAAACGAGCTTCACATCTACCAACTTCAATATATCTATTTTTAGGGGTAGTGAAAACGTGAAAATTACTGATTTTTATTGTTTATTTTTCTGAGTAAATTTCCGTATAAGTACGGTTGTGATCTAACCCGAGATAGATATACATAAGAGCAAATATTTGGCCTCACTATAGCTGTCCATTCTTGTGAAAAAATTTGCCAAAAAAATCCCCCGCCGCTAAAGGCAGGGGGCAAGAAACAGAGAGCATCTATGTTCGTCTTTCACATTTTTATCTTAACCGCCTTATTTTTAATAAACAACGTATATTTCACGGATTTTTAGGTTCTTTTTGCTTACAAGGTAGTCTGCGTGAAAACACGGAATTTACTGAAAATTCTATATTTGATGATACCTACTGTGTTATATTAATGACGAAATCAAAGGGAGAACAAAGCGGGCAAAGCCTGACTATGAGCTTAATTCAACGATCACGGGTGTATGGTCGCTGGGTTTGTCCCATCCCCTGGGTTCAATATCAATGGTGCAGGCGATCGCTTGCGCTTGAAGTGGGGTACTGAAGTAATGATGATCGATCCGCCATCCTCGGTTACGGGGAAAGGAAGCTGCGCGATAGTCCCACCAACTGAAATGTCCAGGTTCTGTGGTAAATTGACGAAAGGCATCTGTAAAGCCAAGTTCTAGAATATTTTGCAAGGCAGTACGTTCTGCATCGGAAGCCATAATATGATTGGCTCTATTCTTGGGGTTATGAATATCGCGATCTTCAAGGGCAATATTAAAGTCACCACACATACACAGCTTTGGGGTTTGGGTTAAAAGCGTGGTTAAATATTCCCGCAATAATTTTAGCCATTGCAATTTATACTGATATTTTTCACTTCCCACACTCGCACCATTCGGAACGTATAAATTGACAATCCGAATCCCGTTAATAATACCTGTAATCACTCGTTTTTGTTCATCAAAACTTTCAGCCGTTTCTGTGTCTAAAATCGGTGCAAACCCTCGAGAAACATCTTCCATTTGTTCTCGACTAAAAATAGCCACACCGTTATAAGCTTTTTGCCCAGAAATATAGAGATGATAACCCAGTTCTTCAAAGGGCGATTGCGGGAATTGTTCATCTCTGACTTTAGTTTCTTGTAAACATAAAACATCAACGGGATGAGTTTTCAACCATTGAATAATATGGTCTTGCCGAGTCCGAATTGAGTTAACATTCCAAGTTGCAATTTTCATCTCTGTCTTTTATTGTCTACAGCAGTTGAGAGACACTCGGATAGAATGCCTCTCTCACTTTAAACAATATAGTAATTCGGAAGAATTTAGAAGAAATTGTTGATAATTTAGATGCAATATTGTTCTAAATTGGACAGCTTAATTCGCCAGCTTTTAAGCTAAACCGAGCATTCTCTCGGTAGTCTACAGGGCAATCAATCACAGTTGGCACATCTTGAGCTAGGGCATCTTTTAACATCGGAACTAAGTCGGTTGCTGATTCAACTCGATAGCCTTTTAATCCCATACTTTCCGCAAATTTAACAAAGTCAGGATTGCCAAATTTAATAAACGAAGAGGTACCGAATTGATCTTCTTGTTTCCACTCAATTAAGCCATAACCACCATCATTAAAAATGAGTGTGACGAAGGGTGTACCAATGCGTAAAGCCGTTTCTAATTCTTGGCAATTCATCATAAAACCCCCATCTCCTGTGGCAGCCACAACTTTTAATTCTGGGTTAACTAACTTAGCTGCAATGGCTCCTGGAATCGAAATTCCCATGGCAGCAAACCCATTAGAAATTAAACAAGTATTGGGACGTTCACAGTGATAATGACGGGCAATCCACATTTTATGCGCCCCAACATCGGAGATCACAATATCTTCTGGCCCCATCACTTGTCGTAAATCATAAATCAGTTTTTGAGGTTTAATTGGATAGCCATCATCATTGGCATATCCTTCATAATCATGGCGAATATCAGGCCGTAATTTAACACTATACGGTTCAGGTTTATCTGTGCGGTCAGAACGGCGTAAAATCTCAGTTAAAGAGTCAGAAATATCCCCAACAATTTCCGCTATGGGAATGTAACTACTATCAACTTCAGCCGAAGTTGCGCCGATATGAATAATCGGAATTGTTCCTTCTGGATTCCATTTTTTCGGGGAATATTCAATCAAATCATAACCAATGGAAATCACTAAATCGGCTTTTTCAAAGGCACAGCTAATATAATCCCGTTTTTGCAGTCCGGTTGTCCATAATGAAAGAGGATGGGTATAAGCAATTGCGCCTTTACCCATAAATGTATTGACGACTGGAATATTAAGCTGGGTGGCAAACTCTGTTACGGCATCACTGGCATTGCCCCGTAGCGCCCCATTTCCGACTAAAATTAACGGATTAACAGCCTTAGAAATGGCGATGGCGGCTTCATTCATACTTTGGTAAGCAGAGTAAGTCTTTTCTCGCTTATCTCGTTCTAACGGATAACCTTCAACGGGCATACTGGCAATATTTTCCGGTAAATCAATATGAACAGCACCCGGTTTTTCAGTTTGAGCAATTTTAAACGCTTTGCGAATAATTTCTGGGGTGTTACTGGGTCGGACAATCTGAGAATTCCACTTGGTAACGGGGGAAAACATTGCGACTAAATCCAGGTATTGATGAGATTCAATATGCATCCGGTCAGTTCCTACCTGGCCTGTAATGGCGACCAGTGGCGCACCATCAAGATTGGCATCAGCCACACCTGTCATCAGGTTGGTTGCTCCTGGCCCTAGCGTCGATAGACAAACTCCTGCTTTCCCGGTCAAGCGCCCATACACATCCGCCATGAAAGCCGCACCTTGTTCATGACGAGTTGTGATAAACTGAATAGAGGAATGCTTTAAGGATTCAAGAATTTCCATATTCTCTTCTCCAGGCAGACCGAAAATGTATTCAACCCCTTCGTTTTCGAGGCACTTAATTAAGAGTTCTGCTGTGTTCATTGTATGAATTTATTCTTTAATGAATTGGAATAGGCGAGCGGGGATTCACAGAGATAAACTTTTGTAAATTTATCAGCATCCGTCTATTTTAACCTTGATTTGACCAGCTTTTACTGAACTAACTTTACAACCGATAAAAATAAATACACCTGGTGATTGACTTAGGCTATGGCGTTAACGGATCTCAATCTATACTCAATTAATCGCTAGAAATCCAGTCAATTGTAGGGAGTTAACTGAGTATTACTTACTATGATGCATAACGTTTTCTCATTTTAGTTGCCAGCTTGGCAAGTTTTTTTTAAGTTGAGAGATAGTAGCTCTGGTCACATTCTTCTTCCTTGAAATCTGGTAAGAAATTACTTAAAAATCATGAATTTCTTTGAGGATATACAAAGATGATTAATGAAGTGATTTAACGCTCTCAAACGGGTTTCTTACTTGACCCAAACTGTTTTCAGATTGAGGAATTCATGCATTCCTTGAATGCTCAGTTCTCTGCCATAGCCTGAACGTTTAATTCCACCAAAGGGTAGACGTGGATCGGACTTGACGAAGCTATTAATAAAGACTGCTCCAGCTTCTAATTCTGTCATTAACCGTTCTTGTTCAGCGCTGTCTGTTGTCCAAGCACTTGCACCCAAACCAAATGGTGTATCATTCGCCAGTTCAATTGCTTCGTCAATACTCCTCACCCGAAAGACTAAAGCAACAGGGCCGAAAAATTCTTCTTGAGCAATGGGTTCATCTTTGGGGATATTGGTAACAATTGTCGGCGGATAAAAATTCCCTTTTTGCTCAGATAATGGCTTACCCCCGATTAAAATATTGGCTCCGACTTTAACACAAGCTTGCACCTGTTGATCTAATTCTTGTAAGATTCCAGGGGTAGCCAATGGGCCGATATCAGTATCTAATGACATTGGGTCACCCACTTTTAAAGCTGCAAATTTTTCGACCAATTGCTGTTGGAATTGATCGGCGATTTCTTCAGCTAAAATAAATCGCTTAGCAGCAATACAAGATTGACCATTATTCAGCATTCTAGCCGTGACGGCAGCAGAAACGGCTTCCTCTAAATCTGCACTCTGCAAAACAATAAAAGGATCGCTTCCCCCTAACTCTAAAACCGTTTTCTTGATGTTTTTACCCGCCACAGCGGCAAAACTTGCACCGGCTGGTTCGCTACCTGTTAAAGTTCCAGCTTTAACGCGATCATCTTCTATTACTTTAGCAACTTGAGATGATCCAATCAGTAGCGTTTGAAACACTCCGTCTGGAAAACCGGCTTGTTTGAAAATATCCGCGATCGCCACCGCACATTGAGGTACATTAGAAGCGTGCTTCAGTAAACCCACATTCCCTGCCATTAACGCGGGTGCAGCAAAGCGGAACACTTGCCAAAACGGAAAATTCCACGGCATTACCGCCAAAATCGGCCCGATGGGTTGATAACGAACAAAGCTTCGACTGGCATCGGTTTCAACCGCGACATCTGCTAAAAATTCCGCTGCGTTTTCTGCATAATATCGACACACCCGGGCACTTTTTTTTACTTCGGCTAATGCTCCTTTAAGAGGTTTTCCCATTTCCTCTGTCATGATTTTCGCCCATTTCTCAGCATCTTGTTCTAAGATGTCTGCAGCCTTTAGCATCCATTGGGAACGTTGTGTCAGTGTCACCTGTCGATATTGCTGAAACGCTTTTGCTGCTAACTCCAGACAATTTTCTATCTCTGTGTCGGTTAACGGCTCAAAACTCTTCAACAATTCCCCAGTCGCCGGGTTAATTGTAGAGATTCCCATAATTAGTTTTTAGTGTTTTTGAGGGTCACAGTTCTCCGGGATGCAAGCTCCCGGAGCTGCTGTAACTTCGTAAAAGTTTGACTATCTTTAGTCTAACCCTTAAAAACTTCAAATTTTACCTAAACTATCATACTCGTTATCGACTCTCAACAAATCGATACATACTGTAAGAATTGGCATAGGTTGTTGGTTCTTAGTCATGGGTAGGCAGTCGAAAAATTCTAACTCTACAGCCTATTTCATTATCTTACAAACAAAGAGCAACTCATCACCCATAACAATACCCTCACCTCAGTTAAACTTGAATCGAGATTAAGAACTGACTCAAGTCTAACGAAAGTGAGGGCGGTATGATTTTTTAGTTTAGGCTCAGAAATTATTTCCCGCCTAAAATTCTGTCACAGGAAAGATTACCCTATCAAGTTAAGACATGGCTTGGATAGTGTAGTCGAAATAAGGAGCAGCTTGCTGTACTTGTTCCTCATCGAGTAATGCCAAAGAGGCTTCCTTCAGGCAGCGAATGGCTTCTACCATTCCCGGCATCGGAACACCTAAGGAATTGTACATTTCCTTGACCCCAATAATGCCAATGCTTTCAATTGGATCTTTGTCTCCAGCCAGAATACCATAGGTAATCAGACGCAAATACCAACCGTAATCTCGGATACACTGATTTCGTTCCCGAGAACCGTAAGCATTGCCTCCTGGCGCAATATAGTCTGGGCGTTTTTTCCACAATTGACCACTGGCGCGCTCAACTATCTTTTTCTCATTTTCCATTAGGATGTCAACAATCTGCACCCGTTGTTGGCCCGTTTTTAAAAAGTCGCTGATGTTTTGAAGTTCACCCGCGCTTGGATAACGGAGTTCATCGTCAGCTTTGAGAATAACTTGGCTTACTACAGTCATCTGTAAATGAAAAAATTATCAACACAATAATAATGTAGTTTAACGATTCTAGGACACACAATCCAATAAGATCAGTAACAAAGCTTTACAGGGAAGATCAGGAGTCACGCCCGTCAGGAGACAGGAGAAAGGAGACAGGAAAGCCAACAACCATCCCTATTGCCTACTTGCCTACTTCCCTATTCCCTATAATCATCAACAACCCATAACTCATGACGAATGATAAACAATCACTGGCAACAAGGCAAACAGCTTGAACTCTCTATTATTGATTTAACCGATGATGGCAATGGTGTCGGACGCGATCAAAATAGAGTGGTATTTGTGGCCGATACGGTTCCAGGCGATCGCATCAGAGCGCGATTAGTACGAGTTAAACCCAAGTATGCTGTTGCTAAACTTGAGCAAGTTCTTACTGCTTCACCGTGGCGGGTTCGGCCTGCTTGTATTGTGGCAGATAAGTGTGGCGGTTGTCAGTGGCAACACATTGATGATGAATATCAACGGCAAGCAAAACGGAATTTAGTGGTTCAAGCCTTGGAACGCATCGGTGGGTTTGAGCAACCAGCGGTTGATAGTGAAGTGTTGAAGGGGTCTTCTCTGGCTTATCGTAACAAGGCGACTTATCCGGTGAAACAAGCCCCTACAGGGCAAATTAAGGCGGGATATTATCAAAAGGGATCTCATCGGCTGATTAATTTAAATCAATGTCCGATTCAAGATTCTCGCCTCAACCCCCTGTTAGCTAATTTGAAGCAGGATATCCAGCAACGGGGTTGGTCGATTTATGATGAGCAACGACAAACTGGAACTGTTAGACATATTAGCTTCAGGATTGGTCGTCGAACGGGGGAAATTTTACTGACTTTAATTGTGAATAACCGTCAGTTACCCGGAATTGAAACTCAGGCGGAAATTTGGATGCAGGAGTATCCTCAGCTTGTGGGAGTTTGCTTAAATATTAATCCGAATAAAAATAATGTCATTTTTGCTGAAGAAACAGAATGTATTCGGGGTGAATCATTTTTAGAAGAACAGTTTGCTGGATTAAAGTTTCATCTCAAGCCGGAAACGTTTTTTCAAGTGAATACGGAAGTTGCAGAAGCGTTAGTAAATGTGATTTTAGCAGAACTAAATTTACAAGGAAATGAAGTTTTAGTGGATGCATTTTGTGGGATTGGAACGTTAACTTTACCTTTGGCACAACAGTTACAACAGTCTAGTGAGCCAGTAATAGGAATAGAAGTTCAGCCCAGTGCCATTGAACAGGCTAAAGTCAATGCCGATTTAAATCAAATTAAAAATATTCAGTTTCTCATTGGTTCAGTCAAAAATATATTACCCAATTTACCCACAAAACCCGATATTATTTTACTCGACCCCCCCCGTAAAGGATGCGATCCAATAGTGATTGAAACCCTATTAAAGATTCAACCCGAAAAAATTGTTTATGTGAGTTGTAAGCCAGCTACATTAGCCCGAGATTTAAAATTATTATGTCAAACGGGTATTTATCAATTGCAGCGGGTACAATTAGTCGATTTATTTCCCCAAACTTCTCACATAGAATCGGTTGCCTTTTTAGTGAAACAATCTTAACCTTGACCAATTACAAACCCGAAAAAAACCCACTATTTAAGAGTAATTATGTTAGGGGAATCTACACTTATTCCATTTCCAGGAGAAATTGCCGCCATATCCGCTGCTTTATTTTGGGCTTTGGCATCCGTTGTCTATAGTCGGGTTGGGCAAAAAATATCACCCATTGGCTTAAATCTGATTAAAGGTATTATTGCGATATTTTTACTACTTTTAACTATTTTAATCCAAGGTCAAAATTTTCCCAATGTTCCTATTTTTACGATTCAAATTTTACTCTTAAGTGGTTTAATTGGAATTGGAATTGGAGATAGTGCTTATTTTGCCACATTAAAATATTTAGGCGCAAGAAAAGGATTATTACTCGAAACTTTAGCGCCGCCATTAACTGCAATTCTTGCCTTTATTTTCCTCGGAGAACGGTTATCAATACAGGCTTGGTGTGGTATTTTATTAACGATATTAGGTATTGCTTGGGTAATTAGTGAAAGAACCAATCAATCCGGAAGTTTTGAAACCCATTTTTGGCGCGGGATAGGATTTGGATTAATTGCAGAATTCTGTCAAGCAACAGGTATAATATTATCTCATTTTGCCCTGAATCAAACAGAAATTAGTCCGTTATGGAGTAGTTTAATTCGGTTAATTGGGGGTACAATTCTTGTCTTAGTCTATTTTATCACTCGTCCGCAAAATTTAACGGTATTAATCCAACCTTTAAAATCTAAAAAAACTATTTCGATTATTTTTATCGCTACCTTTCTCGGCACTTATTTAGGCATTTGGTTACAGCAAACGTCTCTTAAATTTACCGCTGCGGGTATTGCCCAGGCTTTGCTGGCAACGAGTCCTTTATTTGTCTTACCCATCGCAGCCGGAATGGGGGAAAAAGTTAGTTTACAGGCAATTGGCGGGGCATTAATTGCAATTGTAGGAGTAATTTTATTATTCCAAGGATAAAAGTATTGATATAATTTGAATGAAGACAAGTTTTTAAGATTTGATTTTAGTTATTTTTACTCAGCTTGTTTGTATAAAATTATCTTTTAGTCCTGTAGATTCAATTCAACTCAACCCATGAAAGAAGATTCTTCATCCTTACCGAGATCAACTGGTGGTGGCTTACCTGTCCTGAAATATTGGCTAGAAAAAAGTGCTTCTTTCCAAGGTATAGATATCTGGAAAACTTTAAATCATAAAAGTGCTTGTTTATCTTGTGCATGGGGGACAGGCGGACAAAAAGGCGGCTTTGTTAATGAAGCGGGGGAATATTTACAACGTTGTGCAAAAAGTGTTGAAGCGATTTCTGCTGAATTACAATCTCCAATTCATTGCCAGTTTTTTCAGCAATATACGATAGAAGAATTACAGCAATTAACCTCACAAGAATGCGATAAATTAGGCAGATTAAGTTATCCATTACTCTATCAATCTGGTACTTCTCATTATCGTAGAATGAGTTGGGAAGAAGTTTATCAAATTGCTGAGAAAGCTTTTAAAAAGGACGAGGATAAAATCGCTAGTTATAGTTCGGGACGTTCATCCAATGAAGCCGCATTTTTACTACAATTAATGATTCGGGCTTTCGGCAGTAATAACTTAGCAGATTGTTCAGATTTATGTCATGCACCCTCTACAGTTGGCTTAAAAAGTGTGTTTGGTTCTGGGACTTCAATGGTGAGTTTAGACAGCCTTAAACAGACAGATTGTGTCGTTTTAATTGGTTCAAATGCCCCGGCAAATCATCCGCGTTTAATGAATGAATTGATTAAATTAAAACAACGAGGCGGTAAAGTTATTATTATTAATCCTCAGATTGAAATCGGGTTAGTGAAATTTTCCTCTCCGGCTTTTCCAATTAAATCATTGTTGAAAGGTGGTAATCAGATTTCTAGTTATTATATACAACCCAATCCAGGCAGTGATACGATATTATTTTTAGGAATACAAAAATCATTAATAGAACAAAATTTAGTCAATTATGATTATCTAAAAAACTATACAGAAAATTGGCAAGAAGTTTTAAAATCTGCCCAAGAAACCCCTTGGAAAACTATTACTCAAGGTTGTGATGTTTCTCAAGAAGAAATCGAAGAAATTGCTTATGTTATTGGTAATTCAAAATCTGTTGTTTTTGCCTGGGCAATGGGTATTACTCAACAAGCCAATGGGGTTGATAATGTTCGTAGTATTGCCAATACTGCCTTAATCACAGGAAATGCGGGGAAACTTGGGGCAGGGACAATGCCGATTCGCGGACATTCTAACGTACAAGGATTTGGTTCGATGGGGGTTACAGTTCGTTTAAAAGAAGAGATTAAACAAGCGGTTTCTATCTTATTAAAAAGAGAAATTGATACCAATAAAGGTTATCATGCCAGAGGCTTAATTGATGCGGCTTATCAGGGTAAAATTGATACATTATTGTGTTTAGGCGGTAATCTTTATGCGGCTAACCCAGATTTACATCAAGCTAAAACTGCTTTCTCAAAAATAGAGACTGTTTTTTATATTTCAACTAAGCCTAATTTAGGACATTTTCATGGCTTAGCCGCAGAAAATACAATCATTTTACCTGTATTTAATCGGTTTGAAAATCCTCATCGGACGACAACAGAATCGGGTAATAATTTTGTCCGGTTAAATGATACGGGGAAAAGTCATATTTCTGAAAATGACGGAGAGTTAATTTCTGAAGTTGAATTATTAACTGAAATTGCCCATCGTTGTTTAGGAGATGAACCGATAAATTGGCGGAAATTACAAGATACGGAATATGTGCGAAAATTAATTGCTGAGACTATTCCGGGTTATGAGAAAATAGGAAATATCGATAACACGGAAGCCGAGTTTACTATTTCGGGACGGATTTTTAATCAGCCTAAATTTCCGACAGATTCTGGTAAAGCCAAGATGTTTGTTACTCCATTACCCCAACTTTCTTTACCGACAAAAGGAGAATTAGAAATTAACAGTAATACTGAAGGAATTCTATTAATTTTGGGTACAGGAAGAAGTTATGCCCAACATAATACTGTCGTTTATCGTTTGGAAGATAAGTATCGAGGAATGCCCCACCGTCATTGTATTTTAATGAATTTAGCAGATATCAAAACAGCGGGTTTTGTTGAACATCAAACAGTTAAAGTTAAAGGCAATGCCGGACAATTAGATGATATTGAAATTATTGCAGGGGCAGTTAAACAAGGCACAGCGTTTATGTTTTACCCAGAAGCGAATATATTATTTCATGCTAATATTGATCCGTTAAGTGGGACTCCAGCTTACAAAAGAGTGCCTATTTATGTGTTTATTTAATCCTTATTAGGTGCGTCAAATTCAATCAATTTATCTATTTTCAATAGCGATAGTGTGACGCACCCTACGGGTTTTTAAAAACTATATTTAATCCTTGTCAGGTGCGTCAAATTCAATCAATTTATCTATTTTAAAATAGCGATAGTGTGACGCACCCTACGGGTTTTTAAAAACTATATTTAATCCTTGTCAGGTGCGTCAAATTCAATCAATTTATCTATTTTAAAATAGCGATAGTGTGACGCACCCTACGGGTTTTTAAAAACCTACCGATAATCTGAACGTTGAATGTCTCGTAAGCGGGCTTCTGGACGAATAAAGCGATCTAATTGACTTTCATAAAAGGCTCTGTTAGCCTTTAAATGTTCAGGATCGGGATCGTCTAACGGATGACAAGTTGCAGTGCGTAACGCTTGAATAACAGCGGAAGTGACGCAATACATCGAACGTTGAAATGTACTAGCTGTTTGTACTAAGATATCGTCTTCTCCGCGAGAATGTTTTTCAAAATAATCCCGCAAATAATCAGGGAGAAAATGCATCATATCATCCATTAACAATGTGGGGGGAATTCCAGCCGTCCCCACGGGGAAAACATCCGCATAAAGAATACCATAATGAAAGTTATTTTGATCTTCAGGAACTTCTTTTGCTTGGGCGTTATAAGACTTTGTGCCACGGAAGGGAGAAGTGCGATAAAAGACGGCTTCTACATAAGGTAATGCGGCTTCATATAACCAAACAAAACCTTTTGATTCGGGTACAATTTCATAACATTTCCCATCAATATAAACGTTATGATAAATGGGGCGACTGGCAGCCGCAAAAATACCATTAACAATAAAATCCATTGCTTCGGGGACAGTGGTGATTTTGCCTTCGTCATACAAATCACTCATTTCAAAAAATACTGGTGCCATCACTTCCCAAAACAAGCCTAAATTGCTGTAATAAGACAGTTGACGAACCTGTTCAATGAACATTTCTGGGAATAGTTTATACAATCCCAACATCAGCGGATTCTTCTTAAAATAGGCTTTAATAGCGATATCCGCATTAGCTTTGTATTCGTCGGTATCGAGATAAGGATCAAATCCACCCCCCATATCGCGATGCCAAAACATTGCCCGCATACAAGCTTCGGCAAATTCCATATTAATTCTGTCATGCCATAAATGATGAAACAGTTTCGGCATTTTTCCGGTTTCACCCTTTTCTAAAAAAGCGATTAATTCCGGGTGGGCAGTGGCTTCTCCGCGCCAAACTCTTAAAACGGCATCATCACCTGCATAATGATTATGGAGGTCTAAATATTCTTGGGGTAAGAAGTATTTAAATGCGGGGATAGGATTAAGAAAAACTCGTTCGGCAATATACAATAAATCCCGCCAATAAAAATCCATCGGCACAGCATAGGCTTTATAAATACCGATAATTTGCATTAAGTTTTCCGGAGTATCGGGTAACATTGCGCCGCCTGCTTCTAAACGATGCACAATATCAGCAAATTCATGAGTGGAAGGGGGAAGTTTTGCAGAAGTAGATGGTTCCTTTACAGTCGTCATAATTGTCTTTTAAATGAATGTTTATTGTTGTTTGAAATCGAGAGAGATTTGAGTGGTTGATGAATTGTCTAAGGCTATTACCATTGCTTTGGCAGTGGGTTCACTCCATTTTAACAACCAAGTGGGTTGTACACCGAGAAAGAAGATTAACGCTGCTAAAATTAATGCCGGGGCTTGTTCTGAAAACGTGACTTTGGGATAGTATGCTAAACGATTATGTAATTTTCCAAAGCAGGTACGGTTCAACATAATCACAAAATAAACGGCGGTTAAACCGGAGGCAAAAATGCAGAGTAATGTTTGAACGGGGAAGATACTAAAGCTGCCTTGAAAGACTAAAAATTCAGCGACAAAACCCACTAAACCGGGAATTCCTGCACTTGCCATCCCCGATAAAATTAGCAGTCCACTAATTAACGGTAAGCCTCGCGCGGGGTTCATTAACCCATTCAAAATATCTAAATCACGGGTTCCAACTTTTGCTTCAATAATTCCAACTAAGTGGAATAATATTGCTAGAATTAAACCATGAGCAACCATCTGAGAAATTGCCCCAATAAAGCTAATTTCTGTTCCGGCTGCGGTTGCCATTATTACATAGCCCATGTGTCCAATAGAACTAAAAGCAACCATGCGTTTAATATCTTTTTGGGCAATAGCAGATAATGCGCCATACATCACACTAATGACGGCAATAATAGATAGTCCTGGTGCGATTAATTTCCAAGTTTGAGGGAATAATTGTAAGCCAAATCTGAGTAAACCATAAGTTCCTAATTTCGCTAAAATTCCGCCGAGTAAAATAGTAACGGGGGCAGAAGATTCGACGTAAGCATCGGGTAACCAGGTGTGTAATGGGACTAAAGGTATTTTAATCCCGAAGCCAATGAGTAAAACGGTTAATAGAATTAACTGGGTAATTTGGGTTAAGTTTTCAGTTTTAATTGCACTATAATCAAAGCTATTAGAACCACTTAACCAGGTCATTCCGAGGAATCCGGCTAATATTAATATTCCAGATAAAGCGGTATAAATTAAGAATTTTGTTGCGGCATATCCTCGCTTTTCACTTCCCCAAATGGCAATCAATAAGTAAACTGGAATCAGTTCTAATTCATAGAAGAGGAAAAACAGTAATAAATTCTGGGATAAAAATGCTCCAGAAAGTCCTGCATTGACCAGTAAAATTAGGGAATAATACAGGCGAGGACGTTCAAGATTGGCTTGGGTACAAGCAATGGCAAAGGTGGTTAAGATAGCATTTAATGCTAGCAAAGAGAATGATAAGCCATCAATACCTAAGCTAAAGGATAAGCCGAGTTGAGGTATCCATTCCTGATATTGAGTAAATTGAAAGTTAGCCGTTGTTAAATCAAAGTCCGTTGCTAGTTTAATAGTCCATAAGAGAACGAAGCTACTACTGATTAAGGCTACCGTTTTGATGCGGTTTGCTGCCATTTTTTGTGGCAATAAACTAATGAGAAGCGCCCCTAAAATTGGAAACAGAATAAAAGTGGTCAACATTGTATTTGTCTATGATTGATGAAATTGAGATTCATGATATTTTTAAAGCTGATGCCTGTTTAAATTAATCCGTAAATTAAATATCCTAAAAACAGGATAACACCGAGAACAATAGTGAGGGCATAAAACTGAGTTTGACCCGTGACATTATATTTTAAGCCTTGTCCACTAAACACAGTGACAAATCCGACTAAATTAACTAAACCATCGACAATATAACGGTCTATCCAGGAGATGATTTTAGATACAATTGCGACAGCGGCAATAATTGTAACGCGGTAAAGTTGAGGGGTATAAAAATCGTAAGCAAAAAAGTTTTGTACCGCAGTAGAAGGGAGTTTTATCGGTTTTTCAATGTTGTCCTTCATGTAAATAAATGCAGCTAATCCGCAACCGATGACACTCGAAAGCAGTAATAAAATAGCAATAACACTATTAATATTTGCCCAAGCGGGGAGTAAATTCCACTGCCCTAACAGTAAGGGAATATGCAGACAAAATCCTGCTAAAAACACCATCGGTAATACCAATAACCACAGCCCCTCGGGGGAACGTTTCGTCATTTGTTTCGGTTTTCCGGCAAAAATCAAAGCAAATTCACGAGTTAAACTAAATCCCGTTAACCCATTGACAATGAGTAACGTCCAAGCAATGGCGGGTTGAGTATTCCACAGGTTTTCTACGAGTTCTTGTAATGTCCAAAATCCCCCTAACGGTGGCATAGCAATTAAAGCCAAAACTCCGATAATAAAACACAATCCAGATATCGGTCGTCGTGACCATAAACCGCCATATTGAGTTAAATCTTGAGTAATACTATTAAGGATAATTCCGCCTGTACTCATCACCAATAATGCCATGGCAAAAGCATAGGTGAATAACAACAATAAAGCCGCCTCAGTTTGCCCGGTTCCTACTGCAATAAATGTAATCGCCATATAGGAACTGACCGAGTAAGAAATTGCCCGTTTCATATCAATTTGACCGATAGCAATTAAACTCGCCCCGACTGCGGTTGCTAGCCCAATTAACACAGCAATTGAAAGAACAGTTGGAGATAAAGCAATGACAGGTTCTAATTTAACTAAAATCCACGCCCCCCCAGAAACAACTACCGCATTCCGCAAAATTGTACTGGGAACGGGCCCTTCCATCGCTTCATCTAACCATAAATGCAAGGGAAATTGGGCGCATTTACCCATAGGACCAGCCAGTAATGTTAAACCCAATAACAGGGCAACTTTAGGGTCAAGATTAGCTGTTTGCGCCCACTGGGCTAACTCCGTAAAGTTCCAAGTCCCCGCCAACGGATACAACGCAACCACGCCCATCAATAAGAATAAATCCCCCACCCGTTTGGTGAGAAACGCATCTCTTGCCCCGGTAACCACTAAAGATTGATTGAACCAAAAACCCACTAATAAATAAGTTCCGAGGGTGAGAATTTCCAGGATAATATAGCTGAAAAACAACGAATCACATAGCGCTAAAGCGGATAATCCTGCTTCAAATAACGCCATTAATGCATAAAATCTCGCCCATCCCCAGTCCATTTCCAAGTAGGCAACCGCGTAAATTTGCGCTAATAAATTCAACGCCGTCACCACAAGAATTGCGCCAATTGTTACGGCTGAGAGGGATAAAGGAATGGAAAAATCCAGGTTGGCTACCTGTATCCACGGAATCAATAATTCTTGGGCGGGTTGACCCCAAATCCCTTGTAAAGCAAAGCTGCCATGAATTAAGGCGATTAAGGTCATGACAATATTGAGATAGCCCGCAGGTCTGGGGCCTGTCTTGTCAATAATGCCCGGTGACCACGGAATTGAGAGTAATGCCCCGATAAATGGATAAATCGGAATCCACCAAATTGTTTGTAAAAAGAAGTCTGTCATCAAATTATTTAAGTCAGAATTGAATCGACACGCTAAACGAGTTTGCCCCGAGTCTCCGAATGGCTGGGACACTTGGGGAGTATTAGCCCGTTGATGTCGAGAGATAAAATAGACTACTCAGTCTAGAGTCCCAGAGGTTCAGTTTAGAATCCCTTAAGATTTAAATTTTAATATAAATTTCTATGCAAAACACAGATTCCATTGAAAAATATCTATAATTAGCTTTCTAAGCTGAACTTATCGTTTCAATAAAATTTGAAATTATTAATTTGATATGACTTGAAGTTAGCCTCAGAAGTACACTGCTAATTTAGATGAGTCTAGTTATTTTTAAACAGTAGAAAGAAGCGAGAATGATCTTAGAAATATCACTCAAGTATTAAAATCAATTGAGTCATTCAATTTAAATTTAATAAAACTTAATTTTTAATCACTCAAGTTAATTGAAATAGGCTGGCTATCTGATTCATCTTCATCATTAAAAACAGCTCATCACCTTGTTCTAGGTCGTTTGATTCAATAAATCTAACTGAATCAGCTTAATCACTTGCTGATTAACATTTTGTATAAAAAATTACATAAAAAAATCTAAAACTTAAGTAATACCACCCTTGGATATCAAGAAGTATAAGTCTAAATTAGTAATAGCAGCTTGGCCGATCATTTTTTAAAGGGTGCTCAAAGGCGATGACGACGATATTTTTCAGTGGCGACTGAAGTAAAAGATGATAGTTTTGCAATGATAAATTGATGAGCGATGATTATTTTATATGACATTTTTTTCGATTAAATTTAAATTAAAAAACACCGGGTTAAATTCAGTTTCATCTAAGTATAATGGTTAACCTAAAAAAACTGATTTATCAGACAGAATTACAAGGGATTATTGCTCAGCTTGCTGATCCAATTAATCATCAGATTTGTATTCAGCAGGCAGACGGAAAGATCCTAATGGGGAAAATGCCTGACACTGATCAAGATTATTTTCGATATCCGATTAAATTAGCAGAAAACTCTATTGGTTGGGTGATTGGGAAACAGCATTCTGAAGTGATTGCTTCGATTATTTCCTATGCAGCCAAACAAAAATTTGAAAAAAAATCTCTAGCCAATGAACTTTTAGAAAAGTATCAAGAAATCGATTTATTTCAAGATATTTCCAATCAAATTAACGCCAGTTTAGATTTACATGAAGTTTCTCAATTTGTGATTCAAGCTGCTGTTAATTTACTCGAATCTACTCATGGTTATATTTTTCGGATTAATTCCTCAATCGATCAAATTGATGTTCTTTCAGTTGTCGGCGAAGGAGTAGAAAGTCAGCAGTTATCAGTACTCGGAGAAACCTTAATCAAGAATATACAGGCGGGAAATCAAGGAGAAATTATTAATAATATTACTGCTGATACCAGATTTCAAACGGATTACTTCCTGATTAGTTCTCTGGTTTGTGTGCCATTAAAAACAAAAGAACAGATTGTGGGTGTCATTGCAGTGGGGAATGAGACAGAAGTTAATTACACCACAGAACATTTGAAAGGATTGATGCTTATTGCCTCTCAAGCCGCAACAGCAATTGAAAAGGCTGTTTTGTATAAAAAAAGTTGTAAAGCCGCTCAAAAGGCTCAGAAACAAGCTGAAAAACTACAGCAAGCTTTACAGCAATTACAGCAAACTCAGGCTCAACTGGTTCACAGTGAAAAAATGTCAAGTTTAGGACATATGGTAGCAGGAATTGCTCACGAAATTAATAATCCAGTTAATTTTATTCATGGTAATCTCAACTATCTTTATGACTATATGCAAGATTTATTTAATCTGCTCTATTTATATCAAGAAAATTATCCTGAACCCTCAATAGAAATTCAAGAAACTTTAGAAGAAATAGAACTTGATTTTTTACTGGATGATGTTCCGAAATTACTCTCTTCTATGACAATAGGAACTGAGCGAATTAAAAATATTGTGGTTTCTTTACGAAATTTTTCTCATCTGGGTAAATCCGAAAAAAAATCAATCGATCTTCATGAAGGAATTGAGAGTACCTTATTAATTTTAAATAGTCGATTAAAAGCAAAACATAAGCGAAAAGAAGTTCAGGTAATTAAAAACTATGGAAAATTACCTGCTGTTGAGTGCTATGCCGCACAACTAAATCAAGTTTTAATGAATATTATTTGTAATGCGATTGATGCAGTCGAAGAGTGTAATCATTTGCCAAAGGCTTCAATCATTCAAATTACAACGGCTGTGGTTAATTCAGATTGGGTAGCAATTCAGATTAAAGATAATGGCTCAGGAATTCCAGAAAATATTATTCAGAAAATATACGACCCATTTTTCACGACAAAACCTATTGGTAAAGGCACAGGTTTAGGCATGGCAATTAGTCATCAAATTATTGTAGAAAAACATGGAGGCATACTTAAATGCGTTTCTCAGCCGGGAGAAGGAACAGAGTTTTTAATTCAAATTCCGATTAATATTTCTCATCTAGAAAAATTAAGAAAAGTTGTGAGCTTAGAATCGAATCACTTAAAATCTCTACCCGTCTAATTCACTCTATTGAATTCGTTTGAAGTCTATCAATTATGAAACCCTCAAGTTATTTCTTAAAATATTATCGTTTACCCGTCTATCAAAAGTTCTTACTATCTTTTCTGCCTTTATCTCTTTTGCTGGGTACAGTTTTAGGAACATTACATTATGCTAATATTCACGTTAAACGAACGACTTTAAAAACAAACGAGAAAAAAACTATTCAATTAAAAGCAAATGAAATTGTAAATGATTTAGAGTTTATTATATCAGATTTACTGTTTTTATCTGCTGAGCATAAACTCATTAATAACTTAAATGCTTTTAGTCAAAATCCTCCTCAAGATTTAGATTGGAAACAGGACTTATCTCAAGACTATTTAGCGTTTTCTCGCTATAAAAAGCTTTACGATCAAGTTCGTGTTCTTGATCTTCTAGGTCAAGAAGTGATTCGGGTCAATTTTAATGCAGGTCAGCCACAAATTGTCAAAAATGAAGACTTACAAAATAAAGCCAATCGTTACTGGTTTGAAGACACATTAAAACAAAATAAAGAACAGATTTTTGTTTCCCCCTTAGACCTTAATATCGAAAAAGGCAAAATTGAACAGCCTCTTAAACCCATGATTCGTTTTGGTGTCCCAGTATTTGATGCTCAAGGTCAAAAGCAAGGAATTATTGTACTGAATTATTTAGCTCAAAAATTTCTTGATCATCTCGAAACAGAAGATATAAATTATCAAGCTGAAATTTTAATGTTAAATCATCAAGGATTTTGGCTAAAGGGATTGAAGCCGGAAGATGAATGGAGTTTTATGTATCCTGACAGGCAAGATCGCACCTTTCAACAACAATTTCCAGAAGAATGGCAAAAAATTAATCAGGCTAACTCAGGACAATTTCAAACGAAGAATGGATTATTTACATTTATAACAATTTCTCCCTTAAAACAAGCTCTATCAGAAAACCCAAATAAAGTTTTAGTCAATAAAAATCAGAAAATCTCTGATGAATATGCTTGGCATCTTGTGGGATATGTTCCTATAACGGTTCTCAAACAGCAATACTATAGTTCTTTAAAAATATTTTTAAGTTTGTATTTGGGGTTATTGGTATTAGTTGGAATCGGGAGCTGGCTGGTTGCTATCTCTCAGGCTCATCGCCAATTAGCAGATAGTAACCTGCAAAAAACCTTAGCAGACTTAACTGCAATTATTAATCATTTAATCGATGGATTATTAGTTGTAAATAAACAAGGAGATATTACCCGATTTAATCCTAACTTTTTGCAATTATTTGATTTAGAACAAGATCAAATTCTTCATCAAAATATTAATAGTCTGGGTCAATCTAATTTAACTCAGTTAATTCAGCAAACCCAGGCAGATTCTCAAGCAGTGGTGAAAACAGAAATTGAGTTGAGTAAAGGACGAACTGGACTCGCGATCGCCACTGCCATTCTGCAAACAAATTATTCAAATTCACAGTCTAAAAATATCGGTTCACTGATTTTAATTCGTGATATTACAAATGAAAAAGAGATTAATCGAATGAAAACAGACTTTATTGCTACTGTTTCCCATGAGTTACGAACCCCTCTGACTTCTGTACTGGGATTTGCTTCAATTATCCAGGAAAAACTCGAAGAAAATCTGTTTCCATTACTCCCAAAAGAAGATCGTAAAACGAAGAAAACCATTAGAAGAGTCAAAGATAATTTAAATATTATTGTGTCTGAAGCCGAACGACTTACTTCTCTAATTAATGATGTTTTAGATATTGCAAAAATGGAAGCGGGGAAGGTAGAATGGAATATGCAATCTATTTCAATACAAGAAGTCATTGATCGGGGTTTGGCAGCCACAGCTTCTTTATTTGAAACCCGTCAATTAGAACTCAAAAGAGAAATTCAATCTGATTTACCAGACATCATAGGAGATCGCAATCGCTTAATTCAAGTGGTGATTAATTTGATTTCTAATGCCGTTAAATTTACCGAAAATGGCTCTATTACCTGTCGTGCAGAATTACAAAATCATACCATTAAAGTCAGTGTAATTGATACAGGGAGTGGAATTGCTCCCCAAGATCAACAGAAAGTTTTCGAGAAGTTTAAACAGGTAGGTGAAACCTTAACCGATAAACCCAAAGGAACGGGTTTAGGACTGCCAATTTGTCAACAAATTATTGAACATCATGGGGGATTAATCTCACTTGAAAGCACTCTAGGTCAAGGCAGCACTTTTTCTTTTACAGTACCTATTTTAACTGAAAATCACTCTTTAACAGAAAACGAAGTTCTTCATGTCAATCATTTAATCGATCAAATTAAAGATCATTCTGTTCCTACTGCTGCATCTTCTTCTAATGAAAATTTTACTATTTTAATTGTTGATGACGATCCTCATATCCGAGAATTTCTCAGACAATTTCTAGAAGCTGAACATTATCAAGTAAAAGAGGCAAAAAATGGTATAGATGCGATTAATCAAGTCAAAACCATCAAGCCTAATCTGATTATTTTAGATGTCATGATGCCTCAAATTAACGGTTTTGAAGTAGCGGCAGTGATGAGAAATAATCCAGAGACTCGAGATATTCCGATTATTATGCTTTCAATTGTAGAAGATCGAAAAAAAGGTTATAGACTCGGAATTGATCAGTATTTTACAAAACCAATTGATACACAAGGATTGATCCAAACTATTCAATTATTAGTATCGAGAGGTATGTCTAACAAAAAAGTTTTAGTGGTCGATCAAGATGCTTCTGCCTTGATGACTTTATCTCAAGTTTTACAAGCTCAAGGGTATAATATTGTAGAAGCTTCTAACGGCGAAGAATGTATTGAAAAAGCCATTTCGACTCAATCTGATGTAATTATTGTAGATTCTACTTTATCCCAAGAACATGATTTAATTCAAACCGTAAAGTTTGAAAAAGAATTAGAAAATGTTGTTTTTGTTCTGATGGGGGATGAGCAAGAATATAATAATGGCGAAGGTAAAAAATAATCAGGAGATTTAACTCGTGGAAAAGAAAATTTTAATCGTTGATGATGAACCTAATGTCCGAATTTTAATGGAACAAGTTTTAGAAAAATTAGAGGATGAAGGGGTTGAATTACTCTTAGCCGTCAATGGTCAAGAAGCATTAGAAACTATCCAAGAGGAAAAACCCGATCTCGTTTTTCTAGATGTGATGATGCCTAAAATGAATGGCTTAGAAGTTTGTCGCCGGGTCAAAGATGAACCCAGCCTACAAAACACCTATATTATTATTTTAACCGCAAAAGGGCAGGAATTTGATAAACAAAAAGGGATTGATGTGGGAGCAGACTTGTATATGACAAAGCCATTTCGTCCGAAAGATGTTTTAGAAAAATCTCGGGAAGTTTTAGGACTTTAATGTCACTTGAGCCGCCTCTAAGCGTAGTCCCAAAATGGCTAAATCTTGTTCTTTTTCATCCAATTGAGCAATACGAGGTAAATGCCCCCATTGTTGAAAACCAAACTTTTTAAACAGTTTAATACTGGGAATATTGTGGGCAAAAATAAATGCCATTAACGTTTTTAATCCCAGTTTTGGACTACGCTGAATCGCTTCAGTGAGTAATTTTTTTCCAATCCCTTGACCTTGATAACCCGGACGAATATAGATACTAATTTCTGCGGTTGCGTGATAAGCAGGACGACCATAAAAGGACTGAAAACTTAACCAACCAACTATTTTATCTTCAGCCTCTATAATCAAAATTGGACGAGATTCTGAGGAATGTTCTTCATACCATTGCAGCCGACTTTCTACAGAAATCGGTTCTAAATCAGCCGTTGCCATCCGTCCAGCTACAGACGCATTATATATCTCTACAATCGTCGGTAAATCCGTTATGATAGCATCTCGAATATTCATCGTAGCTGCACAATCCTGAACTAAGCAATTCCCCATGACCTCAATTAAATATGTGAATGAATTTAAGTTAGTTTAATCAGGATTAGGTGTATTTTTAAAGTATCGTAGAATACATAACCGTAAAATTTATGTCTATAGAAAGAGATTTAATTAAGAATTAAATGAGTTATTGTTCCCTCGATTTTGCCACAAATAGAATGATACAACTATACTACTCAATATTATTAGCATGGGTGTTAGCCAATCTCCCCAACGCACATAAAATGTTTGAGTATTACGACGATAAATTAAGTCGGTATAAATCTCATATTGATCTTTTTGAGAAATCCAAATTGTCTTACCTTTTGGATTAACAATTCCTGAATATCCTGTATTGGTGGCACGCACCGTCCAGCGATTGGTTTCAACTGCCCTCATTACATCCTGAGCGTGATGTTGTGCTAACATTGCAGATGCATAATGAGCATTATTAGAAGCGGTTACAATCCATTCTCCACCCGTTGCTGCTTGTTTTTGAAAATGTTTTGAAAAGGCAGACTCATAACAAATCCCTACAATAATTTGTCCTAAAGATGTTTGAAACTGTTGATTTTGTTCTCCTTTAATTAAATGAGCATTCAAAGGAGATAACCGATCAATCCACCGTCCTAAAATACTTTCAAATGGAATATATTCCCCCAAAGGTACTAAATTGACTTTATTATATTGATTGATAATTTCTCCTTCTCCATTAATGGCAAATAAGCTATTGGTTAAGCGATTTTCAACTTTACTAAAACCGCCTAATAAAGCTAACACTTGTTCTTGTAAAACCGCTTGATAAAAAGAACTATTGCGCCGAGTTTGTTCTGTCCAGACATAGGGTAAAGCCGTTTCCGGTGTCACCACAACATCAACCCCTTGACTGGCTAAAGTTTTGTATCCCTTTGTATATCCATAAATTGCCTGTTGCCATCCTTCAGAATAAAGCTTAATTTCATTCGGAATATTCCCTTGAATAATTCCCACTTTCACTGCATTTTCTGGTAAATCATTTAACGGTAGACGATAAAGAGAAAAGCCAATTCCATGAAAAATAAGAAATAAAAGAATAGGAATGATAAAAAACTGATAGCTTTTTTTTGAAGAATTAACAAAACTCAGATTTATTCCCTCTGCTATCAAACCATTAATGATAACAATTGCCGCCGTTACTGTCCCAGGCCCCGAAATTTGTCCTAAATGAAGAATCACTAAATTCCCATTACTTTGAGTAAAAGCCAAAGAAGACCACCATAACGGCGTATAACTCCAAAGCAATTCTAAACCACACCATAACGCCGTCCCCAGCAAAACCCGACTCAAAATTAACCCTAACTTCGATAGATTTTTAGACTGATATTTATGATTTAAAAAGCCACAAATTAACGAAAAAAACCATACCCAAATGATCGTTATTCCCGTTCCCCAAGCCGTAATAAATACCCAACAAAACAGCGCAGTTGCTAAACTTGCTAGCCAAGGAACCCCCATCCAAGTCATCGGATGAATTCCCGTAATCCAAAATAAAGTTAACCCATAATAACCCACTCCCCAAGCAATGGCACAACGCAATAATATACCCCGTTTTCCTGATGATTGAATTACCAAAAACCATAAGGGAAAAAACGCTATCCAAGGCAAGATCCAAACCCCCCAAGGTTCAGCCCCCAACCCCATTAAAATACCACTTATAAATGCGACAACCCAATACAATTTAAACTCTCTCCACATCCCCCTCTGTGTCCTCTGCGCCTCTGTGGTTAATTTTAATTCAAACAACTTTTTTCAGAACTCCAACTCTCTAAAATTTGATTAATTCTTTTAGCTAATTGAAAATCTAAATCCGTTAACCCACCCGCATCATGAGTGGTTAAATTAATCGTCACTTGATTATAAGAAATATCTAAATCCGGATGATGATCCAAAGCCTCCGCCGGTTCAACTAAACAACTGACAAAATTCACTGACTCAATAAAGTTATTAAATGTATGGGTATAAATTAAAGCTTGTTCTTGCTGTTTCCATCTGGGTAAGTTCTGCAACTTTTCAGTAAGTTCTGCTTCGTTTAACTGTTGATTTTGTCCGAGTTGAATTGATACAGCATCAACAGAAATTAGAGGAATAATTAAACTGAGTCCAAATAGGAATAAATGATTCATGGATGAGTTTGAGTTCAACTTAAAATTATCAGGTGCGCTGTTAACGCACCCTACCATTTTATCTATTCCTCCTCAGCTTCAGACTCCTCAGAAGGGGAAACTAAAGCCACTGCCGCTTCAGACTCCTCAGAAGGGGGAACTAAAGCCACTGCCGCGATCGCATCCTCTTGATCTAAGCGTTGAACCCGTACCCCAGTAGCACTACGAGATTGGGTGGGAATCGCATTAATCGCCTGACGAATAATAATCCCCCGACTGGTAATTAACATCAGTTCATCTTGCTCGTTCACGACTTGCAAACCCACCACTTTATCGCTATCCAAATGAGACTTAAATTTCATGGAAATAATCCCTTTTCCTGCCCGATTTTGCAGGCGGAATTGACTCACCGGAACTCGCTTACCATAGCCTCCTGCTGTAATCACTAAAACTGCAATTTCTGCATTATTTTCAATTACAGTTTCTTCAGTTTCTCCTTCTACAATCTCTTCTTCTACTTCCGTTTCTTCAACTATATTAGAGGTAATAATACTGGATAAAATATCCATACTAATTAACTCATCATCAGCCGCTAATTTCATGGATTTTACCCCGCGAGTGGCTCGCCCTAAAGGACGTAATTGTTTATTATCGGTTTTAAAATGAATTGCCATCCCTTTACGAGAACCAATGATAATACTGTCTTCAACAGTCGCCAGTCTCACCCAACGCAATTGATCCCCTTCGGCTAAAGAAATGGCAATGAGTCCATTGGTTCTGATATTTGCAAAAGCAGATAATGCCGTCTTTTTAATAAACCCACCACTGGTCAACATCACCAGATAATTTTCGTCGGTAAATTCCGTGACGGGGACGACAGAAGTAATCCGTTCTTGTTTAGGAATGGGTAACATTTGGACAATGGGAACTCCTCGGGCGGTGCGGGAAGAAACGGGAATTTGATAGGCTTTTAAGCAGTAAACAACACCGCGATCGCTAAAGAATAAAACACTATCATGATCGCAACAGGTGAGGAAATGTTCCACCCCATCATCTTCCTTCATTTTCGTCCCAGATTTACCACGAGTTGCCCGATTTTGAGCATCAAAGGTATTAACGGGCATCCGTTTAATATAACCCTGTTCGGTTAACAGAATAATCGCCTGTTCATTGGCAATTAAATCGGTATCATCCAGTTCTCCTTCTGCTGGTTCAATAACTGTGCGTCGCGGCGTGCCATGCTTTTCTTTAATGGCTGTGGCTTCTGTTTCAACGATTTCTAAAATCCGTTCTCGTCGCGCTAGAATATCTTGTAAATCCGTTATTTTTGCTTGGAGTTCTTCATGTTCAGCCTGGATTTTATTGGCTTCCAATGCCGTTAACCGCCGCAGTTGCATTTGTAAAATCGCATCAGCTTGAGCCTCAGAAAAATCAAACCGATCAATTAATTCTTGCTTCGCCGTTGGGGTATCTGCCGCTTGCCGAATCAGTTGAATAATCGCATCTAAATTATCTAGAGCAATTAATAATCCTTGCAGTAAATGATCCCGTTCTTGGGCTTTTCGGAGTTCATATTCAGTCCGACGGCGAATGGTTTCAACCCGGAATTCTAAGAAGACATTGAGGAAGCGTGTTAAGCCTAAAAGTTCCGGTTTGCTATTGACCAACGCCAACATATTCGCCCCGAAATTCGTTTGCAGCGGCGTTTGTTTGTAGAGGTTATTAAGCACCACACGAGGATAAGCATCCCGGCGTAATTCAACCACAATTCGCATCCCGTTGCGATCGCTTTCGTCCCGAATATCAGAAATTCCTTCAATGCGCTTATCATTCACCATTTCAGCGATTCTTTCAATCAGCGCTGCTTTGTTGACTTGATAAGGCAATTCGGTGATAATAATAGCTTCCCGGTCAGGCCGTCCTCGCTGTTCGATAGTTTCAACTTCTGCCACACCCCGCATGGTGATTGAACCCCGTCCGGTGGTGTAGGCATCCCGAATCCCTGATTTACCGAGGATTTTTGCCCCCGTGGGAAAATCAGGGCCGGGGATATACTGCATCAATTCCGTATCCGTCAGATCGGGGTTATGAATTAAAGCCACTAACCCATCGATTAATTCTCTCAGGTTGTGAGGCGGGATATTGGTTGCCATCCCCACGGCAATTCCCGATGAACCATTGAGCAACAGTTGAGGGATGCGGGCGGGTAAAACAACAGGTTCTTGTTGAGATCCATCAAAGTTATCAGCAAAACCCACCGTTTCTGCGTCGATATCCTGCAACATCGCATCAGTGGTGAGGCTTTGCAGACGACATTCGGTGTACCGCATTGCCGCTGGCGGATCGTTGTCGATTGAACCAAAGTTACCATGTCCGTTGATCAGTGGCGATCGCATGGAAAAATCTTGAGCCATCCGCACCAGGGCATCATAAACCGCTGTATCCCCGTGAGGGTGGTATTTACCGAGAACTTCCCCTACTACACGGGCGCATTTACGAAACGGTCTGTCCGGTGATAAACCCAGTTCGTGCATGGCGTAGAGAATGCGACGATGAACTGGTTTAAACCCATCCCGCGCATCTGGCAGCGCCCGACCTACAATCACGCTCATGGCGTATTCTAGGTAAGATTGCTGCATTTCATTTCGTAGGTCTGTGGGAATAATGCGCGATTCTGAGGTGGTCATAAAATTAATTGCTCCGTGAACATCTAAATTTAGTTTTTTAAACCCAATAAATGAGATAAAATTTAGTTATCTTCTGTTTATTTTCTAATGAATGCTAGATTACCTTGAAATTATAACATAAAATGGCATTTTCTTTTCACTAAATTTACAAATAATCTTAATTTTTTCTATCATTACTTGACAAGGAGTAAATTATGGTAACGGTGATTTATTCGGATGAGTTTTTAGATCATGAAACAGGTACATTTCATCCCGAACGTCCCCAACGGTTAGAAGCGATTGTTGAAACCTTAAAAACAGTGCCTTGGAGCGATCAATTAACCTGGAAATTGCCCACACCGATCTCCGAGTGCCTAGAGCAGTTAATTAAACAAATTCAACAGGTTCATAGTCAGAATTATATTCTTCATGTTCGAGAGTTAGCCGAAAATAATGGGGGATATTTAGATGGAGATACCCCCGTTTCTCCCCGCAGTTTTAAAGTGGCAATGTTAGCCGTCAGCGCTTGGTTAGATGGAATCAACTTAGTCACACAACAACACACACCTGCATTTGTCTTAGCCCGTCCTCCCGGACACCACGCCGAACGCGATCGCGGCATGGGATTTTGTTTATTTTCTAATGCAGCAATTGCGGCTTATTCTGCCTTAGAAAAACCCGGAATTAATAAAGTAGGAATTTTAGATTGGGATGTGCATCATGGCAATGGCACTCAAAGTATTGTTGAAAATCATCCTCAAATAGCGTACTGTTCTTTGCATCAATCTCCTTGTTATCCAGGAACCGGTTATGCACACGAAACGGGAATGTATGACAATGTTTTCAATATTCCCATGTCTCCCGGTAGTACTATGGCAAAATACCAGCCGATTTTTGAACAAAAAGTCATTCCGTTTTTCCAACGATTTAACCCCGATTTACTGATTATTAGTGCGGGTTATGATGCCAACAAAGACGATCCATTAGCCAATATTAACTTACACCCGGCTGATTATGGAACCTTCACCAAATATTGTTTACAAATTACGAATAAAATTTTATTTGGTTTAGAAGGGGGTTACGATTTACCGAGTTTATCCGAATCCGTTGCTGCCACAATTGAAGCGTGTTTAACCCAGGCGAATGTTTGAAAAAAGTTGGGAAATTCAAGAATTATACAAGAATTAAAATGACACAAACCTTCAAAGCGTTCTTAGTTGAAAAGACAGAAAGGCATCAGTTTAAAACTTCAATTATTGAACAGAATTTTGACAATATCCCCGCCGGAGAAGTATTAATTAAAGTCGCTTATTCTTCCCTGAATTACAAAGATGCCCTCTCGGCTACCGGACAGCCAGGCGTAACCCGAACCTTTCCCCATATTCCCGGAATTGATGCCGCCGGAACAGTGATAGAAAGCAGCCATTCTCAATATAAAAAAGATGATTTAGTCATTGTTACAGGCTACGATTTAGGGATGAATACTTGGGGCGGATTTGCTGAATATATCAGAGTTCCAGCAGCATGGGTTATTCCTTTACCCGATGGATTAACCTTAGAAGAAAGTATGATTTTAGGAACTGCTGGATTAACCGCAGGTTTATGTGTCAATGCCTTAATTGAAAATAGTATTTCTCCCGCTTTAGGAAATATTTTAGTGACGGGTGCAACAGGGGGTGTGGGCAGTTTAGCCGTTTCAATTTTATCACAATTGGGTTACGAAGTTGTGGCTGCCACAGGTAAAACAGAATCGCATCAATGGCTAAAACAATTAGGCGCAAATACCATTATTAATCGAGATGAAATTAATGATAATAGCGGTAAAAGCTTATTAAAACAAAAATGGGCGGGGGCAGTCGATACCGTCGGTGGAAATACCCTGGCTACAGTATTAAAAGCGACTCAATATAACGGCTGTGTTGCCGCTTGTGGAGTCGTGGGGGGGGCAGAATTACCCATCACAGTTTATCCGTTTATTTTACGGGGAGTTAGTTTAATTGGGATTGACTCCGTCGAATGTTCGAGTTTAAAGCGAACACAAATGTGGGCTAAACTCGCAACAGAGTGGAAACCCCGTGATTTAGCAGCGATTTCTAATACAATTTATTTAGAACAACTTACGGGGAAAATAGAAGCTATTCTTAAAGGAAAAATACAGGGAAGAACGATTATTAATTTAATGTCAGTTTGATAGAATAATTAACTGTATAAGCCCTCACCCCTAACCCCTCTCCCAAATTTAAGAGAGGGGAAAGTATTACCATAAGGTGTGTAACGAATTTTCTCCCCTATTTCCTATTCCCTATTCCCTAAAATACCGCATTATGTAAATCCTCCGGTTTCAGGTGACTATGAATCACTTGACCATCTTTAAACCAGACAACTCGATGGGTTTGACGGGCAACTTCTGGTTCATGAGTTACCATTACAACCGTCATTCCAGTTGCATTTAATTCGGTGAAAATATCCAACACTTCTTGAGTCGTTTGGGAGTCTAACGCACCAGTGGGTTCATCGGCTAATAATAACACAGGACGGTTGACAATAGCGCGGGCAATTGCCACCCGTTGTTGTTGTCCACCAGAAAGTTGATTCGGACGATTATTTAACCGATTTCCGAGTCCTACTTTAATTAAAGCATCTGTTGCCCGTTCTTTTCTTTCTGCCTTAGAAATACCCGCATATAGCATCGGTAACATCACATTATCTAAAGCGCTAAGTTGCGGTAATAAATGGAATTGTTGGAAGACAAACCCTATTTTAAAATTACGAATTTTCGCTAATTCAGATTCAGATAACCGGGCAACATTAACCCCATCCAAATAATAGGAACCATCTGTCGGACGGTCTAAACAACCAATAATATTCATAGCTGTTGATTTACCCGAACCAGAAGCCCCCATAATCGAACAATAATCCCCCGGTTCAACAGTGAGGTTAACCCCATTTAAAGCGCGAACTTCTAACTCTCCTTGACCATAAATTTTACTCACATTTTCTAAACAAACAATCAGTTGAGAATCTGGAAATTGAGATGATTCAGAAATCGAAGAAATAGAAGTCGTCATTATTAAAATAAATTAGATACTACGTAAAGCAATAATGGGGTCAAGTTTGGCTGCCTGTCGGGCAGGAACCACACCAAAAAACAAACCAATTCCCCCGGAAATACTCACCGTCGTTGCAATTGTCAGCGCCGAAATACTGGCTTCTAAAGGCGTAAATGCTGCCAAAACCCAGATGGCACTGACACCGATTCCTGTCCCTATTATTCCCCCAGCGGCTGATAAGATTACAGCTTCTATAATAAACTGCAATAAAATATCAGATTGAGATGCACCAATCGCTTTTCGTAAGCCAATTTCTGAAGTTCTTTCGGTTACAGAAACCAGCATAATATTCATAATTCCAATTCCCCCAACAAACAGAGAAATTGCCGCAATGGCAGCCAGCAATAGGGTTAATGCGCCCGTTACCCGACCTAAAATATTCATAATATCTTTTTGATTTCGTACCGTGAAATCATCTTCATCGGTAATTTTGTGACGCAGCCGTAATAAATTCTCAATTTGAAATTGAGCCGCTTTCATCTCATCTTGATTTTTAATAGAAACTGAAATAAAAGTAACTTGAATTCCATAAGGAGAAGTCCGACCCACCACTCGGTTTGCCATCGTTGTAATGGGAATAAAAGCATTTAAATCTTCATTCCCACTTAAACCTGAACCTTTCGGTTTCATTACCCCAATAACCCGCAAACTAATATCCTTTAATCGGACTTGTTGACCAATGGGATTTTCATTACCAAATAACTGTTCCGCCAACTCCGAACCCAACGCGGTTACCTGTTCATTGCGTTGAATATCTAAATCCGAAATAAACCGTCCTGTTGCCACATCAAAACTGCGAACAGAGAGATATTCTGGAGTCGTTCCGACCAAAGAAGCCGAAGCATTCTTATTACGATAAGACATCAATTGACTCCCCGTTAAAGACGGCGCAACTTCATCCACACTCGGCACTTGTGTTTCTATCGCTTCAGCATCGGCTACAACTAACGTTTGCGGCGGATAAACCGGGCGACTTTGGGCTTCCGGACTCCCCGGTAAAATAAACAAAACATTCGGCCCGAGGGAGTTTACCTGGTCACCCACATAGCGTTGCACCCCATCCCCAATGCCCACCATGCCAATCACCGAAGCATTGCCAATAATAATCCCTAGCATCGTTAAACTACTTCGCATTTTATTGGCGACTAGGGTACTAGATGCCATTTTTAACTGTTCTAAGAGATTCATTTCACCACATCCTCAAACGTCTTCCCTTCCGGTAATTCTAAAAATATTTTTTCTCCCACACTCACTCCGTCTAATACTTGAATTTCATTCCCAATTTGTGAACCAATTGTTACCGGTTGAAACGTCGGTTCGTTATTTTCATCCGGAATTAAAACGCCAGTTTGTCCTTTATTCGTCACAATAGAAACCGTTGGTACAACTAACGCATCTTCTAATCGATTCCCCACAAATTGTAAATCAACATTCATCCCCGATTGTAATTTTTCCTTACCCTCAATCAGATCAATTCTGGCTTGGAATAACGTCACATCTCGTTCTTTAACTGCTTCAGGTGCCACCAAATGCACTCGCCCTTGAAACACTTGGTCAGGGAAGGCATCGGCGACAATTTCTACTCGTTGATTGGGTTTAATTTGCCCGATATCAGCCTCTGGAATTTTTGCTAATACTTCTAAATCTTTCGCTAATGCCACAATAGAAGTTGAAGTCGCAGAAGACGCATCCGAAGCTGAAGTCGCCGGAGTCACAAACGCCCCTTCCACCGCATACCGCTGACTCACGACCCCCGCAAACGGCGCACGAATTATACTATCCTCTAACTGAGTTTGATAATAACGAACTTGACCTTCGGCTTCAGTTACCTCTGCTTCTGCCGCTGCGATATCTTCAATTCTCGTCCCATTAACTAACTCATTCAGCCTACTTTCAACTTCAGCCACCTCTGCTTCTGCCCGGTCAATTTCTTGAGGACGCGCCCCATTTTCTAAGCGTCGTAGGGCCTGACGTTCTTGTTCGACCGTTTCCCGTAACCGTTGAATTTGGGAGATTTGAGACTGTTGCAACTGTTCTAAACGTCTTTCTGCTTCATCAACCTGGGCGCTGAGGCGGCGTTGGTCGCGATAAAATTCTTCTAACTGGTCTTGAGAAACAGCCCCTTCTGCCTGTAAACCCTCATAACGACTAACCCGTTGTTGGGCTAAATCTAATTCCGCTTCGTTGGCAACAATTCTGGCTTCTGCTTGGGCAATTTCATCTTCTAAACTCCCCGACTCCGCATCTCGTAAACGGGCTTCTGCTTCTCGTAAACGGGCTTCTGCTTGAGCCACTTCTTCGGAACGGGTTCCCGCTTCCAACTCCGCTAAACGAGCCTGGGCTTGATTAAACCTAGCACGAGCGGCTGCTATTTCCTCTGGGCGGGTTCCTGTTTGTAATTTTTGCAAATTTGCCTGAGAACGATCTAAACGGGCTTCAGCTTGCAGCAATTGCGCCTCAAGTTCTCTGCTTTCCATCCGGGCGATGATTTGTCCGGCAGTCACGCGATCGCCTTGTTCAACGTATAATTCTGCTAAACGGCCCTGAGTTTTAGGACTGAGATTCACCCGGCGCACAGGCTGAACCACACCACTGGCGGTAATCCGCACGGTTAAATCCTTGGCCGCCACCGGAACGGTTAGAGACTCAATGGCATCAAGCTGAGTTTGACTGCGGTTATACAAATAGTAGGCAGGTAAAGATAAACTTAACAACCCAATGGTGATTAAACCAATCGCCCAGCGAGGTAGCTTTCTACGACTGGGTTTTTCTTGCCAGGTTTGTGCTTTTGAGGTTGCACCGTTATTGGGGTTGATTTCTTCGTTATGACCAGTGATCATTTCAGTTTAGGCTCAACTCAGTGTCAGATTGGATCGTAAGTAGACTACTCAGTCCAGTCCTCATACTTGTATTCTAACGACTTTTATAGAGAAAATGGGTGAGGAGAGGGTACGGAATTCCCTTTGGTCTATCTAGGGAGTCATGCGTCGGCTATCTCTTCGTTTTTCTGTCCCCTATATATTTTGATCAATTAAGGACGGACTGATAATTGTCACTTGCTGCCCATTGAGTCAGGGTTCGGTAAAAAAGAAGAATCCCCGTCAATATATCAACGGGGAGTATCAAACTATTTAGACTTAATTTTTTGTCTCAGTCTTAGAACTTAGATAAAGCTGTCGCTAGTGATATCATCGACATTAACTTGTTCTAAAACAGCGATAAGTTGATTGTTGAAGGAAACTTGAGTATTATTTCCTTCCTGAACCATCTCTAATTGGTTAAAGTCAAGACCATCAAGCTGCAACACATCCTGACCGACTTGGAAATCACTAATTAAATCAATTCCCATATCAGCGCTGAGAACAAAGGTATCATTACCCTCTCCGGCGAGTAAGGTATCATTACCCATTCCCCCAATCAAGGTATCATTACCCGTGCCACCACAGAGGGTATCATCACCAGCGTCTCCCCACATCAAGTCATTACCCGCTTCACCGAATAATAGGTCATTGCCTTGACCGCCGTATGTGGTATCGTTGCCGTCACCCCCAACCAGAGTATCCATTCCTTCATTGCCCTCAATACGGTCATCACCCCCGTTACCGAAGAGTAAGTCAGCGCCATTGAGGTCACGAATGGGGTCATCACTGTTATTATCAGTGCCACCAATTAAGGTATCGTTACCCCCCTCACCCAGGAGAGTATCATCACCCAACTCACCCACAACCCGGTCATCATCCTTACCGCCATGGCCATGGTCATCACCCTCTCCGCCGAATAAGGTATCGCGACCCAGGTTTCCAGCGAGCCAGTCATCTCCATCGAGACCATAAAGAACATCTTGGTCACCCGTTTCGCCGAGGGGTTCAGTACCACTGGGGCCACCAATTAAGGTGTCGTTGCCCAACTCACCGAAGAGCATATCATCTCCAGTGTTACCGTAAACGAGATCATCATCTTTACCGCCATGGGCAATATCATTACCCTCTCCGGCGACTAAGGTATCATTACCCTGGTTACCTTCAAGGAAGTCTTCACCCATACCACCAAACAGGAGGTCACGGCCGCCAATATCTTCAGTGGTGGCGTTGCTAGTTCCTCCTATGATGGTGTCATCGCCTTGTTCACCCATGAGAGTATCATCACCCAACTCACCAAAGACCATGTCATTATCCTTACCGCCGTGGGCGATATCATTGCCCTGACCGCCGTGGATATTATCTTGACCCAGGCTACCCGCGAGTAAGTCATCTCCTCGGTTACCATACAGGGTATCTTTTTCACCCGCATCACCAACAGGTGCAGCACCACTGGGGCCACCGATTAACGTATCGTTGTCTGAGTCGCCCCACAACAGGTCATTTCCGGCATCTCCAAACAGGAGGTCATCTCCTTGACCCGCAAAGCCCATATCGTCTCCTGCGCCCGCTAACAGGGTGTCGTTGTTGGCAAACATCAGGGCCATATCGTCACCTGACCCAGCATCAACTAAGTCTGCTTCTTCTGTTCCTTCCAGGATATCGTCTGCATTACTACCGGAAACATTAGCATCAATTGCATCAGGAGGTTCAGGTAACAGATCTACTGTAGCAGAGGGTTCGGCGGGTAATGTAATCGGTTCAGGGGCAGGAACCATGGGACAGCTACCACAGCAAACCGTCTCATCAACATTTGCGCTTTCGGCTTCAACGCTGAGTGTAACTGTTGCGGTTCCGGTTTCCCCGTTACTATCGATAATGGTGTAGGTGAAAGTATCAGTTCCTTCAAACCCAACCGGGGGAGTATAAACCAGTTGGTCGCCGTCGAGAGTAACCGTTCCGCCATTGGCTGAGACTGCATCAAATTGGTCGAGGCTAAACGAGTCGCCATCGGGGTCTGTGTCATTCCCCAACACATCGATAGTCACGTTGCTACCCATTGTCAGCGTTTGGCTATCATCGACTGCCATCGGGGCGCTATTGGCGCTATTGGTTTCGGGTTGAGGAGTCGCTTCTGGGGCAGGTTGGAAGGGGGCGACCTGAGTAACCGTAACAGTTACTGTTGCCGTATCTGTGCCGCCTTTGCCATCACTAATGGTGTAGGTGAAGGTATCAACCCCAGTGAAGTCAGCCGCCGGAATATACAGCAGAGTGTCGCCATCGAGGGTAACTGTACCGCCGTTATTTGAGGTTGCGTCAAACTCTAATAGGCTTAAGGGGTCACCATCGGGGTCAGTGTCATTATCTAACACTTTGACATTGAGGATAGCATTAGCTGGAACAGTGACTTCATCATCTACTGCCATAGGGGAACCGCTGAGGTCTTGGAAGTCAGGGATACCGTCACCATCACTATCGGGAAGTGGTTTATCGCTGGGAGTATCACCAAACCCGTCGTTATTTTGGTCAACCGGGTCAGCAATACCGTCGCCGTCGCTATCGGGGCCATTGACCATGCCATCCCCATCAAGGTCAGCTAAGCCGGCTTCAACGATATCATTTTTACCGTCACCATCAGAGTCGAGGTCTTGATAGTCTGGAATGCCATCATTATCAGTATCCGGAACAACTCCTTCTCCGCTATCCCCAAAACTGTCATCGTTGGGGTCAGCTTGGGCCAGGATACCATCACCATCGTTATCGGGGCCGTTAACAACACCATCGCCTTCGGGGTCATCTAAGCCGCCTTCGATGATATCGTTAATGCCATCATTATCAGAGTCAAGGTCACGGAAGTCAGGGGCATTGTCACCATCGGCATCAACTGGAGTAGTTAATGTACCGCCGTTATCGGGGTCAACGCTATCGGCTAAACCATCGCCATCGCTATCAGTGGGGTCATCAATTTGACCATCTCCGTTTTCATCCGGGTTACCCGCCTCAACAATATCATTTAAGCCATCATTATCAGAGTCGAGGTCTTGGAAGTCAGGGATATTATCACCGTCAGTATCAACGGGGTTATCCGCAACTCCATCACCATCGAGGTCTAATTCACCGGAGTCAGGAGTCGTTTCAACGCTATCAACGACACCGTTATCACCAAACTCATTTTCTGGGTCAATGACACCATCGCCATCGGTATCTAAAGCGGCAATTTGTTCAGGAGTTAAACCACTTTCAACAATATCGGCAATACCATCATTATCGCTATCGAGGTCAACAATATCCGGAACGCCATCCCCATCAGTATCTCCATCCCCTTCTAGTTCATCGAGGATACCATCGTTGTCATCATCAAGGTCAACCGCATTGGGGATACCATCACCATCCGTATCAGTGGACTCAAAGCCACCCTCGGTTCCAGGGGCGCTGTCAATGGGGTCAGGAACACCATCACCATCGCTATCAGTGGGGTCATCAATTAAACCATCCCCATCAACATCTGGAGTTCCCTCTCCTGTCGGCAGTCCAGCTTCAACCCGGTCAGGAGTCCCATCTCCGTCACTATCCAATTCTTGGTAGTCAGGAGTCCCGTCATTATCCATATCGGGGATAGGTTGATTACCCTCATCACTGAAGCCATCGGGGTTACCATCAACAATATCGGGAATACCATCATTATCTGTATCCGGCGTATCAATAATACCGTTACCATCGGGGTCAACCACTTCTGGGTCAAGACCGCCTTCGACTAAATCTGGGATACCATCATTATCAGAGTCAAGGTCACGGTAGTCTACAGCACCATCCGAGTCAATATCGGGAGGAGTGGTTAATGTACCGCCGTTATCCGGGTCAACGCTATCGGCTAAACCATCGCCATCGGTATCAGTCGGGTCATCAATAATACCGTTGCCATCAACATCCGGGTTACCCGCTTCAACAATATCATTTAAGCCATCATTATCAGAGTCGAGGTCTTGGAAGTCAGGTGTACCATCGTTATCGGTATCAACGGGGTTATCCGCAACTCCATCACCATCGAGGTCTAATTCACCGGAGTCAGGAGTCGTTTCAACGCTATCAACGACACCGTTATCACCAAACTCATTTTCTGGGTCAATGACACCATCGCCATCGGTATCTAAAGCGGCAATTTGTTCAGGAGTTAAACCACTTTCAACAATATCGGCAATACCATCATTATCGCTATCGAGGTCAACAATATCAGGGATACCATCCCCATCAGTATCGCCATCGCCTTCTAGTTCATCGAGGATGCCGTCATTATCATCATCGAGGTCAACTGTATCAGGGATACCATCACCATCGGTGTCTGTGGGATTATCTCCAAACCCGGCGGGATTTTCATCGACTGCATCGGGGATACCATCACCATCGGTGTCCGGCCCACCAATAACTCCATCTCCATCGGGGTCATCAATACCCGCCTCTTCAATATCGTTGGTTCCATCTCCATCAGAGTCTAAGTCTTGGAAATCTGGAGTTCCATCATTATCAGAGTCGGGGACTGCTTCGGTTTGGTTATCTCCGAAAGTCTCGGGATTTTCATCAACCGCATCAATAATACCATCACCATCGCTGTCGGGGCCGTTGACAACCCCATCCCCTTCAGGGTCATCAATACCTGCTTCTACGATGTCGTTAATACCATCATTATCAGAGTCAAGGTCTTGGAAGTCAGGGACGTTATCACCGTCAGTATCCGGTTCATCGGGGTTTTCATCACCAAAACCGTTGGTGGCATCAACTGGGTCAAGAACACCATCACCATCGCTGTCGGGGCCGTTAACAACACCATCCCCTTCAGGGTCATCTAACCCACCTTCTACGATGTCATCAATGCCATCATTATCAGAGTCAAGGTCTTGGAAGTCAGGAACATTATCACCATCTGTATCAACAGGTTCATCCGCAACACCATCACCATTAAGGTCTAATTCACCGGAGTCGGGAGTGGTTTCAACTGTATCAACGACACCGTTATCACCAAACTCGTTTGTCGGGTCAATGACACCATCATTATCTGTATCTAACTCCGCAATAGTTTCAGGAGTTAAACCACTTTCATCCAGGTCAGAGATACCGTCATTATCACTATCGAGGTCAATAATATCCGGAACGCCATCGCCGTCAGTATCGCCATCGCCTTCTAGTTCATCGAGGATGCCGTCATTATCATCATCGAGGTCAACTGTATCAGGGATACCATCACCATCGGTGTCTGTGGGATTATCTCCAAACCCGGCGGGATTTTCATCGACTGCATCGGGGATACCATCACCATCGGTGTCCGGCCCACCAATAACTCCATCTCCATCGGGGTCATCAATACCCGCCTCTTCAATATCGTTGGTTCCATCTCCATCAGAGTCTAAGTCTTGGAAATCTGGAGTTCCATCATTATCAGAGTCGGGGACTGCTTCGGTTTGGTTATCTCCGAAAGTCTCGGGATTTTCATCAACCGCATCAATAATACCATCACCATCGCTGTCGGGGCCGTTGACAACCCCATCCCCTTCAGGGTCATCAATACCTGCTTCTACGATGTCGTTAATACCATCATTATCAGAGTCAAGGTCTTGGAAGTCAGGGACGTTATCACCGTCAGTATCCGGTTCATCGGGGTTTTCATCACCAAAACCGTTGGTGGCATCAACTGGGTCAAGAACACCATCACCATCGCTGTCGGGGCCGTTAACAACACCATCCCCTTCAGGGTCATCTAACCCACCTTCTACGATGTCATCAATGCCATCATTATCAGAGTCAAGGTCTTGGAAGTCAGGAACATTATCACCATCTGTATCAACAGGTTCATCCGCAACACCATCACCATTAAGGTCTAATTCACCGGAGTCGGGAGTGGTTTCAACTGTATCAACGACACCGTTATCACCAAACTCGTTTGTCGGGTCAATGACACCATCATTATCTGTATCTAACTCCGCAATAGTTTCAGGAGTTAAACCACTTTCATCCAGGTCAGAGATACCGTCATTATCACTATCGAGGTCAACAATATCTGGAACGCCATCACCGTCTGTGTCACCGGGGCCATCTTCGGTATCAAGAATGCCGTCATTATCATCATCGAGGTCAATAACATCGGGCACACCGTCACCATCAGTATCGGTGTCAGGGTCTTGAACAATAATGCTAACGGTAGCAGGTTCTGAGACATTCCCTTCATTGTCGGTGACGGTATAGGTGAATGTCTCTTCCCCAACAAACCCAGGATTAGGCGTATATTCAACTGTACCATCGGGGTTGATAGTGACAGTACCGTTACCGGGATTATCCACAATGGCAACGGTTTCGGGTACTAGTTCCTCATTATCGGTATCATTTTCTAAGACATTGATAGTGACAGGAGTGTCAGCGGCAGTCGTTGTACCGTCATCGACCGCAACAGGAATACCAGGGTCATCCACCGTTACCGTAACAGTTGCCACACTGGAGGGTTGACCCTCGCTATCTTCAATAGTGTAGGTGAAAGTATCGGTGCCATCAAAGTCAGGGTTAGGGGTGTAAAGAACTTCATCATCGCTGGTGTCATCGGGGGTATCATTATCATCAATTTCAACCGTTCCGTTAGTCGGTTCATCAACGATGCTAATACCACCTGTGGGAACTCCATCCTCAATATCGGTGTCATTTTCGCTGACATCAATGATGACGGGGATATTTTCAGGAGTGATAACTTCGTCATCGTCTGCTACGGGGGCATCATTGACGCTTTCGACATCTACACTGACAGGGGTGGGTTCTGATGATGCGCCTTCACTATCTGCAATAGTGTAGGTAAAGGTGTCTGTACCATTAAATTCTGGGTTAGGAGTGTAAACAACCTCATCATCACTGGTGTCAGGAGTCCCCTTATCATCAATTTCAGCAGTTCCATTTTCCGGCTGAGAAGTAATGATAATTTGACCTGTGGGAATACCATCCTCAACATCAATGTCATTTTCTGCTACATCAATGGTAACCGGGGTATCTTCTGGAGTTACCTCATTATCTTCATTGGCAACCGGAACATCATTTATTGAGGGGTCAACATTGACGGTGACAGTCGCAGTGTCAGAGGGTAACCCTTCGCTATCTTCAACGGTGTAGGTAAAGGTGTCTGTACCGCCATAGTTTTCGCTGGGAGTGTAAACTACTGTGTCATCGCTGAAGTCATCGGGGGTACCGTTATCATCAATTTCAACGGTTCCATTTTCCGGTTCGTTGATAATGGTAATTTCACCTGTGGGAACCCCATCTTCAGTGTCGGTGTCATTTTCATTGACATCAATGGTAACAGGCGTATCTTCCGGTGTGATGACTGTATCATCGACTGCAACAGGTTGGTCATTGACACCCCCTACACTAATGATGACTTCCGCTTCATTAGAGGGAGTTCCTTCACTATCGGTTACGGTGTAGGTAAAGCTATCGGTTCCCACAAAGTCAGGGTTGGGAGTATAAATCACCTGGTCATCACTGAAGTCATCGGGGGTACCGTTATCATCAATTTCAACCGTTCCGTTTGTCGGTTCGTTGATAATCATAATTCCACCGCTAGGAGTGCCATCCTCAACGTCGGTGTCAGTGAAAATGACATCAATAGTAACAGCAGTATCTTCGTCTGTGGTCGCCCCATCATCATTGGCAACAGGTGGGTCATTCACCGGGTCAACTGTTACATCCACCGTTGCTGGGTTAGATGTCACTCCATCACTATCTTCAACCGTGTAGGTAAAGCTATCGGTGCCGTTATAGTTTTCATTGGGAGTATAAATTACCTGGTCATCACTGGTATCACCTGGGGTATCATTATCATCAATTTCAACCGTTCCGTTTTCCGGTTCATCGACAATAGTAATCTCACCTGTGGGAGAAACATCCTCAACATCGGTATCATTATCGGTCACATCAATCGTAACAGGAGTTTCTTCATCTGTTGTCGTACTATCATCTGTTGCGACAGGAGTATCATTAACCTCCTCAACCGTCACCGTCACAGTGGCAGGGTCAGAAACTGTTCCTTCGCTATCAGTTACCGTGTAAGCAAAAGTATCATCTCCAACGTAGTCAGGGTTAGGCGTATAAACAACTTCGTCATCACTAGTGTCAGGAGTTCCTTTATCATCAACAGTAGCTGTACCGTTTGTCGGTTGAGTTGTGATGGTAATAGTTCCAGTGGGAGTATCGTCCTCTGCATCGGTGTCGTTGTTAACAACATCAATCGTAACCGGAATATCTTCTGGGGTGGTTTCGTTATCATCGTTGGCAACCGGTGTATCATTAATACCATTAATCGCGATCGCTAAATCGGCTGCATCTGTACCGCCTTTACCATCACTGACAACATAAGTGAAAGTCTCCGTTAAGGTTTCACCCGTTCCTAAGCCTTGTACATCTGGGTTAGTGGTATCAACCTCATAGCTGTAGCTACCGTCAGGGTTAATCGTAATTGTGCCAAAGCTGCCATCAATAGTTGTCTCACCTGCGATCGCTTCACTATTAACTTCGCTAATCGTTAAAGTATCATTATTGAGGTCGCTATCAACGCCGTTACCATTGTCATCATCAATCACATCTCCCGTGACCGCAGTAGTAGCATCTTCTTCAACGCTGTTGCTGTTATCGGTAGCCGTGGGTGGGTTATTGCTACCGCTAACGGTGATTTCTAATGTGGCTGTATCTGTACCCCCATTACCATCATCAACAGTGTAGGTGAAGGTTTCGGTTAAATTATCGCTATCCCCTAAGGCTAGAACATCTGTATTGCTGGTATCAACAGCATAGCTATAGGTTCCATCTAGGTTAACGGTGAGTGTGCCGTAGGTTCCTGCAACAGTTGTATTGTCTGCACTAACTGGAGTACTGTCAACGTTGGTAATGTTGAGGGTATCACCGTCTACATCTTCATCAACTCCATCCCCATCATTATCATCAATCAGATTTCCGGAGGCTGGAGTCGTTCCGGCTTTGGTGGTACCGTTGGTATTGTTTTCAGCGGTGGGGTTATCATTGACGGGATTGACTGTAACATTGACTGTGGCACTGCTAGTGTCTCCATTGGCATCTGTAATGGTGTAGTTGACAGTAGCATCTCCATTGAAGTCATCATCTGGGGTGAAGTCAATGGTGTCATCAGTCGGGTCGTTGGGAGTACCACCATCGTTAACTGTGGCTGTACCGTTGGTGGCTGCGTCTACTGTAATTGTTCCGACACCCGCCCCGTCTCCGCCGAAGTCATCATTATCGAGTACAGTGATATTGTTAACTCCGCTGTCTTCGTTTACTGTTGCGGTGTCATTACTTGCGCTGGGGTCATCATTAACAGGATTGACTGTGACATTGACTGTGGCACTGCTAGTGTCTCCATTGGCATCTGTAATGGTGTAGTTGACAGTAGCATCTCCATTGAAGTCATCATCTGGGGTGAAGTCAATGGTGTCATCAGTCGGGTCGTTGGGAGTACCACCATCGTTAACTGTGGCTGTACCGTTGGTGGCTGCGTCTACTGTAATTGTTCCGACACCCGCCCCGTCTCCGCCGAAGTCATCATTATCGAGTACAGTGATATTGTTAACTCCGCTGTCTTCGTTTACTGTTGCGGTGTCATTACTTGCGCTGGGGTCATCATTAACAGGATTGACTGTGACATTGACTGTGGCACTGCTAGTGTCTCCATTGGCATCTGTAATGGTGTAGTTGACAGTAGCATCTCCATTGAAGTCATCATCTGGGGTGAAGTCAATGGTGTCATCAGTCGGGTCGTTGGGAGTACCACCATCGTTAACTATGGCTGTGCCGTTGGTGACTCCATCGACTGTAATTGTTCCAACACCCGCCCCGTCTCCGCCGAAGTCATCATTATCGAGTACAGCGATATTATTGACTCCGCTGTCTTCCTCAACTGTTACCGTGTCATCAGTCGCTGTGGGGGAACTATTATTTAAACTCCGATAGTCGGCATCGCTATCATTAGAATCTGTATTTTGCAGATTATTGATTGGAGTATTAATATCCCCATCGGGGTCAGTGTAGCTGGCATTAACGCTATCATCAATCCCATCTCCATCGTTATCACTACCTGAAAGAGTTAAACCCGACTCGGTAATATCATCCGTACCATCCGAGTCTGAGTCAGCATCGAGGTAGTCTGGGGTACCATCGTTATCCGTATCTTCAGGTGTAACCAGACCGACTGCTGTGGTCACACCATTGGTATCAACTGTATTACCTGGAGAGGTATAACCTGTGGTTGCCTGGGCTTCAACAGCATCAGGGATACCATCCGAGTCTGAATCTAAATCTAAGCGATCTTTGAGACCATCGTCATCTGTGTCAGCATCAGACAGAGGCGTACCATTGCTGATCGCACCATTGGTATTATCTACGCTATCCTCAAATCCATCATTATCATTGTCAGTAATTGCTCCTGTCCCAATAATACCGTCATTATCTGGATCGGTTCCACCGGCTTCAATTACATCTGCGATGCCGTCATTATCAGAATCAAGATCAAGTCGGTCTACTACCCCATCGCTATCAGTATCAATATCTTCGTATAGCGATCCAAATGATTGATCATTAAATGCCAGAAAACCCCAATCTGTAGCATTACCAATCTCAATCCCAATAAAGGAAATATCACTAATATTAGTCGCAGTTAAACCAAATTCTCCCAGTTCAACTGTTGCCAAACGGAATGGTTTTTCACTCAGGCCACCTGGATATTGATCGCTTTCCCAGGTACCGATTTCTGTACCGAGTGCGTCACCATTCTCCCCAGTGACCCGAACTGAGTTACCGATTGGATCGCCATTTTCATCATAAAAGGTGATAATATTACTGATGTTATCGGGTTGAGCCAATTGTGTCAGTAAGATATCAGGTACTCCGTCATTAATTGCACTGCTACTGAGGTCGTTAATTTTAAAGTACCAAGTGTCATCAATGTTAGCCAGTACTGTGCCTAAGTCCAATCCACGGTCGCCATTGGTTAAATAAGCATTCTCAACGTCGTTGATTGAGTCAACTAAACTTGGCCCCAAAGCGGTTGAGGCATCTCCATCATTTGCCCGTCCTTCAACAATAACTTTTCCAGTAATATCAAATGCCGGAGGAACGGCTTGCCAACTCCCTTCTTGAGTCGTGACATCAATGTTGCCATCTCCGTCGGTATCAATACCATCGTACAAACCATTATTGTCTGTATCGATCACATTGTCATCATAAGCCCCGGTGGTGTAGGTGACTCCATTAGTCGTAAAGGCTAATAGATCGTGACTTGCATTCGGTTTTGTGCCGTTTGGAGTTGTTTCTGATGTTGTCCAATAGCCATCAAAATCTGTGAAAATTTCTGTGACTTCTGTTCCACCATCAACAACGGTTCCACTGTTGACAGTAGCTGGATTGACAACTGCCAAAGCCATCTCATCTGTATCAAGAATACCGTCGTTGTCATCGTCAAGGTCAAGGGAGTCTGGAATATTATCGTTGTCGGTATCGACATCTTCCTGTGCATCCCGGTAGTCTAAGTCAGCGGTTAAGGGAGTCCCTGTGGCAGCATCGTTATCTGCATCAGGTAGAATACCATTGAGAGGCGTATCAATCTCATCATTAACATCGAAGCCATCATTATTATTACTACCTTCAAACGTATCGAGTAAACCATCCCCATCGGTATCTGTGGTGGTTCCATCATTAGTCATCCCGTTTTCAGCGATATCATCGGTTCCATCCTCATCACTATCGGAGTCGAGGTAGTCGTCAGTCCCATCGCTATCGGTATCAACTGGAGTCAGACCACTGGTGGGGACATAGGCGGAGTTTAAACCATCGTTAGTCGTGTAGGTGGCAGCATCATCAGCCGCAGGTGCGATGTAATCTTGGGTGGTTTGGACTTCTATGTTATCGGGGATGCCATCGTTGTCAGAGTCTAGGTCAAGGTGGTCAAAAATACCATCGTTGTCAGTATCACGATTAAAAGACAGCACATTCTCGCCATTCACCTCAGCAGTGAGTAGTCCCAAATAGGCTTCCACTGTGCTACCGGAAGCCTCACCTTCAGCCGTAGCAGCGTTAGGTAAGCCTCCAGGCATGGATAAGCCGAAACTATCCACCTCGAATGTTGTTCCAGCGGGAATTGTCAAAGAGCTGAGGGTAACTCCTCCTACTGTTGCTGTTATAGTGCGAGTAGTGGCATCATAGGCCATTGTAATCGAGGTGGGCGTATCAGCTTGGTTGATAGTGCTATCGGTCCCCCGAAAAGTGTTGCCAACGTTGCCGCCGTTATCGTCGGTGTTGTCACCATAGGTGGTTGATGCGCGGAATGACCCTGCACCCTGATCATTGAAGTGAACACCGACATGATTAGTATTGCCTTGATCACCAAACTTGAGGAAGGCAACATAGAATTCTGAATTCGCGGGCGAGACGTAGTAGAAATTGTACGAAGCCGAAAAGCTATCAGCATCGGTGTAGGTTTGACCTAAGTCTTGTGCATAGTAGGGTCGCTCAGTCACGCCACTGTTGCCAGCACCATCGGTTGTACTGGAGCGATCCATCACACCGCCAATTTCACCCACGGTCGTGCCACTGCTGGTAAAGCTGGTCAGTGAGTAGCCAAAGTTCGAGCCTTCATCGCGGTTACCTAGTTCTTGCCAGCCGGGATCTGCAACAAAGGTTTGGGCGATGCCATTGATGGTTTCGACAAAGCCTGCTTCGACCGTGTCCAGTACACCGTCGTTATCATCGTCGATGTCAACATCGTCATCAACACCATCGTTGTCGGTATCGATAGTTTGTTCAATTGTTAACTCTTCTGTACTGGCATCGACAAAAGTCAGGTCACTGTTAGCGAAAGTATAATTATCTCCGTCATAAACTCGACTAACGACGACTTCATACACATCAGGATTTAAAGCATCGCCATCGGGAAGATCCAATGTCCAGTCCGTACCCGTAACAGTTAAATTTCCATCCCCATCTGTATATGTAGTACCATCGACAGTAACGGTGACCGTCTCTCCTGTATTAAGTGCTTGCGTCCCAATAGTGCCGGTTAGAGTGGGGGTTGTGTCTGTGGTGGTTAGGGTTTCTACGGTGGGAGAAACAAACTCTTCCGGATTAGTAAAATCAATAGTCGCGAAGTTAGAACCAAATTGTCGATTATTACCACCAGTACTTCCAGTAGTCCCCATAGTAATGTCAAAGGAGCTAACCGCCGTATCAAATTCTGTTTGAACGCGACCGACTTCGTTGACGATTAAACCAGCGTAACTACCAGTACCGGTAAATCGAATTCGATCTCCCCCACCCGCTTCCAGTCTCAGGTCTGTATTGTCAGCCACCTCAAAGGAGGAAAAACCACCATATTCAACCAATTCTACACCATCAATATCAACCGAATTGACTCGGAAGTTCTCTAAAGCAACCGTTTCACCATTCCAAGAACTACCAGAAACAGAGGTGGAAAGAATAAAATTGATTTTGAAATCGATAGTACCACCACCTGCTGCTGGTGCTGAAATTTGTGGTGCAAAGTACTCAGTAGAAACGCCACCATCATCGATAGTCACTAGGGTAGCATTGTTAACTGCGTCAATTTCTACAATTACATCGATTTGAGTTCCGTCTATATTAACAATATCTTCAAAATGGTACTGCGCTCCTGCTTGTCCGTCATTTCCTGCAATTAATTCTGGATCATTATCGTCAAAGCTCAGGGGGTTGAAGTTAGCGTCAAATATAGTATCGGTTAGTACACCAGTATAACTCTCAAGAACTGTATTCGTAAAAGCTAAAGTCGTCTCAGCTTGATTAGTTGTGAAGTCTAATTCCCAATTCCCACCCCGTGCAGTATGACCAATTTTAGTTGTAGAAGCAGCAATTTCTGCTCTTGTAATTTGATGCAATTTCTCAACGAATTCAGCCCCCGCATCCCCGGCGGCAACGTTACATCCATACAGTAAAATTGAATCGGCTGACCAACGTCTGAGTTGAGCAGTATATTGATTTAAGGTATCAAGACTTAATTGACGGTTTCCCAGGAATAAACAACCCGGCGCACCGTGTGAAACAATATGAACTTCTCGGATTTGATGGCGAGTTAAACATTGGGTAATTTGTTCAATACCATCTTGAGTTGCATCCAAGACAACAACAATAGAACCAGGAGTAACTCCAGCAATTAAACTTTGAGAATCTTCAACTTGGGCATCAATAAATATAATTTTAGAATACATTTTGATATCTCTAGATAAGATTGATGAATTAATAAATTGTGTAGTGGAGAGAATAGCGGATTTATTTTTGATGAAAATCATACTGAAATGCTCCTTTTATTATAAAAATTAGGCACGACAAGATCAGCCCAGGGGCTTTGAATCTGCGGTTCAATCAAAATCCTAATCAGGAATTACACTGTAATACTAGAAAAATTGCTAATTTACTCACTTCAGAGCGATCAATTTTTCATATTTCTATTTTCGGTTTTTTCTGGCTCAATAACATCGTGAAACATTCGGAACTTTCAATAGGTCTAATTTCCCGTAAATTTCCTCAGTAAAATATTGAAGCTTTCAGAGATTCTACGGAGTTGATTTCAAGATGATTCAGGCGCAAAGGGGATTATCGGGGTATAAGCTCAATAAAAGGCTATTACAGTCAGTTGATTTAGTGTTAAGAGGCTAATGATTCCGTATTTTCATCTACGAAATTCTACGGAGAAATACTGATCCGTGATTTCCCTGATTAATTCCTCTGAGGATAGAAGAATTACTTGAATGGGAGATGAGAAAAAATGATCAATTTTACGGTTGTGTTTTGGCTATTGCTTAGATCAAAATGAAACCAAGCTTATAATACTAACTCCAAACAACTTTTGTAGTTGTCATCCTCCTTAAGATAGATTAATTTTTCCGACTCCCTATTTGTCTGGACTCACCAGAAAGAGTAGAAAATGGATACTGAGTTTGAGATAGTTTCAATGCAGAAGCCAGGAGGAAGGCAGTCAATTCCCCAATAACACCTGTATTTGCCTTTTTTTTGCTATGGAACCTCAAAAAATGCATCGCAATACTCGACGGTTTCTCAACCCTCTCACTCCAGTCCAGACACTCCTCTCTCAACCTTATCATTTGCTATATATTGAGGATGTGTCTCTACTGCCTTCATGGCTTGAACCGTTAACCCTAGAACAAAATCCGTTTAAACTCAATTGGCGCTGGACTCATTCCACCAGCCTACAAACAGGGTTAAATCTTCTGCAAACTCAGGATTTTGATCTGGTTATCGTTAACTTATTTTTACCCGATAGTCAAGGAATTGAAACCTTTAACCAACTTCAGGCAAGGTTTCCCCATCTTCCCATCATTATCAATGCTGCAACACCAGAAGCACTCGATCTGGCCCGTCAATGTCTGCAACAAGGTGCAATAGACTATTGGATGCAACCCACCCAAGCCGCAGAAATTCCCCTGACTCAAGAATTGTTCGCCCGGACGTTATACTATCTTCAAACGTGCCAAAAGTTAGAACAGCAACTGAAACAAACTGAGGCCCAACTGAGAGAACATCAACTGTTTGAACAACGACTTCACACCACTCAAGCGCAAATTCAACAGGTTCTAGAAGCGATTAATGATGTGGTTTTAATAATAGACGCAACAGCAAACAATATTCAAGTTATTCCCACTTGTTCAACCCTTGATGATCCGATTAAAACAGAAATTTTTAATCATACCTTAGATTTGTTCACGGGTGAAACACCATCTCAAGTGATGTTAGATACAATCGGGCGATCGCTTTCGACTCAAACTGTTGTTAATGTAGAATATAGTCTCACTCTCGATACTGAGAAATTGTGGTTTAGCGCTGATATTTCTCCGTTATCCGCCACAGAGGTATTATGGGTGGGACGGGATATCACGGCAGCCAAACAAGCAGAAGTTCAACTACGCTACTCTCAGCAGTTTTTACAGTTGGTGATAGATAATATCCCAACTCATATCTTTTGGAAAGATCGCAATGGGGTTTATTTAGGCTGTAATCAAAATTTTGCCACTGTTGCTGGGTTGGAGACCCCAGAAGAGATTATTGGTAAAAATGATGATGATTTACCCTGGACAACAGCAGAGTCTGACTGGTATCGGCAATGCGATCGCGCTGTGATGCAAAGTAATCAGTCAGAATATCATATCATTGAAACTCAACAAACCGCTGAAGGCAAACAAGTTTGGCTCGATACTTGTAAAGTTCCTCTCCACAACCCCCAAGGTGAGGTGATCGGGATTTTAGGCACTTATGAGGATATTACAGATCGTCGCCTCACAGAAGAACGAATCAAGTTAACTCAGTTTACCTTAGATCAAGCCAGAGATAAGATTTTTTTGGTAAACGCGAATGGTCAATTGTGTTATGTTAACCATGCCGCTTGTCAAAAGTTAGGATATACTCGCGAACAACTTCTACAACAAACGATTTGTCAGATCGATCTAATCTTAACGCCGTCGGTTTGGCAAAAACACTGGCAGCGACTGAAACAACAGCATTCTCTGACTCGCGAAAGTATTTATATTACCCAGCAAGGGGAAGAATTTCCGGTTGAAGTCAGTATTAACTATTTTCAGTATAATCAGCAAGAATATAATTGTGTGATTGCTCGTGATATTCGCGATCGCAAACACGCTGAAGACAAATTACAACAACAGTTGGCGGCTATTGAAACGGCTGTTGATGGGATTGCTATACTCCAGGATAATCACTTTATTTATCTCAATCCAGCTCATGTTAAGCTATTTGGTTATCAGCGTTCAGAAGAATTAATTGGCAAGCATTGGACTGATTTATATAGTGCTGCCGAAATTGAACGATTTCAACAGGATGTATTCCCGGTGTTAGCAGCAACCCAAAGTTGGCGTGGAGAAGCCGTTGCAATTCGTAAAGATGGCAGTACGTTTGATGAAGAAGTGTCTTTAACCTTAGTTGGCAACGGAACGTTAATCTGTGTTTGTCGAGATATTACCCAACGTAAACGGGCCGAAACAGAGATTTTTAAAGCCTTGGAAACTGAACAGCATTTAAATGAACTAAAATCTCGGTTTATTACGTTAATGTCCCATGAATTTCGCACGCCTTTGTCTGTTATCTCTTCCTCAGCGGGTATTCTAGACACGTTCGCCGATAAACTTTCACCTGAGAAGAAACAAAAGCATCTTCGCAAGATTATGACGCAGGTACACCATACCACTAACTTACTCAATGAGATTCTTTTGATTCATCAAGCCGAAACTCGTCAACTCACGTTTAATCCCCAACAACTTGATGTTGTTAACTTTTGTCAAACTTTAGTCCAAGAGGTTCAACTGAATCATGGTGATTCTCATCAAATTAAGTTATACGCTACTCAGCATCATCGCTCTTTCATCGCAACTGTTGACCGAACCCTATTAGGATATATCTTAACTGAATTATTGTCTAATGCGATTAAATTTTCCTCTAATCAAACGGTGATTAATTTGAGTATTACTTTTCCCAATAACCAAATCTGTTTCCAGGTTAAAGATCAGGGGATTGGTATTCCTAGCGTCGATCATCTTCAGGTTTTTGACTCTTTCTATCGCGCTCAGAATATCGGGACAATTCAGGGAGCCGGACTTGGTTTATCTATTGTTAAAAAATGCGTTGATCTTCAGAATGGAACGATTACAATCACGAGCGAACTTAATCTAGGAACAACTTTTACTGTCAAATTACCTTTAAGTTTTGAGGAAAAATCATGAAATCAACTACACCGAAAATTTTAGTGATTGAAGATGAACAAGATATTCGGGAAAATATTGAGGATATTTTAGAATTGTCTGAGTATCAAGTGCTTGCCGCTGCCAACGGTAAAATGGGTTTAAAATCGGCTCAATCTCAATCCCCTGATTTGATTGTTTGTGATATTATGATGCCGGAATTAGATGGCTATGGTGTCGTTAAAGCGTTGCGAGAACAGCCACAAACAGAAAACATTCCCGTTATTTTTTTAACGGCTAAAGTTGAACATTCCGATCAACGAATGGGAATGGAATTAGGCGCAGATGATTATTTAACTAAACCTTTTCTTCCGCAAGAATTGTTAAAAGCAATTGAGGCTCGTTTAAAACGACAAACAATCTATCAGTCTCAAATTAAAACCGAACAGCAAAAATCACAAGAATTACAAAAATCAGCCCAAAAAATTCAGCTTGATTTGGATAAGCGTCAGCAAATGTTAGATGTAAAAGATAAACTGCTGAATAATTTAATTGAAGAATTAACCTCTCCTATTTCAAGTATTAATTTGGCGCTTAATATGTTGAAAAATGCTAACAATGAAGGACAACGGCAGCAATATCTCGGTATTTTACAAGAAGAATGTCAAAAAGAAATTAAACTCCTTAATGAAATTTCTAAGTTACAACAATTTTTACTGCCTGAAAATATAGAGTTATTACAACGATTTAAATTAATTAAATAAGCGATTTCTATTGCCAATCACTCCTATTCTCATGGCTCTGCAACGACCCCATCGGTGGGGACACGATCTCCACTTAACCCCCAATACCCAACAATGGCAGGCAATGTCTGCCCTCTTCGTCTACAGTCGGGCCGGGTTAGCAGATGAGGGAGTATTTTTGATATTCATAGCAACTGCTATACTTTTTGAATTGGGCGAAGTAGGACAAATATCATATCAATTCTGATAATACTCTCAACCCCTTAACTGATAATTTTTATAATTTTAAGTCAACTCGGTAAAATCTCGGTAAACTCTGAGTATAAATTGAATGAACCCGAGTCAAAACTTAAACAGATGAATGATTACTCAGTCCATTGGCGAAAATCTTTATTAATTTTGCTCAGTCCATTAATTCTTCAAGCTTGCGGGGGTCAATCTCCCGGAGGAGGGCCGCCACCGGTGGCTGTAGAGATGGATCGGGTTGAAACCACTCAAGTTAAACGCAGCACAGAATACGTCGCGCGCTTAGAAGGGGTGGACAATTCCGTCATTCAACCCCGTGTGAGTGGTTGGGTGAAGCAGGTATACGTCCAACTCGGCGATCGCGTTGCCGCAGGTGATCCGTTACTGTTAATTGATCCGGCTCAGCAACAAGCCAACTATGAAAGCCAACTGGCAGTGGTAGAGTCGAGACGGGCCGACTTGCAACGGGCACAAGCCGAATTGAAGGCTCAACAAGCTGAATTACGCCGCATCCAAGCCGAATTAGAATTTCAGTCTCAAGCAGCAGCTAGGCAGCAGGCTGAACAAGATTTTGAAGCAGAAGTGGCTGAAAAAGAACGGCTAGAATTTGAGGTAGAAAATGCCAAAGAAAATTTAGAAGCCGCCAATGAAGAATTAAAGCGACGACAGGCGATCGCCAAAGAACGAGACGCGACATTTGAGCGGTATGAAAGTTTAAAAGAAGAAGGGGTGATTTCGGCTGAATTATACGATCAAAGACTGCGGGATAAAGAAACCAGTCAAGCCGAAGTTGCTAATCAAGAGAAAGAAGTCCGTGCCGCTCAAGCTCGGATTCAAAGTGCTGAAAAAGAGTTAGATCGTCAAGATCGTACTATTCAATCGGCTGAAGCAAATATTGATAGTGCCGGACAAGATTTAGCCCGACAAGTTTCAACCTTAGAAGCACAAATTGAAAGCCAAAAAAGTAGTATTGAAGCCCAAGAAGCTCAAATTACTTTAATTGAACGGGATATTGAAAGCGCTCAAGCTCAAGCCGTGGCTCAACAAGTGGAACTGGATTATTACAATATTAATGCGCCCATTGCCGGTATTGTGGGAGATATACCCGTTAAAGTGGGAGATTTAGTTAATAGTCAAACCACGATTACATCGATTCGGCAAAATGATCAGTTAGAAGTCAATATTAATATTCCGGTTGATAGTTTATCCCAAATTAAAGTCGGGACTCCGGTTGAATTGCTCAGGCAAGATACGGGGGAATTAATCGGAACCAGTCGAGTTTCTTTTATTTCTCCGGCTGCTGGAACGGGAACTCAAACTATTTTAGTTAAAGCGATTTACAATAACCGGAATAATCAGCTTAGAACTGATCAAATTATTCGGGCTAAAGTCATTTGGGATCAACAGCCGGGTGTAACCGTTCCCACAACCGCTATTAGTCGAATTGGCGATCAAAGCTTTGTTTTTGTAGTTGAAGAAGACAGCAGTAATGGAGACTCAGCCCTCGTAGCTAAGCAAAAACCTGTAGAGTTGGGTAGCATTCAAGATCAAAGTTATCAGGTGATTTCTGGGGTGAATGCTGGCGATCGCATTGTCACAGAAGGGGTGGTTAAATTACGCGATGGTGCCCCCGTCATGGATAGCTCAGAACAACCCCAAGAAGAGGCCGTATCCCCCGCACAACCCACTTCAGAAACCCCTGAAGAGAGTTAGGGTTTGGGTGGGGTAGGTGTTGGGTGTTGGGTGTTGGGTGCTGGAAATAGGCAATAGTTACTCTCCGAAATCTGAAGAGTCTCCCTATCTCCGATGTCTCCTAAACCCTACACCCTAAACTCTAAACCCTAAACTCTAAACCCTAAACCCTAAACCCTGTTCAATGACTTGTTTCCAAGCAGAAGATTGAGTTAAAGCCACACTATCAAACGTCTCAGATTGTTGTTGAGAAAGCCGGACAAAATCATTCACCCAATCTAAAATAGTTTCGCTGGTTAATTTAAACGGAGAATGGTGAAAAGCTTGCTGTAAAAACCGTAACATTTCTGCCTCATTTCCCTGACAATAACTATTCCAAGCGTTCCAAACTAAAGCCCGATAATGTAAACCTTGATTTAGATTTTTAACACCCGTTTTAATATCATCCAGTTGAGCAAATTCATCATCATTCTCTTGGCTGATTGCCTGTTTAATTACCTCAATTGTTTCTTTCAACATTCGCTCTTCTTTGAATAACTGTTCTGCCCGTTGTTTACATTCTTTCCCTGTTTTACGCCGTAATTCCTCGTCTACTGCCCATTTTTGCAACGTTTTCACTAAAACTTTCACCGTTTCTTCCGGGTTAATATTCGGATCGGGTAATAACTGCCCCGTATTGCCTAACCCTTCTGGAATGCCACCTGCTGCGGATGCTACAATGGGTAAGCCTTTCGCCATCGCTTCCATCACCGCAAAAGAAGGAGCCGCTTCTGCTAAAGAGGTTAACACAAAAATATCACAGGCATCTAACCAGTCGGGGATATTCCACTGTTGCCCAATTAATTTTACTTTATCGGTTACGCCCATTTCCTTAATTCTAGCCTGAAGTTCTGGTTCAAGATCGCGATCGCTTCCCTTTCCTGTTCCTGCCCAAACAAAGTATAATTTAGACCAGATGGGAGTCTGTTTTAATTGCGCGATCGCATCGAGTTGATATTGATGTCCTTTAATGGGAGCTAGTCTAGCCGTTGTTAAACACATAATACCATCTTTTGGAATGTTTAAAGACTCTCTGAGTTGTTGACGAATGGTTAAATTAGGAGCCGCAAAATATTGTTCAGATCGACCATAATAAATCACATTTCCTTTATTTTTAGGCAGTTTAAATTGTTGTTGTAAAATGTCTAAATGTTCGTATGCTGCGGTATTAAAAGTACGGGCTAAACCATATTGATATAAGACTCCTTTTGCATAGGGAATATTATCACCTAAAGAGAAATTAATATGTTCGGGTGTAGCCAGTCCAATGGCTGTCATATAAGGAATATTTTGTTGAATTGCTACTTGTTTAGCTGCAAAATGAGAGTAGGGCCAACCATCACTAAATATAATAAAATCTGGCTGTATTTCCCGATATAATGCTTCAGCATCTAAAGTATTCCGAAGAATGCGAGATAAGTCTTTACTGGTACTATAATTCAGCCAATATTGTTGAATTCCTAAGGCTTTTTCCTTTTCAGCTAATGGAGTTTCATGATAGGGACGAACCGCTGTTACTTTATATCCCATCTTCGCTAATTGACTCATAATTAAATGGTCATATTGAGCTAAACCACCAATTCCAGGATCATCTGTATTCATTAATAAAATATGGGGTTTTTCTTCAGCATCTTTAACAGAAATATTTGAAAATAAAGTGTTAACTGCCTGTTGCCATTCAGCAGTACTTGTTAAATCTTTAATATTAAATTTTTCGCCATATTCGGTGGAAATATTTTTAAATGCTTCTGTCCAATGCAGTAAGGTTTCTGTTGGAAAGCTGGACGCATATTCAATTGATTTTTTTAAGCAATTTAACATTAAATCAGGATAACCATCCCGATACATTCGCCAACCCAGCCACACCCAACGTTGATATTGTTCTTTCTGTTTTAACTTTAAAATAGATGCGGGTAAATCTGGGCAATTAAAAAATAAATTCATTACTTTTTCTGTATTTTCAATCACCCGTTTTCCCCCAGACATTAAATTAGAATCATGTTGACGATAGCAAGCATGAACCTGTTTTAACCAAACCGATTTACACCCCATTAATCCTAGTTTTAAAACAAAATCTAAATCTTCTGTAGGGGGATAATGATGATCGAAGCCGCCGACTTTTTCCCACCATATTTTCCGCAGAATTAACGCACTCGGACGCACACATTTATGTAAAACCCAAGTTTCTAAATTCAACTCTGGGGCAAATTTCCACGGGGTAACATCCGTTAATCCTTTCCCTTGTTTATCCACAATAATCCAACCACTTTGGACTAAATCAATCGTCGAATCATTCTCAAAAAGTTTAACTTGTTCTTCTAGTTTATTCGGTAAGAAAAAGTCATCCGCATCTAGAAAAGCCAGCCATTCACCTTGAGCAATTTTACAACCTTGATTACGCGCGATCGCCGCCCCTTGATTCGGTTGATACAGATACTCAATCACATCATCATATAAACTTAAAATCTTGCGGGTGTTATCCGTCGAGCCGTCATCAACCACAATCACCTCGTAATCCGTATAGGTTTGTTCTAAAACACTCTTAACCGCTGTTTCAATATAATATTCACTATTATAAGCCGGAATAATCACACTCACTTTCGGCTGTTTTTTAGGTAAAATCTGTAGAATTAAGTTTTGCCACTCGGGTAACTTTCTAAAAGATACAAGATTAAATTCATAACCATAAGATTGACAATATCCCCGGAAGCGTTGTAACCAATCCGTAATCGTAATAGCGATAGTATAGGGCGTATAAGATAAAGATTTTAATAAGTAATTAGCCATCTGGGAAAAATGGCGAGTATGATACAAATGCCATGCCATCCAAGTGTAACCTTCATAATAGCTAGCGGTTTCTAATTGACGAATTTCATCGGGTAGATTAGACTGACTAAAAAAGTGATTTTGAGCCGTGATAAATAGATGCGCCCGTTGCACCGCTTTTTGTTCAGAAACCGTCTGGGAATGTTGACGATAATTAACCGTAATTTGCGGCAACCACATCGCCTTGTATCCCGCTAAAGCCATCCGCCAAACCCATTCAACATCATCAACCCCATCAAAGCGAGAGTTAAACCCTCCCACTGTTTGCCAAGCGTCTCGTCGAAACATTAACGCACTGGGTAAAATAGGAGTATGAATTAGCCAGGTTTCTATGGTAAGCTGGGGTAAATTATCCCAAGGTTCAATTTGAGAAATAGGGTTGCCGTCTGCATCGATTAATTGCCAACCACTATTGACAATTGCGACAGTGGGGTTAGCTATAAAAACGGCGACTTGGGCAGTCAATTTATTGGGCAAGAAGCAATCATCTTGATCCAATAAGGCAATTAATTCTCCTTTGGCTACTTCAATGCCTCGGTTACGGGCAGCGGCTACACCTTGGTTGGGTTGAGACAGATAGCGAATTTGAGACAGGTAGGGTTGTAGAACTTCAGGGGTGCGATCGGTGGAACCATCATCGACTACAATAATCTCAAAGCTAGAGTAATTCTGAATCAGAACACTTTCAACCGCTTCAGCAATATAGCGATCGCCATTATAAGCCGGGATAATTACGCTAACGAGAGGATTGATCATTGTGGGTTGATTAATTTCTTTTTTCTAAACTTCTTGCTATGCTTGTATATAATGCATCATCATCGAATCGTGACCATCTACTCAGTTGATAGCGTCAGAGTCAAAAGTCTACTACTTTAAGTCATTATTACTAATTTAAAGCGAGGAAACAGTTATGGGTAAAGGAGATCAGAAAGGAGATAAGGCGTTTAGTTCTGTTAAACTTTCTGGGGGTCGAATGACTCCCATGAAAGGAGACGTTAACCAATATGCTAAAAATTCAGCCACAGGCATGGATAAGAATTTTAGCAAGGGTGGAATGTCTGGAGGGCGCTTTACTCCCTTTGGTAGCACAGATTTTGTGAATAAGCCCGTAGATATTAAGTGGACTCCTCTTAAAGTCATCATTTTCACATTAATATTTATGATTCCCTACGGGGCATTAATTTATATTGTGAGTTCGGTTTCTCCCTTAATTACCAGTTTAATGGTGGGCACTCCCATTGTGATTGGGGCACTGTTCTATTTTATTCATTTGATGACCAAAGATTTATAGGTTTTACAACTGAATGTCTCAACCGCAACCTAAATCTCTCACCGATCCCACTCCCCATCAAATTGCCATGGAATGGTATAAAAAGGGGGAGAAAGCAGTTGATGGTGGAGATTTAGAACAAGCCAAGATTTGCTATCAAAAAGCAACACAAAATAATCCTAAGTTTTTTTGGGCTTACCATAAGTTAGGAGATAGCTTATCTAAATTACAACGGTGGCAGCCTGCTATTAAAGCCTATCGCCAAGCAATTGAGTTGAAGCCTGATTTTTTTTGGTCTTATCACAATTTAGCCCATGCACTGGCTCAACTACAGCGGTGGCAGCTTGCAATTAATGCTTATCGTCAAGCCATTCAAATTCAACCCGATTTTTGTTGGTCTTACTATAATTTGGGAGATGCTTTTGCTCACAGAAAACAATGGCAACAGGCGGTTAAGGCTTATATTCAGGCGGATAAGTTACAGCCAGATTTACCGGGATTATCTCAACGGTTGGGACAAGTTTTACATCAACACGTTCAAAAAAAAGGATTAAAATCAGTTACTCTGCAGTATTTTAATAGCTTTCAAAAATTAGATAATATAGAAAAAAATAAAGATATCTATCAATTTTGTGCTGAAGATTTTGCCGTTTATACTCGTTTAGCTCAGGCGCTAGAGACAGAAGCGTATTTTTTAGGAGCCACTATATTATATAAAATTGCATTAGAATTTCAACCGGATAATACTCAAATCCATCAATCTTTAAAACAAGTTTTAGCCAAGCAAGCTAAACTAGAAAATCAATTAATATTAGCGCGTCAAGTAGCAGAAAAAAATCCGAATTCTTATCAAGCAAATTACGAACTTGGAGTAATATTATCTCAACAACAGCAATGGAATTCGGCGATTTCTGCTTATCTCAAAGCCATTCAATTACACCCTGAACAACCCTTATGGCTCTATCAAGGATTATGGGAAAATTTAGAGCAGCAAGGACGTGTAGAAGAATTAATTCAATTATATCGAAGTGTAATTGCTCAACAACCTCATTCGGTTTGGTGTTATGTTAATTTAGGGGAAATATTAAGCCGTCAGGGCAAACTAGACGAAGCAATCGAATGTTATCAAGCAGCCGCTTACCAGAAAATTCAACAGTTTTACCCAGATTGGATGAATCATGTTGAGCAACTTATTCCTGTCAAAAAACCTAATTTCCTAGTGATTGGTACTCAAAAAGGGGGAACAACCTCTCTATATTATTATCTGGCTCAACATCCTCAAATCGTCCCCTCTTTAATCAAAGAAATTGAATTTTGGTCTCATAAGTCTGAAAGAGGATTAGAGTGGTATTTATCTCACTTTTTACCTCAACTTAGACAGGGGAATTTCATCACAGGAGAAGCCACACCCAGTTATTTAGATAATTCTGGCGTTGCGGAAAGCATTTATCAAGTTTTTCCAGAGATTAAGCTCGTTATTTTATTGAGAGATCCGACTGATAGAGCCATTTCTCACTATTATCAATGGTTAAGTTTAAAATGGGAATCTCGCCCTTTAAAAGAAGCAATAATCAGAGAAATTAATCAGCATCGAGAGAGTGTTTGGAATCAACCCAATAGTTATTTAGCGAGAGGGGTTTATATAGAGTTCATCAAGAAATGGTTAGATGTTTTTCCTCAAGAACAAGTATTGATTTTACCGAGTGAAGACTTTTATCAAAATCCGGCTCAGGTCTTGGCACAGGTGTTTGATTTCCTCGATTTACCCAGTTATATTTTGCCAGAATATAAGCCCTACAACGCCAGAAGTTATCCTGAAGTAGACCCACAAACCCAGAGACTATTAATTAACTACTTCAAACCTCACAATCAGGCATTAGAAGCATATTTAGGTCAAAATTTTAACTGGAAAGACTAAATAGGGAGTTTAAAAAAATTAGTTTTTATGCTAAACTATTGAATAACTGACAAACAAAAACTATTTTTAACAATTACAGTCTATCATTTTGCTAATACAATGGCTCAATTAAAAGAACAGATAGAACAGTATTTAAATCAAGGAAAACTAGACGAAGTCATTGAAATTTGTCAGCAAGCTTTACAGCAAAATCAAAACGATTTAATTGCTTCTCATGGACTGGGCGTTTCACTACAGCTTAAAGGTCAGTTAGAGGAAGCGGAGCAATGGTACTTAAAAATCTTAGAAATTCAACCGGATTTAGCAGAAGTTTACGTTAATTTAGGTAGTCTATATGCTAAACAAAAACAATTTGAGCCAGGAATTAATGCCTATCAATCTGCTCTGGAGTTACAGCCTAACTTAGTTCAAGCACACCGAAATTTGGCTAAAATTTTATATCAAACAGAGCAACCCTTACAGGCGGCAGAGCATGATTATCAAGTCTTAAAATTAGAACCTAATTCAGCCACAGCTCAGCAATATTTCCAAGTTGGAAACTTATTATGGAAACAACAAAAGCTCAAAGAAGCGACTGACTGCTATGAACAAGCGATTAAACAGCAGCCCGATTTTTTTGAAGCATATTACAATTTAGCAGAATCATTAACTCTCTTAAAAGAGTGGGAAGCAGCAACCCATGCTTATGATCAAGCAATAGAATTAAATCCAAACTTTGAAAGGGCTTATATTGGATTAGGTAATATATTAGTAGAAAAAAAACAGTGGGATGAAGCGATTAAATATTATGAAAAAGCGATAGAATGTAACCCAGATTATTCTTGGAGTTACCATCGTTTAGCAACGGCTTTAGCTCATCAAAAAGAATGGGACAAAGCCAGGCTAGCTTATCAAAAATCAATAGAACTTAATCCCACAGTGCCTACTTCTTACCAAAAGCTTGGAGAAATTTTATTAGAACAAGAAAAATGGCAAGAGGCAGCAGAAATTTATCAACACTTAGTTGAATTTGAGCCGGATTCATTTGTAGCTCACCAAAACTTAGGAAAAGCACTTTATCAACAGGGTAAAGCATTATCAAAGCAGCAAAAATGTCAAGAATCAATTGCGGCTTATTCTAAAGCCATTCAGTTAAATCCAAACTTAGGTTCTATCTACTATAATTTAGGTTTGTCTCTTTGGCAAATGCAGCAATGGGAAGATGCAGTAGCTGCTTATATTCGAGCTATTAGATTACAGCCGAATGAGGCTCTTTTTATCTATCAACTCGGTGATTTATTAAAAGATAAACCGGAGCTTTCTTTAGACTCTGTTCTTCAAAATGATTGGGTTAAAGACGAGAGCGATCGGCAAGAATTTTATTCATTTTTGATTCAGCTTGGCGATCAATTAGCGAATCATTATTATACTCAAGCTGCGATTTTTATCTATCAACTTTCACATCACCTTAATAGTGATAATCAAGAAGTTTTAGCAAAAATTGAACAAGCTAGAAATTTAGAGAAAAATATAAATCAAAAAATTAATAAAGCTAAAAATCAAGTTAAGAAAAATCCTAAATCTTTTCAAGGTTATCGTGAGCTGGGGGCGCTTTTACTACAGAAAAACTATTGGAATGAATCGATAGAAGCTTATTTAAAGGCGTTAGAATTAAAACCAGAAACTGGTTCTTGGTATTATGAAAAAGAGCTTTGGAATTTAGCACAACATCAAAATAAATTGGATTGTGTTGTTGAGATTTATCGTCAAGTTTTACAAGAAAAGCCTCATCTGGTTAACGCTCATGTGCATTTAGGCAAGGCCCTTTCATTGCAAGGCAAACCCGAAGCAGCAATTGACTGTTATCGAGAAGCAGGACGACAAATGACCTTTGAGAAATGTAGTCATTTAAAGGAGAAGTCTAAGTTAAAACTACATCCTGTTGAATCTCCTGACTTCATTATTTTAGGTGCTCAAAAAAGTGGAACAACATCTCTTTATCATTATCTTTCCCAGCATCCGAAGGTTATTTCTTCTATTGTCAAAGAAATTAATTTTTGGTCAAGAGATTTTGATAAAGGTTTAGATTGGTATTTAGCGCAATTTCCACCCTCTCCAAAACGACGAAAACTATTAACGGGAGAAGCAAGTCCAAGCTATTTAAATACTCGAGAAGCACCCGAGCGACTCTTCAAGGTTTTTCCGAATATAAAATTAATGATTTTACTCAGAAATCCTGTTGATCGAGCGATTTCACACTATCATCACTGGCAGAGGGAAAATTGGGCATCTGAGTCGTTACAGGATGCAATTGAACAAGATATTCAACAGTTAGAAAGTCATAAAAGGGATTATTGGAATGAGCCTCATAGTTATGTGGGGCGAGGAATTTACGTTGAGTTTCTCAAGAAATGGATGAGTGTTTTTCCAAAAGAACAATTTTTAATTATTAAAAGTGAAGACTTTTATGAAAATCCAGCTCAAACTTTATCCCAAGTTTATCAGTTTTTAGAGATACCTAATCGAAAAATAGAAGAGTATAAACCTTATAATTCAGGCTCTTATTCTTCTATAGATCCTTCTATTATTCAACAGCTTCAAGCTTACTTTAAACCTTATAATACTGAGTTAGAAGAATTTTTAGGACGAAAGTTTAACTGGGATTAATATAGCAATAAAATGCGATGGAATCAAGCAGCAATACATTTTATTAATCAGGGTGATTTTAAGACAGCAATTTCGATATGTCAGCAGGTGTTAAGCCAGCAACCTTCTATCCTTCAAGCCTATATAGTTTGGGGAGAAGCTTTACAACAGCAAGCAAAGTTTCAAGCTGCAATTAACTGTTATTCTCATGCTTTAACCCTTCAACCCGATAACAGTAAGATTTATTTAGAATTAGGGAATATTTATCAGCAGCAGCAGCAGTGGCAAGATGCCATTATCTGTTATCAAATCGCAATTCGGCTTCTACCTAATTGTATCACTGCCTATCGTAGTTTGGGTTATATTTTGATTCAATTAGAAGATTGGGATGCTGTTGTAGATGTCTATCGCCAGTTAATTCAGCTTAACCCGCAAGTCAGTTGGTTTTATCACCATTTAGGCAAAGCATTAATCAAACTAAAGCAGTGGGAAGAAGCAATTTCTGCTTATCAAGCGGCAATTAAACTCAATCCCCATTTTTGTTGGTCTTACTATCATTTAAGTCAATGTTTAATTCAGTTAAAGCAATGGCAAGCAGCAGAGAAAACCCTAAAACAAGCCATTGAGATTGATTCAAGCCAGGATTTATTTTATCAATCATTAGCTTGTGTTTTACAGTATCAGAAAAAAGACGCTGAAGCGATTGAAATTTATCAAGCTGCAATTCAATTAAATCCATGTAGTACCTATTATATCAATCTAGGAAAGCTTTTAATACAGCAGCAGCAATTAGACCAAGCAATTAAAGCATTAATTAACGCCCTTCTGTTTCAACCGAATCAATATCCTGTTTTTGTTTTACTTGGAGACATTTTAAAACAACAAGGTTTTATCTTTGAAAGCCTACAATGCCAATGTTTGATTAAAATTCCTAATTTTTGGATTAAGCAATACTTTAACATTCAAACTCACGCTATCACCGATACTGATTCCGACTTAAATATTCAGCGCCATGTCATTTATCCTAAATCAATGATTCAGTTAAAACCCCCTAAAACTCTAGAAAATTATATTCCGGCTGGGTTTAATACTAAACAAGTTGATATCAAGACAGTCTTCATTGCAACCCTTAAAAATGGGCGAATTTGGTCGGACTCATTAACCAATACTGTGATAACTTCTAATCATCAAATTATCTCCGATTTATCTGATGGTTGTCCTGAATTAATTTTAGCTTCAAAACATCTTCCTGTCCCCTTATCTCTAGAAGGAAATGTTGCATTTTTATCCGTTCAATTTGGTTATGTTTACTATCATTGGATGCTTGATTTAATTCCTCGATTTGCTTTAATAAAGCAAAAAGAATTATATAAAAGTATTGATTATTTTATAGTGAATAGATATCAAACGGATTACGAAAAGGAAACATTAAATATATTAGGCATTCCTCCAAGTAAAATTATTGAAAATATTCAATTTCCTCATATTCAGGCAACTCATTTAATGATTCCTTCCCAAATTCAGAATATTGCAACACCCCGCCAGTATGCCATTAAATTTTTAAGACAATACTTTTTAAACGATTATAGAAAAGAATTATCTAAAAATAGTAAAATTTATATTAGTCGAACTAAAGCAAAAAAGCGTAAAATCCTGAATGAAGAGATAATAATTTATTTTTTAAAACAATATGAATTTGAGATAGTTTATTTTGAGTCGATGTCAGTTAAACAACAGGCACATTGTATGGCAGCAGCAAAAGTTGTGATAGCTCCTCATGGTTCAGGGCTGACTAATTTAGTTTTTTGCCAACCGGGTACAAAAGTGATAGAAATTTTAAGTCTAAATTGGTTGAATTCTTGCTATTGGACGCTCAGTCAAACCTGTCAGCTAGACTATTTCTGCTTAGTGGCTGAAGCTTCAACTAAAAGTTCATCTGAATTTGCTCAATATCAAGACTATTATGTTAATATAAAACAACTCCAACAGTTGATGCAGCTTGCTCAAGTGATATGAATTAAAATAATTTAGACCTAAAATGAAGGCTTCAATTTCCTCGAAACAATTAGCGCAAAAATTGTGTATTCAAGCAGAAAATAAGATTAATCAAAAGCAATTTTTAGCAGCCATCACTCTCGCTCAGCAATCTTTGAAGTTATATCCTAATTATGAAAAAGCAGATCGGATTTTAGGTAAAGTTCATCAAGCACAAAATCAATTAATCACTGCTGAGTATTGGTATAAAAAAGCATTGGAAAAACAACCGAATGATGTAGAAACTAATCTTCAATTGGGAAGTCTTTACACCCATCAATCTCGATGGTTAGAAGCCATCGCCATTTATCAAACAGTCATTAAAATCCAGCCTAATATTGTAGAAGTTTATCAAATTTTAGCACAAGCTTTTATACAATTAAATCAACCATTAGCAGCTTTCAATTCTTTAACTCAAGCTTTACCATTTAAATCAACCATTAGCTTTGAAATAGACTATATCACCGTAGGAGATTTATTTTTTAAACAGCAAAAGTTACATCAAGCCTATAACTGTTATCAACAAGCTATTGAACTCAATCCTAATTTTTTCAAAAGTTATCATAAACTGGCTTTAGTTTTAGCAGATTTAAAGCAGTGGCAAGAGGCGATAGTTGCTTATCAACGCGCAATTCAACTTAATCCAAACTTCTCTTGGTCTTATCAAGGTTTAGGACAAGCTTTAGTGCAGATCAAAAAAAGGCAAGAAGCGATAGTTGCTTATCAACGCGCAATTCAACTCAATCCTAATTTTTGTTGGTCTTATTATCACCTTGGGAAAGTTTATATTCATTTAGAACAATGGAATAATGCTGCACTATTATTTGAACAAGCCATTACAATTAATTCAGATATTCCTCAATTTTATCAAGAGTTAGGCGGAGTATACATAAAATTAAAAACTTGGGAAAAGGCTGTGAGTCTATTTCAAACCAGACTAACAATTGATTCAAATCCTGCCGCCCCTAAAGTTTATATTAATTTAGCTGAGGCACTGATTCAATTAGAGCGCTGGCAAGATGTTATATCAGTTTATTGTCAAATTAAAGAACTTAATTATCAATCTCATTTAAGTTATTTTCACTTCATCCAGTTTGCCAAAGCTTATCGTGAGCAGAAAGAATATCAAGCAGCGATTGCTTGTTATCAAACTGCTATCAATCGCCAACCTCAGAAACCGTGGCTTTATAGTTTAATAGCCGAAGTTCTACAACAAGATCATCAGTTAGCAGCAGCCATTAAAGCCTATCATCAAGCCATTAAATTAGGACTTAATTCTGCCTGGATATTTATAAAGCTAGGAAACATCTATACTCAGATGGGAAACTTTAAGCAGGCTGCTATCGTATATCAAAAAGCAGGCTATCAAACAACTCTTGAAAACTATCCACATTTTATAGAAACAGCTACTGACTTAAAGCCTTGTGAATATCCTGACTTCTTAATTCTTGGTGCTTCTAAATGTGGAACGACATCTTTGTATCACAATCTAATTGAACATCCCCAAATTCTTCCAGCTTTGAAAAAAGAAATTAAGTTTTGGCATGATGACTTAAAACAAGGCTTAGATTGGTACTTATCTCATTTTCTACCTTCTCCTAAAACGACACGATATTTAACAGGAGAAGCCAGTCCCAATTATTTAGATTTACCAGAAACAGCACAACGAGTCTATCAATATTTTCCCCAGATGAAACTAATCATTATCCTCAGAAATCCTATAGAACGGGCTATCTCTCATTATTATCATTGGGTAAGATTAGGTTTAGAACATCGGAGTTTAGAAGAAGTGATCGAAACTGAACTGAAAACAATCGATACAGTCTTACAATTTCCCATTCAATATCAACATTGGTATCAATCGATTAACTATATTGCTCGAGGCGTTTATCTTGGGTTTATTCAACAATGGATGGCAATATTTCCCCCTGAACAATTTATGATTCTTCATTCTCAAGATTTAGCGGATAATCCAGAAGCAACAATGCAGCAAGTTTTCTCTTTTCTCCGATTGCCAAACTTCCACAGTTGCCGTTATACTCAGCTTAATGTTGGTGAATATCCTCCAATCTCTCCTGACTTATTCCAAACCTTATCTCAATTTTATCAACCTTACAATCAACAGTTAGAAGAATATCTCGGAAGACAATTTGGATGGAATTAAACTAAACCTGCTATCTGATAAAAATTAAAACTCTAATTTTATTTTGCAGCAAGCTGAAATAACATATAAAACCTTGAATATCTATAAAAACTCTAAAACCCATGACGGGCTGGGTGACTAACTCAGAGTCTATTTAAACCTAACCTATATATAATATAATTTAAATCTGATTGCTATATGTCTCAGCCACCTATTTCTCAACTCCAGCAACAAGCCCTTCATTATCTGAATCAAAATAAAATTGCAGCAGCGATTACGACTTGTGAGCAAATCTTAAAGCTCGATGCTGAATTTGCACCAGCCTACAAAATGATGGGAACAGTATTTCAACTTCAAGGCAAACAAGAAATAGCAAAATCTTACTATAAAAAAGCATTAGAATATCAGCCTCAGTTTCCAGAAGTTTATGCTAACTTAGGCAGCTTATATGCCAAAGAGGAAAATTGGGAAAGCGCTATCTCCGCTTATGAAAATGCCATTCAGCTACAACCTCAAATGGCAGGACTATACCGAAACTTAGCTCGGATTTTTTCTCAAACTAACCAATTAGACAAAGCCACAGCATATTGGTATAAAGCCTTTCAATTAGAACCGGACTGGGGAACAGCAGAAGAACATTTAACTTTAGGAAACCGACTGTTTAAACAACAACAACTTGCCGCCGCAAAACACTGTTATCAACAAGCCTTACAACAGCAACCCAATTATGCCGAAGCCTATCACAACTTAGGAGAAGTTGCCAGCAAAACTCACGAATTTGAACAAGCCGCAAGTTATTATCAATCTGCTATCGATCTAAACTATAACGCTCTAATTACCTATCAACGTTTAGCAGAGACTTGGAGTCAACTCAAACAATGGAAAAAAGCAATTACTGTTTATCAACAAGCCGTTCAACTATTTCCTAACTCATTTGAAACTTATCAAAAACTCGCTCAGCTTTTACAACAACAACAGTGTCATGAACAAGCCATTGCTGCCTATCTCAAAGCCATTCAATTAAAACCTTACTTTCTCTGGTCTTATTTAAACTTATGGCAATATTTAGCCAAACATGATCAACTCGAAACTGCACTGCAATATTATCAAGTTGCGGTCGAACAATTGCCGAACGTACCCTTAGTAGAATTGAACTTAGCTGAAATCTTAACTCGTCTAGGAAAGCTAGAAACAGCAACTCACCATTATCAACAAGCCACTTATAAGAAACTGAAACAATCCTATCCCGAAATTGTTCAAAAATATTGGTCATCTGAACAAGTCCTTTCCCCTCAATTTATCATTATTGGCACACAAAAAGGCGGCACAACCTCTTTATATCGTTATCTAGAACAACATCCTCAAATTTTCCCTGCCATTCGTAAAGAAATTTACTTCTGGAATTATCATTATCATCGCGGACTAGATTGGTATTTGTCTCATTTTCCCTGCTTCTCTACCGAGCAACATTATTTAACTGGAGAAGCCAGTCCAAACTATCTCGAAGACAAGCAAACTCCGGAACGTCTCTTTCAAGTATTTCCCCAAATGAAATTTATCGTTCTCTTACGAAACCCAGTTGATAGAGCAGTGTCTCAATATCATCATTGGATACGATTAAATCGAGAACAGCAATCTTTAGAAACCGCATTTCAGTTAGAATTAGAATGGCTTACTTGCGGTCTCAAACAACAGCAAATTGATCCGCGTTATTGGACAGAGACATCTCGTTATCTTTGGCGAGGTTGCTATATTCTATTTTTACGACGATGGATGAAAGTATTTCCCCCTGAACAGTTTTTGATTTTACGCAGTGAAGACTTTTACCACTCTCCTGAATTAACCTTAAACAAGGTATTTGAGTTTCTCAATTTACCTCAATCTTCTGAGATTGACTTTAAACCTTACAATCAAGGATTTTATCAACCTATCTCTGAAGAAATTCGTCATCAACTTCATCAGTTTTTTACACCTTATAATCAGAAGTTAGAAGCTTTTCTAGGAATGAAATTTGACTGGAATTCTTATTAGGATTGACAATTATTTTAAAATCTGGTATATATTTATACTATGCTAAGGTTGCTGCAACTATACCTACAGATGCAAAAAATCAGAATATTACCCCCAGTTGCTCTCAGATAGGATACGACTATAATCTATATCCTGTAAACGCTTCAAAGATTTATCTAACTCTAGCGATACAATACTAACAACGAATTAAATCGCCAAATATTGAAAATTCAGCGATCGCCGAAAAACGAATTTTAGTTGACAGTAGAGGCGGTCGCAGGATATCATAAAAGCATGACTTTCCAAGGGTAACCATGGCTTTTCATACCAATTTTTATTGTTTTGAAGAGAAATGGCAGGTAAAGATAAAGCCGTAAAGCATTAATATATAAACACTTCAGTCACTTTTCCCCGAATAATTCAACAAGACAATAAAGCAGCCAAATATTGAAAATTCTGTAATTATTGAAAATTCAGCGATCGCCGAAAAACGAATTTTAGTTGACAGTAGAGGCGGTCGCAGGATATCATAAAAGCATGACTTTCCAAGGGTAACTATGGCTTTTCATACCAATTTTTATTGTTTTGGCTAATAATAACCCACAGTATTGTAGCCGCAAAGCTTGAATATATAAGGACTTTAGCCACTTATACCTCCTCATATTTAGAGAAGAAAAGAATACAGATATGGGTTAAACCCGAAGCAAAATTTCAAAGGCTGTGAAACAAATTTAAAAATCAGGTCAAACCAATATCTGCTAAGGTAAGTGGGGAAAGGGTTTTGCCTTTTTTCTCAACCCATTTAGAGGTGATCGGTCGCAAGTGCAGATGGAGATAGAGCAGGCGCAGCAGTTGTACAAATTAGCTGTAGAGCAGCAACAAGTTATCAATGCCCAAGATTGTTTGCAGGCAGGGGATATCTTATATCAACAGAAGCAACCCAAATCAGCGATCGCGCTCTACAAAATAGCCATCGCACAAACGCCTCAGTGGGCATCGGCTTACTTTCGACTTGGAGAAGCCCTATTAGAAGTCGCAGAAATAGAAGCCGCCATCGCCGCCTATCAACAAGCCATTCAACTCAGTCCAGAAGCATTCATACATTACGTCGGTTTAGGCCGGGCATTCTCGCAACAACAACAGTGGGACGATGCCCGCCGCGCCTATCAAACAGCCATTCAACTCAATCCCAACTTTTCCTGGGCTTATCATCATTTAGCACAAATTTTTAAACAACAACAGCGTTACACCGAAGCCATTGCCGCTTATCGTCAAGAACTGCGGCTCAATCCGCAATTTTATTGGTCTTACTTACACTTAGGTGATTTATTGCTGAAAACCAATCAATCCCAAGAAGCGATCGCCATCTTTCAACAAGCCATTCAACTCAATCCCCATCAACCCGAAGCCCATCAACGACTAAAAGAAGCACAGTTATCTCAACAACAACGGGGAGATTACTTACTCCAACAACATCAATGGTCTGCTGCCGTTACCGCCTATCAACAAGCCATTCAAATCAATTCTCAGCATTCTTGGTATTATTATGGATTAGGATATGCCCAGCTCAAACAAAAACAATGGGAAACAGCAATTCTCAGTTTTAAACAAGCCATTGAACTTAATCCTGATTGTGCTTGGTCTTATTGCCATTTAGGATATTGTCACTTTCAACTCGGTCAATACAACAGTGCGATCGCGGATTATCATCAAGCCATAGAAATCAATCCTGATATTCCCGCCAGCCATCTCTATTTAGCAGATATCTTAGTCCGAAAAAATCAATATCCTGATGCAATTACTGCCTATCTTCGCGCTATTGATTTACAACCTGAATGGCTAACTCCTTATATTAAACTCAGACATATTGAAACCTTTCATCATCTGCAATATACTCCAGAAAAAATTCAACAACTTGTAGAGAGTTATTACCAAATCATTGAAAATAATCCTCAGCAAATAGAAGCCTATATTAATTTAGGAAATTTATTAACAAAACAAGGATTAAAAACAGAAGCGATTAATATCTATCAAAAAGCTATTGCTCAAAACGTTATAAAATCCAGCCCCGAATTATTGCAATTTACCCAACAGCAGAAAACAACATCCATCCCCCAGTTTTTAATTATTGGTGTGATGAAAGGGGGAACTACATCACTCTATGAATATTTAGTGCAACATCCTCAAATCATTCCTAGCTTACAAAAAGAGATTGATTTTTTTAATTATCAATATAACTTAGGTTTAGATTGGTATATTTCTCACTTTCCTACTCTCCCTGCTGATGGTAAATTTTTAACCGGAGAAGCTAGCCCCACTTATTTACTCGATCTTAAAACCATGGAACGAGTATTTCAACATTTTCCCAATATTAAATTATTAATTATTTTAAGAAATCCAATTGATCGAGCGATCTCACAATATTACGATCATTTTAACTGGCTAGGACGAGAAAAACGCTCTTTAAAAGTAGCAATAAATTCTGAAATAGAAGTATTAAACCAACTTAATCATCCCACAAATATAAAAATAAATTCTTCCTTTTGGCAAACCCAAAAAGGTCATTTATGGCGAGGAATGTATGTCTATTTTATAGAAAAATGGATGCAAGTATTCCCATCTGAACAATTTTTAATTCTACAAAGCGAAGACTTATATACTAATCCCAATAAAACCATGCAGCAAGTCTTTCAATTCTTAGAAATATCACCCTTACAACTCCAACAGTATCGAAAATATACAGCCGGTTCATATACTCAAGTACCCCCAGAAATTCGAGAACAACTGTCAGCCTTTTTTAAACCCCATAATCAACGACTAGAAGAATTTTTAAACCGAAAATTTAACTGGGATTAGCTTGATTTTATAGTATTTTTATGGTAATCAATTCGCAAATTTGAATGATTTTACTTTAAAATTTTCAAACTAAAAGATGGGAAAAAAGCAACGAAACCCCTACAATATGAACATCACCGTTTTGAAATTGTCTACCTTCGCGCCATGGAAGCTTTTCAGCCCACCCCACCTAATTGGACAATTAACGCAGTCCATGCTGAGCAATTCTGTTGTCCTCAATGTTCTGCCAGTAGCCGAGAAGCCGAACAAGTCTGGATAAATCGTCGATCTCCGGTTTATGGAGAAAATCATCGCCGTAAATGGCAAGAATTCTATCACTGTAGTTGTGGCTGCCCTTGGTGGGGATGGAGTAGCGATCGCCCCCCTTCTCCCTATCAACAACAACAACAAGATCCATTCTCACAAGAAGAATGAAACGTAACATTCAACAATATAGCGTATCCTCAAATAAATCTTCGCAGCCCACTAAATTTACCTCTTTAAAGCCTAAACTTTCCAGATAAACTTGCCAACCCAAAGCCGTATCTTCTAATTCTAAAGTTCCTAAAACTTGAGCAACACTCGCGATCCAAGGGTTAGTAGAAATACGATATCCTTGCCAATTGACACTCACTGAGATCCAGTCAGGTAAAGTTTGGGGGGTGATTTGAGTAGAGCGTTGGTAACTGGCACGAAAACAATAAATTTTACTAGATTGAGCCATAAGAGTGGACATAAACTGTTCTGATACACTTTATATCAAACAAAGCAAAAAAGACTTATTTTTAATCCTCTTAACCATAAGCGATAGTATGAAGCTGTCAGAATTTACGGGAGCGATTTTCCTCTAGCTCAAGTCCTCTCACGCAACAATTCCTTAACTGATACAAGCTCAATACTAAAAAGCAACAGTCATTTATTCTAAATCATTACTGATTAGAAGCACTCAGTTCAACCTTTGACCTGTGATCATTCAAATTCTACTGGTAATTACTGCCGAAAATAGTCCTTGAGTTGAACTTATCGACAGTTTTAGATACTATAAACCAAAACTGATAGATTTTAATCCTATCAATCTTAAACCCCAATCTCTCCAACCTCAGTATAAATGTTCTTCGATATTTTCCCCTTCAGATTTTCCATCGATGCCACAACAATAGCAGGTTCCGCCTTGTGGTCATTAGCATTGTACTGGGGTTTGTCTCCAGTGAGTGACTGGATAATGGAACAACTCAGCCGTTGGTTTGACTTTGCCGAGCGATCGCTGTACACTTCCGCAGAAGAGTATGAACGAACCCGTAAAGCCCGTGAAGCGCAAAATGCATTTTATGCCTCTTTATTCAGTATCGTACCCTTTATGTTAGTCGGGGCGCTGTGCAATTGGGGTATTGAAATTGGACTCGGGCGCAGTTGGGCCGTTAGTATCGGAATGATTGCCTGTATGACCTTCGGTATCTATGAATTAGGGCGACGAGATAGCCAAAATCGGGAGTAGTTGTTCATTGTTGGTTCTTTGCTATTCGTCTTTTCAATAAAGACAACAGGAAATGAAACTCATCAGAAATCCTAACTCCTAACTTCCTAACTTCTTCCCTCTTCCCTCTTCCCTCTTCCCTCTTCCCTCTTCCCTCTTCCCTCTTCCTTCGCCGTGACTCACCCTTCAATTAATCCTTGAACTTTCTCTAATTCATACCGTAAATATTTTCCCCATTTTGCCGCTAATTCAATTTCAGTAAAAGGAACTTTAACCGGGGTACTGGCTTCTTCAAGTTGAAATTCTAATTCAATTTCTCCTCCTTTGTCCGGCGGATTATCCAGATCCACAGATTTTTTATCCACCAATAACCAAATAGACTGAACCTCATCTAATGAAAAAGATTCCAAATTCACAGGCCCTTTGCGGCTAGGTTTGCCCCAGGTAATTTGCTGATCTCTTTGACCCAGAACCGCTAAAATATCATACTTAGCTTTCTCAAATCCTAACGCCCAAGTTTGATACGTTTCCACTTTTTGATATTCATTCCAACCCGCCCACGCAAGCCAAAAGAAAATAATTAATAATGGTAACCAAATTAAACCTCGTTCCATTGTTGCCCCTGTTGAATAAAACGTTTCTAATCCCGGTTTTCAGCATTGCCCGATACAATAGGATCACACTGGGCAATTTATCCAAAAATGGATAATAACCCTCGCATCGCATACTGAAGAACTATGAAACGATTTTTTTTATTGTGCTTGTTCTTAGTTGGGTTGGGCTGGGCCGTGTCGAACTTCTCCGGCTTAGCCACCCAAGGCACATACGATTCAATTGTACTAGACTTTCGAGAAACAGTCGGAACCGAAAAGATTGCTGATAAAATTCAGGCGATCGCGCAAAAATATCAAGTGGTTCCCTATCTCAATAGTGAATTTTCTCAAGAAGATCACATTTATATTGTTCGTGGCGATCGCAAACTGCTAAAATCCCTGAAAAAATCTTTGGGTAAAAGTACAGAAGCGATTGAACCCAATTATTTGTACTATACCAACGATAACTTAGATTTTTCCAATGGCGTTATTAATGATGCCCCAGGGGTTACTCCCAACGATCCCTACTACAATCAACAGTGGAATTTCCGTAGCATTAACCTCGAAAAAGCCTGGGAAGAAACCAAAGGCGAAGGCATAACCGTTGCGGTGATTGATACTGGAGTCAGTAAAGTCCCCGATTTAAAAGAGACTGAATTTGTCGCCGGATACAATTTCGTCAATGATACCGTCGATGCGCTAGATGATAACGGTCATGGGACTCATGTTGCCGGAACCATTGCCCAATCGACTAATAATAATTATGGCGTAGCAGGCATCGCAAATCAAGCGAAAATCATGCCGTTGAAAGTTCTTAGCGGCAATGGTGGCGGTACCGTTTCTGATATTGCCGAAGCGATTAAATTTGCCGCTGATAATGAAGCAGATGTGATTAACCTCAGTTTAGGCGGCGCGGGTGAAAGTCATTTAATGAAAGAAGCCATTGACTATGCCACAGACAAAGGCGTTGTAGTCGTCGCCGCAGCAGGTAACTCCGGTCAAAATTCCGCAGGCTATCCGGCGCGTTATCCCCATGTTATTGGTGTTTCTGCCCTCGATACCACAGGTAAGAAAACCCCCTATTCTAATTTTGGCGCAGGGGTAGATATTGCCGCCCCCGGTGGACTGACTGAAGGGGAAAATCTCGCGGGTGGAATTTTACAAGAAACCGTTGATGCTGAAAATGGCGGATCGACCTTTGCCGCGCTTCAAGGCACCAGTATGGCATCCCCTCACGTCGCAGGCGTTGCTGCACTGATTAAAGCATCCGGTGTTACAGAACCACAAGAGATTGTTAAAATCCTGAAAGAATCTGCCCGTCAAGTTCAAGATGATCCCTTAAATCATTATGGTGCAGGTCAACTTGATGCCGGAGCAGCGGTACAATTAGCCTTACGCGGTCAAATTACCTTCCGAGACTTCTTTGGCTGGTTACGGGATAACGGCTATCTCAGCCCCCGTTTCTGGATAGATGGCGGCGCGGTTGCCCTCTTACCCAAAGTTGCCATGGTATTGGGATCTTATTTATTAGCCTTCTTCTTACGCAACTATTTTCCCTTTATGTGGGGCGGTTGGTTAAACGCCGGGTTAATTGCCGGTAGCAGTGGTTTATTCTTCCTGCGAGGTTTGTATGTCTTTGATTTACCTCAATGGCCGATGCGCGTCATGGGAAGTTCAATTCCAGAATTAGGCAATGCTGTTGTCGGTAATAGCATCTTAAACCCGATTTTTGCCAGCGTTTTAATTCCAGGATTATTAATTCTCCTTCTGCTAGGACATCAACAATGGAAATGGCTAGCCATTGGCACCACCCTTGGAGTCGCCAGTTGTTTGGCTGTTAGTGCTATTGTTTCCCCCGCTGTATGGGGCTTAGGCTGTAATTTCATGGCTCAAGGCTTTTTGGGGGTCAATGCTCTGTTATGTTTGGGACTCGGCTATTTAGCCCTAAAAGCATCCACCCAAACCGCTTAGCTCCTCACTATTTCTAACTCAATTTTCTGTAGGGTGTGTCTGTCGGATGCGCCCTCTTTATTATATTTTCATCAAAATATACTCGAAATTTACAAAAGCCTCTTGTTTTGAACAAATGCGATCGCATACAGTTGAAATTAAATCCTGATCAGTACTTTTCTTTAAAATTTTGAGGATTAGTACAATCATGTTGAATATTACCAATTCAGTTCAATATCTGGCGTTAACTGCTTCTAGTGTGGCGCTAAGTTTAGGCATAGTCGGAGCCAGCGAGGCGATCGCGCAAGACGATGTATTTTGGGATGTAGAATTTTTTAATGAATCTGGTGTTGTAGTTGGGTCGGGTATATTTTCATACGATATAACCACAACAAGGTTTATCAATACAGAGCCGAGCTTCTTTCCAGAACCTTCAGGTTTTGAAGTTCAAACGTCTTTAAAAAATGCCTCCTTCAATCTCTTTGGGCGAGGAGTTTTTCCTGCTGCCGAGACTTGGTGGTTTGATGGCGATCCAGGTCCAGCTCAACAATTTATTAGCAGATTTGGTGAGCCTAGTATTAATTTTCATTCATGGGATTTTGTCAATGATGAACGTAGATTCGCAACTGATATCCTGCGTATGAATAATTTTGAACTGATATCTGAGATTTTAGGCGTTGGAAACTGGAGCTTTGGAGGATTTGATTTGATTTGATTTGACTACTGGTGAAGTCTTCTCAGGAGCAGGTCAATGGTCAGCAACAAACCGCTCACAATTAGTTCCTGAACCCACAGTAACAGTCAGTTTATTGGTGTTCTCTTTATTGGTGTTCTCTGCCCTTAGTGTCGCAGTCGCATTCAAACGTAAAAATTAATCAACTTAAGACCCGAATTGCGGGCAATATCAAATAAACAAAGGAGTCGGGTGTGTCTGTCGGACGCGCCCTTTTTATTATCTCTTCATATAAATACCTCAAATTTTACAATAGCTTCATCATGCATTCTCTTTATTATCTCTTCATATAAATACCTCAAATTTTACAATAGCTTCATCATACATTCTCTTTATTATCTCTTCATATAAATATCTCAAATTTTACAAACTCTTGCTGTTTTAATCAGATGTTATCGCATAGGGTTTATATCAAATCCTAATTAGTACTCCTCTTTAAAATTCTGAGGATGAATACAATCATGTCAACAATTACCAATTCTGTTAAAGGTTTAGCATTAACTGCTTCTAGTGTGGGTCTGAGTTTGGGGATAGTGGGAACACAAGGCGCGATCGCGCAAGAGGCTGTATTTTGGGATGTGGAATTTTTTGATGAATCTGGCGTTATGATTGGGGATGGTGAATTTTCCTACGATCCAACGACAGCAACATTTGTCAATACGACTCCGGACATGTCCTCAACACCTCCTGAGGGTTTTGAAGTTCAAACCGCTTTAGAAACCGTGTCCTTCAATGTATTCACACAAGGATTTGTTCCCACTAGTAATGTGACTTGGTGGTTTGAAAGCGATCCAGGTCCAGGTCAACAATTTGTTAACAGAGGGAGTGAGCCTGATATCCGTGATAATTCCTGGATTTTTCTTAATAGTGACCTTAGAGATGGAACTGCTATCTTGTTTATGGATGATTTTGAACTGATGTCTGACAGTCTAGGAATGGGAGACTGGAACTCCGATGGATTTGATTTTACAACAGGTCAATCCTTATCAGGATCAGGTCAATGGACAGCCACCTTACGCTCACAAACAATTCCTGAACCCACAGCAACACTCAGTTTATTGGCATTTTCAGCCCTTGGTGTGGCAAGTGCATTCAAACGCAAAAATTAATCAACTTGACACATTCTAGCGGGCAAGATTAACCGATAAAAAGATAAAGGAGTCGGGTGTATTAGCAATGCGCCCGATGATTAATTTCTAATTGATTGTCCGATCAATTTCTCCGGGCAAATCACCAATAACCCGCTAACAATATGCACAATCCTTGACAATAAACAGCTACAGATCAGTAAATAATGAAAGATCTGTAAATCTGTAGAAAGGAGTAAATCCGATAATGGGTCGCGCTACCAAAGCTGTACTTGCCTATTCTGGCGGTGTTGATACGTCTGTCTGTATTCCCTATCTCAAAAATGAATATGGAGTCGAAGAAGTCATTACCCTAGCCGCTGACTTAGGCCAAGGAGATGAACTCGGGCCAATAAAACAAAAGGCTTTAGACTCCGGGGCAAGTGAATCTTTAGTGATGGATGTCCAAGAAGAATTTGTCCGTGACTATGCTTTTCCGGCTATCCAAGCCAACGCTTTATATGAAAACCGCTATCCCTTGTCAACGGCTTTAGCTCGTCCATTAATTGCTAAAATTTTAGTAGAAGCGGCTGAAAAATACGGGGCAGATGCCATCGCCCACGGTTGTACGGGTAAAGGTAACGACCAAGTGCGGTTTGATGTTTCGATTGCTGCCCTTAATCCTAACTTAAAAATCTTAACGCCAGCGCGGGAATGGGGTATGAGTCGGGAAGAAGCCATCGCTTACGGGGAAAAATACGGCATTGAATTTGCCGTGAAAAAGTCTTCTCCCTATAGTATTGACCGCAATTTATTGGGTATGGCTGTTGAAGCGGGACATTTAGAAGATCCTTGGACAGAACCTTTAGAAGACATTTATCTGTTAACAAAATCGATTGAAGAGACTCCCGATGAACCGGAGTATGTTGAAATTGGATTTGAACAGGGAATTCCGGTGAGTTTAAATGGGGAAGCACTCGACGGTGTAGAATTAATTCGTCGCCTGAATCAAATGGCCGGGACTCATGGCATAGGCCGTCTGGATATGGTAGAAAACCGCCTGGTTGGGATTAAATCTAGAGAAATTTATGAATGTCCCGCCATGTTAGTCTTGATTCATGCTCATCGCGACTTAGAAAGTTTAGTGCTGACGGCTGATGTTACCCGTTACAAGCGCGGCATGGAAGAAACTTATACTCAACTGGTTTATAACGGCTTGTGGTTTAGTCCCCTCAAAGAAGCGGTTGATGCCTTTATTGCCAAAACTCAAGAACGAGTCAATGGTACAGTTCGACTGAAGCTATTTAAAGGCAATATTGTCATTGTCGGCCGCAAATCTAACAATTCTCTCTACAGCTTTGACTTAGCCACTTATGGGGCGGAAGATGAATTCGATCATAAAGCCGCTGAAGGGTTTATCTATGTTTGGGGTTTACCCACCCGTATTTGGTCTGAGAAGATGAGAGGTTAATCAATCATAGTTTGTAGAGTGCGTGACTCACGCACCCTACCATCTAAACACTAGCTCACGTTATGGCGTTTCAAATGCCATTGCCAAGCGTGGGAAATAATATCTTTAATATCAGGATATTGTGGGTTCCAGCCTAATATTTTCTTGGCTTTTTCACCACTCCCCACTAAACTGGGGGGATCTCCAGGACGGCGATCGCATTCTATCGCAATAATATCTCGTCCAGTGACTTCGCGGGCCGTTTCAATTACTTCTTTAACAGAAAACCCATTGCCATTACCCAGATTAAACTTATCGGTTTTACCGCCATTGAGTAAATATTCTAAGCCTAAAACATGAGCACTCGCTAAGTCGGAAACATGGATATAATCTCGAATACAGGTACCATCTGGCGTAGGATAATCTGTACCAAAAATTGAGATCGCATCTCGTTTACCTAAGGCTGCATATAATGTTAAAGGAATCAGATGCGTTTCCGGCGCGTGATCTTCTCCCAATTCTCCACTGGGATCGGCTCCGGCTGCGTTAAAATAGCGGAAGCGCACAGAGCGAAAATCGTAGGCATGATCAAAATCAGCTAAGATCTGCTCTACCATTAATTTACTCATCCCATAAGGATTAATCGGATTTTGCGGATGATCTTCTGGAATGGGGACGCTCTCCGGTACACCATAGCTGGCACAAGTCGAAGAAAACACAAACTTGTTCAGCCCGGCTTTATTCATGGCTTCGAGCAGTGTTAGCGTTCCAACCACATTATTGCGATAATATTTATCAGGCTGGCTAACAGATTCTCCCACATAAGCATAAGCCGCAAAATGCATCACCGCATCGATCCGACGAGACGCAAACAACTGATCTAATAGTTCTCGGTCATTCGTATCCCCGACAATCAATTCGCTCTTCAGAACCTCTTCTGCAATTTCTCGGTGACCATAGACAAGATTATCTAAAATAACAACTTTATAACCGGAACTCTTGAGGGCCTTGACCGCGTGGGAACCAATGTAACCCGCTCCCCCTGTAACAAGAACAGTTGCTTTTGTTTCAGACATATTGAATAATCTGTTATGGTTGTGCAAGCCAATTATTCTTCCGTCGCTTGAGCCGATACATTCACAGCCTGAACATCAATAGTTCCGGGCGGGGTTAGGCGAGAAAAATGACCCTGTTCAACTTTCAGCGGCTCACCACAACTTGGACATTGGCACTGGGTTTGATTTAATGCTGTGAATTCATTTTGACAGACAGGACATTGATCTTGAATCAAATTTCGATTTAACCACCACCGCATGCCTATAAATATCATTATAGGGGCGAATAGTAATATGCCAATAAAAATCACAATCGATTTTACCAGCCAGCCCAACCCAACTGAACCCAATAACCCGATGATGGCGATAATGAGTAACCAATTGCTCAGACGGCTTAGGTTAATTTGTAGTTTGGGTTGTCCCTGGTTCACGATCTTTTCCTCGACAAGCGTTGAATAATGAATGAGTTTTTCTCTTCTTTTTTCTATGATACAACTTCATCTTTGAGCAAATCTTGCAGTTGAGTTCGGAATGCCGCCCGTCCAAATGTAGCCAGGGTTTGTTGCCGTAACCATTCTCCTTGACAGCGCTTGTCGGAGCCTTGTAACATTTCAATACAAGCGCTCGCCACTGCTTCTGGATCTCGATGAGGCACTTGCCAACCTAATTTACCATCTTGAACCGGATCGGCTGAACCATCTGCATCTCCCGATAAAACAGGAATTTCACAAGCCATCGCCTCGAGATAAACAATACCAAACCCTTCCTGAGACGGCATCACATAAGCATCCGCCACTCGATAATGTTCGACTAATTCAACCGTTGGCACAAACCCAGCAAAAATCACTTGCTCAGCCACTTCTAAGTCTTTCGCCAGTTGCGCCAGTCTGGGCTGGTCATCTCCTCGACCAATCACTAAATACTTAACATCCGGGAAGGCTTGTATAATCTTCGGTAAGGCTCGGATCGTAACATCAACCCCTTTATAAATATCTCCAGACCATAAACGGGCAACGGTCATTAACACCTTGGCATCGGCTAAGCCATAACGTTCAATCAGATGTGGCGGTTTAGTACCCGGTGTAAAGCGATCGCCATCCACCATACAAGGAACCATTTTAAACTGATTGGGGTCTAATTGATTGGCAGCACAAGCTTGATCCCGACTATATCGGCTAATCGTCCAAATTTGATCGGCTTGTTGCAGAGCGTTGCGATATTTGGCGGGTAAAGGTTCCCAAACTTCTTTACCGTAAGTTAGAACCGTATAAGGAATACCAAAGGGTTGACACAGCGTTTGAACCAGAGGCGCTAAGTTGATATGACCACAAAATACCCTTGAGGGTCGATGGATGATTAAATGATTTAATAAGCTGACCGCCAGTTTAAAACGTCCTAACGCTGGAGATGGGGATTTGAGATAATGAAACTGAACCCGATCAGATTGACCATAAGGATTGATGCATTCAGAGCTATCTCGTAGCAAAAAGACATCGCTATACATCTGAGGGGAAGCGACATCAACGTAAGCAGCGAAAATATCTTTGACATAAGATTGAATCCCACCTTCACAGGAAAAGATTTCCAAAAAGCACCATAAAAAGCGAGTTTTTGGTAATTGACGTTGGTTCAAGGTTATGGTTCCCCCTACGAAATGAGTAGCTTGATCTCATTACACCCAAAATTAGTCAATAACTGGTCACTTTAAATATAAAATCAGCAATTTAGCTAAACTGTCACGATTGTACTGAATATAGCAATACTTCTACGCTAGTGAGAAAATCTTCTGAGAGAAGGCAATAGGCAAATAGGCAAATAGGCAAATAGGCATAAAAAACGCTTTCCGTGCCTCCTAACTCCTGAATTCAGAATTCAGAATTGTGACTCCTGAATTCTGTATCGTGACTCCTAAATTGTAGAGACGTTCGATAATGTTACACAATTTATTGGTAGCAAAACGTCTCTACAGGGTTCATCAGCAATTATGGATTAGCAAATTATTCTGTATTGCTCAGGTTAAATAGGAAAGGAACACTACTTTGAGAATCTCCCCCCATTACCAATACTTTCGGCATTTGCGCCCCACCTGATTTCCAGGCTTCAATGGCTTCTTTTTGCAGGACTAATTCACCCCCTTGCGCTTTTAAAGTTTCCGCTAACAAACGTTGTGCTTCTGCTTTACCTTGAGCGCGGTTAATATCCGCTTGCGCTTGTTGTTCGGCTTCTTGGGCAATATAAACCGCCCGCCGAGAACGTTGTTCGGCAATTTGTTTTTCTTCAACGGCTCGCGCAAATTCGGGTGAAAATGCTAAATCAATTACACTGGTATCGAGCACAATAATGCCATACTTTTTCAAGCGCTCTTCTAGGGCTTCGTCAAAATCTGCTTTTAGCTCAATCCGTTTAGTTACCGCTTCTTCAATCGTGCGTTTAGCGGCCGCTACCTTGAAAGATTCCTGGGTTTGAGGTGCAATTACCTTTGAAACTACATTTTGCAGGGTTCCTTGTTCTCGGCGAATTTGCACCACCTGTACTGGGTCTAAACGGAAGTTAATCGCAAAACTAGCCGACAGTTCTTGTAAGTCTTTTGTCGAACTTTGTGCCGGAACTTCAAATTTTTGAACCGTGACATCATAAACGTCAACCGCAGACACTAACGGTGGTTTAAAATGTATCCCTTCTAACAGCGCTCCGGGTTGGGCTTTTCCTAAAATACTCAAAACACCAGCTTGTCCTGGATTAATGATAATAAAGCAGTTGAGTGCTACTAGCACCACTGCGGCAATGAAACCGCCAAGAAGAATGGCGGGTAAACCTTGTTGGGGTTCTGCTCGTTTCAAAACTGAAACTCCTTCTAACAATTAACAGTATTCAAATTTCTACAGATCTTGTGCGATTATTTATTCTGTGAAATCACACAGGGACTTGTTCACACTTCACCTGATCATTGTATCTGATCGCTTACAAGATGGTATCTGATGTCCTCAAGCCCAAAGTGATTTCAGCAGCGTTATTCAATCAAAACCTGTAAACAGTCTTTTGTGTATTCTCGCCACAACTGCTTCGGTGCAACAAACACAGCCTATTTCAATTTCCCCGACAGAATGACTTTCCATCAATTTATAAATCCACTTCATAGATACACAGTTAAACGTCTAAAATTTAACTCATCTTCCACATCCCTTGTGATCTTTATTTTATAACTTTATTCAGTTTCATCATAAGCAATTAATCCTAAAACTTTTAAAAAGCATCGACCTTTATAATTAGTCAAGTACATCCTAGTACTTTCTTTATCAAGATTCAATATACCTCCCATTTGCTTAAATTGTATTAACTCTAAATATGCAAAACTTTGTCAGCTTGGATCTTCTGGTTGACTTATAACTGGTGGTCTATCCTCATGATCTCTAGATAAGTAAAACTCTCTAAGTTTGGAGAGATTATCATAGTTAATTTGATCAAGTGCATGGCAAAAATTATTAAATTCAGATTGATGAATTTCACCCGTTGTATATGCTATAAATATTTTAAACAGTGCATCCGCTTTTTTTATTTCATCAAGTCGGTCTATTGCTATAATTATTTTCTCTATTAATTCTTTTTTTGCTTTTTGATCCAAGCTTGATTCTTGTATTTTTTTTCGGGTTGCTTCATCTATATCTTGAACTCCTGCGAAAAATTTAATTAATTTTGAGATAAATATTTGATCTGTAATAGATTTATATGCTTTGAGACCTGAATATATTGTTTTGATAATAGGAATATCAACCAAGATACCCTCAGCTAAGCCAGTAACTATAACCCAGTTATCTATCAATACTTCTGATCAATCAATTCCAACCTCTAAACTATTTTCAGAGATTACTTGAGTTCTAGATTCTTCTTGATGATAATTTTCGTTAATTTCAGAGTTATTTTCCATATTTTTTATACTTAATCCTGTGGATGAGGCGCGTCAAACAGAAACTCAGGTTGTCTAAGTTAAATTCCTGCAATTTGACGCACCCTACTCTCTTACTTCAAAACTTCAATTAAGCCGCAACTAGTCCAGAATGAATTAGCAATGGTTTCGTATTCGGTTCACGTCCTCGGAAGGCTTTAAATACTTCCATTGGATGCAAACTACCGCCTAAAGATAACACTGTATCTCGGAAACGCTGACCGGTTTCTGCCACAGAGTTTTCATCTTCTAAACCCGCTTCTTCAAACGCCGCAAATGCATCGGCACTTAAGACTTCTGCCCATTTATAACTATAATATCCCGCTGCATAACCGCCTGCGAAAATATGTCCGAAAGCACAGAGGAAAGAATCGAACGGTAAGGGTTTTAAAATGGTTGTTTTTTCTGCAATACGTTGACGAACATCACTGACTGTTTCATTTTTACCCGGTTGATAACGATGATGTAATTCAATATCAACTAAGCTAAAATGCAGTTGTCGTAACATCGAAGTTCCACTCATATAAGTACGAGCATCTTGCAGTTTTTGATAATAATGTTCCGGTAAAGCTTCTCCTGTTTCGTAATGTTTTGCCATACCAAATAATGTGGCACGGTCATAACACCAATTTTCCATAAATTGGCTGGGCAATTCTACCGCATCCCATTCCACATTATTAATACCTGCAGCACCGGGATAATTTACCGTGGTCAACATATGTTGTAAACCGTGACCAAATTCATGGAATAAGGTTTCTACTTCGCCAAATGTCATTAAACTCGGTTTATCATCCACTGGCGGCGTTTGATTACATTGTAAATAAGCCACAGGTAACCGTACTGTTTCTGCGCCATTTTCAACAATTTTACCGCGAGTAATACATTCATCCATCCAGGCCCCGCCTCGCTTTTCTGCCGGACGACTATAGGGGTCTAAATAGAAGTAGGCAATGGGATTACTTTTCTCATCTTCAACTTTAAAATAGCGGACATCTTCATGCCAAACCGGGGCTTGTCCATCAGCAGGTGTAATCTTAATGCCAAAGATGCGTTTAACTAGCCCAAATAACCCATCTAACACTTGCGGCAATGGGAAATAAGGGCGTAATTCTTCTGCGGTAAAGGCAAACTTTTCTTCTCGTTGATGTTCAGCCCAATAGCTAGTATCCCAATGTTTTAAGTCTTCCGCTTCGGGGGCATTTTTAGAAGCAGCAAACGCTTTTAATGCTTCAAATTCATCAACAGCCGCGTCATAACTCGCCCCGCGCAATTCTTCCAATAACCCTTCAACGGCATCGACACCGGGAGCCATTTTACTGGCTAAACTCAGTTCAGCATAACTGTTAAACCCAAGAATTTTAGCCTTTTCTTGACGCAATTCTAAAATCCGTTCAATTAATGGATAATTATTTAATTCTCCACTCGATGCCCGACTAATAAACGCTTTGTAAATTGTTTCTCGTAAATCTCGTCGCTTGCTATATTTCAAGAACGGGCCAAAACTGGGAAAATCTAACGTAATTCGCCAAGGTCCGGTTTCTGGAGTCGCATTCTCAGCCCCTTCAGAACGCGCTGAAGCCGCCGCCAAACTCAGCAAACTAGGGGGTAAGCCTTCTACTTCTTCTTTGTCTTTCAGGGTCAGACTAAAGGCTTTGGTGGCATCGAGAACATGGTTAGAAAACTTAGTCGAAAGTTCCGCTAATTCCAGTTGAATTTTATTGAACTGTTCTCGGGCAACTCCAGCTAATCCTACCCCTGAGAGTTCAGCACCCCGAATAGCGCTTTCAACAATCCGTTGCTGAGCCGATTCTAGTTTATCCCATTCTTGAGAATTGCGTAAGTCTTTAAAGCCCTCATACAGCGGTTTGCTTTGATTTAATTGATTGACAAACTGAACCACTTTCGGTTGTACTGTCTCATGAGCAGTTCGTAATTCTGGGCTATTTTTCACTCCCATTAAATGACCGACAATACCCCAACTCCAAGTAAAACGTTCTTCTAATTGTTGTAAGGGTTCGACTAAGCCTGTCCAGGTCGGTTGAACGTTATCTGCTAAAGTACTGAGTTGAGTGTCTAATTCATCCAACAGTTGAGTGATTGCAGGAACCACGTGTTCAGGTTTGATTTTTTCAAAGGGAGGAAGCCCTTTACCCACTAGTAGTGGATTATCGCTGTTTGTCATAACTGTGCGCTCTGTTTATCCTTTTTATAGGGTCTTACCCACTATTTATAACAATTTCTCTGGGTTGAGTGCATTTTCCGTCAAAAGCAGGTATTTTTACAGGATTTTACCCGGCGACCCAATAGTAAGGATGTCAGAAGACCACAAACAACAAACAAATCACAACAAATCACAACAAAATAGGGTGCATCACTGACACACCCTACAATGCTCGAAAATTCAATTGCTGAATTTATCTCTGGTCAATACTGGGGGCCGTAAAGGAAACCAGTTTTTCATCTGCTGTTGCCACCGATGAATCTTTCGCTAACGTCGGTACAGACTGACGAATTAATGCGGTTAATTGAGTTGTAGTAGAATCATACATTTCAGTCACAATTTTAGGATATAATCCTACACCAATAATCGGAATCAATAAACAGGCAATAATGAACACTTCGCGAGGTTCGGCATCAACCAGTTTTTCTTGGGAAGTGAGTTCTTTATTCTCAGGTCCATAGAGAATTTCCCGCAACATTGAAAGTAGATAAATGGGCGTTAAAATTACCCCAATGGCGGCAAGGAATATGACAATTACTTTGAATGTAGAGGAATAAGCATCACTGGTAGCAAAACCAATAAATACCATTAATTCAGCCACAAACCCACTCATTCCCGGTAAGGCTAAAGATGCCATCGAACAAGTCGTCCACATGGCGAAGACTTTTTTCATCTTCAGTCCCACGCCGCCCATTTCATCTAACATTAACGTATGGGTGCGGTCATAGGTACAACCCACCAGGAAGAATAAACTTGCCCCAATTAACCCGTGGGATATCATTTGTAGCATTGCCCCACTCATACCAATACTGGTGAAGGATGCCATCCCAATTAACACAAACCCCATGTGGGAAATAGACGAATAGGCAATTTTTCGTTTGAGGTTTCGCTGGGCAAAGGATGTCAGGGCAGCATAAACAATATTCACCACACCCAATATTACTAAAATGGGGGCAAACGTTGCATGGGCATCGGGTAACATCCCCACATTCATCCGCAATAGGGCATATCCTCCCATTTTTAACAGAATACCCGCTAGCAACATATGGGCTGGGGCAGTGGCTTCACCGTGGGCATCTGGTAGCCAGGTATGTAACGGGAAAATCGGTAACTTCACCCCGTAGGCAATTAAAAAGCCCCCGTACAATAACAGTTGTAATTTAATCGGGTAAGCTTTGGCGGCGATCGCCTGCATATCAAAGGTAACGGTATCGCCATAAAACGCCATCGTTAAAGCAGCGACCAAGATAAACAGTGACCCACCTGCCGTGTAGAGGATAAACTTTGTGGCGGCATAGAGTCGCTTTTTCCCACCCCAAATAGACAGGATAAGATAAACCGGGACTAATTCTAATTCCCATACCAGGAAAAATAGCAACATATCCTGGACTGCAAATACGGCTATTTGACCCCCGTACATCAGCAGCATCAGGAAGTAGAAGAATTTCGGCTTAAATGTTACGGGCCATGCGGCTAATATTGCCAGAGTACTAATAAACCCGGTGAGGATAATCAGCGGCATGGATAAGCCATCGGCCCCCAACGACCAATTTAAGTCCAGTTGAGGCACCCAAGCATACCGTTCTACCAATTGTAAACCGGGTGTTCCCAGTTCATACTCGGTACAAAATGCATAAATAATAATGGCAAAGTCAATTAGTCCCACTATCAAGGCGTACCACCGAACAGTCCGGCCATCTTTATCCGGAATGAGGGGGATAAACAATGCTGCCACAATAGGCAACAAAATAATAATGCTTAACCAAGGAAAGTGTTCGAGAGTCATTTTTAGTGGTTAGGTTAGTACTATCTCTTCTTATAAGATCCGCATGATTTGAGTCAGGGTGCTGATACTTCACCTTTTCTTCGGATTCTTGTCAATTATGCTTGATGCTACAATCAGTTTTAATCACATTAAATTATATGTGCAAACTCAAAAGGTCAAAATCAACCTAAAGTTAAGTCTAGACTCAGACGAAATTGATCATAGCCGTCCCAAACTATATTAGCCCTGAAGAATATCTAGAGATCGAAGGCCAAAACCCAATTCGTCATGAGTATCGCCGGGGTTTGGTGTATGCCATGTCGAGAGGGAGTGATAAAAAAATTGAAACTTTACAAGAATATATTCTAATTTCTCAAGATAAACCGCAAGTAGAATGTCGTCGCCGTACCGATACGAATACTTGGGAAACTATTATTTATCAATCCGATGATCCCGTTTTCCTCAGCAGTATTAACTTGGAATTTGGGATAACTCAACTCTATCGGGGTTTAGATTAACAAAAGGAAATAGGTGTCTAGAAAATATCTAAATCATTCCCATTCCCTTTTTAATACGTGAGGCACGATAACCTCTCCCTAACCCTCTCCTACGAGGAGAGGGAACCTGTGTCCAAAAAGGACTCTTGATTAATGGGGGCTTCTACATTTTTGGAAAACGACAAGAGATTATAGTTTTGAAGCCTCTCTCCACCTCTCCCTGCCCTCTCCTACGAGGAGAGGGAACCTGTGTCCCAAGGGGACTATTTTTTAATGGAGAGGTTTGCAGAGGGGTTTTTCTTCCGAAGTCGAATTCCCTTTCCACTCAATTAACCTAACTCACGCCAGAAAAGACAACGAAGCCTAAAACTGCAACAAATACAATCAAGGCGTAAAATTGGGCGCGACCATTTTCAAAGTATTTTAAACCTTCACCTGTAACCAATGTCACTAAACCCGTCAGGTTAACGGCCCCATCGACAACGCGATAGTCTACTTCTAATACTTGACGGGCTAGACGACGCAACCCTTTGACAAACAGGAAGTCATTAATCTCGTCAAGATACCATTTGTTGAGGGAGAACAAATACAATGGTTTGATTTTTTCGGCGATCGCACCCGCATCAATTTTACGGCTAAGATACATTAAGGATGCTAATGTTATCCCAATTAAAGCAATTCCTACAGAATTCCCCGCCATAATTAGAAATTCCGTTAACTCAAATTCAGCGGCGTGTTCGCTAATTTCAGCTAAACTCTCACTCGGGGCATGAATAAACGCTTCAAACAAGTTATTAAAGGGTGTTCCTAATAACCCAATTAACACAGACGGAATTGCTAATGCCATCAACGGGAATGTCATCGTTAGCGGAGACTCATGAGGAGACTCACTATGTCCATGTCCGTGACTGTCATGATCATGATCTAATTCTTCTGGGTCCATTGCCCCTGGCCCGAATACCGGTTGAGGGGTTGCGGCTTCCATTAACAAGTCTTTGCGAATTGTCGTATCGTTACCGCGAAATTCTCCTTCAAATGTACTAAAATACATCCGGAACATATAAAATGCGGTCATTCCGGCGGTTAACCAACCGACTAACCATAACGCTGGGTTGGCCGCAAAAGCATTCCCTAGAATTTCATCTTTTGACCAAAATCCCGCAAACGGTGGTATTCCACAAATGGCTAAGGTTCCAATTAAAAAACAAGTTGAGGTAATGGGCATATACTTCCGCAGTCCACCCATTAACCGCATATCTTGGGCCAATACGGGTTCATGACCGACAACTTCTTCCATGCCGTGAATCACAGATCCAGAACAGAGGAATAACATTGCTTTAAAATAAGCATGGGTCATTAGGTGAAATAGTCCGGCGCTATAGGCCCCCACGCCCATCGCCATCACCATATATCCCAACTGAGAAATAGTCGAATAAGCTAAACCTTTCTTGATATCATTCTGTGTCAGGGCGATAGTTGCCCCCAGAAACGCCGTAAAGCATCCTGTCCATGCAATCACCGTCATTACTGCGGGCAGGCCTTCAAACACCGGATACATCCGGGCAATGAGGAATACACCTGCCGCTACCATTGTTGCCGCGTGAATTAACGCAGAAATCGGTGTCGGCCCTTCCATCGCGTCCGGTAACCAGACGTGTAAGGGGAATTGGGCAGATTTTGCCACTGGCCCCAAAAAGACTAAAATAGCAAACAGACTGGCGAGGAAAACGCTAATTGAACCCGAATTAACTAATCCTTCTAGCCGTTCTCCCATGACATCAAATTCAAAGGTATTGGTTGCCCAATATAGCCCTAACATCCCCAGTAGCAAACCAAAGTCACCCACACGGTTCGTCACAAAGGCTTTTTGACAGGCATCGGCTGCGGGTTTACGGTCATACCAAAACCCGATGAGGAGATAAGAACACATCCCCACCAATTCCCAGAAAATATAAACTTGGATCAGGTTCGGACAAACCACCAAGCCCAACATTGAAGAACTAAATAGGCTTAAATAAGCATAAAACCTAACATATCCCGGATCGTGAGCCATGTAACCATCGGTATAGATCATCACCAAGAAGGCAACGGTTGTGACGATGGCTAACATCACTGCTGTGAGATGATCGATGGTATAGCCCATGGTGAGTTTAAAGTCACCCGCTGCGGCCCATTCAATCATCCGAGTGTAGGACTCATGACCGTTAATTTGACTCCAGAGAATAGCGAAGGAGAACACCATCGCTGCCCCTAACAGAGAGACCAGAAAGACTGCCGCACCTTGCCGGAGTTTATTGGTAAACTGACTGAAAGCAATCAGTCCAATTCCGACAATCATTGCGCCCGCCAGGGGAAAAACTGGAATCAACCAGGCATATTGATAAAGATTTTCCATAACGTACAGGTACTTTATATTCCTTCACGAAACTGTCAACAATTGTGACACAGACAGGAGCCCTTAGAACAACAAATCAGCCTTTTTAAACACCTATAACCCTCCCCAGGCAGGGCGATTGCTTTTTTTACCCATTTAAATCAAATCTAGCTTGAGTGTCTCGGAAATAGAAAAATAACGCGCCAACGCTCTAACCCATCACTCTTCTGGCTTTTGGTAAGCTAACACTTTATACAAAATACTACCTGCTGCCTGGGCTGAAGCTGTGGCTTGATTAACCCAATTGGCAATTAAACCTTTTGTTCCTTGTTTTTTAGTGACTAATGAAAGAATGTCATAAGTGGGTAAGGTTTCGACGGTGATATCTTTTTCCACACAAAGATTTAATCCGGCTGTTTTGGCGATCGCAGCGTAATCTGTCAAACTACAAGTGTTGACTTCACCGTACAATAAACTGATAAATTTCCCGACTAAATCTCTAGAAGAACTCATCCATAAGGGTTGGTTTTGGGGTTCAACAAAATCCGATAGGGCGAGTCTTCCGCCGGGTTTTAAGACTCTTGCCGCTTCTTTAAAAAATGTTTCTCGGCTGGGAAAATGAAAAATACATTCTACTGCAGTGACCGCATCAAATGATTCATCTGCAAAGGGAAGTTCACAAGCATTACCTTGAATAAATTGGTGAATATTATCGTTCTTTGCGATAACTGTTTCTCGGGCGCGTTGTAATTGCCGTTGATCAATATTCACTCCCACTAATTCTATCGGAGAAAACCGTTCACTCATACTGGCAATTGTGCCGCCGAAGCCACAACCGACATCTAAAACTTTCATCCCTGATTGAATATTCGCCGCATCAACAATCAGTTTAGATAAGGCTTCTGTTGCTTCTGCAAAATCTTCTAATGTTCCATCTGCTGTCTCTGGATTTTGCCAATATCCCCAATGAACATGACGGCCAAATGCTTTTTCTAGCGGATTATTTCCGTCCTGAAACTGATCCAGCAAAAAATTAAAATAAGGAAGCTTAAACAGTGAATTTGTCATGTTTGAATTGATCGACTTTTGATTGTATTACTTTAAACTTTATCTCAAACACAAGCAACTATCGCGACGGCGGCGATTTATCTTTTTTAATTAACCACTCTAAAATTGATGTCGGCTGATTTGGACGTTTAGCTTGAGTATTCTCTGAATTAATAATTTTAGTTTTGACTAATATTTTATTCAGATCTTTTGAGAAAGGGATTAAATCCGGCTCTTGTTCAGTTTCTGATTTTTCGTCATTTTGCCACCAAGATATGATGTAATAGACTGAAACCCCTCCAATTAAACCATACAAAACACTCATTAAAACTGTTTCTCCTAAAAAGAAAAATCCCATCAGTAATAATAAGCTGACTGTCCCAGTCGCCGAAAATCCTAACTTTTTCATCAATTCTCTCCCCATTGTTCAAATTTAACTTTGAGTCCATCCCGAGGATGAAGCGTCGGAATTGGATCAAGTTCAAGACTCTGATTGGGTAATATTTGCCATTGATAATTGCGTAATAAATGTGCTGCAAAAATTTTCATTTCTAATTGTGCAAATGCCAGTCCTAAACAGATTCTCGGGCCGCCGCCAAATCCAACTAAGCTAAATTCCTGTTGTTTATGCTCGGCTCTTTGCGGATTAAATCGTTCTGGATCAAACTGTTTTACATTAGAATAAACTTGTGGATCTTGATGGGTTGCACCTATTTGATACAGTGCCATCCATCCGGCTGGAACTCGATATCCTTTAAATTCAAAAGGTTTAATTACACCCCGAAACCCACCGCCTATTGGCGGATATAATCGCTCAACTTCTTTTAAAACTTGGTCAAGTTGAGTCATTTTTTTTATCGTTTCTAAGTTTAACTCTGGGGTTTGTTTCGCTATATTTTGCTGTTCATTGCGTAAATTATCTAAATATTCAGGATGTTGAGCTAAACTCATACACAATGAAGTTAACATTGATGTTGTGGTTTCATGTCCGGCAAATAATAATAACAATGCCTGAGCTTTTAGTTCTTCTAAACTCAGTCCGTTTCCGTCTTCATCTCGGCTTTGAACCAACAACCCTAATGCATCTTGAGTCGGGTTTTGTTGTCGTTGTTGAATCACTTTTTCTAAATGTTCTAACAGGCAATTCCGAGCCTTAAGCGCTTGATGATAACGTGTTCCAGGTAAACGAATAGGTAATGCAAATAATCCGGCTGTTAACTGGGCAAAATATTCACTGAGTTGATTGGTTAAATTTCCCGGTTCACTTCCCATCAACAAACAACTGGCTATTTCAAATGTCATTTGCTTTAATTCAGGAAACAAACTCAATGTTTCTAATGTTTGCCACCGTTGTAAATAACGCTGAATAATGTCTTCCATGGTGGTAATATAACTGGCTAATGCGACTCCATGAAACGCTGGCATTAATAATTTACGATTTCGTTTATGTTCTTCTCCTTCCTGTAAAAATAATGAGCGTCCTAATAGTTCTTTAAAGTTCTGCGGCCAGCCGTCGCGCCAGGAAAAACAATCCATATGAGTGGATAGAATAAATTTGTTTGCTTCTGGGCCAATCATGACAACAGTTGGACGACCTAAAATTTTAGTTTTAAAAATAGATCCATACTGTTGTTGTCGTTTTTTGGCAAAGTTTTTATCCCGGATAAAGCTAATGGTTTCTCCAATAACAGGCAAACCTAAGCTTCCGGGTGGTAAAGGATATTCTGTTTTTTTATTAGTAGATAAGCTCATGATTTTTAATTGAATTTAGTTGAGATTATTTAAGTTTTTTCAGGTTTTCAAATAACTGTGCAACTTGGGTTAAATCTTTATCTCCCGGAGAATGTTCAACGCCACTAGATAAATCTATGCCATCGGGATGAATAACATTTAATGCTTCCTGAATATTATCGGGTGTCAGTCCTCCTGCTAATACCCAAGGACAACTCGGATTAAATTGCTGTAAACTTTGCCAATTTAACGTTTTACCTGTACCCCCTAATTGTTGAGGATGATAAGCATCTAATAATAATTTATCTACAAAATTAATATAATTTTTAGCTTGCTGTAAATCTTCTATTGTCTGAATTCGCACAGCTTTAATCAGTTGAATTTTCGGTAATAATTCACGAGTGCGATCGCAAAATTCTGGGGACTCGTTGCCGTGAAGTTGTACACCTGTTAATTTAGTTTGATTCACAACTTCTACAATCTCTTCCACTGTTGTATTGGCAAAAACCCCAATATATTCAATCCTGCTGGATAAGGCGGCTGTGATGGCTTGAATTTGACTGATTGTCACATATCGAGGCGAAGCAGGTACACAAATAAACCCTAAAGCGGATGCTCCCAGTTTAGCAATGGTTTGTCCTTGTGATGGTTGTGTAATCCCACAAATTTTAACCCACATTTTATTTAAGCCTTTTTTGCCTCTTAATTTTCAACTCTATTCAACTCATCAAAAGTATAATTCATTCTAATCACTCTGGCTATTTTCACGCATCTATTAATTTTTTTGACAATAATGTAAATTATTAAAACGATTTTCTATTTTTGATCAATTGCTCTCTATAATCTTTCATAAGAACCATCAAATTTTAACATTTACTGATTTAATCAAACCCGATTAATATGATTGATTCAAATTTCCTCCTGGCAGTACAATCAACTGTTCCTCATACACCGCAATGGTCACCGAAAGTGGCTGCAATTATGATTACTTGTAATTTATTTGCGATCGCTATTGGTTTCTATGCTATTCCTAAAGCCAGCCGAGGCAAAGGGCCAGATTTACCTGTAAAATTACCGGGTTTATTTGCGGGTTTTGGCTTAACAGAATTACTCGCAACAGCTAGCTTCGGACATCTTCTGGGGGCGGGTATGATTTTAGGACTGGCAAACGCAGGACTATTATAGTTATTCTTAGCATCATTCAGTCTGGCATAGGGTTGAGACAGGTTTAATCATTGACCCGACTCACCCTATCTTTGATTCAAATCTGTTAAGGCGCTTGCCAAATTCGTTGATGATAATCTTCTAACTTCTCATAAGGATCGACGTTATCGTGGTGATGATGGTGATTGTGATCGTGATGATGGTGATGACCATCATTAACATTACTAACCGCCGCCAAACGAAACTTACAAGCCTCACAATTCATTTGTACTTGTCCCAGTTGGGTTTCAATTTCGCGATCGCGCAACAGATATAATAATTCTGAATGAATGCCCATTTCCGGTAAACAGTCCATCTGTACTTCAGGATGAAGAGATTGTTGTTGGGCGGTAATATCAAAAATTTTCTTCATTAATACCCCAGTAAACAGAAAGTAAGGCAATACAATAATTCGTTGAGGCTGATACAATAATGCCCGGCGAAATCCTTCTTCTAGGCGAGGATGGGTAATGCCAATAAAACAGGTTTCTACCGTTGAATAACCGCTGCCTTCCCACACCATGCGGGCCAGTTTATAAACATCCCCATTCGCATCCGGGTCGCTTGCCCCCCGTCCGACAAACAGCAACACCGTTTTAGATCGAGGAATTTGGTTGGGATTATATTCAGGGGTATCTAACTCGGCTAAGCGCGTCTGCCAGAGTTGTAAAATTCTGGGGTGAATGCCAAAATGACGGCCGTAATGAAACTGAACTTGAGGATAATGTTGACGAGCATGATCCAGTTCGTTGGTAATATCAAATTTATTGTGACGAGCCGCAAACAATAATAATGGTAACGCCGATAGATCGGTATAACCCTGTTCTAAACATTTTGTCACCCCGTCTCGAATGGTGGGGGTGGTTAATTCCAAAAAGCAGGGAATAACAGGCCGAGACTGATCTAAATTTTGGTAAGCCGTGGCAAAGTCCAAAAAAGTTTGACGGCCTTGAGGGTCACGAGTACCATGACCAATGAGCAGCAACGGACGTTGTAGCGGTAAAGGGGTTAAAGAATGATCTAGGTTCATTTCCATACAATTAAACTTCTTTCCTATGACAGGCAGGATTGAGGTATTGTGCTAATTCATTGGCATTCTGGCTTGTTGGTGGTTGCAACCGTCCAACTCACAGTTGCCGCACAGCCCCGGAGTTTCACCGGAGTTTCCCAATGGTTAGCAATGCCCATGATAACAGGTTGATTGAGAAATAATACTTAAATTATTCTGGGATTAATCGATGGGAAACTGGCAGGATCAAGCACATAACGATACAATCCTGTGTGATAGACTCTACTTCTAACCTTGCCGTCTTGGATTCTGCGGATATGAATGAACCAACCATTGATACACAGGAAAGCTTACCCCGTGAAGTTAGGGTAAGCCAACTACGAAATCTGATCGAAACCTTACACGTCGCCGATGAAATTGCTGATAGAGGCTACTTAATTAGTAGTTCTGAGTTGGCAGATTTGATGGACGTTAACGCCAGTGCCGTGACTAGCCGTGGGGATAACTGGGCTTGGCGAAATTGGGAGGTGTCCCGAGTTAGACGAGAAGGCAACCAAATTTTGTGGCAATTAGAACGAGTCGATTAACACTCTGGCTTTGTTCAACTCCACCTAAAATAGTTCCCTTCTTTGAGAAACGCTGAATTTTACCTCACAATTCCTCTCCCGATTAAACGGGTTTAAAACCTTCGCTCCTCACTTCTTATGGGTTGAGTTTATTTATTTGAAATTAAGCTTCGGCTGCGCTCAGCTTTAAAACTTAACCTCACAGCTCAAACAAAGAATTTCATGCTCACACATCTCACTATTACAACTTCAGAAGTTTCTGTTTTTGTATCCTCAATCATTGCCTTTTATCCAACAATTTCACTGGCTCCCTGACGACGAGAATCTGCCGCTGCTTGCAACTGACCTTGACTGTTTAAACCCGCAATTTTAATGGCTCCGAAAAACATATCCATTTCCTGAAAAGGATAAAGTTTCAATTCTGGGGGGATTAAATCATTAACAATTCCGGGTTCGTACAAAAATCGTAATTCAGCTTCGGCTTGTTCGACGTGGAGACGGGGCGCTGCTACAGCTTCGGCTAAAGAAAGTCCATCAACAGCATAATTGAGCCAAACCTGAGCCATAGAAGTGGTAATTCGGCTGGCCCCCGGTGTACCAAAGGCTAAACAGCGGCCATCTGGATGGCGGGCCAGGGTGGGAGCCATATTAGAAACCAGTCGAGACCCCACAGGAGCCGTTAAAAAGCCTAAAGGGTTGAGTTCCGGTTCTCCCAATGTATTGTTACAGGCGATGCCAGTACCGGGAATGGTGATGCCAGACCCGTAGCCGTTACTCATGGTTAAAGCGACTAACTCCCCCTCACCCGTGGCAACAGATAAATGGGTCGTATGGGGGGAGTGCAACGCCGTCAGATGTTCTCGTAAATACTCCTGTTTTAACAAGGCTTGAATTTGAGCCGGATCTAAATTTTTAAAGCTTCCTTGGCGTAGTTGCAATAAGACCTGTTGTGCCTGAGCCTGTTGTAATGCTTTCTCAGCCGGGGTAGCCTCAGAATGGCAATTTTGTTCTAACAGCCGAATTAAGCTACCTAAGGCTGCACCACCCACTGCTGGCGGCGGATTTAGATCCAGTTCAAACCCTGCTGAATGGAGCTTGAGGGGTTGACGAATTTGAGCGCGATAATTCCCTAAGTCTTCTCGGGTGACAAACCCCCCTTGTGCGGCCATTTCTTCGGCAAACACAGCCGCTAAGTCTCCTTGATATAAGGCTTTTACCCCAACTGTTGCGATCGCATCAAGGGTTTGCTCCATATTAGGAATTTTAAACCATTCTCCGGCTTTAACCGCTTCAGTTCCGTTGGGAAAAAAGCATTCTCTGCTGGCGGGTTGAGGATAAAATAATAATTCACCCGCAATATTCAGCCAACGTTCGGTCATGGGACTGAGGGCAAAACCATTGCGGGCCAGTTCTAAAGCGGGGTTAACTAATTCTCGCCAGGGTAAAGAACCATGTCTTTGCCAAGCGGTTTCTAAGGCGGCCAACATTCCGGGTACAGCCACAGCCGCGTGTCCCCCCCGAACTGTGATCCCGTCTCCGTAGGGTAAATGGACTTCTCGCACCCCCACGGCTTTAGGGTTTGTGTGGAGATGACCTGAAGGCATGGCATCAGCGCCGTCAATTAATTCTACGGCTTTTCCGGGCATCTGAATCATTAAAAATGCCGAACCCCCCAGAGAACACATCAGGGTCTCTGACAGGGTGGCTGCCAGGGCGGCTGCTACGGCGATATCAACAGCGTTACCCCCTAATTCAGCAATTTTCACCCCCGCAGCAACAGTTAAGGGAGAGTCAGCAGCGATAGCAGCAGCAGTTTTTTGGGTCATGGCTTGGGAGTTACGGGAGAATTTCTGATCTTTACCTAAAGATATATATCGCTATGGCTGAGTTATTAGCAATCTTCACAATATTCTAATTGTTGTCCGTCGTGCCATGATACTTTCTGTATTGAGTTGAGGAGATTAGACTCTATTTTTATCAGTGAATTGGAGACGAATTAGATGAAATTTAGATAGATTTAAATAGTATTGTTATTCAGTTTGATTATAAATTATACTGCGATCGCCGCCTTGTTCAATGGCTTTTTGCAGAGCTTTATCTGCTTGATTAATTAATATTTTAGGATCTAGCTTATCATCGCAAATTTGGCAAGTGATTCCCAAACTGACTGTAATATTTTGAGTGTTGGCAGCAGATAAAGAGCTTAAATCTAACTGAGCCATTTCTGTTTTAAGATTCTCTGCCCATTGCTGAGCTTTCTCTATAGATTTATTCGGTAAAACAATCACAAATCTAAAATCACTATAGCGGGCAACTAAATCTTTTGAGGGTTTAATACTGCGATTTATTGCCCATGCAATGGTTCGTAAACTTTCTTCTACAACTGAAGTATCTAGAGTTTCGACATACTTCTCAAAATGATCTATTTCACAAAATAGTAAAGATACAGGTAATTGTTTATTGGCTAGTTTTTGGCAAATTTTGGGTAAATATTGTTCAAATCTTAAACGGTTTGCCACATGAGTCACGCTATCTAAATGAGCCAGACGTTGTAACTTATGGTTGGCTTTTTGTAAGGCCAGTTCGGCGGCGGCTCGGGCTTCAACTTCCTGTTGTAAACGATTGTTTTGTGCTTGGAGTTGCTGTTTTTGTTGCTGTAAAGTTAAATGAGTTTTAACTCGAACTAATACTTCCTGAAGTTGTAAGGGTTTAGTAACATAATCTACTCCCCCAATTCCAAAAGCTGCTACTTTATCTTTTTCATCATCTAAAGCACTTAAGAAAATCACGGGAATATTTTTAGTTTCAGGTTGATTTTTTAATTGAGCGCAAACTTCATAACCACTCAGCTCAGGCATTCTAATATCGAGTAAAATTAAATCGGGAAGTTCTGCCTGAATTGAACGCAGCGCCATTGTACCATTAATTGCTTTACGAACTTTATACCCCGCTTCTATTAGCATACTGGATAAAACCCGTAAATTATCCGGGGTATCATCCACAATTAAAATGTAAGCTTTTTGATTAGTTTCAGACGTTGAATTCATCACAATTTTATCAAGAGATCATTACTATTTTTTACCCGCAAGTTGTCATTTTACCCAATCATATAATCATATTCTAATCAGTCTAAACGGATACATAACTCAACGATAAGCGGATGAAGTTATGAAAAAATTTGACTCCCGACTTCTATTTCTCCTGCTGATAAAGCTGTTTAAATTGACGTTGTTGCTGTTTATGATCAACAATCGGTTCAGGATAATCACACGCTTCTCTATCCTCACTATTAATTTTACCAGTCACTAAAACTTCTGTCTCTAAGTTGCGTAATTCAGGTAACCATTGCCGAATATATTCAGCTTCAGCATCGTATTTTTGCGTTTGACTAGCCGGATTAAAAATACGCAATGGTTTCGGGTCCATTCCACTAGAAGCACTCCACTGCCACCCTCCATTATTTGAAGATAAATCTCCATCTATTAAGTGTTGCATAAAGTACTTTTCACCCCATTGCCAATTAATAATTAAATCTTTCGTTAGAAAGCTGGCTACAATCATTCGACAGCGGTTATGCATCCAGCCTATTTCATTTAATTGTCGCATGGCTGCATCAACAATCGGGTATCCCGTTTTACCTTCACACCAAGCTTGAAAATAGTCTTTATTATTCTCCCAAGGAAAATTATTAAAGGGTTCCCTATAGGGACCTTCTGCCAGTTTAGGAAAGTGATACATTGCCTGTTGATAAAATTCTCGCCAAGCTAATTCTTTTTGCCAGACTTCAATATTATTTCGAGTTTCATCACTGCGAGATTGTTGCATAGCTTCAATTGTTTTTTGCCAAACGGTACGAATACCAATTACTCCAAATTTTAAGGCTGGACTGAGTTGAGAAGTGCCATCAGCGTAGGGAAAGTTTCGTTGTTCATCGTATTCCGAAATAGCGCGCTCACAGAACATTTCTAAGCGTTCTATTGCGGCTGCTTCTCCCGGTGATAAAATCAAATCACCTTCCCATTCAAACCCTAATTCTTTAGCACTGGGTAATTTGATTGCGCCTGCTTTTTCTGCTATTTTCTGTTCATCTTGACTCAATCCTTCTGCTTTTTTATCAAAAGAAGCAACAGGTTTACTTTTTTCTGTATCCTTCCATTTCCTCCAATAGGGTGTATAAACCTTATAGGGATCTCCGGCATTGGTAAAAATAGTATCCGGCGCGTGTAATAACTGATCCCAATAAAATTTTACCTTTATATCTGCTTGTTCTAATGCATCTTGAACTTGCTGATCTCGTTGCTTAGCATAAGGTTCAACATCTTGATTCCAATATACCGCTGTCGCTTCTAATTTTGCTGCTAATTCAGGGATTGCTTTTTCTGGTTTCCCTTTTAAAATTAATAGTTGGCTACCTTTCTCTTGATAACATTCTTGTAATTTTTCCAAACAACCGATCATATAAGTGACCCGCGCTGGGGCAACATCATCATTATCTAAAATATTAGGATCGAGACAAAATATACCCACTACTTTTGAGGTGGTTTGACAAGCATGATAAAGCCCAATATTATCAGCAATTCTTAAATCTCTGCGATGCCAAAATAAGATTAAATTTGTCATTCGTTATTGGTTATTGGTTATTGGTTATTATTGATTATTTTTTATGAGTTATTGGTATATTTCCTGTTCCCAACCCCCCTTGTTAAGGGGGGACTAAGGGGAGATTTAACTCTATTCCCTCTTCCCTCTTCCCTCTTCCCTCTTCCCTATTCCCTCTTCCCTCTTCCCTCTTCCCTATTTTCCCAGATAAGGTTTAGCAAGTAAAAAACTAGAAATAGATTTCGCATCAACAGGTTCTCCTGCTATTATTGCTTGTTCTAATTCTTCAGGAGTCATTAACACAACCTCAATATCTTCATCTTCGTCTTGTTCGGGGGGATTTTCTAACAGTTCTAATTCTTGGGCTAAAAAAGCATAAATCATTTCATCAGAATATCCCGGTGCTAAGATAAATTCTCCTAAATTTGTCCATTTATGGGCGCGGTAACCTGTTTCTTCTTCCACTTCGCGTTTGATGGTTTCTGCTGGGTCTTCATCCGGTTCAACGGTACCTGCGGGAAATTCTAAGGTTCGTCCTTGAACGGCAAAGCGATATTGCTTGACCAGCACTAATTTGCCCTCAGGAGTGACGGGAACTACCAACGCACCCCCCGGATGACGAATGCATTCCCAGTCCCCCTCAACGCCATTTGGCAGGCGCAAACGGTTAACATCAAAGTTGAATTTCCGTCCTCGATAAAATAGACGGTTTTGTAAGATGGTTGGCGGTTCTGAACCGGGTTGCATAGGCTTTAAGCAGAGTGATTAATCATTTATTTTTTTGACTCCCGTACAGTCTACCGTTTCTCGCAGTTGTGCGATCGCTTTTCCACTCACCGGATCGATCCAGTCTGGGGCAATTTCAGCTAACGGAATCAGTACAAATGCCCGTTGTGCCATTCTAGGATGGGGAATTTGCAAGGTTGGAGTCTCTAAAATTAGTTGATTCAATAATAATAAATCTAAGTCTAACGTTCTTGGCCCCCATCTTTCCCGTCGCACTCTGCCAAATTTCGCTTCTGTCTTGAGTAAGATTTGGTGTAAAGCGTGAGCATTCTGTTTGAGGGTATCGTATTGCGGTTGAAGTTCAACAATGGCACAGCCGTTAATGTAGTCGGGTTGAGGCGGGCCAACAGGTGCGGTTTGATACCAACTTGAAATAGATTTTACCGTAATTGTTGCAGTATTATTGAGAATTTCTACGGCTGTTTTAACAGTTTTCCGAGAATCTCCTAAATTACTTCCAAGTGCAATAGCGGCGTGGATAGGCTTCATAAAAATATATAGCAGTCTGATTAATAAGGTAACCGACACTAGACTAATAACAAATAACAAATAATAGACTATAAATGAATTGCTAGAAAAAATATTTCTATTAAATTCAATCATATCTATTGAGTCAGTCGATAGGGTTCAAGCAAATTAATAATTTCATCAAAACGATATTCATCGGCTAATGTTGTTAATTTGACAGCTAAAGCAGAATATTGCTGAGGAATTTGCTGAATGAGTTGATTTGTTAATAAGTCACTGCATTGACTTGCAGACTGATATAACTGTTCAATCCAATCTTGAGACATTACATTTAACGGAATTGGATTAGACGAAGATGAAATATTATTTTCATTTTTGCTAATAGAATGATTATAATTATTTTTTGTTAACTGATCCTCTGAATAAATATATTGTAGATTTAAAGCAGCGGCAATTCTCAGAAGTAAGTCTTCTTTTTGAAAGGGTTTTCTGATTAAATCATCACAACCTACAGACAGCATATGTTGTTTCTCTTCTTCAAATACATGAGCAGTTAAAGCGATAATAATAGGAGAATGAATTGATGCTGTAGCTTTAATTTGTTGAATGGCTTCATAACCATCCATAATTGGCATTCGCAGATCCATTAAAATTAAATCAGGCTGCCAACTGATGAATTGTTGGATTGCTTCTTTTCCATTGGATGCTTCTTGAATTTCACATCCAATAATTGTGAGTAACTGAACTAATAGTAAACGATTTTTATCATCGTCATCCACTACTAGGATTTTAGGTTTAGGTTGATGAGGAGCGAGCTTGACAATTGACTGTTGATTTTCTAACTCTTCTGTAGAATTAATATTAGCGATTGATACCGGAATACTAAAGTAAAATAGACTGCCTTGATTGAGCTTGGATTCGACTTTAATTTCTCCTCCCATCAGTTGCACAAACTTCTGACTAATCGCTAATCCCAGTCCTGTTCCTTTATTTTGTCTTAAGCCACTTTCAGTTTGTACGAAAGGTTGAAATAAACAATCGATTTCTGTGGGTGCAATTCCTGAACCGCTATCCTCTACTTCAAATTGAAGTCTGATTTCAGAGTCAGAAAGAGTTTTATCTTCAACTAACTGAGTTCTTAATATCACAAAGCCAGCATCTGTAAACTTAATGGCGTTGCCGATTAAATTAATTAAAACTTGACGTATTTTTTGAGAATCAGCCACGATAAAAACAGGTAAATTATCATCATATTCTACTGTGATTTTTAAGCCTTTTTCTTCTACTTTAATATCAAGCATTTCTTTGATAGAATTCAGTAATCTTTTTAAATTAAATTCTTCTGCTTGGTAAAGAATTCGACCGGCTTCTATTTTCGACATTTCTAAAATATCGTTAATTAAATTCAGTAGATGCTGACCGGATTGATGAATAATTTCAATATATTTTTGATTATTTGGTGATAAATTAGAGCCTTCAGAAATTAAACTGGTAAACCCTAAAATAGAATTCAATGGTGTACGCAGTTCATGACTCATATTTGCCAAAAATTCACTTTTCGCTTGATTTGCTGCCTCCACAACTGCAAGCTGTTCGGGGGTTTTTAAGGCTAAAAATATTGGTAAAAGCGTGACTAATTCCAAAGCAGTATAGCAAGAAACTAAAGCTGTAAAAGCTCGTTCAACTCCAGATAACCAATAAGCCGGATGCCATAATGTCCAAACATCTATGACATGACCGACACCACAAGAAATAATAAATAATCCAAATAAAATAAAAACTCTTAAAAAAGGAACATCTTGACGTTTACAGACAAAAATAACCAGCATTGTCGGAATTGAAAAGTAGGCAATTGCAATCAACAGATCGCTAATGACGTGTAACCAAATCAGTGATGATTGCCAGAGATAGCAAGAGCCATGGGGCATATATTGCTCAGGAGAAAATATAGTTTTGATCAGTTCTGACATAGGGCTAATCTGCTGTAATAATATATTTTTTTATGTTTAATCTTCTTGTATCTTGCTCACTTATTGTCTCTACAGACCGAAACTTATAGAGTATTTCTATAAGACGACCCCAAGAAGTGTGACATCACAGCTAAACATTATTATAGTGAGTTATGGCCAGGACTTCATCAAGCTTGAATGGTTATTTTCCTCTGATGAGTTAACTCTTTCTTTAGAAAGATGAACCAGAGAGTGATTTTTGATATCTTGGCAGTCAAGATAATAACTGAATAGAGGAGAACACTAATCATGCGTAAGTATGTTTGTAAGAAGTGTGGATATATTTATGATCCGGCGAAAGGCGATCCTGATTCCGGTATTGAACCCGGGACACCTTTTGAAGCGATTCCTGATGATTGGCAATGTCCGGTCTGTGGTGTGAAAAAATCTGACTTTGAGCCAGAAGATTCGGGTCAACCCAGTTTAACAGAAACCACATAAAATTCTGTGAGCAATAAAGACTGAAGCTGATCCTCTTCCTGAATATCAATTAAGTGGTTTTACCCAATTTTGCTTGAAATAATTCAGCGTGTCAGGGAGAGGTTTTGCTAACTTTTGATTGGGAATACTCTAAGTTTAGTTATCAATATATATAATATTTTATATCCTCTAATAAAACTCTACTAAATACTGAGTATAAGCCCATTTTCAGCCGTAATCAAGACTAAGTCCTGAGTCTAGAGTGTCACTCCTGTCACAAAATATGTCAAACTATTGAGACTGTAAGTCTGGAATTGAGGAGATCAAAACGTTGCTGACATTGGGTGTGAATATCGATCATGTTGCGACATTACGGCAAGCTCGTCAAACTGTTGAACCCGATCCAGTTGCGGCGGCAGTGATTGCTGAATTGGCAGGAGCAGATGGAATCACAGTACATTTACGCGAAGATCGCCGTCATATTCAGGAGCGAGATGTCCGCTTACTCCGAGAAACGGTGATGACTCATTTGAATTTAGAAATGGCCCCGACAGATGAAATGGTGGCGATCGCCTTAGAAATTAAACCCGATTATGTGACGCTGGTACCGGAAAAACGCCAAGAAGTCACCACAGAAGGCGGTCTCGATATTGCAGGTCAAGTTTCCCGCATGAGTGATGTCGTCAGTCAGTTGCAAGGAGCGGATATTCCTGTGAGTTTGTTTATTGATGCGACTCCTACTCAGATTAAAGCGTCGGCTGAGGTCAAGGCAAAGTTTATTGAGTTACATACAGGTTGTTATGCCGAAGCCAAGGGAGAACAGCAAACTAAAGAATTAGAGAATTTAACTCAAGGCTGTCAACTGGCGCGAGAAGCGGGTTTACGAGTGAATGCAGGTCATGGTTTAACTTACTGGAATGTTTATCCGGTTGCCTGTATAGAAGGGATGGAAGAACTCAATATCGGTCATAGCATTATCAGTCGCGCTGTATTGGTGGGTTTGGATCAAGCCGTGCGTGAAATGAAACAGGCCATGTCAACTCCAGCAAATCCATTGTGAACAGGAGTTAAAAGTTAGGTTTGAGGGATATTGTTTGAGGGATATTGTTTTAGGAATTAGGGCTGATAATTCAACTAATCGTAAAAACCTTTATTGAATTGAATAGTATTTTTTCGCTCCGTCCCACAAACACACCCAACATCTAATACCCAAAACCCTACAACTTCAGAAATGGATGTGAATTATTCTCTGATTATCGAATATTCTGATAACGTCTCTTTTCCTTAAAACGTTTAATTGGAAACTCATACTTATACTCTTCTGTCAACCTATTGAGTAAATTGATTTTTAAAGCAAGTTGCGTGTAAAGTTTTGTAAAGCTATTGTCAACCGTTTCAAGTTTGAGCTTTCTGTCGATAAAACAAGGGTTTGAAGCCAATATAAATTGAATGTATTATTTTTAGGCATAGACATACCTAATTATGACTCTTGACAGTAAATTTTACATAATCCAACCCGGCGCTGTCAACCCTAATAAATTCGTCACAAATTCGTCGCATTTTTGTCGTTTAGAGCATTTGTCATGAAATGCTTACTTTAGCCAGTTATATTGATTTTTAATCGTTTTAATTTTATAAAATAAGAAAAAGTTATTGATTTTCTCTAATCACCGACTCTGATTCAACACAACAGCTTAAAAATCGCTAAACTGGTATGATTACATTCCTATCGACGATTACTCACTATGGTACAAGCACCATTGCGTCAAACCACCACAGAATTAGCCACTCTAGCAATAGACTTAATTCGTCAAGCGGGTTGTGAATATGGCGAAATTCGTCTCTGTAGTAACCGGAAACAAACTCTATATGCACGCGATCGCTCCCTAAGTCGTTTAGCAGATAACGTTAATTCAGGGTTTGGTGTACGAGTGTTACGCAATGGTGCTTGGGGATTTGCGGCCAGTCATCGTAAGACCCCAGAAGAAATTATTCGGATTGTGAATTTAGCGGTAGAAATTGCGAAAGGTAGTGAATTATGTCAACAACATCCGGTTAAATTAGTTCCGGTTGAAGCGTTTCAAGATCGTTATGTTACACCGATCAAAATAGATCCATTAACGATTCCAATTCAAGATAAGGCAGAACTATTATTAAACCTAAATGAACAGCTTTTAAAATACGAAGACCGGGGTATTAAAAAAGCCATGTCTTACTTTTTTGCCAGCCAAGAAAATAAGCTTTTTGCCTCAACAGTTGGATCGATAATTGATCAAACTATTTATCGTTGTTATGCCGGGTATTCTGGGACTGCAATTGCTAATGGTGATGCTCAAAGTCGTAGTTATGAACGTTTTCCTTTAAATACGGGTTACGAACATATTGATGCAGCCGATTTATATTCTCAAGTTGATCGGGTGGCTGAAGAAGCGATTGAGAAAGTGCATTCTCCAAAAGGGCCGTCAGGAATTCGTTCGACTTTAATATTAAAGCCCAGCAATTTATTTTTAACCATTCATGAATCAGTCGGACATCCAACAGAATTAGATCGGGTTTATGGTTATGAATCTAACTTTGCCGGAACCAGTTTTGCCACAACCGATCAATTGAATAAATTACAATATGGTGCGCCTTGGATTAATTTTAAATGCGACCGAACTCAACCCGGCGGACGCAGTACAATAGCTTATGATGATGAAGGAGTTCCCGCACAAGATTGGTATGTGGTTAAAGATGGGATTTTAGTTGATTATTTAACAGATCGAGAAACGGCTTATCGTCTCGGCAGAAATAGTAGTAATGGTTGTGCTTTTGCGGATAATTGGTCGAGTGTTCCGATGGTAAGAATTCCTAATTTAGGCTTAGAACCAGGCAAAGCCGGGGGCAGTCATACTGCAACTTTAGAAGAGATGATTGCAGATACAAAAGATGGCATTTTAATTGATGGTATTGGTAGCTTTTCAATTGATCAACAACGACGTAATTTTCAATTTGGCGGCGATGCTTTTTGGCAAGTGAAAAATGGGAAAATTACTGGGATGTTAAAAGATGTTACTTATCACGCCATGACAACAGAATTTTGGAATAAAGTTGATGCCATTGGGCCTGAATCTGAACGTCAACAACGGGGTACAAATATGTGTGGTAAAGGAGAACCGATTCAAATTGCTGAAATGACTCACGCTTGTGTTCCTGTTCGAGTGCAAGATATTCATATTGGCGGTAATTCTCAATAAAACGCCTAGAAGATATCATCGATTTAAAGTCACGCCCGCGACTGTAGGGGCGCATTGCATGCGCCCTTAAAGAGAGGGGCGTAGAGACATTCCATAGAACGTCTGTACACCGAAAGCCAATTTAATCCAAGATTGCCTACTTGCCTACTTGCCTACTTGCCTATTTGCCTCAGAAATGAGATTTTCCTGCAACAAAGAAGTATTGCCATATAAACGCAAGACATGAAGTTTAGTAACAACTTATTTGGACTTATTAAGATGTTGTATAAAATTCTGCAAAAATCGAATCAGTCCTTTACCCTAGAAAACTAAAGAAGTATTATAAGAGAAGAGATCTCAAATGGATAACCTACAAAAGTATAAAATTCGTTGCACTCTCACTTTTGGAGATATCTACGGACAAATCATGATCTGGCTGATTGTTATTTTTATTGCTTTGGCTTCAGCATTAGCATTATGGAGTAGCGCCCGCCAAATTTTTGCACTTGCCACCGTTGGTTTAATTGTCGTATTATCTCTGCCATTTTTGCTATTTGCCTTTGTCACAACCCTGTTAAATCATATTGAAGTAACACCGATGGAAGAGGCAAAAGATGATGAGTCTATTGTGCCAGAAATGACGACTCAACCCGCGCAATAGAAATTGATTCTCCGTTAATTGATTGCGGCAAGCAATAGGAGATACAAAACAGGGTGTTGGGTAGAAGTTGTTAAGATTAATCTCTTTTTCCCCACACCCTCATTGCTTTTATTCTATTTTTTTAACCCCGAAAAATTCATCCTCAACGAGAAGTTCTCACTAAGAAAAATCCCGCAATTCCTAAACCTAATATTGTGGGTAACCAAGCTGCTAAGAACGGTGTAATTAATCCTTTCTGACCAATTGCACCAGTGATGAAAGCCAGTAAATAATACCCAAAAATAATCATCACACTCACACCAAAACTGGTTGCCCTATTTGTGCGTTGAGGACGAGATCCTAAAGCCGCCCCTAAAATTCCAAAGACAACACAGACAGAGGGTAAAGCATATTTTTGTTGAATTCTTACCTTTGTTTTGAGGATTTTTCGCTCATTACCGCTCATTTCCATTAGTTTTAAATACTCTTTGGCTTGAGCAATATTCATTTCATCATAACCCCGTTTATTGGTGGCTAAATCTAATGGAGTACGAGAAATAGGCAACGCTTTATGATCAAACCGCAGAATATTACGATAAGATCCTTCCGGATCAACCACATAAATTGTGCCATCAAAAAAATCCCACATATTGTCTTTGGCATTCCAAGTGGCAGAATCTGAAGAAATAATTTGAGTTAAATCAACTTGTGAACGATCTAAAATTGTAATCCCGTTCATTTGTTTACCATCAAACTGTTCGGCATAAAATAATCGCGCTAACACAGTTACCTTATCATCTGAACCTTGCCGTTTTACTTTCTGATATTCTGGGTAAAAAATATGTTCTTCACGGATGGGTAAACGGTCTTGTTTTAATGCTTTTTCGAGGGTAATAGAAGCTTGATAATTAGCCGCCGGAACAATTAATTCATTAAAAGCGAATGTGAGAACGGTAATGAATAAGCTAAAAATAATCGTCGGTACAACTAAGCGATAGAGACTAATGCCACAACTTCGTAAAGCAATCATTTCACTATCACTCGACATTCGACCATAAACCATTAAAGTGGTTAAAATCATCGACATCGGAAAAGCCAGTACCATAAATTCAGGCATTTTTAATAGAAATACCTGCAAGGCAATACCCACATCTAAACCCGAGTCTGCCACTTGTCGGACGAGATCAAATACCGTCCCCACCGTTAAGGCGACAGACGTAAATAAACCCACACCAAATAAAAACGGAGGAATTAACTCCGTAATCATATAACGATCTAAAATTGAGAGATTAAACGGTAAAGATTTTAGGGGATGAAACGCTGGATTAATGGATAATTTCATAGTTGAAAGTTATCACCTAAATAGTATTGTCTAACTAAGGGATTGTTGTAAAGTTCTTCGGCAGACCCCGAGGCAAAAATTTGTCCGTCACGCATAATATATGCTCGATCCGTAATGGCGAGGGTTTCTCGAACATTGTGATCTGTGATCAGAATTCCCATATTGCGATCGCGCAAATTTGCTACAATTTGTTGAATCTCAGATACCGCAATGGGATCGACTCCCGCAAAGGGTTCATCTAAGAGTAAAAACTGGGGTGATTCTGTTCCAGCAGCCAAAGCGCGCGCTAATTCTGTGCGTCGTCGTTCTCCTCCTGAGACTTGGTTTCCCAAAGTATGAGCCACTTGTTCTAAGCGAAAATCCCGTAATAAATGATTTAACCGCTGTTGCCATAAATGGCGAGGAATCTTTGTTTGCTGCAAGATCAATAAGATATTATCCTGAACCGTTAAATGACGAAAAATACTGGGTTCTTGAGCCAGATAACCCATGCCCAGTTGTCCTCGTTTATGAATCGGTAAAGTCGTAATATCCTGCCCGTCCAGATAAACCCGGCCGTGATTGGGTTTTTCTAATCCTGTGGCAATATAAAACGTTGTTGTTTTACCCGCACCATTAGGGCCCAGTAAACCGACAATTTCTCCTTGGGAAACCGAAAGATTGACTCGACTGACAATCGTACGTTTGCCATAGGACTTATGAATATTTTCTAACACCATTCTCATAGCAATTTGAACCGAAACCTAATCACAAAGATTGAATCTGAACGGTTGATTTGATTGATTCTGTCGGCTGATTAAACGGGGTTTTAAAAGTCGGCTGAGGGTTAGAGGATTGTGTATTTGTATTGGTTGGGGTTTCATCCTCTGGAACAATATAAATCGATTCAACTTGTCCCCCACCTTCTGGCAGGGCAATAAACCGCCCTTCGTCTATGAGATAGGTGACGGTTTCTCCGCGAATACTGTTCCCTTCTTGCAGGATATAAACATTTCCACTTAAGACAATACGTCGTTCTCGACTAAAATATTGAGCCTGAGCTGCAGTGGCTTGAATATTACGGGAGGGATAATTAATTTGAACATTCCCCCGAGCGGTCACAATTCCCGTATTGGCATCCGCTTCTTGCACATCTGCCCGTACCGTCATAGCTTGAGTGGGAGGTGCGGTTTGAGCAAGTACGGGTAAGGGTTTGTAGGCAATTGTTGTTGTGATTCCCCCGAAGACAGTGATAGGAAATAACAGCATCAGCCCCAATCGAGGCAAAATTAAGTGAAGTCGTCGGGCAAGAAACATGGGGATGAAACAGGATGAATAATTCATAATTATAGAGACAGCGATCGCCTCATTCAAGGTTCGGCCAGAGCATAAACCGACCTGTGAGCATATTGTACTATGGCGCGTTTTTAAATGATAACGACAGGCTGATGAGGCCATCGGGAAATAACAGGTAAAAAATTGATTTTACGAACCGTACCCCAGAATAAATCGAATCCTTTTAAGATAGATAAAGAACAACTTCAACCCCCATCGAATGACCTCTACTCTGACTAATCCTATTTCTAGCCAGCCCCTCAACGCTCCCACCATTCATCAATTATCCAATGGCCTCACCATTGTCGCCGAGCAGTTACCAGTCGATGCGGTTAACCTCAGTGTGTGGCTCAATGTAGGCTCTGCAGTTGAACCGGATAACATCAACGGCATGGCGCATTTTCTAGAACACATGGTCTTTAAAGGCACACCGAACTTAGAAATGGGTGAATTTGAAGCTCGCATTGAAGAACGCGGTGCCATTACAAATGCCGCCACCAGTCAAGATTATACTCATTATTACATCACCACAGCCCCGCAAGATTTCGCCGATTTAGCCCCGTTACAACTCGATGTCGTCTTTAACCCTAAACTGCCCGAAGATGCCTTTGAACGGGAAAGATTCGTGGTATTAGAAGAAATTCGTCGTAGTGAGGATAACCCCTCTCGGCGTTCATTTCGCCAAGCGATGGAAACCGTATTTGAACGTTTACCCTACAAACGACCTGTTTTAGGCCCGGCTTCTGTGATTGAAACAGTCAGCCGTCAACAAATGCACGATTTTCATCACAGTTGGTATCAACCCGCGAAAGCCACTGTCTCCGTCGTCGGGAATTTACCCGTTGAGCAACTGATTGAAACCGTTGCAGCAGGAATGCCACAAATTAACCTCGCCGCCCCAGAAGCCGCCACCTTACCCCAAGCCAAACCAGAAGCCAGTTATACCCAAGTCGTTCGTCGTGAAATTGAAGACCCAACCCTGCAACAAGCGCGGTTAATGCTGTTGTGGCGCACACCCGGTTTAAATCAACTCGAAGAAACCTACGGCCTAGATGTACTGGCCACTATCTTAGGTCAAGGTCGAACTGCTCGTTTAGTCCAAGATTTGCGCGAACAACGACGACTGGTCTCTTCTATTTCCGTATCTCACATGACCCAACGTTACCAAGGCGTATTTTACATTGCCGCCCGTCTACCCGTTGAACATTTAGCAGAAGTTGAAACCGCCATTACAGAACACATTCAAGCCCTACACACCGAACCGATTAAACCGTCTGAATTGGCCCGGATTCAAACTCAAGTGGCCAATCGATATGTATTTGGTAATGAAACCCCAAGCGATCGCGCTGGATTATATGGTTATTATCAAACTATTGTCGGGGATTTAAACGCGGCATTGAATTATCCCGTTAAAATTCAGTCTCTCACCGCTGAAGCCCTGCAACAAACCGCTCAACGCTATCTCAATAGCAAGGCTTATGGAGCGGTTATCCTCAAACCCGACCCAAGCTAACATTATTAATTTTTGAATATCACAATTCAGGAATCAGGAGTCAGCTCCGTCTGCGAGTCAGGAGACAGGATTTGTGATGAGTTTCATAATTCTCTTAGCTGTTCCCCGTAGCAGGAGTACCTACTTCCCTGTTGCCTGTGCGCCCTGAGCCTGTCGAAGGGTTCCCTATTCCCTAATGAATGAATCTTATCAGTATAAAGGGGCAAGATTCGGTAAAATTGCTGTGATTTTGCCCTGAAGCGAAAATACTATGAAATTACAGGATTTCCTTGGAACTAACCTCAAATATGATGTCAGACAAATTGATGCAGACCCGGAATTAAGTCAGCAAATTCAGATCCGACTGATTGATCTCGGACTACTCGACCCTCCAGCCGATGGGATTTTTGGGCCAAAATCAACCGCCGCCTTACACCGATTTCAAAAAGTGATGAATTGCACCGAAGCGGGTTATTTGGGTGCAATGACAGCCGAAAAACTGATTGAAACCACTCCCGATCAATTAGTGATCCCAGTTCCTATTCTCAAAACCACAAAAAGCACTATTTTCAAGCTCAAACCCATTGCCTCTTCCCAACTGGCTGAGTCTGAGAAATTTTCAGTTCCAGCAGACAAAGAATTCGAGATTTTAGCCTACGATCCCATTCGGCGACATCTGAGAGTAGCGCTACGGAATCAAACCTTTGGGGGTCGTTCTATGGTGTATGTTTGGGAAGAACACGCTGAAATTTGTGAAAACGGCTTGTTAATTTATCCCACCCCAATACCCAATAGTTATCGCTTAGATGTGCCGTATAAATCTCAAGTTGATAACTGGTATAATCCCACGGGAGCTTGTAATGTCACAAGTATTGCCATGTGCTTGGAATATTTTGAGACTCCCCTTCGTACCAGCATGAATCAATTTGAAGATGAACTCTACTACTATGCCTTAGAGCAAGGATACAGTCGCCATAGTCCCTATGATTTAGCCCAGATTGTCAGAGATTATGGTCGCAAAGATTACTTTACTGAAAATGCTCTCATAGAAGATGTTAAAGACTGGGTAGCTTCTGGAAAACCGGCTGTTATTCATGGATATTTTACCTCTTTTGGTCATATTGTTGTAGTGGTTGGCTACGACGAATATGGCTTTATTGTTCACGATCCCTTCGGTGAATGGTTTTCCACCGGATATCGTACGGATTTAAGTGGTGCATATCTGCATTATTCCTATCGCTTAATTCGACGGGTTTGTATTCCTGATGGTAATTTTTGGGTTCACTTTATTTCTAAATAAAATTAAAGCTTTAAAGTGATTTTATTAGGCTATATTTTTGATTTTTTAAGGGAGGCGTTTCGAGAGAAATCAAAGATCAAAATTAACCTGAGGCGCGAGAATTAGAAAATACTCTCACCCACCTCTCCCAGAGAAAGAGGCTATATGTTTCCCTCCTTCTAGGAGGGATTAAGGGAGGTCAGAGGGTTAGGGAGAGGTTAAACAGACTGGGGAGATAAGTCAAGCGCCTCACGTTAACAAATATAGAGAGAATTAATCCATTGAAGGAATATACTCGATACTCTTTTTAAACCGTTTCTCCGTATAAATCGTAAATGTCAGCATTAGTAATTTTCACAGGTATAATACTCCCTAAACGAGCGTTACCTTGAATATAAATTAAGCCATCTACATCGGGCGCAAACCGAGAAGAACGTCCAATTAATTCACCTGTTGCTGGATTTTCTTGTTCAATTAAAACATCGACAATATCCCCAATATTGGCTTGATTTCTCTGTAAAGAAATCGGTTGTTGCACTTGCATTAAAGCATCCCGCCGCGCATCCATAACCGCTTGAGGCACAGGATTTGGTAAACTATAAGCAGGGGTTCCTTCTTCTGGGGAAAAGGTAAATACTCCAACGTGATCGAATTGATGACGCTTAATAAATTGCAGCAAATGTTCAAAATGACTATTTGTTTCACCTGGAAACCCCACAATAAAAGTCGTTCTTAAAACAGCATCGGGTAAAGCTAATTTAATCTTTTCGATAATTCCATCATTCACTCGCCCTTGCCAAGGTCGATTCATGGCTCGTAAAATGTCAGGATGGGAATGTTGTAAAGGTAAATCTAAATAGGGTAAAATATTAGGGGTTTCTTGAATTGCTGCTAATACTTCCGGGGTCAGTCCCGTTGGATAAGTATAATGCATCCGCACCCAAGGAATATCCACTTTTCCTAATGCCCGTAACAATTGTGCTAATTGTGGCTTACCATACAAATCAATTCCATAATTAGTGGTAATTTGGGAAATTAATATAATTTCTTGTACCCCTTGTTCAGCCAATTGCTGCGCTTCAGCGACAATTGATTCAATCGAACGCGATCGCTGATTTCCCCGTAAATGAGGGATAATACAAAAGGCACAGCGATAATCGCAGCCTTCGGCAATTCGCAGATAAGCCACGCCTTCGCTCGTGGTACGATAACGGGGTACGGTTTCATCGGCGATATAAGTCGGTTCTGAGGTGATTTCGGTGACGCGATCGCCCCCTTGCACCCGTTCCATCACATTGACGATTTTATGATAATCTCCTGTACCCACCACTGCAACCGCTTCGGGTATTTCTTCTAAGAGTTCATTTTGGAAATGTTGCGCCATGCAACCGGTGACGACGATTTTTTTATCGGCTTCGGCTAATTCTACTAAGGTTCGCACAGACTCTTCCCGCGCGGCTTCAATAAAGCTACAAGTATTGACAATTACATAGTCAGCCAATTCTTCGTTAGAGTCTACTGAGTAACCGGCTTTCACCAGTAAACCCAAAATATGTTCTGTATCTATTCTATTTTTTTCACAACCCAGGTGGGAAACCGCAATTGTCGGCTGATTTGCCATATTCACTCTTAGTGCTATTGGAGAACTTAAAGAAATCTTCAAACGTATTATTATAGAGCAATTTTAAATTCCTTGTAAATCTTCTCGAGATCTAGAAATCACCTAAAATCATTCACCTGTGCTGTGGTCAGGGTCGCTTAACAGTTGAAACTGATCTATTTCTTCTCAATCTTTTAGATAATAATAGCTGGCTGTATTAACAAATAATATTAAGTCGTAAAATAGTAAAATTCAGATCAAGTTTCATTCTATCTTGCTCACAATGAATCAGGTTAATGCTTCCTTGTCTACGCCGCCCAAAGCAGATATTCTACTCGTTGATGATAGTCCTGATAATTTACGGTTACTATCGGATATGCTGACTGAAAATGGATTTAAAACTCGTAAAGTTCTCAATGGTAGGTTAGCTTTAAATGCAGTTCAAGCGGTGATACCGGATTTGATTTTATTAGATATTAGGATGCCTGACATTGATGGGTATGAAGTTTGCCGACAACTGAAAGCGAATCCCCAAACCCAAGAAATTCCGATTTTATTTATTAGTGCTTTAGATGATACTTTAGATAAAGTGAAGGCATTTAATTTAGGGGGTTCAGATTATATTACAAAACCGTTTAAAGTTGAAGAAGTATTGGCTAGAATCGAACATCAGCTCACGATAAAACGGGTCAAAAGGGAAATCGAAACACTCAATGATGAATTAGAACAACGAGTGATTGAGCGAACGTTAGAATTGCAGCAAGCCAATGCTAAGCTATCTTATTTAGCACTCCATGATCCGTTAACCGAATTACCCAACCGAACTTTATTTTTAGAACGCTTAGAACAAGCGATAAAACAGTCGAAAACAGACCCTAATTATCAATTTGCTGTTTTATTTTTAGATGGCGATCGCTTTAAGAATATCAATGATTCTTTAGGACATATTTTAGGAGATCAATTATTAATGGCGGTTGCCCGTCGATTAGAAACCTGTTATGAATCTGGAGATATTTTAGCGCGGCTGGGTGGAGATGAATTTACTGTATTAGTCAGTGGCAATAATATCTTAGATAAAGCGATTCAAGTGGCTAATATAATCCATGATCAAATGCTACAACCCTTTCAGTTGAAACAACAGGAAGTTTTTATTAATTTTAGTATTGGAATTTGTGTGGGTAACGGCTATAACCAACCTATTGATATTTTAAGAGATGCAGATACAGCTATGTATCGAGCTAAAGCATTAGGTAAAGGTCAATATCAAGTGTTTGATGCAGAAATGCATCGTCAAGTCTTAGACTTAATGCATCTTGAAAATGATATGCAGAGGGCAATTAAACGACAAGAATTTATTGTTTATTATCAACCCATTATTAATTTATTAACCGGAAAAATTGTTAGTTTTGAAGCATTAGTCAGATGGAGTCATCCAGAAAAAGGATTTATGCCACCCGGACAATTTATCTCGGTTGCAGAAGAAACAGGCTTAATTCAACCGATTGGATTTTGGGTTTTACAAGAGGCTTGTCATCAACTTCAACAATGGCAAACTCAACAAGTTGTCTCTCTTGAAATCACTATGAGTGTCAACCTTTCGGCTAAACAGTTTTTACAGTCTAACCTAATTGAAAAAATTGACAAAATATTAGAAGTAACAAAGCTAGAACCACAATATTTAAAACTAGAAATTACCGAAAGTGCAATGATTGATAATCAGACGGCTGTGCAGCAAATTCTCCAGCAACTGAGACAGCGAAAAATTCAACTCAGCTTAGATGATTTTGGCACAGGATATTCTTCTATGAGCTATTTACATCGTTTTCCCTTAAATACTTTAAAAATTGATCGTTCCTTTGTCAATTTAATTGATAAGAATTCAGAAGATACTGGTATGGTTGAAGCGATTATTACCCTGGCTCATAAACTCAAGATGAATGTGATTGCAGAAGGAGTAGAAACCCTCGAACAAATGAATTATCTCAAGCAACTGAATTGTGAGATGAGCCAAGGATATTTATTTGCTAAACCCCTTGATAAAATAGCGGCTGAAAGTTTATTAAAACAATCGCCAAAATGGGAATAATATTGTTATTGGTTATTTGTTAAGTTTGGGCGCATGCAATGCGCCCCTACAGACTGGCGTGACTTTATCGTACTGGACTCGAACCGGGCGGACAATTTAATCCTTGTTGAAAAGTGGGGTTTGTGGGTAACTGAGGTGGGTTAGGGGAGGGATAATCTGTTTTACAAAGATTAGCTAAAGCAGATTATCCTGCTTCGGTTAAATTCACTGTAACGACTCCGGCATAACTGGGTAATTCTGCTGTTTTAGCGGCGGCTTGCATGACAACGGTTTGGGCAAATTCTCCTTCTGTGATCAGAGAATAACGATATTCTGGGGTTTCTAATTTAAAGTCAATGGCAAGACTTTCGGCAGAAGTGGCAAAATGACCATTGGCTTGATAATAAGCTTGTTGTCCGATGATCATCCCTTGCATGACTATTTCAGTTGGATTTGTTTGATTCGGTAAGGGTATTTCTTCGAGAGGAGTTAAAGAAAACTGCAATTCACATCCGGCTAATGCTAAAGGAAATAATAATAAACCGAATCCGAGTTTTTTTAGAGATAAAATGACAGCATGATTCATGGCTCAATAGTTGAGTTTTTTAAATCTATATTGTTGTGGTATCACGGGCTACTACAACTGCTCGTTGATCAAATCCTGAAATTTTTGATATGATTGGCAATGAGAAAAAAATCCACAGCCTGTCTGAATTTTAATCAATGGTAAAAGAGAATTTAATCATTGATGCACAATCCGCCCTCGAGGGATTCAGTTATACTTCTTAGGGGATGACAAAGCAATCGTAACACCCGTCCAATCTAAAACTTTTTGATTAAATGACTAGGAAATTCTTCAAATAACTCATATACTAAAGCTCAGGTCGGTGAAGAGAATGGTTGTCTAAAGTCATTCAAAAAAATGACAATCCCCTCAACCCTGCCTTCGCTGTTGGGAGAACAAATTTCAGCAATGATCTTTGACAATCAAATTGTTTGCTAGTATTTAAGCGAGTATTTACTCAAATCACTCATGTCCAATGCTCAAAGCCAAGTCGGAATCGTAATTGTCTCCCATAGTCAACAGTTAGCAGCGGGAGTTCGAGAGTTAGCCAACCAGATGGTACAGGGAAATCTGTATATTGCTACAGCCGCTGGAATCGATGATCCAGAAAATCCCCTGGGAACAGATGTGATGCAAGTTTATCACGCGATCGAATCGGTTTATACAGAAGCAGGAGTGATTGTTTTAATGGATTTGGGGAGTGCAGTCATGAGTGCAGAAATGGCTGTAGAATTGTTTCCCACTCAGCAACAAACTCAGATAAAACTCTGTGATGCGCCTTTAGTCGAAGGCACATTAGCAGCCGCTGTCACCGCAGCAACCGGGGCAAAACTGGATCGGGTTTTAGCAGAAGCACAAGGCGCATTAGCCGCAAAAGCCGCTCATTTATCAAGCCCAATTTCAACGGTAAATTCCTCCCCAATCGCATCAGAATCATCAGGTGTTTCCCTCTCCAAAATTCATCTGACGATTCACAATCCTATGGGGTTACACGCCCGTCCGGCGGCTCAATTTGTCAGTTTAGCTAATCAATTTGATGCCAATATTACCTTACAAAATTGCTCAACTGATAGTCAAGAAATTAATGCCAAAAGTATTAATCAAGTGCTGATGATTGGGGTACGAAACGGGGATGAAATTGCGATCGCCGCCACAGGAGTTGATGCCACTGCGGCTTTAAGCGCCTTGCAAGTCTTAGTCAAGACAAAATTAAGCCAGTCGAGTTCATTATCCCCCCGTTTAGTCAATCCAGATTGTTCGTTAAATACTGAAACCAGCCAGTTATTTGGAATTCCAGCCGCTGAAGGAATTGCCATGGGGCCAGTGGTTCGTTGTGAACTGCAACCGATTGAAATTGAAGCCCAATATATTGATAATCCGACTCAGGAATGGCAACAATTACAAGAGGCTTGTAGCGAAGCCCAGTCAGAAATTATTATTTTATGTCAAGAAATATCGTATTATGCCGGGGATGCAGAAGCCGCAATTTTTGAGGCTCATTTACTTTATCTCGATGATCCTGTTTTACTACAACAGGCACAAAGCTTAATTTTTGAACACCATTACAGCGCCGCTTATGCCTGGAAACAGGTAATCAATCAAACCATCGAAACTTATAATCATTTAGAGGATGTGTATCTGAGGGCACGTTCAGCCGATGTATTGGATGTGGGACAGCGCGTATTGCGTCTGTTAACCGGAATTGAACCCCCCCGTTTAACCCTCAGTGAACCGGGAATTTTAGTCGCCACAGAACTAACCCCCTCAGAAACCGCTCAGCTTGATTTTAATTTAGTTTTGGGAATTTGTACCGCTGCGGGTAGCGCCACCTCTCACAGTGGGATTTTAGGCCGTTCTCTGGGCATTCCAACGGTGATGGGAGTGGGGGCTGAGGTGTTGAATCTTTGTAATGGCATGACTCTAGCCCTCGATGGTTCAACGGGTCAAGTTTGGATCGATCCAGAAACTGAAGTCATGGATCGCTTACGCACTCAACAACATCATCAACAAATCACATTCACTCAGTTACGAACCGCAGCCCAACGTCCCGCCTGTACCCAAGATGGACATTTAATTCAGGTGATGGCAAATATTGGCGGTGTGGCAGAAGCTCAAATTGCCATGCAAGAAGGGGCAGAAGGGGTGGGATTATTACGCAGTGAATTTCTCTATCTGGCACGGCGACGCATTCCCACACAAGCCGAACAGGCTGAATTATACCGCGTGATTGCCCAGATTGTCTCTCCTCATCCGTTAATTATTCGGACGTTAGATTTAGGCGGAGATAAGTCCGTCCCGGAAGTTAAAATTCCGCCAGAAGCCAATCCTTTCTTGGGGTGGCGGGGAATTCGGGTCTTGTTAGATTATCCTGATCTATTGCGAACTCAACTGCGGGCAATTTTACAAGCCAGTGCCGGACATCAGATTAAACTGATGTTTCCCATGCTTACCCAACCTCAGGAAATGATAACGGCTTTAGACATTCTCAATCAAGAACGAGACGCTTTACAGCAAAAGGGAATTGCCTTTGATGAAAATATGGAAGTGGGGATGATGGTAGAAGTACCTTCGGCTGTGGCAATGGCGGATCAATTTGCTCAACTGGTAGACTTTTTTAGTATCGGGACCAATGATTTGAGTCAATATGTGATGGCAGCCGATCGCAATAATTCTAAAGTGGCAACCTTAGCCGATGGCTTTGAACCTGCTATATTACGGATGATTCAACAAGTGACTCAAGCGGCGCATCAGGCTGGTATTTGGGTGGGAGTCTGTGGCGAATTGGCTGCTTCTCCCCTGGCTGTTGCAGTGTTGGTGGGGTTGGGAATAGATGAACTTAGCCTTAACCCCGCTTGTATTCCCGCCGTAAAAATGGCAATTTCTCAGTTAACCCGTCCGGCAGCTACCGCGATCGCCAATCATGTGCTTCAACTCAACTCCGCCACAGCAGTTAAATCCTACTTAGAGCAACAGTTACATTCAAATCACACACGGTTATGAATCGAGAGTGTAAAATAAACACTACGCAGGTAAACTTAAATTTATCTATACTAAATCACGATAAGTTTGAGAACCTGTTACTTTTGTATTGAGTTGGACTTGGTAAATCATTATCTATGAGCCGCGTGCCTCATCAATCTAATCACCCTCGCCATTCTGTCCCTGAACCTGAAAATCCCTGGGTTGAAGGATTTAAAACTGTTGGGCTAAGTATTATCCTAGCTTTGGGAATTCGGACATTTGTTGCTGAAGCGCGTTATATTCCTTCTGGCTCAATGTTACCCACGTTAGAAATCAATGATCGTCTGATTATTGATAAGCTCGGTTACAAATTTAGCGATCCTGAACGGGGAGATGTGGTCGTGTTTTCACCCACGGACGCATTGAAACAACAGTACAAGGATGCTTTCATCAAACGAATTATTGGTTTGCCGGGAGAAACCGTAGAAGTGAAAAATGGTCAAGTGATCATTGATGGTGAAACAATTCCAGAAAATTATATTGCAGAAGAACCTCAGTACGACTGGGGACCAGAGACTGTGCCTGAAAATAGTTATCTTGTTTTAGGAGATAACCGTAATAATAGTTTTGATAGTCATTCTTGGGGTTTCGTTCCTCGAGAAAATATTATTGGACAAGCTGTCGTGCGTTTCTGGCCGTTAGATCGCTTGGGAGGTTTAGATGCTCAACCCCTTTATCCGGCTGAACAAACTCAACAATAATTAAGACAGATCCAGATATTATTCATACAAGCTACCGATCCAAAAAAAGCGTTGCGGATAATCATGACTATCATGCCATTTTTTTTGGGTCATTAAAACCACCATATCTCGGATCATCTCAATATTAATATTTTGGTTAATTGCATGAGTATGCAATAAATTGGGTCTGTCATTAATTTCGACTAAAGCAACGGTTCTATTTTTACGACAAAGATAATCTAACCCAAACAAACAATAACGAGAACTATCTCCATCGAGTAAATCTGAAAAGGCTTGAAAAATACGGGGTGCAGTTTCGGCAATATTAATCATAAACGGTAGATAAAGATGATAGCTGCTAAATGGTCGCATTTCTACTGTTGAACCGGGATCTGCGTATCCTGTATGATCCACTTGAACGCTATAATCAGTACTTTCAGGATGATAATTTAATCCATGAATTACCATAATCCCATCCGGATATAAATAGATCTGATTTCGATAGACTAAAATATAGACGCGGAGGGTAAATTTTCTAGATTCAGCTACACAAATATCTTTAATCGCAGCCTGAATAATATGACCTGTTTTAAAGGCATTTTTTAGTTCGTTATATTTAACAACTTGAATCGATTTTCCCCCAGTCGATAATGGATCTTTAACATACCAAAGGGTATTTTGATCCCTCGGTACATCAGCTACATTAAAATAAACCATCGGATCACAGATTCCTTGGTTAATTAATCGCTTCGCCAGTAAGGCTTTATTATCTAAGGGAACAGTTTTTTTTCTCTCCATCAGTTGAAGATTAATTTCAACCCCTTCTGGCGGTGTTTTTCCTTGATGCGTATCAAAATATAAACAATTAATCTGACTGCTATCCTCTTGATAAGCAGTTGCCCCCAGAGGCATGAGGGCGGCGGCAAAATTGCGAGAAGCACGATTACTTAAATAGGTGTAGCCAGAGAGTAATTTGCTATATTTTTCAGAGATCATGGGTTGCGAGGGTGAAAAATTCGGCTGACAAAGCAGCTACAGGAAAAAAATCTGGATGCCTGTAAAGCTGCCTGTGCCTATAGTTTACTCTTGGCAATACTGACAAGCCGGAGGAATTACGATAGTGTTGTTTCCAGTGGGCGGCATGACTAAGCAGAAAAAAAGTTTTGAAATACTTGACAACTGATCACAATTCTGTCATTATATATAAATGAAATGCGGGTATAGCTCAGTGGTAGAGCGCAACCTTGCCAAGGTTGATGTCGCGTGTTCGAATCACGTTACCCGCTTTAAGTCATCGGTAATCTAATACAGAACTACAGAATTAAGTAGTTCGTACATTCCCTTGCTAACAATAGAGATTTCATCAATGTCACACAAATAAGCGACATTTATTTTTTGCCCTGCTTGTAGTACAATTGTAGTCTAAAGAAATCAACTGTGCTTCAACGCTGAATTATGGCAACATTAAGAGAAATCTGCAGTTACTATCGAGCGTATCTGCCGCTGTCTATTTTTAGTATTGGTGCTTCGAGTACCTTTGAACTGATTGATTTAGTGGTTCCCTATGCCATTGGACAAATTTTAAACGTTGTTTCCGGTCAACCCGTCGATCAACTCATACAACCTCTCATTAATGCCATCGCCTCAGTTGCAGGAGTGGCTGTGACTTCTCAACTCGAATTAATTGTTTTATTAAGTTTGATTTTCCTCGTCACGGTTGCAAAATCCCCAATTAAACCCTGGTTAACTTCTTGGTTTCATTGGTTAATTTCCTTCAAAGCCAGACGAGATCAGTCACAAAAAGCGATTAAAAAGATCCTCTCATTACCGATAGAATATTATGATGAAAATAACCCTGGACGAGTTGCCAGTCGCATCAACAGAGGGATTGATAACCATGTCTGGACGTATCCAGAAATTGCGGAACAACTCATTCCTAAACTCGTTAGAATTCTAGGAATTTTCATTGTTATCCTTACGATTGAATGGCGAATTGCTGTACTGTTTATTATCTCTTTCTTGTTTATTCTTGGGTTCACAACAAAAGCAATCATAAACTTGACTGATCAAGAAGAAGTTTTGGATCGCTACCAAGAACGTGTTGATAGCCGCAATTCAGAAATTATCACCAATATCAAAACAGTCAAAGCCTTTGCCACTGAAAGCCAAGAATTAAAACGGCAAACGACTCGCCTGCATCGAGAATTAAAATTCGTGATTTATCGATTGCATAAAGGCTATGTTTGGCTCAATGTTTATCAAGAGACAGTGGTTCAGTTTTGCCTATTTTTAGTATTAGGATTTACCTTAGTCGCAACATTAGGGGGTAAAATCTCTCTGGGATACTTTATCACCATTTACACCTTAGCCAGTATGGCTTATGCTGAGCTAACTCCTATTGGTGCAATTGTAGAATTATTTGCCCGTCGGTATGCCTCGATGTCTCGCTTAGACGAATTTATGCAAGAATCAGTGGGTCAAGACGCGGTGAATTTAACCGGAGTTGATACAGATCCTTACAAATTTACTGGGAAAGTTGAACTGTCTCGTGTCAGTTTTGCCTATCTAGCAGATAAACCTGTGCTACAGGATATCAACTTATTGATCGAACCCTATCAAACCGTAGCATTAGTGGGGCGTTCCGGTTCTGGGAAATCAACCTTAGTTAAACTGTTATTTCGCTATTTTGAACCGAACAAAGGACGCATTTTAATCGATGGTGAAGATATTCGTAATTTAGATGTGACTCAGTATCGTCGTCGCCTTGCCATTGTGCATCAAGATGTGGATATTTTTAACGGCACGTTATTATCTAACCTGAAATATGGTAACCCAGAAGCCAGCAGCGCTGAAGTGGAGGAAGCCTGCCGTATTGCCCGAGTGGATGAATTTATCCATCTATTTCCCCAAGGCTATCATACGATTGTCGGAGAACGGGGCGTGCGTCTGTCGGGGGGTCAGAAACAACGTTTAGGCATTGCGCGGGCGTTATTGGTTAACCCAGATGTATTAATTTTTGATGAAGCGACTTCTAGCTTAGATTATGAGTCGGAACGTTCGATTCAGCAAGCCATGCACAATATTTCAGGCACTCGAACTACAATTATTATTGCTCACCGTTTAAGTACAGTGCGAGAAGCCGATAAAATTGTGGTTTTAGACCAAGGTAAAATTGTTGAAGTGGGTAACCATAACGAACTGCTGAACCATAAAGGAATTTATCATCGTTTACATCAACTGCAAGAAAGCGGAGAACTGATGGTGTAAAGTTCTTACCTGATTAGGCTACAACTCCTGTAAACTAACTAGAGGGATTTTTACGGGTTAGTTCAGCCATGACACATTCAACGGTCAAATTGGGTTTAATTGGGGGCGGGGTGATGGGAGAAGCTTTGCTGTCGCGGTTGATAGAACAACAAATTTATCAACCCACCGAAGTCATGGTGAGTGAACCCCAACCTCAACGACGGCAGACGTTAGTACAGCAATATGGGATTAATGTTACCGAACAAAATTCTGACGCGGCTACAGCTACAGAAGTGTTGTTATTGGCAATTAAACCACAAATTTTTCAGACGGTTGCCGCTGAATTATCCACAGCGACTATTCCCGCTGAAACATTAATTCTTTCCATTCTTGCAGGTGTGCCTCTATCCCAGTTAGAAGCCGCCTTTCCCCATCATCCCATCATTCGGGTTATGCCCAATACTCCCGCCCTTGTGGGGGCAGGAATGAGCGCTATTTCTGCCGGAATGCGGGTTAAACCGAATCATTTGCAGCAGGCTAAACAGATTTTAAATGCGGTTGGGGAAGTTGTGGAAGTCCCAGAACGGTTAATGGATGCCGTCACCGGATTATCGGGTTCAGGGCCAGGATACGTGGCGGTTATGATTGAAGCTTTAGCCGATGGCGGGGTGGCAGCGGGACTGCCTCGGGCGATCGCCTCTCAACTGGCTTTACAAACCGTTCTGGGAACCGCACAATTGTTGCAGCAGTCTAATATGCATCCAGCCGAACTTAAAGATAGAGTTACCAGTCCAGGCGGAACCACTATTGCTGGCATTGCACAACTCGAACAAGCGGGGTTACGTTCTGCTTTAATTCAAGCAGTTCTTGCCGCCAGTCAACGGTCTCAAGAATTAGGAAGTTAAGACGGGGAAAGAGACAACTTTATACAATTTGTTTTAATACTGATGGTATTGATCTCAAATCTTTTAATTCTGCTTAATGGTCTGATTCTGCCATAACGTTCTATGTATTCTAAAAAATAGTATTTTATCAACTTCACTTAAAGGTTTAAAAAGTGATTTATTGCTGATTATAAACAACGCTAAAACAAGCAAAATAGTTATGTAAAAATACAGAAACGATGAATTTTAAACTTGAGAAAAATCAGTAAATCTATCGCTCTCATCTGTCTGAATGCCTGGTTAAACTGAGAACAAGCTCAACAACCAGGTAAAAAGAGATGAAATTCAAAAGTATTATCTTATCTCTCGCTTCTTTTGTAACAATTTCTATTGGATTTATGTTACCAGGATCGGCTAGTCCTATGGGTGAAACAGCCATATTATATACCCAAGATACGGGTTCTCAAATCAATATTCGTTCTAACCCGACCACTCAATCCAATTCTCCTCATTATGGTTATGGTGGTGATGTCGTTGTGATATTGAATGAAGTATTAGGATCAGATGATTACTATTGGTATTATGTCCGGTTTCAAGGTTCTCAAGCAGAAGGTTGGGTTCGCGGAGACTTCATTACATTTGAGTACTAATTATTCCTCTGATTAAGACATTTTTAATCCTAATTAATCGTTATTCTCTCCTATTGTTCCTCTGTGTTAGTTCCAGAGGATTTTTTCATGATATACTCTCTTTGCTTTTGGGATAAACAAGGGAAATCTGAAAAACATTTTAATAAGTCAACGAGAAAATATTAATGAGAAAGATTGACAGATCATTTTGTTATTGTGACGGGCTAGAATAATAATATCTTAATTGATGTTCCTTTGATCTATCAAATTGAATGTGTGTGTAAGAATTGCTAAATTTAGATGCTATATTTCTGCTTCAATCATCGCAATTGCCTCTTTAGTGACCGCTTTTCCGTTTAAGACTAGAGTAATTCCTTTAAAATAGCGATCCATAATGGCGTTATTGGCATAAAATAAAGGTCGTAATAATCCTAATGATAATCGTTCTGACTCTAAATTAACACTGGTTCGTAGACGTACTTCTCCTTCATCAAATTCCATTTCAAAGCATCCCATCGGTAAACCATAATTAGCACGAGTAATAAACTCTGCCATGGCTAATCGTTTAAACTGAGGAACCCGTTCCCGGTAAACCGAATAAATTAAACATTGTCTATCTTCTTCTCTGGCTTCTACAAAACAATCCCAAAAGCCATTTTCGCCATTAATTGGAATGCGTAAAATTAAATGATCATCCATTTCTTGAAAAGGAATCCCTTCTTGAGTAAAAAAGGTCATCATCAAGGGATAAATTTGATCGGAACTAGAAGATAATCCTGTCTGTGTTTCGTCAAGATGTTGATCCGTTGCCCATTGAGTCGTATACCCCTGTTTAACGCTTCCGCCTCCTAACTCTGGGGGGAGTGGTTTTTCTTGCCGTAGCGCTAAAGCATACCAATTTTCTGTGAGTAATAAAGCATCATCTGGGGTATTTTGACTGAGTTGAGTCAAAACATCGCCGATGTATTCAATGGCTGCTAAATGCCCCTGTTTTTGTTGCATATAACCGGTTAAATGGGGCAGAAGATGAGGACTGAGGGAAAGGTCTACTTCAATATTTTGATCGGGTGTAAAAGCTTGATGGGAAGACTGAGATCCCACTTCTGGGTTGAGATGAAACTCCGACCCGGCCTCAACAATTGCATAAACCTCACTGCTAAGGGATACAATCATCCGACATTCAATGTATTCTTGCGCTTGGATAGAGAGGGTAATCTTGTCAATATAGAGGGTGATTGCTTTTCCTTCAGGGGTATGTAGCGTCAGATTTTGACCTAATCTATGGGATTGTATAGTCGGCGTTTCCATCGTTAGTTTGAGCCTTTTGGCAACGACTTTTATGACAAAGTATTGGCTGAATTTCCTACAATAGCACTTCCGGGGTCAGATTGATTTGTGAGGCAGGATTTTCGCTTCAGCCGCAAAAGGCTACAAATTTTAGGCTGAAATAATGGGATTATTTTGCTAAGATGGTGTCGGAATATTTATTTGGGGCTGTGGCTCAGTTGGATAGAGCAAGCGCCTCCTGAAACATCGGGCACCACTGGGGGAAACCCTGTGTGTGAATGTGGTCAAACTCAAGGAAGCCTAAGTCTTAACTGAATGATTATTGATAGGGTAATCTTGAGCCAAGCTCTACTTCTAAGTAAGTAGAGAAGGTGCAGAGACTGAATACGGCCACCACCTAAGGGTTCATTGCCTAGGGTGAAGGGATAGTCCAGAGAGTGGGGAAACTCACACAAATCTGAAGCGCTAGGTCGCCGGTTCGAGTCCGGCCAGTCCCGTTAAATTCATTCGCAATTGAAATAGAGAAAATTCTGTATCCTGGATCGATTACGGGTAATCCGATTGAGGCTACAGGCTTTTCTGTGTTTACGACACAGGCAGATACAGTGATGATAAGTCCCCAGTGATCTACTGACACTCCTGACATTTCAACGCCACTCATTTCTGAAATGACAGTCTATTTCACTCGTAAAAGTTTAAATTTGTCAAGAAAATTTGTAGCCTATTTAATGTAAATTATTTCTTGAGAGTATGGTGAACTGATTTAATAATATGTTAATATTTGCCATAAGATAGACAGCTTGTATAGCAAGCTACAAGAATTTCTGAGGACTTGCTGTATTTTATAACAGACACCATAACCCGCTTAATTACAAGCAATAATTCCTTGAATCAGCGGCTTACAAGTCAAAGAAGGAAGACTAGAATCTTGGTGATGAAGAGCAAATAATGTATCTCAAATTGTAGCCGAAATCATGAATTTGCTGTAGCCAAAGTCATTCTAATACTGAAGTGAACGCGATCGCCGAATTTAAAGTCGGTGAGATGCATCCACCGCCTTCTGTGGTCAGTCAACTCACTCAGGTTTTAGGGATTCTAGCTGTTGAGCGATGATAAGAAGTCACACTTGATGTGTTGCAAAAGCGTTGCACATTCATTGAAGTTCAAGTTGTATCCTGTGTGAGAGCGGATAGATTTCGAGCCAAGTTAAGTTAACAAATGTTGACTTTAATGTTAAACATTAACAATTGTTTACATCGAAAGCGATCTTCAGACTACTATACAGAAAAGATGAGCTGTTTAATTGATTGTCCCATTCAAGAATATGCTGGCTATGAAAACCACACAATCTATTCAGTTGTTACGATTGAATGAAATCTTAAGAACTTTAATCCAGCAACCCATTGCTGGAGACCTGATTTTAACAACCCACGCTGAAGCGGCAAGGCTACACTTGTTAAACGGTCAACTGCTCTATCCGGTCTGTCAACACCATCGAGTTAGACGTTGGAACCGAGCCATTGAGCGGTTTTGTCCAGACTGGCAAGTTGAACCCGTCATGCCTTTACAGGAAGACCAAATGTGGGAGTATCAATTACTCCATCAAGGTGTACTCCAGAAACAACTGACTTTAACCCAGGCTAAAGCTGTGATCGGTCGAGTCACCTTAGAAGTGTTATTGTCCTTAAGTTGTTATATCGATCTCACCAACCACTGGGAACCTGAATATACTGACAATCCTGCGTTAATATTAGGTCATTTAAGTTTGTCGAGACGAGAACTTAAAAGCCTATTTGACAAAGTACTGCAAATGCAGGCTCAATGGCAACAAGCCAACTTAGGTAATATCAGTCCCAACTTATCACCCATCTTAGATCAGACAGTCAAGTCTAAACGACTCAGTCGGTGGCATCGTTACCTAGATGGCTCTTATACGTTATGGGATATTGCTTTAGAGATGGGTAAGTCGGTGGTCAGTGTGACAAAAGCACTGAAGCCGTTAATGCAGAAAGGTTTGCTACAATTTCGTTATTTACCCGATTTCACCGAACCGGCTCAAGTGAGACTGCCGAAACCTGTGCCTCAGCACTCTGGAAAGTCCCCCATTCCAATGCGGCGATCGCGACCGTTAATTGCTTGTATCGATGATGACCCGATGACCGTATTTACCCTGAGACGAATTTTAGATCCACTCGGGTGTCAAGTGGTGAGTATTGACGATCCGGTTAAAGGACTGGCTCAGGTGGCAGAATATAAGCCAGATTTAATTTTTCTAGACTTAGTCATGCCGAATGCCAATGGCTATATTGTCTGTAAATTTTTGAGAAACTCCATCGCCTTTCAACAAACCCCTGTGATTATTTTAACCAGTCGAGATACGGTTATTGATCGAAATTATGCTCAATTGGCAGGAGCGTCGGAATTTTTAGCCAAGCCGGCTGATCCTAAAATCACAGTTCGCATGACTCGGAAATATTTAGCCGATCAATTTCCCCAATTGTGGCGCTATCCCCAAGCGATGTAATCCTCTTTTAACCTCACCATGTGATTGATTGCGCGTTTGTTTCACTGGCAAGCGATCATCTACTTTGTGTGCATATTTCCTGAATCACTATCTGTTTTAAAATCAACCTTTTTTCTCAGAATACTTTCAAATCAATTTGTTTAAAGCAAACGCGCTAGCAGTTCTCAATTCAGTAGGAATTTATCAAACAAATACAAGGAAATCGATTAACAATTTCTACGGTATTGCTCAAAACAAAACACTCAGAATAGAATATCATTAATTTGATCAAAAATCAATCATAATCTTTGACAGCATTTTTCTAAAAAAACACAAGTATCTATGAGGAAAAGTGATGAAAAAATATCAATTTATAGCTATTCAATTTAGTGAAGTTGTGCTGCATCCTAGCTAACTTGATCACCTCAATATATGTAATGCTATAAAATCCATGAAGCATTTAACAGCCGGATTTCTCATTAAAATTATGTGAAATTCTTGAGACACTGCAATGACTAAAATTTATACAAAATTCTTACCCCATCTTGAGAATCAAAGTCTATGATGAAAGGTAAGCCGAGTAATTATCGAAATTGACCTGGAATGAATCAAGTCCTTGAGATCTCAACGAGAGCAAAAATTGAGTCCAAAGCTGGTCAATTCAGATAGCTGGGCGTTTCTCAGGGGGAGTGCAATGATTGAAATTCCTGGCATACTAACCCCCATCCGTAGAGTGTATCAGGTTTCGAGCGAACGATTATAGCTAATTGATTGAGCTCGATTTAGAGATCGGGTTGTAACAAAGCTATTCTTTACAATTAACGATTTTAAACCTAAAAACTAAGTGGGGAAACTTGGAAGATTTTATGGCTGAAAGTGGGTACGTTAATCAAATATTGGCTCGACGGTTACCTCAAATTCAGGTCCTGCGGCTTTATCCTAGTTTATCAGACCCTCTTAAGGCAAAATTGGGCGCTTAACAGCTCTGGATCGATTCCCAAGGTCAAGCCTTTCTCCTGATTAAAATAGAAGCGATCATCTTTGCATACACCCTTAATTGAGATTAGCAATACAAATTTAATCCATTGCCATTACTGCCTCGACCCAGCTCTTGAAAGCTCAAAACACAAAGCAATAATCATCCATCATTGAATTGTACAAACTATGAGTAGAAATAATTATCGCGTCCCGAGTCAAAATGAACGCCGTTATCAAAGAACAGATCGTCAAAGCTTTAATAAAATTGCTGAGGAAAATAGTTTAACCTCGGAAAATACAACCATTATTCCGGTCGAAGCCTCTGTTTCTGTCGAAGGGGAACTAGATTCTGTTTCCACCTCAAACCAATCCGTGATGGGATTGAAAGCCAAAACCACTGCCCTTTCAAAAGAGCTGTCAATTTTACGAGCCAATATTGATACCCGCGTCAATCAATTACAAGGCTTAATTGAACGAGAAGGAGCCGCAGCAGAACGGGCAAAACTGCTGAATGAAATTACCTCTCATATTCGTGAATCTCTCGAAGTCGAAGATATCTTTAAAACCGTTGTTGAAGATGCTCGGGGAGTACTGCAAACGGATCGGGTTGTGGTGTATCAATTTGACAGCAATTGGCAAGGAACCGTGATGGCAGAATCGGTTGCTCCCCAATGGCCAGCGGCGTTAGGGGCTGAAATCACTGACCCTTGCTTTGCCGATCGCTATGTGGAATTTTATCAAAAAGGACGCATCCGAGCCATTAGCAATATCTACGAAGCCGGACTGACTGATTGTTATTTGGGACAACTCGAACCGTTTGATGTAATCGCCAATTTAACCGCTCCCATCCTGGCAAACGGTCAACTCTTGGGATTACTCATTGCTCATCACTGCGGCGAGCCTCGGGTTTGGAGTGATTCTGAAATTGAATTTTTCCGACAACTGGCAATTCAAGTAGGTTACGCCGTTGACCAAGCGTTGCTGCTGCGTTCAACTCGTGACAAAAGTGAGGCCGCCACTCGCCTCAACCAGATTAATACCGAATTGCGAAAATCCCTCAATCTGGATGATATCTTAACCACCGGAGTCGAAGAAACTCGGATGGCCCTGCAAGCGGATCGAGTCGTAGTGTATAAATTTGATGCCGACTGGAGCGGTAAAATTATTGCAGAATCTATTGTCAGTCCGTGGCCGGTGGCATTGGGAGCCGAAATTACCGATCCTTGTTTTGCCAACCGCTATATTCAACCCTATTTACGGGGACGAGTCAAAGCCACAAACAATATCTACGAAGCCGGGTTAACAGAGTGTCATCTCAAACAACTTGAACCCTTTGCCGTCAAAGCGAATTTAGTTGCGCCGATTTTAGTCAACCAAAAATTGATGGGATTGTTAATTGCTCATCAATGTAGCGCCCCGCGCAATTGGAGTGAAACAGAAATTGATTTAATTCGCAACGTCGCGGTACAAATGGGCTACACCCTCGATCAAGCCTATCTCTTAGAATCCCAACAAGCGGCGGCATTTCGAGCCAGTTTCCTCAACGAAATTACCGGTAAATTACGCGAAGCCCGTAACCCCGAAGATGTCTACGATACGATTGTCGAAGGGGCAAGAACCGCATTAAAAGCCGACCGGGTGATTATTTATCAATTTGATCAAGATTGGATTGGGACAGTGATGGCAGAATCGATGGCTCAAGGTTGGACTTCTACCTTTGGTAAAAAAATAGCCGATCCTTGTTTTTCCGGCCAGTACGTTAAATCCTATTTTCGGGGTCGCGTTACGTCTCATGAAGATATTTATGATGGCAGTTTGACGCAATGCCACACCAAACTTCTCGAACCGTTTGAAGTCCGGGCGAATGTCGTTGCTCCGATTATCGCTGATACGCGGCTACATGGATTGTTAATTGCTCACCAATGCAGCGCCCCGCGAAAATGGGATGCGTCTGAGATTGACTTTATTCAACAATTAGGCATACAAGTTGGGGTTTCATTGGATCAACTCTACTTGATTCATCAACAACAACAGGCGGTGCTGCGGGCAACTCAACTGAATCAAATTAGCTCCCATATTCGACAATCTCTCAATCCAGAAGATATTTTTAATGCCACCGTTGAAGATACTCAAGAAGCCTTAGAAGCTGACCGGGTGGTGGTGTATCAATTTGATGCCAATTGGCAGGGAACAATTGTCGCAGAGGCGGTGAATGTGGGTTTTCCTCAAGCTTTGGGGGCGCAAATTGCCGATCCTTGTTTTGCAAATAACTATATTCGTCCTTATCTGAAAGGTCGGGTCAAAGCCACAGATAATATCTACGAAGCTGGGTTAACGGAGTGTCACCTTAAACAACTCGAACCGTTTGAAGTTAAAGCCAATTTAGTCGCTCCGATTATAGCCAATCAAACACTGCATGGTTTATTAATTGCTCATCAATGTTCAGGCCCCCGTCATTGGAAAGAAGCAGAAATTGATTTGATTCGGCAAGTTGCCATTCAAGTGGGGTATGCCCTTGACCAAGCGTTTCTCTTAGAACAACAAACCGTTGCCACTCAACAAGCCCGACTCCTGAGTGAGATTAGTTTCCGTATCCGAGAATCTCTTGACCCGAAACAGATCTTTCAAACCACGGCCGAGGCGGGTTTACCGTTGATGAAAACTCAGCGCGTGGTGATTTATCGGATTCATTCAGAAACAGACGAAGATCCCATTCAGGCTCAAATTCAGGCAGAAGCCAGCACTGGGAAATATTCACCTTTAGCCGAAACCGAGTCTGAATCTTTTGCGGTTAACCCAGAAACAATAGAACTGTTTCAAAAGGGGCAAACCCAGATGATTGAGGATTTTTCAACCGCTGAAACCTTATTTTTCCATACTCCAGAACAGTTAGAGAAATGGCAAATTAAAGCGGGGATTATGATTCCGATTCTGCTGAATCAAAAGCTGTATGGGATATTGGCAGCATACGAATGCGATCAGACTCGGGGGTGGAAACAGTCTGAGGTGGAAGTGTTGAAACAGGTGGGGCTACAGGTGGGTTACGCCCTCGAACAAGCCTTGTTACTGCGTCAGGTACAACAAGCCCGCAAACTAGCAGAAAAAGCATCTCTTGAACAACGCGAACAAAACGAACAACTCAAACAACAAATCGAAACCTTTCTCCATGAGATTGAAGCGTCGTTTAATGGAGATTTAACAGTACGGGCGCGAGTCACCGAAGGGGTAATGGGAACGGTGGCAGACTTTTTTAATGCCACGATTGAAAACCTACAGCGCTTAGTGTTACAAGTTGATTCAGCGGCCACTGTGGTGACTCAGACGGCGCAAAACAGCGAACAGGATATCAAACAACTCTCCAGTGAATCTTTACGGCAAGCAGAAGCCATTACAAGCGCCCTGACTCAAATTCAGGTGATGGCAAATTCCATTCAAGCCGTGGCAGAAAATGCCCAGCAAGCGGCAACAAAAGTCAGTCTGGCTGATGAAATTTTACAAAAGGGTGATGCTGGCATGAACCGTACCGTTGAGGGAATTGTGGTGATTCACAAAACCGTACAAGCAACGGCCCGTAAGGTGAGAAATTTAGGGGATGCCTCGAAGAAAATTTCACGGGTGGTGAGTTTAATTAGTGAATTTGCCAACCAAACCAATGTATTGGCGTTGAATGCCTCCGTTGAAGCCAGTCGCGCCAGTGCTTCGGATCATGGATTTGCTACAGTTGCAACGGAAGTCCGTACTTTAGCCGAACAGTCGGCCACGGCAACTCAGGAAATTGAGCAAATTGTTGAAGAAATTCAAGCCGAAACCCAGGAATTAATGAAGGCAATGGAAATCGGCATGAAACGAGTGGTTATTGGTACAAAGCTGGTGAAAGGAACTCGGGCCACTTTGACGGATTTAATGGAAGTGAGTCATCAAATTCGAGATTGGGTTGAACAAATTGCAACTTCTGCTACCGCCCAAGCTGAAACGGCCGGTGAGTTATCTGAAACGGTACAGGAAATTGCCGCAATTTCTAACGAAAACTCCGAACAATCTTTGATTGTTGCCAGTTCTTTTAATCGACTGCTTGGCGTAGCTGGAGAACTAGAAGCGGGTGTGTCTCAATTCCGCGTCACTGAAGAAGATTAGGATTTAGTCATTTGTCGTTGGTTGGAACGTTATTCGGGCGTTGGATGAAAGGGTAAGTTGTAGGGGATGGCTCAAACTTTGGTCTTTCTATCTTCTTGCCTCTTTTAACAACCAAAAACTAAAAACTAAAAACTAACAACTAACAACTAACAACTAAAAACTAAAAACTAATTAACCATGACAACGATTGAAACTGACGATCAGGCTTACGAATTTTTTATCACCGAATCATCTGATCTACTGCAAAAGTTAGAAGCAGGATTAATTAATCTCAGTCAAGATCATGATTTAGACTCATTACACGATTTAATGCGCGCCGCTCATTCCATTAAAGGGGGGGCGGCTTGTGTGGGATTAAATGGCATTGGCAATATTGCCCACGATTTAGAAAACGCGATTCGAGCATTATACGCTGATGGCGTGACTTTTGATGTAGAACTCGAAGAACTGCTACTGCAAGCTTACGACTGTTTGCGATCGCCTCTGCAACAACAAATTGAAACGGGAAATTGTCAACAAGAAACGGCTATTACTCGCTCCAAACCCATCTTTCAGCAACTTGAAACCAAATTAGGACGTTCTTTAGAAGAAGCCGCCGAACTTCCAGAAGTGCCGATGGAAACCGATATGACGGTTTTTCTATTTGAAGAAGAAATTCCGGCGGGTTTGCGTCGTTGGGAAGGGTCACTCACTCATCCCCAACCTAATACTATTGCAGAATTAAAAACCCAGGCTGAAGTCTTTGCCACCTTAGGCGGAATGCTGAGTTTACCGGGGTTTAGTGCGATCGCCGAAGCGGCCCTGAAAGCCTTAGAATGCCGTCCTGCTGCCTATCAACAAATTGGTCAACTGGCCCTAGCTGATTTTTGGGCAGGACACGCGGCTGTAATGGCTGGAGATCGAATACAGGGGGGATCTGCCAGTCCTGCATTAGTGAAATTAAGTCAACCTCAGGAGATAGGAGTCAGCGAGTCTGCGAGTCTGCGAGTCAGGAGACAAGAGGCAGGAGGCAAGAGTCAAGAGATAGGTAGGGGCTCATTGCATGGGCCCGTCACGAGTCAGCAGACAGGAGTAGAGACGTTACATGTAACGTCTGTACAGGAGGCAGGTAGGGGCCCATTGCATGGGCCCGTCATTCGTCAGCAGACAGGAGTAGAGACGTTACATGTAACCTCTGTACAGGAGATACAGCCTCGATCTACGGCAGTCTCTGGGAAAACAGAAGCGGCTTTAGGTTTACGAATAGATGTTGAACGGTTTGATACGATTAACCAATCTGTGGGAGATTTAGCGACTCAAGATAATAGCTTAGTGCTACAAAATCAAAAGAATCGTTATGCTTTAGTCACATTAGAAAAAAGCTGGAAAAGTTTTCAACGCTTCTTAAATATTGTTCAAGAATTTACTGAGTTTCCCCAAGGGCTTGATCAAAATTTACAGGTTCAACCCCATGACTTTAATGCATTAAATGAAATTTTGCAGCAAACCACTGAACAAATGAATCAGGCAGGAGATTTGATTTATGAAATGAAGTTGCAAAATTTGCAAAATAAACAGTTCATTAAAACTCGTCAACAAACCCTACAGCAACTGCAACAGCATTTGATTGCGACTCGGATGCTACCGATTGAGTCTATCCTGAATCGATTTCCGCGAATGATTCGAGATTTGTCTGTTCAATATCAAAAACCGGTTGATTTAATCCTAACGGGTAAACAAACTTTAGTTGATAAAGCGATTTTAGAAAAACTGTATGATCCTTTAATTCATTTAGTGAGAAATGCTTTTGATCATGGGATAGAATCGCAAACGCAACGACAGAAAAGAAATAAAACAGAAAAAGGTAAAATAGAAATTAAAGCTTATAGTCAAGGAAACTCAACTTATATAGAAGTGAGTGATAATGGCAGAGGAATTCATCCCAGTATCATTCGTAAAAAAATTATTCAGAAGGGATTGGTTTCAGAGCAAGATGCGGCTCGACTCTCGAGATCTCAACTCTATGAATTCTTATTTTCTCCCGGATTTTCGACGAAGAATAAAGTCAGTCAGATTTCAGGTCGAGGGGTGGGCTTAGATGTTGCTCGTCAGCAAATTGAAGCGTTAAAAGGAACGTTAATTTTACAATCTGAAGTCGGAAAAGGAACAACATTTATTATTCGGCTGCCCTGGAATTTAACGATCACGAAGCTTTTGATTTTTAGAGTTAAGAATAGTCTATTTGCGATCTCAATCGATACATTAACCGCAATTCTATCCATTTCAAAACAAGAAATAAAACGAACTCAAAAAGGATATATTTATAACTGGAGCGGACAGAAAATTCCGCTAGTTCAATCACTATTAAATCGATGTAATTATAGTAGAGAAGCTAGACAAAACCAGCAGAGAAGCACTCAAACCAGAGTCAAGTCTCCAGACAATACATCAGATAAAATCATGCTGTTGGTCATTTCTCAAGGCTTAAATACAATTGCTTTGAAAATTGATCAAGTGATTATGGAACAACACCTGACGATTAAGCCATTTAATCCAGTTTTAACTGCACCCTCCTATATTTATGGCTGTACATTTCTGGGAGATGGTCGCTTAGTGCCTGTGATTGATAGCTCTGAACTTTTGGAATATTGGCAAAATAAATCTCAATCTTCTTCATCTCCATTGATCTGGTTTCCGAAGCAGGTTGAAGATGAACCGCAACAGCTTTCAAAAATCTTGATAATTGATGATTCTATTACCACTCGTCAATCTCTCAATACCATTTTAAAGCAGTCCGGCTATCAAGTGATACAGGCAACAACGGGTAAAGAAGGATTAATACAACTGCAAAAAAATCCGGATGTTCAAGTGGTACTGTGCGATCTAGAAATGCCAGAAATGAATGGTTTTGAATTTCTCACTCACTGTAGACGAAAATTTAACTCAAAAGAATTACCCGTTTTAATCTTAACTTCAAGAGCAAGCGATCGCTATCGTCAGTTAGCAAAACAGTTAGGCTCAAATGGTTATATGACTAAGCCTTGGTTAAAGCAAGAATTGATGAAAATTATTGAGAAATGTATTGATTCAAAATAGTCAGGAGGTGACTGGGTGAGTCCTAACTCCTAACTCCTGACTCCTAACTCCTGACTTGCAGTCTCGCGCCCCGGAGCGCCCCTCGCAGACTCCTGACTTGCAGTCTCGCTGTCTCGCTGTCTCGCTGTCTCGCTGTCTTAGTCTATCGATTTGTTAGATTAGAAACGATAAACCTCAACTCATAAACCACTTAGCGATGTCAGACTCAGCGAACTTCATTAGCCAACTCAAGCCAGCCGAAAAACGAGATATTGGCTTGTACATGCCTTATTATGACGATAAGATGAAAAAATATTTGCCGTTCTCAATTAGTCTCTACAAGGAAAAGAACTTAGAAGGTGCTCGTAAGATTGATGGAGGAGAGGATATTCCCTTCGTCGCCACCTGGAATGTCTCATCTCTACCCGCCGACTTAACCCGCTGCCGAGTCCAGTTTGATGGAAATGCAGACTTGAGTTACGAAGTGATGCTTTCTAATCATGAATTTATCAAATACTTAATTGTTATTCTGCAAAGTTTCAGTCGAACCCGCTCGATTGATTTTTGTCAAGATTTTTATCGTAAACTCTTACACCTAGAATAACAACTGCGCTGATCATGCAGAATTTCGAGATCCGCTCAAATATTTGTCACATCATAGCAGGTATTACAGTCAACAATTAGTGTATGATAATCCCCATCAACCCGTAATGAGCTTGATCAGATTTAGTTTTGCATCCTTGTCTTAAATAGTGTGAAAGCAAGTTTTGATTCAAAACCACAACTTGATCTTTGCCATTACAGGGATGATTTTTCAAGCACTTGAGTACGAGTAAGGGAGATTGTTGCGTGGCAAAGTTTGCCAAATATCTTTTAATTGGCTCAACTGAGCCTTATAGTGGAAAGTCTACCATTGCACTGGGCATCGCAAGTCAGCTTCAAGCCCAAGGCGTTCAGTTAGCCTATTCTAAACCTTTGGGAATTGGGAAACAGCCCATAGATTCAGATCTACAAGATTCTGATAGTGTGTTTATCACTCGTACTCTGGGGTTATCTGAGGCGGAGGTACAGCCTCCTGTATTGATGTTGACTCTTGAGGCAGTACATCGGCGCGTGAGTGGTCAAGACCAAACCCACTATATTCAGCTTCTGCAGGACAACCTACAGCAATTTGACACAGAATTAGTTCTGTTAGAGGGGCCGGGAACAGTACAACAGGGCCACTTATTTAACTTATCCTTGCCAGAAATTGCCCAGACTCTGGATGCATCTGTGATTTTGGTTGAGCGTTTACACCCTAACAGAACTGTAGATAATTTGATGTTAGCGCAGCAACAATTAGGCGATCGCCTCTTGGGTGTGGTGATCAATGACTTGCCCCCAGATCAGCAACCCTTTTTAGAGGATGTCACAGCATTTCTCAAAAAACAGGGAATTTCAGTTTTAGGAGTTATCCCCAGAAGTGCTTTATTGCGGAGTGTCAGTGTCGAACAGTTAGTGCAGCAGTTGCAAGCAGAGGTGATGTGCTGTGGATCACATTTAGATCTAATGGTTGAAAGCCTCAGTGTTGGCGCAATGAATGTTAGTGCTGCCATGAAATACTTTGATCAGTCGGTCAATATGGCGGTAGTCACCGGGGGAGATCGAACCGATATTCAGTTAGCTGCGTTGGAAAAGTCTACCCATTGTTTAGTCCTCACAGGCCCGCGTCCGACGGATAAGATTGTGTTAAGCCGCGCTGAAGATCTAGAAATTCCGGTACTTTGGGTAGATCGTGACACCCTAACCACAGTAGAAATTATTGATCGCGCTTTTGGTCACACTCGCTTACACCAACCCAGTCAGGCACAATGCATTACTCAGTTGATGAGTGAGCATTTTGATTTGAATCAAGTTCTACGACACTTGGGGTTAGAAGCAGTTCCCTCTGTTTAATTTGATTGATTGGTAAATGCAGCAATAAGTTCCCAATCTTACTCTCCCTATAGGTTGGGACTACCTGACTTCAGGTAGAGTTTAGCGGATTATTATTTTGTCAACAGAGATTAATGCGTCACCGCGAAGCAAGACGGAAGAAGTTTTCGAGAATGTACCGGGCGTGTATCCAAGTGTAATGGTAAAAGTCACAATACTCACCACTTGAGCTAGAGATAAACTGTATCTAAAGTTACAAATTCTTAAGTTTTTGGAAATAAGGCGGACTTTTTAATACAAACCCGTTATACTGAAGATAAGCAGAACAAATTACTCCGACCATCCATGTTTAACAAAAGCCGTCGTCAAACTGTTAATAAATTATCCGAAGTTCATCGCTCTAATATTCAAAAGCGTTTAGAACATCGCTTAGCTGTTGCAAAAGCCAAGGGAAACGAAGATTTAATTCGCGCTTTAGAAAGTGAAATGGAAAAGCTATAAATTATCTTGATAACGAGGAGGCAAATTTATTCAGTCTTCCTCTACTAATCGAAAGGAGATGTTCAATATGAGCATCTCTTTTTGTATGATAAAAAAACTAAGAAGGTTCCTTCATTTGGTTGAGAATATCATGAATCAACAGCTCTTTAAACCAAACTTGTAATACAGCAACAAGTGGAATGGCTAGTAATAAGCCTAAAAATCCAAAAAATGAAGCAAAGATCACTTGAGAAATTAAAGTAATTGCAGGTAAAAGAGAGACATTATTTTGCATGACTAAAGGTGTTAAAATATTACTTTCAATTTGTTGGATAACAACATATAAAATAATCACTGCGAGTACCTTCCAAGGCGCATCCAACAGAGCCAGTAATACAGGGGGAATCACACTGACTGCTGGGCCAATATTAGGAATAAAGGTTAAAAAACCTGCAATTAATGCATTGACAAATGGTAATTTCACCCCGAGTATCCACAATCCTAGGCCACTGAGAACTGTAATCACAGCCATATTAAACAGTAAACCTAAGACAGACCCGACTAAATTATGTTCACATTTTTGTAGAATATCATCGACTCGCTGACGATAAAAAGAGGGAAACAGTAAAATGAATCCTTTTCGATAAGGTTGAGGATTACTCAACAACATAATGGTCAAAGCAATGATTAAAACTGTATTGAGTAATGTACCCAGAGATGCAGAGAAAAAAGTATAAAATTGGCTAAACCATTGAGAGGCAGAGTTATAAAGTTGCTGAATTAAACCACTCGGACTACCCATGCCATCAATAAATTGATTGGGTATAGTTCCTCTAAAATTATTGTACCAAATTTCAATCTGATTCACTGCAACAATAACTTGTTCAAGCAGTTCAGACCATTGTGTTGCTAAAGCAGGAATCACCAGAGCAATACAGCCTCCTAGTATGACTAAAAGTCCCACAACTGAAATGATAACCGCAACAATTCGTTTGACTCCTAATTTTTGAAGTTGACGCACTAAGCGATTAATTGCAGTAGCAGCGGTAATGGCAACAAAAGCGAGTAAAAGGATTTGGCTAATTCGCCAGATAATATACAATGAAACAGCAAAAACAATAACCCCAATCCATTTAGCGAGTGTCATAAATTTAAAAATTACAATAACGATCAAAAATCAACAAATTGAAAATAAAGTTTTTTTATGATGGGTTGATTTGGAAGTTATCGTATACTATATGAATGTTAACGACTCGCCATCTATCTATAGAAGTAATCTTTATTGTCTAAATTTTTGCTTTATAAGCTTAACTCTGATTGACTGATTACAAGAGTTTTTTTACAAAAATTAATGATATGATGTTACGGTATGAAACAGATCTAATGTAACTTTATCACGGCAAAATCATGAGATATCGACTCACCGAAGGATCTGTTGGAGGGCAGCTATTTAAACTTACACTACCCATGGTTTGGGGTGTATTTGCTGTGATTGCGTTTAACTTAGTTGACACTTATTTTGTGGGTCAATTGGGAACCGATCAACTGGCTGCAATGAGCTTTACGTTTCCAGTTGTGATGGTATTTGGTAGCCTCGCCATTGGCCTCGGAATTGGTGCTTCCTCTGTCATTGCTCGAGCCATTGGATACGGCGATCGCGATAAAGTTAAGCATCTAACCACCAATAGTTTAACATTATCTGTGTTAATTGTAGGGATATTTGTTGTTTTTGGATTATTAACAATAGACCCACTGTTTCAACTCCTGGGAGCACCCCCTCAGTTATTCCCATTCATTCATGAATACATGGAAATTTGGTATTTAGGAATAATTTTTTTAGTCATTCCCATGGTGGGAAATAGTGCAATTAGAGCGGCTGGAGATACTAAAATTCCCAGCTTAATTATGACGTTTGCCGCATTAGTTAATATTGGATTAGATCCGTTACTGATTTTTGGCTGGGGTGAAATTCCAGCACTGGGTTTAAAAGGTGCGGCTTTAGCAACAGTCATTAGCCGTTCAATAACGCTCGTGGCATCATTATTAGTGCTTCATTATCGAGAACGAATGATTCTCTGGAGTCTGTCTTGTTTCAAGCAAGTTTGGGGTTGCTGGCGAGAAATTTTACAGGTCGGTTTACCCGCCGCCGGAACTAATATTATTACGCCTATTTCAATCGGTGTTATTACAAGTTTACTGGCTCAATATGGCTCAGAAACAGTAGCAGGTTTTGGGATTTCTTCTCGGATTGAAGCCTTTTCTCTGATTGTTTTGATGGCGCTTTCCGCCACTATAGGGCCGTTTGTTGGGCAAAACTGGGGTGCTAAACAATATAGCCGAGTCAATTTAGCGCTGCGTTTATCGTTTATATTTTGTGTCGGCTGGGGAATCGTTTTAGCTATTATTCTTTGGATGGCTGCACCCTGGATTATTACTCGCTTTGATAGCAATCCTGAAGTCGTTGCAACTGCCACTCAATACCTCAGACTTGTTCCCCTCAGTTATGGCGCACAAGGTGTTTTTATTGTGGGAAATGCTGCATTTAATGCCTTAGGAAAACCGATTCCAGCTTTAATCATGACCTTAACGCGAATGATCTTTCTTTATATTCCTTTAGCGTATCTTGGTAGTTTAGTTTTAGGGATCACGGGTGTTTTTCTAGCCGCTTGTATCGCTAACTTTGTAATTGGAGTCGGAACATTTATCTGGACTCAGAATATCTGTAAAATGAATAAAACCTTAGAATTTGAGTTACTGCAAGCCTCTAATGTTAAAGAGAATTAATCATAACTTTACCTATAGATTAAGCTCAAGATAGGGAAGAAAAATAACAAGTTTCTGCGGATTTATATCTTTAGAGATAAAACTAATCTTCTTAAACTCTTTCTCCTGATAGATGTTGATAATCGATGCATACTCTATTCTATAGTTAAAAGTATTACTGTTTGATTATTTTTAGTTATTTTATTTAGGAGTAGTATTAAAATGAGCATTGAGAAAAAAGTAGACGCAACCTTAAAAAATATTGAGGGTAAAGCTCAGGAAATGATGTCAGAAGTCACCGGAGATCCCAAACAAAAGGCAGAGGGTCAAGCGAAGCAAGCCGAGGCGGCGGCTCAACATACCGTTGAAAATATTAAGCAAGCAGCTAAAGATAAGATTGAAGGTAAATAAGCTTGGCTTGCAGCTCATACATCGTCTGACTCTGCCTAACTGAATCATTATTCCTTCTCTGTTTAAATAGTGCTATTCTCTGAGTTAGCTTATTTAGATATGGGAAGGATATTTTATTGATAAATTTGAATTTGTTCCTAACTTTGCTATATTGTGATTATAGTAACAAATATCAATATATAGTTTAATATGATTAGCCTCGGATGGCTGCTGTTAGGAAGTGGATTAGGTGTTTTATTAATTTTATATCTAAAGGGAGTATTTCGCGCCAAACTTCACTATAAAATTTTTAATATACCTGAACCAACAGCATCTAATTTTGCTTTTACCCTTGCGGGTTTATCAGATTCAAGAATCAGCCAAGCTGAAAATACGGGATTTTGGTTACAAGCTGAAGCCATTCAAACAGCGCGCTTAGAAGCGATACGTTCTGCAAAGACTTTAATTCAGTTTGAAACCTATAAAATGACTCCCGGAAAACGAGCAGATTTGTTTGCAATGGCATTAACAGAACGTGCGCTGGCAGGAGTTAAAGTTCAACTGATTGCAGATAGTCATGGCAGCCATAAAATTCCTAAAACATATTGGCATCAATTAAAGTTAGCCGGGGTAGAAATTCGGTTTTTTAATGGTTTTAGCTGGCGCGCACCGACAGATAATTTAAAGCGAAATCATCGGAAACTTTTAATGATAGATAATGAAACTGTATTGATTGGAGGTGCGGGAATTTCTGATGATTGGGATGGAGTAGAAGAACAAGATGATACAGAACCTTGGTTAGACTTTGAAGTTCGATTTCAAGGCAGTATTGTCCCTCATCTTCAGAGTATTTTTATTCAGCATTGGTTAGACTGCGAAGGTACAGCAGATTTAGCGAATCAACCCTTATCTAATGCGATGACAACTGAGCAACCCTTAGTATTAATTACTCCAGGAGAGGCTCCTTCTCATCGTGATTCTACTATTCGCGCTCTTTATCAAGTGATGATTCAAGCCGCACAAAAACAGCTTTGGATTGCCAGTCCTTACTTTATCCCTCAAACCAATACTCGTCAACTTTTAATTGAAGCAAAAAGACGAGGCGTAGATGTTAGAATTTTAACGATGGGGCTGAGTAATGATAAGAATTATGTTTATTATGCGGCTCGGGAACACTATAAAAATCTACTCTTAAACGAGGTTAAAATATTTGAATATCAACCCAGTATGATGCATGGAAAAGTTATTTTAGTTGATCAAAAATGGGTGAGTATTGGTAGTGGAAATATTGATTCTCGTAGTTTTTTAGTCAATGATGAATTAAATCTTTCTACCTGCCAACCTCAGTTAAAGAATTATATTACACAATTTTTTGAAGATGCTTTCACAAAAAGTCAGTGTATTTCCTTGCAGAATTGGAAATCTCGTCCTCTTAAACAACGATGTATCGGCCAGACAGCACTACTGTTTAAACATCAACTGTAAATTCATCAAAACTAACTTAACTCTACCTAAGGAGAGAGAAGATAAAAAAATAAATCTATCTTATAGATGAAGAAATCTTCCTTAAGTTAGAGTAAAATATTCACATTCATTTTAAGTTAGCGAAGTTCTCAATGAGTGCAACTTTAGAGCAAGCCATTCAACTCAAGCAACAACTGGTTGATTTTGTTTACGATGCAGAAGACGAGCTTGCGATTGCCTTAGAAAAGTATGCGGCTGAGCAGGGAAGTCGCGATAAGCAGGACATTCGACAACAAAACTTAGTGGTGGATACGTTTCTCACGGAAGGAAAGGTAGACAATAAAACACCGATTGATTTATTTTTAGAAGATTGTGATCATTTATCTTCAGATGAGCGTGAGATTATTCAACAGTGGAAGCACAGTTTTACTGGCTTATTTGAAGTGATTGAGTCTTCATCTGAGCAAGTCAAATTAATGAATTGGCTGACGGCAAAATACTATATTGCTTTGCCCAGTGCAGAAGTGCCACAGTCTGAAATTCAACGTTGGAAAATTGGCGAAATTATCTTAACTCGTTTATCTCCGATGACTTCTGAAAATTGGATTTTTTCTGGTGCTTGTTTGCCAAAAGGATCATTAAGTCAGCCCAAGTTAGCGGTTGCCATTGGGGAATTTAAACAAAACTATCCAGATTCATTGTATAGTGATGCACCTGAATTGTTAGAGCAAGCTTGGGAATCTGTCTATCAATATCATCAGGAATTTGTTGACTTTTTTGGCTCCGATAAAATTACTTTGCCTGGCTATAAACTGAATCAAAAAATTACAGAATTACAAGAAAAACTCGCTCAAAAACAATTTGAAGCAGCCGGAATTGATCAATCCAAATCTTTATCAGAGATTATCCAAGAGATGGGAAGTGATACGACGGATGTCAAAGCGGGTGCAGAGGCAGTGGGTGCAGATGCTGAATTATTAGATCAAGCTTTAAGTCAAAAACCAACTTCAGCAATGATTACGCCGAAAGTTGAACTGCCAAATGAGATTAAACAAGCAGAAAATGTCACAGCGTTTTCTCATCCGCGCTGGGGTCAAATGTTTATCCCGTCTTATCCTCAATTTGTGAATGTATTAAAAGCAGAAGATTTGGAAACACAACCGAATAAAGACGCTTTGGTACAAAAATATCTGAAGGATAATACGATTAATTATTACATTTGGCAGCAACTGCAAACCGATTATTCCTCACAATTAGAAGCCTTACTCAGACAAGTGCTTGAGCGTCCTGATTTTAACTTAGAATCTGACTTAGAATCTCTGTTACAAGAATATAATAAACCCCTGGAGCCGCAATTATCAGAAATGGCAAGTGTACCGCTGCATTTACATCATTTATTTCAAGAAGCGGTGGCTCAGGTCAGTCGCTCAAAATCTAAGGGTAAGTCGAAGAAGAAAAAATCAAAAGGATTTCAATCTTAATTTTAGCCGGAGTTAATTTTGATTTGCTCAATATTCATAAAAATAGGTACATCTTCTCTATAAAAATGTACCTTTATGATCTCTTCTTTAAATGTATTGTTCCGAAGAAAAACTATTTAATTTTTAAAAGATTAAGCGCTCTTAACGACTAAACCCCAGATGAAGATTAATAGCATTGCACCTAAAATGGCAAAGATAATACTTGGAAGTGTTAAAGCTCCAGCCGATGCGGCGGCGGCTGACCCACTCCCTAACAAGAGCTGACCTAAATAACCTCCAACGAGCGCACCTAGAATTCCTAATCCAATTGTTGCAAAAATCCCGCCACCTTGGTGTCCAGGATAGATTAATTTTGCTAAAGCTCCAGCAATTAATCCGAGTGCTAACCAAGCTAAAATTCCCATAATCGTTAAATCTCCTACTTTATAAAAACAATCTTTTTACTTATGTATTTTTAATTTAACAGTGATTAGGGAGTTATTGCGTCTTTCTAACGATAGAATTACTGAAATAAATATAACAAACGACTCATTGATTTGAGCTATGTCTTTCGATAGATCAGGTTAAAAATCGGGAGTAAATGTTAATTATTAAATAAACTTTTATTAATCTCTTCAGAAAAATTGGTAGTGGGTTTATCGAGCAGACTGAATATTTATCACCCGATCAGAATCGATTCATCCATACTTATATAGCAATCCCCCTCATCAGATCTGAGAAATCATACAGATCAATCAATTGCCCAAAGTGATTTCTTCTGTATTGCAAGATTGCCTTTCACATTACCTTTAATAGACTCTTGTCCCGACGGATTTTTAGAAGATTAAGATCTTAAAGAGTATATAGAGATACAGTAAATTCCTATTGCTCCGGTAAACTCATGTCAAGCTTTGATAAAGTAAACAATAATGTCGTTTTGTCGTTTAACATAATGAATTAAACGATGCGAGGCAGTATAATTATTGAAGTTTATGGATGAAGCTAGATGACCCACGTATTAAGTGTAATCAAGTTTGAATTGAATGATCCCAAAGAATATAACCATTACCACACAACACAACTAGGATAATCAGTCGGTTAAGGGACTTCCTTGAATTATTGTCAATCAGTGCGTCAAGTCTTCGTCTCAAGGTCATCATGTCATCATCTATTAAAAAGCAAGCGGTTAACGGCACAATCTGGACACTTGTTGGATACGGCGGTAGTCAAGGATTACGATTTGTCGGTAACCTGATTCTGACTCGCCTGCTGGTTCCGGAGTTATTTGGTTTAATGGCTCTGGTGAATACATTCCAGATGGGTTTAATTCTATTTTCCGATATCGGTATTCGTCCGAGTATTATTCGTTCTCCCCGTTCAACTGATCCAGATTTTTTGAATACAGCCTGGACTCTGCAAGGGCTGCGGGGGGGTTGGATTTGGTTGGGGTGTTGGCTGATTGCCTGGCCAGTGTCTCAATTTTATGGAGATCCTCGGTTACTATGGTTAGTCCCGTTAGTCGGAATAACGGGCTTTCTGACCGGATTTAACTCCACAGCAATGGCCACTTTGCTGCGAGATCTACAAGTGGCTAAGCTGACGATCTTTGAATTTATAGTTCAAGCGATTGGCTTGACGGTGATGGTGATCTGGGCTTATCTCAGCCCCAGTATTTGGGCGTTAGTGGCAGGAAATCTCCTCACAAGTGTGCTGAAGATGGTGGGGAGTCATTTTATCGACCCGAATCATCAAGATCGCTTAGCCTGGGATAAAGCCGCAGTCAAAGAAATCCTCTCTTTCGGGGTATGGGTTTTTGTTGCCACCGGCATGATGTTTCTGGCCAATCAAGCGGATCGGTTGATTCTGGGAAAACTCTTTACATTAGAATTACTCGGAATTTATGTTGTTGCCTTTACCTTAGCCGATTTGCCCCGTCAAATTGTGCAACGTCTGTCGCGTCAAATCATCTTTCCTGTTATTTCTAAATATGCTAAAGAACTAGATCGACAAAGCTTACGGCAAAAAATCCTTCACAAACGTTGGTTTTTGTTAATGGGATTATCATTGCTGGTGACAGCACTGGTTTGCTTTGGCGATCTGTTGATTCTCACCTTGTATGATGATCGCTATGGTCAAGCGGCTTGGATGCTGCCGATTCTTGCCTTGGGTTTATGGCCGTTAATCTTGTCAATTACCGTCGATCAAGCGCTTTATGCCATTGGTAATCCCAAATTTACTGCCTTAGGAAACTTTCTGAAATTTGGCTATATGCTGTTCCTGTTGCCCTTCAGCTACAACCAGTTTGGAATGTTGGGTGCAATTATTGTTGTGGCATTTAATGACTTACCCTTCTACATCCCCATCAGTTTCGGCTTGTGGCGAGAAAAACTAAGCTGCATCGGACAAGATTTAATTGCTACCCTATTATTAGTGGGTTTAATTACTGGGGTGCTGTTCATTCGCTATTCTTTAGGATTGGGTTTACCCCTAGATGAACTGCAATGGAATATAGCCGGACTGGGAATTGTAACCTAAAGCTGATTTCTATTTCCGAGCTGATGCGATCAACTCACGGATCACTCCTCCAATTAATCTGCTGCATTCACCATGTTTACTGGAAGTCCTCAAGCACAATTTGTTCTGCTAATCTGGCCATTAGTTGTTTGTTTTCTATTCATCCGATATTCTCCCCAACGCGCAGTTGTCATCAGTTTCATCGTTGCTTGGTTATTTTTACCCCATCGAACCGCTTTTATGTTCCTGGGTTTGCCAGATTACGAACGGATTTCTGCCACCTGTTACAGCATTTTTCTGGCTACATTTATCTTCGATAGCCAACGATTTCAAAGCTTTAAATTTGGTTGGTTAGACGTACCGATGCTGATTTGGTGTTTATGTCCATTCCCTTCTTCTTTAGTCAATGGCTTAGGCGCTTACGATGGCGTTTCCCAAACCTTAGCCCAAGTTGTGACCTGGGGCTTCCCCTACTACCTCGGGCGAATTTATCTGAATAATCTCGCCGGACTGCGTCAAATGGCGATCGCCATCTTTACAGGTGGGATCATTTACATTCCCTTATGTTTATTTGAAGTGAGGCTGAGTCCCCAACTTCACCGCATGGCTTACGGCTATCACCCTCGGGCAGACTTCTCCCAAAATATTCGTTATGGTGGATTTCGGCCCACCGTGTTTATGGCACACGGCTTAGAAGTCGGCGTTTGGATGTTAGCGGCCTGTTTAATTGGGGTGTGGCTGTGGCGAGCTGGGGTGCTGAAGCGCTTCTGGAATATGCCCATTATGCCTGTGTTAATGGTACTGGTGGCAACATTTGTTTTAGTCAAATCTACTGGGGCTTGGGGATTATTTGCCATTGGTTTAATGATTCTATATTCTGCTAAATGGCTGCGCAGTGGCATCTTATTATGGATACTGTTGGCAAGTATTGTTCTCTACCTGGTATTAGCGGTCAGTGGCAGCTTTGATGGGGATAGTGTTGTCTCATTTCTTAGCGAAAATTTCAGTGCAGATCGGGCACAATCTTTAGAGTTTCGATTTGATAACGAAGAAATCCTCGGAGAAAGGGCCAGAGAACAGATGGTTTGGGGCTGGGGCGGATGGGGACGTAACCGAGTCTTTGAATATAACTGGGCTGGAGAACTCGAAGACATTAGCGTCACCGATAGTTTATGGATTATTGCCTTTGGGACTCGAGGTGTTATTGGCTTATTTGGCTTAATTGGAACGTTTCTATTTCCTGTAATGATGTATTGTGGAGCGCGCTACAAGCCCCATACTTGGTTCCATCCCAAAGTCGCACCCGGTGCTGTTTTAAGTGTTGTTTTAGCCTTGTATTTGTTTGACTGCTTATTAAACGCAATGGTCAACCCTATCTATACCCTGGCTTGCGGTGGACTGACTGGATTATTACTCAGACCCCCAGAACCCCTCAATCCGACTCGAAAATTCTCCGTCAAATCCTCACCCACTCAACCCAACCCACCCTTAAAAAGAGCTATCCCTCAATCGTCTTCATTTTTCCACGACTCAAATTAGCTTAGATCAGGCTCTAACGGGTCGTTAAAATGGGTCATTTTTCTCAAACAAAATTCAGCTTATCTTTAGTTAACCATGATTGCTTTTTTAGGATTAAATCTTCAGCGCTATTTCAAGAAGTCAGTCCTTTATTTCAGTTTAATTAGCTTTGGATTTGCTCTGGCTGTCGGCTTAAATCAGGTGAATGTTTTCTCCCCTGATCAAGGGCCACTTCCCCTGGCTAAAGCCGCTCCTCAAACCCTCCGTTTGGGAACAAACTTAAATGGGATTTCTGATTTTTCAACTCAACTGCCCTTTGTGGATGCATTCAAATCCTCTCGTCGCTGGATTACTCAATGCACTAAAAATCAAGATTCAGACTGTAGTGATACCTGGGATACAGATGAATTTGATCAACTGGATTTAGATGAGTGGGGCTGGGTAAAATCTCTGCCTGAACCCGAAGATTCACCCGAATATACTCAAGTTGCCGCCTTAATGTATCGAGGGGTTAATCCGTATCCAGGAGGAACTTATCTTGTACTTTACGATGGTGTTGGAACCCTAAAATATGAGTTTGATGCCAACAAAGATCAAACCGCTTCAACTCCCGGACGAGATGTCCTGCAAGTTAACCCGTCGAAGAAAGGAATCTTATTAAAAATTACGGAAACAGATCCCCAAAAAACCGGAAATTATATTCGTAATATTCGGGTGATTCCGGCTGAATACGAACAAAATTATCAGTCGGTTTTATTTAATCCGGCCTTTATTGAAAAAACAAAAGATTATCAAGCATTGCGGTTTATGGATTGGATGCAAACCAATCATTCTGAGCAAAGTCAATGGCAAAATAGACCGAAAATTCAAAAGGCATCTTACAGTTATGGGGGAGGTGTTCCGATTGAAATTATGGTGGAATTGGCGAATCGTTTACAGGTCGATCCATGGTTTAATATGCCTCATAAAGCCACCGATGAATATCTTCGTAATTTTGCTCAGTTAATTAAAGAAAGTTTAGATCCGAATTTAACGGCTTATGTGGAATATTCTAATGAGGTTTGGAATCCTCAATTTGATCAATTTAACTGGGTAAGAGATAACGGGCCGCTGGCGGGGGGAGATAATTCTTTTCAACCCTATGGGGTTAAAACGGCTCAAATGTGTGATATTTGGAAAGATGTTTTTGCCGGGGAACAAAAACGAATTCAATGTGTGATTTCGACTCAAACAGCCAACCGCTGGGGGGCAAAGCAAGTGTTAGAATGCGACCGCTGGAGTGAAGCGCCTTGTTATCAACATGGTGTGGATGTATTTGCAATTAGTTCTTATTTTAGTGGAAAATTAGGTCAGCCAAAATATGAAAAAATCATAGAATCTTGGATTGATGATCCCAATATTGATGAATTTCAACAAGGAATTGCTCAATTAAAAGATGGTAGTGTCCTCGAGACAGATGATAGTGTAGAAAATTTAGCAGAGAAATTTCAGCACTATACAGAAGTGGCAAAATCAAAGAATTTGAAATTAGTGATTTATGAAGGGGGTAATCATGTCGTTGGGGTGAGGGGTGTAGAAAATAATGATAAACTCACACAGTATTTTATTGAGTTGAACCGCCGACCAGAATTTTATGATCTTTATCAAAAGATGTTTGAGGCTTGGCAAGATCCAGAAGGGGTTAGAACAATATTTATGCACTTTAGTGATATTACTCGTGCTACTAAATGGGGAAGTTGGGGCGCTTTAGAACATGTCACCCAAGACCGTTCTCCCAAATATGATGCGTTAATGGATGCCCTGAACTAAAGAGATCTGATATTCCTTCAATTAAAGAATTAAAGCGGGGAAAAATTGATATAATCACGCTATGCTTGATTGGATTAATAATGAAATTAAAACTTTATTATGAAATTTGAGGAAGTAATGATATACTAATAGCAAGACAGCGCGTCAAGCTGTGTGATAACGATTTTGACTTCCCTCTCCAAAGAAATTGTCAATCAACAGTGAGGAATATCCAGGGGTATGATTAAAGATCTAATTAAAAAAGCGATTTACCCAGCCATCAAATCACCTCCTGACTTTTTAGTCATTGGGGCGCAAAAAGCAGGCACAACCTCCCTCTATAACTATTTAACGCAGCATCCTCAAGTGATTGGGAATAAAAGCTGGAAAGAAATTCGTTATTTTGATTTACCTCAAAACTATAGCCGAGGATATGGTTGGTATTTAGGTAACTTCCCGTCGAAAGTCGAAAAAGGCGATCGCCTCACATTTGATGCCTCTCCCAGTTATCTGCATTTTGATAATATCCCAGCCCGAATTAAAGCCGATTTAGGGGAGATTAAAATGATTGCAATCCTCAGAGAACCCGTAAAACGTGCCTATTCGGCTTGGCAAATGTACCAAAGCTTTTTTGATAACCCAAACGATCATCTGCGCGTCACAGCCGACGATCGCAGTTTTGCCGCAGCCGTTGAACAAGAGTTACAAGGAAAAGCCAAAGAGGCAAAATATCCTTACGATTATGTGGCTCGAGGGAAATACGCCGAACAACTGGAACGATATTACAAACAGTTTGATAAAAGTCAAATCCTCGTTTTAAACTTTGCTCAATTTAAACAAGATTTACCTGGCTTACTCAATCAAGTCTGTGAATTTTTAGAAATAGAACCGTTTTCACCCGAAACCTTACAACAGTTTCAACAAAAACGTCATAATGTCGGAAAATATGAAATTGATCTAGACGATCAAGCGGTAATGGATCAATTAAAGGAATATTTTATTCCCTATAATCAAAAACTTTATGATTTAGTCGGTCAAAATTATAACTGGTAGAAAATTAGATGAAAACGGACTAAGTTTAACGGAATTTGTAACATGATGCAGCTTGCAATTGTTATTTTAAATTATCGCACCCCTAAACTGGTGATTGATTGTTTGGTATCCCTAGAATCTGAAGTGAAAATTGGCGAACACAAAGTGGTTGTTGTAGATAATCAATCGGGAGATGATTCAGTTTCTTTGATTAGCCAAGCCATCGCAGATCACCAATGGCAAGACTGGGTTCAACTTCTCCCGTCTGAAGTGAATGGGGGATTTTCGGCGGGGAATAATATCGGCATCAAAGCTGTTGAAGCGGAGGCTTATCTACTCTTAAATAGTGATACGATTGTTAGACCCGGTGCCATTGAATCATTACTAGCCGCACTCAACACCCACCCTGAAGCTGGAATCATTAGTCCTCGCTTAGAATGGCCTGATACCACGCCTCAAATTAGTTGTTTCCATTACCACTCCCCCGTGAGTGAATTGATTGATGCCGCTGCCACAGGGCCAGTGACTACGCTATTAAAGCCATTTGATGTTCCTATTGCTGTCTCAGATACCCCGTTTGAACCCCAATGGACGAGTTTTGCTTGTGTCTTAGTTCGGCGAGAGGTGATTGAAGAAATCGGCCTGATGGACGAAGGCTACTTTATGTATTTCGATGATGTCGATTATTGTCGCCGCACCCAACAAGCCGGCTGGAAAATTCTTCACTGGCCCAAAGCACGGGTGGTACATCTACGGGGGGGAAGTGGATCGGTTAAATCTGATGTAGCTTCCCGGCGACGACCGAGATCCTATTTATATGCATCGCGATCGCGTTACTTTGCTAAATTTTACGGCAGGGTGGGGTTATGGTTGGCAAATCTGTTGTGGTTTTTGGGTCGAGGTTTAGCCTGGGGTCGAGAATTAATCGGTCATAAACAACCCCATACCTGTGAACTTCAAGAACAAGATATTTGGATGAATTGGCAAAATCCCATGAAGCCGTTTGAATTGCCTCATGCTAATCCTAAACAGCGTCCGGCGAGTTAATTGGGATCAAACTATTACCTGTGTATTTAAAAGGAGTTGAACTGAACGTTTAATCATGACAAACCCAAAAAATTATCCAAATTTCATGATTGTTGGGGCGATGAAATGTGCCACCAGTACATTACATACCCAACTGATGAAACAACCGGGAATCTTTATGACCGAGTTGAAGGAACCTAATTTTTTTAGTAATGATGAAGAATATGCCAAAGGGATGGATTGGTATTGTGCTTTATTTGAAGGTTCTGAGCAAGCAATACTGCGGGGAGAATCCAGCACACATTATACAAAATTACCCACCTATCCTAAAACAATTGAACGGATTCAACAACATTGTCCGGATGCTAAATTTATTTACGTGATTCGTCATCCCATTGACCGATTAGTGTCTCAATATATTCATGAATGGAGTCAGCGGGTGATTTCAGTTGAGATTAATCAAGCCATTTCTCAACATTCTGAATTAATTGATTACAGCCGCTACAGTATGCAGCTTCAACCCTATTTTGATACTTTTGGTCGGGATTCGGTTTTACCTATTTTCTTTGAGAATTTATTAGCACAACCTCAACTTCAACTCGAACAAGTTTGTCAGTTTTTAGGCTATCCACAGCAACCTCAATGGCAAGTCGAAGTGGGGGCTCAAAATGCCTCAAATGAACGGTTAATTACGAGTCAATGGCGCGATGCTTTAGTTGAAACTCCCGGTTTGCGAGAACTGCGACAATGGCTGATTCCGAAGTCTTTTCGCACCTGGGTTAGAGGCTTGTGGTCCATGAAACAACGCCCTGAATTAAGCGCTGAAAATATTCAATATTTACAAGAGGTTTTTGATCAAGATTTAGCGATTTTAGGTTCATCCCTCGGCATTGAGTCGCTGTGTTGTGAGAACTTCAAAGAAAAAGCAAAACAGTATCAGCAACCAATTTCAGTCTGATTAACCCCTTAATCTCAACCCCTTAATATCGAGTCGTACACACCCAAGTCTCAATTTTACAAGTTCCAGTGCCACAACTTGAAATCGCTTCGGCTTCTGCTTGGGTTTGGGTGTCTCCCCAGGCCCAGCCTAAATTCCCGACATCATCTTTTGCCAATGCACCACAGGCATTCTTAAACCAGAGTCTCACCTGACAGTCTGACTCGCCGCACTCTTCTAAAGCTTGACGTTCTGCTTCGGCACGGCTCGGGTGATCGTAAGCATATCCCCACATATTACCATCTGGCGTGGTGGCGATCGCCCCGAAACTGTCTGGAATTTGAGCCATTACTAAACCCGTTAAACTGTGACTCACCAGAATAACCGTACTCACTAGACCAAAACCTTGCTTCATCGCTGATTTATCCGTTCAATATCACCTTGAAACTGTAGTCTTCATTATGCCGTATTTTGTCTCGATTTCTGTCGGCTGAAGCAATATTGATGTTATACTCAACAGAAACTTAATTTTGACGATCTTTAACCCCAGTCATAATGCTTCAAAATTGCTCTAACCTAGATGATACAAGACCCATTGCAGTTGATTTGTTTGCCGGCGCGGGGGGAATGACTTTAGGGTTTGAACAGGCTGGTTTTGATGTATTAGCAGCGGTAGAAATCGATCCGATCCATTGTGGAATTCATCAATATAATTTTCCTTATTCTACTATTTTTTGTCGTGATATTACCACAATTTCTGCTGATGAAATTCGTAACGCTTCAAACATTGGCGAACGTTCAATTGATGTGGTGTTTGGGGGGCCGCCGTGTCAAGGGTTTTCACTGATGGGAAAACGGCTGTTAGAAGACCCTCGAAATCAGCTTATTTTTCATTTTATGCGGCTGGTCGCTGAACTTAAACCGAAGTATTTTGTCTTAGAAAATGTGAAAGGAATGGCAGCGGGAAAGCATCAGCATTTTCTTCAAGAATTGATTGATAAATTTACATATTATGACTATCAAGTGCAATTACCGTATCAGGTCTTAAATGCCGCAGATTATGGTGTCCCTCAAAAGCGAGAACGATTGTTTTTAATCGGCAGTAAAATGGGTTTGCCGCTGCCAAAATATCCTGATGCTATTAATCAAAAAAAAATTAAATCATTAAAATTATTAAAAACCCCTACAGTTTGGGAAGCGATTCAAGATTTACCGGAAGTTGAGGAATATCCAGAATTAATACAGCAAGATTGGGTAGAAACGGAGTTTAATTCTGCCAGTTATTATGGTGAAATTATGCAAGGAAAAAGAGTGTTAGATAATGATTATAGTTATCCAAGACTTTATCCAAATCATCTATTAACATCAAGTTTAAGAACGCAGCATAAAATAGATTCAATTCAACGATTTAAACACACATTACCTGGAAAAACAGAACCTATCAGTCGTTTTCATAAACTTGATCCCAATGGTTTATGTAATACTTTAAGAGCCGGAACACCGAGTAGCCGAGGCGCTCACACTTCAGCTCGTCCCATACATCCTTTTACCCCCAGATGTATCACGGTTCGCGAAGCAGCGCGGCTACATTCTTATCCTGATTGGTTTCGGTTTCATGTAACAAAATGGCATGGGTTTCGGCAAGTGGGAAATTCTGTGCCGCCATTTTTAGCCAAAGCCGTTGCTAGTGAAATTATTAAATTACTTGAGATTAATTTGAACAAGCCACAAGATAAAATCAAGCTAGAAAATGAGGAATTACTAAGCTTCAATATGTCACAAGCCGCTCAATATTATAATGTTGATCCTCATGTAATTCAGCCTAGAACTAGAAAAAAAAGTATCAATAAATGAAAAAGTCAGATAAATCTAATATTTATAGTTCTATAATTAAAGAAATTTTCTGGAGGCACTATACACCTGAAATAACTTACTTCACTTTCAGTCGTGAAGAAATTGTCGAGATTGGGAAAAGGCTTGGATTATCGGCAAAAAATTCAGGTGATGTGATTTATAGTTATCGCTTTCGTAGACCTTTACCCCAAGAAATAATAGACACTCAACCTTCAGGTTTGCAATGGATTATAGAGTTGGCAGGTCGAGGGATTTATAGATTTAATCTAGAGCAAGCAAATCGAATTATTCCCAATTCTAATTTGGTAAAAATTAAGATTCCTAATTCTACACCTGAAATAGTTGAGAAATATTCATCTGGTGATGAGCAATCTCTACTGACTAAAATTAGATACAATCGTCTGATTGATATTTTTTTAGAGATTACAGCTTATTCATTACAAAATTATTTAAGAACTACTGTTCGTGAAATTGGTCAAATAGAAATTGATGAAGTATACGTTGGATTAAATCGTAATGGAACACATTTTATTGTACCTGTTCAAGCTAAAACGGGTAAAGACCAAATTAGTATTGTTCAGACGAAGCAGGATATTGCATACTGTACAGAAAAATTCCCGGAGTTGATATGTCGTCCTATATCAGCTCAGTTTATCAGCTTAGATACAATTGCAATATTTGAACTGATTCTAGATGATTCTGGAGTTAGAATAGTAGAAGAAAAGCATTATCAGCTTGTAGTGGCTGAGGCTATTTCTGACATAGATTTAAGTAATTATAATAGGCTTTAGCTGAGTGACACAATATAGGATTCAATGTATGACATGAATTCATTCAATTTAAGACTTTTCAGAACAGTGTGAAAGCAATAAACTATCAAGATTATATGGATTTTTTGAAGAATTAGAGGGGAGATAATATTGATTGTTTTGACAAGTTTGATATTGACAACGTTCTAAATAAACTTGCACCACTTGATCGGCAGGATTAATTTTTAAGCATTGCCTCAGAAGAGAATTAGCGGTTTCAATATCTCTGCGATAATAACTGAGTAAAGCCGCTTCAAACAGTGGTTTAGTTTCTAATTTGGCTTGTTTTTGTTCCGGGGGATCAGCCTCAAATACTTCAAAAACTGAAACTTTCTGTACTTTTCCTCGAACTTGCACTTGATCAATTAAACGGAGTGCATATTTCATCGGTTCTTCCATCTCAGCGATGATGTAATGAGAAATTAATAGGGGTACATTATAGACTTTGGTTAACTGCTGTAAACGCGAACCTAAATTAACCGTATCTCCAATCACTGTTGTATCAATTCGAGACTTTCCGCCAACCGTTCCCAGCATTAAATTTCCGGTATTAATTCCGATACCAATTTCAATCGGTAAACGCCCTGGACGTTGTCGGGTTAGATTATATTCAGCTAAGCGTTTTAACATCTCTACTCCAGCCGCAACAGCATCATCGACACTGCCTTCAAAGAGTGCCATAATTTCATCCCCAATATACTTATCAATAAACCCTTGATTTTCAATAATCGCCGGTTCCATCCGCTGCAAATAAGCATTAATAAACTTAAATGTATCTTCTGAAGTCATCTGTTCAGAGCGAGTAGTAAAGGCACGAATATCAGCAAATAAAACTGACATTTTTTTCTTAATGGATTCTCCGAGTTGAATTTCAGTAATACTTTTATAAGATAAAGATTGAAGAAATTGCCGGGGAACAAACTGAGAAAATGCCTCATTGAGATGAAATAATTCTCGGGTAAACTGTTGACGTTCAGCTTCAGAAAATTTGCGATCGCTAATATCCTGAAAGGCAGCAATTGCCTTAATAATATTCCCGGTTTCATCCCGAATTGGAGTGGTTAAAATTTCAAGGGGAATCGTTTGATTTTCATTGCGTAGTTCTAAGTCTTCAACATGAACTGTTTCCCCCCTGAGGGCACGAACAATAGGTAATTTTTCTGTTGGGTACAATTGGTCTGTATTCACCTCATAAATCTGAAAATCTCTTGAGAGTTGCTCTATCTTTGTTTGTGGTAAATGTTTGATTTGCAATATTTTTTTAGCTTGCTCATTAACATAAGTCAACTGTCCGGCTGTATCATAAACTGATACACCAATGGGAATTGCCTCTAAGAATTGAGTCAAACGGCGCTCATTTTCTTGAAGTTGAGCATTTTTTTGTTCAAGTTGTTTCAGAGATTTATATTTCTTTATAGCCTCTTTTACCGTCAAATTTAGATCTGTACTCTCCCAAGGTTTAGCAATATAACGGTATAAATTGGCGGAATTAACTGCATTTCCAATGGCCTCTGCCCCCGCTTGACCTGTGAGCATAATTTTGAGAACATTGGGATACTGAGCATGAATTTGACTGAGGAGTTGATCTCCTTTCATTCCTGGCATCAGGTGATCGGAAACAACAACCGCCACTTCAATACTATCGACTTGTAGGTCTTCGATAATTTCTAAAGCTTCTTCGGCGCTTTCAGCCGCTTCGATGTGGTATTCGTGACCAAAGTAACGAAGTAACTCTTCTGATAAACTTTCTAACAACATCGGTTCATCATCAACTAAAAGAATTGCTAGTTCGTTCATGCTAGTTCCAAAGCTTGTGTGATAATTTGAATCAGTTCTGTTTCTCGCCACGGTTTCAATAAACAGCAACAAAGGTTTGCTTCTGCTTTAGCTCGTTCAATCGCCGACTCATCCGCCTGTCCTGTTAACATGATGGTGGCGACATCACCAAACTGCTGATGAACTTGAATTAAAAACTCATCCCCTCGCATTCCAGGCATCAACCAGTCAGACACAATGACAACGATTTTGACTCCCTCCTCATCAAGTTCTGAGAGAATTTCTAATGCTTCCTCGGCACTCTCTGCTGCTTCATATAAAAATTGACTGCCAAAATGACGGCTAATTTGCTCCTGGAGGGTTTCTAAGATCACGCTTTCGTCATCAACACATAAAATTGCTGCTTCAGTCATATCTGTTGGGTTACGGGATTATAGAGCTGGTTAGATACAAGATTATGCAGTGATCTGCAACCTAATGTAAAAGGATAACTACTTTTTTAGATTGTAGATGCTTATAACAAACATGAACATTTTCAGTCTAGTCATTGAGTTGTGTTGAGTTGTGTGCCGTGGGACAGAAGGGGATTGCGAGGCAGAGTTGACATCCGGGTTAATTTTGTTTGACCGGGTCACAATCTAAAATTAATTTTTATTGCTATACCTCATTTTCAGTCGGTAGAACCACCCTAAAAGTTGTCTGACCGGGATGAGATGTAAATTGAATGCGGCCCTGATGCTTATCAATAATTTTTTGAACAATATCTAATCCTAAACCGCTGCCTTCTCCGGCTGATTTAGTGGTAAAGAAAGGCTGAAAGATATTGTCCTGAATGTCTGTCGGAATTCCACAACCCGAATCTGTAATGGAAACTACAACATTCTGATGATCTGAATGTACCCTAATTTCAATTGTACCTTTGCCATTGATGGCTTGAATAGCATTATGAATCAAATTCGTCCAAACTTGAACTAATTCATCAGGATAGCACAGAATTTCTGGAATTTCTTGGTAATGGCGAATCAAGTTAATTCCCTGTTTGAGAGCGTTTTGATACAGTTCTAATACCGTTTCAATATTATCCGTAACAAGAGTGGATTGTTTAACCCCTTCGTGATCATAACGAGCGTAACTCTTGAGAGCAAAGACAATTTTCGAGGCTCGTCTGACTGCATCATTAATATTTTTGCTATTGCTATTAAGACAGGCAAGATTATAAGCAATTTGAACAATTTGTTCTGCTTGAGGAATTTGTAACAACGGCAATAAAGCTTCAATATTACGCTCAAATCCGCTGTCTGTGAGTAAATCTGCAAGTTGTCTGGCATTATCAATATTATAGGATTGAAGCTGTTGAGTGATAGTCCGTTTAATTTGCCGTTTTTCTCGGGTACTCCAGTTAAATTGACGATGCAAAATGTATTCTAAAAAGTCAAAAAACTCTGTTTGCTGTTGATAATTCAGTTGAGGTAACAGTTGTGGCAGTTGAGATAAAGACGCTTGTAATGCTTGGTCTGTATTACCAATCGAAGCCCGAATGGCCCCGAGGGGAGTATTAATTTCATGGGCAACTCCCGCCACTAATTGCCCTAAAGCTGCCATTTTTTCGGATTGAATTAACTGATTTTGGGTTTGTTGTAACTGTTCTAAAGTGGCTTTCAGGTGTTGATTTTTTTCCTGAAGTTGTTGGGTTCTTTGTTCAACTTTAACTTCTAAATTGTGGCTATAGTCTTCCAAATGACGATAAAGACGGGCATTTTCAATAGAAATCGCAGCTTGAGACATCAGTAAGTTGAGGATTGCAATTCGATTTTGGGTAAATACATCAGTTGCAATTTTGTTTTCTAAATAAAGAATACCAATGAGTTTAGCTTGATTGACAATGGGAGTACAAAATAAACTTTTGGGAGATTGCTCGATGAGGTAAGGATCAGCTCTAAAGCGTTGATATTGTTGAATATTATTAATAATTAAACAATTCTGAGTCCGGATAGTTGTCCGAATAATAGAACGGGGTAAGTTATTTGCTTGTTCGAGGGGTAGCGTCATTAAATCACATTGATTCACATTACATTGGGCAGCAATTTTCCAACCCCCGGCATCATCTAAAACTAAAGTTCCGTAATCAGCCCCCGCATTTTCTAGCATAATTTGCATCAACTTCGACAGTAAAACATCCAATTCAATTTCTTCTGAGATCGCTTGAGAAGCTTTAATAAGACTGTCTAAATCTAAAGCTGTCGAGGTGTCTGTAGAAGTACTCGTAATTGTTGTTGTCGCACTCCAAACAGGAGTTTTACCGTTTAATGGTTGGATTTGACTGTTAAGAATTGGAGCCAGTAGTTGAGGATATTTTTCCTCAAGTTGGTTAGTTTTAGTTTTTGCTCCCCAGCGGGCATAACAATAATAGGCTTCCCTCAGATAAATCCCAGCCACTTCTTGTTTATTCCAATTCAGATAAAATTTCGCCGCGAGTTCGTTGGCGAGGGCTTCTTCATGAATATATTCGTTTTCTTTGGCCCCGACAATTGCTGGGTCGTAAAGTTTGATGGCTTCTGAATATTCTCCTAACACTTGATGAAGTTCGGCAGCGACTAAATCATACTTATGTTGACCATTCATCGGGGCAGAAGTTGCCCAGTGTTGTAGTACTAATTGATTGGCTTCGACATTTTCTATAATGGACTTTTGAACAGACTCATCAGCATCTTTATAACTTGCGAGTTGAGCCAGAGAACTATAGAAATTACAAGCATATTCATCTAAAAAGCATACCACACCATCTAAATAAGACTCGGCTAATACAGCATTTTCAACCGCTTCAGGAATCCGATCAAATAAATAGCAAAGAATTAACTGATTCAGATAAATATAATGCAGTCCTGTGCGGTCATTATTCTCCAGTTGTAATGGAATAGATTTCGTTTGATCGTAGGCTGTACCAACCAGTTCCCAAGGGGTTTCGGACTCGCCTAATAAATTAAGAACCGCTTGCTCAAAGGTTTGACTCCAAGCTAAAGTATTCCCTTGCTTTAGAGTCGTTAAAGCGTGGCTAGTCGCTGCCATTTCCTGTTTGAGGTTCCACAGGTTATCCCCCATTAAATAAAGGTATTGGCTTCGATTAAAGATGGCATATCCCCCAAACTGGAAGTTTCCTGTATCGAGTCCTGCTTGATAAGAACTCAGTAATAATGGCAAGGCATCTTTAACATGATTTGCATAGTGAATAATACAAGATCCAGCAACAAATCGACCCGCTACCCCATCTCCCGTTTGAGGAGATAAATCCAATTGAAAAGCCAGTTTTCCATATTCCTGGGCTAAGGAAAAGTCCTGTAATGCAAAAATACAAACCATCCCATAACAAGCATAAATATATGCAGAATGTGGTGTATTTCCAGACTGAATCGATAACTGCATTAGCTGACAAATTAGCCAAGGAAAAAGACTTGGTTTAGCTTGGAAACAAGGAGCCAGTAAATTAGTGAGAATATTGACTTTTGCAAGCTGGTTGATATCTTCCATCAGCGGTAAATTCCCCAGATCTGCAATGATTTTATCCTGCATGATTTGGGCAATTTCTATAATCTCGGCTTGGAGATCTTTTTGTTGAGGGGATTCGGGTACAAAGATGTCTAATTCTAATAAGAATTGTACCCCTGTATCAATGGCTAAAAGCTGTTGACCTTGAGCCATTCTAGCCTGAATTTTTACTTGATAAACTTTAACCCGATCTAGTATACTTTTGGCTGAGAGGATCACCCGATCAATCATAGTTTCCATGAATTGAAAATTACCGGTTAAGTAAGCGGCTTCTGCATTCGCTTCATGTAATTGCAAAGTCAATGAATAATCGGTTTGCCAACTGTCTGTATTCAGTAAAGATAATGCAATCTGAAAATATTTAAGTGTTGCTTCATAAGCGGCTGAATTTTTTGCTTTTTTCCCGGCGCTGAAATTGAGTTGAATTAATTGATTTCGTTCGGCTGTCTCTTGAATTAATTCTATTGCTTTATTCCAGTGATTAACAATCGTAAAAATATTAGTATTTTGTTCAGCAGGAGATAGACTTTCTAACAGTAACCGCCCCATGCGTAAATGAGTCGCTTGTTTTTCTTCTAAAGGAATGAGAGAATCAGCCGCCTGTTGTACCCGGTCATGTAAGAAGCGATAACGAACAATAACTTGCTGGTTTTTTGTCTCCAGTAAATCCCCTTGAAAAAATTTATAAGTATCATGAATTGGCAGGATTAATCCGAATTGCAATGCTTGCCAAATATCTACCGCTATTTGCTCTTGAGGTTGCTGACATACAATTGCCAATGTCTCTAAATCAAACTGATTTCCAATACAAGCGGCTAACTTTAAAATATTCTGGGTTGCCTTTGGCAGTTTCTGCAAACGCCGCGCCATAAACTGTACGACATCATCCGTAAGAGCCGCATCAATAACCTGTACTAAATCACATTCCCAATACCCTAATTTATGATTAAATTGGATCAGCTTATTCTCATATAATCCTGTTAAAAACTGAGTTGTAAAAAATGGATTACCTTTAGTTTTTTGATAGATTAATTCACTCAGAGGTTGAGCTATGTTTTCTCTACAAATTAGGGTGTCGGCGACGAGTTGATTAATATGATTTAAATCAAGAGGCTGTAAAGTGATTGTAGAAATAGCAGCTTTATTGGTCTCCAGTTCGGTTAAAGTTAACATCAAGGGATGAGCCGGGAATACTTCGTTATCGCGATAGGCTCCGAGTATGAGTAAACATCCTGTTTCTAATTCTTCAAGCAATAACTTTAATAGATTTAAAGAGGTAGAATCTGCCCATTGTAAATCATCTAAAAATAGCACTAAAGGATGTTCTTGAGTTGTAAAAACACCGACAAATTTATTAAAAAGTAAATTAAAACGATTGAGGGCAGCACTCCCAGAAAGCTCAGTCACAGCAGGCTGTTTACCGATAATATTTTCTAATTCTGGAATCACATCAATAATAACTTGTCCATTCTCACCTAAATAACCTAATATTTTAGCTTTCCAATTTGCTAAACTCTCATCAGATTCTCCCAGTAATTGCCCCATTAAATCGCGAAAAGCTTGCAGAAAAGCACTAAATGGAATATTACGATTAAATTGATCAAACTTGCCTTTAATAAAATAGCCCCGCTGTCGTACAATCGGTTTATGAACTTCATTAATGACAGCCGTTTTTCCAACACCTGAATATCCCGCCACTAGCATCATTTCTGCACCACCCCTACCCCCCTGATTAAGGGAAGACTGAGGGGGGATTGCAACGCGCTCAAAAGCATCTAGTAAAGCTTGAACTTCAGACTCTCTTCCGTAGAGTTTTTCAGGAATGATAAAGCGGTCACAAATATCCCGTATGGCTAATTCAAATAATCCGATTTCTCCATTACTTTCTAGCTGTTGTAAACACTGTTCTAAATCATATTTCAATCCCAACGCACTTTGATAGCGATCTTCGGCATTCTTTGCCATCAATTTAAGAACAATTTTTTTGAGGGTGTTGGGTGTTAGGTGTTGGGTATCAGGAAAAACAGGCGTTTTAGCAATATGACAATGCACTAATTCCATCGGATCATTGCTTTGAAACGGTAATTCTCCGGTTAATAATTCATAGAAACTAATACCCAAAGAATAAAAGTCTGTACGATAGTCAATTCCTCGGTTCATTCGTCCCGTTTGTTCTGGGGCAATATAGGCTAAAGTTCCTGTATTAATATTTTGATTAATCAGTTGCTGTTGTTCTTTGGGCAGTAAACTAGAGATACTAAAATCAATCAGTTTAATCTGTTTTGTTTCTGGATTAATCAGAATATTTGCTGGCTTAATATCTTTATGAATAATCCGCTGTTGGCTAAGATAATTGAGGGGATCAGCTAATTGAATTGCGATTAAAAGAAAGTCCTGTAAATTACCCGCAGATAACCGCCAATAATCTGAGAGGGCAATTAAACCCTCATCCGGCATAATTAAGGCATATCCATTGCCATACCGTTCTAAAGCCAGAGGTTGAACAATTGCAGGATGTTGTAAATGACGGGTAATAATGTATTGGTTACGAAACTGAACTAACTCATCAAATGTGGGGTTAGGGTTGCGTAATATTTTGATAATAACAGGTTGAGGGTGGCGTAGCGAGATGTTATTGTGATCCTGATTGCGTCTACCACGATAGACTAAAGTCCGTGTACTTTGGTAGAGGGTTTCATCAAGATGATAGTTCTTTAGGGTGATCATAAAAAGACTGATTTAAATACTTCAGATAATGCTAGTTTAGTGCATCAGAGATTGTTACTAATCTACACTTAGTTCAGTTAAGTCTGACACGGAATTATTGATCGGTAGTTTAACGCAAAAAGTTGTTTGTCCCGGTTGAGTTTCAAAGCTAATCTGACCTTGATGTTTATCAATAATCTTCCTAACAATATCTAATCCTAAACCACTGCCTTCTCCGGCTGATTTAGTTGTAAAAAATGGCTGAAAGATTTTCTCCTGAATTTCTGGTGGAATTCCACAGCCTGAATCTTTAATTTTTACTGCAATATATTGACTTTCTAGCAAGACTCCGATTTCAATTTTACCTTTACCATCGATTGCTTGAATGGCATTATGAATGAGATTTGTCCAGACTTGGACTAATTCGTCAGGGTAACAGAGAATCTCCGGAATGTCTTGATAATTGCGAACAATTTCTACACCTTTTTTAAGATAGTTTTGATAGAGTTCTAACACGGTTTCAATGCTATTTGTGACAGAACTAAGCTGTTTCGCTCCTGTTTGATCATAACGGGCATAACTCTTAAGAGCAAAGACAATTTTAGCAGCTCGTTCTACCGCATTACTAATATTTTGACTATTACTACTCAGCCGAGCAATATCGTAAGCAACTTGAACAATAAGTTCTGCTTGAGGAATTTGTAATAGAGATAAATGAATCTTAATAATGTGATGAAGTCCAGCTTCTGTGAGTAAATGCGCTAGCTGTTTTGCGTTGTCAATTTCATCAGCTTGAAGCTGTTGAGTTAGGGTTCGTTTGATTTGACGTTTTTCTCGGGTACTGAGACGAGAACGACTCTGCACTGCCTCCTGTAGAAATACAAAAAATTCGGTTTGTTGTTGGGGGGTTAATTGAGGTAAAAGCTGAGGCAGTTGAGATAAAGAAGCGGATAAGGCTTTATCTGTATTACCAATTGCCGCACGAATTGCCCCCAGGGGTGTATTAATTTCATGGGCAACCCCAGCCACTAATTGCCCCAAAGCCGCCATTTTTTCCGATTGAATTAATTCATTTTGAGTAGCTTTAAGGGTATTTAATGTATTATTTAATTCCTCGGTTCGTTCAGCGACTTGACCTTCTAAATTTTTATTATAATTTTGTAAAAGTTTCTGTGCTTGTTTGCGCTGACTAATATCTTGAAACGTCGCGATCACTTGAGAGATTTCATCTGTATGATCTTGAATCGGACTACTCGATACTTCTAAGGGAATAATTTGATTAGGATAATGTAATTCAAGATCTTCTGTGTGAACAATTTCTCCGGCTAAAGAACGAACAAATGGTAATTTTTCCGTGGGGTATAATTCATTAGTTTCTGCTTGATAAATTTTAAAATCTGTTGAGAGTTGTTCAGTTTTAATTTCGGGTAAAATCTCTAATTTTAGTAATTCTTTCGCGGTCTCATTGGCATAAGTCATATTTCCCGTCTTATTATAAACAGTCACACCCACTGGCATCGCTTCTAAAATTTGACGGAGTTGGCGCTCATTGTCTTGAAGTTGAGCGTTTTGTTGTTTTAAAGTTTGGTTAGAAACTTCTAAATCCTTGTAAAGTTGAGCATTTTCAATTGAAATTGCAGCCTGAGACGTTAATAAATTGAGCAGGGTCATTTGATGAGAAGTAAACACTTCAGTGGTGGTTCTATTTTCTAAGTAAAGAATACCGATGACATTACCTTGGTTTAGTAAAGGAAGACTGCATAAACTAGCAGGAGGTTGTTGCTGTAAGTAGAGATCATTGGGAAAGTGATGATCTTGCTGAACATTATTAATCACAATAGGCTGTTTTAGCCGTATTACTGTATTAATCACCCGTTGAGGTAGATTGTGTACTTGTTCTAATGGTGTAGAACAGATTGAACAGCGATCCTGATAGCATTGGCTAACAATTTCCCAAGTTCCGGCGTTTTCTAAGATCAATGCACCTTGATCGGCTCCTGCATTTTCCAGAACAATCTGCATTAATTTCAATAACAAACTATCCAGTTCAATTTCTTCGGAAAGGGTTTGAGAGGCTTTAATTGTTGTGGTTAAATCTAGGATATCTGACTGTTTCGTTGAAGTACTAACAATTGTTTGTGTGATCTGATTTATGGGTATATTTTGTGGCTTTTGTATAATTTTTGCTAACAGTTGAGGATATATTTCTTCTAGTTGTTTAACTTTTGCTTTTGCCCCCCATCGAATATAACAATAGTAACCATCCGTCATATAAGCCATCGCAATTTTTTCTTTATCCCAGCACAGGTAAAATTTAGCCGCGAGTTCGTTTCCTAGGGCTTCTTCTTGGATATATTCATTTTCTTTCGCACCGCTAATTGCTTTGTCGTATAAGTCAATTGCTTCTATTTTATTACCGAGTACTCGGTATTTTTCTGCTTCAACTAAATCATATTTATGTTGAAAATTTCCGGGAGCATGAGATGCCCAAACTTTCATTTGTGACTGGTTTTCAGTAATCTGATTTAGATATTGCTGTTGTGTCATTTGCTCTGCTTGAGGATACAGTGCTAACAAACATAAGGACTCATAGAAATTACACAAAGCGATGGGTGGCCATCCTGTGACAGTAGGAATATATTGTTTAACTTGCACAGATTCAATCGCCGATTCTGCATAATCCTCTAATAGATAAAGCAACATCTGTCTGGCTAAATGTAAACCAAATAAATGCCAAGGATTGCTTTGTTCTTCTGGTGACAACTTTAAGAAATATTTATTGCTTGATTCTCCCATTAATTGATCTTTATCTTCCGCTAGCATTTGTAAATTCAAAACCAATTGTTTCCAAGGTTTTATCAGCAGGGAAACGTTGTCGAGATTTTTCTTGTTCAAATAGTCTATATAGCGGACAATTTCCTCAAGTAAATATGCTAAATTTTCACCACTGATAAATAAGTGAACGCAATACTGAAAAGCACAATAACCTGCATAAATTAAATCTCCATTTTCTATACCGATCTGAATTGCCTCTAAGTCAAAATCTAGAAGCTCCCTAATATTTTGTTTCCAAGAAGATGCAAAATGATAGACCAGATTCATAACTCGACATTTTAAGCTGTTTGCTTCAAATTTCTCTACTAATACCATTGCAATTTGACCAGATTGATAGGCCATATCAATATTGGCTTCCCTGATATCCTGGAGTAAAATCAGGCTATAAAAACCATAAGCAAAGGCAGCTATACTAGAGTTACCTGCTGCTAAAGAAAGATGAATTTGTGTCAGAATAATGGGGGCAAACAAATCTGATGCACTGAGGATAGCAGGAGAAGACATCGACATGAGAACCTGCATAACTGCAAGTTGATAAGGATCGCTCATTTCCGCAGCATTGGCAATATCTTCTACTTTCGGCAAGATAATTTCTTGCTTGCTATATTCAAGTAGTTGTTCTCGCGACCAACCTAGAGTATTTAACACTTGTAAACCAATTTGTAATGCTTCCTCTGGTTTTTGCTCTGCTGTTTTTTGATCGAGTTTCAATCTGTAAATTTTGACAGTATCGAGAATATTATCAGTTTGTTTGAGAATCAGTTCGCCATAACTTTCAGCTTGCTCAAACTCAGCATTTAAATAAGACGTTTCAGTTGCCTCCGTGTAAAGCGCTAAAGTCAGGTCATATTCACTTTGCCAACTGTCAGATTTTAGTAATTTAATTCCCGTTGTTAAATATTCCAGCGCTGCTTTATACGCTGTAGCAGATTTAGCTTTTTGTCCGGCTTTTAAATTCAATTGAGCCAGTTGATTATATTCTTTTGGGTTGAGAATTAATTCTCGTCCGATATTCAATTGATTAACAATATCAAATAGACCTTCCTTTTGCTCACATCGTTGATATTTATTCAGTAACAGTTGACCAATTTTGAGGTGTGTGGCTTGTTTTTGATCATTAGGAATTAGAGAATAAGCCGCTTGTTGAACTCGGTCATGTAAAAACCGATAACCGACCGTAACTGTCTCAACAGTTGTCTCTTCTAAACTCCCTTGGAAAAATTTATAGGCTTCACTAATGGGTAAAACTAAGCCGAATTGTAATGCGTTCCAGATGTCAGTTGCAACCGTCTCTGAGGACTGTTGAGACACTATCGCCAATGTTTCTAACTCAAACTGATTACCTATACAAGCCGCTAACTTTAATATTTCCTGAGTCCCCTGGGGCAATTTCTGCAAGCGCCGCGCCATAAACTCCACCACATCCGAGGTCAGCACCGCATCCTGCACCTGCACCAAATCGCATTGCCAATAGCCTAAATCCCGATTAAAAGTGATCAGTTTGTCTTCATATAATCCTTGCAAAAATTGCGTGGTAAAGAAAGGATTTCCTTTGGTTTTTTGATAGATTAATTGCGTCAAAGGTTGGGCAATTTCTGGGCTACAATTGAGGGTTTCAGCCACCAATTGATTGATCTGATGAATTTCTAATGGCGCTAAGGTAATCGTTGAAATAACTGCTTGAGTTTGATGCAATTCCCCCAAGGTCAACATCAACGGATGAGCGGGAAACACCTCGTTATCGCGATAAGCTCCCAGCACCAGTAAATAACCCGTTCCTGACTCTTTGATTAATAATTTTAGCAGGTTTAAAGATGCCGAATCTGCCCACTGCAAATCGTCGAGGAATATCACTAGAGGATGCTCTTTTGTTGTGAAAACCCTGATAAATTTTCCAAACAGTAAATTAAAGCGATTTTGTGCTGCACTCCCTTCAAGTTTAGGCGCAGGAAATTGTTGACCAATGATTTGTTCTAATTCGGGAATAACATCAATAATAACTTGTCCATTTTCTCCAATTGCCTCTAATATTTTAGCTTTCCAATTCGCTAAACTCTCATCAGATTCTCCCAATAACTGCTTCATTAAATCCCGGAAAGCTTGCACAAATGCGCTTAAGGGAATATTACGATTAAATTGATCAAATTTGCCTTTAATAAAATAGCCACGCCCTCGAACAATGGGTTTGTGAACTTCATTAATGACAGCAGTTTTACCAATACCCGAATATCCCGCCACCAGCATCATTTCACTGTGTTGTTTGTCAGTGGTTTTTTGTTCTTCGTTGATGGGGGCAATACTTCTGACTTGCTGTAGAGAGGTTACATGTAACGTCTCTACGTTTGACTTGCTGACTTCTAAGTGACCACTAATTCTCTCAAAAGCATTGAGTAACGCTTGAACTTCAGACTCTCTTCCATAGAGTTTTTCAGGAATAATAAAGCGATCACAAATATCCCGTGTAGCTAATTCAAATAATCCGATTTCTCCAGTATTTTCTAGCTGTTGTAAACACTGTTCTAAATCATATTTTAATCCCAACGCACTTTGATAGCGATCTTCGGCATTCTTTGCCATCAATTTAAGAACAATTTTTTTGAGGGTGTTGGGTGTTAGGTGTTGGGTATCAGGAAAAACAGGCGTTTTAGCAATATGACAATGCACTAATTCCATCGGATCATTGCTTTGAAACGGTAATTCTCCGGTTAATAATTCATAGAAACTAATACCCAAAGAATAAAAGTCTGTACGATAGTCAATTCCTCGGTTCATTCGTCCCGTTTGTTCTGGGGAAATATAAGCTAAAGTTCCTTCTAAAATATTCGGATTAATCAGTTGCTGTTGTTCTTTGGGGAGTAAACTCGAAATACTAAAATCAATCAGTTTAATCTGTTGCGTTTCTGGGTGAATTATAATATTCGCAGGCTTAATATCTTTATGAATAATCCGCTGTTGAATCAGGTAATTTAACGCCTCTGCCAATTGAATCGCAACGCTGATAAATTCCTTTAAATTTCTTTGAGATTGTTGCCAATAGTCAGACAAAGAAATTGCACCAACATCTGGCATAATTAAGGCATATCCATTCTCATACCGTTCTAACGCCAGGGGTTGAACAATTGCAGGATGTTCTAGAGAATGGGTAATAATATATTGATTACGAAACTGAACTAACTCATTAAACGTTGGGTTAGGATTGCGTAAAATCTTGATAATAACAGGTTGAGGATCGCGATCAGTTGTGCCACGATAAACGAGAGTACGACTGCCTTGGTAGAGGGTTTCGTTGAAGTGATAATGATTAATAAAGTTCATGAAAACAGTTACGAATTTTAGAGGGTTGAAAGTCAACCGTAATTTTTCCCTGATGTTAATGAATGTCTCACAATCTCTAATTCTAAACGATTGCCTTCCGAAGCTGATTTAGTCCTAAAAAAAGGCTAAAAGATGTTATTTTAAATTTATGGAGACATTCCACAATGATAATCTGTCATCCAGACTACAATTTTTTAACTTTCCGAATACACCCTGATGCTCAATTTAGCCCTTCCTCGGCATTAGCTGAATAGCATCGTAGACCAGACTTATTCATACTTATCACTAATTGATCAGGATAACAGAGAATCTCTATAATGTCTTGATAATTCCGCAGCATTTCCAGACTTTTCTGATAATCGCTATTTAATCACTCAAAAGAAATATAATTCGCTCATTTAATCATTCCCAGAAGCGAATATCATCGTTAGTGCCATCCGCCAGTCTTGTATCGCATCATCTTTAATATTAATTAAAATACACCCTTTCAATCATCATCCTGTGGGATCAACCCGGCAAAGTCTCTCACAGATAGAGTTAACGTTGACGCTTAACCCTCTTCGCCACTGTTGTCATGCACTATATTTAGCGCAAAATGTTATCTGTTGGAGGTAGTATGATGGCAAATGCAAAACGATTTGACCTGATGTTTTTCTTAACTATCTTTGAGAAAGATTAACAGAAAGTCAAACAGTTTACATGACATATTAAAACAGATACTATGAGTAGCCAAATGATGAGCAGTCAAGGTGGATGTCCATTTACGGGTACGGCTCGTAAATTCACCGCTGGTACAGGAAGATCTAACGAAGATTGGTGGCCCAATCAGTTAAACCTCAAAATTCTGCACCAACATTCCCCCCGAGCTAATCCCATGGGTGAGGCGTTTAACTACGCTGAGGCGTTCAACAGTCTTGATTTAAGTGCCGTCAAAACAGACCTATTTGAGCTGATGACAACGTCTCAGGACTGGTGGCCAGCCGACTATGGTCATTACGGGCCACTCTTTATCCGGATGGCCTGGCATAGTGCGGGTACTTACCGCATCGACGACGGACGCGGCGGTGCTGCCACTGGAAATCAGCGCTTTGCTCCCCTCAATAGCTGGCCGGATAATGGTAATCTTGATAAGGCTCGCCGATTGCTGTGGCCCATCAAACAGAAATACGGAGAGAAAATCTCTTGGGCTGACCTGATTATCCTGGCGGGAAACTGTGCCTATGAGTCGATGGGATTTAAAACCTTGGGTTTTGCGGGCGGGCGTGAAGATATTTGGCAGCCGGAAGAAGATATTTATTGGGGCAATGAGGACGAATGGAAAGCCAATGACAAGCGCTACACCGACGACCAGGAACTGGAAAATCCCCTCGGTGCGACTGTAATGGGTCTGATCTACGTCAACCCAGAAGGCCCCAATGGCCGCCCAGATCCCGTTGGCTCAGGCCAGAATATTCGTGAAACCTTCGGGCGGATGGCGATGAATGATGAAGAAACGGTTGCCTTGGTTGCAGGTGGCCACACCTTTGGTAAATGCCACGGCGCAGGAGATGATGCACAGCTTGGCCCAGAACCCGAGGGAGCCAGCATTGAAGAGCAAGGTCTAGGCTGGAAGAGTAACTTTGGCAGCGGTAAAGGCGTTCATACCATCACCAGCGGTATCGAGGGTGCATGGACAACTAACCCGATCAAGTGGGATAACAACTACTTTGAAAACCTGTTTAATTATGAGTGGGAACTCACCAAAAGTCCCGCTGGCGCTCATCAGTGGACTCCTAAAGGCGGTGCTGCTGCCGATACGGTGCCGGATGCCCACGATCCCTCAAAGCGCCATGCTCCCATGATGACGACAGCGGATATGGCGATGAAAATGGACTCCATCTACGAGCCAATTTCACGACGCTTTTTTGAGCATCCAGACCAGCTTGAAGATGCCTTTGCTAAAGCATGGTTTAAGCTGACCCATCGTGACATGGGACCGCGATCGCGTTACCTGGGCCCTGAAGTTCCCTCAGAAGAATTCTTATGGCAAGATCCAGTCCCCCCAGTGACTCATGAATTGATTAACGAGCAGGATATTGCCACCCTCAAGGATCAGATTCTGGCTTCAAATCTTTCGGTTTCTCAACTGGTTTCGACTGCTTGGGCATCGGCTTCGACTTTCCGAGACTCTGATAAGCGCGGTGGGGCAAATGGGGCGCGTATTCGTCTAATGCCTCAGAAAGATTGGGAAGTGAACCAACCGGATCAATTGGCCACTGTGCTGCAAACTCTCGAGACAATTCAAAACAGCTTCAATGATGCTCAGTCCGGTGGAAAACAAGTGTCTCTGGCTGACATGATTGTTCTGGGCGGATGTGCAGGCATTGAGCAAGGGGCAAAGAACGCGGGTTTGAATGATGTTAAGGTTCCTTTTAAGCCAGGACGCACAGATGCATCCCAAGCCCAAACAGATGCGGAATCTTTTGCGCCTCTTGAACCCACTGCAGACGGGTTTCGTAACTATCTCAAAGATACATCCGACGTACCCACAGAGAAGTTGCTCGTGGATCGGGCCCAGCTACTGACCCTGAGCGCTCCTGAGATGACAGTTCTCATCGGTGGTCTGCGCGTGTTGAATGCTAACGTGGATCAGGCTCAACAGGGTGTTTTTACCCACCAGCCAGAGACATTGAGCAATGACTTCTTTGTAAACCTGCTTGATATGAACACAACCTGGAAAGCGGTTTCTGAGGCTGAGGAGGTGTTTGAAGGACGCGATCGCAAAACGGGGGAATTGAAGTGGACAGGTACCCGTGTTGACCTAATTTTTGGTTCAAATTCTCAGCTTCGATCTATTGCTGAAGTCTACGCCTCTCAAAACTCACAGCCTAAATTTGTGCGTGACTTTGTGGCAGCATGGGATAAAGTGATGAACCTTGATCGCGCGCGATCTCTGCTAATCTGAGTCAAACAGTCGCAACGGGCAATGGGCTTGTGCTTTGCCATCGCAAACCTGTTGCTGGTTGCCACGCGCGATCGCGCGCGATTAAATCAGATCAATTTTATTCATTTTTTGATGATTTTTAGGTTTATAATTCTGACTGGTTAAGGTTTTAATATCATCCGTTAATTTAGTAATTATTGGATCATTAAATATTAATGTCAAAGTTATTCTAAAACGCTCAAGCAATAATTCGGTCAACTGAGGTGATATAATTTGATGTAATATTAATATTATAACCGATCAAAATTATGAATGTTTATCATTTAGTTTCAGGATATTTGAGCGTTTTATTCTTATTTCCCCTTTCAATAAATTTACCACAGTTCCCTATATTTACATCGTTAAAATTAGACAATGAAATGATAGGATTGGTAGCCGAAAATCCTGAAGTTTCTGTGAGTGGTGAGCAAGGAAAATATACAGGTCAAGTTGTGATTAATGCTCCCCTGGAGACGGTGTGGGATGTTTTAACAGATTATGATAATTTTGATCAGTTTTTCCCCAATGTTGCCAACAGTCAGTTAATTGAAACTCAAGGCAATAGTAAAATTTTTGAACAAGTTTATCAAGTTAAAATCGCAACCTTTAGTCAGCAATTTAAAGTCAGAGTTGCAGTCACTGAAACCCCTGTACAGGAAATTGAATTTCAACAAATAGAAGGAGACTTAAAAAGTTTACAGGGAACGTGGAAACTGCAACCCGCTGCAAATTCTGCTCAAATCTTAGTCACTCATGATGTATCTGTGGTTCCAGTTGATACATTGACTCGGGGTTTGTTTTTTCCGATTTATAAAAGTACTTTTAAAAACACTTTGTTAGCTTTAAAGCAGGAAGCAGAAAGGCGATAAAGAGAGAGATTTATAAATAATTTATTGCTCTATCTGGCTATTCTTTTGAAGAGTATAGTTAATATAAATATCACTAAAATCGCTAACCCAAAGTAGAGAAAATAAATAGAATTAAATTCATAGCGATTTAAACCTTCAGAATTTAATAAAGATTGACTGGTTTGTGACTCAGCACCGATACCTTCTGCTAAGTTTAAAGGTTGATCTAACTCAATCAGGATAATTTCACTATTATCAATATTTTGCCCTCGACCATTGGTAAACGGATAGTTATTATCGTTAGCCACTAAAATAGTCTTTTCATCTAAAACTAAAATATTCTCTACGGTAATAAAAGGAAATGTAAAAGTATTATCGCCATCATTATTTAAATCATCAGGATCGGCAATATTCAATAAATCTACTATTTCTTCTTTTTCTACAAAACCCTGATTATCAATTTGAGAAATATCTATTTTAAAAATCTTCTTAAATTCTGCTTCTTCTGCTTGCTTACTATCTCGTTCAATCACTAAAAATTCCGTTTGATTAATCGGGGTAAAATCACCAATGGCATGACCTGCTACTTCTGTGGGATAAAAACCAATTAAATCTGTAAAAGATTGAGACGAAACATCAAATTGATAAATTCTTAAAGCATTATCTGGATCGCCTGCAACGGGTTTTTCTAATAACGGATATAAAGTCGTTAAATCAGGACTATATCCCAACCCTTCATAACCACCTGAACCCCCTAAATTCGCTTTATTATTTCCAGCTAAAACATCAGGATTTTGCGGCGATCGCACTAACTCTGCGGTTAACTTTCCATTCGTTATATTCGGTGTAGAAATCGGGGCAGTTTGTAATACACCCTCTAAATTAAATTGCAATAAATACGGGCCGAATTCATCCCCGATAAAAATACTATCTTCAGTAACAACAATCGATTCAAGATCAAAATCTGCCCCGGTTAAGAAACGTTCCTCTGTCTCTTCATTAACAATATCAAAAGGAATTAAATTATTTGGATCGGAGAGTTGAATAAAATCTTGTATTTCAACATTACCCGTGCTATTTTCACTATTAATAAAATCAGGATTAACTTGATAAACACGGAGTAAATAATCTGCACTATTATCCTTGCCACCAAAACCGTTATCGGATAAAAACCAAAAGCTATTACCGTTACTATTCGGCGCAAATTGTACCCCACTAAAGCCCTGAACAGGTTGACCTTCAAACGGCCCTATTCTGCCATTACCAGAAATCGGTTCACCTTCACCATTATTACCACCAGATGGGGGGCCTTCGGCAAAAGTATCCGCCGGAAGAGAAGTATAACCAGTGAGTTTACTCATGTTATTTCAAAGACTCAAAAAGAGAAATATAGGTGCGTTTTGGAACGCACCCTACTTAAACAATTACATCATGAAAATATTACATCATGGAAACATTAACTTGAGATGGGTCTGCAACGCCAGCCAACACAGCCAGAACTTCATCACCCACCATCATCATCGTATTGCTGCCATCGGTAGAGATTAAGACTTCTTCCGGCATCAGACCATCCAGCATGATCATATCCATATCGACTTCAAAATCAATAATAGTATCCATGCCTTCACCCTCCGCCAAGATAAATGTATCTGCGCCACTACCACCAGAGAAATCATCTCCAGTTAACATATCTTCTCCTAAGCCGCCTCGAAGCGTATCGTTACCGTCATCACCCCAAATGAGGTCATCACCCTCTTCGCCATGAAGTTCATCGTTGCCACCTTTACCGCCAATACGGTCATCCCCGTCACCGCCGAAGATAATATCATCACCGCCAACTGTACCGCCAGGAAGCCGGGTATTCGCGTCACCCCGGAGAATATCATCACTATCCCCACCGAAGATCGTGTCATCTCCAGCGTTACCTGCAATAGTTTGGGCAATGTTAAGACCCGTTAACACATCATCGCCGTCACTGCCTTCGACGGTAGCGACCGAGCCATCTAGAGCGTTTATATTAAACTGAAAAATCTGACCGCCCTGATCCCCCTGGCGCTCTTCAATGATGCCACTAGATTCACCACGGTGCTGTACTACGCCGATGAACGTCTGTTCGTCGAGAGAGAATTGCTGAATAATTTCTTCTGTACCAGTTCCAGCGAGTTCTTCTTGACTGTAGAAGCTGCCATCTTCCTTAGTCTGCACCAAGTGAGTTACGTTCCAAGAGCCAGAAAACTCCGAGCTAGTCGCCCGCGTGAAGGTATCAGGAATCGCTGCAACTTCTCCAATGGTACGGGGATTGAGAGAACCACCAGCAGATGCCAAGAAGTAGCCCGTACCTTCCTCTCTAAGCTGCATGGTCTCGGAATCGATGGGTAAGACATACTTCCGCTCGCCGTAGTCGTTACCAGAGTCCTCATCTACAATCAGGTAATCACCGTCAGAAGCTTTGATCCACTGTAGACCATCGGGTTGATCCATCCGAGCCTCATCATCTTCTATATGAGTCGCATGGGTGCGCGTACCATCGGGATTGTTTGGACCAATATGACCATTACCCTTGCCACCCGTCTCCAGGGTTAGAGAACCATCAACACCAGCGATGATGCGAGTCACATCGGCCGAAAGGTAATCGGGCAGACCATTACCATCGGCATCGTTATTCTCAAGCTCATTGATGATATCGCTGAACTCAATACCCAACTGTGCGCTAGGCACGGTCAGATTTTGGACAAAGCGATGTTTGGTGGGATCTGGATCTACTGCTGGGTGTTCGGTTTTGCTGTCACCGTTGAAGTAGGTGTAGCCTTCTGGCTGCTCGTTTGCCTCAACAGTTCCATCTTCTAGGGTGTCGCCATCTTGCTCCCACAAGAACATCTCAGTATCTGCTGCCGACTCAGGGGTGTCAAAGCCGTCCCACTGATAGCTAGTAGGAATGTATTTTACGCTAAAGTTGTTAGGAGCATCCGCGTCTTGAGCATACGCATCCAGCATTTTTTCATCAGCATCTACCTCCTCGATGCCCAAAGCAGCGTAGGTTTCATCGGTAGCCGCCATGCCGTAGGTCTGACCGTACAGCAGGCCGTTGCGACCTAAGAAGGAATCTCGTTCGTTGGCATCTTCAGTAAGAGGATTACCGTTCTCATCTACACCTTTTTTACCGATGTAGATTGTCATCGGCATTGGCTCAACCTCAAGGTTGTAGCCTGCTGTTATCAGAACAACATAGTCTTCATGACCCGAGTTGATGGGTAGGATCTTCTCGAAGCCAGCCTGACCCAGTGCGGGCACTGTGTAAGCCGTTTCGTTCTCAACGTCCACAACCATCGAGGCTAGACCCATTGTCTGGGTAAAGAAATCCGATCCAGGGGAGAGACGTGCATCCTCTTCAGTGATGCCCGCATCAGCAGCAGCTTCTTCAAACAATTGCCCGATGTTCCACTCTTCGGCCATCAGCCAGATATCATCTTCAAAGCCGATGCCGTCACCATACTTGTTGGCTTGCTCGTAGTAAGCACCGCAGAAAGAATGGAAGAACCAGTCAGCAACAGAAAGCTGTTGATCTTCGTTGAACTCAACCACTGTTCCGTCCGCTAGGGTTTGGTTGCCCCACTTGGCACCGAGATCGGTCGGGTCGAGGTTTTTGCCAGTTACTTCTTCGCCAAAAACGTTGTAAACAGTGCTGAATAGATGTCCTGCTCCTTGGAACATTTCACTGGCAGCACTGTCGTTATTGAGAAAGTCCGCAAAAGCAGCGCGATCATAGTCAATTGTGTGGACGTGAGAACCAGTGAAGGTCGCCCCACTGTCCATAACCCAGGGATAGGTCTCACCTTCAGAGCTGGTTAAAGTCGCGTACGACTCGGACTGATACGCTACGCGCACGGTGTCTTCATCTAGCAGCCAAGCTGCCTGACCGTCTGGATAACCTGTTAGGACGTGACCATTATTGGGATCAATCTCGCCCACAGTAGCCAGAGCTTTGAAATTACCATAGGGAAAATCCGTATCACCGCTGCCACCGTCTTGAAGATCTTCGGGAGCGTAGGAACTACCTGCTTGAGGAATCAGTGCAGTAGTTTCACCAATTGTTACTTCGGGTTCAATGGCAGAAGCATCAACACGAGTATCACCAACATCTGCACCAGCTAGTTCCGCAGACCCTAAAGCTGAGGCAAATTCTGGGGCAACTAACAAATCTGCCTCAGCAATTTCTAATGACTCAGCACCAGCACTAACGCTACCGGTCGTGCCGACATCAAACAAAATTTCTAGTTCGAGATCGTCTTCAGTGGTGTCAGCCACAAAAAAGCCACTAGCTGTTTCCGATACTCTTGCTGGCTCGAAACCAATTGAGAAATCGCCTACAGTAACTTCAGTGTCATCTAAGCCCAGAGTAATTGTTCCTGAATGTTTAATAGAACCATTTACTGGGGCAAAAGGATCGATTTTAAATATAAAACTAGTATCTTCGACAATGGGAAAACCGACTTGGAAGTCTTCGGAGAAAGGTTCTCCTGTACTATCTGCACCAACCAAGGTAATTCCTGCTGCCGATTCTAATAAAGGTAGATCGAGAAAAACACTAGTAGTTCCTGAATCGACTTGAGCAAGAGTAGTTTCTGATGCTGTTGTATTAGAAGTCATAAGATAATTTCACTCCTCGTGATGAGAATAATGTTTTTAATGCAGCTTATATTTGTAATTGATTCAGTTCAATTACTTATGAGATATCTCCACTTACATCGACTTTTTGTAAGTTGAATTAATCACCTCATACACGTTCTCACAATTAGATTAAGAAAAGAATATTGATAATTTAAAAATAGGATAAATGTATCAAATTTTATATTTATTTTATTTGTTACTTTTCTTTACTTCTTTTATCAAACTTTATTGATTAGATTTTTACAGCGCTGTGGGCGTGCGGTCGCGCGGATCTGCGGAATGGGTAACGCCAGATTTGCTGACTGTGAGGGAGTTACAGGACGAGCGAATTGTCTGACACGCTCTTGACGTAGTGCGATAAATACAAAAAAAGAAAGCTGAGATCATTTAATATTTCAACTTTTCTCTACTTATGAGTGAGTGCGATCGCAGATTTTGTAGGGTGTGTTGATCAAATGTAACGCACTATCTTTAATGTTAATATTTTTTACTAAGATGATCTAATCATAAAAAAAGTATCAGATAGCATTGAGACTACCGCGAAATCCAACTGAATTAAACAGCTTTACATCACTGAGTTTCCCTTAACTCCGTTAATATTAATGAAAGTTCCTTTGAGTCTCTCTCACGATGCTTAACACAACCGTTACCGATACTGGACAAATCACTTTACCCGAAGAAATTCGAGAACATCTCAAACTTGTTAGTGGCAGCCGGGTTGAGTTTGTCATTGACGAAGAGGGTCAGGTGAAAATCTTTCCTCTCAATGTTGCGCTAGAAACCTTATCAGGTATCCTACATCGACCGGGCATTCAAGCAGCCACTCTCGAGGACATGGACATCGCTATCGCTGAGGGAGCCAATGATTGGACTTGATACTAACATCCTTGTTCGCTACCTCACCCGCGATGATGAGCATCAGTGGCAACAGGCTTCTGAACTAATCCAGCAAAACCAACCCTGCTTTATTGCTAACATCGTAGTGTGTGAACTGGTTTGGGTACTTAGAGGTACAAACTACCGTTTTCAGAAGGATGAAATCATCAATGTCCTGGAAGCCATGCTCCACAGTGCCGCCTTTGAATTTGAAAATCGTTCTACTGTCGATCAAGCACTCCAGCGATATAAACAAGGTAAAGCAGACTTTTCTGACTACCTTATTGGGGCTACATCTCGTCAAGCAGGTTGTACAGAAACCGCGAGCTTTGATAGCAAGCTGAAGGGTGAAAAGGGATTTCGTTGGCTGGAGTAGTGCGATCGCAGATCTTGTAAGGTGTGTTCATCAAAATTGTATATTATCAAAGTAGGATTAAATATTTTCTGTGAATATACACAACCTCAATCAGAATAACCATGAGATTTATTAACCCTAAAACAGATTTTGCTTTTAAAAAGATATTTGGTTCGGCTGAAAGTAAAAATATTTTGATTAGTTTTCTGAATGCTTTAATCTACGAAGGCAATTCTACCATTGAAGATTTAGAAATTATCGATCCGAATTTACCGCCGAAACTTGAAGGTTTAAAAGATACTTATCTGGATGTTAAAGCTCAATTGAATGATGGCACAATAGTCATTATTGAAATGCAGGTATTAAATGTACAATCTTTTGGTAAACGAGTTTTATTTAATGCCGCAAAAACTTATGCATTTCAACTGCAAAAAGGTCAAGGATATCGATACTTAAAACCTGTGATTGCTTTGACAATTACGGATTTTGAAATGTTCCCCAATCAGCCTCAAATGATTTCCCGCTTTGTTTATCGAGAAAAGTCGGAAGGGTGGTATTACACTGAGAATGATATGGAATTAGTGTTTGTAGAATTACCGAAATTTACTAAAGAACTCAATCAGCTTGAAACCTTAACAGATAAATGGATTTACTTTATGAAGTATGCGCGATCGCTTGACTCTATCCCAGAAAATTTTGATGATATTCCTGAACTCAATCAAGCCTTTGATATTGCTAATCAAGCCGACTTAACCCAAGAAGAGTTGGAAGATTTAGATCGTAGAGAAATGTTTATTTATGATCAACAAGGTGCAATTGCTTTAGGAATTGAACAAGGAATTGAACAAGGAATTGAACAAGGAATTGAACAAGGAATTGAACAAGGAATTGAACAGGGAATTGAACAAGGAATTGAACAAGGAATTGAACAAGGAAAACGTGACATTGCCCGTAACTTACTGAATCAGTTAAATGATGAACAAATCGCTGCTATAACAGGATTAACTCTAGAAGTTATTGAAGCATTACGTCAGGAAACAGGCAATAGTTGATTGAGGTTAGAGGCTAAATTTTTAATAACGATTTGTCCTATCAATAAAAAATTAATCCCTCTATCACCTAATGTGGATTAAGAGGGATTATTAAGTTATCAGTCTAACAAATTACATCACAGCAATGTCAACCTGAGTCGGATCTTCAACCCCTGAGAGAACAGCAAGAACTTCATCTTCTACCATAATTATGGTATTGCCGCTATCTGTAGAAGTGGTAACCGCATCGACGCTAATACCATCGAGGAGAATACTATCAATACCCATTTCAAAGTCAATAATAGTATCAATTCCTTCTCCCGTTGCTAGGATAAAAGTATCATTACCACTACCACCAGAAAAATCATCCCCTGTTAAACGGTCATTTCCTAAACCCCCTCGAAGCGTATCATCGCCATCATCTCCCCAGAGTAGATCGTCACCGTCACCGCCAAATAGTTCGTCATTACCCGACTTACCACCAATAGTATCATTACCGTTACCGCCGTTAATAGTATCGTTACCGCCAGCAATACCAACTTGAGGGTCGCGACTATCAAGATCGCCTCGCAAGACATCATCCCCGTCGCCGCCGCTAATATTGTCATTGCCCAATAAACCTGCAATCATATCGTTATCGGCAGAACCGATAAGAATATCATCACCATCAGTGGCAGTTGCAGACGGAATACCTAAACGCGGGTCAAGATCCAATGCTTCGGGTAATTCAATAATAATGATTTCATTGTTATCAATATCCGGCCCCCGACCAACAGAGAAGGGATAATTGTTATCGTTGGCAACCAGAATAGTGGTTTGATCGAGAACTAATACATCTTCAATGGTGACAAAGGGGAATGTAAATGTAGTGTCTCCATCTCCATTCAAGTCATCAGGATCTTCAATATTCAGCAAGTCAACCACTTCTTCTTTGGCAACAAAGTTATCTTCATCTACCTGAGAAAGATCAATTTTGAACACCTTCTTAAATTCAGCATCTTCTCCCTCGCCGCCGTCGCGTTCAATAACCAAGAATTCTGTGTCGTTAATTGGGGTAAAATCACCAATAGCATGGTTAGGGTCTGCTTTGGGATAAAATCCTACTAACCCGGTAAATTCCCCTGTTTCAGCATCAGCTTGGTAAATTCGCAAGGCGTTATCGGGATCGCCGACAACCGATCCTTCTAACATCGGATATAGGGTAGACCCATCTGGACTAAATGCCATCCCTTCATAACCCCGAGATCGAGGTAAATTTGCCAGTTCAATGGGGTCAAAGCTGTTAGACTGAAGATCTGGGTTATCGGGAGAACGAACTTCATCGGCAACCACTTGATCTCGAACGCGATCGCCTGTTAACGGAAAGTCAGTAAAGAAGCCATCAACACCTAACTCAATTAACTGTTCAATTTCTTCTTCTGGGGTTTGCGGCGTACCATCTGGGTTTAACGTCAGGAAATTCTCTTCATTGCGTAACGTATACGGATGAACCTGTAAACCCGCATCATGGGCATCTTCAATAAACGGTAATACAACTCCGGTTAATTGAGTGGTAATTTCAGCTATTCCATCTCCATTACCATCAACAGGTTGATCTAAAGACTCTCGCAGTAAGAAGTTATTCTTCCAAGGACCTGCCCCTTCAGCATAAGCTTCTCCAATATAGTCTAAAACCTCTTCTCCATCTAAATCAGCATAAGTGGTTTCTGCATTAATTTCTACTGGAAACTCAGCATAAACACTGCTATCTGCATCGGCTGCATCAGAGAAATTATAAACCACATCGTAAGGAACAGAAAACCCGCCGCCATTTTCATTAATAAACGAGTCGCTAGTATCCCCATACAGTTGAACTAAAGGAATATCAATACCCGCCGCTGGCATAATTTCAGTTTGCAACTCAATTAAATTGGCAAACTCAAACGACTGAATAAAGATCCGATCTGGATCGGTAAATTCATTCTCAACTAACGTATCAATTAAAATTTGAGAGGTATTGATATTGATAGGGCTTCCATCTAAAAACGTTCCCTCGTTAGCAAAGAATGTTGGATGCTTCGTTTCAGGATAAATACCAATTTGTTTCCCAGTTTCGGCTTCAACTTCTTTAACTAAATTAATGACTTCAGCTAATGTCGGAACTTCAAACAAGCCGTCAAATTCGGTATTGTCCGGACGAATACCCGGAATACGTTCAGTTGCCCGTAACGTCTTGAGTTCTTCTAAGGTAAAATCTTCCGTAAACCAACCGGTAATTTCGTCGCCATCAATTACTTTTGTGGTTTGACGATCTGCAAATTCCGGACGATCTGCCACATCAGTCGTTCCTGAAATTTCGTTTTCATGACGGGCAATTAAAATCCCATCTTTGGTAGGAACTAAGTCCGGTTCAATAAAGTCAGCCCCTTGTTCAATTGCCAGTTTATACGCTTCTAAAGTATGTTCTGGACGTTCTCCGCTTGCCCCGCGATGCCCAATTACAATGGGTTCTTGACCGTTTAACGTATTTAATGTCGGGATATTGGGCGTGGCAATTGGGGCTTGTTGCAATACACCATTCAAATCAAATTCTAACAAATAAGGACCGAATTCATCCCCAATCCAGAGTTTATCTTCAGTGATAACAAGGGATTCAATATCAAAATCTGCCCCGGTTAACAGTCGTTCTGTTGTATCTTCATTAACAATTTCAAACGGAATTAAATTACTGGGGTCGGAGAGTTGAACAAAATCTTGAATATCAACGCTACCGTCACCATTTTCTGTACCCACAAAATCCGGATCAACTTGATAAACTCGCAATAAATAATCAGCACTATTGCGTTGACTGCCAAAGCCATTATCTGACAAAAACCAATAGGTATCCCCTTCACTATTCGGGGCGAATTGTACACCACTAAAGCCTTGAATGGGTTGTCCATCAAAAGGGCCTGTTCTTCCATTAGCAGAAATGGGTTCACCGTTGCCATTATTACTGCCTGAGGGGGGACCTTCTGCAAAAGTATCAGCAGGAAGAGATGCAAAACCAACTAATTTATTCAAAATGACACTCCTAAAGGTAGACACACTAAACTTTTCCACTTCAATCTGACAGTGACTCCGTCATATTAAAATGAAAAATAAACTCATTATTGACAACAAAATGTCGTTTTTAATAGGCTTAATTTAAGTATATTTTATGGAAAAATACACTAATCTTCTAAAAAAAAAGACTTAAAAATGCTAAGAATTTCAAGATCAACTCTTGAATAACCTCTTAGATAGTGCTTTTTCACCCATAAACAACTTGTATCTAAAGATACAGGTTTAGTTTTAAGAGAGCCTTATATTTAAATTAAGTTCAGTTAAAATCATTAATTGCCTTTTTTTTATAACTCGATCAATTATTACTCTTGTTTTGAGCTAGATATACAGACGCTGAGTTAACAAAGCATATAGTTAATGTTTAAAAAATATTTCAGCGATTTATAAAAAGCTTGATATGATGGCAAAATCCTGATATAATCCCCACAGAAAGGCTAATGAATTATTCAAGAAAATAATATAGCGCCAGTTGTGTTCTGCGCTTTAATATTTAATTTCAATTATTCAGGGGTGGAAATGGCAATTTATACTGTTAATAATACAAATAACGAGGGTGTAGGTTCTTTACGCCAAGCGATTAATCAAGCTAATAGTAATCCTGGGGCAGATACGATTGAATTTGACAGTAGCCTCAGCGGAGAAATCATTACTCTTTCTACAACTGAATTAATTATTACTGATGACCTGATCATTAATGGGTTAGGGGCAGATGAACTCACCATTGATGGGGCAGGAAACTCGCAAGTCTTTAAAGTTGATGATGGAAATGTTAGTCAAGTTTCAACAGTTACTATTGATGGATTGACAATTACTGGAGGAGTTGCTGAGGGTTTATTGTTTGACCAAAGGCAAGGAGGCGGAATATTTAATATAGAAGATTTAACCCTGAGTAATAGTATCGTAACAGGTAATTCTGCTAGGTTTCAGGGCGGGGGAATTTTTAATTACACTGATAATAACTATGGTAATCTCAAGATTAGTGAAAGTATTATTAGCGGCAATACTACGGGTTTCAGTGGGGGTGGAGTTTATAACCTATATGCAACAGCCGAAATTATAGACAGTACCATTACAGATAATTCTGCTGGGGATAAGGGCGGAGGAATTGCGAATTATGAGAGTGGAATAGAGATCCGTAGTAGCATCATTAGCGGCAATTCAGCAGATGAGGGTGGAGGAGTATCTAATATTTATTATAGTACAGTCACAATTGACGATACCACCGTGACTGAAAACCGGGCTGATGATGGTGGAGGGATATATAACCAGGTAAGCAGAACAGAGATCAACAATACCACTATTGCTGACAACCAGACTGATGGTTATGGTGGAGGGATACATAACAGCTCTAGTACCATTAATATTAACGAAAGTACCATTACCGGTAATTGGGCAGGTGAAGCTGGCGGTATGTTCAACGAAGACGGCGCAGTAGTTAATATTAAAGACAGTACCATCAGTAACAATGAATCTCAAAATGTTGGGGGTGGTATTTTAAATATTGATGCAACAGCTAATATTAGTGAAAGTACAATTAGTGACAATACTGCTGATGATAGTGGTGGGATTTATAACAAAGACGGCAGGATTAATCTCAGCGATAGTGTGATTAGTGGTAACGTAGCAGTCACCAAAGGTGGCGGGATAGGGAACTTTTACGGAACAGCCAATATTACCAATAGTACCATTACCAATAATACTTCAGATTATGACGGGGGTGGTATTAGTAACCTACAAGCCGTTGTCAATATTAGTGGTAGTGAAATCGAGGATAATAGTGCCAGTGATGGGGGTGGGATTTACAGCGAATACAGTACAGTCGATATTGTTAACAGTACCATTAGTGGCAATAATGCTACTTCTGATGGGGGTGGGATTTACAGCGAATACAGTACAGTCGATATTGTTAACAGTACCATCAGTGGCAATAATGCTACTTCTGATGGGGGTGGGATTTACAACTTTTTCACCACAGCCGATATTACGGGTAGTACTATTAGTGGCAATAATGCTAATTTCGGTGGGGGAGTTTACAACTTTATCGGCACAGCTAATATCGCTAACAGTATTATTACCGAAAATAGCGCCAATTATCTAGGCGGTGGAATTTATAACTTCGATACGACAGCCAATATCACTAATAGTACTATTACGGATAATCGCGCCAATAATCAGGGTGGTGGGATTTATAACTTCATTTCTACAGCCAATATCGCTAACAGTACTATCAGTGATAATAGCGCCCCGTCTGGAGGTGGTATTTCTAACCAAAGTAGTATTATTGATATTAGTCTCACCACTATTGAAGATAATTATGCTGATTATAGTGGGGGTGGTCTATTCGGCTATTACGCTACAGTAACCCTTAGCGACAGTACCATTACAGGTAATAGTGCAGGTGAAAATGGCGGCGGCATCACCAACAGTTACGGGGAAGCCGAAATTACCAATACTATTATTACCGATAACGATGCAACTGAAAATGGGGGCGGCGTTTACCACCGCTTTGCTACAGCCTCTATCAGCGATAGTACCATTACAGGTAATACCGCTTTCCAAGGTGGAGGGATTCATTACTATAATAGTTTTGGGTATTTAAGCAATAGCACAATTGATGATAATCGCGCCAATGACGATGGGGGTGGTGTGTTTATTGGCTATGGTTCAGTTAGTGTTAGCAATAGTATTATCAGTGATAATCGTGCCGATTATAGAGGCGGCGGTATTTATACTAATATCGGGGGATTAGGCGTTGACGGTACTACTATTAGCGATAATCAGGCGAGTGGCAATGGTGGTGGTATTAGTACGATCAATCAAGTAACTACCATTAGTAATAGTACCATTAATGATAATCGGGCGGGTGACGATGGTGGCGGAATTGATAACTTTTATGGTGTTCTTAATATTCAAAATAGCACCATTAGTGGGAATCGTGCCAGTGAGAATGGGGGCGGTATTAATAATGAATTCTACGGTTCACTGAATATTAATAATAGTACTATTAGTAATAATCAAGCCGATAATGGTAGTGGGATTAATAGCATTAGAATCAACAGTGGAGTGAGAGTCACCAGTACAATTATTGCAGGCAATGAAGACGATGATGATATTACGGGAAGTAATTTTATATCCAATGGTAATAATTTAATTGGCAATGGGGATGGTACAACTGGTTTTATTGATGGAGTAACAGGTGATATTGTGGGAACTACTGAGAATCCGATTGATCCCCTTTTAGGGCCGTTACAAGATAATGGGGGATTCACTGAAACTCAGGCAATTCTATTCGGTAGTCCTGCAATTAATACAGGAAGTAATCCTTTAGAATTAATCACAGATCAACGCGGTGAAGCGCGAGTTCAACAAGGAATTGCTGATATTGGTGCATTTGAATCTGACTTTTTAACCTCTTCTATGTTGATAACCAATATAGTGAATGAAGAGATTTTGTAGGGAGTTAACAGTTAAAAAATAGTAAATTCTTGTTTCTTCTCATACAGCACTCATAATTATTATAATTTTAATTGTTATAATTAAGAGCAAATATCCCTATCTATTTATCCATCTTAATTGTAGATAGGCGATTCAACCTATAGCAAGTAATTCATATGCAAAAACCACAACTTCCTAAAAATGAGTCAGAACGAATACGAGCCTTACAAGAGTATGATATTTTAGATACTGCGGCAGAAGAGGCTTATGATGATTTAGCAAAATTAGCCAGTTATATCTGCGGCACACCCATTGCTTTAGTCAGTTTAGTCGATCAAAATCGTCAATGGTTTAAATCAAAAGTCGGTATAGATGCCAATGAAACACCCAGAGAACTGGCATTCTGCGCCCATGCTATCAACAAACCCGATCAACCTTTAGTAATACCAAATGCCCTAGAAGATGAACGATTTGCAGATAATCCTTTAGTGGCTTCTGACCCGAATATTCGCTTCTATGCGGGAACTCCTTTAGTTACCCCAAGTGGTCATGCTTTAGGAACATTATGTGTGATTGACCGAGTGCCTAGAGACTTAACTTCTGAACAGTTAGAATCCTTACAAACTCTGGGACGACAAGTGATTTCCCAGATGGAATTAAGACTAAAGTTACGCCATTTAAAAGAAACTCAAGCCCAATTAATTCATAGTGAAAAAATGTCTTCTCTTAGCCAGATGGTGGCGGGTATGGCTCATGAAATCAACAATCCTGCTGCCTTTATTGGCGGTAATCTTTATCATCTGAACGAATATACTCAAGATCTTTTAAATGTTATTCACAGTTATAAAAAGCATTGTCCCAACCCGCCTGAAATCGTACAAGATGTACTAGAAAATAGCGATTTAGAATTTGTTGAAGAAGATATTATTAAATTACTAGAATCAACTAATATCGGCATTAGCCGAATTAAAGATATTATTCTTTCTCTTCGTAAGTTTTCCCGATTAGATGAATCCCATATTAAAAAGATCAATATTAATGATGCCATTGAGAATGTCTTAAGTATTTTACAATATCGACTTAATGCAACCGCTGATACTCCTAAAATTAATATCATTCGTGATTATCATGATCTGCCTTTGGTGGAATGCTATCCTAAACAGTTAAACCAAGTTTTTCTATATTTACTGGATAATGCCATTGATGCATTGCAACAACATTCAGTTAAGATAAAAATCATTAAAATATCTACAACAACTTTAGATCATCATCGAATTGCTATTCGTATTGCTGATAATGGAGTCGGTATACCACAAGAAATAAAATCGCAAGTCTATGAGCCATTTTTTACGACAAAATTAGCCGATAAAAAAATAGGAATGGGCTTATCTGTCAGTCATCAAGTGATTACGAAAGAACATGAGGGTCGGTTAAGCTTTGTTTCTCGGGTGAATAAAGGGACAAAATTTGTAATTGAATTACCGATTTCTTTGCATTCGTCAGACACCATCAAAACTCAGCCTCAGATAGATAAAAGTACGAAGAAAGTCTTATCTCATAACGCTGTATGTTCTTGTAATAGTTAACGGGTAGCGGTAGGGAGAAATGCTTTGAATATCAGGTTTCTAGTAATTCTGGGTAGAGAGGTTATATATAACGTTTCTACGAATTATAAATATTACCAGTGCAACCTTGCTACATAGCACTATTTTTTTGAGTAAACAATAAATAAGGTGCGCCCGAAAGACGCACCCTACAATTCTTTCCTCTACTGTTTAATCACAAAATATGATTAAATCGTTGTGAAATTAGACTCAGAAAAAGCATCAACAGTTTGTAGTTTAGCTAACGCTAATACTTCTCCATTGGCAGCGATCGCCACATCTAAATTAGTTTGACTGAGAGTAATTTGATCGAAGGTTAAACCATCAGCTAACCCAATAAAATCAACCTCAACTTCAAAGTCCGCGATCGTGTCTGTTCCTTCGCCAGGGGCTAAAATGAAGGTATCAATACCGCTACCACCGGATGAGTTATCTCCTGTGAGAACATCCATTCCTAAGCCGCCTCGGAGAATATCATCACCATCATCCCCGAAAAGAATATCATCTCCTTCATCGCCATAAAGTTCGTCGTTGCCGCCTTTACCGCCAATACGGTCATTTCCTAAACCGCCGAAGATCACATCATCCCCGCCAACAGTACCCCCCGAAGATCGACTATTGTCATCCCCTCGAAGAATATCATCATCCTCACTGCCGAAGATCACATCATCACCCAGTTGTCCAGCAACGATATCATTTCCTGCCTTAGCAAGAATTAAGTCATTGGCATCACTACCCACTAATTCATCCGCATCATCTGTTCCTTCAACCGGAGTTGAACCAAAGTCATAAGCAGTAGTTGTTCCGCTGACTTCATTGCTAACCATTAAAATAGGTCGTCCGGTAGGACTATCTTCAGCGTTGATAAAGGTTAACCCTTCTGGCCCTAAGTCGCCCACAGCGGCTAATTGTTCGTCGGTGGGGTCGGGATCTTCTTCTTCATTGAGATCGAATTCTACGGAGAAGTCACGGGGGTTGACATAGTCAACAAATTCAGCCGCTGCTGGATCGCTAATATCATAAACCACAACACCGCCGATGCGTTCTAACCCGACAAAAGCGTAGGTTTTATCATCTACTACGCCAATAGTTACCCCTTCAGGTTCGGCCCCTTTATCGTCACTGCGGTTATCAAAGTTATTCTCGTCGTTAGTGGCGTTAAAGTTATCGGGAAATGCATTAGCAGTAATTTGGGCAATTTCATCGCCGCTATCAAACACTAAATTACCATTTTCATCCCAAATAGAAACCGATCTAGCGCCATAACTCCAGAGTTGATCGAAGTCGCCATCATTATCAAGATCGCCATTAAACGGAGAAACTTCTAAACGACCGAGGTTTTCTTCCAGTTGAAGTTCTTCGGCATTGGGGAAAGCAATTGGATCAAGTTCAAGATCGGCAATACGTTCTTCTTCGTCGCGGCTATCTCCTTCGTTGGCTGTGACATAATAAATTTGACCATCGACTTCGTAACTGGCGATCGCATCGGGTTGATACATCCCAAAAACGGGCCAGTTTTGAATATTAATACCGTCATCTCTATTACTGGCATCAAGTCCGTTAGAACCGTTAAACTCAATAATACCGAGAACCGTTTGAGTCGGGTCAGGGTTAAAAGGAACCGATCCATCAACGGGAATATCTTCGTCTAATAAGCCAAAGTCATTATCATTAATAACCGCTAAAGATCCATCCGGTAATAAAGCTAACCCTTCTGGTTTATCTCCAGCTAAATACCCAATACTGGGTAAATTAACAACTTTAGTTTTATCAACCGCTTCAACTCCCATGGCGGCTAACTCATCTGGGGTCATTTGTTCTAAAGCATTCTCATCGGTGGCTTCAGATAACTCCGTTCCCAGGATATTGGTTGCGCCAGTTAAGTCTATTTCAAAGATAAATTTCTCAGCCGTTGCAGTGGTTCCAGAGTCCCGTTCAATGACATAAAATTTGCCATCACCCTGATAAACCGCATCCCCTATTTTATCAACACCGGGTGATCCTTCGAGGAAATAAACATATTCTCCGGTGGGTTCTTCTGTAGTGGGATCGAATTCTAAAATTCTAATAACTTGAGAATTACGGGAGTTAAAATCACTTCGTTCCCCCAGTTCTGCCGCTTCAGCATTAGAAACATCCGGGTTATCAATCGGACTTTGAATCCATGCATACAGTTTATCATTATCTGTATCATAGGCCATTCCTTCAAATCCGCGATTAGAACGGCGTTGGGCATAAACTTCCGGTAAAGTCTCACTGCCAAAAAAGCCTTCTGTTCTTCCGGCTGCTTCAGCGGTTCCTTCCGGGATAAACCGATCAATTAAAATCCCATCTTGATCAAAATGATAGATCGCCGGACGATATTCATCACTACTCCAAAATGTACCATCTGGGGCGACAATTACCGATTCCATATCGGCCCCAAACGGATCATTTTCTAAGGGGTTACCGAACAAGTCAACGGGTTCTTCATCAGTATAAGCCGTTCCCGCTTCTGCGGCTTGCAAATTAGGTAGTCCGGTTAAAGGCAGTAAAATTCCGCCTGCATTACGAGTCAAGAAAATTTGGTCCGTGATATCAATTTCACCACTCTCTTGATCGAGGTTAAACCGAACAAAACGAGGTTGATAGTCGGGTAAGGCAAAGGGACGTTCATTCAAACCGTCACCATCAACATCTGTGGGGTCACCGTTGGGGCCACGGTCAGGAGTGGCGATGAATTCTAAGTTACCGTTTTCATCTATTCCTTCAAAGAATAAACCCGATATTCCCCCGAGTAAAATCTCTTGTCCGGCTGGAGTGGTTCCTAATACTTCGCCGCTAAGATCCCAAGGATATTGAGTTAATTCCGGTAAACCTTGGCTAAAATCTTTTAAACCTAAAGGTTGTAACTCAATAATTTCAGCGGTAGTTAAATCAATCTTTGCAACAGTATTATTTTCTTGTAACGTAACAAAAGCAGTTTGACTATCGGGAGAAACCGCAATAAATTCTGGTTCTAAATCTTGTCCGGCTGGAGTATCAGGAAATAAACGAACACCCCGACTAATGAGTTCTGCTTCTTGCCCATTAAATTCACTAAAATCAGCCGTAGAAACATCTGCTTGAGTTAGGTTTTCAACGCCATTTAAGACATTAATAATACTAACAGATCCTTCAGGATTCCCTTCCTCTGTGGGTTCGGCTTCGTTGGCAACAACGACCTGACTGCCATCGGGGGTAAAGGTAATCATATCGGGTAAAACCCCGACCGTGACAGCGTTGAGGATATTGCCGTCTGTGTCAAAGAAAACAGCTTGACCTGGCGTTAATCCATCTTCTGCTTCTACTGCTGTAACAACAATCCCATTATTTGTCGCAACACTATTGGCACCGACTCCAAAATCTGAGAGATCTATTTCATTAATTTTAATCGGGTTACTGGGATTACTAAAATTTAAAACATCAATATTTCCAGTATCACCATTGGTGACAAATAAGCGTTGAGAAATGGGATCAAATGCTGGAATTTCGGCTGCACCTCCGTCAAAAATTCCAGTAGAATATCTCCCAATTGGGGTAAGTTGAATTGACTGTTCCATAGTTTTAGTGGGGTAGTATGACCTACTGTTAAACCCGTCCTTTCATCCCGATCAACATCATTTGATTCGATATTGATTGATTATGAGAAAAGCAAAGAGCTTAATTGTAGATCTAATGTTCTCAATCTCTACAGCAAAAACACAGTTTAATAACTCCCAAAGTTAAAGTATTAGGAGTTGCTTGCTAAAAAATTAATAGGATATTAATGCACGGTTTTACATTAATAGAATGATGTATTCTCAGGTTATCAGGCTTGTTTGCTAGTAAAAACAGCCCATAAAGCGCGTTTAATCAGAAAAATCAAACATTAAAAATTAAACGAACACAGACCCATTAACTCACTTTAAAGTCCGAGATATAAACTCTTGTTTAAGCAAGTGGTTGAGAGCAGCTATTCGCTATGAGAATACACTATTTATAAGTTACCGTCTTCAAGTTAAAAAGGGATTAACAATCAGGATTATTTGAAATATTTTACACAAACTTTATATGAAAGCTGATAATATTCGACTCCGTGTGAAGCTTTGGTAAATATCGTACTCTCAGCAGGGATACATAACTGAAGATGCCCATCGAAGCGGAGAAAACCTATAATGAACAAGTTCATCTTTTACTGATTTGAATGTCTTCTACCACAATTTGGGGTACTCTCTACGGTGTTAGCGTCGGCCCCGGTGACCCAGAATTAATTACCTTTAAAGGCGTAAATTTACTCAAACAAACTCCCGTGGTGGCGTTTCCGGCAGGACTTCACGGCAAACCCGGTATTGCTGAAGGAATTATTTCTCAGTGGCTGAGTCCGCAACAACAACAACTCTCTCTACATTTTCCCTATGTTCAGGATGATACTGAGTTAACTCAAGCTTGGCAAAAAGCCGCCAAAATTGTTGCATCTTATTTACAGCAAGGAACAGATGTGGTATTTGCTTGTGAAGGAGATGTGAGTTTTTATAGCACGTTTACTTATCTAGCGCAAACTTTACAACAATTCTATCCAGAGGCAAAAATACAGTCAATTCCGGGGGTTTGTTCTCCTTTAGCTGCGGTAGCAAATTTAGGAATTCCTTTAACAGTTCGTCGTCAAAAGTTAACAATTTTACCCGCACTTTATCATATTGAACAACTGGAAAATATTATAAAGCAAACCGATATATTAGTCTTAATGAAAGTCACTTCAGTTTATTCGCAAGTTTGGGATATTTTACAACAATTTAACTTACTTGAACAAGCCAGTATTGTCGAATGGGCAACTTTACCCCAACAGAAAATATATCACGGATTAAGTCAACATCCACAATTAAAACTATCTTATTTTTCACTCATGGTGATACAAACTGAAATAAATAGGGGGTAGATTGTATTTTCCACGCCCCTATTAGCAATCTCAGTAATATTGTATTTTCTCAGTTCAGCAATGCTTACAGAATATTTGAATTACTGAAGAGAACATCATCTGAGGTTAAAGAACTTACTCCTTCAAGGGTGATACTGCCTGACAATTCGGGGAAAGAGACAATTGTATTAGAACCCTGTGAAGTGATATCCAAATCATCGAAAGAATCAACAGACTCAACATTAAGTAATAATTGATCCATACCTTGTTCAAAGTGTTGAATGATATCATCACCCGCCGGAGCCGTAAAGCTGAACAAATCAGCATCCGAACCCCCCGATAGCAGTTCATCTTTCGGAGTGCTGCTGACTAAATTAACCGATGCAGGAGTGAGGATAATTGAATCAAACCGTACCCGTTCTCGAGCCTGTTTTTCACCTTGAATTTCGATAGTATCACCCGGTTCGAGGCTGAGGTCAAAAGTCTTACTGACTAAGTTGTTAGCAGTAGCGCGAGTCCCGCCTAAGTTTTGGTCGAGGATTTGTTCTCCGACTTCAACACCATTAACTAACACTTTCAGGCTAGATTCTCCGTCAATTTCATCAAAAGCATTGACACTTAAGGTATAATCGCCAGCATCCCCATCAAAGGTCGTTGAAGCACTGCCTTGAGTCCCCTCAAGGCTAATGAGTTGACCACCGGAAGCAAAATCCTGAAGTTCAACTTCGTAGTCGTTGAGTAACATATCTTCAGCTTCCAAGAAACCAACGCTACCACCGGGTTGTGGAGAAGGAGGATTAGTCGTATCGCCTTGAGGTGCAGGATTTTTCGGCCCAACAAAAGGATTGAAGTAAGAACTCGAGTCATTGTCGCTGAGTCCTTCAATGGTCACAGTACCGATATTTTGATAGGCATTATCAAAGTCAATTTCAGTGATGGCAGCACTTCCACTAAAGAAGACTTCCATCCGACTGACATCAATATCATCCATCGAGACAATCTGGAAGCTGTTGTCACCTAAGGTTTGCAGGTCATAAGTATCAATCACATTACCGCTAATATCGAAGGTGGTGACTGTACTGCCGTCTTCGTAGGTATCAATATCGAGGATACCAATTTGATTGAGGCGCACAGGACTATCCCAATCAAAGGTAATTGTACCGCCTTCACGATTGTCATTCGGGTCAGTGGGGTCACCATCTTGAGACAGAATCAATATCTGGCTTTGAGGAATACTGTTTTCTCCGGGTTTACCCGCTTCACCACCAAAGCCGCTACCAGGGCCGCCAAAGTCTTCGTTAGCCGTTCCTAAATCATCGTCTGGGTCACCCGTGGGGTTGGCAGAGTCGAATATCATCAGACCTTCACGCCAGTCAGTGGAGATACTCACACCAGACAAGCCAGCATTAATTGTAGCACCTTGGTCTCCGGCGCTGAATTGTTCAAAGTCGATAACTTCGTTGAGGTTTTCAGCCGTATCACTGGCGCTGTAAGTCCAGGTTTCACCGGGAGAAAGGATATTATCACTACCCTCATCAGTGCTAGTATCGAGAACAGGCATCACCCCTTGGTCGTCACTGACTTCAATCTCATCAAAGTCGAAGGGAACCTCACCCGTATTGGTAACTTCATAGGTCCAGGTGACGGTGTCTCCGGCAGCAACGGTTGCGGCGTTATCTAAGGTATCGGCATCAACACCATTGGTGAATTTCTCGATATCAATATCCGGGAGTTGCTGAAGTTCTAGCGCACCAATATCAGTTTGTTCAACTTCACGGTCAAACCCAGTACCCCGTTGGTCTGTGGTTAATCCTAGAGGGTTGCTGCCTGCGTTAATAGCCGGACTACCAGGGAGTAATGCGTGAGTTTCAGTCGGGCCACCATTATCCTGTAACGGCCCCAGCAGCGGGTCAGTCACTCCAGTCATATCTGTGGGCTGACTAAAGGCATTGACATTCGTACCAACAATACCTAGCAGATTGTTACCATTACTAATAAAGCTATCAGTAATAGTTGAATCGTCCGGTTCTTCAAGTTCTACATCAGCTCCCCCACCTGTATTCCCAGAAATAATGCTGGAGGTTACAGTGGTGGAGGTGAGACTGTTTCCGTAACTTGATACTCCACTACCCGTTGAGGCAATATTCTCAGTGATGGTGCTGTTCGTAATATTGGCTGTGCCTTGAAAGTTTATAACACCCCCGCCCTGAACTTCAGCACTATTGCCACTAATGGTGCTGCCCGTAATATTGGCTGTGCTTTCAACGTTTAAAATGCCCCCGCCAGCACTAGCACTATTAGCACTAATGGTGCTGCCCGTAATATTGGCTGTGCTTTCAAGGTTGAAAATGCCCCCGGCATTAGAATTAGCACTATTATCACTAATGGTGCTGCCCGTAATATTGGCTGTACTATTGTCGTTGAACATGCCCCCGCCAGCACTAGCACTATTAGCACTAATGGTGCTGCCCGTAATATTGGCTGTACTATTTTCGTTGAAGATGCCCCCGCCAACAAGTTCAGCACTATTATCACTAATGGTGCTATTGCTAACATCGGCTGTGCTTAAGACATTTATAATACCACCGCCAAAACTAGCACTATTACCACTAATGGTGCTGTCGGTAATATCGACTGTGCTTCCCGAGTTTAAAATGCCCCCGCCATAATTAGCACTATTACCACTAATGGTGGTGCCCGTAATATCGGCTGTACTTTGAATGTTTCCAACGCCCCCGATAGCAAAAGCACTATTGTCACTGATGGTGCTGCCCGTAATATTGACTGTGCTTTGGTTGTTTAAAATGCCCCCGCCTTCAACTTCAGCACTATTGCCACTAATGGTGCTGTCGGTAACATTGGCTGTGCTGAAGTAGTTGAAAATGCCCCCGCCATTAGAATTAGCAGCACTATTATCACTAATGGTGGTGCCCGTAATATTGGCTGTGCCTCGGTTGTTTAAAATGCCCCCGCCTTCAACTTCAGCACTATTGCCACTAATACTGCTGTCGATAATATTGACTGTACTGAAGTTGTTGAAAATGCCGCCAGCACTAGAAGCACTATTGTCACTAATGGTGCTGCCCGTAATATCGACTGTGCTTTCAACGTTGTTAATGCCCCCGCCCTGCGCTGCACTATTGCCACTAATGGTGCTATCCGTAATATCGGCTGTGCTTCGCTGGTTTAAAATGCCCCCGCCTTCAACTTCAGCACTATTGCCACTAATGGTGCTGTCGGTAATATGGATGACTGTACTATAGTCGTTGAACATGCCCCCGCCAGCACTAGCACTATTGTCAATAATGGTGCTGCCCGTAATATTGGCTGTGCTATCGCTGCTGTAAATGCCCCCGCCAAAACTAGCACTATTGTCAATAATACTGCTATTGCTAATATTGACTGTGCTATCGCTGCTGAAAATGCCCCCGCCATCATCCGCCGCACTATTACCACTAATGGTGCTGTCGGTCATATTGACTGTGTCGTAGAAGCTGTAAATGCCCCCGCCCTGCGCCGCACTATTACCGCTAATGGTGCTGCCTGTAATATCGACTATACTATCGTCGCTGCCAATCCCGCCACCATAACGCTCAGCACTATTGTCACTAATGGTGCTATTGCTAACATCGACTGTACTTCCAGAGTTGTAAATACCCCCGCCAGCACTAGCACTATTGCCACTAATGGTGCTGTCGGTCATATTGACTGTGCTATCGCTGCTGTAAATGCCCCCGCCAAAACTAGCACTATTACCACTAATGCTGCTATCGGTAATATCGACTGTGCTATCAAGGTTGAAAATGCCCCCGCCATCACTATTAGAACTATTGTCACTAATGGTGCTGCCGGTAATATTGACTATGCTCTCGTCGCTGAAAATGCCCCCGCCAAAACTAGCACTATTATCACTAATGGTGCTGTCGGTCATATTGACTGTACTCTCGTCGCTGAAAATGCCCCCGCCATCACTATTAGAACTATTCCCACTAATGCTGCTATTGCTCACACTCAGAGTGGCTTCATTGACTAGAAAACCAGCCCCTGCTTGGTCTATAAAAGCACCAGATAATGGGGTTTGTCCTCCTGTAACAGTCAACTCAGAAACACTTAAGTTAGCACCTGGTCGCACATCAAATACCCGGTCAATGCCATTAGCATCAATTGTGGTTGACCCAAGACCCTCACCAATAATGGTTAAAGCATTCCCCCCATCGTCTAGAATATCTAAGTCTCCGGTGGCTGCTGCATCTTCTCCTTGACCCGCAATATTGAGGGTATAAGTTCCAGCGGGTAGGTTGATGGTATCGACTTCTGCGTTGCTGTTCGCCTCGATAATAGCTTCTCGCAGGGAGATATCTCCAGTACCGTTGTTTTCGTCGTTAAAAGTCGTTACGTTAATTGTTGCCATTAAAATTACCTAGAACTTATTGTTTTTTTGAGGATTTAATTGATACAAAAACTGTCCTGATTTCAGCCCGCTGAACCTCTCCCTTTTTGGGGTAGGAGTTGCGCCGAAGAGCGGGTGTTTCAGTCGATTGTATTGAGGGCGGCTGACATGAGCCTGTCTGAATATTTAATCGAATTTAAACAGCAAAGATGCATCCGTGACCTGAAGATATTAATAATATTAATAAACGAATTGCATACTGCTCTAGCACCCAAAACCACTTAAAAAGTTGAAGTAAATTTTGAGCTTCCCCTGATGTTCCTGATGTCTCTGAAAGAATTTGCAATCCCTGACGCATTCATTTCAGTTGATGTACACATACATTAGGAATATTGCTTGAGAGAGTCAAGCCGAAAAACAGAAATGTCACTAATTTTACAAAAGCTTTAATTTTAAAAAAATTCAATATCTCAGTATAATCACGTAGAAAACCCGATAATATAATCAGCGATTTAATGATTTATCGGGCTTATAGCAGCTTTACTGTCATTTAATGTTGTATTTTATACATTAAACAATCTAGTGAGATAAAAAACACTAGCTTTACAGAAAATATAACTCACTTTATGTTTGTCTCGTCAATTTGGCTCAACTTCATCTATTTAATCAATCAATGTTTATTGAATAAATGAGTAGTTATATATATAAAAATAGTCTAGATATCAGTTTTTATATCGATAGCAATACTATACTTTTATTGATAGAATTCGCTGTTGTTAATTGCTTTTTTAAAAAGAGCGATCGCGCCTGATTGGTCATCCGAAAAATTAGGCTTAAGATGAAAAAGAATGACTTAGTAAAAATAACAGTTTATGTTAGCCAGGGTTTGGAGTGCGGCAATTATTGGAATTGATGCGGTTAAAGTTGGGGTTGAGGTGGATATTTCCGGCGGATTACCTAAAATTGTAGTATTGGGTTTACCGGATGCTGCGGTTCAAGAATCCCGAGAACGGGTCAAAGCCACCTTAAAAAACGCAGGCTATAGCTTTCCGATGCGGAGTATTGTGATTAATTTAACCCCAGCAGATTTACGCAAAGAAGGCCCCAGTTTTGATCTGCCCATTAGTATCGGAATTTTAGCCGCTTCTGAACAAGTTGATCCGGAATTATTAGGCGATTTTCTATTCCTCGGAGAAGTCTCTCTAGATGGCAGTTTACGCCCGGTTACTGGGGTTTTACCCATTGCTGCGGCTTGCGAACAAATGGGGATTCAAGGGTTAATTGTTCCGGCTGATAATGCCCAAGAAGCGGCGGTGGTGAAAGGGATCTCAGTGTATGGGTTTAAGACAATTTTTGAAGTCACAGACTTTTTGAATAATTCTGATGCTTATCAACCGATTAATTTAACGCAAAGCGATATTCTCTCTCAAACTCAACAAACTCATTTAGACTTAAAAGACGTTAAAGGACAAGTTCATGCCAGACGGGCGTTAGAAATTGCGGCAACAGGAGGACATAACTTAATTTTTGTCGGGCCCCCAGGAAGTGGAAAAACCATGTTAGCCCGCCGTTTACCGGGAATTTTACCGCCGTTATCCTTTACAGAAGCCTTAGATGTCACGCGCATTCATTCTGTAGCCGGGTTACTCAAAAATCGCGGTACTTTAGTCCATCATCGCCCGTTTCGGACTCCCCATCATTCCGCGTCGGGGCCGTCTTTAGTGGGGGGTGGCAGTTATCCTAAACCGGGTGAAATTTCCCTCGCCCATCACGGCGTATTATTTCTCGATGAGTTAACCGAATTTAAGCGCAATGTCTTAGAATTTCTGCGGCAACCCTTAGAAGATGGCTTTGTTACCGTCACTCGGACTCGTCAGTCGGTGGTTTTCCCGGCGCAATTTACCTTAGTCGCCAGTACGAATCCCTGTCCCTGTGGGTATTTCGGCGATCCGATTCAATCTTGCACCTGTTCGCCTCGGCAACGACAACAATATTGGGCGAAGTTATCCGGGCCATTGATGGATCGAATTGATTTACAAGTGGCCGTTAACCGCCTGAAACCCGAAGAAATTACTCAAAATTCTACCGCAGAAAGTTCTGATATTATTGCAAAACGAGTTAAACTGGGGCGGGCGATCGCGAATCAACGGTTTAAAGCAGAATCACTATTACAATGTAATGCCCAAATGCAAAGCCGTCATATTCAACAATGGTGTCAACTCGACGAGACTACCCGTCAATTACTCGAAGGGGCAATTCGTAAGTTAGGATTATCCGCAAGGGCAAGCGATCGCATTTTAAAGGTGGCCAGAACCATTGCAGATTTGGCGGAGTCTCCTAATCTTCAAGCCTCTCACGTCGCAGAAGCTATTCAATATCGCACATTAGATCGAATGCAATGATTTGGTTATTTGTCCTTTCTAAGGAACGCTTAACGGGGAACAGGGGGAAGAAGGCAAGTAGGCACTCTTGCAATAGGCAATAGAATTATCAAAAATCCTAACTCCTAACTTCTGACTCCTAACTTCTGACTCGCAGTCTCGCAGTCTCGCAGTCTCGCAGTCTCGCAGTCTCGCTGTCTCGCTGTCTCGCTGTCTCGCTGTCTCGCTGTCTCGCTGTCTCGCTGTCTCGC
>CAYSWY010000002.1:307200-345477 GCA_964434975.1 uncultured Lyngbya sp.
TATCTCAATGACAAATCTCAAAAATCGTTACCGTCATGTCCCCCAGATCGGATATGATGATAAACGCGATATTTCAATAGGAAAACAAAAGGACATGAGTGCAAATATTTTCGAGGATGTGAAATCAATTGTTGTCGATCAACTAGAAGTTGATCAAGCAGAGGTAAAACCTGAAGCCAACTTTACAGAGGATCTCGGTGCAGATTCTCTTGATGTTGTAGAGTTGGTGATGGCTTTAGAAGAAAAGTTTGATATCGAAATTCCAGATGAAGCGGCTGAGAAGATTTCAACGGTTCAAGCAGCGGTTGATTATATCGAACAAGAAACGGCAGCAAAAGCTTAATATCGTTGCTGAAAAATAAAATAATGGTGGATCAAAGTATAAAATCTGTATTAATCTGTTCAGGTGAGTAATGTTTAACGGACTTTTCCTATCATGAGTCAGATCCACCTTGAAAATGCCGCTGACTCAGTATCATTATTTTTGAGATGAGGTGAAGAATTGATTTTAACAAAAATAAATTTAGTATGGATTCAGATGGATCTGTGAGTTGATCTTATGGGTCAAATGTTTTAAAAATTGTAACAGTTTCAATGGAATTAGAGTGGGTGATTAATAAAATATATTATACTATTATCTTCTAGGATTGTCGTAGGCAATAAGAGTAAACTCACAGCTCAATGATAAAGATAAAAAGGTGTGAGACTATCACAATATTCAACGGTTATCTCAATCTCTAACGTGATCTATTCCTATTAAATTTTAGGTGGTTAACTGCTCGAAACGAAAATCATGACTAATATGAACCACAAGCGTGTTGTTGTCACAGGTTTAGGTGCAATCACTCCCATCGGAAATACAGTCCCTGAATATTGGGAAGGGTTGATGAGTGGACGTAATGGAATTGACACCATTACATTATTTGATGCGTCTCGACATAAATGTCAGATTGCAGGAGAAGTCAAGGGATTTGACCCATGTGAGTATATCACACGCAAAGAAGCCAAGCGCATGGACCGGTTTGCTCAGCTTGCGGTATCGGCCAGTAAACAGGCGATCGCCGATGCTAAATTTGTGATTGATGATCTCAACGCCGAACAGGTTGGAGTCATGATTGGGACAGGCATTGGGGGTTTAAAAGTTTTAGAAGATCAACAGGAAGTTCTCCTCACCCGTGGGCCGTCACGAGTCAGTCCGTTTACCATCCCGACGATGATTGCGAATATGGCAGCAGGACTAACGGCGATTCATACCGGGGCAAAAGGGCCGAATTCCTGCCCCGTGACCGCCTGTGCAGCGGGTTCTAATGCCGTTGGAGATGCCTTTCGTTTAATTCAACGGGGTTACGCTCAAGCGATGATTTGTGGGGGTGCAGAAGCGGCTGTGACTCCCCTCTCCTATGCTGGCTTTGCCTCAGCTCAAGCCTTGTCTACCCGTAACGATGACCCCAGCCATGCGAGTCGGCCGTTTGATAAAGATCGCGATGGGTTTGTCATGGGAGAAGGGTCAGGAATTTTAATTTTAGAAGAGTTGGAATATGCCCTCAGTCGCGGCGCTCGAATTTATGCAGAAATTGTCGGTTATGGCATGACTTGCGATGCTTATCATATGACTTCTCCGGTTCCAGGGGGAGTGGGAGCCGCTCGTGCCATGTCTTTAGCCCTCAAAGACGGCAATTTAACCCCAGAACAAGTCAGTTATGTCAATGCTCACGGCACGAGTACACCGATGAATGATTCAACTGAAACAGCAGCCATTAAACGCGCTTTAGGGGAACACGCTCATCAAATTAGTATCAGTTCGACTAAATCAATGACGGGTCATTTACTGGGAGGTTCCGGCGGCATTGAAGCAGTGGCATCGGTAATGGCGATCGCAAATGATCGAGTTCCACCGACCATTAATTATGAAAATCCCGATCCCGATTGTGATTTAGATTATATTCCCAACGAAAGCCGTGAGCAAACCGTAGAAGTGGCATTATCTAATTCTTTTGGTTTTGGCGGACATAATGTCACTTTAGCCTTTAAAAAGTTCAAAGATCAATAGAATTGGGTTTGGGGAAGCGATCAGTTGCTAGGGCGATATACACATATGCCATAGACAATGCCTGATAAATCGTAGAAGATAACTTACTGGTGTTGAATCTGATTCAATCGGATAAAGATAGACTCATGACTGTTAATTCCTTTATTTAAACAGGCAAGATCAGATTTCTGAATCCATTGAACCCAAATCATCAGCTACGATGAGATCAGTCAATTAATATTTATTGCCTGTCCACCGGATTGATTCTGAGTGTAGCTCCATGTCACTTCCTGAAAGCCAGTCTAAACCGACTCAACAACCCAGCAATTTTGAACCCGTCACGGAGTTGAATCATGATGCTGAGGTTTCCTCTCCTCAGACTCAATCCAAGTTTCAATTATCCTTGCTGATCGCGACAGGTATTGCCTTAGTCATCAGTTTTCTCTTATTTGGTGCGGGTGCTTCATTCAGCATTATTATTGGTGTTCCCCTGGGGCTGATTGCAATTGTTTTATCTTATCAATACCCTCGTACAGCGCTTTGGCTGCTGTTGGTGTATCTCCCCTTTGCGGGAACAGTAAGCTATTGGCTGGGTAATGACCATCCTTTGTTTCATTTTGCCAAAGATGGATTTTACTTTCCTGCTTTAATAGCACTTTTAATCCAGTTAAAACAACAACATTCACCAATTATTGTTTTGCCTCAACTGAAAATTCCGCTGATATTTTTGTTAGCGATGGCGCTTGGAACATTATTCTTTGTCAATGGTGGCCAACAGTTGAGTAATAACCCCAATGAGCAACCCCTAATCATGGGAATGTTTGGCTTCAAAATATTAATGGGATATATTCCCTTAATTGTTTGTGGGTATACTTTAATTGACAATCAACAGGATTTACATCGCTTTACCCGTTTACAAGTCACCCTTGCCATCATTTGTTGTGTTCTCGGACTGATTCAATATGGATTAGTTGTGACAGGAGTTTGCCTAGATAATACGGGTTTACCCGATCACCTCTTACTCCGAGCCAATCTACAGCGTAAATGCCTGGTTGGAGGGGCATTAGGTTACTTTCCTGAAAAAAACTTTATTCGTTTACCGGGTACATTTGTTGCCCCGTGGCAATGGTCATGGTTTCTCATTTCAAGTACCTTTTTTAGCTTCGCCACTGCCCTCAATGATGTTAAAAAACGATGGCAAACGTTAGGGTATGTCAGCCTCAGTTTATTATTTATCAATGCCATTCTTTGCGGACAACGAACAGCAATGGTAGCTGTGCCTGTAATTGTGATTTTGCTATTAATTGCCTCGCGCCATATTGCGGCTTGGAAACGACTATTAATTATTGGGTTAGCCGGATTAATTGTTCTAGGAAGTTCATATTTAATCTTTCCTGATCTGGCAACGGATCGCTTTGAGAGTTTAGTCTCTCGTTGGAACGCCTCACCGCCCCAAGAGTTTATCACAGAACAAGCCGGATGGACTTCTGAAAAACACGAGGGATTTTGGGGAAATGGACTCGGACGGGGAACCAATGCTGCTCGGGCTTTGGGAGAAACTCGGTTAATTGAAGCGTATTATCCTAAATTATTATACGAAATTGGGCCTGTGGGAGTGATTGCATTTCTTTCCGTCGTCACCACTTTAACCTTCTACGGCTTTAAATCCTATCGTCGGCTGAAAGATTATCGATTGTGGGGATATGGAATTGTTTTCTGGCTATTTATCGTAATCATCAGCTACAACTCTTACTGGTATCCCTTAGATACTGATCCTGTCGCTGTGTATTACTGGTTTGTGGCAGGCCTGTTATTAAAGCTGCCTCAACTTTAAAGAATACGGAGAGGGAGGGATTCGAACCCTCGTCAGAGTCACCCCTGAACAGCATTTCCAGTGCTGCGCCTTCGACCGCTCGGCCACCTCTCCAAGGGGGTATTTTTTCAATTTTACCCACAAGATAAGTATGTTAGCAAAGTAAAAGCTATTTTGCAATAGGTGAGAGAATAAATTACCGAAAATTTTGGGTCTAAAGCCCCGTCGTTCACGACGGCTTTTTATTTGTTGGATTTATTTATGCCAGTATGGTAGCATAATCTCATGTTAGTTTTAGAGATGAAGATATACGCCAAGCAAAAGCAATACTTGGCAATGGACGAAGCAATTAGAACGGGTCAGTTTATCCGAAACAAAGCCTTGCGGTTTTGGATGGACAACAAGGGTGTTGGTAAATATCAATTAAGTGCCTACACCAAAGTTCTAGCGGACGAATATCCTTTTGCTCACAAGCTCAACTCAATGGCACGTCAATCGAGTGCCGACCGAGCTTGGGCAGCAATATCTCGTTTCTATCAAAACTGCAAAAAAAAGATCTCTGGCAAAAAGCGGTGCGACCCTGCGGCTTCTCAAGCCGCTAAGGAACGCGCACCAAGAGAAGGGTTTCCAAAGTTCAAGAAGCATTCTCGGTCGGTCGAATATAAAACTACAGGGTGGAAGCTGTCTGAAAACAGAAAACAAATAACCTTCACCGACAAAAATAATATTGGTCGGGTCAAGCTAAAAGGTACAAGAGACTTGAATGGGTACAACATTAAACAATTCAAGCGGGTACGAATAGTGAGGCGTGCCGATGGCTATTATTGTCAGTTTTTAGTCGATGTTGACAATCGAGAAAGAATTGAGCCATCTTTTTCTGAGGTCGGGCTAGATGTAGGTTTGAATCATTTCTATACCGACGACAAAGGGAATCAAATTGAAAACCCTCGGTTTGATCGAAGGGGTGAAAAAGCACTCAATCGATTGAATCGCAATAAGTCCAGAAAGTATAAGAAAGGAGCAAAACCGCAGTCAAACAACTATCATAAAGCAAGAATTAGATATGCCATCAAGCATCTTAAGATAAGTAGGCAGCGTAAAGATCATGCCGTCAAGTTGGCACGATGCGTAATCACGTCTAACGATGTAGTAGCTTATGAAGACTTGAGAATCGCCAACATGGTGAAAAATCATAACTTAGCTAAGTCGATAACTGATGCTAGCTGGTATCAATTTAGAGTCGGGTTAGAATACTTCGGGTACAAGTTGGGCAAGATAACAGTTGCCGTTCCACCTCAATATACTTCTGTTAATTGCTCTAACTGTGGAGCGAAAGTAACTAAAGCATTAAGTACCAGAACTCATAAGTGTCAGTGTGGCTGCATCTTAGACAGAGATGAAAATGCAGCCCGAAATATCCTCTCATTAGGACTCAGTACCGTAGGGCATACGGGATCTAAAGCTTGGGGAGACGAAACCTCTACCCATGGCTGATGTGAATTTGTCTGGGTAAGTTTTTTCTGTGAACCAAGAATCCCCGACCGTTTACGGCGGGGAGTGTCAACAACCCAACCCCGATATAATGGCACAATAGCCACAATTTATTGTCAGTTAAACGAACTGACGCTAATATTTCTATGTCCCGTTACCACACTGTCCGAATTCATCATCCCCAACAAAATCAGGACTATTGTGTTCAAGTGCCTGAAGATCGCTATATTCTACAAAGTGCTGAAAACCAAGGCGCAGACTTGCCATTTTCTTGTCGAAATGGGGCTTGTACTGCTTGTGCCGTGCGAGTGATTTCCGGAACACTGGCTCAACCCGAAGCAATGGGACTGTCTCCTGAATTACAACGTCAAGGTTATGCCCTGCTGTGTGTGAGTTATCCCCGTTCTGAGTTGGTGGTGGAAACCCAGGATGAAGATGAGGTGTATGAACTGCAGTTTAGCCGCTACTTCGGTAAAGGGAAAGTCAAAACAGGTTTGCCTCTGGATGAAGATTAAAACAATTAGCGCAAAAATGCATAAGTTCCTCGACTCCAGAAATATGTCTAATTGAACAAATGGCCCTGAGTTGCAATTGAATATTCCCCTACTTTTGCCGGTAGGGGATTTTTATTATTTATCTTTCTTCGGTAAGCAGACCCATCGAAGACAGCCCAGAGATCAATGGTGAGGAATGCTATCAAGTCCCTGTTGATGTGACTTGTGCCTCTCTCAAGCCTCCCTTTCAATTCTTTGCGCCATATATCTGTTTGCGACTCTTCTCAATGGTAAAAAACCGACCCTTGTCAGTCAACTCACCCATCCCTCTCCTGGTCATCAGAGGAACGAATGGTCTCTTCCCTGGGCTGAGGTTGGAGAGGGGCTAGGGATAAGGTAAAAAATCCTTCAATTAGTCAACCTGAAAAGATCAATTACTGATTTATCCGGATCAGTGCAGCGCTGTAGAGAAATCTATTTTAGATTCGTCTTCCTCAGGTTGGGAAAGTCAAATCTCCCCCCAATTTGGGCTGGAAATAAGCTAAAGTTCTAATCATTAAGGTGATCGGATTAGATGCCGGAGCCCAGGTGAATCACTTTCTCAGCCCGTTGTCTGGATCACCAATAGAATCGAAAACAATTAAATTAAAGATTATATTAATTAGATGAGGATCAAGAGAGATATCGATACAAGAATAGACAAGCATAGCAGAAAAAAAAGTTTAAAAAACCGATTTTATTAATTGACAGTATATTCTAAACTTAGGAAAAATAAACCTCTTGTTTCTTGATGTAAATGAGAAACGGATATTATCAAGAAATAGTATTCGCCCAAAAGTTTGAAGTATTCTAGCTTAAACAAAGGCGAAAGTCAGGAGACAGCTAAAGAGTACATTTGAAAGGGTCGCGGAAATCATTGCTTGAGCTGAAAGCAATAGTATTTAAGATTGAAAGAGTATGATCTGATAGTCTTTTGATCTAATGTTAAGTTTTTATAAGATTTCAGCCTCTGTTGACCCTGAGTATTTTTACAATCTAGATGGGATTGCTGTATTATTGTTGCATCGTGATCTAAAAAAAATTAGCCATTGCTAACCCGACTCGCGTTGAGCACTCTGGGAACAAACAGAAATCGAAATACAAAACATATTACTCATTATATTCTTCTATATAATATTTAAATCTCACCATGGGTTGCGTGGTTGAGGGCCTCGGTCAATCTGTAGAAGCTGAGTTGATTCGGTTTGAAGCTAAACTGATCTTCTTGTGAATGAAAGGTGTTATTGTAGCAAATAATACATGATCTTGAAAGATTGTTAAGTTTAGTTGAAATAGGAAACAAGATTCTATCCCACCTGAGCAATATCCTCGGTAAACGGGTAACTTAAATCTCAAACTTGATAGAGAATTTACGCAATGAGCTGCTATAATGGATAACAGTTAGGATTAGGTTTATGTAATTTCCAAGAAAAAGATGCATCCGGTTTTTTTACCCCTCTTTTTACAGTGATATTCAGGGTGTGGGGTAAAAGCGTAAACCTAATTCATGGCTCTAAGTCAATCAATTTTTCATAGATTAGGGTGTCGAGATAGCGTACAGAGTCAGTAAAATATTCAGCATTTTACTAATCCATTTCAAGCGATTAAGGGTGTCAAGATTCGGATTCAATCTTTGATCAAAACGATTGTTGGTGCTTAAAGAGAGAATCAACTACTTTTCATACTATTTGTGGTAATCCTCGGGGATTGAGTCATCGTGAATCGGATAATACTCGTTGAGGAATATCCCATCATCGTGATCAATACTCAAGCGATCAAACCGGATTATCGTACTTACGAATGTATTTGCCATCGGACTCAAGAGGATAGGATGTTGACCACCGAATCCACCAGAATAGAAAGCATGGTACAAAAATTAAATACCCTCTGCCAAAAAATGGTTACTGGTGATCTCGTTTTCGATACCCATGCCAAAGAGGGAAGACTTCACTTTAGTCAAGGTCGGTTACTCTATGCAACCAGCGATTTTCATCGCGTCAGACGTTGGCATAGAGCCATCAAGAAAAACTGTCCTAATTGGATCATTCAACCGACAGCCCTGACCCCGAAACCAGATCAGCCTTGGGAATATCAACTATTACAACAAGGTTTAGCGACAGAAAAACTAACCTTAGCACAAGCTAAAACTGTGATTGACTATGTCACCTTAGAAGTCTTATTTTCTTTATTTGACAGTGTCAACTACACAACGGAAACTTTACTAAGAGTCTCTCAGCCGGAACAAACCTCTTCATTAGAAGACGCTAGCTTGGGTTTATCCTACACAGAAATTGAGCCACTCTTAACCAAAGTCTCCCAACTCCACTTTCAATGGGAAACAGCAGGCTTAAATAGTTTTAATCCGACTTTAGCACCCGTCTTAAAACAGTCTATTAACTCAAAAGCCTTATCCGGTTGGGATAAATATCTCAATGGTCAGTTTACCCTGTGGGATATTTCCCTGCGTTTAGGAAAATCCATTACCGCCGTCACTCGCGCATTACTGCCTTTGATTAAAAAAGGACTGGTACAACTGCGGATGGTGCCGGACTTACCCGATCCCTTACTGCCTTATCCCCCAACCGAAAGCAAAAGTGACAGCGACAATAAACCCGTTGCTAAACTTCCCGCTGCATTTAAGCCTCAAGTGTTATCCGGAGACTTTAAACGGCCCTTAATTGCCTGTATTGATGATAGTCCCGTGGTTGCGGAAACCTTGAAAAAGATTTTAGAACCTGCCGGCTATCAAGTTTTCGGCATTCAAGATCCGGTACAAGCCTTAGCCCAAATTGCCAAACAGAAACCCGACTTAATTTTTCTAGATTTAGTCATGCCGAACGCCAATGGCTATACTGTCTGTCAATTTTTACGCAATGCGCCTGTGTTTCAGAATACCCCTGTGATTATTCTCACGAGTCGGGATAATGTCGTTGACCGCAGTCGGACAAAATTAGTGGGCGCTTCTGGATTTTTGGGCAAACCCCCGAAACCCGATGAAACGGTAAAAATGGTACAGAAATATCTACCCAGTCCAATTTTACCCTTCCCCAGAGAACCTAATAGCACAGAGCAATTGAACTTCAAGACGGGATATTGAGTCTACCCTGACCCGGCATTTGTGATGTGAACCCAGACTCTGAGAAACAGGCAGATTGCCTAGAAATGAATGTCATAATCATCTTATTAGTGGAGGTTTTTAATGTTTAGTGTGCTTGTTGTCGAAGACAGTGCTACAGAAGCTCAACTCCTGAGTAACTGTCTACAACAATCTGGCTATCAAGTTTTAAGTGTAACCACAGCCGAAGCTGCCAAAGTGATGTTACAGCAACAAAATTTTGATGCCATTTTAATGGATGTTGTTTTACCTGGACAGAGTGGATATGGTTTGTGCCGAGAACTGAGAAACCAAGAAAAAACTGCAAATGTGCCGATTATTATTTGCTCGAATAAATCGGGTAAAATTGATAAAAACTGGGGCATGAAGCAAGGGGCATCGGCTTATATTCCTAAACCCATTAATAGCGAAGAAATCATTAGTACTTTGAAGCGATTAGTTAGTTAATCTGTATGGTACATCAATCCTCTGTTAGTCGGACTGAAAACTATCTCAGTTTTTATCTCACTCCCCAATACCAAGCCTTACTCTCGACCATTGCACTGGCTGAGATTATTCACTTAGATGCTAGCGAAATTGTACCCATCCCAGAAATGCCATCGGCAGTTGCGGGGGTTTGTTCCTGGCAAGGAGAGATATTATGGGTTGTAGACTTAAGTTATTGGAGCGGATCGGCTCCGTTATTGAGTTCAACATCGACTTTATCTCAATCCCAAAAAAATGCGGCTACAGCGGCTTACACGGGAACAGGAGCTCATTGCAACATTCTGAAAGTTCGATGTCAGGGTGGAACATTAGGACTATTGGTTCATCAAGTCGGTCAACTAAAGTCCTGTGAAGTGCAACACATTCAACCCCTAAAAAATAATACAGCGTTGTCTCAATTAACTCTGGGCAATAAAGCTGAAATCACTCAACTTTTACCCACCAGTACTCACGGACAACCGACAGTACGACAAGAATGTATTAAAGGGATTTGGAATAGTCCGAATGGAGAACAATTGCCCATCCTTGACTTAGATACTGTGGTGCAACATTTAGTTCAGTAATTTATTTATCTACCCGTCGAGCAATGCCAATATCATCCTTAATGAAGCGTCGAAAAAAAGTATTTATTATGCGACTATAACAAGCCATATTAACCAAAAAAAATTTAACGTTTGATTCGACTTCTTTTTCAGCAATTAAAACTAAAATAGCAGCGACTTATTCATTTCAACCGGATTCTCTGATTTCCGTCCCCGCTGCCTACCTAATTTTTAAGCATCTACCGACACATTAATTTCGTAACAGATTCTGAGTTAACCCCGTTTGCATGGGTTAAAGCGTTTGGTTGTTTATGACTTGATAAACAACAGATAACCGGCATTAAACGACTCCAGTCATCCTACTTTTATTTCATCTTTCACCATGACTAAGACACCCTTTTCTCCCTCCAACTCTTTTAACTCCAATAACAATAACTCTTACAATAATATTTACTCTGAACTGGAAGATCAATCCGATCTCAATCCAATGGATGATTCTATCGTCGTTCCAGTTAAATCTCTTGTGGTTGAATCCGACCGCTCAGCCCCAACTGCCGCTTTTAAACCCGCCGGAGTCAAAGATAAAACCACAGCAATTTCTAAAGAATTATCCATTCTGCGGTCTAATATTGAACAACGGGTTAGCCAACTACAAAACTTAATTGAAACAGAAGGAACCTCTGCTGAAAGAGCGGAACTGGTAAGTCAAATTACCACCCGAATGCGAGAATCCCTTGAGGAGCAAGAAATCTTCAAAACAGTCGTTGAAGAAGCTCGTATTGCCCTACAAACAGATCGTGTTGTGGTGTGTCAATTTAACTCACAAAGAGAAGTCACCATTGTTGCTGAGTCAGCCGACTTGCGCTTGCCTGAGTTGCTGGGAACAAAAATTAACGATCCGAATTTTGTGGCCCGTTACAGCGAGTTTTATCAAAAAGGAGGCATCCAGGCCATCCCCAATTTCCACCAAAGTCCTCTGGGTCAATCCTACTTATCCCAACTCACCCAATATCAAGTCAAATCCCTGTTAATTGCTCCTATCCTGGTTGAAGATACCCTCTGCGGCTTATTGATGGCGCACCAATGTGAATCAACCCGAATGTGGCTTGACTCAGAGGTGGAACTCTTCCGGCAAATCGCCCAACAACTGGGTTACGCGGTCGATCAAGCCCAACTCCTGGCAGAAAGACGTGCCACCGCCGCCCAAGTCGAGCAACTCAACCAAATTTATGCTCAAATTCGTCAATCCTTTGAAATTCAGGATATCCACAGCGCCACGGTTGAAGAAACCCGCTTAGCATTAAATGCAGGGCGAGTGATCATCTACGAATTTGATGAAAACTGGGTCGGGACTGTGATTGCCGAATCAGTTGATAGCCACTGGCCCATTACTTTAGGGTCTCGGATAGAAGATCCTTGTATTTCTCAACGCTATGTGCAACCCTACAGCCGTGGACGGGTCAAAGCCTTTAATGATATTTACAACGAGGGCCTCACCGACTGTCACATTCAGCAACTCGAACCGCTGGAAGTGAAAGCTTATATTGCCGCACCCATTTTAGTGCGTAAAAAGCTCAAAGCCCTGTTAATTGCCCATGAATGTCAGGCCCCGCGTCAGTGGAGTCAACTTGAAATCGATTTAGTGCGTAATATTGCCGTGCAAGCGGGGTATGTGTTGGATAAAGCCTATCTGATGGTCGGACAGAAAACCGCAACCCAACAAGCCCGGTTTTTAAGCGAAGTCACTACCAAACTCCGTAACTTCGATGATGTTGATCAGGTATTTGACTATGTGGTCGATGAGTTGCGGGTCTTGTTAGGCAGCGATCGCGTAGTCATGTACAAATTTGATAAAAACTCCATTGGTACTGTCGTTGCAGAATCTTTATCCAAAGCCAGACCTTCGCTGATGGGTCGTTCGATTGGTACAAAAGAATGTAACCTTTGTCGATTTGATAACTATGCCAAAGCCTTCCAACGGGGTCAAATTACAGTCATTGAAAATGTACAAGAATCTGGCTTAGAAGAGTGTCACATTGAGCTATTACAAAAATATAGCATCCAAGCTGATATTAGCGCTCCGATTTTAGCCGAAGGTAAACTGTATGCTCAGTTAATGATTCATGAATGTTCCGAACCTCGAAAATGGACAGATGCGGAAGTGAACTTGATTCAGCAACTCTGTACCCAAATCAGTTTAACCATTGATCAGCTCATTCTACTGAAAAAACAAGCCAACGCCGCTCAACAAGCCCGCCGCCTGAACCAAATTACCTCTAGTATTCGTGAGTCTCTCAACCAAGAGGATATCTTTCAAACGACTGTTGAAGAACTTAAAGAGGTATTACAAGTAGAGCGGGCGCTCGTTTACCAGTTTGACGAAAACTGGAAAGGAACCATTGTGGCTGAGGCGGTTTCTTCTGGAATTCCAGTGTCATTGCGATCGCAAATTTACGATCCTTGCTTTGTTCAAGGTTATGTTCGTCCTTATCTCAAAGGTCGAGTCAAAGCGATCAACGATATCTACAAAGCCGGGTTAACGGAATGTTATTTAAAGCAGCTTGAACCGTTTAAAGTCCGGGCTAACTTAATTGCGCCGATTCTGGCAACCGGAAAACTGCATGGGTTACTGATTGCCCATCAATGTTCTAGCCCTCGGGAGTGGACAGAAACCGACATTGACTTAATTCGCCAGGTTTCAACTCAAGTCGGATATGCCATCGATCAATCTTTATTATTACAACAACAACGTCAAGCCGCTGAACAAGCGCGGTTATTTAGTCAGATTAGTTCCCACATTCGCCAATCTCTCGACCCAGAAAAAATTATCGAAACCACCGTTAAAGAATCTTTGTTACTGATGCAAACAGATCGCGTCGTCATCTATCGATTTGATACCGATGAGATGGGTCAAATGATCGCAGAGGCTGTTAAACCAGATTGGGTAAGAATTATCGAGTTATCGGAGGAAGCACCGCGTTTTCCATCAGAATATGTTGAACCGTTTTATAAAGGTCAAATTCAGCTTTTTTCTGATATTAATCAAGCCGAGTTACCCTCTAGTCTGAAAGAAACACTAGAAACGTGGCAAATCAAAGCTAAATTGGTTGTGCCAATTTTTGTTAACCAACAATTGTATGGCCTACTCAGTACCCACCATTGTCAAACCACTCATGAATGGTCAGAAGCACAAATAGAAACATTTAAGCAGGTGGGGTTACAAATGGGGTACGCCCTCGAACAAGGGCTATTACTCGAACAAGTCCAACAAGCCCGCAGTATCGCTGAAGAAGCTTCCCTCGAACAGCAACAACAAAAAGAACAGTTAGAATCTCAAATTGAGTCATTCCTCGGGGATATTGAAGACTCTTTTGATGGGAACTTAACCGTGCGGGCGCAGGTCACAGAAGGGGTAATGGGAACCGTTGCTGACTTCTTTAACGCTACGATTGAAAGCTTACAGCAGTTGGTATTACAGGTACAGTCGGCTGCCAACGTTGTTGCCACCACCGCCCAAGATAGTGAACAGGATATTCAAGAATTATCCGAAGAAAGTCAACGCCAAGCGGAGACTATTACCAACGCCCTGAATCAAATTCAGATGATGACGGCTTCTATTCAGGTAGTGGCAGAAAATGCGAAAGCCGCAGAAGTTCAGGTTCAACAAGCAGGGGACATTCTGGAAACCGGGGATAAGGCGATGAACCAAACGGTAGCCGGAATTGTCGCAGTACAGAAAACCGTGTATGCCACGGCCCGAAAAGTGAAAAACTTAGGGGAAGCCTCAGCCAAAATTTCCCGCGTGGTGAACTTAATTAGTGAGTTTGCTAACCAGACCAATATCCTGGCGTTAAATGCTTCTGTTGAAGCGACTCGCGTCAGCCAAGAAGAACAAGGGTTTGCCACCGTGGCAACAGAAGTCCGAACTTTAGCCGAACAGTCCGCCACTGCAACTCGTGAAATTGAGCAGATTGTATCAGAAATTCAAACCGAAACGGATGAAGTGATTAAAGCCATGGAATTGGGTTTGAAACGAGTCATGGTGGGAACTAAATACGTTAAAGGAACTCGGAAAATTCTGACTGATGTGGTGAATGTGAGTCAATCTATCCAACAACTGGTACAACAAATTGCCCAGTCTGCGGGAACTCAAGCCCACACCTCCACGACGCTGTCTCAAACGGTACAAGAAGTGGCTGCCATTGCCCAACAAACCTCGGAAAAATCCTCAGCGGTGGCTAATTCTTTTGGGGAATTGTTAACGGTTGCTGGACAACTTCAACAAGGGGTGACTCAATTTAAGGTTAAGTAGTCGGTTTGTCATTAGTTATGAGTCATTCGTCATTTGTTCTATACCCAAAATTCATGGCGAATGATCAACAAACTCTAATATAGCGCGCTCGCGCACGCGCGAACAGGGAACCGCTTTACTGTGAAAAGGTTTCAGGATCTGAAAATATCCGCGCCTTATAGCGCGATCGCGCTATATCTAACCCAGAACGGATAACGAACAACCAACAACAAATAACCCATCATGATGATTGAGACTCAAGATCAGGCTTACGAATTTTTTGTACAAGAATCTACTGAATTGTTGCAGATTTTAGAACAGGGATTAATGAGTTTATCCCAAGTTCATGATATGCAAAAACTCCACGAATTAATGCGGGCGGCTCATTCAATTAAAGGGGGTGCAGCTTGTGTGGGGTTAATGGGAGTTCAATGCATCGCCCATGACTTAGAAAATGGAATTCGGGCATTATATGCTGAAGAAACTATTTTTGATTTAGAGTTAGAAGAGTTATTATTACAAGCTTATGATTGTTTGCGATCGCCAATTATTGAGCAAATTGAAACAGGAGTTTGTGACGAAACCGCCGCCATTGACCGTTCAAAACCCATTTTTGCACAACTCGAAGCCAAACTGGGACATTCTCTAGAAGAAGCGGCAGAATTACCCGAAGTCCCGATGGAAGGGGATATGACGGCGTTTTTGTTTGAGGAAGAAGTTCCCTCTGGGTTACGACGTTGGGAAAATGTATTGAAAGCCGACGATGAAGCTAAAATTCAGGTAGAGTTAAGAACCCAAGCCGAAGTCTTCTCAACTTTAGGGAGTATGCTGGGCTTATCTGGATTTACTGCGATCGCAGAGACGGTTCTACAAGCCTTAGAAGCCAATCCTCAAGCCTGTCGTCAAATCGGTCAAATTGCCCTCAAAGATCTGTGGGCGAGCCGAGAGGTGGTGTTAGCGGGCGATCGCGCGATTGGAGGACAAGCCAGTGAGTCGTTAATTCAGTTCACCCAGCCTCTGACGGATGACAGCGTGGTGGAGGTAGAACCCGAATCTGACCCCTTAGCCGATGATGTCAGCGATTTATTTATCTTACCACCCTTGGAAGAAACAGCGACTTCTGATCGAGAAGTTAGCTTACCCGAATTATTATTACAAGGTTTAGAATGTCTGCGTTTACCGTTACTCGAACAGATCGAAACCGGACATTGGCAAGCTGAGAGAACGATTAATCAACTCCATATTATTGTAGAACAATTAGAAGAACAATTAGGTTATTCTTTAGAAGAAATTACACAAGCTTCAGTCAATCATTCTACGTTACTCCATGAGATTAAGTTAACACATCAAACCCATATTGCTCTGGAGTTAGAGAAAGAATTCAAAACTCAAATGGCAGTCTTTGTTACCCTAGGTCAAATGCTGGATCAACCCCAGTTAAGTACCTTAGCGAGTACCTCTGTCAACACTTTAGAGAAAAATCCCCAGGAAATTATCACCATTGCGTTACTCGCATTTACAGGAATTTTCACTCAACAGAAAGCCCAATGGCAAGAGCAAGGAATCTTTATTCCCGTCTTCTCTCATTCTGAGCAACCGCTGAATCTGATTGAAGAACAACTCGCTGATGTTATTGAACCAAAACCTCACTTAGAAACAACTTCTCCTATCATAAATCCGACTCAATCTTCTAATTATTTTGAGCCAGACACAGAACCTAAAAATATTTTAGAATCGATTTCTGAGGAGACTTATACTGAACTAGCTGTTGAGTTAGCAGAAAATTATATTGCAGAGAAAATTGATTCTGAGCTTTATTCTTTCACAATTGAAGAAATAGAGACAGATGAACTTGAGCATGAGATGACTGATTCAGTGTCTCAGCCATTACATCATGAAACGATTATCTTAGAAACCCACTCTGTCGCTATTGAAGACAGCGAAAATACTGACTTAGTGTCTGAGCCAGTACAAGATGAAACTCAATTAGAAAATATTGAAATCAAGTCAGCAGAATTAAAAACAGAAACTGAAGAAATAGAAACTGTTTTATTAGAAGAATCTGTTCCTTTAGTTCAACCCAATTTAAATGAAGTTCAGACAAATCAGGAAGTCATAGAAGAAAATCCTCCACAGATAACACCGATTAAATCTCAATTATCTTTAGGGGTTCGAGTCGATATTAATCGTCTGGATCAATTAAATAATTTAGTGGGAGAACTTGCTACTCAAGACAATAGCTTACTTCTACAAAATCAGAAAAAACAAGAAGCGATTGATCTATTAGAAAAAAGCCGAGAAAAATTTCGCAAATTATCGGTTGATATCCAAAGTCGAGGGCGATTTATTGGTCAGCAAAAACAATCAAATTCTCGGGCAAAGTTAGAAGCAAATGCCTTGGCAAAATCGGTATACGAAACATTAGAAGAACTCGATCAAATTCGAGCCTCTATTTATGATATGAAATTGCTGAACTTACAAAGCCAGCAAATTATCAAAAAGCGACAACAAACCTTACAACGGGTGCAGAAGAACCTAACAGAAACTCGTATGATTCCTATGGAATCTTTGCTGAATCGATTTCCTCGGATGATTCGAGATTTATCAGTTCGGACTCAGAAGAAAATCCGCTTAGAATTAACAGGAGAAAAAACCTTAATTGATAAAGCAATTTTAGAAAAATTATACGATCCCTTAGTTCATCTGGTCAGAAATGCCTTCAGTCACGGAATTGAACCTTCAGAAAATCGTCTGCAACGGGGCAAAACACCAGAAGGAAAAATAGAAATAAAAGCCTATCATCAAGGAAACTATACCTTCATTGAAGTCAGCGATGATGGGGAAGGAATTGATCTTAATAAAATCCGCAATAAAGCGATTGCCAAACAACTGATTTCATTGCAAGATGCGGCTCGTTTATCTCAAAAACAATTATATGAATTATTATTTTATCCAGGTTTTACGACCACAGATAAAGTCAGTGAATTATCAGGAAGAGGCGTAGGGTTAGAAGCAGTTCGTTATCAAATTGAAGCTTTAAAAGGAACCATAACCATTAATTCTGAGCCCAATAAAGGAACTCGATTTACACTCCGCTTACCTTGGACATTAACCATTACAAAATTACTGGTTTTCCGAGTAGAAAATAGCTTATTTTCAATTCCAATGGATGCATTAGCAGGAATTGTTTCAGTGTCAGCCACAGAAATTAAAACAGATGAAACTTCTCGCGAACATCTGGATGAACAACCTAGAAAATTTTATGATTGGTACGGTCAAAATGTACCCATAGTACAGTCATTATTACAGGAATATCATCATCCTTCAGCCACGGGCTTAATTCCCGCTCAATCACTCGAAAACAGCTCTTCTTCCCTTCGCAAAAAATCCAGTAGTAAAGTCATGTTACTCTTGATTTCTCAAGGATTAGAAACCATCGCCCTCAAAATCGATCAGATTTTGATGGAACAAAACCTCACCATCAAACCCTTTAATAAAATCTTAGCCGCCCCACCCTTCTGTTATGGTTGTACAATTTTAGGAGATGGTCGTTTAGTTCCAGTGGTGGATAGCCCTGAACTATTAGAACATTGGCGGCAACAGCAACACAATCACCTTGAACCCTTAACCTTTAACCCCGATCAGCCTAAACTGATTCCTGATTCTAAACCCACCGTTTTAGTCATTGATGATTCTCTCACAACTCGTGCCTCTCTGTCGTCAACCTTACAAAAAGCAGGATACGAAGTATTACAAGCAAAACAAGGACGAGATGGATTAAATCAACTTAAAAGACATAGTCAAATTCAAGTAGTCATCTGTGATTTAGAAATGCCAGAAATGAATGGATTTGAATTCCTCACCCATTGTCGTCGAGAATATTCTAAAGACCAACTTCCGGTGATTATTTTAACCTCTCGTAATAATGATCGCCATCGTCAATTAGCCAAACAACTGGGTTCAAATGAATATCTCACAAAACCTTGGAAAGAAGACCAACTCATGCAAACTTTACAACAGTTACAAACTCAACCCATGGCAATGGTATAAGCTAAGGCAGGAGTCATTCGTCAGAATTCACCGAGTCAGAATTCACCGAGTCAGGAGTGCCTACTTGCAAGAATGCCTATTGCCTACTTGCAAGAATACCTGTTCCCCGTTGCCTGTTAAGCGTTCCCTATTCCCTCTAATAACCCGTAACAAACAACCAATAACCCATTATTAATATGGCAAATGAAGAACAAATTGCCCTACTAAAACGAGGTGTTAATATTTGGAATCACTGGCGCAGTCAACATGACGAAGTTATTCCGGATTTACGAGGCGTTAATCTCAGTGGTATTTATCTGTGGGGGGCGAATCTTTGGAAAGCCGATCTGTGGGCAACAGATTTATGGAGTGCCGACCTCAGAGAAGCCGATCTCAGCGAAGCCAACCTCTGGAGGACTGATTTAAGGGGGGCCGACTTACGGTCTGCAAATTTAAGCAGTACAGACCTAAGACGGGCCGATTTGCGGGGGGCAGATTTAATTAATGCTAATTTATCGAATGCAGATTTAATTGATGCTGATCTACGAGGGGCAAACCTCAGTAATGCTAACCTCAGCGCCGCAAACCTGTGGCAAAGCGATCTACGAGGGGCAAACCTAAAAGGGGTTTTTATCGATGATGAAACCAGCTTATATGGTAAATGGAAGTTAGTGTGGCAAATTGTTAATCAAGGGGCAGCTTATCTAGATTTAGCAGAAGCAGACTTAACTGAAGCCGATCTCAGAGAGGCTGATCTACGAGGGGCAAACCTGGTCAATGCAGAAGTTTGGGGGGCTGACTTAAGAGAGGTGAACCTCGAAAAAGCCAACTTATGGGGCGCAAATTTACGCGGGGCAGATTTAAGTCAAGCAAATTTGTCCCATGCTGATCTGTGGCGGGCCGATTTAAAGGAGACTGATCTCAGTGGGACTTGCTTGAAGAATGCCAACCTCAAAGAAGCTGATTTATCCGATACTCAAGCATTAGGTACTAATTTTGAACAGGCAACTTTAACGGCAGCTTGTATCGAAGATTGGAAAACAAACCATCAAACCTATCTTTATAAGGTGGACTGTAATTATGTTTATTTGAAAGCCAATCAACAAGAACGATCTCCTCGCGATTGGAATACAACTTTTCTGCCTGGAGAATTTAGTAAGTTATTTCAGAAGGTGGGAGAAACCCTCGATATTGATTTTGATAATGGGATTGATTGGAAAGCTTTTTGGTTAACGTTACAGACGATACAGACTCAATATGGTTCGGATCAATGTATTCTGCAAGTGTTGAAGCAAAAACCGAATGGGGTTTTAAGTATTGGTTTGAAAGTTTCTGCGGGAATTAATCGCCTTAGTTTGTTGCAACAAATACAAGCTTTGTATGAATCTCATTCCTCAGCTATCACAACTGAATCTCAAGAAAATCAACACCTGACCCCTGAAAAAATTCAACAAACTCATCGGCAAAATGCAAATTTACTAGAGTTAGTTAAACATTTGGCAGAAGAGTAAGTTATAGGATTATTGCAATAATATCAGATAAAGACTTGACAATATTGATATTTTTATGTCAGCCTATAACATGATTTATCAGCGGCTAAAATTAAGAGATTTAAAATTACCCGCTACTGTTATTGTCTAAACTTTATTCTGAAATTTAGTCTATTAATGACTCGTTTAATTACTGTTAATCCTACCACAGTTCAAAGCACAATCAATCAGGTTGATCCACTACTTGTTCTTCGAGGACTTGCCTGTTTAGTTGTGGTGTTATTTCATTGTACTGTACCGCGATCATTAATTGTTTATAAAAACTATAACTTCACCTGGTTATTTTTAGGGGATGGAATTGTTGCCGTTTGGGTATTTTTTGCTTTATCTGGCTATTTAATGGGAAAAGCATTTTACACTCAACGTTACATCCCAACAATTAAGGGATTAACTCAGTTTTTTATCAATCGCGCCTTAAGAATTTTACCACTGTATTATTTTGCTGTTTTAGTCCAAGCAATCTTTGTTTATCCTGAAGTTTTAAAACCGGGAAACTGGGAAGAACTTTTCCGAATTTGCACCTTTACTTACACCTTACCCATTCCGCTATTTGATATTGGGACTTATCATTTTAATGGTGCGTTTTGGACTTTATCTACAGAAGTTCAATTTTATCTAATTGTTCCCTTTATTTATACCATCCTTCAACCGATTTTAATTAATCGCTTTCGAGTATTATTTGCTTTTTTTGCGATTATTAGCTTTACAACAATTGTCCGCATTTTTGCGGTATTAACCTGGCCAGCACATACTGCTTTGCTGATGAATTTAGATGTATTTTTATGTGGTTTTTTAGTGAATGCCTTATTCCAGATTAAATCTCAGCGTCAACCTCAAAAAAATAGTAACTTATCTACTTCCAAAACACTAAAAATAAACGGGAAATGGATTGCCGTTTTATTGATGATTATCCTTTATCTTGTGACAGCTTATCATGGTTATCACGAAGAAGTCTGGAATTATGTACCTCGTCCTAATACTTTAATGGATAAAAGCTTATTTAGGACCGTTGCCGCTTACTATCTTTGGCCAGTTTTAACCGGATTAATCACAGCGATTTTTATCTATATTTTTGAGCGAGATGGCGGATACAATAATACTGCCCAAAATCAAAAGCTTTCTGTGCAAGCCTGTATTGAAAAACCCGGACGGATTTTAGAAATTATTGGTATTTTATCTTATGGTATGTATCTGTGGCATATGGCAATTATTCAACAGATTTCACCGATTGTGCAGGGTGAATTTGGCTTAGAAACATTTTCCAATAAACTGTTAACAACAATTATTTTATCTATTGTATTTTCGGCTGTTACTTATTATTTAGTAGAAATTCCTGCGGCTCGTTTTAAAAAAAATACTCTAAATTTTAATCTATTAAATAATATAATAAAATGACCTTAATTATTGCCGGAGAACGTAGCGGTGTTGGTAAAACAACTGTAACATTAGCTTTGCTGGCTACCCTCAAACGTCAAGGCTTAAATATTCAATCTTTTAAAGTCGGCCCGGATTATATTGATCCGATGTTTCATCAATATATTACTCAAAAGCCTTGTTATAATCTCGATCCAATTTTAACCTCAGAAAACTATATAAAATCCTGTTTTGCTAATCATATTCAAACCGCAAATTACAGTTTAATTGAAGGAGTAATGGGATTATTTGATGGTATTCCCGATCTCAATACAAAAATTCCTATTGCTTCAACAGCACATATTGCAAAACTCTTAAATATTCCGATTTTACTTGTGATTGACTGCCGTAAATTATCCAGTTCAATTGCAGCAATTGTTCATGGTTTTACTACATTTAATCCGAGTTTAAAATTTGCTGGATTAGTCTTAAATAGAGTCGCAAGCGATCGCCATTTAGAATTACTCAAAACAGCTTTAGAACCGTTAAATATCCCCATTCTAGGAATTCTCCGAACTGAAGATAATATTACCCTTCCAGATCGCCATTTAGGATTAATTCCAACTGATGAACTACCCCAGCTTGATACAATTTTAGATCAACTTGCTGAACTGGGAAAACGCTGTTTTAATTGGGAAAAACTACAGCCACTCTTGCAAACTGAAACAATTAATATTACTGAAAATAATTATAGTAAATATCCTACTTCTATTCCTGTTAAAATTGCCGTGGCAAAAGATGCAGCCTTTAACTTTTACTATCCAGATAACTTAGAAAAATTACAAGCTTTCGGTGCAGAATTAATCTTCTGGAGTCCGTTACAAGATCCTCAAATTCCTGTAGGAGTACAAGGACTCTATTTCGGGGGAGGATTTCCTGAAGTATTCGCGAAAGAATTAAGTCAAAATATATCAGCATTGCAGTCTGTTGAAATAGCAATTAAATCCGGCATTCCCACTTATGCAGAATGTGGAGGTTTAATGTATTTATGTGAAAAAATAATAGATTTTGAGCAAAATTCCGGGTCAATGGTTGGTATTATTCCCACAACTGTTATGATGGGGAAAAGATTAAAACTTGGATATTATCAAGCTAAAATATTACGAGATACTCCCTTATTTAAAAAAGGTGAAACGATTCGAGGACATGAATTTCATCGATCAGAATTACAAACTGAATCTATTGCACCAATTTATGAAATGCAACGGTTTAAAACAACTCAATTGCCAGAAAAAAAGTTAGAAGGTTGGGCAAATTTACCCAATTTACACGCCTCTTATTTTCATTTAAACTGGGGGGATAATCTAGAAATTCCTATCCGTTTCTTGCGTCATTGTCAGCAAGTCAGTCTATCTTGAGAAATCATTCTTTCGGATGAGACCCAATTCATCAAAGATAGATTAATATCAGTTTCTATCGTGGTTTTACCCATCAGGAGACCAAAATGAAGATTAACTGGGCTTTAGTCAGTGCCTTAACCTTAGCAACAACAGTAGCGTTTGCTCAAGAGTCAAGCGTCAAGCTACCTGCGTTGGTTGAAGCATTACGTTTGGCAGCGCCTCAAACTGGGACGGCTAACGATGGACTTTATACCGACTGGCAAATTAAACCGGATAATATCCCCCGTTGGTCTAGACTCTGTGGGGAAGAAATGACACCCGCACAATTTGAAACCAATACCGCTAAAGCCCGTGAAGTGCTAGCTTGTGTGATGGGAGATGTGGTAAAAGAAGAATACCCCAATAGCGGCAATAGTGAAGCTGTTACAGTGCGTCGGGCTGCGTCTTGGTGGATGACCGGAGATCCCAACCAATATAACCAAGGAGATACGGCTACTTATACTCAAGAGGTTTTGCAATATTATCAGCAGCAGTAGTAGTAGGTTGTGGGGTGTAGGGAGTAGGGCGTAGGAATTTAATTTGTCACTACCTCATACCTACCCCCTAACCTCTAACCTCTAACACCAGCAGTAGGTTGTAGGGTGTAGGGAGTAGGGCGTAGGAATTTAATTTGTCACTACCTCATACCTACCCCCTAACCTCTAACCTCTAACCCCTAACACCCAAAACCTAACCCCTAGCCCCTACTAACGGCCTCCAATAACGACATTTTGAATGCGGACGTGAGGCCCCCCAACACTGACAGGTAACGGCATTTGTCCCCCTTTACCGCAACCGCCACCGGTGTAAAGTAAGTCGCTACCGACAGCATCAATATCCTTGAGGGTTTGAAAAACGTTACCACTCAAAGTAACATCACTCACAGGTTCAGCAATTTTACCATCACGGATCATATACCCTTCAGCCGCTGCAAAGGTAAACATTTCCCCATTCGTTTGGCCCCCCAACATCCGCACCGCATAAACCCCTTCCTCAACATCTGCGATCATTTCTTCAAAGGTGCGATCGCCTGCTTCAATAGCTGTATTGGTCATCCGCACAATCGGCGGATATGTGGCTCCTAACGCCCGTGCATTGCCTGTAGGGGTTTCTTTCATTTTTCCTGCGGTTTCGCGGTTGTGGAGGCGAGTGGCGAGGACTCCGTCTTTAATTAAATATTTCCGTTGTGCCGGAACCCCTTCATCATCATATTTAATCGAACCGGGTAAACCCTCCAAGGTGGCATCATCAACCACATTTAATTGTTTAATTGCCATCGGTTTTCCCAGTTGTAATAATTCCTGCATTCGAGGATTTTCATAAACAAAATCAGCTTCCGAAAGATGACCAAAAGCTTCGTGAATAAATACCCCAGCCAAATACGGATCTAAAATAACAGTATATTCTCCGCCTTTAACAGATTGGGCTTCTAACTGTCTGACAGCCCGTTCTGCTGCCCCTTTGACTCGGTTTTCAATTCCCACTAAATCGTTATAATCGTTACGGGAAGCTACCGACTCAAACCCTTGACGTACTGTACCATCCGCCCGCGCGATCGCCCCAAAACGGCCATTTAAATCTAACCGTTCTTGCGTAATACAACTGCCGAGAGAATTAACAAAATAGGTGGTTTTGAAGCGGTCGCTATAACTGACAGAAGTGGTTTGAATACGCGAGTCAAAATCAAGTAAAATCTGATTATAAGCTTCCACTAAATCCCGTTTTTCCTGTAAAGAAATCCCCCGTGGATCGCGTCCTAATTCCACAGTAACATGATCCGTAATGGGTTTAATCTCTGCTAATTGTGTGGTGTCACTTCCCACTAAATGGGCTTGAGAAATCGCCTCTTCAATGCGACTCTTGAGTTCTTCTAAACCGTTAAACGTGACAAAACTCCATCCCCCTTTATGACAGGCCCGAATACCGCCTGCCAGGGAAAAACTACGGTTAACGGCATCGAGTTGGGGGCCACGAAAAGAAATAGTACTGGCTTCACTTTGCTGTAAACGCAGTTCAAGGTAGTCTACGCGACCGCGATAAGTTGAGATGGTGTTTAGGAGTTGGTCGGCAATAGAGGGGGTCACAGGCTATTCCTCGAAAATGATTAAATCTCTATTTTAATGGATTCTCAATCAATATTAATCTCAAGGTCAAACGAGAATTAAGTTTTGTAACGCTCAAGCTCAATCCGATAATTTGGACTACAATCAATAAATAACTTGATAACAATATCAACAGTCGTAATGCAAGTTAGCCCAGTTTCTGAGGTGAAAACCCTTTTATCCGGTAGTTTAAGACGAGTTCATCACATCGCCTTAAATGTCTCAAATGTCGATGCCTCTCGTCATTTCTACGGTACGATTTTAGGACTCCATGAACTGAGCGGAGAAGAAATTCCTAGCACCCTCAAGTCATTAGTGGCGGCGGGAAAAGTAGTTAACTTTGTCACGCCTGATGGTACTGTTTTAGATCTTTTCGTTGAGCCGGATTTAAGCCCTCCCCACAATGATCCCAAAGTGCAGTTTACTCGGGCAAGCCACCTCGCGTTTGATATTGATCCGCAATTATTTGATCAAGCGGTGGCAGTCCTAAAAACGAACAATGTGCCAATCGATCATGGCCCCACGAGTCGTCCCACTGGTCGCGGCATTTATTTTTATGACCCAGATGGATTTTTAGTTGAAATTCGCTGTGACCCATTACCGAGTGCTTGAGGAGTCGCCGATAAAAAAACCAGTCTCGAGACTGGCTTGGTTCAAACAAATACCGTTGTTATTTTGATTCAGAGGATACCGAATGTCTACATTGCGATTAAGCTTGCAGGCAGGTATTCTTAAATCTTATTATGATCAATTGTAACAAATAGCACAACATTTTCAGCAGAATATAAAAATTATCTATAGTTGACCTGCCGGCGATACTAATAACTTGTGTCCCAGCTTCAGGATAAATGGAGATCTTAAAGCGGCAAAGGGTGATGGCTGAGCCTATTCGATGAAGTTTGGACTTTTAAAAGATTGCAAAATCAACTGTACTGCTTTTAGGCTAAAACATGATTAGAAAAAATATAAACCCGCTACACTATGGCCCATCGATTGATTTTTTGCGACTTTGAGCTGTCTCCCTTAACACTGTACTGGTTACGCTTTGCTCAAAAGCCTTTATTGTGCTTAACCTTACTGGGACTGTTACAAGCGCCGACTCTAGCGCGTCGGCCGACAATTCCTCAACAACCCGCCATTACTGCCCCAGAATACATTGCTTTATCACAGGTAATCTATGTTAATCCGGTTCAGGGTAGAGATGAAGGAACCGAAAGCACTCAAGAAATGCCTTTTCGGACGATTACTTATGCCTTACAAACGGCTGAAGCGGGAACAGTGATTCAACTTGCGCCGGGAACTTATTCCCAAGAAGCAGGGGAAGTGTTTCCTATTTTGATTCCAAAAGGTGTCATCCTCAAAGGAGATGAAGCAAACCTGGGTCAAAATACTATGATTTTTGGGGGCGGAAATTTTGTTAGTCCTACTTTTGCCCGACAAAATGCGACCCTCAGAACCGGGGAAAATAGTGAAATTATTGGGGTTACAGTCACAAACCCGAATACCCGTGGTACAGGAATCTGGATTGAGGCTGCCAGTCCCAGCGTTTCAAGTTCAACTTTTGTGAATAATTCACGAGATGGGATTTTCATCACTGCCGGAGCAAATCCAATCATTACTAACAATATTTTTGCTCAGAATCAAGGAAATGGTCTTTCCGTCGCTCGTTCGGGTGCGGGAACAATCAGTAATAATTTATTTCAAAATACCGGATTTGGAATTTCAATCAATGATAAAGCCACTCCTGAAATTCTTGAGAATAAAATTATTGAAAATCGTGATGGTGTAGTGGTTTCTCACTCGGCTCAGCCTGTACTTAGAAATAACTTAATTGAAAATAATACCCGTGATGGTGTAGTGGCTATTTCCCAAGCTCAACCTGACTTAGGCACCAGTAGTAATCCGGGAAATAATATTATTCGTAATAACGCCCGCTACGACGTTTATAATGCCACCCAAGGTTATACTTTAAACGCAATTGGTAATGAGATTGATCCAGAACGAATTTCTGGCGCTGTACAGTTTGCTCCCTCTGCGAGCCGTTCTCTGGAGTTGAATATTCCTGAAGCAAGATTGTCTGCCCTGTCTGATATCCAACCTCATTGGCCACCCATCACCCGTGTCCAGTTTGCCGCAGTGGTTCAGAAGGCATTTTTACCCGCCTCTCCACAGTCAGTTACCCCATCGTTTGATCTTTCCCAGAGTTTCCGGGGCTATAATCCCGTTCTAACCCCCTCTCAAGTGGATTTTGTCTCGGGATACTCAGACAGCACATTTCGACCGGGTGAAGCTTTAACACGGGTTACTGCGATGGCTGGACTCACGAATAACCTGGATGACAATACAGAGAACACCAACTTATTGTCTATTGATCAAGATATAAATTCAAGGAGAATTAATTCTCTCTATCTTTTGAGTGTACGGTAAGGTTTAACGAGCCAGGTATGGGTTGCAGGAATTAGACAAGCTTTTGACTTACAATATCCTGCTCCCCTACTGTTGAAGTCCTCTAACTGGCAACGTAATCGTTAATATCCTGTTTGCGTTTGCGTAACTTAGTGAGGGCTTCCCTTTCGATTTGCCGTACCCGTTCCCGGCTAATTTTCAAGCGTTCACCGATCTTGGCTAGAGTCATGGTTTGGCCATTTTCTAAGCCAAAACGTAAGGCAAGAACTTGGCGTTGCTGTTCTGTTAAATCAGCCATCAACCCTTCTAGGTCAGATTTAAGGGAAGATTGCAGAGTATAATCTTCTGGAGAAGCTCCTGTATCTTCTAATAAATCCCCTAACTCCGTATCCTGATTATCTCCCACTCGTAAATCTAGAGATAAGGGTAATCGGGCACGTTCTAGATACTCTCGAATTTGCTTGGGTGTTAAATCTAACTCATCAGCCAACTCATTGAGAGTGGCAGAACGTCCCAAATCCTGAGCTAAATAGCGTTGAGCCTTTTTAATTTTATTAAGTTTCTCTGTAATATGAATCGGCAGGCGGATTGTACGACCTTTTTCGGCGATCGCTCGGGTAATGGCCTGGCGAATCCACCAATAGGCATAGGTGGAAAATCGATAACCTTTGGTGGGGTCAAATTTTTCCACACCCCGTTGCATCCCAATCGTGCCTTCTTGAATCAGGTCTAATAAGTCAACGTTACGCTTGATATATTTTTTAGCAACAGACACAACTAAGCGAAGATTTGCCTCCACCATCTTGTGTTTTGCGATTCGACCTTGTTCTAAGATTTGCTTTAATTCATAAGGGGATAGATTGGTTGCGTCGCACCATTCCTCCTGAGACGGTTCACGACCTAGCTTTTTAGCTAGCTTACTTTTTGTCTCCTGTAAAGTAGTTGCTTGTTGAACCTGCTTACCATAAACAATTTCTTGCTCATGGGTTAATAGAGGAACACGACCGATTTCCCGTAGATACGAACGTACAGGATCTGTGTCTGAAGTTTTGGCAATTTTCATGGCTCATCTCCCGCTGAATATCTCAACTAGTTCAGAGCGTTGTCAAGATAACTCAAAACTGACGACGTTGAACTGTCTTAATCATTGATATAGCCCGTACTTCAGACAAGAAACAAAAACGGGCGGGTAGTTGCGCTCTTGTTTCTGCTAAAGATACAATGGGCTAGCTAGCTCGTTGCTGAATTGAGGTTCAGGCTCGTTGGTGAGCTGCTTATCTCTAAACTCTAGAGTCTAATCTGAGTATTTACAATACTACATCATATGTTAAGAATTTTAACATTTATGAAACGGGATGACTATCCTACCTCAGGGAGAAATCAGTTAAGTTGACTTCGAGATTACCGATAAACTGAGTTGATAAATGCATCACACCGAACAAAACGACTACAATTTTTTCGCAATCTGGTCAACCTCCACTGTCCTCAGAATCCGTTATGATAGAAAAATTGTTACCTTAAACAGCAAAGAGACATTATGCAAAAGCGCTCTGCTATTGATTCTATTGAGATTAGCCGTCGAGCCTCAGAGCTAATTGGTGCAGCCTCCAATCGTTATCGAATTACAGTACAGGTAGCCAACCGCGCTAAACGTTGTCGTTATGAAGATTTCGACAATATGGATGATAACATGATGAAACCCGTTTTGCGGGCAATTGTTGAAATGTCTGATGAATTGACTCAGCCTGAGATTATTGCTGATCAGTAATATAGGGAGTAGGGAGTAGGGAGTAGGGAGTAGGGAGTCGGATTAGATTTTTCTCTACTACGTCTCTGCGTTTGTTGCAAGCTTGCCAATCATTGGAAGTCTCCCTATCTCCAAGCTTGCCCCCTGCCTAGATTTTCATGCTCTCATCAGATTTGGAGGAATCAACTCCTGTGCAGCCTAATTTTCGGAGTCAACCCTTTCAAATTCAACTCATAATATTAGGTTTTGCCAGCGTCACAGGTATTATTGTTAGTATATCTGATCTAGACTCAGGACAGGCTCACGCTTCGCAATCAAACCTGATTCATCCTGTACAAATTGCTCAAAGTGTACGACGTATTCAAGTTCAAGAAATTGGATTACAAGTGTACCAACGCTTACCTGACTTACCGCGAGAAAACCGCTACATTTCTCAAGAAACAGGGGAAGTTGCCGAAAACGATACTTTAATTCAGCGATTAATTCGCTACCATCTGTACACCAAGGGTCGTTCTCCCCTCTCTCGGTTTGACTGGAAACTCACGGTTGCTGACTATCTCGGGGTGAATGAGGTCATGTCAGAGAATCAATATCCTAGTGGTAATAGATTGAATGAAAACCCAATGTTGAGCGATCGCGAAGTCATTAGCAGTTTAACTAGAGCAGAAAGAAACGATTTAGTCAATGCTATTGTTGAACTGATCAACCCTAATTTACCTTCTGACAGTTCCCCTCAACCTGCGACTCGTCCTTCTGAACCTTCCCCAGAACAATCCTCTCCCCGTACAACTCCTTTGCCTCCTCAACCCAAACCGGGAGATGCAGACTTATTAAAGTAAGAAGTAGATAGAGTAGGAGTAAGGTTGCAGCTTATATGAATTTAATTCAAAGTTTCAATATTGGCAGCAGCGCTAATATTATTTAAAGCTATGCCTGAGCAGGTACGCTTGACTAACCCTGTGAGAACTTTACCGGGGCCGACTTCAATTACTTGTTCTGCACCTTGTTCTTGCAGCGCTAAGCAGGTTTCTCGCCAACGAACAGAACCCGTCATTTGAGCCAGTAAACGTTGTTTGAGTTGCGCGGCTTCTGTTGTAGGTATCGGTTCTACGTTTGAAAGTACAGGAACTTGAGCATCTTTAAAATCAACATTCGTTAAAATTTGCTCAAACTCCGTTGCCGCTTGTGCCATCATCGGTGAATGAAATGCACCAGAAACATTCAATTTCACCGCTTTTTTGGTTTTAATATTGGCAATAATTGTATCTACCGCTTCGGGTGTACCGGAAATCACAACCTGTGCTGAGCTATTATCATTAGCTAAGACAACCCCTTCTGTTTGCTGAAGTTGTTCCAGGAGTTGTTCGCGGTCAAACCCTATCAACGCTGCCATCTGACCGCCTGCGGCTGTATCCATCAATTCCGCCCGACGTTTCACTAACTTTAACCCGGTTTCAAAATCAAACACTCCGGCGCTGTAGAGTGCGACATATTCTCCTAAACTATGACCTGCCACCCATGATGGTTGATGACCTTGCTGCTGCATTAAATCCACTAAAAGACTCTCAACCACATATAAACAAGGTTGGGTATAGAGTGTACGAGAAAGTTTGTCTTTTTCTGACTGACAAATTTCACTGACTGACCATCCTAAAATCTGTTCAGCTTGTTTTAATTTAAGATTTGCCTCTGGAATATCTTGTAAGTCTGCACCCATGCCAACGGCTTGAGAACCTTGACCTGGAAATATCCATGCTGTTTTTGTCATTTTTTAATCGTTATTTGTTATTTATCCCTGGCTATTTGTGGTATTGGGGTATAGGGAGTCAAGCATTAAAATACTTCTGACCCTCGCCTGCGCCCTTGGGCGCAAGCTTCTGACTTCTAACTTCTGACGAATGACTTCAACCCCTTCCCCAACGGAAAATTGCGCCTCCCCAGGATAACCCAGCACCAAAGCCAGAAGTTGCAATAATATCACCCGATTGCACTTTACCACTGCGAACAACTTCGTCTAATGCAATGGGAATTGAAGCGGCCGAGGTATTACCATAGTTTGCCAGATTACTCACTACTTTTTCCGGCGGTATCTTCAGACGGTCTGCCACCGCATCAAGGATTCGTTGATTTGCTTGATGTAAAACGAGCCAATCAATATCATTAGCGGTTAAATTTGCTCGATGTAAGGCTTTTTCGATCACTTCTGGTACTTTTTTCACCGCAAAGCGATAGACTTCCTTACCGTTCATTGAAATAGGATGATAATGGCCTTGACTAATGGTGAAGTTTTCAACTAAGGTTTGAGGTGATGGTTGATATTTCACATTCAGACAAGCATTCTGACTACCATCATTTCGGAGTTCAAACCCGAGTAAGTTGTTCTGTTGAGATTGTTGTAGAACAATAGCACCCGCGCCATCACCAAATAATACACAGGTTCTACGGTCTGACCAGTCTACCCAGCGGGAGAGAATATCACCCCCAATGAGTAACACAGTGCGGTATACACCATTCTGGATAAATTGAGCTGCTGTGACTAAACCGAAAACAAAACCAGAGCAAGCGGCGGTTAAATCAAAAGCAACGGCTTGTGAGGCTCCTAAATTAGCTTGAATTTGACTCGCGGTACCGAACAAATCATCTGGGGTAGAAGTGGCTAGAATGATTAAATCTACTTGACTCGGTTCAAGAGTCGCTTGTTGTAGGGCATTTTGAGCAGCCTTTGTTGCTAGGTCAGATAAATTTGTATTTGGGTCTGCTAAATGTCGAGAACGAATACCTGTTCGAGAGGCGATCCATTCATCAGAAGTTTCAACTATCTGTGATAGGCTGGAATTGTCAAGAGATGAAGCTGGGGTTGCCGAGCCGCTGCTAAGGATTGAAATACCATTTCTTGTCATAGTTTATTGTTAATTTTTTGAAGTCAGCATCAAGAGCGTTTTGGCTGTTGCCCAGCATCAGAATTTCTCAGTCGGCATCAGCCCATGATGGTTCATTTTGTGTCAACTGAAGAACAGTTTAGAGGAGTTGAGATTGCACCATAACTGTTCTGCTGTCAAAGTCAGTGTGAACAAAAGCTGTTGTGTAAGCAGAATAAAGTTTTTACCTTTACTGTTCAATCGGGATTAAAAGTCGTCACGCGATATCATCCCATTTCTATGGGCTATTTGTCTACTGTGACCCGAAAATTGGTGAAATCAAGTGATTGAGCTACGCACTATATCTCATGAGTTGCGATTGCTAAAAAATCAAGTTTATAGAATATAGGGGAGCTGTTAGATGTGACTAAAATACTGTAATTTAAGATATCAAAAAATGACAAATATAATTTTTTAGATTGCTAAATTTTTACTGTGTCAATTCATTAATTTGACTCAATTCCATTAAGTATCTGAGTCGAGGCTTCAGCTCCACTATTAAAATTGCAATTAAATGAAGTTTTCCTATTTTATTGACCGCTGGTTGCCTGATGATAGTGATTTTGATACTGAGATTGAATTCGGTCTAAAACATTATTTTCAATCGCATCCTTGGCTAAACGCACCGCATTAGAAATTGTCACCGCCTTAGAAGAACCATGACTAATAATGCAAACACCCGCCACACCTAGTAATAATGCGCCGCCATGTTCAACATGATCAACCCGTTGCTTGAAGCGCTTTAGACTGGGTTTGAGTAAAGCTGTACCCACCTTCGCCTGGAGCCCACCAGATAATTCTTCCTTGAGTAATTGCAGTAGAACTTCACCAATTCCTTCCGCAAATTTCAAGACAATATTGCCCGTAAAACCATCACAAACAATCACATCATAATTACCCGAAAGTATATCTCGTCCTTCGGCATTGCCAACAAAGCGAATTTGAGGATTTTCTTGAAGCAGTTGATAACTTTTAACTGCTAAATCATTCCCTTTACAGTCTTCTTCCCCAATATTAAGTAATCCGATTTTAGGTTCAGCAATACCCAGTACATACTTACTATAAATCGTTCCCATCACCGCAAACTGATCGAGGAATTTCGGACGGCAGTCTACATTGGCTCCCACGTCTAGCATCAACACTGGAGAGGACGGATCTAGCGTGGGTAAGACAGCTCCAATGGCTGGACGGTCGATACCGGGTAGTCTACCAATTCTCAGTAAGGCTGCTGCCATCGCTGCCCCAGAATGTCCAGCAGAGACGACTGCATCTGCTTTTTTCTGCTTGACTAATTTCATCGCCACATTGATAGAAGCCTTTGGTTTGCGTTTGAGGGCTCCTAATGGCTCTTCATGCATTTCAATTGTTTCATCAGCCGGAACAATTTCAGGTCGGGGAAATTGTGTTTGATGTTGTTTTAAAACTGTTTCGAGTTTTTCGGGGTCTCCCACCAACAAAACCTCTACACCGAGCTTGGCTTGTGCCATTAGTGCTCCTAAAACAATCTCATCGGGGGCATGATCCCCACCCATAGCATCAATTGCAATTCGTGCGCGAGTTAAACCCATTGACCGAAGTTAGAGATACCTTAAAAATTTTACCTGCCTAAGCTATATTACGTTGAGCGTTTCGATTTGATCTAGAAACATGGAGAATAAGAAAATTGAGATTTACAACTTCTTTGGGAGTCAGTGTGAATGATGACTCAATACTCAAATTGTTTCCTACGCTCACCGAAATCGCCTGGTTTCTAATCACCCATCCCAGAAAGATCTAGAAAGAGAGAGTGTCAAGGCTGATAGTGCTAATTGCTAGATAAAAAGATCTAGAAATCTAAACTTAACCCTTCACACCTCATTACTATGCCTCAAACTTTACCATGCAAACCATATCATTTGTATTTTATCTTTAGGAGTCGATTGAATGTTAGACGTTTTCAGCGCCGGAGTTATGTCTGTGTGGTTTGAGATGGCAGGGGTTAATTCAACTGAATTACACACTGCGACCCAACAAGTCTGGGATGGTGGATTATCTGAGTTGATTTTACTCGATCAACGTGATCCCATTGCAGAAACCACTCTACAACAGTATCTGAATCGACTGACCAATCAAGGGCGATCGCAAAGTGTCCAAGGGGTGTGGATTCAAGCAGGCCCCATTACTTTAGCCAGTCATGAAGGCAGTACCCCTTTACCCGCTGCTTCGTTGACAAAAGTGGCAACTTCTCTAGCTGCCTTACAACAATGGCATCCGGATCATCAATTTGAAACGGTGATTGGGATTACTGGCCCTGTGGTTGAGGGGATTGTTCAAGGAGATTTAGTCATTCAAGGGGGAGGAGATCCTTTTTTTGTTTGGGAAGAAGGGTTTGCATTGGCCAGTAGCCTAAATCAATTGGGAATTGTGGGAGTGGCGGGTAATTTAGTGATTGCCAATCAGTTTGCGATGAATTATGAATCTGATCCGATTAAGGCCGGGACATTTCTCAAACAAGCCCTTGATCCGCGTTTATGGCCAGCGGAGGCTCAATATCAGTTTAATAAGGCCTTTGCCCCTGGAACTTCTCAACCTCTAGTGGCGATCGCGGGTAAAGTTCAACCTTCATTTTCTACCCCACAATTTCAGGCTGTTATTCGCCATCAATCTTTATCGTTGGCAGAAATTATTAAACAGATGAATATCTACAGCAATAATTTGATGTCGGAAATGTTAGCTGAAACCGTTGGCGGGGCGCAAGCAGTGCGACAACAAGCGGCGGCGGCGGCAGGGGTTTCTGTGGAGGAGATTTTGCTGATTAACGGTTCTGGACTAGGACATGAGAATCAAATCTCTCCTCGGGCAGCGGTGGGGATGTTTATGGCCCTGCAGCAGCGGTTACGGGGTACAGATTTAACGGTGGCTGATTTATTTCCTGTTTCTGGACGAGATTTAGGGACGCTGGAGTTTCGTCAAATTCCCACTCATTCTCCTGTTAAAACCGGAAGTTTATTTGATGTGAGTGCTTTGGCTGGGGCTATTCCCACTCGCGATCGCGGTGTTGTTTGGTTTGCGATTATTAATCGCGGCACGGGTTTAGATAATTTGCGATCGCATCAAGATTGGTTGTTACAACAGCTTGTCAGCCAGTGGGGATCTCCGGTGATTTTACCGACAGCGATTCAACCTAATATTGACGGTCGTCGTCCCAGTTTAGGGGATACCAGCCGGAATCAGGTTCTGTAGTGATTCTCTCTGTTGCATCAGAGGAGTCAGGAGTCAGAATTCAGAATTCAGAAAAGCCTTTTTATCCCTATTCCCTATGCCCTATTCCCTATGCCCCACAACTGCGGCGAAGTTTATTCCACCATTTAACTTTTCTTTTGATACAATGGAAAAGTTGTCTAAAATTCACACATTCAGGATTTCGGGTGTCTCGATGATCAATTCACCGTAGAGATACAAGCCTGAATGGAGGATAAACCCGAAACAGGAGAAAATAAATCATGGCAGTTGTTAGTCTGCAAGAAATGCTGGAATCCGGCGTTCACTTCGGTCATCAGACCCGTCGCTGGAATCCTCGGATGTCTCAGTATATTTTTACCGAGCGTAATGGCGTTCATATTATTGATCTGGTGCAAACCGCTCAACTGATTGAACAAGCGTATGACTACATCAGAACTTCCTCTGAACAAGGTAAGAAGTTTTTGTTTGTCGGCACCAAGCGTCAAGCCGCAGGAATTGTTGCCCAGGAAGCACAGCGGGCTGGAGCTTATTTTGTTAACCAACGTTGGTTAGGAGGAATGTTAACCAACTGGACAACAATTAAAACGCGGGTAGAACGTCTTAAGGAACTAGAATATCGCGAAGAAAGCGGTCAGTTAGATTATTTACCCAAGAAAGAAGCGTCTGTTCTGCGTCGAGAACTGGGTAAGCTGCAAAAATACCTCGGTGGCATTAAACTGATGCGCCGTATTCCTGATGCAGTCATTATTGTAGACCAACGTCGGGAATATAACGCAGTGACAGAATGCCGCAAGTTAGGGATTCCAATTATTGCTCTACTTGACACCAATTGTGACCCAGATTTGGCTGATATTCATATCCCGGCTAACGATGATGCTATCCGTGCCATTAAGTTACTCGTGGGTAAATTAGCCGATGCCATCTACGAAGGTCGTCACGGGGAACTAGACAGTGAACCGATGGTAGACTACGAAGGTTACGACGGTGCAGAGGAAGATTATGAAGGGCTAGAAGAAGAGATCGAAGAGAGCCCAGAGACCGAAGAAATCGCCCCTGAAGAAGACAATAGTAATAGTAGCGAGCAAGAGTAAAAAAACTCTGCCGGGGGTAATTGGGAGCAACGATGCTGAGGAGGCTACCTTGGGGATGGGGAAGACTGATGCTTTAAGCTGTTTGACTCCCCATTTTCTGTTGGACTCAGCATTCCCTCTCTATTACCCGTCAGGGCTATAGCAAACATGGCATAGCGACCGCGCCTTGTCAGCGTTTCCTGTTATAAACTCATTTATTGCTGAAGCCGTAGCCCCGTATATTGAGATTGACAAGGTCATTTGTTAGTATTCATTAACGGATGTGTTGTCACAATTAACAACTATTTTAAGAGAAGGACTTGAAGAAAACATGGCCGAAATATCAGCAAAATTAGTCAAGCAACTGCGCGACCAAACCGGCGCAGGTATGATGGATTGTAAAAAAGCCCTCAAAGAAAGCGATGCCAACCTGGAAAAAGCAATAGAATGGCTGCGCCAGAAAGGGATTACTTCGGCGGGCAAAAAAGAAGGTCGGGTTGCAGCAGAAGGACTGGTGGGTAGCTACATCCACACAGGTGGCCGCGTTGGTGTGTTAGTTGAAGTCAATTGTGAAACTGACTTTGTTGCCCGTCGGGAAGAATTTCAGACTTTAGTCCGCAATGTGGCAATGCAAGTGGCAGCTTGTCCGAATGTGGAATATGTGAGTGTTAAAGATATCCCAGACGAGATTATACAGAAAGAAAAAGAGATTGAAATGGGCCGGGATGATCTGGGAAAAAAACCAGATAATATTAAGGAAAAAATTGTTCAAGGCCGGATTGATAAACGTTTAAAAGAGCTGTCTTTAATTGATCAGCCTTATATCCGGGATCAAAATATTTCTGTCGAAGAGTTAGTCAAACAAAGTATTGCTTTGCTCGGAGAAAATATTGTTGTTCGCCGCTTTTCCCGATTTACCTTAGGTGAAGGGGTCGAAGCTAAAGCAGAAGAGTAAAGCTAATGGTTCTCAGCCAGTCGCTGTTGACATCAGTGACAAAGCTCAGAATTCGTCTAGATTATCATCATTGCCCCGATTACGAGTGATCGTGCGTAACAAAGTCGGGGCTTCTTCTATGGCTCACATCATTGTTGAGGGATAAAATGGCAGGATCAATTCAGCAAATTCAACAAGAGCTAACGACACTTGATCATAAAGTCAGTGAACTGGCTCAAGAATTTGAGAAAGTCTATCAAACTTATCTGACGGCTTTAGGTGAGGCTGTGAGTAAGCAGCTTATACTGGCTTGTTATCACTTATGTACTCATGGTTATCCTGAATCATTTTTGAAATTATCTTTCTCACAACGACAACAATTTCAGCAAAACCTACAACAGCTTGGGCAAACGGCTCAAGATCAGTTGTTGACATTTGTCACTAACTTTCAAATCTTACCCCAGGACAATCAGTCGAAGCGACAGAGCCAACAGTCTCAATTTCAAGAGGAACAGCCAGAGGCAGAAATGACAGTCTCACCGAGTCTATCAAGTCCTTTGTCACAAAAATCACAAAAATCACAGCGGCCACCAACGCTTCCAGAACAGTTGATAGACTGGCAAGAGCAAATAGAATCTGCCATTACTCACCTACTGAACCAGCTCTCTAGAGAGACTAACTTTTTACTCCAACACTCTGATATTTTCGCACCGAAACTCCCTGAGGCTATTTTAGAAGCCGCCTCCCAAGCCGATGCCGCCGCAGAAACCATTGCAGGGCCACCTAATATATTAAATATAATGATTGAAACTGAGGACGCTGAAGATCCTCAAAGTGCCTCAATTACTCGCTTAATGACGATTCACCTCAGATTATCAGAGATTGAATTTGCTGATGCAACTTTAATGACAGAACGACATCAAATTCGTTCTCTTTCCAGTCAACTCAGCCAACTTAAACATGACTATCACAAAAAACAACGAGAAAAAGCCGTATTAGAAGCCGAGTCAGCTTGGCGAGCCAGTTGGTTTGAACCTGAGAAATAAGTTCAGCTTATATTAACAATAAGTAACAATATTGTGAAAACCCTTTACAAAGCGTTACATGATGACCTATATTATTAATAACGGCAAACACACAAACGTTTGCTCGGCACCTCGAAAATTACATAGCAATCATACATACAATGACAACCACCTTACAACAG
>CAYSWY010000003.1:0-178721 GCA_964434975.1 uncultured Lyngbya sp.
GTTTGATTAGATCTGTAATTTGATTTTTCGCATCACTCAACACACTCGGCATCATTGCAATCCATTTAAAACTGTTTCTCTATTTTATGGAACTGCGGGCATTTTACTCAGTTTGATCTGTAAATCTGACAGCGAGAGACGCTATGCTTGAGAGGAAATCAATCCTAATTCGTTTGACTTTCCCCTAAACAAACTCAGTATGCGGTTGCAGCGCCAGTTTACCGGACAACCTGTTACTCTCGATCCCAGCACTATCATAGGGAGTGGTGGGGAAGGAAAAATTTATGGTGTTCGAGAAGAACCCAATTGGGTGGCGAAGATTTATCATCATCCCACAGATGAAGATGCGGAAAAACTCACCGTCATGTACAATAACCCACCCACAACGGTGATGGCGATGCCAGGAGGAACCTCCATTGCTTGGCCCGTGGATCTGTTGCATACCCTCGACAACCGTCGGCAAATTGTCGGGTTTCTCATGCCTCGGGTGCGTCAGGCGGCTCCCATCCATACGTTTTATACCCCCAAAACTCGACGAGAACAAAAGCCATTATTTAACTATCTCTATCTGCATCGGACGGCCCGTAATTTAGTTGCAGCTATCGGTGACTTACACGCCAGTGGTTACGTGGTGGGGGATGTGAATGAGTCGAATATTCTGGTGACAGATACGGCTTTAGTGATGTTGGTCGATACCGACTCGTTTCAAGTTCGAGATCTGAGCACCGGGCGAATTTATCGCTGTCCCGTGGGAAAAGCTGAATTTACTCCCCCTGAACTTCAAGGTCAATCCTTTCGAGACTTAGATCGTACCTCTCAACAGGATCGCTTTGGTTTAGCCGTGTTAATTTTTCAACTGTTAATGGAAGGGACTCATCCTTTCTCTGGCGTTTACAAAGGCAGTGGCGATCCTCCGGCAATTGAAGCGCGAATTCGGGCGGGTCATTTTGTCTATGGCAGTCAGTCGGTTCCTTACAAACCCATGCCGTTTGCACCGCCCTACAATCTCTTACATCCTCATCTGCAACAATTATTTATTCGGTGTTTTGAAGAAGGCTACAATAATCCCAATGCTCGTCCAGATGCTAAAACCTGGTTTAATGCCCTAAAACTGGCAGAATCTGAACTGATTACCTGTTCAAAATATAGCCAACATCGCTATGGCAATCACCTCAGTTCCTGTCCTTGGTGCGATCGCACGGTGAAACTCGGAGGGCGCGATCCCTTTCCTTCTCGCCAGGCCGTCGAACAAGGTGAACATTTACAACCCCTCAAACGTAAAAAACGACGACGAGTTGTGGCGGCCTCTCCTTTGTCCCCAAACCGAGGGATCGCTCGATCAACCGTTTATCGTCCTGTACCTCAACCGCAGAAAAAGAAAGTTTATCGCCGTTCTAAACTTATACCCTCTTTACCGACCCATCTGCAACTGCTGTTATGGCAATGGATTAAAGGAATGGTCTTAGGAGGCGTTTGGGGGGTGATTTGTACATCTGCTGTGGTTGCGATCATTTTCGGTATTTTTCTGGGAACCAGTGGCATTCTGGGGGGGATGTTTGTGGGGATGATTTGGGGTGGATTTTTCGGGGCAACCTTTAACTTATTCATGCCTCCTCATCGGAAATTAGCTCAACTGATGTCATTACTGTGGGGAGGAATCTGCGGGGGATTTTTAGCCGCTGCGATCGCAGGTATTTTGTACGGTGTCTTGGCAAATGTGGAGGCAATCGGTCAAGGGATCGTTGTGGGAGGAGTCTTAGGCGGCTTGTGGGGCGGCTTGTGGCATTCATTTAAACCCCCCCTTTCTCTGCCGACTTCAGCCCGCTTGAGAGGGTTCACAGGGGCAGTACTGGGGAGTATTTGGGGGGCTTTTTTGGGGACTGTGGTGGGGTTGGTGTTGGCAATCATTGCCGTTAGCTGGCGAGAACTGCAGTTACAAAACACGATTTCAGCAGATCTCGTCTCCGAGATCTTAGGGATCATCATCATTGCCAGTGGTTTAGGGGCAGTGGGGGGTGTGTTATCCGGAATTGTTATTGGTGCGATTGGTGGAGTTCCTCCATTACCTAATGCTTTGCAGCTTTCGGGGCGACGGGGTGCGCTGGTGGGAAGTATTTGGGGTAATTTTCTGGGAGTGATTACGGGTTCAGTGTTAGGGGGATTGGCATCTCCTTTTCTCGATCAGCTACTACAAACCGGAACGACAACTCAAAATACACCCGTCGTCATCGGCGTAATGATTGCAACTGCCGGGATGGGTGCAATTTGGGGCAGTTTTTCTGGAATTGTTTGGGGTGCATTTGGACGATTTTGAGGTCGGTGTAATTTGGGTAGGAGTCTAGCAATAGATGATTTGTATCTCTGCAAACACTGTCATCGAAGAAGAATGATATACTAGAAAATAATGAATTCTTGAAATAGTCAATATCCGCAACTTCGAGTCAGAGAAAAGCTGCTGACCAGATTGTTTTACCCTAGGATAGTTGAGCTGAAGTAAAATTGACTTCGGGCTTGATGTATGGCAATGGGTTAACACTCCAATCATTCAAGATTACCCGGAACTGAAAATTGGTGAAATCTTAAATATTTCATGCAGTTTGATCCGATTAAATTTTATTCAACCCTATGAGTCACTCCGATTAATCCCTATCCTTATACAAGCAGATTAAAGCCATGAATAGTTAAACAGAATTAGTCAATCGTTTAACGGAAATTAGTATATAATAAATAAACTTAATGGCTAGTTCAATCAACAACTAGCTCAATTTAGTTAGCTTAGAACTTTATGGGTGTAGTGCTACCTTGACCCGCCAACTTATATCAGGGCGAGCGTGAAATTCTGTTTTTACAGATGAGAGATAATCCTTTAATCCTTAGCTATTTATGTCAGGTGTACGAGTCGGGATATTACATTCTTTGAGTGGAACATTAGCCATTAGTGAATCTCCGCTAAGAGATGCTGCGTTGATGGCAATTACGGAGATTAATCAAGCAGGCGGAGTTCTTGGAAGATCGATTGAACCTATCATTGAAGACGGTGCTTCTGATCCGAATTGTTTTGCTCAACGCGCCCGTAAACTGATTCAAACCGATCAAGTCGTCACCCTATTTGGTTGTTGGACATCCAGTGCTCGTTTAGCCGTTAAACCGATAATAGAAGCCTTTGATACTCAACTTTGGTACCCCGTTCAATATGAAGGGTTAGAACGTTCTAATAATATCTTTCATACTGGATCGTGTGCAAATCAGCAAGTTGAACCCGCCGTTAATTGGTTGCTCAATCAGCAGAAACGCCGCTTTTATCTGCTAGGAAGTGATTATGTTTTTCCCCATACTGTTAATAAACTGGTTAAAATTCAGCTTCAACAACAGGGGGGAACAGTTGTCGGAGAAGCCTACGTTCCACTCGAAATCCAAGATTTTAGTAAAATTATTGCCCGCATCAAACAAGCCCAACCTGATGTCATTTTTAGCACCCTGAATGGTTTATGTAACGTTGCATTTTATCGTCAATTTCAACAAGCCGGCTTAAGCGCCGATCAAATCCCTATTATCGCCACTTCTGTGACTGAAACCGAACTACAATACACCGGAGAAGCGGCAACAGGTCATTTGAGTTGTTGTAACTATTTTCAAAGCTTAGATACCCCAGAAAATCATCAATTTGTCCAGAATTTCAAAGCCATGTATGGCGAAGATCGTGTCACCAGTGACCCCATAGAAGCGGCTTATATGCAGGTGTATCTCTGGAAACAAGCCGTAGAATTAGGAGAATCTTTCGAGAGTCAACGAGTCCGAGTCGCTGCTTATGGTCAAGGTTTTGATGCCCCAGGCGGATGGCTGCGAGTTAAACCGAATCATCATGTGGGTAAAATCTGTCGCATTGGTCGGGCTTTACCTAACGGCCAGTTTGAGATTATTTATAGTAGCCCTCGAATTGCACCTTTACCGTGGTTAGGTTTTGAAGAAGATAACTTTGATGCCTCTCAAATGGTGACGCATCTATTGGGAGAAGTCAGTCAAGGGATTGAACGTAGCGAACAACTCCGGCAAAAATCCATCGAACTCGAAGCCACTCAAGCCCGTTTACAGGAAGAAATAGAAGCCCGTAAACAGGTGGAAACTCAACTGCGAGAAATAAATAATCGTTTGGAAACCATTGTCGAAGAACGTACCGCTGCCTTAAAAGAATCTAACAATCATCTGGTTCAAGAAATTTCTCATCATCAACAAACAACTGAGGAACTGCGAACCGCTAATGCCCGACTGCAAGCTGTTTTACAAGCCGTTCCGGGAACAGTTTCTTGGGTGAGTTCTGATTTACGCTACATCGAAGTCAACCAAAAATTAGCGGATAATTTCAACCTACCGCGAGAGGCATTTGCCAACCAAGATATCGGATTTTTATCCACGGGTTCTGATTTTAATCGATTTGTTGAAGAACTGTTTCGCTGCTTTTGTAGCACCATGAGTCGGGAAGTCTCGGCAACCGTTGACGGTCAACAACGCTATTATATGGTGGTGGCGCAGAAATACGATAACGACCAAGCGGCGTTTATCGTTGGGGTAGATGTGACAGAGTCTCGGCGGGCTAAAGTTGCCCTACGAAAAGCCAACGCCCGTTTACAAACCGTGTTAGAAGCCGTTCCCGGTACGGTCTCTTGGATTAGTTCTGATTTACGATATATTGAAGTCAATCAACGCCTGGCTGATATGTTTGGTCTGCCGCCGAAAGCCTTTGCCAACCAAGATATCGGATTTTTAGGAACGAGTTCTCAGTTTAATGACTTTATCCAAAACTTATTTGCCAGTCCAGAATTAGAGGCGCGTCAGGAAGTACTGACGACAGTTCATGGAGAATCTAATCATTATTTAGTAGTGGCACAAAAATATGATAATAATAGTGCTGCCTTTGTCGTCGGGATTGATATTACTCAGCGGCGGCGGGCTGAAGTTGGGTTAAAGCTAGCAACGAAGCGGTTGCAGAATGTCTTAGAAGCCGTTCCCGGTACCGCTTCATGGATCAGTTCAGATCTGCATTATCTCGAAGTCAATCAGCAATTGGCGAATATTCATGGTCGCGATCGCCAAGAATTTAGCAATCAACCGATTGGATTTTTAGGGGGTGGGTCTAACTTTGCTGAATTTATGCAACGTTTATTTGCTTCTGAGTCGAATCATCTCACCCAAGAAATCACCGTTAATATTCAACGACAGCAATCTCACTATTTACTCACCGCTCAAAAATATAACAATAGTAAAGAAGCATTTGTCGTTGGAATTGATATTAGCGATCGCGTGATTGCTGAAAATAATCTCCATGCCATTTTAGAAGTCATTCCTGGAATGGTGTCTTGGATCGATGCAGATTTACAATATTTGGGAGTGAATCGATACTTAGCCGAAAAATTTGATCTTCACCCCACTGATTTTATTGGTCGGCATATTGGATTTTTGAAATCCAGCGCTCAATTTAATCAGTTTGTTCGAGAATTTTTTGCCAGTTCTAAGACCAATGAAAAAAAAGAAGTTTTATCAGTCATTAGAGGAGAAATTCGGAATTATTTGATTGTTGCTCATAAATATAATGACAGTCAATCAGCCTTTTTTGTCGGCATCGATATCACAGAACGTAAGCGGGCAGAAGAGGCACTGCGACAAGCAGAAAAAGACTATCGGAGTTTATTTGAAAACGCCATAGAGGGAATTTTCCGCACTACACCAGAAGGCTTTTATTTAAGGGCAAACCCAGCCTTGGCTCGGATTTATGGCTATGACTCGGCTGATGTCTTAATTAATAATATGAAAAATATTGCGGGACAGCTTTATGTTGATCCAGATCGGCGTGAGGAATTCATTAGAACGATCAATGAACGGGGATCTGTGATTAGGTTTGAATCTCAGGTGCGTCGGCTAGATGGTGATATTACTTGGATTTCAGAAAATGCCTCTGTGGTGCGAGATAAAGGCAGAATTTTATATTATGAAGGAACCGTTGAAGATATTACGGCTCGTAAACAAGCAGAGTTGGCGTTACAGCAGGCTAACGCTGAGTTGGAAGATCGGGTGAAAACACGCACCGCTGAGTTGGAAAGCACTAATGAACGACTCGTGTTAGAAATTACTCAGCGCGAACGCATAGAAAATGCCTTGAGAGCCTCAGAAGCGGAGTTGAGAGCGCTATTTGCAGCCATGACGGATGTGATTACGGTATTTGACGCAGAGGGACGCTATCGTAAAATTATCTCCACTAACTCGGAAGTGCTGTATAGTCCGACTTCAGATCGTTTAGGAAAAACGGTATTTGAGGTCTTTCCTGAACCTCAAGCGTCTCTATTTTTCGATCAAATTCAAGCGGTACTCAAGACGGGTAAAACTCAAAGCTTAGAATACAATTTACCCTTAGGTGAACGGGATGCTCAACAGATCGATTTATATGGCAATAATAGTGAACAGGTGTGGTTTACTGCCAGTATTTCGCCCCTGGTCAATGATTGTGTAATTTGGGTAGCGCGTAATATCACCGAACGCAAACGCATGATGGATGCATTACGAGTCGAACAGGAAAAATCAGAACGTTTACTATTAAATATTCTACCGATATCAATTGCAGAAAAGCTAAAACAAAATCCTCAATCGATAGCAGAACGATTCGATCAAGCCACGATTATGTTTGCAGATTTAGTTGATTTTACCGGATTTTCTAGCCGGATTTCTCCCAGTGAATTAGTGGATTTACTCAATGATATTTTTTCGACTTTTGATGAACTGGCGCTGAAACATAAACTGGAAAAAATTAAGACAATTGGAGATTCTTATATGGTGGTGGGAGGACTACCGACTCCGATGGAAGATCATGCGATCGCGATCGCAGAAATGGCACTGGATATGCAACAGGCAATTACTCGTTTTACCCGCGATGATGGTGAGCCATTTAAGTTAAGAATTGGGATTAATACAGGCCCTGTTGTTGCTGGGGTGATTGGGATGAGAAAGTTTATTTATGATCTTTGGGGAGATTCGGTGAATGTAGCGGCCCGGATGGAATCTCAAGGAAAAGTGAGCTTAATTCAAGTAACAGAATCAACTAAAATTCTCCTAGAACATAAATATAATTTTGAACGGCGTGGGGAAATTCATGTGAAAGGAAAAGGGCCGATGGTCACTTATTGGTTAATGGGAAAAAAACAGAAACTTTACTCTTAAATCAAATAGGTGCGTGATTAACGCACCCTACAATCTAAAATTGATTCAATCTATCGCCGTTTTAAAACTACAATAGATCGCTCGATTACAGGTAATAATTTATCCTTAGTATAGTAAATTGGATCTTTAATAAAGTCCGGCTCTTTCGTATCAATGACCACCTGCCAACGATGCTGTTGTAATTTTTCAGGAATGAGAAACTCAATCATTTCATAGTGAGCATTAAAGAAGAGTAAAAAACTATCTCCCATTACTCGTTGATTGCGAGGCCCTCGAGCGGGAATTTCTTCACCATTGAGAAAAACACCAATTGCTTTAGCAAAACCAGCATTCCACTGTTCTTCGGTCATAATGTTTCCATCTGGATTATACCAGCCAATGTCACTGACTTGAGACCCATGAATGGCGCGACCTTGGAACCAACGCCGACGACGAAATACAGGGTTACGACGACGAAAATAGATTAGTTGCCGGGTAAAATCGAGTAACTGAGCATTACTTTCTTGTAAATCCCAATCAATCCAAGATAATTCATTATCCTGACAATAAACATTATTATTCCCTTTTTGAGTCCGGCCTAATTCATCCCCACTCACGAGCATGGGAACCCCTTGAGATAACATTAATGTCACCAAAAAATTACGGCGTTGACGGTCGCGTAATTCGAGAATTTCTGGATCGTCAGTGTCTCCTTCTTCCCCGCAATTCCAAGATCGGTTATGACTTTCTCCGTCTCGGTTTTCCTCGCCATTGGCTTCATTGTGTTTTTCGTTATAACTGACTAAATCATTCAACGTAAAGCCATCATGAGCCGTGAGAAAGTTAATACTGGCACCCGGTAAACGGCCATTGCTTTCATATAAGTCTGAACTGCCGGTAAAGCGATAGGCAAATTCGGCCAGCAAGCTGTCTTCACCTCGCCAAAAATCCCGAACCGTATCGCGATATTTCCCATTCCATTCTGACCATAATAATGGGAATTTACCCACTTGATAACCGCCTTCTCCCACGTCCCAGGGTTCAGCAATTAGCTTAACGTTAGATAACACCGGATCTTGGTGAATAATATCAAAAAACGCCGCCAAACTATTGACTTCATATAGTTCTCTAGCCAAGGCAGAAGCCAAGTCAAACCGGAAGCCATCAACGTGCATTTCTAGTACCCAATAGCGCAAACTATCCATAATCAGCTTTAACACTTGGGGATGACTCACATTCAAGGAATTTCCACAACCGGTGAAGTCCATATAATACCGGGGTTGATCTTCAACAAGACGGTAGTAAACCGCGTTATCAACGCCCCGTAAGCAGATGGTAGGCCCCATCTGGTTTCCTTCTCCAGTATGGTTATAAACCACATCTAGAATGACTTCAATGCCGCCAGCGTGAAGGGCCTTGACCATTTCTTTAAATTCTGTGACCTGCTGACCTGGGGTTTTGTCTGCACTGTAGCCCGCGTAAGGGGCTAAATAACAGATTGAATCATATCCCCAATAGTTTTTGAGTCCATGGCTCACTAAATGGCCAGGATTGGCTAAGAAATGATGGACAGGTAATAATTCAACCGCTGTGATCCCGAGAGACTGAAGATAAGCGATCGCCGCCGGATGGCCTAAGCCTGCATAAGTTCCCCGCAATTCTTCAGGAATATCGGGATGAAGTTTAGTAAATCCTTTAACATGAGTTTCGTAGATAATGGTCTCATGAGCCGGAAGTTGCAGTAGTTCGTCGTCTTCCCAGTCAAAGCTTTCATCGAGTACAACGGCCTTAGGAATATAGTCTGCATCGTCTATTTCGCAAAATGACAAATCTTCTTCCGGGTCGTCAAAGTCATAGCCAAAGATCGCATCCCCATGTTCTACTTTTCCATCTAATGCTTTGGCATAGGGATCAATCACTAATTTATTGGGGTTAAAGCGGTGGCCAGCAGCAGGGTCATAGGGACCATGGACGCGAAATGCATAATGTTGACCGGGGCCGACACCGGGGATGTAACCATGCCAGACAAAGTTATTGACTTCAGTCAACTCGATGCGAGTTTCAGTATCCTCACTATCAAACAGGCACAGTTCAATGGAAGTGGCATTCTCGCTGTATATTGCAAAGTTTGTGCCTTTACCATCCCAGTGTGCGCCGAGGGGATAAGGTTTACCGGGCCAGACAGGTAAATACATACAAACTAAATTTATCCAATCACAACTGTATTCTGACAATCTTTTCAACCATTCAGCACGGTGTCGAGATTGCTTTAATCTTAAAATATTATTATATTCTAGTGAAATTAGATAGAGGATTCCATAAATCGAACGGAGGATATCTGTCTAGAGATTGTCTTTCTTAACTTGATCGGAAAAAATCAGCCAATTCACCAAATCATAGATTATCTTAGTCACATCTGTCCCCATAGTACTGTCCAAGATTTAACAGGTTTAAACTATGTCTGCTGTTAGTCAAACTGCTAATATTCAACTCTCTGCCGCCGAAGCCTTTGCCGCAATTGCACTGACTGCGGTTGCTGCTGATGGCTATGTTACCAGTAGTGAAACTCAAATCATTAATACCACTCTCTCTCGGATGCAGCTTTTTAGCGAGTATTCGGAGGAACAGAAGAAGTCTATGATTGATCGTCTATTCTGTCAAATTCAAGACCAGGGATACGATCAGCTGATGAGTGCCGCCATGACTCAGTTACCGGATAATCTCAAGGAGACTGTGTTTGCGATCGCGACTGATATCACTTTAGCCGATGGTGAACTATCCGAAGAAGAAGAAAATCTATTGAATGCCTTGTATAGTTCTCTCGAAATTTCAGAAGAGATCGCGACTAAAATCATCGACGTGATGTTGATTAAAAATAGAGGATGAGCCCTATCGTAAAAGTTGTTAATGGTAAGATATCTATGATCCCGGGTTTAACCTGGGATTTTTTTTAAAAATCGCTGTTCTCTTTAACTCAGTCAAGGAATATGCCACAATTAATCCAGTTACTTTTCAGTGCTTTCGTATAACAATCATGGCTTTCACTTACCTCCGAACTGTGCATTTTCAAGATACAGATGCTGCGGGTGTTGTTTATTTTGCAAATCTCCTCAATATGTGTCATGAGGCTTATGAAGCGTCTTTAGAACTCGCTCAAATTAATTTAAAAAAATTTTTTCAGGATGATAGAATAGCGCTTCCGATTGTTCATGCTAGCATTGATTTTCAACAACCTGTTTTTTGTGGCGATCATTTAATTATTCATCTGCAACCGAAGAAGATTAATCAGAGTCAATTTGAAATTCACTACAATATCGTTCACCTCGATACCATTGATCAACAAATCGCCAAAGCAACCACACAGCACGTTTGTATTGATCCGCATCATCGCAAACGTCAGCCGTTATCTCAAGAAATTCTCTTTTGGCTCAATCATAATTCTGTAGAATCTTTTCTGCATTCCCCCGATGCAGTTGTGGCTTGGGAACACGGTAAAATTTTCTTTTTTCAAGCAGATGAATATATTTGTTTTGATCTGAATAAAAATTGCTTTGACTGGGGTTATCCTAAAACAATTAGTCAGGGAAAATGGTCTGATTTCCCACCCCACTTTGCTCAAGGAATTGATACGGGTGTCGTTTGGAATAATGGCAAAGCGTTCTTTTTTAAAGATGATGAATATATCCGTTACGATCTCTACCAAAATCGAGTAGAACCGGGTTATCCTCAAAAGTTAGATAGTGGGAACTGGTCAGGGTGGCCGGAACATTTTTATCAAGGAATTGACGCGGCGGTTTTATGGAATAATGGCAAAGCTTACTTTTTTAAAGGGGATGAATATATCCGTTACGATATCTATCAGGAAATCATTGATCCCGGTTATCCGAAAAAGATTCAGCAAAGTTGGTCCGGATTACCCCAGCACTTTACCACCTATATTAATGCTGTGATTCAGTTAAACAATCAACAAGCTTACTTTTTCCATGAAGACGAATATGTTAAATACGATATTTTACAAAATTGTATTCTTTCAACTTCTCCTCAAAAAGTGAATGATAATTGGTTTTATAGTGGATATTCACTGATGCAGTAAGTCAAAATATGATAATTTTATCCGACAGAAGCTCTAAATAATTTACAGTAAATTATAAAAAAATTATGAGATCTGGTTTTTACGAATCTTGTCAAGACTTAGATGATGGAGTGGGAATATCTAGATCATTGACCGACTGAGTGATCCCATTAAGGCTAGGGCTATAAAGTCGGTATTTTCAGTGTAAAAAGGCTCCCCTGTTCTAATTCACTTTCTACTGTTAAATGCGCTTGATGTTTCAAGGCGATCGCTTGCGCGATTGGTAATCCTAATCCGGTTCCTCCGGTTTGACGAGAGCGGTCGCTATTCACCCGATAAAACCGCTCAAAAATCCGCCGTTGTTCAACTGCTGAAATCCCAATTCCGGTATCTTTGACGATGATAATTGCGGTGCGTTCTCGTTGTTTTAAACTGATATGAACTGAACCGCCTGTGGGTGTATACTGAATAGCGTTTGCAATCAAATTAGAGACTAATCGATAGAGTTGCTGTTCGTCTCCAAGAACATGAATTTCTACTTCCGGAACATCACTAGACAGTTGAATATTGGATGCTACTGCAAATTCTAAGAATTCCTCCGATAAATCACTGATAATATCATTGAGACAGCAAGATTGAAACGGCTTTGAAAATGTATTTTGTTCAAGATGGCTGAGTAATAGTAAATCGGTAATCAAGTGGCTTAAGCGTCGTCCTTGTCGCTCAATTGTATTTAACATGGGATCAATTTGCTGCTGATTAGAAGGGACTCGTAAGACGGCTTCTACTGTTGCTAAAAGACTGGCAAGAGGCGATCGCAATTCATGGGCGGCATTGGCTGTAAATTGTTGTTGTTGTTGATAGGATTGGTAAATGGGCTGCATGGCTAACCCAGATAGCCACCAACTCGATAGGACAACTAAAGCCAAGGCGATGGGAAATCCCAGTCCAAGAATAAATTGAATTTGCCTGACTTCAGTATCAAATCCTTCTAAAGTTCGCCCAATTTGTAGATAACCCCAAGACGCTTGATTTTTGGCGGTAATATGACTTTCTGCACTATGTAAAATAGTGGTAAATTGACGATAACGGATGCCGTTAGTTGTCTGAATTGTTTGCCAACTTGTAGGATTTAAAGGATGAGGAAGTTGAGGGGGTTGATTGGGTGAAAAAGCCAGTAATTTTCCTTGATAATCAAACAAACGAATATAGTAGGTATTGCGATCGCTAATCCCAATTGTATGTCGTTGAATCAAAGTGGGTTGAACGTTACACCGTTGTCCAGCCACACATAATTCTGGAAAAATTTGCTGCAAAATCACCACCGGATTTCCAGAAGCGGGTAACATCGGTTCTAAGCTATCATGAAGTGTTCCCGCTATTGACTCAATTTCCCGTTCTAAAGCCGTCCAATTTGACTGAATTAGCGCCCGATACATCCCTAACCCAGACAGACTTAAAATCACCCCCATCACCAGGGCATACCAAAGGGCTAAACGAATTCGACTCCGGCGAAACAGTTGATGAGTATTGATCATTTAGACTGTAGAGAACTGTTGAAGCGATAACCTTGACCGGGAATGGTTTCAATGGGACAATCACAACCATAACTGGCGAATTTACGACGTAACAACCGCATCTGTGCCGCCACCACATTACTGATCGGTTCTTCTTCGAGATCCCACAGTTGATGACGAATTTTACTCCCAGCAATGATCCGATCGCAATTTTGCATTAAATAAGCCAGAATTTGAAACTCCTTGACTGTTAATGGAATCGTTTGATTGGGTTCCTCTTGCCCAATACACACGGTATTATTACCATAATCGAGAGTAAATGTGCCGATGGTGAGGGCAGGCGGTTGTAATTGAGGCGATCGCCTTTGTAACGCCCGCAGTCTGGCTAATAATTCCTCCATCACAAACGGTTTCACCAGGTAATCATCCGCCCCTGCATCCAAGCCAGCTACACGGTTTTCCGGTTGTCCAAGGGCGGTTAACATCAACACAGGTAAGGGGTTTTGATGCATTCTCAAACGTTGACACAATTCCAACCCCGATATACCTGGCAGTAACCAATCCAGAATTGCTACTGTATAGTCTGTCCACTGGCTTTCTAGATAATCCCAAGCTTGAGTCCCATCGCTAACCCAATCTACAATATATTTCTCACTCACTAAGACTTGTTTAATTGCCAAGCCTAAATCAGTTTCATCCTCAGCTAACAAAATTCGCATGATCTCAACACAACCCTCACGAGGTTGATTTTAACGAACTTGCTGCAATTTCACCTGATTTTCATCTGACTTCTGGCAAAGTGAAGAAGATTTAGATTGACTTAATTTTGTGAGGAGGCAGTATGAAACCTATTTCTATGATGGGTTCGATTTTAACCGTTGCTTTAGCCGTCGCTACGCCGAATCTAAGTTTAGCCCACGTTGGACATGGGGACGAATTTCAAGCCGAAGGCGGTGTTGAACGGGTGCAGGTGAATTCTGAAACGGATTCTATGTTAGGTATTGTAGCCAGTCCTATTGACGAAGCCGCAGTCGAGGGCTTCGGGGTAATGATTCCGATGACTGCATTGGTAGATGCGGATGGTCAGCAACTTGTGTTTGTGCAATATGAAAATTATTATGAGCCAGTTTTTGTTACCACAGGGGTAAGCGCAGGTGAACAGATTGAAGTGACTGAAGGATTATCTATTGGGGAAAACCTAGTAACTCAGGGTAGTTTGTCGCTTTATGCCGAATCTCGCAAAACTCAAACGGTTGATGTAGAAACCAGTCCAGAGACAATTCCTCAGAATAACGAGACTGCCGTTACTGCCGTTACAGAAACAACAAATCCTGATAATACAGACAATATCGCCTTGCAACCCACTGAAATGACTGAAGAATCCGGTGGATTTCCCGTGGCAATTTTAGCAGCTTTGGGGGGCGCAGTTGCATTGTTAGTTGGCGCATTTGCAGTATTGGGTAAGGGCAAGTAAGAGGGTATTTGAATTGATCATGTTTAACGCAATTCTGAATCAAACCCTGAAAACTGCAATTGCCCAACGGTGGTTGATTGTTGTCGGGGCGATTTTGGTAACAGTTTGGGGAGTTTTTAGCGTCACTCAAATGCCCCTGGATGTGTTCCCAGAGTTTGCCCCGCCTCAAGTGGATATTCAAACCGAAGCGGTGGGACTCGCGCCCGAAGAAGTGGAAACTCAAATTACTGTCCCAATTGAAAGTGCGGTGAATGGTTTACCGGGTGTAACCACTGTACGATCTTCTTCTAAGGTGGGGCTGTCGATGGTGCAGGTGGTATTTGACCAAAATGCTGATATTTATAAAGCGCGGCAAGCGGTCACAGAACGACTACAACAGGTCACCAACCAGCTCCCAGAGAGCGCTCAACCGCCGGAAATCTCACCGTTAGTCTCCCCTCTAGGCACAATCTTACAGTACGCTTTTACGGTCAATCAGCAGGGGCAAACGTCCTTGATGGATTTGCGTCGCTTGGTGGAAGTCACCCTCAGCAATCAACTGCTGTCTGTACCGGGAGTCTCTCAAATCACGATTTATGGGGGAGATCAACGCCAAGAACAGATATTAGTTAATCCAGAAAAATTGCGATCGCTGAATGTTTCCCTCTCTGAAGTCACCGATGCGGCTAGAGGGGCAAATTCTAACGCCCCAGGGGGTTTCCTCGTGGGTGGGGGGCAAGAACTGTTAGTGCGGGGAATGGGACAGGTTAATTCTATTGCGGACTTGCAGCAGTCGGTGGTCAAGGTACAAAATGGTACGCCGATTTTATTAGCAGATGTGGCGCAGGTAAAAACAGGTGCTGCCCTGAAGCGAGGGGATGCTAGTTTGAATGGACAGCCGGCGGTGGTGATGATGATTAACAAACAGCCTACTGTTGATACACCCACCGTTACCAAGGCGGTAGAAGCGGTGATGGCATCGTTACAACCCACTTTTCCCTCTGATGTTCAAATGACCCGCACCTTTCGCCAGTCAAATTTCATTGATGCTGCCATTCATAATGTTAGTGGTTCTCTGGTTCAAGGGATTGTGATTGTATCGGTGATTATGCTGCTGTTTTTGATGAATTGGCGAACCGCAGCAATTACCCTCAGCGCGATTCCCCTGTCATTATTGATAGGTTTGTTATTGATGAAAGCGTTCGGCTTGGGTATCAATACGATGACGTTAGGAGGGTTAGTGGTGGCAATTGGATCGGTGGTGGATGATGCCATTGTTGATATGGAAAACTGTTATCGGGGCTTGAGAACCAATCAAGCGGCGGACAACCCTAAACATCCGTTTCAAGTCGTTTATGAAACCTCTGTGGCGGTACGGTTGGCGGTGATTTTCTCGACGGTGATTATTATCGTCGTGTTTGCGCCTATTTTTAGTTTAACTGGGGTAGAAGGACGGATTTTTGCGCCGATGGGATGGGCTTATTTACTATCAATCACCGCTTCAACGCTGGTTGCGATGACCCTTTCTCCGGCACTTTGTGCAATTCTGCTGGCAAATCAGACTTTACCTCAAACTAGTACATTTGCTTCTCGTTCGGCAGAAAAATTATATCGTCCGCTGCTCAATCTATCCATGCGATCGCCTCAAATTATTCTCGGTTTGGCATTGGCGGCGTTAGTGATGACTTGTGCTATTGTTCCTTCCCTCGGACGGGTATTTTTACCCAAATTTCAAGAAAAATCCTTAGTGAATTCAATGGTATTGTATCCGGGTGTCTCACTGGATATGACCCATCGAGCCGGACTCGCCCTGTCTAATTCCCTTCAGGATAATCCTTTGTATGAATGGGTACAAGTGCGGGCGGGGCGGACTCCGGGTGATGCGGATGGGGCGGGGGTGAATATGGCTCATGTGGATATTGAACTGAGTGATATTGCCCTCAAAGACAGAGAAGCTAGTATTCAGCAACTGCGTCAGGCGTTTCTCAAGTTACCCGGAGTCGCACCTAATGTGGGTGGGTTTATTTCTCACCGTATGGATGAGGTGTTATCTGGCGTTAGAAGTGCGATCGCGGTTAAAATTTTTGGGCCAGATTTAGTGGAACTTCGCAGCATTGGGGAACAGGTGCGGGATGCGATCGCACCCATTGCGGGAGTGGTAGACTTACAGCTTGAACCTCAGTTACCCATTCGTCAGGTACAAATTCAATATAATCGTTCAGCGGCAGCCACTTATGGACTGAGAATGGAACAACTTTCGGAAATTGTGGAAACTGCCCTCAATGGTCGAGTGGTTTCACAAGTCCCAGAAAACCAACAGCTTGTTGATATTTCTGTTGCTTTAAATCCAGATACTCGTAATAGTTTAGATGCTATTGGTGCGATTCCGATTTCGACTCCAACTGGACAAATAATTCCGTTGAGTACCGTTGCTAAAGTCGATTATGGCATGGGTGCAAATGTTGTCAATAGAGAAGATGTTTCTCGATTAATTGTGGTTTCTGCTAACGTGGCTGATCGGGATTTAGGGAGTGTTGTGGGGGATATTCAAGCTCAAATTCAACAAAACATTCAATTGCCTCAAGGTTATTTCATCCAGTACGGCGGACAATTTGAAGCGGAACAAAATGCCACGAATAATTTATTGGTATATAGCATTTTAGCTGCTATTATTATTGCCATTTTAATGTTTTTCTCCGTGAAATCTCTCCCGGCAACCCTTGCCATTATGCTGAATTTACCGTTAGCGTTAGTCGGTGGTGTCATTTCCATTCTGCTGACGGGGGGTGTAATATCCGTGGCATCTTTAATTGGCTTTATCACTTTATTTGGGGTAGCAGTACGGAATGGATTATTGTTGATTGATAATTACAACCGTAAATTCGCTCAAGGAATGCAGCTTAAAGATGTAATTCTCAACGGTTCTATAGAACGGGTGAACGCAATTTTGATGACGGCTTTGACTTCGGCTTTAGGAATGTTACCTTTAGCGATCGCTAACGGTGCCGGCAACGAAATTTTACAACCGTTAGCGATTGTCGTTTTGGGGGGTTTATTTACCTCTACAGCATTGACATTGTTGGTTATTCCCGCCCTGTACAGTCAGTTTGGCAAGTGGTTCATGCCCCGACAACAAACTAACGTGGGCGTTGCTGAAGGAGCAAGTCAAAGTCCACTCAAGATAGAATAAAACATGGACTCATCGCCTCTGTAAACATGAGATTTCAGCTCATCGATCCGATTTAGAAGGAACAGGATCATAGCCGCCGGGATGGAACGGATGACAGCGTAAAATTCGACGCACTGCTAACCATCCGCCCCGAAAGATACCAAATCGTTCAATCGCTTCTATCGCATATGTAGAGCAAGTGGGCTGAAAGCGACAGGCTGGGGGTAATAAAGGAGAAATCAACAGCTTGTAGCCTTGAATGAGTCCGATCAATAGTCTTTTCATCTGATTGCAATTTACTGAGCCAATACACGGTGTTTGAGGCTAGGCATTTGGACGCGGACTTGTTGTAAACGAGAAGGGGTAATCTCTGCAACCGCAACACCGGGTTGATCTCCGGCATCGTCGAGGATAACACCCCAAGGATCAATAATCATAGCGTGGCCATGAGTATGTCGTCGTCCGTAATGACAGCCTGTTTGCGCGGGGGCAATCACATAGCAGGTGTTTTCAATGGCTCTAGCCCTTAGTAACACTTCCCAATGATCTTTACCGGTATAGGCTGTAAACGCGGCGGGAACAAGGAAAACTTGCGCTCCTTGGGTGGCTAAATGACGATAAAGTTCTGGGAAACGAACATCATAACAAACGGATAATCCTAAGTTGCCAAACTCTTCTGAAGCGTAAACTTGAGGCAAAATTGTACCGGCTTCAACGGTATTTGATTCTCGATAGGTATTACCATCGGGTAAGTTGACATCAAACAAATGCATTTTTTGATATCGAGCCAGTTCTTGGCCGTTGGGATCAATCAATAAAGCGGTATTATAAACTCGGCCATTGCCTGTGGGAACGGGAAAACCGCCAGCGAGCAAGGTGACTTGAAACCGTCGAGCAACTGTTTTGAGAAAGGCTTCTGTTTTCTGAGAAATGACATCGGCTTGATCTAGTTTTTCTTGCTCTTCACCCATGAATGAAAAGTTTTCCGGCAAACAGATTAATTCTGCTCCCCGGCGTACTGCTAAGTCAATTAGTTCTTCTGTTTCGGCTAAGTTTTTCTCAAGCTCAGGAAAACTGGTTAATTGGACAGCGGCAGCGATATAAGATTTCATACAAGTCATAATTGAAGAAAACAAGACTCTCTGTTGATCAGTATCAACTGAAATAGAGTCGCCGAGAGGGAAACCAGCCTCAGGGGTGATGGATGCCATCTCGGCAAGCAGTGTTTCTATTTTATCTTAGAAAGGATAGAACAGAGGATCGGGATAAATGTAGTTAAATCCAATCAAAAGTGCAGCAGTAATTGCAAACCATACGGTTGCTAAAACTGGGGCAGTAGATAGATATTTCAGAAAGTTTTCCATGGCGTGATATCTCCTTTCAAGTCAACAATATAGTGAATCATTGCAGATGAATCTCTGTTAGCGGGGAGAAACAGTGATTTCGTTGTCTTTGGCAAACATTTCTCCAGAAGTCATTTCTTTTAATGCAGCCAACGGCCAGAGGAAACCACCCAACATAAATTTGATCGCCATCGGCACATCGATGATAATCTCTTTTTCGGTGGGTTTTTTCTCTTTTTTAATTTCTTGGATATAAGCCCGACCAACCCAACCAATCCATCCTGCAATATACAAGAACATAATACTGGGAATCAGAAATTCTCCAGCATGGGCTAAGTTACCATCTACGATTAAGTGAGGTAAACCATCATCACCACAGAGGGCCTGAGAATAACGCTCAAACCGGGCTTTGGTTTTTTCAGGATATTGAGTCGCAGCTAAAGAGGCTTTAGCCCGTTGTTGAAAGGCTGCCGACTCAGAACAAGGAACGAGATTATAGGCAGAAGCTGTGGGAACAAAGCTCATCCACAGGGTAACTGCTAAAACAAGAGCGAATAATCGTCTCATAGAGTTATTTCCTTTTGTTACAAAACAATAAGTTTTTTGTACAATCGTTTCAGATGGATCATTTAAAAGAACCATCTTGTCTTCTGGGAACATAACGCCAGACATTTACGTGATTTTTTTCTTCCGCTTCACCTTTAGGGGTAGGGCGGGTTTTTTTTGAGGATCTGAGACGGCCTCATTGTCCCAAGGGGGTACAAGCTTAAAGCAGACTCACAGATCCAGTTTTTCAGTTAATGTTCCACAAGAAGTAATTAACTTGATATTTAGATTAAACTACAAGAGGTCGCTTAATCACTTCATAAAATTTATCAGTCAATGGCAACGGTTTTAGCAATTGAAACAAGTTGTGACGAAACCGGGGTAGCGATTGTAAAGAACCGTAACGTTTGTAGCAATATCGTCGCCTCTCAAATCGATGTCCACCGTCAATATGGCGGGGTTGTACCCGAGGTGGCTTCCCGTCAACACCTCGAAACCATCAATCCTTTAATTACCGAGGCTTTAAAAGCAGCAGAATTAGATTGGGATGACATTGATGGGATTGCTGCGACCTGCGCCCCTGGACTTGTGGGAGCCTTATTTGTGGGCATTACAGCGGCTAAAACCTTGGCATTAGTCCATCAAAAACCTTTTGTGGGGGTTCATCACCTCGAAGGTCATATTTACGCCACCTACCTCAGTCAACCGGAGTTACAACCACCCTTTTTATGTTTATTAGTCTCCGGTGGCCATACCAGTTTAATTCATGTCAAAGATTGCGCGACCTATCAAACTTTAGGTCAAACCCGAGATGATGCGGCCGGAGAAGCGTTTGATAAAGTGGCCCGGTTATTACAGTTAGGTTATCCAGGGGGGCCAATTATTGATAAACTAGCTCAAACAGGTAATGCTCTGGCTTTCCCTTTACCAGAAGGCAGAATTTCTTTACCGACCGGGGGTTATCATCCCTATGACTCGAGTTTTAGTGGCTTAAAAACGGCTGTATTGCGTTTAGTCCAACAGTTACAACAGTCAGAAACAGAAATTCCCGTTAATGATATTGCGGCTAGTTTTCAACACACGGTTGCTAAAAGCCTCACGAAGCGCGCGATCGCCTGTGCGGTAGACCACGGGTTAGAAACGATTGCAATTGGCGGTGGTGTGGCGGCTAATAGCGGCTTACGTCATCATCTGCAACAAGCAGCTATCCCTCACAATCTTAACGTGGTGTTTCCTCCCTTAAAATATTGCACCGATAATGCTGCGATGATTGGCTGTGCGGCTGCCGATCACCTCAACCGAGGTCATACTTCTAAAATCACTTTAGGAACTTATTCTCGAATGCCCCTAGAAAATATCATGCAGCTTTATTAGCTGTTGGTTGTTCGTTGTTGGTTGTTAGTTGTTGGTTGTTGGTTGTTTGTGATTAGAGAAGATAGCGATCGCTAACCAATAACAAACGAATGATGACCCGTCACGAAATTATTGTGAAGTTTTGTAAACGTTTGAATAAATCTCAGAAAATTTAACGATAGCTTCATAATGCTGATTTTTTGGGGTTGAAGCAATCTATTTTCAACAAATCCAGAGATTGAGTTGGGAAAAAAGGTGTACAAACAGTTCGTGAATGAACAGCAGAATTTGCGAATAATTAATGCAATAAGTTGTCTAATCTACCTTTTTGATGTCTAGGAGAATTAGGAAAATGAGTCGAATTCGTGATATTGCTCAACAAGTGATCGTTAAAGGCTATATGAGTTTAGAAGATGAACGGCAACTGCGATCGCTACTCAATAAAAAATACGATGTAGATGATTTTAAAGCCTTTATGAATTTACAATGGGCTGTCATGGATCGGCGAGTCAAACAAGAATCCCTCGAACAGATTAGATCTTGTTTAACTAAGCCAACTTCTCTGTTTTCTTAGTCAGTTTAAATCCCTTCAGCGGCTTTGCTCTCGGGTGCTTACATAGCCTCAATGTGCTGATAAAGTGGTATAGTCGCTGTATGAATGTTAACTTTCGATTTGCGGTTGCTAGCGACCTTCATATTGCTCTATCTCACACGATTCGAGATTTGCCGAAACGCTTCCATCTCGTAGAGGTGAGTATTCCTGCATTGGAGTTAATCTTAGAAAGGTTAGCGGCGCTGGATTTAGATTTTTTATTACTGCCAGGGGACTTAACCCAGGATGGCGAAACCGATAACCATCTGTGGCTGAGTCAACGCCTCGCCCAACTGCCTTATCCTGTGTATGTGGTTCCTGGTAACCATGATGTCATCTACCCGACAGGAACAAAAGATATTGTCGGACTGGCAGAGTTTCCCCAACTTTACCAACCGTTTGGCTATACTAACCCCGATCAACCTTACTACACTCATGAGGTTTTACCGGGAGTACGGTTAATTGGGTTAAATTCAAATAATTTTAACGAAAAAGGCGATCAAATTGGCTGTTTAGATGCCCAACAGTTTAACTGGTTACAAGAAGTATTGGCAGAAGTTAAAGATGAATTGGTATTGGTGATGATTCATCATAACGTGATTGAACATCTTCCTGAACAAAGCAGTAATCCATTAGGGCGGCGTTATATGTTAGATAATGCCCCTCAACTCCTGGAAGTTTTAAAACAATACGGCGTGAGATTAATTTTCACAGGCCATCTTCATGTTCAGGATATCGCCCAATGGCAAGGAATTTACGAAATTACAACAGGTTCATTAGTCAGTTATCCCCATCCTTATCGAGTCATTCAGGTTAGTAATAATGAGGAAAATCAACTGACCATTAAGATTGAATCAGATTTTGTGACTGCTGTTGCCGAGTGGCCGAATTTACCCGAGATTTCCCGCCAGTGGATGGGCGATCGCTCGTTTCCATTTATGGTTAAATTATTAACAACGCCGCCAATATCATTACCTGTCAACGAAGCTGAACAACTTGCCCCAGATTTACGCAACTTTTGGGCAGATGTTGCGGGTGGAGATGCAGAGTTTAATTTTCCTGATTTTCCCCCTGCTGTTCGTCAATATTTCCAACGTTTTAGTACAACTAAAAAGATAGATAATAATGCGACTTTGGTTATTAGTTGTTAGTTGTTAGTTGTTAGTTGTTAGTTGTTAGTTGTTAGTTGTTCGTGATTTGTGACAAGTTAAGGCGATGTATTATTTTTCAAGTTACCTAGAGTTATAGCGCTACGTGCTAACAAATAACTTTAGACGAATGACTCATCACAAAATAATTACTTTTTCTTTTTCGTTACTTTCTTGACTAAACTTGCAATTTCAGCAGGACGTTGTGCCAAAGGAATTTTAGCTTTCTTAAAGGCTGCAATTTTACTTTCTGCTGTACCGGAAGGTAAATTCTGAGAAACAATTCGAGTGGTTAAAATATTATTGGTATGACCGATTAATTGCGCTTGAGGAACATCAAGACCCGCAATATAAGCAATCACTGGTTTATCAATTGCCTCGGCAATGTAAACAGCGGCTTCTTCTTCGTTACTGCCTCCCACTGCCCCAATTAACACAATCACCTCAGTTTGATCATCTTCATCTAAAATTTGTAGCCATTGAATGAGTGAAGATCCGACAATCAAATCACTCCCAATACTCACACTAATAGACTGTCCAATACCTGCCTGCGTTAGCTGTAAGGCAATTTCATAATTTAGGGTGCTACTGCGGCTAATTAACCCCACAGAACCCGGCTGATAGCATTCTTTAGGATAGGTTCCCAGCAAAATTTGATCCGGTATAATCACTCCCGGACTGTTGGGGCCAACCACAAGCGTATCGGTCATTTCTGCCTTTTGAACCAGGCGAACCATATCTAACGGGGGAACCCCTTCAGTTAAGATTACAAGCTGGCGAATACCTGCATCAATGGCTTCTAAAGCCGCATCTAAGACTTGATAAGGGGGTAAGAAAATCACAGAGGTTTCAATGGTTCCCACCGCTTCAATCGCTTGTTCAACTAAGTCAAACACAGGAATATTATCTAACTGTTGTTTTCCCCGTCCGGGACTAACACAAGCCACAATATTTGTCCCATAGTTTTTCATATTTTGTGTGGCTTTAATCGAAGAACGAGAGGTATTAATCCCTTGAATTAAAATTTTACTATTTGGTGTTAACTGCATTTTTTTTGTGATTCGTTATTTGTTATTTATTATTATAAAATATAGAGAATAGTGATTCTGAGAATATGACAAAGTTTATTTATTTTAAAAATAATTAATGATTAATAATCAATTACTTTGGCTTACGACTTTGTTAGGGCTACTGCTTGTTTAACGGCATCCTCTAAGTTTTGATAAACTTCTATGGGTAAGTCAGTTTTGTCAATTTCTTCACTGCTTGATAAATGTAAAGCGAGTCGGATAACGACAGCCGGGAACAATTTTTGAGAGGATTTTTTCTTAAAATAACTAACAATTTCTGAGATTAAAATAGGGCTAGCATTTTGATGGTTGACTAAGTTCACTAAAAGGACTTTAACTTTGGCAGACTGACTGACTTGATCCAAGGAGCTATATAATCTTTCTCGACTCTGGTCAGTGAGTTCAAAGTAATCTTCTCCGCTAATATTAATAAAATTCGCAGGTTTTCCCTTGGCTTGAATAATTAAATCTAAGGTGGCTAACGTCAGGGCGGCTCCATTACAGATTACCCCAATATTCCCCTGAAGTTCAACAAAATCTAGAGCCGGAGATGTTTCTTGTTTAGCATTTCTGAGGGCAGAGACAGGCAAAACACCACCATTTCTAATTTCCTGAGGCGGGGAACTACTGGCGATCAATTCAATTAAGTCCAGATGGCGTTTTAAGGCGGCATCATTGGCAATCACTTTGCCATCAAGTGCCATCACTTCTCCATTCGGACTAATTCCTAAGGGATTAATTTCAACCAGATCTAAATCTTTTTCCGTAAACAGTCGATACATCTTTTCGACAATTTCACTAGCTGTCAGAATCAGATCATCTTGTAATCCCATTTTCACCATCAGTTGACGGGCATAAAAGGGAGAGAATTCTTGATCGACAACGACTTGTTGTACATTCGATAAATTGGTTTCTAAATCGATTCCACCTTGGGGAGATCCCAGCAACAGAGGACGACGACTAATGGGATCTAAAACCACCGCTAAGTACAGTTCTTGATCTGCGTCATATTTGACTTCAGCCAGTAAAACCTGAGGATATTCATTAATAATGGGTAGATTAAAAATTGCTTGGGCAGCGGCAACGGCATCAATTGTATTTTCAACAAATTTAATTCCTCCAGCTTTACCCCGTCCACCAGAACGAACTTGGGATTTTAACACCACTGGATAAGGAATTTTTAACCGCTTAACATCCTGTGCCTGATCAATTCGTTGGGAGGGCAAAACCGGGATATCCATCCGGCGGAATAGAGTTTTAGCTTGGTATTCTAGCAGATCCATCGAACCTTCCTTATTGAGTCGTTTCCTGACCTTGATGAACAGTTTTGACCCATTTTAAACGTTTGGGACGCACCGAGATCCGAGTGGTAACACTACCGATGACAACAAACCAGTGAAACATATATAACGTACCACGCAATGTTTGCAATAGGGTATTAAACCAGATTTGCAACGGTTGACGCTGATGGGTTGTTTGATTGAGAGTATGGGTTTGATCTGAGACATCGGGATTTAAGCTTAACTCAGACTCAGCCATTTCAATAAATTGTTGTTTTTGAGTCCGACGCAGTCCCAGAAACATACTGATAAACGATAACATCACCGCTAACAGGGTCAACGGACTGGTAATGGGAGGACGACGCAGCAGTAGTGCCATGAGAAAATCCGGTATGGCTGCTGTGGGTAAAACATATTGAAATAAGAGGAAATAGAATAAATCCCAGGTTTTCATGAAACTCATCCGATTTCGGACAATCAGTCTCCAATAATCTAAATACCGTTGATAACCCCCTTCTACCCAGCGGTTGCGTTGATGCCACAAGGATTTTGCATCTGTTACGCCTTCTTCTTGGACTGGGGGAAACATCATCAGTTCGATATCCCACTGATCTAAATGCAGCCGAAAGGTTAAATCTAAATCATCTGTAATGGTTTGTTCATTCCAACCGCCGCATCGATCTAGGGCTTGACGACGGACAAATTGACCGTTTCCCCGCAGTTCTCCCATGCCACCGAGGGCCACTCGTTGTTGTTGTAAAGTGCTATCGAGTACCATTTCTGCCGCTTGACTTCGCGTCCAAAAGTTGGTTGATTTGTTGGCAATGGCTTTACGAGTTTGAACCGCCCCGACTCGCTGATGTTCAAATATAGGCAATACCTGACGCAATAAGTCCTGAGAGACCCTAGCATCAGCATCAAACACTCCAATAATTTCTCCTTGTGTCAGGGGTAAAACCTGATTCAACGCCCCAGACTTCCCCCCGCCATCGGTTGGTTTTCGCCGCAGGACATTAAGCTGTTGATATTTTGGCATCATTTGTTCCAGCAGCGTCGCCGTTTGGTCACTGCTATTATCATCAATTACCCAGACCTCATAACAGTCTGTGGGATAATCTAGGTTACATAACCCTTTGACAAGATTCTGTATCACAGCTTCCTCATTTTTCGCAGCCACTAGCAAGGAAACAAATGGCCAATCACTCTCCCCTTCTCCTGTCCACATGGGCGGCAGTTTTCGCGGCGCTGTGAAGAGTAAACGAAAAACATGAATCGAAAAAATACCCGTTAAACCTAGAATCAACCAAGATCCCCAAGAGACCAGGTGTAATGTAATGGTTCCTCCCCAAATCATACTGAGGGCAACAGCGGCTTTACGTCGTCGTCCTTGGTAATATTTCGGTTGATTGTAAATAGTCGGAGTTGACTCTAGCGTTGAATCTGCAATAGGGTGATGATATTGGGTGGGTTCTAAATCCTTCATAGACTTTGAGTTAGACGGTTGAGGGTAATGATTGATCGGGTAATGGTTGCTCTCAGCTTCTCGGATAGCGACTTAGCGATTGTGAATTGGGTTAATTTTTAGCGAGCCTTGACTATCCTCCCATAGATTCTGTTGTTAATTTAACCTTCAACCGTCATTGACGCTAGGTTAGAGGTGGGAAAAATCACAGTTACTCCTCTGGATTGTTTGACGCAGCTTTGGTGAAGTTTAATTCTCCGATACCTTATCCCGACAATCGCCACATTGCTATATAGTATCCAACATCTTGCGTTATGAGTGGGTGTGGGATGGAAAATTTTTATGGATGATCTTCAGTGAATAATCATCAGTGATGATATCAGAATTCGCAAGAAATGGGTGGTATTTGTGAGGGTTTATCTTTACAGTAAGATTACTTCTACACGCTCAGGTCTTGTGGTTCTATCAACGATGAATTCTATCTTTAACCCTGATCCAACGACGGCTTCAGATTATGCTCGAATGGCAGATGCGATTATATTTATGCAACAACATTATCAACAACAACCTGATTTAGCAACCATTGCCAGCCAAGTACATCTGAGTCCCTATCATTTTCAACGATTATTTACAAAATGGGCGGGTATTAGTCCGAAACGTTTTTTACAATATCTAACTCTTGAATCGGCTAAATCTCAAATGTTACCCCATAAAAGTATACTGGATTTATCTTTAGAAGTGGGGTTATCAGGAGCCAGCCGTTTGCATGATTTGTTTGTGACATTAGAAGCGATTTCACCGGGGGAATTTAAAACACAAGGTGCTGGGTTACAAATTTATTATGGAATTCATCAGACTCCTTTTGGTGAAGCTTTAATTGCGATTACAAAAAGAGGAATTTGTCATCTTAGTTTCCCGAATAAAAGATATTTGCAAAATCCAGAAAATTTGTTACGCGAAGATTGGAAAAATGCAGAACTGATTTTAGATAATTCTCAAACTCAGCTAGTTATTGAGCAGATTTGTTATTCTAAATTATTGAATCATCCTAAACCGTTAACGCTGTTAGTGAAAGGCACAAATTTTCAAGTTAAAGTTTGGCAAGCCTTACTACAAATTCCATTTGGTGAGACGACAACTTATCAAAACATTGCAGATAATATTGGTTCTCCCAAAGCATCTAGGGCAGTGGGAAATGCAGTCGGTCAAAACCCAATTGCTTATTTAATTCCTTGTCATCGTGTGATTCGATCTTCGGGTCAATTAGGCGGATATCGTTGGGGAATAGAGCGCAAATCTATAATTTTGGATTGGGAATATACCTCTATTTAAATCATGAAAATATTAGAAACTGCGGGCTTTTTACTAATTGCTGCTTTATGGGGTGGATCGTTTTTATTCATGCGAATTGCGGCTCCGGTTTTTGGCCCCATTTGGTTAATTGAAATTCGGGTTTTGTTGGCGGGTTTAACTTTATTACCTGTTTTAATTAAACTGAATTTATTGCCAGAACTTCGCCGCCATTGGAAACCTTTATTTGTTGTCGGTTGTTTAAACTCAGCCATTCCGTTTTCACTCTATGCGTTTGCTTCTTTATTTCTACCCGCAGGATTTACTGCTATTTTAAATGCAACGACTCCATTATTTGGCGTAATTATTGCTTTAATTTGGTTAAAAGAAAAACTAACAATTTATCGAATTATCGGCTTAATTTTAGGGTTTTTAGGAGTCACTTTATTAGTGGGATGGCAATCTCTGCAAGGAGATTTAGTCATTTTAATCGCAGTTTTTGCAGGAATTTCTGCCGCTTTAATGTATGCCATTGCTGCTCCTTATGCTAAGCTAAAATTATCGGGTGTTCCGGCTTTAGTCATTACAACTGGAAGCTTATTAAGCGCGGCGGTTTTTCTACTTCCTTTTTTACCGTTTACTCTACCTCAAAATCCCATCACTTTTAACGCTATTATTGCTGTTATTTCTCTAGCATTATTCTCAACGGCATTAGCTTATATTCTGTTTTATCGCATCCTACAAAAAATCGGTTCAACTCGGGCTTTAACGGTGGCTTATTTAGTGCCGATCTTTGCAATGATTTGGGGGGCAATTATTTTAAAAGAAGCCATTACTATTTCAATGGTATTAAGTTGTGGTTTAATTTTAGTGGGGACTGCTATTGCTAATAAGAGTTAATCAGACCATTATAGAGAAACAAATTAAGGTTTATGAGCGATAATATAATAACGCCAAGGGGCGGGATATCCTTCTTGAGTTAAAGTGGGGTTTTTGGGGTCGAGAAATTGTTGTAAACTGTCAATATCTGCCCAAGGGGTTCGCCGTTGTTCTTCAATAGAAAGAGCTTCTGCAAAGAAGCATTGTATCTGCTGAAAACCTGCCCGCGCTATCCAATTTTCTAAACAGGTTTGAGTGGGTAAAAACCAAATTCCTCTGGCATTTGCGTATCGTTTTCTAGGGGTTAAAGCAACAGGCAATTCTCCAGGAATACCTTGACAGTCGATAATAATTTCTCCGCCAGCAGAGAGGGCGCTGTACATTTTTCTGAGTAAACTAACCGGATCGGTATGATGATATAATATTCCCAGGCAAAAGATTGTATCGAAAAAGTCAGGATATAAATCTATCTGTTCAACGCCTAAAAGTTCAAAGTATAAATTATTTTGTTTTATAATATTTTGAGCAAGTTGAAAGTTCCAGAAGTTTTTAGCATAGGGTTCAAATCCTATCACAATATCGGGGTTTTGATCGGCCATCCGAAACATAAAATAACCATTGTGACAGCCAATATCAGCCACTTTGCGCTGTTTTAAAGGAGTAATATAAGGTGATATTCTTTCCCATTTCCAGTCAGAACGCCACTCCGCATCAATTAAGGTTCCGAAGAATTCATACGGCCCTTTTTTCCAAGGACAAAAAGCAGTTAAGCTTTGATGTAATTGTTGTTTATTTTCGGCAGAAAGTTCATCAGATTTTCCAATTTTTATAATAGAACCAGATAAGTCAATATTTTCTGTTTGTATATGTTGAATATCTTTAACTGCTTGAGAATATTTTAGAGTTCGAGGTTCAAATAGACGAGATTGTCTTTGCTGACGAATACGAATAATTTCATCAGTTTTTAAAGTAGCATTGTGAGATTCTAAATAATCTTGCGGATAGTATCCTATATTGTTATCAGTCATTTTTTATTTATTTCCCTTTTCCCTTTATTTCAAAGCAACAAATGAAACAAAGTTATGCAGTTTAATTAAAGTATCAACGGACTGAAAACCACTATCTTGTAACATTTTAACTTGCTCAGTTTCTGTTAAAGGAATTAAGACATTTTCCAACGCTTCTTTTTTCCGTTCTATTTCGGTTTTGGCATAACCATTTCTGGCTTTAAACTGTTCGTAGTGACGGGTAATCGTTTCTTGAAATTGAGGACAACCTGAACGAACTTTTTCACTTAAAAACAGTAATCCACCCGGTACTAAACCCTGATAAATTGTTTGCAATAATTTCTGTCGTTGAGGCAAAGGTAAAAATTGTAGGGTGTAATTCATCACCACCACACTACTATTTTCAAAAGAACAAGATTCTGCTTTATTACACAGTAATTCAAGTTGATGAAATGGTTGAATATGGGCTAACTTTTCTTGTGCTTTGGCTAACATTGCCTCAGAATTATCAATACCCACTAGCATAGCTGGCTGCTGTGAAAATCGCCCAAATAATTCTAAAAAAGTCCCCGTAGAACAGCCGACATCAATCATTCGAGTTTTGGGTTGATAATAGGCTAATGCCCATTGTACAGCGGCTGCAATGACCTCTCGATAAAGCGGAACAGAACGCGACACCATATTATCAAAAACTCTAACCACTTCTTCGTTGAATACAAATGGTTTTGGCCAGGGTGCTTGATTAAATAATTGATCGGTTTCAGAACTAAGATAAAGTTCAGTTTCTAGGGAATTTGTCATTTCATACTATAGACTAATAATGATAGCCCGGATAAGTTTTATATTATACGCTAAACTCAATACTTTACTCTTTTTACTATGTCTGTTTTATCTACTGAATTACAACAACGCTTGGCAACGCCGCTTAAAATTGGTGATGTTGAAGTCAATAGTCGGGTTTTGCAGTCGCCCTTGTCCGGGGTAACAGACTTAGTTTTTCGGCGGTTAGTGCGGCGTTATGCGCCCGCGTCGATGATGTATACCGAAATGGTTCATGCCAGTCAGGTGTGTCATGTGCGGGAATTGCCCAAAATTATGGAAGTTGATCTGGGGGAACGTCCTATTAGTATTCAACTGTTTGACTGTCGTCCAGATTTTCTAGTTGCGGCTGCCCGCATGGCGGTAAAAGAAGGGGTAGATACAATTGATATTAATATGGGTTGTCCAGTGAATAAAATTACTAAAAATGGTGGCGGTTCATCGTTATTACGACAACCCGAAGTTGCAGAACAATTAGTTAGCGCTATTGCAGACGCGGTGGATATTCCTGTTACGGTTAAAACCCGTATTGGTTGGGACGATAGTGAAATTACGATTTTAGATTTTGCTCAACGGATGGAAAAAGCCGGGGCAAAAATGATAACGATTCATGGACGAACTCGCGCTCAAGGGTATAATGGCAAGGCAAACTGGTCTTGGATTGGTAAAGTCAAGCAAGTTGTGTCTATTCCTGTTATTGCCAATGGTGATATATTTTCGGTTGAAGATGCCGTACAATGTTTGGTTGAAACTGGGGCAGATGGGGTGATGTGTTCCCGTGGAACGTTAGGATATCCGTTTTTAGTGGGAGAAATTGATTACTTTTTAAAAACTGGAAATTATCAAAAATTGCCGACGTTAATTGAGCGTTTGGAATGTGCCAAAGAACATTTAAAAGGACTATGGGAATATAAAGGACAACGGGGAATTTATCAATCTCGTAAACACATGACTTGGTATGTTAAAGGGTTTGCTGGGGCAAATGAATTACGCAACCAATTAGCCAGAGTTGAAACTGTAGAAGCGGGGTATGAATTAATTGATCAAGCGATAGCGCTTTGCGCTGGTGATAGGTAGTCGGTGGTAGGTGGTTGGTAGTAAGTGGTAGGTGGTTGGTAATATGAGAATAAATTTACTATGATATAGTAAATTGCGCTGGTTTATTTACAGATTGATCGAGCATAAATTGTTAAAAAATATTGATTTATCGGAAAGTTTGCTATCGCGCGCGCATTTTCCTATAGTAATTTTCAGTCTCTAATACCTAATACCTAACATCTGCGCGTAGCGCTTTTAATCGGTTGAAATCACCTCAGCTTTAATTAAAATCACCGTAATATTATCATGACCATTCTGTTTATTAGCTAAATCAATTAATGATTCTACACCCTGATTTAAATCACTACCCGAATCTAATAATAAATCAAGATGAGTTGACTGATAAGTTTCTAATAAATTATTGTCTGTTAATCCATCTGACGCTAATATAAATAAACTATCTTCATTCACTTCTAAAAATTGAATATCCGGCTGTAGATAAGATTCATCCCGTGGGCCTAATGCCTGGGTCAGTTGATAGGCATCCGGACTGCTGTAGGCGGTTTCTGGGTCGATGCCTTGCTGAATTGCCCGTTGTCCCACTTCATGATCAATGGTAATCTGTTCTAACCCCCGTTGCCGAGTCAGACGATAGAGGCGACTGTCTCCCACATGGGCAATACCAATCTGATTATCCGCCACAACTGCCATCACTAACGTTGTTCCCATCCGTCCGACCCCAGAACGCACCCCTTGCTGATTTAAATCATAGATAATATGATTGGTCTGTTGAATCGCTTCTCGAATCATTTCTGGTGTCGGTAATTCTCCCACCCACTCACTATGAAAATATTGTCTGAGGGTATCGACTGCAAGCTGACTGGCAACATCTCCGGCGGCGTGTCCTCCCATCCCGTCACAAAGCACATATAAGCCCTTGACATCGAGGGTTTCACCGGAAAGCGTCTGTTGATAATTTAACAGGGTTTGAATGCCAAACGCATCCTCATTACGTTGACGTTGACGACCCACATTCGACCCTCCCACGGCTTGTAATTGTTTGAGTGGGACTCGTTTCGGCACGGTGGGTGCTACAGTTTGATTGGGTTGATCATTTGTGTCAATTTGTAGCTGAGTGGTACCACTGGCAGGGGTCGTTGAAGCTGTGGGCTGAACCTCTTGTAATGCTTCGGTTAAACCTTGCTGGAGTTGTTCTAGGGTGTTAATTTCACCTTCACTTAATTGCTGTAAAAGTTGAGTGATTGAACCGAATAAAGTGCGTTGAGACTCTTGAAATAGCTGTTTCCAAGCCTTTCCGAGTTCTGTTAAATTGAGGTTGGCATCGACTGCTTCAGGATAAAGTCGCTGTAAACAAACTTGAGGGGGAGTGGTGGGTTTAATCCGTAAGTTTGGTAGTTCTAAAAGACTCTGACGACATTGCCACGGGGTTAACATTCCCCATAATTCAGCCATTTGTTGCAACCAGAGAATAATTTGTGCAGCAGAGGTTTGAGGCTGTTTTAGTTTTTCAGATAGATGAGGAAAACGGGTAAAATCTTCTAATAAAATAACCGTGTTGGGGGGCTGTTGCCAAGCGTCCTGAAGTTGAGGTAACTGTTGACTCAGTTGAGATTGTAGCGTGATATAAGCCTGAGCCGTTGGAATAATAAAAGGTTCCATTTTCATCTCCTCTGGCGTTTCTGTAGAGGCTTGTAAGGCTTGGATGGGTGAGACTTGTAATGGTTGGCAATCTAAGACAGAAACCATCACTGTTTCATGGTCTGATTCTGGCGCTAAAGGTTCAATTAACTGATAACGTTGCTGAGAATCTAGATATTCTCCCACATTTTTGGCGATGGGTTTTAACGGAGTTTGATCTTCTTCAGGCTGTTGTGAGGAGTCTGTCACAGTGGTGAGGGAGTCATCTGCTGGGACTTGGCTTTTATCAATGGTTGCCCCCATCCAAACTTCTGAGTCTTTTTTCTCTATAACTTCTGAGGTTGATAATTCTGTTGTTGTCTCCAGTTTGGGTTCAGATTCTGGGACAGAGACTTCAATAATATCTGAAACCGATTCGACTGAGTCGGAAGTTGGAGTTGTTGCCCCGGATAAATGATCATCATCTACAGCAGTAGTTTCTGTAGCAGTGACTTCCTTTAGACCATAAGACACAATCGCCTGTAAAATTGTCCCCGTTAATGCACCACAGTTTGGGCAATTAAGAAGGTCAAGTGAGACTGATGTACCGCAATCTGGACAAAATTTATGCGTCAGAGATGTGCCACACTGCTGACAAAATTTATTGGGATTCGGGTTAGCAAACTGACATTGGGGACAAATCAGCATAGTTTCAAAATTCCCCCCCAGTTAACAATGGGTCGGGTCATGTTGAGTGATCAGTCCTCATTCTAAGCTAGATTTACAGTGAATGCTGTTTTTCGCGGGCAACTGACCTAAAAATCCTTCAGCAATGTGACCTTGATTGGGTGAAAAAATCTAAATTCTAAGCCGAATAATTGACCTATTACAGTTGAGCGAGTTATGCCATTTGTGATATATAAATCGTTGTTATAGATTCAGCAGTTTTTTATAAAATTTCAACTTTTCTAACTTTAAGTGTAAGTATTTGTTAAAAATATCAATTATAGGCTAGAGTTAAAACCATTAATAACTGTTTAAGAGCCATCAACTATGCAGTGTTATACATAATGTCTCTATAAAGTTAAAGAGTATATTGATGAGAGCAAATAAAGTTAACTATAGTAAATAATGAAATTTATAAGCTTTTAACAGACATCCTATAAAAACTTTATTTAAGATACAATACTAAGTATAATATACAGCTTAATTCACTCCAACTAAGGAAACCCTTTTGATGACTCAACTTCCCACCTCTATCAACGAGGCTGTTGAACAAGCAAAACAAGCAACACAAGCTGCCCTGAATGAGGGTTACAAATTATTACAGGTTCAGCTTGTCTTTCAAGAAATAGAACTACAAGCTCAATCAATTGCGAAACAATTTCTTCCGATTCTCGAAGATATTCAACCCCAATTACCCCCGCCGGAAGCGGGTGAGGCAGCTCAGGGCCAAATCAAAGTTTTGTTCCCAGATGCAGGCTCAGCCGCTTTAGCGAAAGCCAATTGGGGAGAAACAAGGTTTAAAGTGACTGATATTGGTACGAGTCGTTCTCCTGTCGAGACTCGCATCGATCCAGAGGATCAATTATTTCTGGTGGTGTCTCCATCTCCGGTGGAGGTGGCTCAAGTTGAACAATTATCTCATATTGCAGGCTCGCGCCCTGTGATCTTGCTTAATCCTCGTCTAGAAGATGTTGCTATCATAGGAATAGGCTACGCAGCTCGTCAATTGCGTGAACGCTTTATCAGCAAGATTGAATCTTGTTATTATCTTCAACCCCTCGATGGTGCAGCTTTATATCGTTGCTATCCGTCGATGTGGCAAGTGTGGTTAGAGGAAGATAGCGGCTATCAGTTAATTGCCTCTGAACCCACAAAACCCGTAGGAGATGCCCTCGACCAAATCTTAATTCAACACACTACCACAGAAACAGGTGTTTCTACTGCTTCCCCTCAACAAAAACCCAGACAGAAGGGACTATTAGCAGGACTTCAGAGTTTTCTGAATGCCCTCAGTAGATGAATAAAAAATCAATTGAATTCTATATAGATTGAAGATCAGAACCATGCCTAAACGACGCATGATTATTGGTGATGTACATGGGCATTATGACGGCATGATGACCCTGTTAGAACATCTGAGTCCGGGTGCAGATGATGAAGTTTACTTTTTAGGAGATTTAATTGACCGTGGCCCGAAAAGTGCTCAAGTTGTAGACTTTGTTAAAAATAGTCCTTATCATTGTTTGATGGGAAATCATGAGCAATTAATGCTCTGCGCTTTACCAAAAGAGGGACAAAACCCATCTGCATGGCAAGCTTGGCTGTACAGTGGTGGACAAACCACAATTAGTTCCTATCAAAATGCTCAAATGATGCCACGGGAACATCTGGAATGGATGCGATCGCTACCGACTTATATGGACTTAGGGGATATTTGGCTGGTTCATGCGGGTGTCGCGCCAGATATTCCTTTAGAGAAGCAAACCCCCAGTGAGTTGTGTTGGATCAGAAGAGAATTTCATAATATTCCTCGACCTTATTTTTCAGATAAATTAATTATCATTGGTCATACCATTACTTTTACCTTTAATGGAATTGAACCCGGGACTTTAGTCCAAGGTCAAGGATGGTTGGGGATTGATACTGGGGTTTACCATCCTAAAAGCGGTTGGCTGACAGGAGTCGATATGACTGAACGAAAAGTTTATCAAGTTAATATCTGGCATCGTGAGTCGCGAGTGTTGCCATTAGATGAAGTGGTCAACCGACTGAAACCCGCTTCAATGCTTTCCCGTTTACGTTATGCTCGCTCCTAAATTCTAAAAATATCAGGTTGAGAAATTGTGATGAGTGCTTACCGAATGGTGAGCCTTCATCAATTTTGTATAACGATTTGTCCTCATAAAAGTAGAAGTGGAAGTGATTCTAAAAGTTAATCTAATTCCTGCATATATTTCTTATATTTCTAGAGAATCAATCGCTGTAACGCCATAGAGTTGCTTGGTTTTTGTTGAAGATGTTAGTAATCTTACGATTCCTTTTTAAGTTGAATAAGATTTTTTTTGTGCAGTTGTATTGATAAATTCTTGCCATTGTGGTGTAAGTTCTTTCCAAATATCTTGTATAACAGAATGACTTAATAATGCCAAACCAACAGAAGGAAATAAAAGCACAACTATTCTAATAATACCGGAAGTAAAGGCTTTAATTCCCACAATTGAAATTCCTTTTTGAATAGTAATTTCATCCTGCATAACGAGAATTAAAACGGAAATTACTGAAGATTTAATAGTAAATCCTAAAGCAGTAGAAGCACTACTTTTTATCAACTTTTGAAGTACTTTAATCACCGAACCTCGAATAAAACCTTGTTTTAAACTATCTACAGATAATTGGAGTAGGTTATAAAGTTCAGCCATATCCATATCTTGTTCATTTTTACAATAAGCCTGTAAAGGTTGAATAGATTGTAATAAAATCTGAGTAGTGGCATTAATCATACCCCCTTTAATTGCTGCACCACTAAGTTCTCCAACTGTTGCCGCAGCACACATTAAATTTGCAGCCAAATAAGGATTTTCGGCAACCCACTGAGCAAATTCTGGATTAATCGTAAAGCTTTTAATACTATCGGTATTAATAATAATTTCTGCACCAGAAAGATTGGGCTTTTCTAAATGAATCGGCTGTTTAATAGATTGTTGAGAACTTGCCTTCGCTAAGATTTCTGCAATGATTTCACCCACTATATTAATATAAATATCAGAATTATATTTTGTGATTCTATCGACCGAAACTTGATCGGCTTGTACTTGTAAATTATTGAATTCAGTATTGAGATAAAAACCGATAGCTTGTAACTGCTCTAACGCCAAACCCAAAGCTGGAGAATTACTTATTTTTCTATGATTTTTGTGAATTACATCTGCACCGGATTTGAATAAAGTAGAAGTACCCTCTCTCATCGTCTTATCTGTTGTATAAATATTATCTTTCTGCATCGGAGAGAGTCGATTTAAAATAGAGTTGATCAGTTTGTTCATGGTAGATTTATGATAATGTAAAACTGCTTAAACCAAACCATAAATGATTTTTAAATAACAATTGTATTATTTTAATTTTGCTTTTTCTAACTTTAATATAATAAAAAATTCGCTCTAATTACATCAGAATAATTACTGAAAATAGAGCTAGTTTTTTTAATCTATCTATTTATTTATTAGTATGATTACTGACAATATTCTCGTGGGTCGCTGGTTTTCATATAACTTAAAAGCGAGTAATAATTGATTCTAAAACTTTTAGCCGCCTCTTCGGGTTGACTGAATCATCCTTGTGGGGGCTGAAACGCTAACTTAATTTTTTAAAAAATTTAACTTTAGTGTAGCTGATGGTGTAGTATGATCGATTATGTGCTTTAATTGAGAGCTATTTCATGTCTATGCTGCCATTTGTCCGTGATGATCTAAACCAACTGAATGCTTATACTCCTCATCCCGGTGGCGAAGCGGGAAGTGCAGTTGATCAAGTCATCTTAGATCGCTTGGATACGAATGAATGTCCTGACGATTTACCTGAGGAATTGAAGCAAAAGCTGGCATGGACCTATCAGCATCATGTAGAAACCAATCGTTATCCTGATGGAAGTCATTTTAAATTGAAGAGCGCGATCGCTCAATATGTTAATTCTAATATTTCTGCAACAGAGTCTGCAATGACTCTCAATCAAATTTCTGTTGGGAATGGTTCTGATGAGTTGATTCGTTCTATTTTAATTGCAACTTGTTTAGGAAATGAAGGATCAATTTTAGTCGCTAACCCCACCTTCTCAATGTATGGAATTTTAGCCGAAACTTTAGGAATTCCAGTGGTAAAAGTGGGACGTTCTGTTGATACCTTTGAAATGGATTTAACAGCCGCACAAACGGCGATTGAAACAACTCAAACACCACCGATAAAAGTTGTTTTTGTGGTTCACCCTAATTCCCCGACGGCTAATGCATTAACCCCAGCAGAAATCAATTGGTTACGTCAATTACCGGAGAATATTTTAGTGGTGATTGATGAAGCTTATTTTGAGTTTAGTCAAACCACTTTAGCCGGGGAAATCAAGCAACATCCTAACTGGATTATTTTAAGAACTTTTTCTAAAGCATTTCGCTTGGCGGCGTTACGAGTGGGATATGCTATTGCTCATCCTGAATTAATTACTATTTTAGAGAAGGTTCGTTTACCTTACAATTTACCAGCATTCTCTCAAATAGCAGCAGAATTTGCCATGACACAGCGCGAACAACTCTTATCTGTAATTCCTGAAATTTTAACGCAAAGAACTAATTTAATTGAGCAACTCTCTAATCATTCTGTGTTAAAAGTTTGGCCGAGTGATGCTAATTTTATTCATGCTAGATTAAAATCTGACTATTCTTCCGAAGTAGCAGATAAAAGACTTAATGAAATCATGCAAACCCTAAAGCGTCAAGGAACGTTAATTCGTCATACCGGAGGGGGTTTAAGAATTACTGTAGGTACACCTGAAGAAAATCAACGAACCTTAGAACGGTTGTTTTCCCTGGAATAATTGAATCAACAACAACTTAATATTAGCTGCATTTGACTCAAAATTATACTGTTTCATATAATATCTTGAAAATATAGAGTCAGATTCTAATATTTATAAGCTGAAATCGTAAAAATCAAGTTATATATTAAATATTTCTATAATCGTTAAGTTATGTAAAAATTATCCAGCAAAATTTTAGAGATTTATTTTACCAATTTTCAAGGGTTGACAGCGCTAGGGTTCATTTTGTAATATAGTGAACATAAGGTATAATTGAGTGTCGCTATGCCTACAAGCTAAAAATCGAAACGTAATCTAGCTTAAACCCTGATTCTATCGTGTGCAGTGTCACTCAAGTAGTGGCTTCAGGGGAGTTGAAATAATAGAGAAATAACAGAGATTGAATATGCTTCTGTTCGGCTAAGTTGACAAAAATACAAAAATGTGCAGTGATGGTATTTTAAGGCTCAGTCATTGTATGAATACCATCCCAACTTTCTGGCGGAGGAATTTCAAGATAGTCTTGAGATCGGATGAGATGAAGTCGAATAGAGCGGTCTTTGGGACGCATTTTTTCTGCTGCTTGAAAGTGTTGAATTGCCTGTTTAAAATTGCGATTTAGATAAGCCACTCGTCCTTGATGATAACATTCTAAAAAATCTAGATGTTCTTGAGGCAGAGGCTGACTGCGCTGATCGATCAGTTCATAAATACTAACGGCTGTGCGCTTACCTTTGACTCGAACTTTATCTAACTCCCTGACCCAAATTTTATCGCTACATAACTCATAAGTCATCTCGCTTAAAATAATATCGCAGCCATAGACTTTGGTGAGTTGTTCTAAACGAGAACTCAAATTAACACCATCCCCAATCACAGTATAATCCATCCGTTTTTGAGAACCAATATTGCCTGAAACCACTTCCCCTGAACTCATGCCAATTCCAATACGAATTTGTGGCTCATCAGGACGAGATCGATTAAATTCTTTCAAACGATGGCGCATATCTAAAGCAGATTTAACTGCCATCCAAGCGTGATTTTGTCGCAACGGTAATGGCGCACCAAAAACAGCCATTAATGCATCTCCAATAAACTTATCAAGCGTACCTTCATGGGAAAAAACCGCTTCAACCATGGTTTCAAAATATTGATTTAATAATGCTACAACATCAGACGCTTCTAAATCTTCCGTTAAACTGGTATAACCGCGAATATCAGAAAATAAAATAGTGACTTCTTTGCGTTCTCCCACCATTAACGCATCTTCTCCTAATGCCATAACCCGTTCAGCAACACCGGGAGTCATATATCGATACATCGTCGTTTTCATGCGTTTTTCTCGACTAATATCTTCTAAAATCACCAAACCCCCTCTCACCTTTCCTTCTGTATCTGTTAGCGGAGTAACGGTTAAATTAATACTTCTTTCAATTTGCTGAACCTGATCTTTAGTAAAATTAGGTAACTGTTCAATTGGATCTTCTTTAAATCCCCAAGGTAGATAAGACTCAGGATCATTGGGGTCAGGAATCACTAAAGTGGGAATTTCATCATGGCTATCAAATTCATTTTCTTCACGAAAGACTAAACCTACCGTTAAGTTTTGTTCCGGCACATAATAACGGGAAGCATATTTCAGGCTATCTTCTAAACGAAATCTTAAGTTCTCTATGGGAACGACATCCCAAATATAACGATCAATCAGTTTTGTTTCCCAATATTGACGCACTAAATAATTGCTGGCTTTACGACGAGGACAACCCAGTAACTCTAAGGCTGCATCATTAATCGTGACAATTCTACCTTGTAAATCAGTTGAAATCACAACATCAGAAAGACTTTGTAGCATATCTTTTTGATATTGCTTTTCCACCATCACATTCTCAAATAACTGAGCATTTTGTAGTGCAATTCCAGCTTGAGCATTAAATGCTTTTAAAAACGCTTCATCTGAATTAGTAAAACTGCCTTTATGCTTATTAATTAATTGAGTGACACCAATTAATTCCCCTTTAGAATTATAAACAGGCATACATAAAATATTACGAGTTCTATAGCCTGTTTTTTTATCGGTACTCGGATCAAAGCGCGGATCGGTGTAAGCATCACTAATATTCACCACTTGACCTGTAGAAGCGACATATCCAGCAATGCCTTTACTGGCTGAAAAACGAATATCAACCATGGTTTTTTGATCGGCTTTAGCAACTTTTGTCCACAGTTCATTTGTGTCTGTATCAAATAAAAATAAAGTGCTACGATCCGCTTGCATTAAGTCCCGCGCCAACTCCATTACGGTTAATAATGTACTTTGTAAATCTAAACTTTGTCCTAAAGTTGTGGTGGCTTTGAGTAACGCAGAAACCCCTCGTTGATTGCGTGCCGCCACAAAAAAGGATTGACAACTTTCTAAAATAATACCGACAGAATTAGCCAGAGATCGAAACTCGTCTTCATCTTCGGTGGTGAAGGGAGTGCTATCTGTCTTATTTAATAATCGAATAACCGCAACAGGTTCACGCGGATTTTGACTACTAAAAATAGGCAGACATAAAATACTTTTAATTGGATAATGAGGGGGGGCATCCACTCGCGGATCAAATAACGTACAATCTTCTACACGAGCAATATTTAAGGATTTTCCAGTACGCGCCACATAACCTAAAATTCCTGCATCCATCGGCAGTCTGACTTCTTGACTTTGACCTGTGGCTTCGTTAACCGTGGTGTACCAAAGCTGATTTTTGCTACTATTAATCAGAAAAATAGTGGTTTGATCTGCATCGAGAATTTGACCAATTTTTAAAGTAAACGCATCCAGTAATTGTTCGAGTAAGGTTTCAATGGCTTCATTATTAATTAGATCAATAGCACGCAGAAACTGTTGAAATTCTGCGGTAATAAAATCTAAAATACAAACAAACTCTCCAACTGGCAGACTCTTCACTCGATCTGCCAATAATCCCATCCGATCAACCTGAGTGAGTGTGGCGAGGATGCTACCAGCGTTGGAAAATGCCATGTTTTAGACTAGCAATCAGTGACCAGAGTTAGAAATTTTAAGGAACAACCAGCAATCGGTAACTCACAGGCATATATTACAGCATAGATTACCGAGGAGTGACGATTGATTGCTGGCGCGAAATTCCTTAGTCCTAGTTTCAAGTCTAAAGTCTTAATCCCAACTAGGCAACTGAGGGCATGACACGGCGGTTTAAAATGGCCTGATAATACCGTCGCAATTGTTGGGTTGCAGCCTGCCATCCCCACTGTTCAGCTTCAGCGCGGGCATTTTGACGCAGGGTTTCTCGTTCACTAGCATGGGAAAATAGTCGCTGAGTGGCAGCGATCGCCCCATTCTCATCGGCTGGGTCAAATAAATATCCATTGACCCCATCTGTCACAATATCAGGAATGCCACCCGAACGAGCTGCGACAACCGGAGTTCCTGCGGCCATCGCTTCGAGTAAAACCAGTCCTAGGGTTTCGGTACGAGAGGGAAAAATAAAGGCATCTGCTGAGGCATAGGCGGCGGCTAAGGCTTCTCCGCGTAGGTAACCGACAAAATGGGTCGGAGTGTCGGCAAAATGCGCTTCTAAGACTTGGCGGTTCGGGCCATCTCCAACTAAGGCTAAACGGGCATTGGGAATAGCTTCTAAAATGGGTTTAATTCGATCAATTTCCTTTTCTGCCCCCAAACGTCCCACATATAACAGTAAATTACAGTCTGGGTGACCTTGAGTTAAGCGATCGCGCATTTCGGCGTTTGCATGGTGGGGTTGAAACAGTTCTGTATCTACCCCGCGTTGCCATAAGTCCACCCGTTCGATGCCGTGACTGCTGAGTTCATTGACCATGGCGGTTGAAGTACACAGGTTTAAGTCGGCTTGGTTATGGCCAGAACGGAGTAAACTCCACAATAATTCCTCTAACATCCCTAAACCATAATGGTGGAGATATTGGGGCAAATGGGTGTGGTAGGAGGCTACCAAGGGTAAATTTAACTTTTTGGCATAATACAGCCCGCCTAAGCCCAATACAGCCGGGTTAGCGACATGAATCAGATCGGGTTGGAAGGCTTCTATTTGATGACCAATACTGGGAGTCGGAATACCCAATTTTAATTCCGGATACATGGGTAAGGGAAAGCCCTCAACCCCGTAGATTTTGCACCCTTTGTATTCTGTCAGTCCTCCTTCTGGGGAGAAAATCAGCACCTCATCACCCGCCCGGTGTAGGTGTTCAACAGTATGACAGAGTCGGGTTACAATTCCATCAATCTTTGGTAAAAAGGTTTCAGTGAACAGAGCTATTCGCATACAGAGTAACTGACTTTAGCGTCGATTGTCCTAGCTCCCTCATCATCTCAGAATTTGGCATCAGCGTCACAGGTTCTTCAGACTGAGTTTGAGGAGAGTAACACAATTACTCATACTCAATTAGCTTTACTAGACGTATCAGTCTCAAAATTAAACAGGGTTAATGGAATACACCATGTTGCATGAACAGTACAAAGAGCCACACGCAGGTTAGTGATTGTAACTTTTTCTACACTGCCATCAAGTCTGAGAGTAAAAGCCTCTCGACCATTCTGCCAAATTGTCACGCTACCTCCTCCACTGCGACCTAAACTGAGTGTTATGTCACCTGAATCTATATTTGCTCCTAAACTCAGCAAACCATGAGGGATTTCCACAAGATCGTATTTCACTTTATTTGTTTTCAGGTTAAAAGCACGAAGCATGAAGATACGGTCGTAACTCGCTAAATGCTCACGGAGTTTATCCGCTGCTAGTCGAGCTAAACCAGAAGCATCTTGATCTCGAATCCAAGGTGCTTCCATAAGTTTAGAGATAGTAATCCTGTCCTGCCGAATATTTTTCGATGCTTCAGTTTTGAGTGAAATCCTTGCCTCATCCACCAAAAGATCGGCTCCTGGATATACGTTACTAACTGCGATCTCGGCAGTTTTGCCATCACAGCGTAAGGCATCGCGGAAAATATACTCAAACGATTTTTTATTGAGTTTTTCTTCTACCACTGCGTGGTGAATCAGCAAACGACTTGCAAAGTATTCAGAAAATAGGGGAGTGGCAAAATCACTTTCTGGATTTGATGAGCTGTCAAACTGAGCCTGAAGAGCTAATGCCATACGATTCAACAGCATCAGACGTGTAGCAGTAAGCTGCGGAGCAATTTCGTGCAATTGCCTTAGCAATTCATCAAAATCTCGCACAAACATTCGTTAAATTTCCCCAGCTTGAGATTTGTGACTAGGGAGGTGGTTTTTTTCCCAATCTTCCACGGATTTCAGTAAAATCTGCCTTGCCCATGTTGATAGATCTAAATGTTCCCCAGATGCAACACGGGCAATCCTTTCCCTATCCTCCTGAGTTAGCCTGATTTGCAAAAATTCGGTTTTAGGTGATCTTGCCATAAACGAGATACATCGTGAATCATTGTGTTACAACCACAGTACTGAAATCTGAATCAGATGTCTGTCTCACAATGTGTTACGATTAAGCTGAGCATCATTCTTGTATTTCCATGCTGATTAATCACTCAAAACTAAATACCCTCTGGAAAGTCGTTGATTTATTCTCGGGCTGTGCAGGGATGAGTGCAGGCTTTGATCGTTATCAAAATCATTTTCAAATAGTCGGAGCTGTTGATATTGAAGTTGCTAAACCTGGACGAGGTAAACACAAAGCTGCTTCTACAAAGTGTAATGCTACTTACTTTAGAAATATAGGGATTAAGCCCAAAAATGCTGATTTAACAACTTTGAATCCTCAGATATATCGTGAGGAACTAGGGTTGAAAAAGGGGTCGCTAGAGGTTTTAATTGCTTGCCCTCCCTGCACAGGCTTTTCTCAAAAAAACTCTAAAAACCATTTAGTAGACGATCCACGTAATCAGCTCGTGACACACACTGCTGCTTTTGTAGAAGAATTTCTTCCAGAATTTCTCGTAATGGAAAATGTTAAAGAGTTATTACGAGGTAGACATCAACACCATTTTCAATCACTCTACGACAAGTTAGAAAACTTAAATTATTCAATCTATGCAGAAATCCATGAATTTTCAAATTATGGCTTGCCGCAACGAAGAGAAAGAGTCTTATTGATAGCTAGACGCGGTCGTGGATTGATTGGTCATCCATTAAAAAAAGAGAAAAAAAAGATGACAGTTTGGGATACAATAGCTCATTTACCTGTCATCAATTCGGGAGAAACTCACCCTTGTGATCCGATGCATGTCTGTCCTGGAATGACCCCAATTGTAAAATCTCGACTTCAAGCTATTCCAAAAGATGGAGGTTCTTGGGGAGATATCATGAATAATCCTAATATTTCAAACGAGGAGAAGCATAGACTGCTAATTCCATCGATGTTTCGTGCTAAGCCGGGTTCTTTTCCAGATGTTTATGGTCGTCTAAAGTGGCATTCTGTTGCACCAACAATTACTCGTGAATGTGGTCATATTGGAAATGGGCGGTATGCTCATCCTGAGCAGGATAGACTTCTAACTGTTAGGGAAATGTCTTTACTTCAGGGATTTCCTCCCAGCTATTTTTTTGAGGGGTCTCTATCCGCTAAATATAACCAAATTGGTGATGCTGTTCCACCATATATATCTGCTAAGATAGCTCAGCATATTATTCAATTAAAGCTTAATCAAGATACATCTCAAAATTGTCTCCAATTCCCGCCTACTATAGTTCGTCAACTTAATCTATTTGAAGAAACGAAGAATCCTAAGTTAAATAAAAACAGTTTGTCAAAAGACAAATAATAGTTTCTATCTCTAAGTCGCTACAAACAATCTTTTCACTACCTATCAAATTTATATCGAGTTAAATGAATCAGTCATGATAAGATTGGCTATTGTGGTTTGAGTAAAACGTCGATGACTGAGATTCCATCCGAACATACCGCCGAATTGCAAGAATTAATTACCTTACTACGCCGCAAGGAACAAAATTGGGTGGTGTGGGGTAAAACTTGTGCAAAGTTACAAAAAGCAGGTTACACCCCTCAACAGATTTTTGAAGAAACAGGATTTGAAGCCGTTCAGCAAAATCAGGTGATTGTTGGATCTCAGGTGTATGATTCTGTGATGCAGTTCGATATTAATGATGCGACTAAAGCTTATTTTCAACGCAAAGGCAGTGATATTCTGTATGAATTCCGGATTTTAACCCAGCCTCAACGGGTACAGGCGGCGGAATTTGCTGTAGAACGTCAATTAGATGCCGATGATGCCAAGGATCTGACTAAAGCCTTAAAAGAGTTTTCTCGGGTTTCTAGACTACCAGAAGGCTTTGCAAATCATCCCGGTGATGCCATTGCTTATCAAAGTTGGCGACTGGCTAGACAAAATAACGATTTACAACAGCGATCACGTTTAATTGCCAAAGGCTTACAATTTGCTCATTCAGCAACCGCCCGACAACAGCTTGAACAATTGTTAACGGATTTTACCGTATTTTCGGAACGTTCCGCCCCCAGATTTCCGGTTTATCGCTTAGAATCAGGAGAACAACTGCCCCGTATTCTACCCGTTGTCGGTGAATTTCCCTTAACCATTGCGGAATTAAAAGCAGTTCCTTTAACCGAAGAAATTGATCCATTTCGCTTAGTCAAATTTTCCGGACAAGGGGCCTGGGTCGCCTTACCGGGTTGGCAAGTGATATTAAAAGCTGAAGATCCAATTGTGATTTTAGGTGATAGCGATCGCCTTCCGACTCCATTACCGGGTAAAATAGAAAAGATTTTAATTGTGATTGATCGCGCCGCACGTCAGTGGAATGGGGATAGTTATTTTCTGGTCGAACAGGACAATCAACTGATCTTACAATGGTTTGAAACGGCACCAGATACAGCTTTATTGGGTCAACTGATTTTGATGATGCGTCCCAAAAAAGTTTTAGATGAAAATCAAATTCATGATTTGTGGCAAATTGAAGAATAAATCAGATTCGATCACTTCTCCTGACTCTTCTTGCGTGACCCAGTCTCTGTTGTTAGCTTAAAGCATACAGGCTTACTTTTGTCGTAAAAACAGGCCGTTTCTTGCCTCAAGAAGTCCATCGCCACTATCAATATTTCTATTCCCTCAGGCTTATTCTTGTCAGATACAGCGCTATAACGGCTTAAAAATATTTGAGAAAGCCGATCTCAGTCGGCAGCGCCAACTCAGCGTCAAGTGTTTATTTTTCAAGAAATGTTTTAATTGAAATATTGAGTCTGATGATCCGATTATTGCAACATAAAAATATAATTCTTAATAATTCTTAATAAACAAAAAGAGGAATAAAAAAGATTAAGCTAATCGTTCAGGATCAAAGGCTTAAGCTTAAGAATGAAGACATTTACCTCAAGATTGTAGAAATTCAAGTCACTTTACCTAAAAATCAATCAGTAATTTTCATGAAGACTCTGACAAAAATAAGAGTCAATATCATAAGATATTAAGGATATCAATTCATCGACAGAATAAGGCTTTCTATTTTTTTAAGATGTATTGTTTAATTATTAAATTAATCTTTGATCAAAGCATCTTCACCGATGATGGATTAAAGAACGCACTTAGACTTAGGTGGTGGGCTGAAAGGTGAATATTTAGATTACTTATGTTTATTGCTTCTTCGCTGCAAGATTTGCTTTACGTTGTTCCCCAGTGTCAGCCCGCTGTGACCCTAGGTGAATTGTGGTTGATGTTTTGTCAAAATCAGTGTCACTGCATTGTTGTTGTTGATCGGCACGAACATCCCCAAGGGTTAGTGTTTCTGCCTCGCTTAATACACTATCTATTTTCCGCTTTTCCTGAGATTCAACTCTCTAACACAGAAACCAATAGCCTCGGACTACAACAAACCCTAGATTCCCAGAAAGATCATCTGATTGAACCCATCCCGATTTTATCGGTCGATGCAGAATTTTCACAGTTTAGAGAGCATTTACAACAACTCCAACAGTCTCAATCACATACATTAAAAACCATTCCAACCTTAGCAATGGTTAATCCAGATGGACAGTTTCTGGGCTTAGTCGATACCCTGGCTTTACTGCAATCTGTCACCGAAACTCCTTCTACCCCACCCAGTACGACTCATGGGCCACTGACCCAAACCGTTGCCCCATTTTTACAAAATCTCTTAGAACAAATGCCCATTCCATTGATGGTTCAAACTATCGATGGCAATATTATTTTACAAAATTGGGCTTGGCAGTCTCGCTTACACACTGGGGCAGAAAATATTCGACAGACCGCAGAAACAGTGATTCACTTTTCCTCTACCACCTCCTCAGAACATCTGTCTAGCATCAATTCTCCCCAAACTGATATTCTACCCAGTTGGTGTCAACTTGGGCCTACGCCGGATACCTATATTTGTGTGTGCAGTACTGCCGAAGAGGAAGAATCTGTTTGGCAATTTACCCGTCAACCCTTACAATCTCAATGGTCTGAACTCTTAACTCCCCCATCTCAATCCCAGCCGTCTCCCCAGCTTTGGTTAGTCTTGGCCCAAGAAATCACAGAACAACACCGAGTTTCCCAAGAACTTGCCAGCAAAAATGCTGATTTAGTCCATCTTAACCGCCTCAAAGATGAATTTTTAGCTTGTATTAGCCATGAATTAAAAACTCCTCTCACCGCAATTTTAGGATTATCAAAGTTACTGAATGAACCGTTGCTGGGTAGCCTGAATGAACGCCAAGCTCATTATGCCCAACTGATTTATCAAAGCGGCCGCCATTTGATGATGGTGGTCAATGATATTTTAGACCTGACTCGTATTGAAACGGAGCAGTTGGAACTCTCCCTCAGCGTCATTCAAATTGAAGCGGTGTGTGAACAAGGTTTTACCATGGCGGCCCAGCAGCAACAGCAACAGAATCGTTCTAAAACCTATCAGAGTTTGGCTGAGGCAACGGAACACCAAATTGCAGAAGCCAGAACCCGATTTACCCTGGAAATTGATCCAGATTTAGACTTTTTAGTAGGCGATGAACTGCGACTGCGACAGATGCTGGCTCATTTGCTCTCAAATGCGCTGAAGTTTACGCCTCAAAATCAAAGGTTAGGGCTGCGAGTCAGTCTATGGGATCAGTGGGTTGCGTTTACAGTGTGGGATGAGGGAATTGGCATTCCAGAAGACAAACAACATTTAATTTTTCAGAAGTTTCAACAGCTTCAAAATCCGTTAACTCGAGAATATCAAGGAACGGGACTTGGCTTAGTTTTAACCCAACGTTTGGCTCATCTCCATGGGGGGGATGTCAGCTTTATTTCTCAAGCTGGGGTGGGCAGTCAATTTACGATTCTCTTACCCCCTAGCCCACCGATGGCAGATGTTCAACTTTCCTCAAAATTACCTCAAATTCAATATCGTTCTAAATCAACCGCAAAGCCTCGGTTAGTTTTGATTGTTGAGGCGGTTCCTCGGTTTATTCAACATATCAGCGAACATCTCAATCAAATTGGCTATCAGGTTGTGATTGCTCGTTCTGGAACAGAAGCGATTGAAAAAGCCCGCTGTCTGCAACCTCATGTGATTTTCCTCAACCCGTTATTGCCCTTACTCTCAGGCTGGGATGTGCTGACTTTACTGAAAACCGACGGGCAAACCCATCAAATTCCTGTTGTGATTACCGCAACATTAGGAGATAAAAACCGAGCCTTAAAGAATCGTTCTGATGGCTTTTTATGTCTTCCCGTTGAACCATCAGAACTCCAGAGAACTTTAGCGATTCTTAACCAAAAACCACTGCAAAAAGTTACTCAAAAATTAACGATTCTTTGGTTAAATCCGATTGATGAGCAGAAAAAACCAGAAGTACAAGATCACAATAGCGCTGAAACTGCCGCTCAAGATTCAGCTTTAATTTTACAAAATTGTACTCCCTGCCGAATTATTGAAGCAGATGATTTGGTTCAAGCTGAACTCTTAGCGCGGATTTGGCAACCGAATGTAGTGGTGCTTGAAAGTTTATCGGGGGTGCAATCTCCCTCCAATTTTCTGCAACAATTTACTCAAGAAGAAAGTTTGTCAACATTACCTTTGATCACATTAGATTCATTCACCACGGAATTAGCCAATAAAATTAATTCATTATTAGTTTTTCCCTGCTTAATCAGCAATCTCAAGCCTGAATCTGATGCTGCGATTGAATCAGCATTATTACAAGCGGTTCAGTTGGCAACAGGAATGAATCGTAAAGGGAGTATTCTGGTGATCGATTTATTGACATTGTCTCAGTCATCTGAAAACAATTTTTCTACAACCATAGAGTTTCAGACTCAAATGGATCATGCTTTAATTCAATATTTAGAAACGGCTGGATTTCGCAGTATTATGGGAAATTCTTGGCGAGAAGTGATTCAATTAATTCAAAGTCAAACCATTGATTTGTTGTTAATTTGTAGCCAGAGCTGTATGTATTCTTCTTTGCATCAAGGACTAGAAGAAATTGAGGCTGTTAATCTTCCACTCCCGATTTTTATTTGGGATCGCTCAGACGGACAACGAAGTATAAATTCAACTTTCGCTTCGCAGCAAACTGTTGGAAAATCTCACCCTTCCACTAGAACTGCTCAAGTTTCTACTCAGCTTTCAGCAGAGATCCAACAATTGATTGATCGGCTGAGAATTCAAGTTTTACCGTCTCACACCTCAATTGTAGAAGTTCTTAATACAGTTAGACAGTATTTTCAAGTGCATTAATCATCCATCAATCAGAAATTGAGGCCATTAAAAAAGTATACATTAAGCTAAATTGGGTGGAATATAGCCAGAGCGAGGTTTGGTTTTTTGGTACTGCTGTAGGTAAGAACGGATTAAAGTTTGAATTTCTTCTTTTTTGACTTCTGTCCCTGATTCAATTTGACCCGGGGTTTCAAAGAAAATAATACTATCTAAATTCGGAATAGCAACCATTTGAAATAAAATCGAAATCACGGGTAACAGCGCTGCTTTGGTCACAGATGGATGATTAACTCGACTTTGAGCATTGACATCTTCTAAAGAGGGATAAGCATAAATGACTCGTTTTTCTAAATGAGGTTGTGAAAGATTACTCAAGGTGGTTAAGACCCAACGCCCATCGGAAGTTTGCAAAATATAATAATGCAAATGTTGTAATTGCTGAGCAATCATTTTTAATCCGGGGGCGATGGCTGTGACGATATCGGCTGTTTTTCCATCGCTCGGTGCATTTTGAATTAAAGCAGTAATTTGTTGATTTAAAGTCATGGGTTATTCGTTATTAGTTATTCGTCGTTAGTTATTTGTTATTAGAAAAAACACCCAACAGGCATTCATTAGTCATTACTCATTTGTTGATAGCACTATCGCCCATGGCTACGAAGCGTGGTTATTCATTCTCCCACTATCTGAGTTTCCCCGTCTCCCCACAGGCGATCGCAAGCCTGACTTCTGATTTACCCGAAAACCTCCGGAAAGCCGAAGTAGCCCTGTGAAAAACGGTGTTAGGGTCAATATTAATTAATCATGAACATGGGGGAAATCTGCCAGAGTGAAAGCATATATCAACGGCTCTTGAGTGAACTCAAACAGTCCACGATGGCATCAATGCAGAACTGTCAGGATATTGCCAGGCGCTTAACAGATGAGGCTGTTCGGATTTGTACAGAAAGCCAACGAATACAAGCGTCTGGGGAAATTGAAACTTGGGCAATGACATTAGCGCAGCATCGTCTCAGACAATGTTTGCACTACTATCAGCTCGGCTCAAAACAAGGGCCAGTTGAGCTACATAGTACCTTGAGTGCAATTATATATCGTTATATTACACCGCCTCAGGTGCAATCGAGTTATCAGGCTCGATTAGAATTAATCAAAGACTTTTTGCAAGGATTTTATATTGAAACATTAAATTCCTTTCGTAAAGAAACCCAACTGCCAAAGGATTATCGCCCGAAAACGCTCCTAGAACTGTCTGAATATATGGCGTTTACAGAGCGTTACGGAAAACGGCGCATTCCGCTATCGCGCGGCCGTAGCCAGCAGTTGATTATTTTACGATCGCAAACATTCTCTCAGCAACAACCGAAAGAAGCATTTGTGGACTTAGATCAAGCCGCAGAAGGGGTCAGTTCAGATTCTGATCAAACTTGGCATGATGGGTCGATTCAGCAAGTGCGTTCTGCGATGGTGGCTGAGTCTACTGAACCTGAGCTAGACTCGTTGCGACAGTCTGTGATTGATGAATTGATTGCCTATTTGGAAAGCAATAATCAACATGATTGCGCTAATTATTTTATCTTACGATTGCGAGATTTACCCACGCGGGAAATTGAGGCGCTTTTGGGATTAACTCCCCGTCAACGGGATTACTTACAGCAACGCTTTAAATATCACTTATTGCGATTTGCCTTAGGAAATCGTTGGGAGTTAGTGCATCAATGGTTAGAGGCTGATTTAGAACGTAATCTAGGATTAACCCCAAAGCAGTGGGAAGATTTTCAAGCCCAAATTAGCCTTCAGCAACAGCATTTGTTAAGGTTAAAGCGTCAGGGTTTATCCGATCATGAAATCGCTCAAGCCTTAGACTGTAAGGTGAATCAAGTCCAAAAACGATGGATGAAACTATTGGAATTGGCTTGGGAAATTAGAAATCGTTCAGTATCCGGAGCAGGTGCATCAAGAGATGAATAACGGAACAAATCGAGATCGCCAATCAGACGATCAACAGTTATTGAACTGGCTACTACAGGAGCCGAATTTGACGAATTGTTCTCCTGATCTCAGGAAAGTTCGTCGAAAAGATTCAATGAATCATCCAACGTGGGTCAATGATCAACTTTCAGAGTATGAACTCGATCCTCTAGACTCTGAGGATCTAGATCTAAATGCTCTGGAGGATCAACCCTTTGCACTAGGAGAAACAACAGTTGTGAACAATCGATTTGAAACCTTGCTCAAGGATAGACTGAAAGCTGAAATTAAACGCAATCCTCCCCTGTTCCCTTGGGAAACAGAGTTGAAGGAGTATTGTAATTATGCCGACGAATTGATTCGGGTCGAAGTTCCATCTACTAATGTCTGGATGGCACAGAAACAAAATCTGCGATGGTCGATTCCAATTCCTGAATCTGTCTTTGCTCAATTACTTGACCCCTGTCAAGCTGTATTACAGTCCTCTTTACGGGAAGGGGAAAAACTGGTAAAGGCTGTAGAAGATCTGTTCCCCGGCCAGAGTGAACCCTTAAATCAACTGGCAAGTTTGGTTGTGCGGGGAGCTGTCCGAAATGGTACTTTCCTACAACCTCAATACGAAACCGCTGCACCTGAACAAAAAATGGCACTTGCGTTATTGGCTGCTCAAGAAATTATTCGGGCTTTGACTATTCACTCTCGATTGAATCAATCCCCAGTTAAACAACAATGGTTAACTTTGTTTGGGGTATTTACTCTCGAGATTGAGTATAGTCAGCGTCAATATGGCACGTCTCTGAAGATTTTAGCCCAACTGCCCCAAGGCGGACGGTTACTGTTGATGGGTCAAGATATCGAAACCTCTGCTCAACGCACTGACTCAGGCTATCTGAAACTAGAATGGGTCGATCCAACACCGGATCAACTCTATCGCTTAAATGTGTTGCTGCATGACCATCACCAAAATCCGCTCAGTTTTGTGATTTGCCCAGATACTGCCTCGTCCCACTAACTGAATAATATTGTCAACGATCTAGGTATAGCGAGAAAGTCAGTTGATCGGCTACAGTGTTGAATAATACTCAACCCAACAATGATCAACGCCTAGTCTATGACCCGGCAAATTCCTCTGATTAGCCCGCTCTGGCAGCGGATAGAAGCAACTCCAAAGCCAATTGTAGAAGAGTCTATTCAACTGCGAGTCTTCGTTCAGCTCTTAGTGGTGATGGGCATTATTGCCACAGATATTGCGATTGAAGAACCTCGACACTTGTGGGCAATTCCAGTGAGTTTGTTAGGTGCGGCTTGGAGTCGATGGCGACGACATCGTCGTAATATTCCCATTAAATTTTGTATTGCTTTGGGAATGTTGGTGGCTTTAGCAGCATTTTTTGGGCGGTTACTGGGGGAACTGAATGATACACGGGTTGTCTTAGCAGAACTACTGATTCATTTACAGGTACTGCATAGTTTCGATTTACCCCGCCGTAAAGATCTGGGGTACTCGATGGTGATTGGACTGATTTTATTGGGGGTGGCTGCTACACTCAGCCAAACGTTTGCATTTGCGCCGGTGGTGCTCGTGTTTCTCGCGATCGCACTTCCCACACTTATTTTTGATTATCGTTCTCGCCTCGGACTCTCTGGCCTCAACAAGTTATCTCAATCTTCCTCGCCGACGGAAAAATCGCCGAGTCTGAATTACAAGTTTTTGATCGTTAGTTTTCTGAGTATCGTTTTTTTAGGATTAGCGATTTTTGCCCTATTACCTCGCTTTCCTAGCTATCAACTGCGAAGTTTTCCAGTCAGTTCTCCTCTAGATATGCCAGAAGGAGAATTTAATGGCAGTCAAGTGTTTAACCCGGGTTATGTCTCTGAAGGAGAAGAAACAGACGACTCAGAAGGAAGTGGCGGACGAAGTCCTCGTTCGGGGCCTGGGGCATTAAATACAGCATTTTACTACGGTTTTGATACCCAAATTAACCAAAATTTACGCGGTCAACTGATCCCTCAAGTGGTGATGCGGGTGCGATCGCAAGCGCCTGGATTTTGGCGAGTGGTGGGTTTTGATGAATACACCAGCCAGGGTTGGAATATTTCCCGCAATGAACGCACTGTTGAACTCAAACGCCCTAGTTGGTCTTATCAGTTTAGACTGCTTCCCCGACCCACTCAAGCTGAAACCCGAGAAATTGTACAAAGTTATACGATTTTATCCCAATTGCCGAACTTACTGCCCGCTTTAACTTGGCCACAGGAAGTTTATTTCCCCACTGATGAACTCGCCATTGATACTGAAGGGACATTGCGATCGCCATTGACTTTGCGCGAAGGTCTGACTTATACCGTTGTTTCTCGTGTTCCTTATCGCGATCGCAATCTTCTGACTCAAGCGCCGACTCAATATCCTGACAATATTACCGATTATTATCTACAAATTCCGGATAATATTAAACAGAAAGTTAAACAAAAAACAGAAGAGATTTTATCTAATCCTAATAGTATTTCTAAAACACCAGAATCTCTTGATTTTCCCTACGAAAAAGCTTTATTTTTAGCACAATATCTTAAACAAAATCCGAATTATAAACTTCAAGATGAACCGCCTTTTTTACAAAGAAATGAAGATTTAGTAGAAGCGTTTTTATTCGGCTATAAAGATAGCCCAGCAGGAGAAACCATTACAGGCGGATACCCCGATCATTTTGCCACGGTGTTAACCATGATGCTGCGTTCAATTGGGATTCCGGCGCGGGTAGCGGGTGGATTTCAACCGGGAGAATTTAACCCCTTTACGGGATTATATGTGGTTCGTAATACGGATGCTCATTTAATCACAGAAGTATATTTCCCCAGCTATGGTTGGTTTATGTTTAATCCGATTCCGGGGATGGATTTAATTCCCCCTTCGATTGAACGCAATCAAACATTCAGCGCCTTACAAGCATTTTGGGATTGGATCGCGGGCTGGTTACCGTCTCCTGTAAAAAATATTTTACAGACAGTTTTTGGGCGATTTATTCTGATTCTGTTTAGAAGTATTCGCTGGTTTTTCCAACAGTTTACTCAAGGATGGTTGGGATTATTTCGAGGATTAGGAATTGCAATTTTATTGAGTTTTTTGGGATGGCTCAGTTGGACACAACTAAGCGCTTGGCGGGAGCGATGGCGTTTAGCAAAGTTACCCGTGATGGAACGAATCTATCAACAAATGTTGAATATCTTAACCGAGCAGGGCTATCCTAAACCAGCAAGTCAAACCCCCTGGGAATATGCTCAATTTATCCAACAGCAACCCTCCGTGACCCAGCCAGAAATTATTGATCAAATTTGCCAAGCCTATGTCCGTTGGCGTTATGGCAGCCAAACCGTTAATGTACAACGACTTCAGCAACAATTACAGTTACTCAAAAAATCTCAAATTAAGCGCTTTCGACAGAGAATCTTGAGGAATAGATAATTGTACTCCTAGCATCTGGGATCAATACCCGCTAAGATTTAATCAATAGCCGGGATCGCCTGTACACATGAAGCCAGAAGCCACCTTAAATCAGCTCAAAGCATCGCTAAGCGATGGTCAACTGCCTCCAAGTTATGGAGTGTACTTCAAGAATACATTGGTTGCCCTTTGTCATGCCCTTGAAGACCACGTTCTGCAAGCCAGTGCGCCAGATAGTGATCAAAAGCCTCTATTACTCGTCACCTTCCAGAAAGGAAAGTGGTATTTGCAAGAAGCTGACCGCTACCAGGAGATGGCACCCTATTGTCATCATGTGGCAATTAGTGCTGTCGCTGATAGTGGATTTTCAACTCATCCCACCGGGCAGCTTGAGAATGTCTCGTTAATTCATTTAGATGAATCGGATAGTATGGTGATGGAGTGGAATTTAATTATCCTCGCTCCAGGTTATACTTCCATGGTGTTGTGCCATGAATTATCCGAAGCAGAATATTTACCTCAAGGTTTACCGACAACAGATACAGAACGTAAATTTTATGGGTTATGGACGTTTGATCGACCTTTAGTCACAAAAGCCGCAGAAATATTAATTGAACGTTGCCGTCCTTACAATTCTCAATTAGCAGATCAGCTCAAGCAACAACATCAGCAAATACTGGAAACTCCCTGTACAACTGTACCCGATTTATCGGGAGTCGTTTCAAGGATTGTTTCTTATCTGCAAACCTCTCAGCAAGAATTAGTCACGGTTAACCGTCAAGCGCGAGAATTTAGGGAGTTAGAAGGACAAGCTAAACGAGTCAGTCGTAACCTTCAAGCCAATAAGCTACAAGCGTTTTTACGGATGGCGCAACGAGTTGATGAGCGAGATCCATATAACCCTTGTGCTTCTCTGCAAGTGTCTGCTTTATGTGAAACGATTGGTCAAATTCTAGATTTACCGACGATCAAATTACGGCGTTTACGCTTAGCGGGATTATTACATCGCATTGGTTTTGCATCTGCCCCTGAAGAAGTGTTTAGCCACAGCACAGAAGAAATGGATGAGTCTACCCTAGATTTTTGGAAAGAACGGGGCGTGATTGGAGCCAGGGTACTCGCGGCAATGCCAGAAATTGAGGTGGTTCGCTATGTGATCGAACATCATCTAGAATATTGGGATGGCAGCGGTAAACCCGATGGTCAAAAAGGTGAAGAGATTAATATTAAAGCCAGAATTCTAGGTTTAGTCTCCTATTTTCAGCGCCTAACTCAACCTCGAGGTAATCGCCCGGCGATGAGTTTAGCAGACGCACTCGAGCGCTGCCAAAGTTACAGCGGTACTCGTTTTGATCCTAAAATTGTGGAAGCTTTGGCAACAGTGATACGCTTGACAGAAGTTGGATTAATGCAGTTACCGGATAAACCGACTCAAATGCCGACTGTTTGGGTAGAAGAAACCAATAAATCCTCATCAGTTCAATCTTAAGATTTAAGTGGCAGAGGTCTTGGTATTCGTATCAAACCTCCCCTACTCCTCGTAACTGTGGTATCACTAATCCATGAAGTTGTTATAATTCTTGTATTTATAATTTATTCAATTCAACAAAATTTGAAATCAAAGCGATGATGCAATTATCAACATCTTTAGATCTAGCAGCCATTCGACGAGGTGAAATTCAGGATTTAGCCCATGCTAATTTAACAGGTTCTGATTTATCCGGGGCCAATTTATCCGGAGTTGATTTATCCGGGGCGAATTTATCTGGTGCCAATTTATCCGGGGCCAATTTATCCGGGGCTAACCTCCGGGCGAATTTGCGAGGCGCTGATTTAACCTCCGCTAATTTAACGGGTGCAGACTTACGAAATGCTGATCTTAGAGGCACAACTTTAATCGATGCTGAAGTTAGAAATGCTAGTTTTTCTGGGGCATTTATGGCGGGGGCAATCTGCACTAGTTTAGATTTGAGCGGCGTTGATTTACGGGGAGCTGATTTACGGGGTGTTGTGTTTTCTGGGGCTATTTTACAACAGGCTGATTTAACCAGTACAAACCTTTCAGGAGCTGATTTAGAACAAGCTGATTTAGAACAAGCTAATTTAAGTGGAGCGATTTTACGAGGAACGAATTTACAACGAGCCAATTTACTCTGTGCTGTGGTTGAGCAGACACAATGGCTTGGAACAATGCTAGAAGGCGCTTGTGTAGAAGGAACACCCATGGCACAACTCTAGAAATTAGATTAAAAGCTGATCTTGAATAGATTTAATCATCTGCTATCTGTTTTTTGAATGGGTAGCAGATTTAAATATTTAACATGACGAACCCGCCCTCTTTTTCTCATCAGTCTTGGCTATCTCGACAGCTTTTGACTCGTGTCGGTATCACATTACTTCTAATTGGTTTTATCGTTTTGAGTCTGAACTATTTTTGGAAAATCGCAGATTCAAAGCAACAAATCCGCCATCAAGCACAATCAATTACGAATGGTTTGGGATTAATTCTAACTGAAGATACACCCTCAGAAGCGGTAAATTCTTGGACACCTGTTCTCCAACAAATCAGCCAAGTTTCAAATCTGATTCAAGTCGATATTCTTACCCCAGAAGGTAAAAGAATAGAATCAAGTCTCTCGAACCGGATAGCAGTGAAGAGTAATTTTTGGTTGAGCAAAATAGAGCCGAAGATTAAACGCGCGACCTCGTTACAAGTTGCAACTGATTTTTCCACCACCATTGAGAATCAGCCTGTTTTTATCTACATTACCCCGATTCAATCCTTATTTTCCCCTTTAAAGACTTCATCTCAAATTGCAGTTGTTATTCTGGATTTACAACCCATCTTTGCAGCAGCACGGCGAGCGTTTTGGGTTTCAGCATTGTTGCTGATTGGAGAAAGCTTAATCGTTTTAATCTTAATTGGGATCTGCTTGCGGCAAGCTATTTTGACACCGTTACACCAACTGCATGACGCTCTGTCACAATATCAACAAGGAACTTCCCTCAAGATCCCAGAACAGCTCCCCGTCAATGAAATTGGATTATTAGCAAAAGCAATCTATCAGCAATTTATTGATTTAAAGCAAATTAATGCTCAGCTAAAAATTGAAGTCATAGAACGACAAAAAGCAGAAGAAGAAATTAAAGTTTCTCTAGAAGAAAAAGAAGTGCTTTTGAGAGAGATTCATCACCGAGTTAAGAATAATTTATTTATTGTCTCTCAACTGCTTGAGATGCAAAGCAACTGTGTTGATAATTCTCAGCTCAGTCAAATTTTAACAGACTGTCAAGATCGAGTTTATGCCATGGTATTAATTCATGAAACACTTTATCAAACCACTCATTTAAAAAAAATTAATTTTGCAGATTACTTAAAATCCTTAATATTATATTTAAATCAATCTTATCATTCTTATCAAAAAGCGGCTGTTGAACTCCAGCTAGAACTACAACCTATTATTTTAAATATTGAAACGGCAAATCCTTGTGGTCTGATTATCAATGAATTAGTTTCTAACGCTTTCAAGCACGCTTTTAAAGGAAAAGCAACAGGAAATATTAAAGTCAGTTTAACTCAGAATAAGCTCAATCAAATTGAACTGCAAATTGAGGATAATGGTATTGGTTTCCCAAAAAATATTGATTTTAAGCAGGTAGATTCATTAGGTTTGGAATTAGTCAACACCCTCACTCAGCAACTCCAAGGCACTCTAGAACTAGATTGTAGAGGTCAAGGAACGCTGTTTAAACTAACCTTCACTGAGTTGAAGTATAACAAATGTTAGTCTTGAGAGTCTTAGGAGGACAAGAGCAAAAATCTAGCCAAAGTGGAGCCTAAACTTGCTTTATACCTGACAAATATATCCTGATTTTCTAGCAGCCCAGAGGCAAAACGGCAAGACATTGAGCATTTGCAATGGCTGTTGATTGATATCAATTTCGCTTAAGTTGACTTGAACCACAAAATACTGTAAGCTGTGGTCAGATAAATCCACAACGTCAACCCCTCGTTAAAATAGGTTTTTTCTTTGACTGTCTCATCGTCAACGTAACCGCTGAAACTTTTGTAGAGGGATAGCATTGACCCAATCATCCCTCGATACAGTGCCGAAACGCCTTTGTTGAAGCCTTCATTTTGAAGACATTACTAACAATATCCGCCCTCTTTCACCCCCATGGGAGTGAAGAGTTGAAACGGTTTCTTTGATCAGATTGAGTCGAACAGAAGGCCAATTGAAGAAGCATACTCTACGCACAATAACATTATTTCTCTGTTAAATTTTTGCTTTTGTCCCGAGAGTAAACTGGACTTGCGTATTTTTAAACATTTATGATATTCTAAAATTAACCTAACATTTAAGTAACCCAACTAAACTTTTGAATAAAGTCATGGACGGGGGAAAGATACTTTTATATTAAGGTGATGCATCTAAAATTAATCACCAGTCATCTGTTTGAGAGCATAAAAGTCCCAATTCAGTGCATCATCTTAGAGAATAAACAGAGCAATGAGCAAAGTTACTACCTGAATAGTTGTCGATTAATGTGTTCTGATTGCAAACTGGACTGACCAGTATTGGCAAAGAGCAAGATAGCATATTCAATCTTGAAATATAGGAAAATTAAGTATGAGTGTTACACCATTAACACGGTTATCTAGTAAAGATAGCCGTGAACAGTCTAGCGTAACACAGCGTCAACAATGGACTGTTTTAATTGCAATTGTCGTCTTAGCAACAGCACTGCGTTTTTATCAACTCGGAACAGAAAGTATCTGGGTCGATGAACATTTTAGTATTCTTGATGCAGAAAACTTAAAACTGGGAACTCGCCCCTTATATTATTTACTACTACACCTTTGGATGAAATTAGGCAGCAGCGATGCTTGGCTACGAACTTTATCCATTCCCTTTAGCCTCGGCGGTATTGTTTTAACCTATTTACTCAGTTGTCGTTTACTCTCTGCACGTGTAGGCTTACTCGCGGCATTGATGATGAGTATCTCTCCCCTATTTGTGGGGTATGGTCAACAAATTCGGATGTATTCCCTCAGTACATTTTTCGGCATCTGGGGAAGCTTAATTCTGGCAAATATTCTGCTGTATCCACAAAATATTAACCCCTTAAGAATTTTGGGCTGGATGGTGGTGCGACTGTTGGGAGTGATGACAACTCCGTTAAACTTGCTGATGTTATTGCCGGATACTCTATTGCTATTCTGGAGATTTCGCCATAACCGCAAAGTGATGATCTCATTTGTGGTGGGACTGGTGATGGCTGGGATATTGTGGCTACCATTTGCTCAAGTGTTGCAAGAAGCAGCGCCCCGGTTTATGGGGGGATGGGTGATGTTTCAGCCTAAACCCGATGTTGTTCTAGTTCCAGCAATGTTAACAGGGGTAACGGTTTTCTGGCCGTTAGGAGATTTACCCAATTTAAGTAGTCTCTCCTTTAGTCTATCTGGTTGGGGCTGGGATGAAAATGTGATGCTGTATTATATGGCTTACACAGGCGTAGTCCTCTTTGTCCTCGCAGTTGGACTGTTGCAATTAATTCGGACACCTCCGAAACAGAACTCCCCTCAAGCTGAACTTTGGTGGGTTACTGCTTGGGGATTTTTACCCACCATTGTGATTGGGGTTGTCTCTGCTTTTTCGGGTTCAATTTGGCGAGAACGATACTTAATTTTTGTTGTTCCTTATTTCTTCATTCTGCTTGCTGTAGGGTTTCTTCAACTGTGGCGATATTATCGCAAAATCGCCATAACGGTTGCGATTATTTATGGAATTGCAGTGGGCGGCGGATTATGGCATTATTACACCACTTTATATCATGATGATTGGCGGGGTATTTCTGAACTGATTCGCAGCAACGAACAACCCGGTGATGTCATCGGATTTTATGCCACAGATTGGGAACCTCGACTCACCATTCCCCGTTACTATGAAGGTAATGCTGAGTTTCATGTGATGGAACGAGATCCCTTACCCCGACCCAAAGATCCTGAAAGTATCGATACCTTCGTCCAAAGAATGTTACAAAGTTTACCGCCGACTTCATCCCGCTATTGGCTTGTGGTCTATGAACCTTGGAGTGGAGGCATGAAAAAAGTCCGCAACACAATCGATCAAAAGTATGATTTGTTAGATTATCAAACCTTCCCCAATTCGATGAATGCAGCGCTGGAAGTGTTTCTAGTTGCGCCTAAAATATAAGCACTTTGTCCGAAGTCATTGGTTCCCCGTCTCAACCTTGTCTGATTCCTGACGGTTTGTGGGATTACGATATATGGCGCTACACGCTATACCTAAAACCTAATCCCTAAAACCTTGCCACCTGCGCGTAGCGCTATAACTGATGACTTCGGATCAACAAACAGTATTGCTGAATTTCCCAGTCTTTAAGCTTCTAAACATTGACGTTGAATTTCAAATAACTCTTGAATGCCTTTCTCTGCATAATCCATAATATTCGTGAGTTGCTGACGAGTAAAACTATTCGCCTCCGCCGTCCCTTGTAATTCAATAATTCCGGATTGATCATTCATCACCACATTACAATCAATCTCTGCGGCCACATCTTCATCATAATTGAGATCTAAATAGGGTTCTCCTTCCAATAAACCCACAGAAATGGCTGCAATTTGGTGGCGAATAGGCGATCGCTCTAGTTTACCTTGTTGTACCATTTTATTAAAAGCATCAGCTAGGGCGACAAATCCTCCTGTTATCGACGTGGTACGGGTTCCAGCATCGGCTTGAATCACATCTGCATCCACCATCACCGTCATTTCTCCTAACGCTTTTAAGTCTACAGCCGCCCGTAAACTACGTCCAATTAACCGCTGAATTTCCTGAGTCCGTCCCGATAACTTAAAGGTTTCGCGAGAATGACGCTGTTGAGTTGCACCGGGTAACATCCGATATTCTGCCGTTAACCAGCCTTGACCACTATCTTGTAAAAACCGAGGTACACCCGGCTGTATTGTAACGTTACATAATACTTTCGTTTCCCCACTGCTGGCCAATACCGATGCGGCTGAAAAACGGGTATAATCTCGTTCAAACTGCACTTTACGCAGTTGATTCGGTTGTCTACCATCCGGACGTTGCCAAGCCATAAATTTGTTATCCTTTTCAGTTTTTAGGTTTTAAACCTAATATTGCAGCTATTATGCACTTAAATTTCATTTTCAGGCAAGGCTGATTCCGATTTAGCGAGAATTGTGTGAGTACAATAGAATCAAATTGATTGAATTCGGTTCATTATTATGACAGTAACTCCTCCCAAACCCGAAAATATCGAATTAGGCGATCAATCACAATTTCTGTTTGACTGGAAAAACTGCTGGTATCCGGTAACTTTTGTAAAAGATTTCCCTTCAGATCGTCCTTATGCTTTTTCAATTTATGGTGAACCTTTAGTTTTATTTAAAGATCAAACCGGAGAAATTATTTGTTTACAAGATCGCTGTCCTCATCGCGCGGCAAAACTTTCAGACGGACAAATAATACAGGGAAAAATTGAATGTTTATATCATGGTTGGCAATTTGGAAATGAGGGAGAATGTGTTCATATTCCCCATTTACCCAATACTGCAACAATTCCGAAAACAGCTTGTGTAAAATCTTTCCCCGTTGTCGAACATCAAGGGATGATTTGGATCTGGTTAGGTGACTCTCAAAACGCTAAAACTGAAGACATTCCTACAATACCAGATTTAGAAAAACCGGGATTATTTCGAGTTGATACGGTGACTGATTTACCTTTCGATCAAACCTATTTAGTTGAGAATTTTTTAGATCCGGCTCATGTTTGTATTAGTCATGATCGTACAGAATATAAAATCAAACGAGAAGACGCAAAACCGTTAGAAATGGAAGTTTTATCTGTTTCAACCGAAGGCATTAAAAGCAGATATCGTAAACTGGGAAATCCTCAAATTCCTTGGAATAATGTTGAATTTATTGCGCCCTATTTAGTCACGTATAGTTTCGGCCCGGTTACCGCTTTTGTACTTTATGCTATTCCTTTAGCGCCCGGACGTTCACGAATTTTAGCCCGAAGATTAGGTAACTTTTATAGCCGAACCTTTAAATTAAAACCCCGTTGGTTAGAACATTTACGTCAAAACAAAGTATTTGAAGAAGACTTATCTTTAATTCAGGCACAAGAAATTTATATTAATCAATCTGGCAACACAATTAAAGAGACCTACTTACCTTTAAAAACCGCAGATATATTATTAATGGAATATCGTAAATGGCTAGATAAATTTGGTTCAAAACTGCCTCATTACCAAGGATATTCAACGCATCAACACCTGCAACATTCAACCACAATTAATCTCAACAACCGATATTTACGCCACACACAAATTTGTAGTTCTTGTAACCGCGCTTATCAAAATACTCAACAAGTGAAAAAAGTTAGTATTGCTGTTGCTATTATATTTGCAGCTATTGGCATAATTACAGAGGGTAATCTTTCTATTTTAAGCGTTTCTACTGGTTTAATTGCTGTTATTATTGCAGTTTTAGCCCAGAAGTTAATAACTCATTTTGAGATGTAGTTGATACAGGATTTAAATAATTCATCATTAATCGATTCGGTTGATAGAAAGTATCCTGTAAAGTTTGAGTGATACTCATTAGTGAGCGTCGTTCTAATGATTCTAATACTTTGATTAACTCTATCACTTCATCCAATTTAAACTGAGTTTTTAACTCTTTCAAACTGACCGAATTTTTTATTTTTACTAACTTTGCTATTGATCAACTGTAAAATATCATTTTTATTTTTTAGTCTGGGATTTTTAATTCCGCAGGCGGTTCAACAGGAATTTTAATTTGAAATTCACAGCCTTTTCCCGGTTCAGATAAACATTCTAATTGACCGCCGTGTTTTTCCACGACTATTTTATAACTAATTGAAAGACCCAATCCTGTCCCTTTTCCGACGGGTTTTGTGGTGAAAAATGGATCAAATAACTTATTCTTAACCTCCTCAGGGATGCCGGGGCCATTGTCTTTAATACTAATCAAAACTTCAGGTGATTGAGTCGGAGTCTGATCTGAGGATAATAACTTTGTTGAAATCGTAATTGTACGAGGTTTGGGCTGACTTTCTAGCGCATCTATTCCATTACTAATAATATTCATAAACACTTGATTCAGTTGTCCGGCATAACATTTTACTTTCGGTAAATCGCCATATTGTTTAATTAACTCAATCCCAGAGTGAGCACTTTTAGATTTTAATCGGTTTTGTAAAATCAGTAGAGTACTGTCAATTCCTTCATGAATATCAACGGGTTTAACCTCTGCTTCATCTAACCGAGAAAAGTTTCGCAGTGAAACAACGATTTGACGAATCCGATCTGCTCCCATCTCCATCGAACTGACAATTTTAGGCATATCCTCGAGTAAAAAATCCAGTTCAATCTCTTCTACTTTCTCTTGAATGTCTGTTACTGGCTCAGGATAACACTGTTGATAAAGTTCAACTAATTCTAATAAATCTCTCGTATAATCTTTGGCATAAGTTAAGTTCCCATAAATAAAATTCACGGGATTATTAATTTCATGGGCAACACCAGCCACCATTTGTCCTAAACTGGACATTTTTTCACTTTGAATCAGTTGGGCTTCTTTTTGTTTGAGATCTTCTAAAGCTTCACTCAGATGAAAAGCTTGAGTTTGTGCGGCTAAAGCGGCTGCCCGAGTTTGAGCATAAAGTTCTGCTTGATCAATAGCGATCGCTAACTGATTCACCACAGCTTGTAATAAATCCACTTCTGAATTATTCCATTGTCGCGCCCCTTGATAATGATGACAAATCACCGCGCCTTGCTGACTTGATTTTGTTTCTAGGGGTAATAATAAAGTAGAGTGAATGCCAGCCGTTTGTAGAATCGTTCGAGTGGTTGGATCTAACTCCGTTGCTGCTGCTAAATCATCAATTTGAACCGTCTGATGATGTTGAATTTTCTCGGCAAACCCGGTAATGGCTTTGAGGGGATAATCTTGTAAACCTGTTGCAAGTGTTGCTGTTTTGGCTTCATGGGTAATGGCGAAGCTAGGATGCTGATTGTGACTTAAGAAATACCAAATAAAGTGACATTGATCCACATTCAACAGAGTCCGAATTTCACTGACAGCAGTGGCTAAAATTGTATTAATATCTAAAGAATTACGAATCTGACTGGCTAAACCAAATAGCAAACCTTCTCGGCGATTATACAATTCATCTCTAGCGCGAATCCGATCAATTCCTATCGCAATAGTATGAGCCACCCAATGCAAAACATTTTGTACCGACTCAGGCAACGGTTGACGACTGCGAAGGGTGAGTTGTCCCAGGCTTTGGTCTTCGACGGTGAGAGAAAATTCTGTCTTCCATTTCAACATCGGATCTGTTACTTCTACTCCAGCAAAAGCTTGCTGTTGCCACTGAGAAGATTGAGGATCAATGGTACTCAAACTGACGCAAGCCTGTTCAAAATGATTCGCAATTGCACTGGCGCACCCTTCTAAAATCATCTCAATGGTGTTGCTGATACCCACTGCTGTCCCCACCTCAGCTTCTAATAAAGAAAGGCGTGATCGCTCCCTGAGTGCCACTTCTGTTCGTTTACGAGTTGTAATATCTCGAGAAATTGAAACCAGTTCCCTAATCTGACCCATATGATCTTGAATACTGTGACAAGTGGTTTCAATCCAAACCCAACTTTGGTCATTGCGGCGCATTCGATAACTGAGGGTTTGGGTGCTTGGGGTGATCTGAAGGAGTTGGTGAGACTGCTCAACAATGGGCAGATCTTCTGGGTGAATCCAGTGTAGAACATTTTGCCCGATGAGTTCGTCGGGTTCATAACCCAGTAAGGTTCGACAAGCCGGAGAAGCATACAGATAAGTTCCGTCGGTGCGATGACGAGAAATCAGATCGGAGGCATTTTCAGCCAATAAGCGATAACGCTCTTCACTTTCTTGTAAAATTTCTGCTGAGCGCATTTTCTCCGTAATATCAGTTTGCACTCCGACAAAATGAATTAATTCACCTTGATCATCGCGCATGGGATAAACCGCGATTTCATTCCAAAATGGACTGCCATCTTTACGGTAATTTTTCAACGTCACCATGCATTCTTGTCCCGTTTGCAAGGCTTGACGAATTTGATCAATGGCTTTTGGGTCGGTATCTGGCCCCTGTAACATTCGGCAGTTGCAGCCTAAAAGCTCTGAGGCAGAGTAACCTGTAATGCGCTCAAAAGCAGGATTACAATAAATTGTGGCATAATCAGACTCAGCCCCTGAAGTGACGACAATTCCGCTGGGACTTTGACTAATGGCCTGTTCTAAGAGGTGCAGCATTTCCTCGGATTGTTTGCGTTGGGTAATATCGACACCTGTAGCAATAATATATTTCAGGGAACCATCTGTATTCCACACTCCTGTATTTGACCAAGCGATATTGTAGTGAGATCCCTCTCGACTCACCCATTCATTTTCAGATTCTGTGGGAAATGAGTGTTGCTGTAAATCGATTTGACAATGATCTGAGTCGCTGCATAACTCCTGCCAAGAAATATTAAAAATTGAATAGCCTAAGTCTCTCAAAGATTGACCATCGACGAATGTCGCAGAGTAGCCTGTAATTTCTTCACAGGTGCGGTTAAATCGGATAATTTTTCCTTGAGGATCTAAAACAACCACTAAAGCACTGATGGTGTCTAGGACTTTAATGATAAAATCCCGTTCTCGCAGCACCATCGCCCAAATTTGTTGACGTTCTTGAATCATTTCTTCGAGGCGAAAGCACTTCCCTCGACTGTAAACCAGTTGACGGTGAAGATTAATTTGGCTAATAATTTGCTGAGAGAGGGTTTGTAGCGCAGAGAGTTGTTCTGGGGTAGGCTGTCTGGTAACAGTATCCATCACCGATAACACCCCTAACAGTTGTTGGCGATCGCCAATAATTGGAATTCCTAGATAAAACCGAATTCCAGGGTCTTGTGTCACCAGGGGATGATTGGCACAGAGAGGATGGGTGCTGGTATCGCAGATGAGAATCGGTTCTGGAGATAAGTCAGTCTCCGATGGCGCTAAATTTTGCTTTGTATGAGATTGTAGAGATAATATCTGATCGCAAAAGTCCAGATACAACCGAGAGGAAAGTTGTAAACCCACGTGAGACTTTAGCCAGTGGTAACTGCCATCGAAAAAGCTGATGAGTACAATTGGAGTTTGAGCAATATAGCTTGCCAGTTGAGCCAGATCATCAAAAGCGACCTCGGGTTCTGTACCAATCATCTCAGATAGAGAAAGTTTAGACGTTTTTGTCATACTGTCGGAGGATTGTCTAGGGACGCTCATGATGGATTAACCACCTGGGATAGAATTCACTAACTTAATGGTACAGATATTGAATCAACCAGTCACAGTAAAAGTAGTGACAGATTGGATTTAATTTAGCACTTCATAGATACCTGATTCAATTACCCTGGTATCTATGACTCTGCATATATACTATATCTAGTTATAACATTGATACCCATTATCACCCTGTTTACCAGTCACTGTTAAAGCTGATAGTTGATTTTATCTTAACAGAGATTGATTGATGTCGCGATCGCCCTCACTATAAAATTTTTATATTAGAAGAACATATCCTATCAACTCCTGCTTTTTTCTTTTCTTTTAATTCTATAATTGATGTCTAATTTTTACTGATTTTAATCTAACTGTAAAATATCTCTCTTAATTTTTCTCTGTTTTTTGCGTATTTATACTGACATATCGTGACAAATAGATACAAAAAGCATATAAATTGATTTTATACAAGCTGGGATTTAGTGAGTGATGTAAATTAATAATTAACTTAATATTAAAAATATGTGTTATTCAACAGCTCTTTATAGGTTTAAATTAAATTAATTAGTATATAATTAAAACATCAAAAAACCCATCTAATCTCAAAGGAAAAAATGCTATGGAGACAGGTGTAAAACTGGCACAAACTATTCTAATTGTTGATGACAGCATGGTAATGCAGGAGCTTTTAAGAGAAACTTTAGAAATAAATTATCAAGTTTTTGCGGCAAATAATGCCATGGATGCTCTGTCACTGATTTATCAAAAACCCATCTCTCTATTGCTGCTGGATGTGTGTATGCCAGGCATTGATGGTTTAGAACTGTGTCGTACGGTTCGGAGTTTGCCTCAGTTTGATCACTTACCCATTATTATGGTGACAGCACGCAATAGCACATTTGATTACGTTCAAGGACAACTGGCTGGAGCCACGCGATATTTAACGAAACCATTTGACACTTCAGCACTGCTTCACACAGTAGACTCTGTCTTAACCCGATCTGATGCAATTGCTTCAACTAGAACACCACAGCCTCAACTGTATCATTCAACCCTTTAAATCTACAGCACTGATCGAACGGGGCAAACCTCACGACTCTAAGTTAAAACAAACAGTATTTGAGAGACACACATAAGAACGATAAGAACGCTCAACACAAGCCTCCCTCAAAGATTGTACTGCGGTGTATGGGTTGACAACGATATATTTGTTCATCACTCATATCAACAAATCGCTCTAGAATACAATATTATCGAGGTGAATTGTCCAATTTGCTGCATTAATTGCGGGAATGGATAGCTTTCAATCTGTAATATTATGTTGAGATGTGAAAATGTTGTGAAAATAATGAATTATCAGTTCAACTAATCAAGTAGAGTTACAGTAGTAGTGAGCCTGATCACATTGAGCAACCCTGACACAGAGCTGTCAGCATTTCAACGTAACATGATTCAGGTAGCAATACCCTAGCTCACCGCTGAAGCAAAGTACAGCATGATACCCTCATGGCAGAACGGTTTACCTCCCGCGAGTCTCAATCTGATATCGTCAACATGATTCTTTCCACGTCGTTTTTTCAGGGTTTACCCGAGGAAGCGGCAGAGAAGGCAACGGCTCATATTGTGGGCCGTACCCATCCCGCTAATCAAGTTATTCTGTTAGAAAATGATTGGGGGAGTTCCGTTTACTTTATCCTCAATGGCTGGGTTAAAATTCGGACATATAATCTTGATGGCAAAGAAGTTACCCTGAATATTCTAGGTAAAGGAGAAATTTTTGGAGAGATGGCGGCTTTAGATGAAGTGCCGCGTTCAACAGATGTGATTACCCTAGCGCCAACATTAATTGGCAATATGCCCGCTCAGGACTTCGTTGAACTGATTAATACAGAACCGGTTGCAGGCATTCGCTTAGCACAGTTAATGGGACGACGTTTACGTCAAGTTAACCGCCGACTACGACTGCGGGAGTCTGATAGTACTTCCCGAGTTGCAGATATTTTATTATTCCTAGCTGAAGGACAAGGAAAAACCACTGACACAGGAACCAGTATCCCGAACTTACCCCACCGAGAACTGAGTGGCTTGAGTGGTTTGGCGCGCGAAACCGTGACTCGAGTTCTGAGTAAACTGGAGAAGAAAGGATTAATTCAACGCGATCGCGATATTCTCAGTATTCCAGATGTTAACGCGCTGGAGCGAACCTTAGTCTAAAATACTATAGTCAAATGAGAAAGTGTGTGTATAATCCTCAACCCGAGAATCAGCAACATTGTCAATTTTAAGATGAGTCAGTCTCCTGAAATCAGTCCATCTAATTCCCTCTCCTCTGAGTCTGAGTCCACTTCCGAGGCATCAACTCAACCCACACCGACCGACGACCCCCTGATGATGGTGGAAACGGCTTTTCTTGCCAGTGCCGCCAGTCTAATTTGGTTTATTAATTACTATTTTCCACTCGGGCCACTACTGCGGGTATTTTTCCCGTTGCCGATTGCCTTGTTGTATCTACGATGGGGTAAACGGGAGGCTCGTATGGGTGCCTTAACGGCTGGGTTACTGCTGACCGTCTTAATGGGGCCGACACGCAGTATTCTGTATGTTGTTCCTTATGCTTGGATGGGGATTATTTTAGGTCAACTGTGGCGACGACAGGCGCAATGGTGGGTGTCTATCGGAATTGCTTCGATTATCGGTACGTTTGGCTTTTTCTTTCGTTATTGGTTGCTCTCTCTTTTACTGGGTCGCGATTTATGGGGGTATACCATTAGTCAATTTACGGAATTAGCAGAGTGGATTTTTATTAAATTGGGTATTCTCGCGACTCCCAGTCTGACTTTAATTCAGGCCGGGGCGATCGCAATGGTTTTTATCAATAATATTGTTTATTTATTTGTGGTACATTTAGTGGCTTTACTGCTATTAGATCGGCTGAAAAATCCAATTCCTCGCCCTCCCACTTGGGTACAAGTTTTATTGGATTATGAGGAATAATGATTAAAACTTTATTGTATAGATTCTATCGACTTCAATTCAGCAAATTCTGATCGATTTGAAATCAACGAATTGTTAGCATTTAAAATGCTCTTGTTTGAAAAGCGCCCAGACTCAAGCCAGCGACAAATTGATTTTTGTCCCGTCCAAAATAAACAACCCAGTACTGTTAACATAATGCCGACAACACCAGATCAGACTCAACACAGAGATCAGTCATAAAATAGACTCAGGTATAAGGGTATACTAAGCTGTGTCAAGCCGATGTATTATATAAAACTTTACTGGGAATTCTGGGTAATGTCAAAGCAGAAGATGTTCAATAAAAGTCAAAAGAGACGCTTCATAGAAACGTCTCCGAGGGGAATTGAATGGGCATCATTACGGGTATCATTTTAACTGAATCAATTAATCAGCTATGGGTTGAACAAATTGATCGTTTGCTCTAACAAAACATTGATTAACGGCGTTATTACCTAATGTTTGCTCAACAAAAATCCAGGGTTGATTGCGAGTATCATACATCACACCAAATCCAGCAGGGCCGGAATTAATCCGAAATCGCTGTTCCTGTTTGAGGGTTCCAACAATAGGCCAGTTAACAATATCTAACTCAATGTTATTCCGGGGATTAATTAACTCATTATAAGTCATATTAATCATGCGACAATTTAATCCATTGGGATCAACATCTACTACTTTCCAGGTTCGATGCGGAGTTCGACGATAGTCACCCCTGTTATTCGGTTGAGGTAAACGAGAATTCTGTGAAATCGTCATGGTTTTATCTGCATCCCGTAAAATCTCAGGTTGTTTAGGGGTTGCAGAACCCTGGTAACTGAACGTTATGGTTGCCATCAAACCTGTAATTAATGTTAGAAAAACAGGTCTAATGGTTCGAGTCATTAAAGAGGTCATTATACAGTTGCACACAATTCGATAGCTTCCCCGGTGAGGCTGAATGGTCTCACTTGGGTTACTTTAACCTTCACCATTTGACCCTTGATTTCCGCATAATTCCCTGTAAAGAATGTTAAACGATTTCCCGCAGTACGCCCCATCACCTGATTTGGATCTTTGGGGTTTTGACCTTCAACTAAAACGGTCTCAATTCGTCCAAAATAACGCTGAGAACGTTCCTCGGCTTTAAGTCCGACTAAATGATTTAATCGTTGTAAGCGGTCTGCTTTTTCTGTTTCTGAAACTTGATTTTCCCATAAAGCAGCAGGGGTTCCTGGACGCGGAGAATAGGCGGCTGTATTGAGTAAATCAAAGCCGATATCATCCACTAACTTTAAAGTATTCTGAAATTGCGCTTCTGTTTCTCCGGGAAACCCAACAATAGCATCTGCACTAATAGCAGCATCGGGCATATACTGACGAATTTTATCAATAATCCGGCGATATTTTTCATGGGTATATCCCCGTAACATTGCCTTCAAAATCTCGTTATCCCCAGACTGAAACGGAATATGAAAATGTTCACAGACTTTCGGCAATTCAGCACAAGCATGAATTAATCGTTCGGTAAAATAACGAGGATGGCTGGTGGCAAAGCGAATACGTTCGATGCCGGGAATATCATGCACAAAGTATAATAAATCCGTTAGGGTATATTTATGACGACCTTCCGGAGTAGAACCGGGTAAATCACGGCCATAAGCATCAATATTTTGGCCTAACAGCGTCACTTCTTTGTATCCCTGAGTCGCTAACTGTTCCATTTCTGCCCGAATAGCTTCTGGATAACGAGACTGTTCAACGCCGCGAACATTGGGAACCACACAATAGCTACAGCGTTCGTTACAGCCATAAATTACATTCACCCAGGCCGTCACCTCACTATCGCGTCGGGGTTTAGTGATATCCTCCATGATATGAACGGGTTCAGTGGCAACCACTTGATTGCCTTCTAAGACCTGTGTGAGTAAATCCTGCAAACGGTTTGCGTGTTGCGGTCCCATGACTAAATCAACTTCGGGGACTCGTCGTAGTAACGCTTCTCCTTCCTGTTGTGCCACACATCCAGCAACAATTAAGGTTAAGTCAGGTTCAGTGTGTTTGCGTTTGGCTTGTCTACCGAGATAAGAATAAACCTTGTGTTCGGCGTTATCCCGAATCGTGCAGGTATTATACAAAATTAAACTGGCATCATTGGGATCATCGGTATAGAGAAAGCCTAAATCTTCTAAAATGCCCGCCATCCGTTCAGAGTCAGCTTTATTCATCTGACAGCCAAAGGTGGTAATGTGGTAGCGACGAGAAGGAGTATTCATAAAAAAATATTTGTACTAACAGCTTAAAATTAATCAATTTAGAACCAATCTATTATTTTTACACGATATTGGGATGTTCAGCAGCGTATGAAGTCAGGAGACACCGAGTCAGGTAGGGGCGCATTGCATGCGCCCGTCAGAATTCAGACGTAGAGACGTTACATGTAACGTCTGTACACACCCGTCAGTAGAGACGTTCCATGAAACGTCCGTACACCGAAAGCGTTTTGATGCCTACTTGCCCGTTGCCCAATTCCCTAATTCCCCCTTCCCCGCAAACTTACTTGTTTTTACCCAACAAGTGTGATAAGAACAAAACAAGATATTTGATAACTATTCTAGAAACCTAATCTCAACCTTATTGTTGAATTTCTCCGCCATGGCAAAGTTAATTTCTAAACGGACTCAATATCGCAATCAGCGAGGGTGGATGAGCGCCAAAAAATCTATAATTTTGGGTCGTTTATGGTTGAGATTAATCACTTCCGTTACCATTAGCGCCATCGCCCCTATCACTTTCATCAATAGTCCTGCTGAGGCGATGGTTGTGGAAGATTGGAAATTGAACCCAAATACCGGAACAGTTGAAGTGCTGTTACCGGAAGGGATCATTCCTCAATTGTCTGTTTTATCTGAACCGGGTCGCTTTATCTTAGATTTACCTCAAACAGAAGTTGGGGTCAATGTGACGGAATTCTACGAGGATAGTTTAGTTCGTCAAGTCAGTTTAACTCAGCTAGACAATCAAATCGCACGCTTAACGGTAGATTTTGCCCCCGGTGTTGTTTTAGATACTCAGACAGTCGAATTACAACAAATTGGGATTGAGAATTTATGGATCGTCCGGCCCGAAATACAGACTGTTGCAGCGCCTCAACTCACCCCAGAAACGTTAATAGAACCCCCCGCACCTCCTGCTGCAATGACAGCAGACTCGACTGTAGACCCGAGTCCGACCATCAATGAGTCGATGGAGCTGTTGAGAATTCCGTTAGAAGAACTTAGCCCAACTGAACTCCTCCCCGAAGAAAGTACCCTGCCACCCACTGGAGTGGTGGAAGAAATGATGAGTGATGCAGAACAAACCCTCACTGAATCTGCGATCGCACCTCCACAGCCCGGAAGCCGTGTGATTCCCTATGGTCAGCCCATACCCAAAGCCTCTGAACAAGAGGTGATTACTTTTCGACCTCAAATGATCGATCAGAGTCCTCCCACACTGCTGTTAGCCGCAGGGGATAGCGTCACTTTACGTTACCCGAGTCCCGTTCAAGTCCCTTTGATGCCTCGCCCAGATCGTCAGGAGGTGTTATTGTTACAAGGCGGAATTGTTGATCGACAAGGACAGTATATTATTCCGCCGGATACCCCAGTGATTGGCCGCTTTGAAACCAGTTCTAAAGGGAGTCGATTTGTTGCCGTCGCGATTAATTTAGAGGATCGTACCATTCCGTTTGCAGCTCAGTCAGAATGGATTGAAGGGGATCGAGATCTAGATCTAGAAGAGTTAGCGCTTGAGTCGGGTATTGGTGGCTTAGGCGGATTATTAGTGAGTGGTTTTTCTGGCGTGGGTTTATTAGTGGGCGCAGTCGGCGGTGCTGCTTTTAATATTTTCACATCCCCTGAACCCACAACTTTATTACCCGGTCAATTAATCGAAGTACAATTAGCAGAAAATTTACCCAGCTCTGAATTTGTTTATTACGGGATAGATCAAGCACCCCCATTTATTCCGACCCCCGGCTTTAATTAAGCATAAGCTAAATATTTAGAGAAAGAAAACTTTAACATCTTTCCTTAGGTAAAATTAGGGGATATATTACCCATGTATCTATTGCTATATCAATTTAATTGTGAGTCGAGATTTATTTGCCCGAGAAGCGTTAGGACAAATTCCTAAAATTCTAACTTTATTAGATCGAAATCCCCATAGCCCAACTTATGGCTGTTTTGATCGAAATTTTTGGCATTATAAAATTATTGATTTTCCCAGTGGCATGGCACAGGAATTTGTGCTGCCTTTAGCATTAGCCTATCATACAGATATTTCTGATAACCCTTATTATCAAAAAGCGATTATTAAAGATTGGGTAGAAGCCGGAATATTGTATGCAGCTCGTACCGCACATCGGGATGGTTCTTGTGATGATTATTTCCCATTTGAACGGGCAGCAGGAGCTAGTGCGTTTTCATTAATGGCTTGTTTGGAAAGTTATTTAATTTTAGGTTTAATAGATTATGATATTCTGCGTTTTTTTGAAAAACGAGCCAACTGGTTAGCGTATCATTTTGAAAGTGGTCAATTAGCCAATCACGAAGCATTAATTATTCTCTGTTTAGAACAGTTAGGCAAGTTATTAAAAACTTCTAAATGGCGAAGAGTGATTAATACACGTCTCGAACGTTTACTCAGTTGGCAAAGTGAGGAAGGCTGGTTTAAAGAATATGAAGGTTGCGATCCAGGTTATCATACTTTAACGATATCTTGTTTAGCGCGGATTGAGCAAATTCGACCCGATCCTCGGATTAAAAAAGCGTTAGTTAAAGCCGTTGAATTAGCCGCCCATTTTATCCATCCAGATGGTTCTTATGGCGGAGAATATGCCAGTCGTAATACTTATAATTTCTTTCCCCATGGCTTTGAATTAGTGGGGGGATGGATGCCGGAAGCGCTACGGATTAATGATCGGTTTTTACAAGGATTACAACAGGGTTTAGCGCCGTGTTATGCTGACGATCATATTGTTGGGCATCATACTTGGAATTATCTGTTAGCTTGGCGAGATTTCAGATCACAACGTCCCCCCTATTCCCCCCGTGATGTTGCGAGTTTATGGTTAAAAGATGCACAGATTTTAATTAAAAGAAGACCGAATGTAGAACTTTATGTTGCTTTGAATAAAGGGGGCGTTTTTAAGTTATTTCGAGATAATAAATTAGTAATTTCAGATACTCAAGTTTCATTGCAAGTTCGTCAAGGAAAAAAAATTAAAAATGCAGTGGCTCATTTAGTGGCACCTTATCGTTATCATCTAAATCAGGATGAAATCACAATAGAAGGAGAGTTTGGCTGGGCGAAGCAAACTCAAATGTCACCCCTAAAGTTAATCATTTTACGAGTGGTAATGTTAACATTTGGACGGTTTTTTCCTAATCTGATTCGTAAGCTTTTACAAAAAATATTGATTACTGGTAGAGAAGCAGCACCGTTTCGTTTTAAACGACAATTTCGCTGGGAAAATAATCAATTGATGATTACCGATGAGATTTATGCAACTTCATGGAAAGATGTTATTTCTGCTGGAATTGCAGGGGATCAAACGTCAATTTATATTGTAATGAGTCGAACGTTTCAACGCGGACAATTACAGCCTTGGTTGGATTTAACGGAGCAAATTAAAACCCTTAATACAGACCAACCTTTAAGAATTGAACGGAACTTCTAAAGAATATGAAATTATTAAATAAGTTTCAATGGGGTGATAGTCTACTTCTGCTGATTTGGATTATTCTCGGTTTAGGATTACGCTTTACAAACTTAGCAGAAAAATCAGCTTCAAGTACAGAAATTTCTACTTTAGGATTTAGTTTAGGCAACGGTTTTTTAGGAGTACCATTAAATCAGTTAATTTCTCTTGATACTCTTTTATCACCTTTACAATTTACCTCAAATACTAATCCCACAGATGTGATTAATCGCCTCATGGGTGAAAGTAATCATCCGCCTTTATACTTTATTTTGACTCATTTTTGGTTACAATTGTTCTCTCAACCCGGAGAAATTGTTTCTTTAGAAATCGGGCGATCGCTGAGTGCTATTCTGGGAACTATAGCAATTCCGGCAATATTTTGTTTAGGGAGGTTAGCATTTCATTCTCGTAGTATTGCTCATATTTCGGCTGCATTAATGACTGTTTCTCCCTATGCAATTTACCTGTCCCAGGAAGCCCGACATTATACTTTAACTATTTTATGGCTCATTGCATCTCTGGGTTGTTTAGTGATAGCAGCAAAGTCTATTTATCAGCAGAAATTATTACCCGCTTGGGTTTGCTGTAGCTGGATAATTGTTAACGGTTTAGGCATGGCAACCCATTACTTTTTCTCCTTAGTATTATGTGCCGAAGGTCTGGTTATTGGGGGTTTATGGCTACGAGATATATATTTAGGACAAAAAAAAAGTTTAGACAAAAATAACCCTTTTACTTTCGTTCTCAGAGGCTATTGGTGGCGGATTTATGGGGTAGCGATAGGGACTGCAATGGCTTGTTTAGTCTGGCTACCTGTGTTATTACACATTCCCAATACAGACTTAGCCCAGTGGAATGGGGAGTTAGAAACCAGTTATGAATTAGCAGAAATTTGGCAACCGTTAACCCGTTTCTTAGCATGGTGGGTGACGATGGTATTTCTGTTACCTGTAGAAGGAGTAAATACAGGCGTTATTATTGTTTCTGCCATCATTGTTTTAGGGGTGTTATTGTGGGTAACTCCAGCAATTATTCGAGGATTTCGTTACTCGCTGAATTTGAAATACTCTCGTTTACCTCTTCAAGTTTTAGCGGGTTTTATTGTTAGTTCAATTCTAATTTTTATCATCATCATCTATGGCTTAGGAAAAGATTTGTCATTGGCTGCACGTTATCATTTTGTTTATTTTCCAGCTATTCTTACCGTTTTAGGAGTTTGTCTGGCTCCTTTGTGGACACAAAATATCAAATTTTTCGGCAAAAAAACAGTCATTGTGATATTACTCCTGGGATTTTTAGGAAGTTTAACTGTTATTTATAATTATGGTTATCAAAAATCACGACGATCTGATTTACTGGTTAATTCTATTCAAAATTATTCAGAAAATTTAAATGTAATTGCGATGACTTATAACACTCATGCCGAATTACGAGCATTAATAGGTTTAGGCGTTGATCTTCAACGTCAAGGCCCTACAATAGCACAGAAAAGTAAGTTTTTATTAATTCAAGAAAACACAAATATTCCAGCAATAACCACTTTAAAAAATCAGCTTAATATAATTCAGCAACCTTTAGAGTTATGGGCGGTTAATTTAAAAGTTGAAAGAGATAAAATAGAATCTCTAAATTGTGATCGAGACGAAGAAAAACCCAAAATTAATGGTTATCGAATCCGATTATATCATTGTTCCTAAACTATCCAACAATAGATTATAATCATAAATTTAAACGCTATCAACGTATCATTTTCTTGATTAATGCCATATCAAATCACGATTTCTCCAAAAGCAGTTTTTAAATACTTAACCATCATTGTCATTATCTTGACTTTAGCCAGTATTCCCATTCAAATTGGTAAATATATTTTTGATTATAGAGCCGCTTGGACAAGAATGTTTAATTTAGATCGAGAAATGAATTTACCGACTTGGTATTCTGCTTTGATGTTAGCTTTTTCTGCTTTACTCTTCAGGATTATATCTATTAATAAAAACAATGAAAAAGAACGTTACTTTCGTCATTGGAATTTTTTATCGATTCTGTTTCTATTTCTAGCATTTGATGAACTTTTTCAAATTCATGAGATTTTTATTATCAAAGATATTTCCAGAATGTTACCCGGATTTTTTTATTCAGTTTGGGTGATTCCTTATGGGATTGCTTTAATTATTTTTGCTCAAAAATATTGGCGGTTTACCCGTGATTTACCCCATAAAACCCGGTTTAATTTTATTATTGCTGCAATTCTTTATATTGGCGGCGCGTTAGGAATGGAAATTGTCGGCAGTTATTGGACGGATTTAGAAGGACAACAAAACCTGGTTTATGCTTTAATGGCAACCTTGGAAGAAGTGATGGAAATGATGGGAGTTATTGTTTTAATTTACGGACTTCTCAACTATATTAAAACTTGGCATAATGATTTGAAAGTAAACATCAAAATACTGTGATAATTATCAATTTATCTTTTCTGATAGACAAACTGCTTTTAATAGAAAAAATCTTTCACTCTGATAAATAGAACAATCTTTAATATAATAAGTTAAACCGGGTAATTTACCTTGACTAATATCATCTCTTGCCTGACTGACAATATCTGTATCTTGCCATTGTTTTAACCAAGGATTTTCATTAAAATATTCTCGAGTAAAGCCTTGACTATCTAACAAAATTAAGTCAATCTCATATTGATTAATCAAATTAACGATAGGGTCTAAAGTTAGGCTGTATTGTGCCTGAATTAAATCAAAAGTTCGTTGACGAATTTGAGTATAATAACCAATTTGGTAAGGAATAGCATACTCATAAGCTGTTAAAACAGATAGTTTAGAAAACGAGGGAATATTATCAGCCGCTTCAGATAAAGATGCAATATAAGTATCTTGAGGTTGTTTTAATAAAAAATCATACAGTGATGATTCTTTGGGTTGAATATAATTAGGTGATGTAAACTGATCTAAAAAACTCGGATAAAAAATTACCGTAAAACATAATAATCCTACGATAAAGACAGAAAGTATTTGTTTAGATGATAACAGTGAATCGATTAAAATAGTAATTGTAATCCCTGCTAAAATTGCAATAATTAGATAAAAGCTATGGCTAATATAACGATTGGGTAAGAATAAACGAAATAGTAAAAGATGCGCCGCAAAAAACAGACTGATAGAAATAATTAACAGTTTGGGAATGAATAGAATTGAGGGTTTAATTTTTTTTAGCAGGGGAAATTGTCGCGGGAATAGAAATAAAATTGGGAATAATAAGCCTAAACTGAGTGTAACTGGGGTTAAAATTCCTCTAGGAATCATACCGCTACGAATACCTAAAAACCAATATTGAATCGGATTATCGCTGAAAAAACTGGCTCTTCCTCCTGAATAAAACTCGGGTAATTGTATGGCTGCTGTTTTGCTGATAATCGGCCCAAATTCTGAGGTATTTAATAAATAAGTGAGTAAAAGTATAATTGAAAGGATGAAGCTAAATAAATAGAAATAACGCTTTTTCTTGTCAATTGTTAAACTGAGTGTATTTTTTCTAAAATTAAATAAGCTAATCAAGATTATACTCGCAGAGAGTAAGACGCAGGGCGGATAAAATAAACCTTCTAACAATAGAAAGATTACCATTTTTAGATAAGACTGAGTGATAGAATAATATAAAAATCCAAAAAATAAAGGATATGAAAAAGAGGAGGCTATTGCTGCAACAAAAATATCTTTCATCCAGATACTTTGATTGAATAAAGTTGTGGCAATAAATGCAGCAATAGGAATTGGAAAGAGTTCAAAACAAATTCCAAAGCAATAAGAACTCATGATAATTCCTAATCCTAACGATAGACATTTATTAATTACCATCGGATCAATATTGAATGCTGAAAAAAAGCGATAAACTGCAATTAACCCTACAGGTTCTACAGATTGAAAAAAATCCGCAATTAAATCATTCGGAAACAAGTCGGGATTGAGAAAACGACTCATCCAAAAAATATGTTTACGCGCATCATCTTGTACAATATAATCACCATCAAAAGCTTGATTAAATACTAGGAGACTATAAATTACACTAAATGTTAAACTTAAACCTAACCAAACTAATGTTTTTGCACTAAATAATGTTTTCTCTGTCGTGATCAGAAAATGCCGCAAAGACTGAATCAACATAGTACAGGTTTATTTTAAAGGTTTAATCAACCGGAGAATTATAAACTATCATAAAAAACAAATTTATAGTATATTAAAGGAGAGATATTGAAGCGAGTTAACTCAAAAGATAAAATGCTTTATCGCATGAACCCTTTAAAGCGATTTTCAGAAAGAGCCGCTTATTATGCTCAGTATAGACCGACCTATCCAGATGAGGCCATCACCAAAGTTATTGCTAACTTAGGGGTTCTGGATACACTAATTGCGGCGGATATTGGCGCAGGTACGGGTATTTCTGCTCGGTTATTGGCGGGTAAAAGTGTCAATGTAATTGCGATAGAACCGAATCGTGAAATGAGCCAAGTCGCCACTATTAATCCGAATATTAAATTTAAAGTAGGAACAGCAGAACAAACAAATTTACCCGATAAATCTGTTGATTTAGTCACGGCTTTTCAAGCATTTCATTGGTTTAATCCTGAACCTGCATTATTAGAATTTAATCGTATTTTAAAACCGTCTGGACGTTTAGCAATTGTTTGGAATCATCGCAATAGAACCGATGAATTTACACAAGCATATAGCCAGATTTTAAAAAGTGCTTCTAAAGATCATCCAGCCGAAAAAGCAACCCGTCGTAAATCAATTGATTATGTGAAAGAAAGTTCTCTTTTTACTAATTTCAGATACTTTGCAGTGACTCATCACCAAAAGCTGGATTTACCGGGTTTAATTGGTCGAACTCAAAGTGCATCTTATGTTCCAATTGTTGGAAAAGAAGCAAAGCGGATTATTCATGACTTAGAAAATATTTATGAAAAATGGAAAGATCAACAAGGATTTGTCTATATTGCTTATCGAACGGATATTTATTTAGCTGAAGCTCAAACTTAGTCTAAACCTTAAAATAAACTCAAGATGAATGATACTTTAAAACGGCTAAAAATTAAGCTTTATCACCCTAATCCTAAATATTTTTTAGCGATAGGTTTTGCTATTTCAGTCCTGTATAGTTCTTTAGCGTTGCATGAAGCATTTAGCCAGGAATATATCATTCAAGATGATGCCCGACAACATATTTTTTGGATGCAGCGGTTTTTAGATCCTGAATTATTTCCCAATAATTTAATTGCTAATTATTTTCAATCTGTCGCACCTTTAGGTTACAAAATACTATATCAGTTTTTTGCAGTCTTCAAACTCAATCCTATTTTTATTAGTAAGATTTTACCGACTTTTTTAGGACTGATTACGACTTATTATTGTTTTCAAGTTTGCTTAGAAATTATCCCTCTACCGCTTGCGGGTTTAATTTCATCAATTTTACTCAATCAACAACTTTGGCTGAATGATGGCTTGGTTTCTGCGACTCCTAGAGCATTTATTTATCCTTTATTTTTAATGTTTCTCTACTATATTTTACGAAAATCAATCATATCTACAGGAATAGTCATTAGCTTAATTGGTTTATTTTATCCTCAATATATTTTAATTGTTTTTGGCATTCTCATCTTAAGACTATTTAGAATAGAGTCAAATAATCTTCATCTAAATGTCAATCAAAATGACTGTTTTGTTAGTATTACTGGCTTAGCAATTGCTTTTATTGTGATATTATTTTACGGGATTCAATCAAATAGCTATAGCCCAGTTATTACAGTAGAAGAAGCTAAAACTTGGTCAGAATTTAGTGGTGCAGGAAATAGTGCTTTCTTTAGCGAAAACTGGTGGCAGTATTTTGTTTTTGGTCAACGGAGTGGTTTTTTAGCCCGCCATTTATTTCGTCCTCCCCTACTCTTTGCTGGACTCCTACTCCCAATAGTAACAACACAATTTAAAACGTTTAAAAACCTGAATAAAATTAAAATAATTTATCAAATATTAATCTCATCTTTCACTTGTTTTATCTTATCTCATCTCTTCTTATTTAAGCTTCATCTTCCGAGTCGATACACCCGATACAGCTTTCAAATTATCTTAGCTTTAGCGGCTGGAATTTCCCTTTGTATTATTTTAGATCTTTTATTTCGTTGGAGTTTGAATCAAAATACGATTAAACAGTGGCAACAAACAACAACCCTTGGGTTAATCATCATCATAGGATTAAATATAGCGCTAGGATCTTGCTTTTGGGGAAAGTTTCCTAAAACCCAATATATTACTGGAACTGTTCCTGAACTTTATCAATTTTTCAAACAACAGCCTAAAGATATAGTGATTGCTTCAATTGCCAAAGAAGTCGATAATATTCCCACTTTTTCTCAACGTTCTATTTGGTTTGGTTGGGAATATAGCGTTCCCTATCATTTAGGCTATTATAATCAAATTAAACAACGAGCGACTGATTTTATTACTGCACAATATAACTCAGAACTCAATCCGATAAAAACTTTAATTAGACTACAGGAAATTGATTTTATTATCATTGATAAATCTGCATTTGAGAGTGAGTATATTTTAAAGAATAAATGGTTAACTCAATGGTATCATTCTCTCAGTCAAAATATAGAACAAAATCTGCAAAACGGTCAAGTTCCGGCTTTGGTTCAAACCCTCAGTCAATGTTCTGATTTAGAAACCGAAAAATTATATGTCTTAAACACAGATTGTATTTTAGATTATCCTCAGGAATGAATGGAATGATAATTTCGCAACAGATAAAATCTATTGGTTTAACTTTATTAAAAATTTTAGGTTTAGGTATTCTGTTTGGCATTGCTTATGTACAGCAACCGCTTTATACATCTAACCAGAATACAAAGTTTTTACAGGGAATGGCTGCAGCGGGTTATGGCTATTTAGATCAAGATTGGTTAGCCAATACTCTAGATCCTTTGCCTGTATTTACGACTCTCATACAATTGACTCAAACTTATCTTTCTGCTGAATTTTTCTATATTTATTATTGGATATTATTCGGAATTTATATTTATAGCCTGATAGAAATTGCAGCGATTCTGTTTGATTTAAAATCTTATAATCAAAAACTGATTTATTTTGTGTTGTTAGTTGCCATTCATTGCTTAGAAATTAATGTTTTTGACTTTGAAACCCATATTCATCTGCATTATGGTGTGGCAAAACAATATATTTTAGGCTCATATTTTCAAACCAGTAACTTTGGTGTGTTTCTGATTTTATCGATTTATCTATTTTTGTCTAAAAAATATACAGCCTCAATTATTTCTTTAGCCATTGCTGCTACAGTTCATCCGACTTATTTACCCAGCGCAGCGATTTTAACCCTATCTTATTTACTCATCCGTTATCAAAAAAAACAGCAACTAACTCAAATCATTCCCATGGGATTTTTGTCTTTAACTTTAGTCCTGCCTGTTGTGGTTTATATGACGATTACTTTTCCCGATACCTCGCCAGAAATTGCCGAACAAGCCAAAACATTATTAATTAGTAGAATTCCCCACCACTCCTTACCTCAAATCTGGCTCGACTCAGTCGCTTGGATACAAATTTTAGTGATAATATTGGCAATTTATCTGGTGCGTAAAACTCAAATTAATCTTATTTTATTAATTCCGTTTGGTTTAGCGGCGCTGCTTACAATCACTCAACTATTGACTCAGAATAAAACCTTAGCCTTCTTAACCCCTTGGCGAGTCTCTGCCTTTTTAATGCCCCTTGCCACCAGCTTAATTTTAGCCGTATTTGTTAATCTCTTATTTAATCAATATCATGTATTTTTGAGTCGGTATCGGCAAATTATTAATCTTATTTTTCTAACAATTTTAGCCGTATTTGTCATCGTCGGCATCAGCGATCAACTCAAAGAACTCAACCGTAGCCATTCCCATGACTCCGTAATGGCATTTGTCAAACAAAATAAAATGAATAATGATCTCTATCTTGTCCCTCATACCTCCGGTAACTTTATCCCCTTTCGACTAAACACTGGCGCACCCATTTTAATCAATCAGAAATCTCATCCTTACAAAGATACAGAAGTGCTTGAATGGCATAATCGGTTAATGATGGCACAACAATTTTACGGCCCTGAATTTCGTCCGACTCGTTGCCAAACTTTAGAGCAAATTGTAACTTTTTATCAAGTGACTCATGTCATCTTAGAGCAAGGCGATCGCTTAGAATGTGGAGGATGGGACAATATCTACGGTGACGAACGCTATCGGGTGTACCAACGAATATCACAACTTAACAGTTCTAAATCTGTAAGCGCAGAGGACAGCTTTAAATTAAAATAACTCCGTCTCAAGTTTTGAAAGCTTTTAGGTACAATGGGGACGAAAGCAACTGAAGCACTGCTCTGTTTGTCAGCCTTTGAGGTCTGATGAATGCCATCAACATTTCTGATAGGAGAGTTAGGACTCTAGTTCAAATCCGCTGCGGTGTCTTGAACGCCACAACGCGGTTACAGTTTGAGTGGATATGATTTAGGAAAGCTGATAATCTATCCATGAGCCAATAGACAGGCGGATTGATTGGATCAGACTGGCCAATAACTTGATTTATCCTGAGGTAATCAATCACTTGCTGATTAATCTACAATTAGGAATTCTCTTGTTCCCTGACCCGGGATAACTAGAATGCAGACTCAGTTCCTCGACAGTGTGATGGGTAAAATAGGACGATATTTGTTAATCACGCTCGTGATTGCAGTCGTTATGAGTGAAATTTTACAACTCACTTTTCATCAATCTTTATTTCCGCTCTTTTTCTCTCCGATTTCTCTAGGGGCAGGAATTGCTCCGGCCATACTATATTTACTGAGTTATCGTTATGGGTCAGGCATTGCTTTAGGAACCTTTTTTGCATTCCTGGCTCAAGATACGAGTTCTGTGATTCCGGCTTTTGTGGTCACCCTGACCATTCTACTACAGGCTTATTTTGGCACTTGGCTGATGCATCGTTTGCGGTTATCTCCAACCCTGGAACAACTCCAAGATGTATTAGGACTGATTGTCGTAGTGGCAGGGATTTCCAGTTTAGTTGAGCCGACTTTAAGCTTGATTTATTTTTCCCTACAACCCACCCCAAATGAGATTAACTGGTTCAACACCTGGCAAACCCTGTGGCTAGCTGATCTGGTTGGTATTTTAACAATTACGCCACTGCTACTGACTTGGGGAGCCCGGCTACAACAACACTATCAACAAACTAATCCCCGTCAAAATTGGATAATACGTTCTCTCAAAGGCATTTGGTTACGTCGCCCCATTGCTGAATTTTCCAAGCCCGACCCAGCCAATACAATCCCGAGAAAAGTCCGTCGATATGGATTGTATCAGCTTGAAGCCATGATTTGGTTAGGGGGATTAATGGCGATGAGTTGGTTTGTATTTTGCTCCCGAACCCGCGCTGCATCGATTCGTTATCCTTTAGAATATCTACCCTTTCCATTGCTGATTTGGGTGGCCTTGCGATTTGGTCAACGAGGCACGACTTTAGCCCATTGCTTAATTGCTGGGTTTGCCATTTGGGGAGTGGCGCGCGACAGTGGGCCGTTTATTGACCGGGTGACTGATATTCCTCAAATCTTCTCCCTACAAGCGTTTGTGATTGTGATGGCGGTGACAGGATTGGTGTTAGCGGCGACGGTTGCAGAACGGCGACAGGCTGAAGCGTCTTTACGAACCAGTCAAGCCAGTTTAGCCAACGCTCAGCAAATTGCCAAGATGGGTCATTGGGATTATGATCTACAGCTTCAAACCTGGTATTGGTCAGAAGAGTTATATCGCATCTTAGGGTTAAGTCCTCATCCCACTGCACCCAGCGTTGAAAATTTCCTCAAACAGGTTCATCCCCAAGACCAAGACTGGGTGAGTCATGCAGTGGATCAAGCACTGGCTCAGCGGCAGCCTTATTATATTGATTATCGGTTAGTGTTGCCCAATGGGGACTCTCGCTTCGTCTGTGAACAGGTGGTGATTACTCCAACTCACATTACAGGCACAGTGCAAGATATTACCGACCGCAAACAAACTGAGATGGCGTTACGCTTGAGTGAAGAACGGTTTTCTAAAGCCTTTAAAGCTAATCCGATTGGGTTAAGTATTTCTACTTTTCCAGAAGGTCGTTTTTTAGATGTGAATGAAAGTTTTTTACAACAGCTTGGTAGAAGTCTAAAAACAATCCGAAATCGAACCATGAGCCAGCTTCAGTTATGGGCTGATCCAGACTTTTATCCAAGTATTGTACAGCAAGTTTCAAAACACGGTCATCTTCATAATTTAGAAACTCAGGTTCAAACTCACTCGGGTGAATTGCGTGATTGGTTGATTTCTTTAGAGTTAGTTGATTTAGCCGGGAATCAATGTCTGTTAATGATGGCTCAAGATATTACAGAACGCAAATGCACCGAAGAGTTGCGGATGGCAAAAGAAGCCGCCGAAGCTGCAAATCGAGCCAAGAGTTTATTCCTGGCTAATATGAGCCATGAATTACGAACGCCTCTGAATGCTATTTTAGGATACAGTGAATTACTCAAAGAAGAAGCACAAGAACTGGGTCAAGATGATTTTGTTGCGGATTTAAAAAATATTCACGTCGCCGGAAAACATCTACTGAATTTAATTAGTGATATTTTAGATTTTTCTAAAATTGAAGCGGGTCGGATGAATTTTTACTTAGAAACTTGTGATGTTAAAACGTTAATTTGGGAAGTTGAAGCCACCATTATGCCAATGGCTGAGAAAAATAAAAATCATCTCACAATTGATCTGGCTGACTCTGTCAAATTAATGTATACTGACGTTACAAAAGTCAGGCAATCTTTGCTGAATTTAATGAGTAATGCGTGTAAGTTTACTCAAGAGGGTTCAGTCACTCTGAAAGTTTGGCAAGAAAATAGTCAGCTTCAACATCATCCTGTTGTTCCCCCGCCTGATGCAGATGTTTCTGTGGCTGACCATCACATTGATTCTGCCACCGTTGCTGAACCTGAATTTGATCTGGTGTTTCAAGTCAGTGATACTGGGATTGGCATGAGTAATCAGCAAATCGCGACTATTTTTAATCCTTTTACTCAAGCTGATGAAAGTACCACCCGTCAATATGGTGGAACGGGTTTAGGATTAACCATTACCCGAAAACTGTGTCTGATGATGGGGGGAGATCTCAGCGTAGCGAGTGAATTGGGTCAGGGATCAACCTTTACCATGCGGCTGCCTCAAAAACTCTTCTATAGCGCTGAGGAAGCATAATTTGTTGACAATTTGTCTAGGTGGTGCGTCTGTCGGACACACCCTACAATTTTTGCTATCTGTTTATCGGTTATTGAAAATCACCAACAATAAATCACGAATCACAAATCACTAAACTTTAACTTTGCGAAACAGTCTGCAATGTTTTCAGCGCTTCATCGACATGGCGGTCAAACTCTAACATCGAATCAAAGATATGTCGGATCTTACCGTAGGTGTCAATCACATAGGTGACTCGACCCGGAAGTACCCACAGCGTAGAGGGAACACCATAGCGCTTACGCAGTTCATTACCGTTATCGCTGAGCAACATAAAGGGTAAATTGTACTTGGTGGCAAACTGTTGATGAGATTGACTAGAGTCTCCGCTGACTCCTATTACTTCTGCACCTGCTTCGGTAAAGACTTCATAGCGATCGCGAAAAGCACAGGCTTCTTTAGTACAACCTGGGGTGTCATCTTTGGGATAAAAATAAAGAACAACAGCTTTTTTCCCACGAAAGTCACTTAAACTGACTAAATCACCCGTTTGTGACGGTAACATAAAATCGGGTGCAACATCTCCAACTTTAACTGTCATATTTATCTAACCCTGTCTTTGCTAATGTAACAAAGTGTTAACTTTTATCATGTTAACGCATCCCGACTGTGTTATGCATCTGTCGATGATGATTATTCCAGACATTTAAGATAATGATTGGTACATCTGATACTCAAGAGAGCTTATTATCAGACTATTGATCATAATCATAATGACTTAAACCCAACTGCGTGAGAGATATAAACTCAATGGCGATGATATGAATCATAAAATAGGCTGCTGTGGAAAACAATGCACAAATTTATCACTGTGACAGTATAGTATTCAAATATTAATATCTGATTTTATGTAGCGTTGATACCTCAGCCTCAATCACTTATGACAACTGACTCCATCGAAATTGATTTATCACCGTTAATTGACCATACTTTCTTAAATCCAATTGCTTCTCCCCAAGAAATTGAACAATGCTGCCAGCAAGCAGTACGGTATCAATTTGCAACTGTGTGTGTTTATCCCAGTTACGTGCGTTTGGTGACAGAACAGTTACGGGGTAAATCCCCTAAAGTTTGTACAGTGATTGGGTTTCCTTCGGGTGCAACCACATCATCGGTCAAACTCTATGAAGCGCAAGAAGCCGTAGAAAATGGAGCCACAGAGTTAGATGTGATGATTAATCTCAGTTTAATTAGACAACAACAAACCCAGAAGCTTTACCAGGAAATTGCAGAAATTTGTCAAGAGACTGGACAAACGGTTAAAGCGATCATTGAAACGGCGGTATTAACAGATACAGAAAAACAGCTCGTCACAGAAGTTTTAATTGATGCCGGGGCAACTTGGGTACAAACAAATACGGGGTGGTACGGAGGAGCAATGGTCGAAGATGTGCGGTTACTGAAACAATTCTCAAAAGGGCAATTAGGAATTAAAGCAGCCGGTCAAATTCGCCACTACAACCAAGCCGCCGACTTAGTGCTGGCTGGTGCCGCCCGTTTAGGAACATCTTATAGTGTTGAAATTGTGCGAAAGCAAAACCAAACAGAGGAAGATAATTAAGTTTGTTATGGGTTCAGTGTTAGTTGTCATTTGTAGGCAATACAGTCAGAAATATAAACGCCTGACTCCTTACTCCCCTCGTCTTTCCTTCTGCCGACTCAATATTTATTCAATCATTATTACTGCATATGGTCGATATTCTCACACTGACCCGACTAGATCCAACCCATCAAACTCCTCTGCAACAATGGGAGTTTTCAGCGAAGTCTGCGATTAATATTGGACGGGCAAGCGATAATCAGGTGGTGATTGTTGATCCGTTGGTTTCTCGCTACCATGTTGAGTTACAACCCCTAGAACCGGGTGGTTTATCGGTGGGCTGGCGTTTAATCAATCGGGGGACGAATGGGACTTATGTCAATGGTATTTTAACCAGTCAGACCTTAATTACCAGCGGCATGGTCTTAGAATTGGCTCGGGGTGGGCCGCTGCTGCAACTTCAGTTAAAATCAGTGGCGATCGCTACTCCTAGTCCATCCGGCTGTAGCCACAGTGGCAACCCAGCAGAAAATTTATTTTGTATTCATTGTGGTTATCCCATTCAGGTTGAACGGAATATTCGAGAATATCTTGTATTACGAACCATAGGACGAGGGGGTATGGGTTCAACTGCGGTGGCTTGGCATCCTCCCACCGTTCAAATGATGTCTTATCACAGTCAACCCATCCCGCCAATGGTCGTACTCAAAGAAATGAATGCAGATATGTCCCGCATTGCCAAAGCCAGAGAATTATTTGAGCGCGAAGCCCGCATTTTGAAAGGATTAAATCATCCGGGTATTCCTCAATTCTACGATTTCTTCATTGAAGACGGTAAAAAGTATTTAGTCATGGAGATGATTCATGGTCAAGATTTAGAGAAACGAGTTCAGCAATACGGCCCGGTGTTACCACAGCAAGGGATTGATTGGATGCGGCAAACTTGCAAGATTTTAGATTACATTCATCGTCAGCAACCCCCCCTGATTCACCGAGATGTGAAGCCTGCTAATCTCTTACTACGTCAGCGAGATAACTGCATTATCCTCATCGATTTTGGAGCGGTTAAAGAAATTGGAACTCCCCCTGGTACTCGCATTGGTGCAGAGGGATACAGCGCTCCTGAACAAGACCGTGGACAACCTTTAACACAATCAGACATATATGCGATTGGAACCACGCTGATTTTCTTATTAACGGGTGAAAGTCCGCTCAAGTTCTATGGTAAACAGCAAATGGGTTATGGGTTTAATCTTGATGCTGTTCCCACAATTCCCCCCAAACTACGAGATGTGATTGATTGCGCTACAGCCTATCGGGTGCGCGATCGCTACGCATCTGCTCAAGCAGTGGCGGATGCTTTGGAGAATGCTTTGGAGTGATACTGTGAGAGAGAGAGAGAGTGATTGAGTATCGATTCGCGGGCGTATTGTGTTGCTTTATTTAAATATAGGTGAGAGTGTTTTAATCTTCGTCCCAAGCATCTACAGCAATCAGTTCGCTAATCGGATCTTGCATAGAAAAGCCAAATTCTAATAGCTCTTTCTTCCAAAAATCCCAATCTTTCTCATACAGAAAGGCTATTTTCCAAAGCCGATCTGTTGGCTGAATAATATTTGAATTGACGAGAGAGCTCACCTGAGTTTGGAATTTCTCCATCGGGTGTATAACCTGTTGGCTCATAATACCTCTTAAGTTGTTTAAATTTTCAAATGGTTTACTTTTTGTTTTTCCCAAAGACGCAATCTGATGGATGCATGGATTGTAAGTTGTCTTAGGAAATAGTTATCCATAATTCAAACAATAGCATAAGCGGGTGACAATTGTGTGACGATTTTCACAAAATTGAAACTTTATCAAAATATGGGTCATTCTGCTGTGCTTGATACTCTTGCAAGTCCCAACTCATCGGCTGTGAAGCATAGCATTATCAATCAGTGGGAAACCCTATAATTTCAAAAGCGGGTTAGATGGTAGATGATGAACAATTGCAGTGGGTACAGGATATCTAGACATCGGCTGTATGAGCCGAGGCCGATTGAAAACTAGAAGAATTGATGATAATTTTCTAAATTGAGTGGTTGGATAATTTTGATCCAATTAGAATTAATAGTGTAATTAAGCCGAGTGCGCGACGAAAATAGTTAACACCATCAAACAATTCTAACCAAGCCCAGGTAAATAAAGATCCAAATGCAATTGCATCTACAGCGATGTAGAGATTACCATAGGTGAAAAGAAATTTTAGTGCTGTGGTTGTAATGCCTGCAATTAAAGGTAAATTAGGGGGCTGAGCAATGACAATATTACCTTCACTATCTCGGAAAATTTTATCAAATAAACTGCTATCCATGAATTATAAAATCTGCTATTTTTCCTAAACTTTAGTCTACTTGGTGTCATTCAGACTCATCCTCTCTCTGGAGTTATAAATAGGAAAAGTTCTAACTTTAAAGGTAGATCATATTCAATCATAGAATTGACCCCAATTCAGCTAAACTGGGGTCGGTAAAATTCTCAACTGTGGAGAATGAATGATTTAAATGTAGTGATTATTCTGAGTCGGGAGATTTTTGCAGCAATTCACTGCTAATACATCCTCCAAACCAATTCCAACCAGAGCGTTCTGTTTTCGGGACAAAATGCGCGACGACATCGGTTGAATTGACCTGATACATCTTATCAATCTCTGCCTCAGCCCAAATTCCCCACGGCGCTCTAACCTGAATTCTGTCCCCCACGTTGAAAGTATCACCCGCTGCATTTTGGACTTCTGTCAGCTCAGGGATCTTTCTGGGCTTGGGTTTAGGGGTTCTAGAGGGTCTAGAAAAAGATTTTTGCGGTTTAGGACTCGGACGAGTGACCAGTTTTTTGGTCGTTTCTACTGGTTTCTGCTCCTCTTTAACCTCAGTCGGTTCCGGTGTTGCCGGTGGCTCAGGCTTATTGGGTTTGTTAACAGCTATAATTTTATTACTCATGCATTCACTTTGCTTTAGGGCTGCCTAACAATTTTGAAGTTTAAATTGATGTTCTTATTTTAACATACTCACTGTCTAAGTCAAATCCGTACGTTTCTAAAGAAAGCTAAGCAAAAAACCTGAAAAAAACTATCTGATTGAGTAGTGAAACAGGTGTATATGCATCTAAAAAGCCTAATCTGCTCGGTTCTCGACACAAAATTGATAGATTTTATCAAACTGATTACCCGTTAAAATTTGTCATAACAGTTCATTTTGCCTCAGTATTCTCTTTTTTAATCTGGAAGAATTTTAAAGATAAAAAACTCAACTTCAGAATAGATTCATTTGTGGGTTCTCAGTCATTTCTCAAGTGTATAAATGGGTCAATCGCCATAAGGCTAACGCCAGGCGCGCGCGTCAAAATATCCAGGGTAAAGCAATAGAACTGAAAATAATCTCTCGACTCAGAATAACTATAAGCCTTAAATCATAACCGCTGTATCCCCATCGGCGCAACCCTGGACTGACAAGAGTGAATCGATCCGTCACTTGAACAATAGCGTAAATTTACATAAAGCGTTCCACAAAGCGGTACACTTCAGTTCAATTTAGTTTAAAATGCTGAAGTGAAGTTCTGACAAACACCGAACAAAATCACTGTTGTTGTTTGATTCTCTTAATGACAAAGTGAAAACAATTGTTGTATAAAACTCTGGGGCAAGGAAGAAAATCGAGGAGTTAAGATTTTAAATGGATATACAAGAACTATTTGCAAAAGGCGGGCCTGCCATGTGGCCCCTGCTGGTTTTATCAATTTTATCAGTTAGTACAATTATTGAACGGTTATGGTTTTGGGCCAATACCCTCACCCGAGAACAACAAATTTTTAATCGTGTGATCGATGCAGCCCGCCGGGGACAATGGGGCGTTGCTTATCAAACCGCAAAACAAGTCAATAATCAACCGATGGGACGGTTTTTATATGCACCCCTCAGCCTAGAAACTCCAGAACCTGAATTGTTTAGCTTAGCATTAGAAGCGTCGGCAGATGAAGAATTGGCAGCGATGCGTCGGGGTGACAAAATCTTAGAAGCGGTGATTGCCCTGTCCCCAATGTTAGGATTACTGGGAACTGTTTTAGGGTTAATCAACTCTTTGGGTTCAATTCGTTTAGGGGATATTGGAACTTCTTCGGCTTCTGAGGTGACATTAGGCATTGGCGAAGCGTTAATTAGTACTGCCACGGGTTTGATTATCGCCATTGTCAGTTTAACGTTTTATCGTCTATTTCAAGCCTTTTCTTTTAGTCAAACGAAGGTTTTTCATAAAGCGGGAAATGAGATGGAGTTAATTTATCGTCAAGATTGGCCGAGCGTGAAATCTCAGTTATCTTGGTTAGATCAGCCAGAAGTTGAACCCGAACCATTAGCAGAAGAACCAGAACAAGAACCAAGAGAACAAACAGAACCGAACATGGTTCTTTTCCCCTTAAAACCGGAAGATCAATCAACTGAAACCGCCAATATTATGGATGAATCTATAAACTTAGATGAAAAACAGGAGTCTTAAACTGCGATGAAACTAAATCTAGATACTCCCAGCGACGAGGGACGCATTGAGTTATTACCGCTAATTGATGTGGTTTTTTGCATTTTGACCTTTTTTATCTTGGCGGCATTACAACTGACTCGTCAGCAAGCGATTACAGTGGATTTACCCCAAGCCAGTACTGGGGAAACCCAAATGCAAAAAATGCTGATTGTGGGGATTGATGCTCAGGGCCGAACTTACGTTGATCAGCAAGTATTAAACGCCAACCAATTAGAACGGCAGTTGAAACGATTTAAACGTTGGAACCCCAGCGGGTTAATGGTATTGTATGCGCCCAAAGATGCCCGATATAACGATGTTGTTGGGGTTTTAGATCAAATGCGGGCTGTAGGTGGTTCGCGGGTTGCCTTGGCAACGTTACCCAGTTCTGCTGAAACCCCTGAAATTAATCCTCAAAATCCCGCCACACCCGGAACGAGTCCAGAACCGAGTATATTGTTACCCGCCCCAGGAGATGCTCCCCCAGCACCGAACCCATTTGCGCCAACTCCCAGTGCGCCGAGTTCTTCAGAGAGTCCGCAGTAGAATTTCTAGATTATTAACGAGATTCGTAATCAAAATAGATGGATTTTTGTGTAAAGTGTCCTGGTAGAGTCAATCACACAATGGCGTGAATTAGCAATTAGATTAACCTCAAACATGAATCTTAAATCTTGTCTGTTTCACAGTATTTTAGGTCTCAGCATTGCTTTGTCTGTGCCTTTAGTTCAACCGCAATTGCTTCGCGCCGAGAGCGGTGAAAAGGTTAGCGAAAATTACGAGAAACGACTATTTGATGCCGCTTTAGGGTTTACGTTGTATTTTGAAGGGGGATTTAGCAATCATCCAGCCGACAAAGGCGGTAGAACCTATCGCGGGATTTTGCAAACAGAATATAACGCTTATCGGGCGCAGCGCGGCTTACCGCCATTGGATGTGGCACAAATATCCGATACGGAATTACTCGAAATTTATCAACAGTATTGGGATAGTAGTAAAGCGGCGGTGATGCATCCAGCCTTATCTATTGTGATGTTTGATACGGCGGTTAATTTTGGTATTAATAACTCAATTACGTTTTTACAACAAGCGTTAGGATTACCTCAAACGGGTGTTTTTGATAGTACGACTTGGGATGCGTTACAGAAGGGAAATAATCAGTTTACCGCGTTGCAAATGGTGAATGAGCGGATTCTTTACCGTTATAAACGAGTCCAAGAAGATCCGAGTCAAATGGCATTTTTTCAGGGTTGGATTAGCCGAGATTATAGTTTGTGGGGATATGTGGAAAAGATTAAAAATTAGTGAATTCTAAATTCTGACGGGCGCATGCAATGCGCCCCTACCTGTCTCGCAGTCTCGCAGTCTCGCAGTCTCGGTGTCTCCTGACTCCTGACTCCTTTTTACCTATATGAAATCTATTGTATTCTGTGATTTTGATGGAACGATCACAGTTCAAGAAACGTTTGTGGCGATGCTAAAACAATTTAGCCCTCTTGTTGCAGCCGAAATTATCCCACAATTATATAATCGAACAATGACCCTCAGAGAAGGGGTTAAAATCATGTTAGAATCGATTCCTTCTTCTCGCTATTCAGAGGTGATTGAATTTTCCCGCGCTCAATTAATTCGACCGGGTTTAGTTGAGTTGATTGATTTTTTAGAGAGCAAAAATGTTCCTTTTGTCGTAGTTTCTGGAGGAATTAAATTAATGGTTGAAACGGTTTTAGAACCCTTTAGAGATAAAATTGCTGGGATTTATGCCGTTAAAATTAATACGACCGGTGAATATTGGCAGGCTGAATCTGATTTTGAAGCAGGAACCGAATTAGTGGCAAAAGTTCAGGTAATGGATTTATATTCAGCCGATGAAAAGATTGCCATTGGAGATTCAATTACTGATTTAAATATGGCGTTAACTGCGCCGATTGTATTTGCTCGCGATCGCTTGGCAAACTATTTAGATGAACAAGGAAAAGCTTATATTCCTTGGCAAGATTTTTTCGATATTAGAGATTATTTAGCCCAATATTGGCAAGTCTGAGAATGAGAAGATTAAACTGAGCAAAAAATTTATTAAGCAAAACTAAAATATAATATTTTTTGTTATATAATGTTTTTTATAGCTTAATTTTTTTTTCAAAACAGGGAGCATGATATGGCGGAGTTTACACGTATTTTATCCATTGATGGGGGAGGGTTGAGAGGACTTATTCCTGCTCAGGTTTTAGTGTATGTTGAACAGCAACTGCAAGAAAAAACAGGAAATCCTGATGCGAGAATTGCTGATTATTTTGATTTATTTGCCGGGACAAGCGCCGGAGGTATTTCATCCTGTTTGTATCTTGCCCCCGATCCAAAAACCGGAAAACGACCCAGATATCAAGCTGAAGATGTGGTAAATTTCTTCTTAAGAGAAGGACACCGTGTATTTTATAAGTCTTTACTCCATACAATTAAAAATTTAGGGGGATTTATCAATGAAAAGTATTCCCATTATGAATTCCAACAATTATCCAGTGACTTTTTAGGGGATTTAAAACTGAGTGAATTATTAAAGCCTTGTTTAATTACAGCTTATGATATTGAAAATCGAAAAACACACTTTTTCACTCAACACGATGCTCAATTTGATCCCGGACAAGACTATTTAGTCAGAGATGTTTTAAGGGCAACTTCAGCCGCACCCACCTTTTTTGAAGTCGCTCAAGTGTTGTCTTTGACTCAAGAAGCCTATCACTTAGTAGACGGGGGAGTATTTGCCAATAATCCGTCACTGTGTGCTTATGCAGAAGTCCGAAATAAGTTTAATCATGCTTCTGGACTTAAAATGAATCAAGAAAAAAGCCCCACAGCAAAAGAGATGGTGATTTTATCATTAGGGACTGGAGATGTTAAGAAAGCCTATTTGTATCAACAAGCGAAAGACTGGGGAAATATTAGCTGGTTGATTCCTTTATTTGATATTATTATGACAGGGGTCGCAGAAACAGTTGATTATCAAATTAAACAAATTTATGATGCCATAGAAAGCCCAGATCAATATCTCAGAATTAATCCGACTTTACCGAAAAAAGGAGTGTTACCCATAGATGATGCCTCTCCAGAAAATTTAGCCGCCATTCAGCAACTCGGACAAGAACAAACTTTAAAATGTCAGCAAGAGTTAGATAAATTTATTGATTTACTCTTAATTTAAATGAATTTAAATTCTTGATCAATATAAAATTTGTAACTTTTCTAAGCAATCAACGAATGAGCCTAAGCTACTATAAACAAAGAGACTGCACTGCGGAGAATCTATTCTATGTTCAAAGATGCACGCCATGCCCAAATTTTATTTCTCGCCTCATTTCTAATTTTAGGAATTAGTACCCGCGACTGGACAGTTCATCCGCAACAGATTATTGCTGTCATTGTCAGTTGTTTATTCACCCAAACCATCGCCACCCTTGTAGTCACTTGGAATCTGCAACCCAATTCCGCCACTCGACAGCCCTTTTATTCGGCTTGGAAAAGCGCCTTAATTACCGCCTTAGGACTGTGCTTATTATTACGAACCAATCACCCGATGACAATGGCTTTAGCGGGAAGTTTAGCCATTGCCAGTAAATTTTTATTTCGTTATCAAGGAAAGCATTTTTTTAATCCAGCGAACTTTGGGATTATTGCCACTTTACTATTGACTCAAGATGCATGGGTTTCTCCCGGACAATGGGGGACAGACTGGTGGTATTTCCTATTATTTGCAGCCACAGGCGGTATGATTTTAAAACAAGTCGGACGCTGGGAAACCTCTGCTGTGTTTTTAGGAGTCTATGCCAGCTTAGAAGCCCTGAGAAACCTATGGTTAGGCTGGAGTTGGGATGTTTATACCCATCACCTCACCAGCGGCAGTTTATTGCTATTTGCCCTATTTATGTTAACGGACCCCCGTTCGATTCCAAATGCTCGTTGGAGTCGTATAATATGGGCAACTGCAATTGCCTGGGTCACCTTTGTCTTACAACATCAATTCTTCGTCACAACGGCCATTTTTTGGGCGCTATTTTTCCTATCGCCATTAACTTTAATTCTAGACTCAATGTGGTCAGAATCTCGCTTTAATTGGGGTGCATCTCGAATTGTTGCTAATTCTAAATCATCATGATGAAAATTCCTCGAATTTTACTGGTATTCTTTCTCATACTAGTAACGTTGATTTTTGCTCCAACACCCGTCTGGGCATTTTGTGGGTTTTATGTGGCAAAAGCAGACGCAAGTTTGTATAACCAAGCCTCTCAAGTAATTTTAGCCCGAGATGGTAACCGCACTATTCTCACGATGGCAAATGACTATCAAGGGGCAGTCAAAGATTTTGCTTTAGTGGTACCTGTCCCGGTAGTTTTGAGTCAAGATCAAGTGTGGGTAGGAGAGACTAAAATTATCGAACGAATGGATGCTTTTAGCGCCCCTCGGTTAGTAGAATATTTCGATGAAGATCCTTGTGCTGAGAGATTTCCAGCCATCATGAGAGGGACTCGAGGGGGGCCTGCAAATATGACGTTAGAGTCAGCCCCTGCGCCTCAAAGTGATAGCAGTTTAGGGATTACAATTGAATCTCAATTTACTGTCGGAGAGTACGATATTTTAATTTTAAGTGCAAAAGAATCCGACGGTTTAGAAACTTGGTTAATTCAAAATGGTTACAAAATTCCACCGGATGCCGCTTCATTATTACAGCCTTATATTCGTCAGAATATGAAGTTTTTTGTCGCGAAAGTTAACTTAGCTGAATTTAATCAAAAAGAATTTCAAAGCTTAAGCCCGTTAGTGATGGCTTATGAATCTCCTCGTTTTATGTTACCGATTCGTTTAGGCATGGTCAATAGTCAAGATGAACAGGATTTAATTGTCTATTTATTGTCGCCGAAAGGGGAAACAGAATTAGTGAATTATCGCACCGTTAAAATTCCGTCTAATCTTGAAATTCCAGAATTTGTTAAACAAGAGTTTGTCGGATTTTATCGGTCAATGTTTCAAAAAGCCTATGAACGTCATCAGAAAAAGGCGGCGTTTTTAGAATATGCTTGGAATATGAGTAATTGTGATCCATGTTCGGCTGAACCTTTAAGCGATGAAGAACTTAAACAAGCGGGTGTATTCTGGTTAGATTCAGGACGAAATTCACAGGTTTTTATTAGTCGAATTCATTTGCGGTATACGCGGCAGAATTTCCCCGAAGATTTACAGTTTCAAGAAACAGCGAATCAGCAATTATTTCAAGGTCGTTATGTGATTACTCATCCCTACAGAGGTGAATTAAAATGTGAGGCAGCAAACGATTATATTATTAGTATGAGAGAACAGCAAGAACAAGAAATTCAAAATTTAGCAGAATTAACCCATTGGAAAATAGATGATATTCGTCGTCGAGTTGATTTTGTTAATCCTCCAGTAGAAAGTAGGCCCTGGTGGCGACGGTAAATTAGGTGATAGGTTATCGGTGATAGGTTATATAGCAATTCATTTATTATTTGTAAACGCCATTGCCCCCAAACCCCCAATTATGGGGGCTTAGATGAGCGATTTTTCGCGCGTTCAAGTAACATTGCTATAGGTGATAGGTTATACAGGAGGTTGCGAGTCGTCTACTGACAAATAGTCCGATCAGTCGTAATGCCGAAATCAGAGATAAAATCAGCATTTCTCTCCCCTAATACCTAACACCTAAAACCTAAAACCTAAAACCTAACACCTGCGCGCTGCGCTATCAATCTTCGGGTAAGGCTTGCCAAAATGGAACTTCTTGACCCTCGCGGGTGGTATTAATTGAGCCTTGAAGATTGCCCTTAAGTTCTTGATAGTAACTATCGTCGAGAAAGTTAATCTGAATGCCTGCAATAGCGAGTCGTTGTTTTAAGTCTTCCTGGAAATAATCTCGACCATCAATTAGGGGGCCACGAGGATTAGAAACTAACAATTCTCCATTAATATAAACTGAATTAATTAAGTTCGGCCACCAAGCATATCCACTATAACCAAATAATACCGGAACTTGAATAATTTGTTCATCTTTTAAGTTAAGTTCCTGCTTTAATTGTCTCAGAATCGGATCAATATTTTGCTGTTGTAAATTGCGATTATGTTGAATTAAAACTTGATTATTTAAGGCAGCCCGAACTGTCGTTTGAGTACTTAAACCCCGATTTAATGCCGCCCCTTCATATCCCGTTTCCGCCAATTCTTCTAATAGTTCAATTCCCGCTTCTGGACTAACAATTAATAACAAGGGTTCTCCCGTTTGACTGGGAATAAAACTAATAATTTCATCCACATGACGCAACATTAACCAAGAGGTATCAATTTCAATCGGCGGCCCTTGAACTTTTTGGGCTTTAATAAACTCAACCACATCCGGATGTAGGGTTTCCTCCTCTGCTTTCCCATAATAAATTCGCCCCATGGGATAATTGGGTAACGGCGGTGTCACCGCTAAATTACTATATCCATCTAACCATTGATTTAATGGATCTAAAACTCGTGATTTTCCCATTTCAAACCAACCAAAATTTCGACTCATCAACGATTGACTGTAATCCTTATTTTCTCCCACCCTATTTCCTTTTAAACTAACAGGATATTGATGCACACCTGAAGCATTCGGAAACTGAACATAGCCAATTTCTGTGGTATCTTGCATCCAAGCCGTTTCCCCTGATGTAATTTTTGTCGTTGCCCCGGTAGCCTCAGCCACTTGTTTGACTTGATTAATAATCTCTTGATTGCCGATTCTATCGCTTAAATGCACTTGAGAAACAGCAGCAGTATCGGGTGTCATAATCCAGGGTGCAACGCCCATTTGAATCGAATCTGAAGCAATTTCTTCACCATATTGACGGGCAGTTGCTGTTAATGTCACTAACCCTGTCCAATTTCGATGAGCAAATTGTTTCGCTTCAATTCCGAGTATAATCTCATCATTTAATTGTAACGGTTCTTCACCCGATAAATCCACCGGTTGCCAACCTTGAACCGTCTTTTGAAACAGATTAATATAAGATTTTGCTTCCGCATCAGCCGTCATATAAATTTCGGCATTTTCGTATTCACCAGATAATTTAAAATGAATCGGTGCCAAATCTTCAGCATCATATTCACCATTGACTTGTTGATCTTGCCAATCCGGTAAACCATCGCGGTTATCATCATCATTATTAAACAAAATTAACGGCCCGTTGGCAACTGACCATTGTTGGGGCCGAACTTCATCAGCGGCATTCACTTCCCCATCTCGGTTGCTATCGCCATACAAGGCAAAACCGGAAAATTCAGGGGTAATAACAGTCTGTTGCCGTTGCGGTTGGGTGGGTGTTTGCTGTAAATTTGGAGGCTGAACTTCCGACTGGTTAGCTAAAGCAAATTCGTAGGTGGCGATCGCTAAATAACCTTGATATTCTATAATTTTATCGATAGCCGATACACTGCGAAAGGTATCACTGGGAATTTGCCGCAAGAAATCAATCGCCTGTAACCAATACTGTTGCGCCAGTGGCCAGTTTTGATCTTCTCCGGCTGTTACCGCCTGCCTGGCTTGACCTAAAGCCGACTCCCAGAGTTGATCGACGGTTTCTTCAATTGAGATGCGCTGTAGAGTCATTTTCTCGGCTTCAAGCAACGCCTCGTAACGTTGGCGCTGTAGTTCATATTCCCAAGCCGCAACGGAGGGATCAAACTTCGGTGGCCCCGATTTTTGGGCTAACTCAGCCGCAATGCGATCGCGCAATTGATATAATTCTTCTAGAGATGTTGGTGTAATTTCAGTCATCTCTAAAGTCGGTGGTGTTTGAAACGTCTGCCCCGACTCTTCTATTTGATATTGTGAGTTTAAAGACTGAGTTAAAGCGGCTGGACTTGGAACAAGAATAATGCCCACAACCACCCCAACTGTATTAACTACTGCAACAGCAACGTAGCGAATCCAATTCATCAGTTCTCCTCAAATACCGAGATTGATTGTAGCAAGATATAGGCTTGAAAAACAATATTTCTATTGCAGAAAACGGCTTTGCAACAGGAAGACAAATAATGATTATATCAAATCCCGATGCCCTCACCCCACCCTCCGGGCACCCCTCTCCCAATCTTGGGAGAGGGGAAGGGGGAGAGGGCTTTTACTATCTATAAAAGCGATCAAAACGCGGATCTAGAGAGTCTCGTTTACGAATATTACAACGACGGCAAAGGGTTTGTAACTTGCTGATATCATTGCTACCCCCTCTTGCTAAAGGAATAATATGATCGATGGTTAATTCTGTTTGTTGATTATTGCGCCCACAACTTTTACAACAATAGTGATCGCGTTCAAATACATATTTCCTAACGACTGAGGGGATAACAATTCGCGGGGTTTTAGAATTCATTGACTATTTATTTTTTGTAGGGTGCATCCGACAGACGCACCTTATTATTATTAGTTATTTTCACTCAGTTGTTGACGGATTTCATCTAACGGTGATTCTGTGGAATTCTCACTTTCTTGATGACCGTTCTCTTCGAGAGGTTCAGGTTCATCTGGGATAAACTCAATAGTTAGATTTATTTTTATCTTACCTTTTTGCCATCCTTTATAAGGTCTCAAAACTTCGCATTCTTTCCCTTCTAAGAACCATTGTGCATTGTGAGTACCGCGTCCATGAGCAGAAGATATATTCAGTCTATTAATATTCAATTTTTCACTTATATAATTAATATAATTATTTGAGTTACTGGAAAAATATTCCCACACAGCTTGTTTAAACCTGTTAAACTTACAAGTCTGATCTTCAAAAGAAAAAACTTCATCATCAGTACAGTTTTTAACTTCAATTGGATCTGTCATTTTTTGATATCCTCAATCATTATAAAGTAGCGTCTCAAATTAGAATACCCAGTAGGGTGCGTTAATAACGCACCTTATTATTATTAGTTTAAAGTCAAATAGGGCAGACTTCCACAAACACAGTAGGAAATAAAGTATAGTAAAATTATATTCACTTCGCTAAGTATTGCAATGGAAAATTTAATCACTCAAAGAATTACACTGAATCCTGATATTTGTCATGGTAAACCTTGTATTCGAGGATTACGTTATCCTGTAGAGTTGATTTTAGACTTATTAAGTTCGGGTATGACTACAGAGGAAATTTTAGAAGATTATGAAGATTTAGAAAGAGAGGATATCCTAGCTGCTTTACAATTTGCGACTCAACTTACTCAGATTAAAAGAATCTATCAAATAGTGCAATGAAATTTTTAATAGATGCACAACTACCAATGCGTCTTGCCCGTATTTTACAATTAGCAGGTTATGATACAATTCATACTCTAAATTTACCTCAAAAAAATGCAACACCAGATACTGAAATCAACTCAATTTCAATTTCAAATAACAGAATCGTTATCACTAAAGATAGAGATTTTATGGATTCCTTTTTAATTCAACAAAAACCTTACAAGCTTTTGCTCATTACAACAGGTAATATTAGTAACAACGAACTAATGAACTTATTTACAGATAATCTATCTGAAATAGTCGAACTATTTGAACAATATTCATTTATTGAGATGAGCCGCAATGCAATTATTATACATTAGTAGTAGACGCACCTTATATTTTTTTGGCGTTATCTCAATGTACCCGTGAGTAGTTTTTTCTGTAATGAAGAAATTGACCCAGTTAGAGGCAGAACATTTTTATATGGCTATACCTCTGTCTTGGGAATTTGTCGGCTTGCTCACAGTTAAAATTTTACAGGTTTGTCATCATTTAATGAAATCATCTCCTGTAATTAGGCTAGGAATGACTCCCTCTAATATCGCTAGAGATTCGTTATCAAAAAAGATAGCCGTGTTGCCATTAACTTCTGTAATAGTCAGTTGTTCAAAACTAAGATTTCCAACTAAGATGAGCTGATCTTGACCATCGACAAAATCCATAACCATATCATTGCCTTGATTTATTCCGAGGACAAAATAATCATTGCCTGCATCTCCCCAAAGCCAATCATTTCCAGCATCTCCCTTGAGGGTATCATCACCTTGACCTGCGTATAAGGTATCATTCCCTTCACCACCGCACAGTTCACCCTGACTGGCATTGCTAAATAAAAGATCATTGCCGAGTCCGCCACAAAGGGTATCTGTGATCTGATCTGATGAGTTATCAAGTTGATTGCTATCTGCAAACAGGGTATCATCACCCTCACCGCCACAGATTAAATCATTACCGCGATCGCCAAATAACAGATCATTGTTATCATCTCCATAAACTAAATCATCTCCTTGACCCCCAAATACTGTATCAACTCCCGCACCACCACTGAGGCTATCAGCGTCCTCATTACCTAGAAGATAATCTGCACCTTCGTTACCGACAACCCAGTCAGCACCTGCATTCGCCAACACCCAGTCTGCATCCTCTAAAGCTAAGATCTGTTCATCTGCGCTCGTACCTTCTAGAGTATCACTATCGCTTGTTCCCACAATTTCTAACCCTAAACCTTCTGTGGGAAATGGGGGACAGTCATTATCTTGTATGTTTTCTTCTGAGGGAGGTGTAGGGATTTGTTCAGGGATATCAACAGTCGGGTTATCCTCAGAAGTCTCAGGACTGGGTACAGGTTCGGGCGTAGGTTCAGGAGTATCAGGACGTTCTTCACTCGGCTCTGGAGTGGGTTCACGAGTCGGCGTAGGTTCTGGCTCGGGAGTGGGTTCTGGAGTGGGTTCTGGCTCTGGAGTGGGTTGCGGTTTGGGTTCTGGCTCGGGAGTGGGTTCTGGCTCTGGAGTGGGTTCTGGAGTGGGTTCAGCCTCGGGAGTGGGTTCTGGAGTGGGTTCAGCCTCGGGTTCTGGCTCTGGTTCAGCCTCTGGAGTGGGTTGCGGTTTGGGTTCTGGCTCTGGAGTGGGTTCTGGCTCGGGAGTGGGTTCTGGAGTGGGTTCTGGCTCTGGAGTGGGTTCTGGCGTAGGTTCTGGCTCTGGAGTGGGTTCGGGAGTGGGTTCGGGTTCCGGTGTAGGTTCTGGCTCGGGAGTGGGTTCAGCCTCGGGTTCTGGCTCTGGTTCTGGCTCGGGAGTGGGTTCCGGCTCGGGTTCGGGTTCGGGTTCCGGCTCAGGTTCGGGTTCCGGCTCGGGAGTGGGTTCGGGTTCCGGCTCAGGTTCTAACTCATCTGTTACATTAATATTCAATAATTGACTATCACTTAACCCGTCTGAATCTGTGACAGAAACTTCAACAAGATAACTATTGTTAGCATCAACATCAACAGGATTTTCAAAGTCAGGAAAATTGACAAAACTCAACTCTCCTGTATTATCATCAATCGTAAATTGAGCCAAATCTTCCCCGCTCGACAGGCTATAAGTTAAACCATTTTCTTCACTATCTATTTCATCTGTTGCCTCAATATTGGCAACGACTGTTATATTTTCAATAATTTCTAAGTTTGCTTGTTCTGCACTATCATTACTGGTAATAACGGGTGGTTGTATTTCGGGTTGCTCATCATCAATAACAGTTACTGCAATAGTTTCTTCAGTAAACCCTCGGGCAACTGCCGTAATATCAACGATTTGGTTACCATCAACTTCTAAATCATCAATGGCATCAATATTAAAAGTAGCAGATGTTTGATCAACTGGAATGGTTACTGTTAAAGGAACTGTTAATTCCGTGACATCACTACTGGTTAACGTTATATCTAAGGCGGCTGCGGTTCCCCCTGTGCGTGTTACAGTAACCGTTGCAGCATCAACTCCGTCTATCTCAGAAATAATAGTAGAATCAATTGTTAAACTGAGTTCAACGGGTGCATCTGTTGCCAGATAAATGCCTTCTGTTCCATCCGTAAACTTAGCTGAGAAAACAATATTATTTCCACTGAGTCCTTCAGGACCAAAAGATATATCCTCGATGACTTTTCCTTCTAAAGGAATATTCAGATCAACAACAGTGGAAAGTTCATCATTTAAACTTGTATAAATTCCCTGCTGATTGTTTTCACCCAGTCCTACAAATGCAACGGTATTGTTATTATCTATAGTTGGAAAATCATTAATTCCTAACACTACTAGGTAATCTGGCTCAGAAGCAAAATCAACAAAGTTGCCAACTCCTTCTGGAATTAGAGTATTAGTATCAGCAATTAAATTTAGACCATTGCTATTATTAACATAAACACCCGATTTTTCATTAGAATCATAACCTAAAAATACCGTATTACCATTATCATTTAGTTGACCTATAAAAACTCTGTCAAATGTGTCGGCTTGATTAGGGATTAAACTATTATTATCAACAACTGTTGTTAAGTCCTCTTCAAGACTAGTATAAATTCCTTGATTGATTAACTGAAAATCTGTAAAATCATATCTTTGTCCATAAAAAGCTACCTTTTCATTATTATTAATATGTACATAAATGAACTCATTAAAATTAGTATTAGTTTCAGGAATTAGGTTGTTAGAATCAGCAATCACTTCAAGATCACCGGTATTACTTGTATAAACTCCTGCAAACTCTGTGTAAGGTAAAATGGAGAAATCATCTATTTCCTCTCTTCGGCCATTAAAAGCAACTATTCCGCTATCATTTAAAGAAAGAAAGGGTATAAATGCATTGAAATTTTCAGTAAAATTAGGAATTGGAGTGCTAGGATCTGCAACTCGGTTTAATCCGTCAACAGTTGTATAAATACCATCATAAATAACACGTCCTGTCTCAGATGAACCTGAATCACGAAGTCCAATTACTGCCCAAAAGGCGATCTCTCCATTGTTGTTGAGGGAGGGTGGCGCAAAACCTAAGAATGTATCCTGACCATCATCTGGCAAAGGATCATCAGGAATAAGTATATTTGTATCAACAATAGTGCTAATTTCTTCGGTAGTACTACTATAAAAATAAATTCCGGCTTCATCATTAATTTCACCATTATTGGCATAAAATGCTATATCACCATTCTCATTAATGGCAGGCCATACTAATTCAGTAATATTTAGTTCAGTTGTTAGAGATTCACTCGTGAGGAAACCGAATCTATCAAAGTTATCATTTCCTTCTGGAATAGGAGTGCTAGTATTGGCGATGCGGGTAAATGTGAAAGTCATCCGTTTTTCCTAATTAGGTAATACATTCCCTGGCTTTCATCTTGATTTCCGAAGCTTTTTATAGTTTTCCGGATGAGCAATAATTCGTAATATTTTTTAATATTTATCAATCAGTAATCATATAAAATTAGGGCAACTTTTACCCAATACTCACTGCTTCGGGAATAATAGTAGTGCGATCGCCGGATAAACCAAAAGCGGCGTGAATAATTTGTAAGGCTTTTACGCCTTGTTCTTCCTCCACCACACAACTAATCTTAATTTCAGAAGTAGCAATCATTGAAATATTAATCTTTTCTGTTGCTAAAGCAGAGAACATTTTAGCTGCCACACCGGGATAATTAATCATACCCGATCCAACCACACTCACTTTCGCGATCGCGCTAGTCATGACAATTTCACCACAGCCTAATTCGGGGGCAATTTGAGTGAGTAAATCATTCACTTCATCGGCATCACTCTGACAAACCGTAAAGGCAATATCGCGGGTTAATTGATCATTGACTTGATGACAGCGTTTGGACTGAATAATCATATCCACGCTAACATTATGATCGGCTAATAATGCAAATAGTTTTGCAGCCATTCCGGGACGATCTGGGATATGACGAATAGCAAAACGGGCTTGATTACGATCTAAAGCGATACCTCTAACCGGGGGTAAATTTTCGGGGGTTTCGACAGTGGGTTTAGGAGATTTTAAATCCACATTAAAAGCTGCTGCTAAGGCTGTGGTTGCCCGTTGACAGTCGGTGGCGGCGATCACACAACTAACTTTAACTTCAGAAGTCGAAATCATTTGAAGATTAATCCCGGCTTCAGCTAAAGTCGTAAACATTTGGGCGGCAACTTTCGGACGGCCAATCATCCCGGCCCCAACAATACTGACTTTAGCAATGGGGGCATCATCTGCTTTAACTTCTGGTTCTTCTTCTAATTGAGAATATCCTGTTGTCAATACAGGTAAAATCGCATCAGCCACTGCGATCGCTTGATTAAAACAGTTTTGATCCACCGTAAAAGTGATATCATTAGTATTGCGTTCATGGATCGATTGAATAATTAAATCTACGTTTAATTGTTGTTGGGCAATTGCGCCGAATAAATTAGCCGCAATACCCGGACGATCTGGAATTCGTAATAATGAAATGGCGGCCCCATCGAGATCAAATTCGATGCCATCAACGGGATGAGATAGTTCTAAATTTTCTAATGGCCGGGGTTGGGGTTTAACCGAGGTGACGCGAGTCCCCGGTTCATCACTCCAACTGGAACGTACAACTAAAGGCATTCCGTAATTACGGGCAATTTCCACGGCCCGAGGATGCAGAACTTTTGCCCCTAAACTGGCGAGTTCTAACATTTCATCGCAGGTAATTTCACTCATTAACTGGGCATCGGGAACAATACGCGGATCGGTGGTTAAAATCCCCGGAACATCGGTATAAATTTCGCATTGATCGGCTTGTAGGGCAGCCGCTAAGGCTACGGCAGAAGTATCTGAACCCCCCCGTCCTAGAGTGGTAATTTCAAGCGCTTCACGGTTGGTTATGCCTTGGAAACCTGCCACGACGACGACTTTACCTTTTTGTAGATGACGTTCGATGCGTTGAGTTTGGATATTGAGAATGCGGGCGCGGGTATGTTCGGCTTCGGTGACAATGCCCACTTGCGCCCCAGTCATCGATATTGCAGGTTGTCCTAATTCTTGCAGCGCCATACTCATCAGGGCAATACTGACTTGTTCTCCGGTGGACAGCAACATATCCATTTCGCGGCGGTTAGGGGTTGTAGAGATTTCTTGCGCCAGCTTTACCAGTTGGTCTGTGGACTTCCCCATGGCCGAGACAACCACCACCACAGAATGATCCTCAGCCGTTTTTGCCACTCGCTGGGCTACCGCTTGGATGCGTTCAACTGAACCAACAGACGTACCACCATATTTTTGAACAATCAGCATAGCAATTTATGATTAAAACATAGACGAAAATTAGACAACAAGTTAATTACAGAGAAATAACTCTGTTGCTTATTCTACGGACTGAAGCCCTGAATTTCCCCACATTTTACCTAAATTTACGCAATTGTCAGTGCCAAATTGCAAATTAGTGATTATTATTTGTTGTTTGTTGTTTGTTGTTGAGGCAAATAGGCAATAGGCAAATAGGCAATAGGCAACGGGGAACAGCTAAGAAAATCCTGACGAATGACTTGTGATTTCTGACTTCTGACTTGCAGTCTCCTGACTCCTCTCTCCTCAAATTTCCACAGCTACTTGAGAATGTTGTTGTTGCAGCAATAAGCCATATTCTAATCCTTCCACGACTGCTTGATAGGAAGCATCTAAAATATTGGCAGATACGCCAACAGTAGTCCAGCGTTGATGTCCGTTACTCGACTCGACTAATACTCTGGTTTTAGCTGAAGTCCCTGCCCGTCCGTCTAAAATTCTAACTTTATAATCGGTTAAATGAAATTCTGCTATTTTTGGATAGAAGTTTTCTAAGGCTTTTCGTAAGGCTAAATCCAGGGCTGAAACGGGGCCGTTGCCTTCGGCGGAGGTTAATATATTTTCTCCATTAACAGTCACTTTAACCGTAGCTAAAGCATCACTTGTATTTTCGGTTTGTTGTACACAATGAACTTGGAAACCTTGAATTTCAAAGAAGTATTGACGAGTGTTTAAAGCATCCCGCATTAACAATTCAAAACTGGCTTCTGCCGCTTCAAATTGATAGCCTTGACTTTCTAAATCCTTCATTTGTTGCAGAATTTTCCGACTGGCGGGATTACTCCGATCCAGTTCTAAACCAAAGGTTCGGGCTTTTGCTAAAACATTACTTAAACCCGCTTGATCTGAGATGACAATTCGTCGTTCATTACCAATTTTTTCGGGTTCAATATGTTCGTAAGTTAGAGGATTTTTTTGTACCGCTGAGACATGAATTCCGCCTTTATGGGCAAACGCCGATAACCCGACAAAGGGCGCATGATCATCCGGGGCTAAATTAACGACTTCACTAATAAAGCGGCTAGATTCTGTTAGTTTTGCTAACTTTTCATTCGGCAAACAATCATATCCTAACTTTAATTGTAAATTGGGAATTAAAGAACATAAATTGGCATTACCGCAGCGTTCGCCATAACCATTTATTGTGCCTTGAACCATACGCGCCCCTTCCATTACTGCTGCTAATGCGTTAGCAACGGCTGTCCCTGAGTCGTTGTGGGTATGGATGCCAATTTGAGGTATTTTTTCTGCCGAGAAGTTAGAAACGGCTGCCACGACATCTTTAACGATCTCAGTAATTTCATGGGGTAATGTGCCGCCATTGGTATCGCATAATACCAGCCATTCTGCCCCGGCTTGAGTGGCTGCGGCTAAGGTTTTCAGGGCATATTCCGGGTTTCGCTTATACCCATCAAACCAATGTTCGGCATCATAAATTACCTGTCGTCCTTGGCTGCGGAGAAATGTGATTGAATCTTCAATCATTGCCAAGTTTTCTTCTAAACTGGTTTTCAGCCCTTCTGTGACGTGTAAATCCCACGATTTGCCAAATAACGTTATCCAGCGGGTTCCGGCCGATAAAATAGGTTTAAAGCCGGGTTCTTCTGCGGCTTGGGTATGGGGGCGACGAGTCGAACAAAACGCCACCAATTCAGCCTGTTGTAAGGGTTCTTCCTGAAGTCGCCAGAAGAATTGTACATCTTTGGGGTTCGCCCCTGGCCATCCGCCCTCGATAAATGGCACACCCATTGCATCCAACTGTCGGGCAATGCGAATTTTATCCTCGAGTGATAAGGATAATCCTTCTCGCTGCGCGCCGTCTCTTAAGGTAGTATCGTAGATCCAAATTGGCTGAGTCATAGGTATTGCATGAGTCCCCAACAGTGAACTAAAGGGTTGAGCCTAAATAACTATTATGCCAGACGTTGGGGGTTGATTGTCATGACATTTTGGCAGAAATATATATTAACGTGATTTTGTATAAGTTTTTCTAAAATTATTATTAAGTCTAATGGGTTTCTCGCGTATACAAAATGAGTAAACTAATCATTGAAATAACACAAAGACTTTTCCACAGAAATAGCCACCCAGGTTGCCACCAAGCCCCGGTTTGAACTTCGACAATATCTGATAAACCAAATAACAAGAACGTTACAGCAGCGATGATTCGGTGAATTCTGATTTTACCTGTATTTTTAATAGCGGCTTGAGTAAAACCCATTGCAAATATTCCCCAAATACCAGCTTCAATATAATTTCCTTTTTGATAGATAGCTTCTAATAGTTTTGCTTTTTCGGTAATCTCTTCAGGATTAGAATTAGATAAAATTATTCCTGCCCAAATTCCTAAAGTTATTAGGATTAAAAATAAGATAGTTAACCGAATGACTGAGTTTTTTGTCATATTTATATTTATCCTGATTTGATGATGAATTTCAGAGTGAGTGATACTCTTATGATTTTTCTAAATTTAATCTACCGAATATTCTATCAAAATGATAATATTATTGATATTCAATCGATTAACTTAAATGTTTAAATGTCCAGTTTGTGATTATCAATATAATGAAGAAATCCCCGAATACTGTCAAGTCTGTAATTGGCAACTCTACTGCGATCATTCATCACTGGATCAAATTAGATTAGAATGGGCAAGAAATATGTGGAATCGGTTTAATTCTAATAATAGCTTAGAGAATATATCAGAACGATTACAACAACTCGAAACACAATTTCAACAAGCTACTCAAGAACGGGCTAATTTACAAAATCAACTCGAGTGGGCGTTATATTATCTTGAAGTATTGAATCCTGAAAATATTAATGCAACTTTATCCCGCATAGAAAATAAACTAGAAAATACAACAGAAAATACAACAGAAAATACTCAAATTTGGTCGGAAGTGGAGATGGATTATTCTGCTTTAATGGAACTATTAGCAGCGGAAGATTGGCGGGCAGCAGATGAATATACTTGGGAAATTATACTTTATATTGCAGATCGACAACAACAGGGATGGTTACAAACTGAAGATATTAATAATTTTCCTTGTACCGATTTAAGAACAATTGATTATTTATGGAATTATTATAGTCAGGGATTATTCGGTTTAACAGTACAACAACAAATCTGGGAAACGGTGGCGGGAGACTATGGAGAATTTTGCGATCAAGTGGGTTGGCGAGACGGGGAAAATTGGAAGTATTATGATGATTTAAAATTTATGCGTAATATTCCTTATGGTCATTTTCCAGTTTTTGCTTGGCGAAAACGGTCTTGTTATGGAGTGGGATCAGAAACAGCATCAATTCTTTTAGAGTTCTACTTAGAACGATTAACGTTATGTAATTTATAGCGTTATCTTGTTTAGATTTACTCGGCTGTAATCGTTAATTCATATTCAATTTCTTCTTCTGCCGTTGAGACAATGACAAATTCATAATATCCTGAATACTTGGTTCGACTAGACCAATATATTTTTGGAGAATCTTCTAATAAAGACTTTCCTGAAACGGGAGTATAAATAGAGAGTAAAGTCGCATTATCAGGTGAATTTAAACTCACTTCTAAAGATTGTCCTAATCTTAAATTAGCAATATAGACTTTTCCGCTTCCAGGTTTTAGTGTTCCTTTGATTGTTTTACTGGAAGTTCTAGATCTAAACTGAACTTTTTCTAGTATTTTTAGTGCTTTTAATTGTTGAACTTTGTCGGCTGTAATGCCTTGCCAAACTTGACCAATGGATAATCCTAAAAGACTGGAGTTTCGAGAGTATTCTGGGAATAAATAGAAAAATTGAGCATCTGATAAATCGTATAAGGCTTGACTACTTAAATTAAGCTGATTAACTTCTTCTCTCCAGTAATTAATCTCACTTCTACTAAATCTACCTAATTTTTTACGCGAAGATAAACTTAAATTATCAAGCTGATTTAATAGTTTATAAGCCAGTTGATCCCAACGTTGTCGCCAAATTTTATCGGCTGGACTATCTGATAATGCTCTAGTTCTTTCAGGATACTGTCGATAAAATTCTTCATCTACTAACTTGATAAAAAAGCTATAATTAATATCTAAACTACGCCGTAAATCAGCAATTTTTTGTTGTCGTTGTTCTTCTGTTAAATTAGTATCTATTGTTTCTTCTTCAGTTTGCTGAGAATTACGACTCACCCACCAATTCCCCCCAAACCATCCAACAAAACCCATTGCAGCCATTGTTGTAGCAACAAATAATATCGTTTTCCAGGGGGATGAATTCGTTGTTTTTACGGTGGGTTGTAAGGGTTGAGATGTTGTCGCCGCCGTCGCAATGGGTGCAGCAACTCCAGGTTGTACCGCTAGGGGCGGTTGAGTCGCAGCTACAGGCAGAGTCGCGGCTAGATTAGGAGGGGGTTGGGTGAGGGGTTGAACAGTTGGCTGCATCCCTTCTAACGCCCGCAGAACAGCTTGAGCAGATACATAGCGATCGCCCGGTTGAGATGCTAACATTTTATTTAAAATCGCCGTAAATTGTGGATTAATATTTACCTGTTGAAAATTCCAAGTTAAGTCTTGAGGATTAATTAAATATTGAGGTTCTTTTGCGGTTAATAATACTAAAATAGTTGCGGCTAAAGCGTGTAAATCACTATGAGGATAAACCACCCCTAAACGCATTTGTTCATCGGGTGCATAACCCACTTTCCCGAGGCGAGTGGCAGGAGTTCCGTAGGCGTTATCATGAGAAACTTCGGAATCAATTTTGGCTTGAATTTGTTTAACTCCTCCAAAGTCAATTAAAATCGGTAAACCATCAGATTGACGTTGAATAATATTATCAGGAGAAATATCACGGTGAATCACACCCCGTTCGTGAATATAAGCCAAAACAGGTAGAATTTGCCGCATTAATTGCAGCATTTCCGCTTCTGTAAAAGTCGTATTTTGCTGTTGGCGTTGATGAAGTAAATCGTGATAATTTAATCCTTCGACATAATCTTGAACAACAAACAAATAGCCTTTATCATTAATTTTTTCTCGAAATGATTCTCTAAACTGTGGAATTTGGGGATGATTTAAACGATAGAGGGTTTGTGCTTCTCGTTCAAATAATTCTTCTGATTTTTTTAAGCTATAACTGCCTTGAACTTGAGGGGCAAATTCTTTTAAAACACACAGTTCATCAAAGCGATATTGATCTTTTGCTAAATAGGTTCGTCCAAAACCACCATGTCCTAATTGACGGATAATTAGGTAATGATTTCTAAGTAAGAAGCCGGGATAAATCGGAATACTCATGAGTGGGAGGCGCTAAATTAAGTTAAAATACAAACCATAAAATGCACTTTTATTGAGGGTAGCATTTGAATTGGGGAGATAACCAAAATGCAGGAAATTAAACGTCAACGAACCCTTAAAGCGTTTCAGACTTTTCTGGACACTCATGAAGCAGCTTTATTGCAGGTTTCTTCAGACAGGGACTTACATTCGAGTATTGAGTTGTTTCACACTGCCGCTGCAACCGTCCCAGCTTATCAGGCCTTTCTGTCTGAACATAACATTTCAACCCATCCATTCAGACCCCCGAAGACTTCCAAACCTTACCGCTATTAACTAAAGATAACTATTTGCGTCGTTATCATGTAGATCAATTATGCCGTAATGGTCAATTAGAAAGCTGTGATATGATTGCTGTTTCTTCAGGGTCTACGGGAAAACCAACATTTTTGCCGCGATTTATTAGTGATGAATTACAAACTTACACGCAATTTTAACAGGTTTTTTATAATAGTATTCAAGCGGTTTAAATTTGCCAAAATCTATAATCCAATCAGCATCAAAAACAAGCGATCGCAAACTCTATTTTAACTCAAATTCGACGAATTAATAGTTAATTTAAAAACTATGTTCTGCTTGAACAACAAACCCCTGAAATTGCTTTAAAGTTAACAGGATATTTTAAGTATTTTCCCGTCGGTGTCAAACATCGCTATACCCGCAAACTAGAACTCAGAAGTCAGAAATCAGAAGTCAGAAGTTAACCGAATAATTCTTAGTGATACAATGAACATCTATTATGTTTTGATATTTTTAGGATAGAATCCGGGAACTTTTTAATTTTGTAAAGGTCGATATGAGTAATCAAAAATAGGAGTAAATACCACTAATGAACCGCTTAAAAATGATTGTGACATTTAGTACTCTGGCAACTTTATTGAGTCTAGGAATACCCGTTTTTAACTCAATTAGTATTGCCCAAAATCCCCCGGCTGAAACTTATCAACCCGGCCCCTGGCAACCCGTGGCGCGAGTTAATCCAGAGGCTAATATTCAGGTTAATATTATTAATCAAACGGGTGTGAGTCTTGACTATAGTTTAACAACCGGAGAAATTGAAATACGGCAAGTTACTGCTGGTAACACCGCAGAATTAACCTCTCTTCCAGAAGATGCTTATATTTTAATTAATCCGAAAGCTAGTCAATTTAGTATCAAATTTGATATTAAAGTCACAGGAGATAATATCGTCAATATTAACGTACAGCAAAGTGATGATCCTTCAGGAGAAAGTACTGTGAATATTCAATCAAACGGCGGAATTTATCAATATTAATTTGATAATTATTTCAAAATAAGTATAAATCTTCCTATAGTTTCATCCTATCTACTACACAATAAATAATCATATTGTTTGTTGCCCCCTATGTCGTATAATCAGTTAAGTCAACAATCTTTTAATTAAACAGAGGGAAAAATGCGAATTTTAATCATGGGGGGAACCCGATTTATTGGGATTTATCTGACTAAAATTTTAGTTGAGAAAGGTCATGAAGTGGTTTTGTTTAACCGTGGAAATAAACCCTCTCCGGTAGAAGGTTTACAACAAATTCATGGCGATCGCACTGATGCCGACCAAATTAAAGATAAACTCGGAAATGAAAGCTTTGATGCGATTTTTGATAATAATGGCCGTAAACTGAATGATACAAAACCGTTAGCAGATTTATTTAAAGATAAAGTTAAACATTTTATCTATATGAGTTCAGCCGGGGTTTATTTAAAATCCGATCAAATGCCGCATATAGAAGGGGATAAAATTGATCCTAAAAGCCGTCATTATGGCAAATATGAGACGGAAACTTATCTGCAAGAACAAAACCTACCTTGGACTTCTATTCGTCCCACTTATATTTATGGGCCGTTAAATTATAACCCGTTAGAAGCCTGGTTTTTTGATCGAATTGCAGCAAACCGTCCCATTCCAATTCCCGGCAATGGTTTACATATTACTCAATTAGGTCATGTTAAAGATTTAGCAAACGCCATGGCAGCGGTTTTAGATAATCAAAAAGCCATAGGGCAAGTGTATAATATTTCAGGCGATCGCTATGTTTCTTTTGATGGTTTAGCGAAAGCTTGCGCTGTTGCGGCGGGGAAATCTGCGGATGAATTAAAGTTAGTTCATTATGATCCAAAACAGTTTGATTTCGGCAAACGAAAAGCTTTTCCTATGAGACTTCAACACTTTTTTGCAGATGTTCAAAAGGCAAAAGATGATCTAAACTGGCAACCGGAATATGATTTAATTTCGGGGTTAAAAGATTCATATCAAAATGATTATTTAGCGAATTCTCAAAACCCGGATGAGATAGATTTTTCTTTAGATGATGAAATCTTAAAAGCGGTTTAAAATTCAGGTGTAGGGTGCGTCTATCGGACGCGCCTGTACTTTGATCTATCTCTAGAGTGATTACAATTATTCAATAATTTATTATGCTCATAACTAGACTTTGATAAATGTATTGATTTTATAAAAATAATAATGTCTTCTAGTACAGTATCTGAATATAACTCTTCGATTCAAATTGAAGGAATTACCCATTCTGCGGTTATTCGCTACTTTGAAACTTTAAACACACAACGTTTTGAGGAAACAGCTTCCTTATTCTCCCCTCAAGGAATTCTAGAAGCGCCATTTGAAGACCCAATTAAGGGTGAAGCAGCCATTGCAGAATACTTAGAAGCAGAAGCGGTTGGCATGAGGTTAGAACCTAACAAAGGAGAAAGCCAAACGTTAGAAAATCAGAATTTACAAATACAAGTTTTCGGAAAAGTTTATACTCGTTTATTTAGCGTTAATGTCGGCTGGCAATTTATTATTAATCCTCAAGATGAAATTGAAGTCGCCACCATCAAACTATTAGCATCTCCTGCCGAATTATTAAGTATTCGTCCTAATTTAGGAAATCAATCAAGTAAAATAGCTTGAGCATTATTCTGCCTGTGCGGAACTTAAAGTAAAATAAAAAGTGCTTCCTTGACCGAGTTCTGACTCCACTCTAATTGTACCACCAAGCTGATCAATAATTTTTTTAACAATTGCTAAACCAATCCCTGTACTCTCTGTATCTTCAGCAGGTTTTAGCATTTGAAATAATTTAAAAATTCTTTCTTGATCTTGAGTTGCAATCCCCGGACCATTATCTTTAACTGCAAATTCATAACCTTTCTCCTGTTGTGTAGCCGTAATTTTTATGGTTCCATCGGGTCGATGATGATGTTTAATGGCGTTTATAATTAAATTAGTAAAAACTTGTTCTAGCAAAATCTCTTTTGTCTCTATCTGGGGTAAATTATCTGCAATTTCAATTGTAAATTCTGGTGAAACTGCCAAAGAATCAATAATAGATTCTAACAAAACTTTAACAGATATCTTTTTAATCGGAGTGATAACTCGTCCAGCGCGAGAATATTGCAAAATAGCATCGATTAAGTTTTCCATCCGTTCTACTCGTTGACGAAGCAAACTCATCTGTTGTTGAGTATCCGGTTCTAGTTTTCCTTCTAAATCTTCTTCTATCCATTCTGAAAGGCTACGAACCCCTCTTAATGGTGCTTTGAGATCGTGAGAAATAATATAAGCAAAGTCATCTAATTCTTGATTTCTTTTTTGTAATAAGGTGGTTGTTTGTAATAAATTATCATTAATTTTCAATAACTGATCTCGTTGTTTAGACAGCAAAAATTCTGCTTCTTTTCTTTCAGTAATATCTGTAACTGTACCGAAATAACCCGTACATTTGCCTGTTTTATCATATAATCCCACAGCACGACCAAATACCCAGTTAACTTGACCTTGAGGCGTTAACAAACGATATTCTAAAGTAAAGTCTTGACCTGTTTTTGTGGTTTTATACCATCTTGAACTAACTTTTTCTCTGTCTTCAGGATGCAAAGCATTCATCCATCCTTTACCCATGGCTTGGGCTTCTGTCAAGCCTGTAATTTCCAGCCAGCGAGGATTAACAAATGAACAATCTCCCTCTGTATCGGTTTGAAAAATACCCACAGGCGCGTAATTCACTAACACACGAAAGCGTTCTTCACTTTCATATAATGCTTTTTCTGCTTGTTTTCGTTCTGTAATATCCCGCCAAATTCCAACAAAACCATCACCCAGTTTTGAGAGTCGAATATCATAGATTTTAACCTGGGTTTCTCCAGAATGAAGTTGAAAACATTGTGAAACTTCTTTACATAAGAACTGTCCTGTTGCTACGACATAACAACAATCTGCAAACAGTTCATTTTTAAGGTTATAAGGAGAAAGATGACAATTTTTAGGATCAACTAAGAATTTTTTATTAAGTATATTATCTTGACAGGCAGCTTGATTAATATAATCTGTTTTAAAATCAATAATTTGATGCTTTTCTCCTCGAATACTGGTATAAATCCCGAAACAATCTAACATAGTTTCAACTGAAGCATGAAACCGTTCTTCGCTCTTCTTAAGCTGTTGTTGCCATTTCACTTGGTGAATAGCACTATTGAGGGCAATTTGTAAGCTTGTAGCAGTTGTATCTCCCTTGATTAAATAATCTCTAATTCCGCTTTTAAGCGCTTCAACGGCTATAACTTCACTGCCTGTTCCAGTTAACATCACCACTGGAGGAATATTAGAAAGATTATCCCGTAATTCTTCAATAAATTCCAAACCATCAAAGTCTGGAAGCATATAATCAAGTATAATTGCATCTACAAGATGATCGCTCAGAAGTTCTAATGCTTCTTCTCCGGTCTCGGCTTCAATAATATTATAAATATAGCTGGAATCTTGAGATAGGTAACGACGATACGACTCTCGATCTTCTGTACAATCATCAATAATTAAAATAACTCTTTTTTGCTTAGATTTCATGGAATCAAATTATTAATAATTTTCTGTAGTATCTAGCAAGGTAACCACATTAAACCAATAATCAATAAAACGGCTGACAGACTCCTCTAATCTTTTAATATCAATCGGTTTAATCATATAACTATTTGCTCCTCGACTATAACAACTTTCAATATCTTTTGGATTAGAAGAAGTCGTAAAGATCACCACCGGAATCAATTTAAGTGTTTCATCTTGTTTAATTTCTTCTAAAATTTCGCGGCCATCTGTTCCTGGAAGATTGAGATCGAGCATGATGACAGAAGGACGAATATGGATGTTTTTGTCAGTGTATTCCCCTTCATTATACAAGAAATCAAATGCTTCTTCTGCATCGGCACATCGGTAGATGGGAAACAAAAAAGATTGTTTTCGTATCATTCGCTGCATGGCATTGAAATCTTCATCACTATCTTCAATGACCAGTAATAATCTATTAGATGAATGCTCCATAGCGTACTCTTAATTGGGTATTGTGAAATAAAAGGTACTACCTTTGCCGTAGGTTGATTCTAACCAAATCTGACCCCCATGGCGTTCTACAATTTTTTTAGTGATGGTTAAACCAGCGCCTGTACCACCGCCATATTTTTTAGGAGAATGAAGACGTTTAAAAATACGGAATATAGTGTCTAAATGCCGCTGACGAATCCCGATGCCGTTATCTTTGACATAAAATGTATAGGATTTTGTATATGCATCTGAGAGAGTATTTTTTTCTGTATCTGGAGTATCATACCAACCAATTTCAATCAATTTTTCTGAGTTATTATTATATTTTATCGCATTTGCCACTAAATTACTAAAAACTTCATTCATTTGAACTCGATCACATTTGACTTTGGGTAAAGGATGGGGAATCTGAATTTTAAAGGATGAATTGGACTGACTAATACTAATGGTTTCAATCACCTGTTGTAATAGATCATTTAAATCTATTGATTTTAACAATAGGTCTGTTCTTCCCAGGCGAGAAAAGTGCAACAAAGAGTTAATTAAGTCTTCCATGCGTTGGGTCAGACGAGTAATCGTTTGGAGTTTATCGACTCCCTCTTCATCTAAAATTTGATGATAATCTTCTAATAAGAAACTAGAGTAATTATGAATGCCTCGCAATGGTTCTTTTAAATCATGGGAAGCTACATAAGCAAATGCATCTAATTCATTATTGCTGCGTGATAGTTCTTGATTCACTTCAGCCAGTTCTTCGGCTTTTTGTAAGACAATCCCAATAATATTATTTCTCAGTTCAAGGACAGCATTAATTTCCGATTTATTCCAAGGTAAAGATTTTAAATGAACAGTTTCTTTCCAACGTTCAAAAGATTGACGGGGTGATAAATACAAAATCCCATTTTCTGCTTTTTCGGTTTGTTTATTTGGGTTCCCTCCCCAATCAATAGTTTGAATAACCTCAGGACGAAACCAAATTAAATAGTGTTTTTGAACCTTAGAAATTGCAATTGCTAAAATACCACTGCCAACATCTTTAAAATCTTCAGCCGGGGGATATAAAGATGGCAAAGAATCTGTACAAAATATTAATTCTTCGGGTTTAAGTTGAGTTTCTATCCACTGAATTAATTGTTTAATAATGACTGGATGTGGGGTTTTACCAATTAAGGTTAAATGATGGTCTAAATTAAGAGCAATACCTTCAGCATTGACTAAATCCAACAAATTTTGCTCATGCTGTCTCAAACCCTCAATTAAGCTTTCTGTTTTTAAAATAGATTGAACAAATTGAGCTTGAATTGAGTTCAATTTCACTTGATCATCTAAACTTTCACTATTTTCTTTATGGCTGAGTTCTAAACCGATAACTTGTGCTAAAAATTCACAAATTGTCCGAGTTTCATAGCTAATATATTTAGGCGTATAATTATGACAAGCAATCAATCCCCATAATTTATTATTGTGAATTAATGAGATTGACATTGAAGCAGTAACCTTCATATTATTGAGGTATTCAATATGAATGGGGGAAACACTTCTCAGAATACTTAAGCTTAAATCAAGTGGTTCACCTGTAATCGGATTTTCCTGAGGGATGATAGAAACAGGTTGAGCATTTATATCCGGAATTATTCGTAATAAATTCAGTAGATAGAGCTTTCTGGCAGGCTGAGGAATATCTGTCGCTGGATAATTTAAACCTAAGAAAGGCGTTAAACCGGCTCGCTTCTCTTCAGCAATAACTGTGCCAGAACCTTCGGCATTAAAGCGATAAACCATGACTCGATCAAAGCCTGTAAACCCTCGTACTTCCTGAACAATAACTTGACAAAGTTCTGATAATTTACGGGTTTGTTTAACTTTTTCTAGCGGCATTTTAACTAAACTATGAAAATCAAAGAAGTTAAAATTCTCATTAATATCAGTCAGCTCAAGTTCTAATATAATGCCCTGATTTAATTCATGTAAGATGCCATTAAAAGTCTGACTTTCTCCTAGATGATTAAATTGTATTTTGAGAGGACTAACAGTTTTAAAGTCTTTTGCTAAGTGACTTTTAATTAACGTTAATTGTTCGTTACTGATAAAATTTTGAATGGATTTTCCGAGCAGTTCTTGGGGTTCTAACTGAATAATTTTATCACTATTAGCACTGACCTGAACAATAGTTAAATCTGGCTCTGACAACACAAAAAGCATCCCGTGAGGTTGAATCAAACCAGGAATATGAATCGGTTCGCGATCGCAGTTAGTAATATCAACAGTTTCCGAGGGAGACAGATGATTGAGAGTCATAGTAATTTTAAGATAAGTGATCAAAAACAAATTGCCTCAATCCAGAAATAGAGAAAGGCAAATAGATAGTCTTTTAACAAAGATGAGCTTTACTGTGATGAAAGGCTTAACTCAATTCATCTAGTTAATGGCTGTTTTTCTGTAAATTTGCCTGTAATTTCAAACAATTGCGTCCATCAATTTGTAAACAATAATCCACCCGATCCATTAAACGATTCATAATCAACCAGCCATAGCCATTTTCCTGCTTATCCTCAGGATTTGGTGGATTATAATTATTTGTTTCATAGCCTTTTCCATGATCCCAAATTTCAAGATAAAAATCTCCTTGATGCAGTTCCATGCGAATAATCACAGGAAGATGAGGCTGATCTTTATGAGCATGACGAATCACATTTGAATAAGCTTCTGCAAGCACAAGACGAAACCGATTCGATTGACGTGGCCAGTCTACCTGATCGCCTAATTCTACTTCCAAACTGCTTAATAACCAGTGTTCGACAACCGCCAAAAAGCGAATATCACTCGGCACGTGCAACTCAGTTTTCATCGGTTCACAAAATCTCCAGAGAGAGTATCGTTTGGTCATCCTCTTGAACTGAATTCTGTTCTCGGATGTAAGCTAATAAATTATCGAGGTTAAGCTGGCTTTTCTGCTGCTTGAGAAGTTGCCATAAACCCTCTTGATTCAACATTTTGCGCTCAGATGGGTTGGGATGTTCTGCTTGAGTCTGAGCCACCGTTGCTTCGGTAATGCCGTCGCTCATGATTAATACGACATCCCCTGATGCCAGCGGTAAACTCCCGGACTGACCTCGCCACTGGGGCAAGATCCCAAGGGGAATCCCTCGGGTTTTAATATAGGTGGGTTCAACGGTGATAGACGAGGGTGAGTCGGTCGCTTGCGCCATTAACTCTTGTTGGGGCCATATCAAAGGATAGATATGTCCTGCATTAGCATACGCTAATTCATGAGTTGAGGGGGTATAGCGAGCTAGAATCATTGTAATAAAATGATTATTACTGATGAGATCATCCGATAAAATACTATTGAGATTTTTCATCACTTGCTCAGGATCGGGTGAATTTTCCTGAGACAGTTCTCGACGCAACACAGAAATCGCACTGGCCATGAATAATGCCGCTGGCACCCCTTTACCAGACACATCCCCTAACGCCACCCAGACATCCCCCTGAGAGTGAACATACACCTCAAAAAAATCTCCCCCCACTTCTCTGGCTGGATAACAGCGAGCTTGGATATGCACCGTTTCTAGCTCCGGCCAGCTTTGCCGTAAGAGGTTTGTTTGAATGCGCCGAGCCACTTGCAACTCATTTTGCATCTGCTCGGCTAATTTGACTGTGCGTTGATAGAGTTGTGCTTGTGACAGCGCCAGAGAAGCCTGTTCAGCAACCACTTCCAGGAGCTGAATATCATCTTCTGACCAAGGAGTATCGGTGTCAGGACTTTGATAAATTGCTAAAACAGCCAATAACTCATGTTGATAGGTGAGCGGAACAACAATCAGTAATGTGCCGTCTTCCCCTAGATCAGAATGGATTTGAGTACTGGGAGCGGCTAAGACAGACTGCATTAACGCCTCGACATTAACTGGCCACGATAAATTCTCGAATTCAGGGTGAGAATAAACAAACTCTTGCGGGGATAATATTCCCTCTTCTACGGACTGAACTTGACATCCGCTGGCTTCAAAGGTCTCTCCCAAGGTTTGCACAATCGTTTGTAACATATGGGAATAATCCAATGATTCCCGCAGGGCACTGACTACATCATTATAGAGAGATTCTCGCCTGAGAGCACGTCTGAGGGTATTGGTGCGTTGTTTAGAAAAGCGGTAGGTTTCAGAGGCTTGTTGAACGACTTGTTTCAGTTCTTCCGGGTTCCAGGGTTTCGTAATATATTTGAACACCTGACCCGAATTAATCGCTTCTACCAAGTCTTCAACATCAGTATAACCTGTGAGTAATATCCGAATCGTATCTGGAAAGCGGTCAACGGTTTTGCCTAAAAATTCAGTCCCGTTCATCTCAGGCATCCGTTGGTCAGAGATAATAATCGCCATCTCGCCACTATCATCCAACACTTGAAGCGCCTCTAAAGCACTTTCGGCCTTGTAAACCTTAAATTCTCGTCGAAATGTCCGAAACAACAAATCTAGATTATCGGGTTCATCATCTACGACCATGAGTTTCAGCTTACGGCTAGGTCCCCGAGTCATGCGGTTGGCTTCTCCCAAAAAAATGGATGCAGGTCTCTAGATTATCTTACTCTGCTTCTGGGATGCATTGATAGGGTTTCATAGATCCCAGATGGGATATTTGTAAAACAGTAGCTTTTAGTACAATTAGGGGGGGATCTAATTTGTTAAGTTAATCCAATTAAGTTGCCCTCACCGGGAATAATTTTACCAATTTGATAAGCATCGATCTTTTGAGATTGAAACCAGTTTAAAGTCTGTTCGGCTTCGTTTTCCGCAACAATCACCACAAAACCAATCCCCATATTAAAAGTGTCATACATTGCGGCGATGGGAACGTCTCCCGTTTGGCGAATCCAGTTAAATATGGGTAAGACAGGCCACGAACTCGAATCAATTTCAACCCCAAGATTTGCCCCCAGACAACGGGGTAAATTCTCCGGTAAGCCACCGCCGGTGATATGAGCCATACCATGAATATTAATTCCAGCTTTGATAGCGGCTTGTATCGGCTGAACATAAATAGAAGTCGGAGTCAGGCAAACTTCTCCGAGAGATTGACCGTTAAATTCATCGGGAGAATCAGACCAATTGAAATTGCGATCTTGAGTAATTTTACGAACTAAACTAAAACCATTACTATGAATCCCACTACTGGCCAGTCCAATGGCGATATCGCCTATCTGTACCTGAGACCCGTTTAACATCTGGCTTTTTTCCACGATACCCACACAAAATCCAGCAATATCATATTCTCCCGGTTGATAAAATCCGGGCATTTCGGCGGTTTCTCCCCCGAGTAAAGCACATCCGGCTTGGAGACATCCCTCACTCACCCCGGCCACCACTTGAGTCAGTTGCTGGGGTTGTAGTTTTCCGGTGGCTAAATAATCTAGAAAAAATAACGGTTCAGCCCCACAAGTGAGAATATCATTGACACACATCGCCACTAAATCAATTCCGATTGTATGGTGTTGATTGATGGCTGAGGCAATTTTTAATTTTGTTCCGACACCGTCGGTCCCTGAAACTAAAACGGGTTGTTGGTAACCGGGAGGAATTTCAAAACATCCCCCAAACCCCCCAAGTCCGCCTAACACTTCAGGACGATAGGTTTTTTCGACCATTTGACGAATTTGATTAACAAAATCCCGTCCGGCTTCGATATCGACACCCGCTTCACGATAATCCATAATTGCGTGATTGAAAGAATTCTGAGATTAGGATAATGCAACTGGAGACTAAAGTTGACATCCTCCCAGCGTCGGAGACGCAAGAGGTTCTACATTCAACGACTCGCCGTTAGACGACAGGGTTGCCCCAACCGCCCAAGAGGGCAAATCTCCTGTAGCGTAAGTTCCCCAATGCCCTTGGGTACTTAGTCCTACCTGAAGTATTCGGATAGCCGATGCTATATCTCTGTCTTCTACATACCCACATTCGCAAGCATGAGTGCGAGTGGACAGAGATTTTGTGACTCTTCTTTCGCACCTGGGACAATCTTGAGAGGTATAGTGGGGTGGAACAGCAATAGTTATTTTGCCAAACTTCCACCCGAAATATTCCACCCAATTACGAAATTGAGTCCAGCCAGCATCAGTTATGGACTTTGACAATCTATGATTTCTAACTAGATTTCTAACTTTTAAATCTTCGTAAACAATGCAATCGTTAGCTGCACATACGCAACGCGCCAGTCTTTTGGCGTGTTCTAAACGTTGTCTACTTACTTTTAAATGCTGTTTGGCATATCGCCTTCTAGCTTTATGATAATTGTTAGATTGTTTCTGTCCTTTCTTGTACTTTACGGACTTTTTACGATTAAGACGATTAAGACGTTTTTCGCTACTGCGGTAAAATCTGGGGTTTTCTTCTGTATGACCAAAGCTGTCGGCATAGAAATATTTCAACCCCATATCCAGACCTACAGCCCTACCAGTTGGCAGCACTTCTTCTTTGACTTCAATTGAGATACAAAACTGCACGTAGTAGCCATCAGCGCGACGAATTAATCTGACTCGCTTTATCTGTTCTGGCTGATAGAAATAGATGTTACGAGAGCCAACAAGCTTAACTCGACCGATATTATTCTTATCAGTAAAAGTTAAATGTTTTTTGGTATCTGGGTCTAATTTCCAGCCAGATTGCTTATATTCCACCGAACGAGAATATTTTTTAAATTTGGGAAACCCTTTTTTACCAGGAATCTTTTTCTTACAGTTGTCAAAAAACCTGGAGATTCCCGACCAAGCTCGTTCTGCCGATGACTGCCTAGCAGTCGAGTTTAAGTTATTAGCAAAGCCATACTCTTTGGCTAAGATGCGACAATATTTATTGAGGTCATATTTATTAACCCCTTTATTGTCTAGCCAATAGCGCAAAGCTTTGTTTCTGACAAATTGACCCGTGCGTATTGCCTCGTCAATTGCCTGAAACTGCCTTTGCTTTGCCTTGATTTTATACTCAATTACAAACATAGTTTTATACTACCATGTTTAGCACAAAATTAATATATACTTAGCGTAAAGTTCGATTCATGAAGGGCTGTCGCTGGAAATAAATTCCAGCGTTTAGACGCCTTGTCCCATCGTGGGACGCGAGGCTAAAGATAAAAAATTTTTATCATAAAGTTTTCTTAGTCTAAATTCAGTAAGCACAAATAGCTACAACCTAAGATAGATGAAAGGTTTCACCCCTTGATCTGTTACAAAAATTTAGCTCAATATCAAGTTTGTGAATATTCCCCTATTGTGAAGTATTGTGTTACTCTGTGGCTGGTTCTTGCAGAGCATGGGGATTCGATGCTGAAGGCAATCGATTTAATCTCTAGAGTGAGGCAGAACTAATTCATCAGGAGTGAAAGCACTCAAGCTGGATTCGGTTCTTCAGAACATCCAGATTGGAGTTGCAAATACAGACTTGCTGAATGATGTGGTGTTCACAATCTACCTATTTATGAAGTATACGTATTGGGTCAGTCTAACAACCGTTGTTTTAATGTCTAGCGTTAGTTTTGCCAATGCCAGCCAAACTAAGGAACTGTTAGCAGAAAAACAGGTTCAGACTGAAACTCTAGATCAGACTCATACGATTACAGGGGAAAATTCAGATCGCACTTCTGTTAATCCCGACTCAGCTTATGGGGAAAGCGTACCAAGGGTTTTAGCGCAAACCCGTGACGTAGAGAAAGTGGGAGAATACCAATCTAATCCCCAGACTCAAAACGTCATTGCCAAAATTGAGCCTCATACTTGGAATCAACGTCCAGCGGCAACACTGTACGTGCGGGATTTACCGATTTTAACCTTTGTTCAAAATTCTGATGCGGCTCAAGTTCAACCCGTCAATAGTGGTGCAGTGAAAGTCGCAACGGCCTCTAATTACACAGAAAATAACCCCGTGTGGCAAGCAACCGCAGTGGCGGCACAACTCAATCAATTGAGTCAAAATCGCCTTGATGCCGATACGATTAAGGTTCGTTGGGATAGCGATCGCCAACAATACATTATTCAAGCCAATCAGCAAGAATTAATTGCCCTCAATAGCAGTATTATTTTACCAGACTCTACAAAAGATCCGGCAACCGATGCCTTACAAGCAACCAATCGTTTGCGTCGGCAATTGGGTAATGCGGCCCCGTTAAAGCAAATTGAAGGCTTACCTCAGCCCTCAACACCTGTTGCCCGTAACCCAGTCCGGGCGCTGATTCAAGGTTTAGCCTCTTGGTATGGCCCAGGGTTTCATGGCGCTCAAACCGCCAGTGGTGAGTACTTTAACCAAAATGACCTAACCGCTGCTCATCGAAGTTTACCCTTTGGCACAAAGGTTCGGGTCACAAATGTTCATAATGGCCGCTCTGTGGTGGTTCGGATTAATGACCGAGGGCCGTTTACCGGGGGTCGAGTCATTGATCTTTCTGCTGCCGCCGCTCAAGCAATAGGTATGATCAGCAGTGGTGTTGCATCGGTGCAGGTAGAAGTATTGAGCGCAACCCGTTAGTTGACTCAAGAAGTATTAATATTTAATTTATCTCTTTAGAAGGATGTCAGGCAAGGGAAAAATTATTCCTTTGTCTGATTTATTAATTCTTAATTAAAATTAACTGAAGTCCCTTGATTTTTTAATAAGAGATTGATACTCTAATAGGAGTTGTTACTATCAATAAATTTTCTACCATGGCTGAAGGAAGTAAGATTGTTTTAAGTAATCTTGATGCTTTAAGTTTTGATAGTTTTGATCGCAATCCTCAACAGGATATTGTCTGTGTTTCTCCTGTACGGACTATTGTTAGACGCGAAGAAGAAATTGTCTTAGTTCGTAGAGTTAGAAAAGTTGAAGAAATTGATGCTAGCCCGGCTTGTCCTGTTAGCACCACTCAGGTTTCACCTGGATAATATACAGTCTGTGATCTTACAACATCTCTGATAGCATTTTAAGTCGTCAGGGATATATAAATCTCAGCTTTATGTTCTGTTTTTCCTAATGTCTCATTAGGAAAAACAACTTGAATTAAATTAATATTAAAGACAAAAAAACTCTAGATTATGGCTGCAGAAGATAAAAATATTCTAAGTAATCTTGATGCTCTAAGTTTTGATAGTTTTGACCGTAATCCTAAGATGGATATTGTCTGTGTATCTCCTGTACGAACGATTGTTAGGCGTGAAGAAGAGATTGTCTTAGTTCGTAGAGTCAGAAAAGTTGAAGAAATTGATGCCAGTCCTGCTTGTCCCGTCAGTACAACTCGAATGTCTCCGGTACAGCAAGAAGGGGCAACCGTCTATACTGAAAAAAAGAACCTAACTGATATTGTTTAGTCAAGCATCGTTTACTTTTAGATCAAGTCCCTAAGCTGAGTTTGACTCAAAGTTCAGCTTATTTATTTTGTTTATCGGTTATATTATTTTCATCTGTTGATCTCGCTTCAGTTTTACCCAAAGCCAGATCTTTATTGGTTTTTAACTTAGCAGACACGATGCTAGATAAAGCCAGGTCATCTGAGCAACATCTACTGCAATCAAACTTGATTAACTTTACTAAGTGTGATGGAAGTTGTGCATGATTATTGGCATTATTATTACAGCTTTGATTGGGATAGGAATATATGTGTTTTTGAATCCAGCGCGTTTGGGTCAAAAACAAAATCAAGCTGAGGATTTGACAGAACCAGAAATTCAACCGCATCAAGAAATTGATCAACCACAGGCGTTAGAATCTGATCATCAGCCTGATATTACCAAAGAATCTGATCATCAGGCGACGACTACTGATCCTTTTTTATCGGATGTTTACTACCATCGGGGTAATACAGCCTATCAACAGAAGGATTATCAAAAAGTCATTGAAAATTATAATTATGCAATTGAACTAAACCCTCAATTTGCAGCCGCCTACAATAATAGAGGTAATACTTATTATGCTTTAGGAGAGTATCAAAAAGCTATAGAAAATTATACCGAAGCGATTAATACCAATCCCGATCTTTATCGTAGCTATTATAATCGAGCGACTACTTATTATAGTTTAGGAAATTATCAGCAAGCAATAGAAGATTATACTCAAGCGATTGAGATTTACCCCAATTATGCAGAAGCTTACAATAATCGGGGAATTATTTATCAAGCCACCAAAAAAAGTGAGGCGGCTCTTGAAGATTATACTCAAGCGATTGAGATTAATGCTAACTATGCAGAAGCTTACAACAATCGAGGAAATCTTTATTATGACTTGCAAAAATATCAAGAAGCCATTGAAGATTATAATCAAGCTCTAACGATTAATATCGAAGATGCTCAAGCCTATAATAATCGCGGTAATGCACTCTATGAATTAGAGCAATATGAAGAAGCAGAAGCAGATTACAACGAAGCCATTGATATTGATCCTAACTATGCAGAAGCTTATTACAATCGGAGTTTAGTTTATCGTAAGATTAACGAAGCGGAAAAAGCAAATTCAGATTTAGAAACCGCAAAACAGTTATCTCAAGAACAACAAAACTTAAATCTTTCTGAAAAGTTAAAAAATATAGCTTAAGTCTGGTTCGAGATAAAAAATATTAAGCTATAATTTAGGTATTTTATACGTCAAAAATATTGCCAATTACGGAGAATAAAATGACACGAGAGTTAATTGTTCATGGTCAAAATAGCTGTTATGTGATTCCGCCAGAACATATGGCAGCTTCGGGTCAACCAAATATGCAATATTTAGAACAGCAAGTTGCCAGTTCTAAGACTTTAGCAGGCGGAACTTATACCCTGAAAATAACTGAAGGTTGGTATAGTTATTCTGGGCAAAAGAATCAAGGAGAACCGTTAGTTGTTCTTTGGTTATTCGGGCATGATGAACAAGGTTTTGTCAATCTGAATACTGGGACTGAAGTGGGAACGACTTGGACGACTTTAAATGGATTCAAAGATGAGTTAAAAATTCAGGTTAAACCGAATAATAAAGTCACTGTTTGTGCTTTATTTTTTGATGTTGAAGGTCAAACTCGTAATAGTGGAGAAGTGAAGTTAGCTATCACGAATGATCGGGGTGTTAATCAAGGTATTTTAGAAGTTAAACCGAATAATCTGTGGAAACTCAATGCCGCTAAATTAGCCGCAATTAAGCAAGAAAATTTTAACTATATTTCCCTGCCGAAAGGAGAATACAAAATCACAATTAAATCGGGTGAAATTAGTTATTGGGGAGATCAGAAAAAATTCGATTTAGAACCCTGGGCGCTGCTGTGGATTAAAGGGGGTAAATTTATTCCTGAATATCCTAAACAAGACAGTAGTTATGCAGTGTCTGAAAGCTGGTGTTCTCTCAATGGCCGAGGAGAACAAAAAGATAAAATTACATTGAAAGTTTTAGAAGATACTACGATTACAGGACTATTTTTTGATACGTTAAAAGAAGATAATCAAGGAGAAATTGTTCTTCAAATTGAAGAAGTTGCTTTACCCAAACCGGAAGCTAAAACACAACAGTCTGTTTCTCCTATTCTGACAAAAATCACCAGTTTAACATGGGATAGTTTTCCTCGTTCTAGTGCAGATATTGTCTGTGTGGCACCTGTGCGAACCACTGTCAGACGGGAAGAAGAAATTACTATTATTCGTAGAGTCCGGAAAGTCGAAGAAATTGATGTGTCTCCCGCTTGTCCAGTTAATACCACTCAAGTTTCACCGACTGAAACAGAAGGTTAAGTTTTAAATTAAGGCGGTCATGGGGGTAAGTTCTGCCCCCAATATCGTTAATTTATCAATCATTGAGTCAGTTAAATTGAGAAAAATTTTGAAAAGATAAAAGTAAGTCTATGGCTGTTAAAAAGCGCTTTTCTAGCTTACAAGATCTGATTAATGATTCTTCTGTTCCGGTGTTGGTTTGTTTTTATGGAAGTTGGTGCAGCGCCAGTCAAACTTATGCACCCATTTTAGAGAAAGTTAAACATCAATTGGGGTCTCGGATGCAAGTGATTAAGATTAATGCCGACCAATATCCTCAACTGGTTTCTCAACATCAAATTCAGGTATTACCCACCTCTTTATTATTTATGGAGCATGAATTAGCTTGCCGCATTAAAGGTGTGATGCGAACCTGTTGAACTGATTCAATATTTACAAAAGTTTCTCTAAGTTGTATGATGTTTTGTAATCAACAATCCTGGCAATATTTGAGTTAAATTTAATTAAGCCTGTTTCAACTCTTTCCCTCATTCCGATATAATATTCTAGGAATATTAAAAATAAAAATAAATTGTTTTTTTAGCTTGTAAAATTAGCTAAAACATCTGTTCTAAGTGCCTAAAAATTTAACGAGAATCAGTGAGGTGAATCTGTAGCGTCTCAATTTACTGTTTTATCCGGCGTTGATCACGGTCATTAATATCGTGAGATTGCATCTTTACACTTGAATCAAAATCCAACTTGCAACCATGACCCAAACATCTAATCCGACAAAACCATCAGTTGATCTCGTTATTGTGATCGATACCAGTCCCTCCATGCGAGATGAGGCTCAGGGCATGTCTGAAGCCACTAAAATTGCGATGAAGGCCGCTGCATCCAATTGTCCCTCAGACCTCAGAGTCACTTGGTTGGGTATTGAGGGCCGCTGGAACGGAACCAACTTTAACCGGACGGTTCGTAACTATCTCGTGCAAGTCTGCAAAGTTCCGGGTAACCAACTGCGAGGACGACGACGGGGAGAACTGCCCTCAGCGGGCGCTCAAGAAGACGGGGCGCGGGCCATTGAAGATCTAGCCACCTACTTTGACTGGCGAAACGGAGCCAGCCGCGCTATTTTCTTTTTGGGAGATGAAGCTTTAGAAGGCGGGGGAGATAAAACTGAACAAGCTGATATTGAGGCCGCTAACCAAGCCATCGAAAAAGCAAAAGCCGCCGGAGTCAAAATTCACACCTATTTCGCCACATCCAAAAGCAAACATAGAGACGGCATCAGTCGCGAATATCAACGCCTGGCAAGTGAAACAGGAGGGCAAGCTTTCAACGATGAAGATTCAGTCAATGGTTATGTCCAACTGTTAGAAACAGTCATTTGTAGCAGTCGTCCCACCGCCGTCACTCCCGCTGAAATCTCCTCTTCTGCTTCGGTTTTAGAACCTGGCGTTGCCTTCATTCAAGATAGCGTTGCCGGAAAAAGTAGTCAGTTATATCGCCTCAATTTAACCACAGGAAAAGCGACTTTCATCGGTGCAACCGTCCAAGAACTGGCTGATTTAGCCTTTGTTAATCGTCAACTCTATGGTGTCGCCATTCAACCGGGTAGTCAAACAAGTCAACTATTGAATATCGACCCCGCCAGCGGTCAAACTACAGTAGTGGGTAATACAGGGTTTGCGATGACTGGGTTGGCTTATGACCCCATTCGTCAAGTGCTGTATGGTACGACTGCCAAACAATTAATCTCGATTAACCCGGTCACGGGTTCAGGTCGTCCCGTGATGACGGTTGCCGACCAAAAATATAACTGCGGAGAAGTGGCTTTTGATGCTCAGGGTAATGCTTATATTACCTTGATTAACGCAGAACGGCATAAGTATCTGGCTGCTTGTGACTTAACCACAGGAACTATTGACATCATTGGTGATATTGGTTTTCCGAATATTTCCAGTATGAAATTTTACGATAATACCCTGTATGGCATCACGGGTAACTTTTTCAACCTCGGTAAAAACGGTGAACTGATTACGATTAACACCAATAACGCCAAAGGCACATTAATTACGATGACTGACCCGGCTAAGCGTTGGGCCGGATTTGAAATTTATAATCCACTCCCTCAGAAAACCCCGACTCAAACCCCCACTTCTGCCGCCACGCCTCAACGGGCTAAACCCAGTTCTAAGAGTGCAAACGTCACCGATACCGTGGAGAAAACACCTGTTACCCCAATTTCTGCCGCCACGCCTCCATTGGCTAAACCGAGTTCGAGTTCTAAGAGTGCAAACGTCACCGATACCGTGGAGAAAACACCTGTTACCCCAATTTCTGCCGCCACGCCTCCATTGGCTAAACCGAGTTCGAGTTCTAAGAGTGCAAACGTCACCGACCCCCTAGAGAAAACCCCTGTTACCCCTCTACAGACTCCCTCATCTAAACCCGCTTCTTTGGATAAACCCGCAACAGAGACACCCCAACCTTCTGGACAACCTGTTTCTATTAACTGGCAGAATCTAAGTTTTGATAGCTTTGAACGCAATCCTCAACAGGATATTGTCTGTGTTGCACCTGTGCGAACCATTGTTCGTCGGGAAGAAGAAATCACGATTATTCGTCGAGTACGGAAAGTAGAAGAAATTGATGTTTCTCCTGCTTGCCCAACCAATACAACCCAACTTTAGTTGACAGTTCATCGGTACACCGGATGTAAAATCCGCCCCTTTGAGTCATAGATTACAACAAAATTGGGTATCTTATTGCCGTTAGCGATGGGTAATACTTGAATTGAATTCTTTTTTACTGTCATCCTAATTCGGTAAATTCATAGTTCTCGGACAGAGCGATCAGTCCGAGACTTCCTGTTTGTTGACTCAGAGGTGTAAAGATGCGACCGATTAACGGCACAATCTTGCAATATTTTCACTGGTATATTGATGCCGATTTAGGGTTATGGAATCAAGTTAAAAATCATGCTGAAGAACTGGTTAATTCGGGAATTACAGCCCTGTGGCTGCCACCGGCTTGTAAAAGCTTTAATCTCCAACAACCCGGACGATGTTGGGATGATCCCGGATACAATATTTATGATTTATATGATTTAGGTGAATTTTATCAAAAAGATGCAATTCAAACCCGATATGGCACGGCACAAGAATATTTTGCAGCCATTAAAGCCGCTCAACAAGTCGGCTTACAGGTGTATGGAGATGTAGTTTTTCATCATAAAAATGGTGGAGATTTACCTGAAATTGTCAAAGCTGTTCCTGTTGCCTGGGAGAACCGAAATCATGAAATCGGCTGCTCAAAACAGATTAAAATTTATAGTCACTATCAGTTTCCCGGAAGAAAAGATAAATATTCAGCCATGAAATGGCATTGGCAGCATTTTGATACAGTTAATCATAATGCCTATAATTGGGAAGATACTGCTGTTTATCGCTTGAAAAATAAACAATTTAAAACCCCTATTGATCCGCGTCATGGTAATGAAAGTTTTTTGATGGCTTGTGATGTGGATACTTCTAATTTAGAGGTACAGCAAGAATTAGAACAGTGGGGAAAATGGTTTTTAGACTTAACCAGAATCAATGGATTTCGCCTGGATGGAGTGAAGCATATTCAGCCAGAATTCATTAAGTATTGGCTGGCTCAAATGCGCTATAATTCCCCCCAAGAATTATTCACTGTTGGGGATTATTTAAGTCATGATGTTGAAGTCTTGCATCACTTTATTGATATCACAGAAGGACAACTTTCATTATTTGATTTTCCCTTACATTATAATTTTCATATCGCCAGTCATATCGGTCAATCCTATGATATTCGCAAGATATTAGATCGGACGTTAATGCAACAGCAACCCACTTTAGCCGTAACTTTTGTAGAAAATCATCAATCTCAACCTTTACACCCTTTAGAATCTGTTGTAGAACCCTGGTTTAAACCCTTAGCTTATGCAATAATTTTACTCAGAGAAGAAGGATATCCTTGTATTTTTTATCCCGATTATTATGGCGCTCATTATGTAGATCGCGGTTATGAAATTTGGATGGATCGTCACCGTTGGTTAATCGATAAATTCTTGTATGCTCGTCAATATTATGCCTACGGTAAGCAGTTAAATTATTTTAATCATCCCGATAGAATCGGTTGGACTCGACTGGGTATACAGCAACATCCTCAAGCAATGGCAGTCCTTTTAAGTAATGGCCCCGGTGGCAGTCAATGGATGAAAGTTAATCAGCCCAACACTCAATTTTATGACTTAACCGAACACATTACTGAACCCGTTTATACCAATGAACAAGGCTGGGGTAACTTTCATTGTTCAGGGGGTTCAGTATCAGTTTGGTTACCCCGTTTAAAGCCAACTCCGCCTACGGATTAACCTGAATATTTCCTTGTAAACCGATAGATTCAGACTCTAAAATCAGTGATTTAATATTCACTGATGAACCCAAATCTAACAGATAATCCTCCATCTTTACCCCTATCTTTACAGGCTTTACTGTCAGTATTGCTTGAGTAAAAGCGAGGATCTGATTGGGATGAATTTGCAGTTGAGTTTGGAGTTGAAACGGATAACATTCACGTACACAAATTACTGTTCCATCGATGATAATATTGGGAGCAGATAGGGTAATATATTGAATAGATAAATCTTGAATTGACTGCATCTCCACTTCAGACTGTAGCCAGGGCTGCAAAATATCCCGTAGTGCATTTGCCAATAACGGTGCTGAAACAGAGGCATCAAGATCAGCTTGAGTGATTGTCAGTTGACAAGCAACATCAATCGGTTCAAGCAATTGTAGCGGTTGACCTTTGAGAACTTGCCTCAGATTTGTCCGAATTTGACTCGCTCTCAAATCAATTTGACTCAGATGTAATCCCTGATAAACACCCCTGAGCGTCTTGAGTGTGACTTGGGGAATTCTACCCCGAAGCAAATCTTGATGTTTGGCTTCAATCAACACTTCTAACTGTTCAACGGACTCAACCTGAGACTGCAACCAAAACGCAACAGCTTTAGATAAAATAGAGCTAATCCATCCTGATGGATGAACCCTCTTCCGGTCTGATGGGACTGAATAACTAGACAAACTCACTCACTCTCTCCACTAATCATCCTGTATGATAATGCTTACATTCTTGAGATGACAAGGATACAAGAGCGTTATATGCTTGATCTTGTTATACTTTCTGTTATCCTTACGACTTCATGGGTGCAAGCCAGCATACTGAAAATTTATGGCGATCTGGTCTAACTCGCAGACTCTAAAATTACGGCGATCGCAACTCAGAATCATTGCTGATTGCTGTAATATTTGTACAAAGTCTGTAAAATTATGACACAATTTAGCGTGGACTCACAATTTTAAAATTTAGGTATCCGATCTGTCTTTAGATATGGAGGAAAGGCTACAAAAGATAGTTGCTCATTGGGGAATTGCCTCCCGCCGTCAAGCTGAACAAATGATTTTAGCCGGACGAATACGTGTCAACGGCATCAAAGCAGTGATGGGACAAAAAGCCGATCCCGCTCAAGACTGCATTGAAGTAGATGGTGATATAATTCAACCCGGCCATCGACCCCAATCTGTTTATCTCTTACTTAATAAACCGCCTGGGGTTTTGTCTACTTGCGACGATCCGAAGGGAAGACTAAAGGTAACGGATTTATTACCTCCTGCCTTACAACAGGGTCAGGGAATTCATCCTGTGGGTCGTTTGGATGCTGAATCTACCGGAGCATTACTGCTGACCAATGATGGGGAATTGACCTTTCATTTAACCCATCCTCGTCACCATATCCCAAAAACCTACCGGGTCTGGGTTGAAGGACATCCACCCGAGACCACCTTGCAAATGTGGCGACAAGGTGTCATCCTATCCGGCAGGAAAACCTTACCTGCAACGGTACAACGAATGGGATCTCTACCACGGGGTCAAACCCAACTCGAAATTACTTTATTTGAGGGTCGTAACCGACAAATTCGTCGAGTTGCTGAACAACTGGGATACCCTGTAGCGAAACTGCACCGGATTGCAATTGGTTCAATTCAACTGAATCGCTCATCTGGCTCTAAGTTGCCTCAAGGAAAATATCGTGTTCTCACAGAGAATGAAATTCACTGTCTAAAACTTGCGTCACAGTCCCCTTCAAATCCCGGAAGTGGTACGACTGTTACATCACCAACGAACTTGTAGATCTCTCCGTCAAGCCCCAGGAGTACCGTGTATGAATAAGAGCTTATTTTCTTCAGCACACTCAAACAAAAATAACTCTCAATCTCCCTGCTTTTCTCAAACAGAACGGGTTCAGCGATTGGTAGAAATTGGCCAACAGCTTCGCCAAACCCGTGAAGCTCAGTCCTTATCTGTTCAGATGGTAGCAGCCTACACCCTGATTCGAGTGCCGCTGCTGCATGCTTTAGAACAGGGTCAAATAGAAGACCTGCCGGAACCCGTATATACCCAAGGCTTAATTAAGCGATATGGGGATGCATTGGGGTTGAATGGCTCTGAGTTAGCTCAATTCTTTTTACCCGAACCGATTGAACCTTCGATTAAATCTCCTTTAAAGTTATTATCTCTACCGCAGCTCCGACCCACCCATCTCTACTTAACCTATATTTTGCTAGTGATTTGTGCCGTTAATGGTCTGTCTTACCTAGTCAAATCAAATCCCCTCACAGATAGTTCCAATCAACCTGTAATTGCTGGTATTGCTCAACCGGAATCATCCAATTCAGCCGTACTAGACGGACAGCTTGTGGCTCAGTCAAACGAAGCCGTCTCAACAACTCCTCCCAATTCCGTTTCTTCTGGGGTGAAAGCCACATCGGACTCGGTTGAAATTGCCTTAACGGTGAAAGACGAATCTTGGGTATTAATTGAAGTCGATGGCAAAACAGAATTTCAAGGGATTTTATCCGGCGGCACTCAACAAACTTGGAAAGCGACTCAAGAGGTCGTTGTGGTTGCAGGAAATGCCGGCGGAGTTTTGATTACGGTCAATAACGGAAAAGCCCAACGTTTAGGAGAACCCGGAATGGTAGAAGAAGTGGTCTTTACCTCAAAAACCCCCAACTCTCAAACACAGAATCCGAAATCATAAAGGGTTAATTCGTCGTTTGTCATGAGTGATTCGTTGTTTGTTGGAAGTAAGGTGTAGATCTAGAGTGAATCAGCATTTCTTGCTTGAAAAACAAATGACAAAGGACTCAGGACGAACAACGGCTCTAACTCCTCGGTAAGCGTCCATAGGTTTCTGTCCAGAATCTGAGGCGATCGCCTATTTCATCGGTTAAAGCCCCAGGTTCAAAGCGCCAAGCCCAGTTTCCGGCAGCAGTTCCGGGTTTATTCATCATGGCTTCGCTACCGAGTCCTAAAACATCTTGTAGGGGGAAAATCGCTTGATTTGCTACTGTTGCCAAAGCCAAAATAATCAAATCCCAATGAATCCCATAATCTGAAGTACAACCCAAGTATCGAGTGACGCGACCCTGTGCTTCTAGATCCCGATTGAGGAACCAACCCACCGTTGTATCATTATCGTGAGTTCCGGTATACACCACCCAATTCTGACTACTGTAGTTATAGGGAATATAGGGATTTTCCGGGCCTGAGTCGAAGGCAAAATGTAAAATCTTCATTCCCGGTAGTTCAAACTGGTCTCGCAGGGCTTCAACTTCTGGAGTAATCGTTCCTAAATCCTCTGCAATAATGGGTAAACGTCCCAATTTTTCCTCTAAGGTCTTAAAAAAGGCAACTCCTGGTGCTTCAACCCACTGACCATTCATTGCGGTTTGTTCTCCTTGAGGCACTGCCCAGTAGGCTTCTAAGCCCCGGAAATGATCGATCCGAATTAAGTCTACTAGATCCAGCATCGACTGCATCCGTTGCACCCACCAGGCAAAGTCTTGCTGTTGGAGTTTTTCCCAGTTGTAAACCGGGTTACCCCACAACTGACCCGTTTCGCTAAAATAATCGGGCGGAACCCCTGCCATCAACGCCGCTTCTTGGGTTTCTTCATCTAAGCAGAAAATGTCTGGGTTAGACCAAACGTCGGCGCTATCGTGGGCGACATAAATCGCTAAATCACCAAACAGTTGAATTCCCTGTTCATTGGCATATTTTTTCAGATCAGACCATTGTCGGAAAAACTGAAATTGTAGAAATTGCTGAAATAGCACCTGGTCTTTGAGCCGTTCTTTCCATTTTTTGAGCGCTTCGGGTTGACGACGAGCAATATCTTTATCCCAAGTATGCCAGCTTGCATCCTTTAAGTCTGTTTTGATTGCCATAAATAAGGCATAATCATCTAACCAGGAGGCTTTTTGCGTACAAAACCCTTGAAATTCTTGTTCAAGTCCGGCTGGCGGATCTTTTTGGAAATTTTTAAATGCAGTTTGAAATAAGCCCATTTTGTAAGGACGAACGGCATCAAAATCCACTTGTCCTAAGGGAAATTGCGGCAAATCTGCCAAATCATCTTCTGTGAGTAATCCTTCTGAGCGTAAGCGATCTGGACAAATCAGCAAGGGATTGCCTGCACTGGCAGAGTAGGATAAGTAAGGAGAGTTCCCGAAGCCAGTGGGGCCTAAAGGTAGAATTTGCCACAGTTGTTGCCCGGTCTTTTTGAGAAAATCAACAAACTGATAAGCATTTGATCCAATATCTCCAATTCCAAATCGACTGGGTAAAGAGGTTGGATGCAGCAGAATACCGCTAGAACGAGGAAAAGGCATAACAAACCTAAAATAACGTGTTCTTCAGAGTCTGGTAAATTTTGGATCGGGACTGGGCTAAAAACGTCCACTCTTGTTGCGATCCCCTATTAATCAATCTTACTGGTTGTTGAGACCGACGTTAATACTCCATTTGACTCAATTTTATCTGATGATCGTTTATCATTCACCTTTGCCAACACCCTTGATGCACGGGCTCGCGATCTCGACAACTTGCGATCGCACGACCCACTTCAGTTTTGATATAAAATTGTTATCTACTGCTATCGAGTCAGTCAGGTGAGTCTGTCTGGCTGATCATTTAAGATTAAGGGGCAATATCTAAAGCCCGTTTTCCTCCCCATTTTTCCATGATTTTATCATCGTAATTATCGGCGGTTTCGAGTACAGCCAAGACTGAGGCTTCTAATTCTTCTGGATCGCAAGTTGAACCGACAATGGTATGTTCAAATAAAATATCTCCTGTTTTACTGAGGGAAAACGCACCAAATAAACGCTCCGCATTTTCTTCTAATAAAAACTGCAGTAAATCGGGATTGAGTTCAGGGCTAATGACAACTTTTGAACGGGTATTAATCACAGTATCATCCTGATTCCAAGGATAAATTTTTACCTCTACCCAAGCCGAACCCATAAATAATCCAAATCCAACATCATCGAGTTTTTCCCAGGGATAGTCACTAAAAAGTTCATCCATCCAGCTAGCAATTTTCTGATAACAGTCTTCTTGTAGTTTTGTTTCAAATTTCATGGTATTTTGTATTACTATAGTAATTCGTTTATTTCTGTTTTTCAAATATTGATCATGACATTGAATCTGACCATTGACAATAGGGATTTTTCACTAAATGAGAATTATAATAGCGAGAATCATGGGACACTTCTTCCCCAATCCAATCCGGTAAATTAATCACTTGATCTTCATCTGTTAGTTCAACTTCAGCTAAAATTAATCCTTGATTTTCACCTAAAAATTCATCTACTTCCCAAGTTAACCCATCAATCACAATTTTATATCTTGTTTTTTTAATTAATGGCTGTTCACATAGGGTTTCTAACATTTCTTTAGCATCTTCTAGTGGAATTGAATACTCAAATTCAGCTCGAGTTGTGCCATTAGAAGGGCCTTTGATGGTTAGATAGGCAAGCTCCCCAATAATTCGTATCCGAACCGTTTTACCCGCTGTTGTTGGCAGATATCCTTGACAATAAAGGGTTCCTCTTGCCAAAATTCGCCAAGCATCATTTTTAACTAAAAATTTACGTTCTATCTCAACTGCCATAATCTTTTAAAGAAAAACTATTTTTTATAGATTGTGAAGAATACAGACTCTACTTAAAAATTAGATTATCATAGTTTTGTTCCATTAATTAAAAATTATGACCAATGCCACTAAAATTGAATTTTATAACAAATTTTAAACTGATCTGGTTTAATCCGATGACCCTTTCTCGTCTAACCTGTTATCTGTTCATTTTATTACTGGGAATCAGTTTAGGAATAACCGGATGTCAGAGTGATTCACAATTAACTGTGATTGGCTTTAATGTTGAATCTGGAGATGCCGATCCAAATTTTATTGCTCAAAATCAGATTAAGCCATTGCGAACCGCAGAAATCTGGGGATTTTCAGAAGTTCAAAATATTAGCTGGTTACAAACTTTTGAAGCCGTAATGGAAACGGATAATTCTATAGATTTTAAATCGATTTTAGGAACTACTGGAAATGCAGATAAATTAGCAATTATCTATGATAGTAATGAATTAGAAAAAATCGATCAATTTGAGTTAGGTTCTATTAATCTTGGCGGAAATGTTAGAGCGCCGTTAGTGGCACAGTTTAAACTTAAATCCAATGGAAAAGAATTTTTGTTTATGGTGAATCATCTCTATCGTAGCCGTAATGATTTACGCCATGAACAAGCCAGATTATTAAATCGATGGGCGCAAAAACAAACCTTACCCATTATTGCAGTGGGAGATTATAATTTTGATTGGGATGTCAAAAAAGGCGAGGAAAAACATGATCAAGGCTACGATCTAATGACGGAAAATCAAGTGTTTACTTGGGTTCGTCCAGAATTAATTTTAGCAACCCATTGTAGTCAAAGGTATAACTCTGTGTTAGATTTTGTTTTTGTTGCAGGAACGGCTCAAACTTGGAAAGCTACCTCAAAAATTCTTTATCCAGAAAACAGTTACTGTCCTGATGATGCTGAAAAAAGCGATCATCGCCCAGTGCTTTCAGTTTTTGATTTGCCTTGAGATTATCATTCAATTTATTGTTAATTTTACGATGATTATTATAGTAATTGGTGTATCCGGTTCGGGTAAAACAACAGTAGGGGAAAAACTAGCAGATAGATTACAGTATGAATTTAAAGATGCTGACGATTTTCACCCGCCTGAAAATATTAAAAAAATGATTCAAAAAATTCCCTTAAACGATCAAGATCGTCAGCCCTGGCTACAAATATTACAGCAAGAAATTCAGCAATGGTTAGCGCAAAATAAAAATATAGTTTTAGCCTGTTCTGCCCTGAAGCAAGAATACAGAAAACAGCTTTTTGTTAATTCAGAAAAAATGCGCTTAGTGTATCTAAAAGGATCATTTAAAATGATCGAAAGTCGTCTAAAACAACGCTCCAATCATTACATGAAAGCCGACTTGTTACACAGTCAGTTTAAAGATTTAGAAGAACCCTCAACCGCAATTGAGATTGATATTTCTCAGCCGATAGAAAAGATTATAGAAAAAATACACGCTCAACTCTAATGTCGTCAAATTTTAGAGCGGTTGGAGTTAAACCACTGCCTCACCTGGAAGCAGACAGAACTCGATCTTTACAAAGACAGTACAAAAAGGCTACAACAATAACTACAAACCGAAAAACAGGTGATAATCGCGTTATAAAATATTTTTTTTATTTCTTAATCTGCCATTCGGTAAATTTACTTTTAGAATAATAAATAAGTAATTATGCATAAGATAGGAATTGATTATGACTCTGAGTAAACCTAAAGCCTCCGTTTCCCTTTCAGATCGGGAACTACAGGTGGTTGATTTGATCGCCAGTGGCATGACAAACCAAGAAATTGCCGAGAAGTTAGAAATCAGCAAACGCACTGTAGACAACCATATCAGCAATATTTTAACCAAAACCGCAACCGATAACCGCGTTGCTTTGGTTCGTTGGGCGTTGCAATGGGGTAAAGTCTGTTTAGAAGATATTAACTGTTGTGTGCTACCCACTGCTAATGCTCAACCGGAAGAGACACCTGTCACTTCTGTGGAGTAAGGGATTTGGGTATCCATTGATCATTCATGCAAACAGCCAACCAAACTCAACTGCATTATCAACTTTACTGTCCTCAATTACCCTTAGCGGTGTACCGAGAAGTCGCTACTCATCTGCGGCAAGTTGAAGGCGTAACAACACAATTACATCCGATGCCGACGACTCAACTGGGGTCAGAACTTGATCAATTTGATTATTTACAAAGCCAAGTGGGAAGTTTATCGATTCAATATCATCAAGATGTAGATCCGATCATTCGTCTCTCAGTGGATCGGATTTTAGCCTATTATAGCGATCGCTACGGTTGTTGGAAATCGCTGTAACCTGAATTAGTGGTTCAAGCAACAATTGAGCCACTCATCTGTTAAAAGTAGCATTGATGGTATCTAAGATATAAAGACAATGGACTCAATTCAAGCATTACGGGGAACTCGGGATATTGGCCCAGAAGAGGTCGGGTATTGGCAACAACTGGAATTGATCGCTAGAACAATTTTAGCCGCCGCCAACTACAAAGAAATTCGTACCCCCATTTTTGAACAAACAGCACTGTTTGAACGGGGAATTGGGGAAGCCACAGATGTTGTCGGTAAAGAAATGTACAGCTTTACAGATCGTGGCGATCGCTCAATTACCCTGCGGCCAGAAGGCACTGCTGGAGTCGTGCGATCTTATATTGAACACAAACGCTACGCCGACGGCATTCAACGACTGTGGTATACAGGCCCGATGTTTCGCTATGAACGGCCCCAGGCGGGACGACAACGGCAATTTCATCAACTGGGGGTAGAATTACTCGGGAGTGGCTCTCCTCGGGCTGATGTCGAAGCGATCGCCATTGCCAGTGATATTTTACAAGCTTTAGGATTAAAACGATTACACCTCGATCTCAACTCCGTCGGTAACCGAGAAGATCGAAGTCGATATCGCCAAGCCTTAGTGGACTATCTCACCCCTTACAAAGATGAACTGGATGCCGACTCGCAAGATCGTCTCACCCGTAACCCTTTGAGGATATTAGATAGTAAAGATAAACGCACCCAAGAAATTGCGACCGATGCCCCCAGTATTTTAGATTATTTAGCATCGGAGTCTCGCAAGCACTTTGACACCGTCCAACAACTGTTAAATGATTTAAGTATTTCCTATCGTTTAAACCCCCGTCTGGTTAGAGGTTTGGATTATTATACTCATACCGCATTTGAAATCATTTCTGATGATTTGGGGGCCCAAGCCACAGTTTGTGGGGGCGGTCGATATGATGGGTTGGTGACGGAGTTGGGCGGCCCCGAGACTCAAGCGATAGGGTGGGCAATGGGACTAGAACGGTTAATCTTGCTATTGCAAAAATTACAACCCCTTCCCCCTGCCCTGCTAGATTTTTATGTAGTTTCTCGCGGAGAGGCTGCCGAAGCAAACGCCCTTGTTTTAAGTCAAAAATTACGAAATCAGGGCTTCAAGGTCGAATTAGACTTAAGTGGAAGCGCATTTGGTAAGCAGTTTAAGCGGGCAGACCGCAGCGGTGCCGTCGCTTGTTTAGTGATAGGAGACAGCGAAGCCGAAAACCAAACCGTTAATTTAAAGTGGTTAAAAACCGGAGAACAGCAACAGATGGCGCAGTCAGAATTGTTAGGACAACAGCCACAAATTCGTGACAAAATTAACACTCAAATGAGTGGATCAAGTTAACACCCTGCTTAATATTTTTAGCGCTTTTTCTCTGTTGATTCTAGTACAAACTTTTTCTCTATTTTGCCCATAATGATTCGGGTAAAAAACACGAGTTTTAATTAATAGAGTATTTTGTACTGTTTATACCAAAGAATAAGATAGTTAGGAGCAAGTATAAGCTGTCCCAACCGCGTCTGCGGGAATCCATCATGATCGGTAGTCCTAATTAACTTGTTCTCTGCAATAGCGTTTAACAACTGAATCGAATGTACTCGGGTACAAAAAAGATGAGGAAAATAATCCAATTTATTCAGTTGGGATAATTTCAGATAAAGCGTAACGGGCAACGGCTAAACTCATACGCGCCTGTTCAACCTCAGACATTTCAGTCCATTGAGTATCTCGAATTTCTGTTTCAGGTCCTAACATCGAAAAAGCAAAAGGTCTAGCTAAAACATATAAATCTTCTGCTTGCCATTGCGGTAAAATATTCTGTACACAGGCTACTAACCTGTCAGCTAAAGAAACACCACAATCTGACATTTTTTCTCCCACTTCTGCCGCTGCTTCTGCTAAGCGATCTAACACATCTCGAGGCATCTGATCGGCAAATCTGTGCAACAAAGATTGTTGTAATGTCGTAGTGGTGTAGAGTTGTTCAACTTGAGCAAAAAACGTTTGAGAACGTTGATCAATTTCGCTATCTGTTAAACAATCTGATAATTCAAATTCTGTTTCTAATTCTGTTAAATAGGCGACTGAATCTGGGTGTTGAGGATGCCAGGGATAAGTGTTTTCTTCTTCAAATAATGCTTGAAGTAAATCTAAATCGGTTTGAGTTGAATGACTTTTAGAATGAGTCGTCATAGATCGGTGTCCTTATTTGAATTGGATTAACAATACATACTAGGGTTAGTGGAATTCTACCAGGAATAACCCGGTTAATTCCGGAGGTTTTCTAGAGAATGACTCAAAATCAGCGAGAGTCATAGAACCACAGCGTATTTAGATTGTTTTCCGAATTCTGAATAATTTTAAGGGGTTGTGTTGTTTTCATGTTGACGATATTCTGATAATGATCAACGTTTCTAGCTACAATCATCCCCAACATTATTCCGTAATCTTTCTGGGCAACACTTCTATTTTCTTTGTCTATGGCAGGTTAGCGAACACCCCTATGCAGGGTCTATGATAAAGAAATTATGAATTGTCATCTATGTGTGTGGTTATGGTAACTCAAGAGACTCCAGACAAAGAAAAATTCTTCATTGTAGGAATTGGTGCTTCAGCAGGTGGCGTACAATCATTAGAATCATTCTTTGACAGTTTACCGGATCATCCTAACGGCGCTTTTGTCGTTGTGCAACATCTTTCTCCAAACCACCGCAGCATGATGACAGAAATCTTGCAGCGACAAACCACTTTACCCGTTGAAGAAGTACAAGATCAAGTACTACTTGAACCCGCTAAAGTCTATGTTTTACCGCCTCGTAAAAGCCTCACCCTCGAAGATCGACGACTCCATTTAGAGGAACGTTCAGAATCTCCCCGTCAACCCATTAATCGCTGTTTTCAGTCTCTTGTCGAGGGCTGGGGAGAACGCACCATTGCCATTTTACTTTCCGGTACAGGTAATGATGGCACAGAAGGGTTACAAGCCGTGAGTCGCGCGGGGGGAATTGCCTTAGTACAATCTCCTGAAACGGCTCAATTTACCAGTATGCCAACCAGCGCTATTCCTTCGGGTTTAGTCGATGAAATCCTTTCTCCGCAAGATCTCGCCCAAACCGTTTACGAATTGATTCGATTTTCAGAGAATTTTCCTGAATCAAAAGTCAGTGATGCCAGTTTAATTGATCCTGAACAACTTCAGCAAATTCTAAACATCTTAGCAGAACGGGAAGAAATAGATTTTTCTCACTATAAAGTCAGCACCCTCAGCCGCCGCATTCATCACCGCTGTGCTTTAACTCGTAATAATAGTATCGAAGCCTATTTTCGTTTGTTGCAAGAGTCCGCTGAAGAGCAAAAACTATTGCGTCAAGATCTGTTAATTGGGGCAACTTGCTTTTTTCGCGATCGCGAAGTCTGGGACTATTTAAAATGCGAGGCCATACCCCAACTCATTACTAAACTCCAACCTCAACAACAACTTCGGATTTGGGTTTCTGCCTGTGCCACGGGTGAAGAAGCCTATTCTATGGCAATTATCGTCGATGAAGTCATTCGTCAACTTCAAAAAAATATCCAGGTAAAAATCTTTGCCACTGATCTTGATACGAATGCCCTAGAAGTTGCCGCTCAAGGAACTTATCCTGAAAGTATTACCAACAATGTTTCACCGGGGCGTTTAGAGCGTTATTTTGATCATCATGGGGAGCATTATCAAGTCAAGCGCAGCCTGCGGGAAATGCTAATTATTGCCCCTCATGATCTGACTAAAAATGCGGGTTTTTCTAAAATGAATTTGGTGAGCTGTCGTAATGTTTTAATTTATATGCAGCCTCAGCTTCAACACCAGGTTTTGCGACTATTGCATTTTGCTTTAGCCCCTCAAGGGGTTTTACTACTGGGAAGTTCTGAAACGTTAAGCAGTTTAGCAGAAGAATTTACCACTCTCAACCAAAGATGGAAAATCTTTCAAAAACAGCGAGAGACACAGCTTTCATTATTGCCCCTCACCCGGCAGACTCTTGTAACTCCTCTGAAAACATCTGTGCGAACCAAAACCCGGCAACAGCAACTAGATCGCTTACTGGGTAAAGTTTTCCAGCTTTGTTTACCCGAACGACAAATGACTTGTTTGCTGGTTAACGCCGAAAATCAATTGATACGAGTTTTTTATAATGCGGCGCATCTTTTAGATTATCCCATTGGATACGCGAATTTAGACGTGACAGAAATTGTTCATCCGGCTTTAAAACTTCCCCTCACCACCGCTTTGCACCGCACGAGACGAGATAAACAATCGGTTTTATACACCGGGATTAAAATAGAACGCAACGGCGAGGAACTGAGTATTACCATGCGAGTGGGAAGCGATGATAATGGCAGCCAAGGTACAGCGCATCAGGTGATTGTGGTGATGGAGGTAGAAGCGCCTCAAGTTCCCTCAAATACAGCGCTGCGCTTTGATTTAGATGTCGAAGCGGCTCAACAAATTACAGAGTTAGAATACGAACTACAACAAACTCGTGAAAATCTACAAGTTGCTATTGAAGAGTTAGAAACCTCTAATGAAGAACAACAGGCAACCAATGAAGAGTTATTAGCTTCTAATGAAGAATTGCAGAGTACCAATGAAGAATTGCAATCTGTAAATGAAGAGCTTTATACCGTTAATGCGGAATATCAATTAAAAATTCAAGAACTGACTCGCCTGAATAATGATATTGATAATTTATTACGCAGTACTGAAATTGGAGTCGTCTTTTTAGATGTTGATTTGAATATTCGTAAGTTTACCCCCGCTGCCACTCGAACTGTTAATATTAAACCCGCAGATATTGGTCGTCCGTTGAGTGATTTAACCAATAGTTTAGACTGTGAGGATTTAGTTGAGATTTTACAACAAGTTAATCAAACTCAAGAGCCTGAAGAACAAGAAGTAAAAATAACTCAGTCTGATGAATATATGTTGATGCGGGTTCATCCTTATATTCAAGACGGAATAGAAAGTGATGGGATTGTGATTACCTTCGTTAATATTAGTGAATTAAAGCAAGTTCAAATTGATTTACAACAAGCTAATGAAATCTTAGAACATTTGTATAATACCAGTCCGGTGGGATTGTGTTTGCAAGATAGCCAGCTTAAATTTTTGCGCGTTAACCAAACCCTAGCGCAGATGCATGGGGTGAGTATTGAACAACATTTAGGGAAAACATTTAGAGAAATTGTTCCAGACCTTGCCAGTAGTATAGAACCTTCTTTACAACAAGTGATTCAAACGGGTCAGCCCATATATGATGTTGAACTTCACGGTTATACACCCGCTAGCCCCGACACACGGCGCTACTGGATGGCAAATTACTATCCTGTTGATTTTTTACGAGATGGTCGCGGGGTTGGATCTGTGATTGTGGAAATTACAGGGCGAGTTGAGGCTGAATTGGCCCTGCGCCAGAGTGAAGCGAAGTTACTCGAAGCCCAACGACTGGCTAAACTGGGCAGTTGGGAACTTGAACTTTATGACGGCTTAACGCTAGAAACGGCTCAACCGCAATGGTCTGAGGAATTGTTTCGTATTTATGGGTTAGAACTGCAACAGGCGATCCCCAGCTTTGCTCAATTATTACAATATCATCCCCCAGAAGATCAAGCGGTTCTGCGACAAGCGTTGAATGCTTTGATGAAATATAGTATTCCGTTTAGCCTCGATATTAAGTATATTGATCCTGACCAAGATTTGCATTATCTCAATATGGTGGCTCAAGCCATCCAATCTTCAGAAACTCAGATCACTCGGCTGTATGGTACGGTGATGGATATAACAGAGCGAAAACAAATTGAAACACAACTGATTCGCCAAAATGAAGCTTTAGAAGAAGCCATTGCAGTGGCACAAGCCGCAGATTCAGCGAACCTTGCCAAAACAGAGTTTCTCACAAATATGAGTCATGAAATTCGTACACCGATGAACTCTATTTTAGTCGCCAGCGAACTATTACAACGAACAGAACTTGAATTTCAGCAGCAACAATTGTTACAGACTTTAAGGTCAAATGGCGAACACTTATTGAAGATTATCAATGATATTTTAGATTTATCCAAGCTAGAAGCCCGCAAGTTACAGCTAGAACATCGCCCATTTCGCCTTCTGGATGTATTGCAATCTCTAAGCGATTCATTTGGTACTCAGATTGAAAACAAAGGCTTATATTTGCATTTTGAAACCGCTGATGATATACCAGAAGAATTGGTGGGTGATGATTTTCGGTTGCGGCAAATTCTGAATAATTTAATCAGCAATGCTTTTAAATTTACCTCCACTGGCGGAATTAAAGTTAGCGTTCGACCTCAACCAGATACTAATATTAGCAACTCGGCGGTCATGATCCACTTTAGCGTCGAAGATACAGGAATAGGAATTGATCCAATTTATCAAGATGATCTATTTAGTCCTTTTACTCAAGCGGACTCCTCCACCACTCGTGAATTTGGCGGTACGGGTTTAGGACTAACCATTTGTCGTCGCATTATACAATTGATGGGAGGCCATATTGGGTTTGAGAGTACCCCAGGACAAGGCTCAATCTTTTGGTTTAATCTTCCCCTTGATAGCCCTAATGTTTCCAGTGTATCTGAAGCCCCACAAGCTGTACAAACCCTAAGTATGACAGCCTCTGCTCAACAGAATATAGAGAATATAGCAAGGCCAAAAATTTTAGTCGTAGAAGATTATGAAGACAATCGCACTTTGTTTGTGATGCTATTATCCAGTTTAGGATATCTTGCCGATGGTGTCGCAAACGGTGCAGAATGTTTAGAACAAATCGCGACTCAGGATTATGATATTGTGCTGATGGATTGTCAAATGCCTTTGCTGAACGGTTACGACACCACAAAACAGTTACGACAACGAGAAGGCAACGCCAAACATACTACTATTATTGGATTAACCGCCAATGCCATGCAAGGCGATCGCCAAAAATGTCTCGATGCCGGGATGGATGACTATCTTAGTAAACCTGTCAGTATGGAGACTCTAGCAGCAGTCATAGAACAATGGACTCGCTGAGGGCTAAATTCTATTCAATTCATTATTAATCAAAAAATAATTCGGTTACAGCCCATTAACCACCGAAGAAGATACAAAGGAACTTCTCACTTAAGGTAATCTATCTTTGGGAAGTCACGCCCGTCAGAAGTCAGCAAGGAGCGCAAGTCAGGATTTTTGATGATTCTGTTCCCTATTCCCAGATCCGCTGTTCCCAGATCTGCTGTTCCCTGGCGCGCACGCGCTATATTATTAACCCAAAAAATTCTATAATCCCTAAACTTATGGTGCAAAAACTTCAGCTTAAACGTAAAAGAACGCTATTCTCAGCTTGGCAGGAAGTTGATAGCTGGCTATTTTTAATCACGATTGGTTTAACGATTTTAGGCGGAGTCATGATCCGCAGCGTAGAATTGCACCAGGGATTAACAGACTGGTGGCAACATTGGATTATGGGCGGTGTTGGCACAGCAATGGCTTTGGTGATCGCCCGCAGTCATTACCAACACTTAATTCAGTGGAAATGGATCATTTATGGCGCAACCAATATTGCTTTGATCGCAGTTCAGTTTATTGGTACAACAGCCCTCGGGGCGCAACGCTGGATTAATATCGCTGGATTTCACGTCCAACCCTCAGAATTTGCCAAAGTTGGGGTCATTATTACCATTGCCGCCCTCTTACATGATCGCGCTACACCCACTTTATTAGATATGCTCCGAGTATTGGCGATCGCAGCGGTTCCATGGGGACTGGTGTTTATCGAACCCAACTTAGGAACATCTCTAGTGTTTGGGGCAATTACCCTGGGGATGTTGTACTGGGGAAATGTTCACTCGGGTTGGTTAGTGCTGTTGGTTGCCCCGGCATTCTCGGCGATATTATTTAATCTTTATCAACCCGCCGGGATTATTTGGGCGGTTTTAATTGGGTTTGTCGGTTGGTGGAGTTTACCCTGGCGATGGTTAGGAGGGCCAGCGGCTCTATTGATGAATTTAGGCGCAGGCAAACTCGGACATACGTTGTGGAATGTATTGCAAGATTACCAAAAACAGAGAATTACCGGATTTCTCAATCCAGAGCAAGATCCCCTCGGTTCAGGATATCACCTGATTCAATCTCGCATTGCTATTGGTGCCGGACAATTATTCGGCCGAGGACTGCATCAAGGCACCCAAACTCAATTGAATTTTATCCCAGAACAACATACAGATTTTATTTTTTCTGCCATTGGTGAAGAATTAGGCTTTGTGGGTTGTCTATGTGTATTATTAGCATTTTGGTTGACCTGTTGGCGGTTAGTGATGATTGCCATTACTGCTAAAGATACATTTGGATCATTGCTGGTGATTGGAGTATTGTCAATGCTGATCTTTCAGGTCTTCGTTAATATTGGCATGAATATTGGCCTGGCTCCTGTTACGGGTATTCCGTTACCCTTTCTCAGTTATGGTCGTTCGGCTTTACTCAGTAATTTTATCGCCATTGGACTCGTCCAGTCTGTGGCAAATCATCGACAACGTCTAAAGTTTCAGTGACCAAAAAAAGCGGGTCTCAAGCCCCGTGCTAGAAGCACGGTTGACCTTTGAAACTAGCAGACTTAGGTTAGTTGTGTTATAATGCTACTATACTTTTAAGTAGCAAGTATGTTTGTACTGGAGTTCAAAATAAATACTAAGCCACATCAAATATCCGCCATAGAGGAGGCAATTCAGACAACACAGTTTGTCAGAAATAAAGCGCTTCGTTATTGGATGGATAATCGTGGCATTGGAAAAAAAGAACTCTTCAGGTACAACACGCTACTAAGAAAAGAGTTTAAGTTTGTTGAAAATTTAAACTCTCATGCCTGCCAGGTTGGGATAGAGCGAGTTCTCAGAGCTATTAATCGCTTTTTTGAGAATTGCAAATCCAATAAGTTAGGTAAGAAAGGTTACCCGAGGTTTAAAAAGAATTCTCGCTCAGTTGAATATAAAATTTCGGGCTGGAAGTTGTCAGAAAACCGCAAATCTATTACCTTTACCGATAAAAAAGGGATTGGTAAATTAAAGCTTATTGGTTCTCGTGATTTAAACTACTTTCAACCCTCACAAATTAAACGAGTGAGAATTGTTAGACGAGCAGACGGTTACTATGTGCAGTTCAGTATTAACTTAGACCCAAGAGATACTGTTCCTAGATTAGAACCTTCTCATCAAGCAGTCGGGTTGGATTTAGGGATTAAATATTTCTTAGCCTTAAGTGATGGAAGAACTCAGTCTAACCCACAATTTTACAGGAAGTCTGAGAGACAACTGAACCGCGCTAACCGTAAAAAGTCTAAAAAACTCCGTCAAGGTAAACCACAAACCCAGAACTATATCAAGGCAAGACAACGATACGCCCGCAAGCATTTAAGAGTAAGTCGGCAGCGAGAAGAGTTTGCTAAGAGAGTGGCACTCCGTCTAATCCAGTCTAACGATTTGGTAGCCTATGAAGACTTAAATGTTAAAGGTCTAGTTAGAAATCGTCATCTTTCCAAAAGTATTAGTGATGCCGGATGGTCACAGTTCTCCCGGATGCAAGCTCCGGGAGCTGCTGCGACTGCGTCAATTTTCCGCCGTTGGTTAGAATACTTTGGCTATAAGTATGGTAAGGCGACTGTCGCAGTACCACCCCATAATACTTCCCAAAACTGTTCTAACTGTGGTGAAAAGCGGTGCGACCCTGCGGCTTTGCAAGCCGCTAAGGAACGCGCACCAAGAGAAGTGCACAAATCTCTATCAACTCGGACTCATGTTTGTCCCAAGTGTGGATATATCGAGGATAGAGATATTAACGCAGCCAAAAACATTCTGCAACTGGGTTTAACTACGGTAGGGCATACCGGAAGTCATACGCTTGGGGAGAGATTCCCTCTAGCTGGATTGGAGACATCCTGCCCAGTTACGGAGCCTCGGTGAACCAAGAATCCCCGCCCTTCAAGGGCGCGGGAGTGTCAAATACTTAATAATCGAAAAAAGTACTCCCCTCTCGATTAAAAAATAGTCCTTTTAGGACACAGTTTCCCTCTAACCCCCGACCACATCCCCCTAAAAGGGGGAGACCATTCGTTCCCTCTCCTCGCAGGAGAGGGTTAGGGAGAGGTCACAGTTCACGCTTGATGCAAGCTCCGAGATACGGCTACCGCCACCCTGCCCACTCACCCCATCTTTCCAGCTTGTTGAAATGCAGACAAATAAGATAATGAAAGTGAGTTGAGGCTGAGCTGTTTGAATCTATTTTTTAATGCAGTAAATAATATTTTACGTTGCTGTGCTTCTAATTTAATGTAAGGGGATAACGTACTTAAAAGGGCAATATATTCATCAATATTATAAGTCACATCACAAACACAAGATTGATTGACTAAACCTTGAAATAAACCTGAATCTACTATTTCTTTTCCAAATAGCTGTAAATTCTGACGATGAAAATCATGAGATTGATATTCTGCTAAATCAGGTGCATAGACTTGATAAACGTCAATTAATTTTTGATAGATTTCATCACTGGGTTGTGGCGGAGTATTCCAGAATAAAATCAGAGAACCATTCTTTTTTAATATTTGGGATGCTTTTAAACAACGAATCTGGGGTGAAATCCAATGAAAAGAGGTTGTTGCAATGACGGCATGAAATTGTTGAGGCTGCAATTCCCAATTTTCAAAAGTTGTCTGAATTATCTCAACATTGGGATAAACAGAACAGTTTGCCAGCGCTAATTCACAGGCGGCTAGACTCGGTTCAAGACATAGAAGAGAAAACCCTCTTTTAGCAAATTCTACTGTTGCAATTGCGGGCCCGCATCCTAACTCTAAAATATGAGCGCCTGACGGTAATTGAGCCGCTTCTAAAGCCTGATCAATGATAGTTTGAGGATAACGTGGTCTCACCCGATCATAAGCAACTGCCGATCCGCTATACCAATTCTTTCTTTGTTCGGTTGTGTAAGTTTGGGAAAGTTGAGAATACCAGCTAGAAATCGAATGTTCCTCTGTCATAACCCTTGGAAGTTAAAGAATGACCTTTCATGATTTGATTATGTCATGCTTTTCTTCTCGTTTCCCATAAACACTCGATATTAATTCTCTGAAAGCATAAAAATTTGCAGTTTATTAAAAATAAAATTAATAGGGTTGAGAATAGTAAAAAACTTAAAAATGTAATCTTAAATGATCAATAATTAATTGACCATCAAACGTTGAAAATATTACTTTATAAATGTCTTCTACCTGAATCTGAAGTAACGTTGGAGGCAAGACAGAAGCGGTAACTGTCGTTGATGGTAAAGTGGGTGTATGAGTACTCGCAATTTCTTTATCCTGACCATTAAACCCAGATAAAACAGTGGTTTGAGAACTGATGACTCGAGCTTCAATATATCGTAGGGGATGCTGAAAGTACATTTCTACAAACCCACTCTTAGGCCCACTCATCAGTACGGTTTGATCGGGTTTGCTGACAAAAGCGGGATTAGAAGGTTGCAGTGCGATCGCATTTTTAAATCTAATTCCCCATAGATCAAACTGATGTTCAACAGTCTCGAAACAATTTAAAGCTTCCAACTCAAGCTGTATTACAGTCGAAGTGGGGGGAGGGGCCGGTTTAAATTTTGAGCTAACTCTTTGGGGAGATACAGTTAAAGTTTGTTCAAAACCCCATCTATGAGTATATCTAGATTGCTTCGGTGCTTTCATAAAGTTAGTGGGGTTGCTGGACTGGTTAGCGATCAGCGTTTTCATCAGTTGATATCCTCTGTAAAAATAGATTTGAAATTCTAGATGATTTGACAGTCATATCACAAGACGACAGGCTGTTATATCAATTACCGGAGCAACCTCTTCTTTCCATAGATGTGATATTCAAGCGTTAACCCCTTCTATCCGGACACCTACAAAAATTCATCATCTTTCTACGGAAACTATGATTTTTCAATTATTGTGGGACTGTGTGATGATGGGTGACACCCCCTATTATAGAAAATTTTCGGAATATTTTGGCAACGGATGAACTTCTAAGTTGTTTTTGAAAGAAGAGAAACAGTCCGGCTTATCAATCCCTCTATAGCAATTCACTTATCGTTTGTGACAGGAGTTAGTAGTCTGCGAGTCAGTAGTCAGGAGACGGAGAGACAGGAGACGGAGAGTCTGCAAGTCTGCAAGTCACCGAAAGCCTTTTTATCCAAGAGTGCCTACTTGCCTACTTGCAAGAGTGCTTACGCCTAGCGGCACGCTGCGCGAACGCGCTATATTACGGAAAGGAAGCGATTAATTTTGTAGTGATTCTTAGCTGCACTATTTTTTAGACCTTATGTCGCGATCAAAAAAGGACTCGAGTGGATTTGGATGTGCAAGTATTCCATTTTCTGCTATTTTTATAATTTTAGGGGGAGGATATTGGCTATTTACACAGCGAGATAACATAGAAATTAGTCGTTATTTTCCAGATAATTTACAAGAAAATATTCCATTTTTAAATTCTTTTTCTCTACCTCAAAACACCGAACCAAAACCACCATCAGTTCCGCCATCATCCTCACAAAATACAGCAGTTTCTCCAACTCCTTCTGATCAGCTTCCGCCTCAGCAAACTGAACTAAAACTACAAACAGATATTGTAGAAACACCACAAATAGCAACCACCACACCTCCATCAACTGAGAAATTAATTCCAACTCCTTCGGGTTCAATTCCGACTCAAAATACCGAAGAAAAACCACCCCAAGAAGTTGCAAAAAAAACACCCAATATAACAACTCCTTCGCCTCAAACGCCTTGGGAGAAAAAAGCGATTCGAGGGATTTATTTAAGTCGCTATCAAATTACAAATAATGCCAGCGAAGCCATGATTCGGCAACGAGTTCGTTATTATCGCGATCAAGGGATTAATACGATTATTCATGGGGTTTGGGGAAATGCTTGCACGATGTATAAGAGTGAAGTCATGCAGGAAAAATTAGGGTATGAAAGTTGTCCGAATCAGTTTCAAGATCAGTGGTTAAATTGGTTAATTGATGAAGCCCATAAACAGGGAATGGAAGTTCATGCTTACTTTGAAAAAGGGATTAAAATTGATGAAAATAGTCCGGCTTTCAATGTCGCGGTAAAGCAAGGTTGGATTGTTCCGGGTATAGATCGAACCCATCCCGGCGTAGAACATTATGTGCTTAATATTGCTAATCCTGAAGTAGCTAACTTTTTTACTGATATTGTTGTAGAATTTGTGACAAAATACCCCACAATTGATGCAGTTCAATGGGATGATTATTTAGGATATCATGCGGAGTTACCGGGTGAAGTTGATCGTACACCTCAATTGACAAGTTTTGTACAAAATATGATTAAATCAATGAAAGCGGCAAATCCTAATGTTAGTTTTGATATTTGTCATCATAATCCTTATTGGGCGAAACGATATTTTGCCGCAGATTGGAAAACTTGGGGGGTAGATAGAGTGTTTATTCAGGTTTATGGTGAGGAAAATTTTAATGATGAATTGAAATATGTTGAGGCACACAATGGTATTTCAATTAGTGAACGACAATTTGATCGGTTAGAGGAATTAATTGATAATTCAAAAGTTGAGAGTATTTTGTTTTTTCCTCTTTCTGGAAAACCTCAAGAAATGGCAGAGACAATTAAGAGTTTGACTGCTGAGTTATAGTGTTAGGGAATAGGGAATAGACTCGGTGACGGGCGCATGCAATGCGCCCCTACTGCTGATTTTAGGTTTGAGAGAATGAATTAAAACTTTCTTCTCCAATTTGATCGGGGGTAATTCCTGGAAGAATGGCTAATATTTCACCACTATTTGTGACTTGAATTTGAGTTTGTTGATCGACTGTTGTAATATTCAATTGATTGAAACTCAGTTCAGTTAAACTAAATTCATCTAAACCGGGTTCAAAATCTACAATTAAATCTGTTCCGGCTGTTGAGATTAGTAAAAAGCGATCACTTCCTTCTCCACCGACTAATGTATCATTTCCTAAATCTCCGGCAATTAAATCATCTCCTGTTTCACCTGTGATTAAATCATCTTCTTTACCCCCATAAATCGTATCATCTCCTTCACTACCTAAAATCGTATCTTCTCCTCGGTTACCAAATAATAAATCATTACCCTTACCGCCGCGAATAAAATCAATATCGCTGAGATTATCATCCGGTAAAGTTTCTCCTACGCCGCCAAACAAAGTATCATCGCCATCGTTACCGTAGAGGTTATCATCCCCTTGACGCGCAAATAATAAGTCGTTATCTAAATTACCGTAAAGATTATCATCGGCTTCAAGTCCCGTGAGAGTATCATCTCCTTGAACTCCAATTAACTCATCATTTTCAGGAGTTCCGGTTAAATTATTGGCGCTATTATTACCGATCAAATTATTACTAACATTATTCGGCGGACGAATTGGAATGTTAATTTCTGGGGGTTCATTGCCGCCATTTCCATTACCATTTCCATTACCATTACCATTACCATTTCCATTATTATCTCCCTCTCCTGGTAACGGTGGAATTTCTGGGATATCAGGTAAATTTAATTCTGATACTGTTAAGATAAATTCATCTGTAATGGTTTCTTCTCCATCGTCAGCCGTCACCGTGACGTTAAAATTACCTGAAGTTGTGGTCGATCCAATAATAACTCCCGTTTGTGAATTGAGAGTAATTCCAGGGGGTAAACCGCTACTGGTAAAGGTGAGAATATCCCCATCTTCATCGACAAAGTTATCATCAATTTCTATACTAAATCCAGACTGAACTAAGGCGGCTTGATCACCGATGGGTTCAACCACGGTGGGGGATATATTGGGTGGCCCTTCATTCACCCGGACGGAAGCGGTTTCTACCTCACTGCTAAAGGCTGTATTACCGCCATTTTCGGTGGTATCGGCAATGTCTCCATTTGTTCCTGTGGTTCCATCCCAACCCCGAAAGGTTATCCCTTGACTGATAGTTCCGCTGCTAAAATTGTCATTAGGAATAAACCGAATTGTAGCCGCTGCTGTTAATAACCGCGCCGTGGTTTCAGAAGGGGTATTAAATCCAATATAAGTCGCGCCATTATCAATAGAATATTCCCAAGTTCCGTTACTATTATCAACCGCAGTGACGGCAATTCCTAAGGGGTCATTATCAACATCGGTGATAGTATTTTCTACTAACTCAGAGACTAATGTTCCTGAATTTTCTGTGGCGGTACTATCGACTGGATTTAAACGAGTTTCACCGCTATTATCTAAAACGGGGGCATTATTTAAGGGGGTAATTTGATAAATAGTCGTACTGCCGCTAATATCATTATTAACAACGAGTAAATTATTACCAATATAAGTAATTTCTTCAGGCCCTAAATCCCCTGCCGCCGGATTTAAAACTTCGGTATCGGGGTCAAAGGGTTCTACTGTAAAATCACGATTATTAATGTATTGAACTTCTACAGGATTATTGGGATCGGTAATATCATAAGCAAATACTCCTCCCATTCGTTCTAAGCCAATAAAGGCATAGGTTTTGTCTTCAATAGTGGCAATTTCTATGGGTTCAGGTTCCGACCCTCGGTTATCGCTACGGGTATCGAAGGTATTTTCATCATTATCAGAGTTGAAAAAGTCGGGGAATTGTTCGGCAATAGTTTGTTCAAAGTCATCCCCACTATCAAATACTAAGGTTAAGTTATTTTCCCCAACTTGCCAAATCGAAAAAGAACGACCGCCAAAGGTATAGAGTTGATCAAAATCTCCATCGTTATCGATATCTCCGAGAGTATCTGTAACTTCCAGCCGACCTAAATTTTCATCTTCCTGTAATATCTCAGCATCCGGAAAAGCTTCTGGATCTAAAGTTAAATCTTTGATGCGGAATTCATCACTAAATCCATCATAATTACGGTTTTCCCCTTCATTTGCTGTCAGTAAATAAGTTTCTCCGTCTACTTCATAAACAGTAATGGCATCCGGCTGATACATTGCGAATAAATTATCCGGATTTGTAATATTAATCGCCTCATCGCGATCGCTACCATCTAAGCCATTCCCTATAATACTATTATCCCTAAAACCGAGAGGCAAAATATCAGTAATCGTGGCTGAATTAATATCTAAAACCGCAATCGCGTTATTTTCTTGTAAGGTAATATAAGCCGTACTTGAATCCGATGTCACTGTAATATATTCAGGTTCAACATCCTGGGCAACCGTTGCATTTAGCCCAAATATTCTGACACCTGCATCACGTAATTCGTCAATTTGAGGATTAAATGCGGTAAAATTAGCGGTGTTTACCGTTTGAGTTGCCGCATCAATCAGACTAATTGATCCTTCTGGATCGTTGGTATATTCTTCGTTGGGTTCTCCTTCATTTGCCACTAAAATAGTGCTGCCATCGGGGGTAAACGTCACCATATCCGGCAGTGGCCCCACTTCGACTGATCCTTGAATTTCTCCTTGAGTATTGAGAAAGACAACTTGACCATTAACCTGGCGAGTTTCACCTGCGATCGCGACGGCAATCAGATTATTATTTAGGGCAATACTATTGACAGATGCACCAAAATCTGCAAGGGAAATAGATTGAGTTAAGGTGGGATTACTCGGATCGCTAGCATCTAAAATATCAATACTGATACTGGCTTCGTTGACAATATATAACTGTTGCGTGGTGGCATCAAAAGCAGCGGCCTTACTACTGGAAGTATTGCCAGATTGATATGTTCCTAAAACCGAAAGCAGATTTTGAGTCATTGTTTCATTCTCTCAATTAAAATAAAAATGCTAAATTTATAAAAATGTTATATTCTATTTCATCTATAGATTAATATTGAATTGTGATGACGCAAAGATCAGAACTTTATCAAACAATCAGTAAATAGAGGGATTCTAGTAAACTAGCATATAGTCTAGGCTAAAAAAAAGTATTAGTAAAATTTTTTCCATGAACACGTATGATTGGGTTGTAGTGGGTGCGGGTATCACTGGCGCAGCGGTGAGTTATGAACTGAAGCAACAGGGATTTAAAGTCCTTTTGGTGGAAAAAGATCACCATTTACAAGGGGCCACTCGCTATAGTTATGGTGGACTTGCCTATTGGTCAGGGACAACTGAATTAACTCGTACACTTTGCCAAGAAGGACGCGATCGCTATCAAATATTATCTCAGGAATTAGGAGCAAAAACTCAATTTCGAGAACTTAATTTATTGTTAACCATTGCTGCAGAGGAAGATCCCCAGTCTGTGGCGGCCAGCTATCCAGAGTTTATCACTTCCCCGCAATTATTAACGGTGGCAGAAGCCTGTAAAATGGAACCGTTACTGAATCCTGATGCTATTTCTGGGGCGTTAACCGTTCGTCATGGTCATGTTTCACCGGATAAAACCAATGAGGCTTATTTACAAGCATTTAAGCGTCTTGGGGGTGACATTCAAATTGCGAAAGTGACGGGATTAATTCAACAGAATAACAAAATTTCAGGGATTCAAACAACCGAAGGAAATTACCACAGTGATAATGTTTTGATTTGCGCGGGTGGCTGGAGTCGTGAGGTATTAAAGTCAGCCGGAATTCATGTTAGAGTGCATTTTACTCATACAGAAGTCTTAGAAACATCACCTGTTGATATTCAATTAAGCACTTTGATTATGTCAGCGGGAATGGAACGATTTCAACTCGAAGCCGATGCAACTAAACCCGAACTTGAATATTTATGGGATAAACCGGGTAATGAAATTGTCCCTTTAATTATTGATCGAAGTGTGGTTCAATTCTTAGATGGTTCCATGAGAATAGGTCAACCTTCTCGGATTATAACCGATCCTTATGCCAAAATTAATCCAACAGAAAGTGAGTATATGATTCGGCAAGCGATTGGTGAAATTTTACCGGATTTAGAACATTTACCTGCGACTTGGTCACACTGTTTAGTTGCCTTTACTCACGATGGTTTACCAATAGTCGGTGAAGTGCCAAATTATCAAGGGATTCATATCTTTTCAGGATTCAGTAATCCTTTAGTGTTTGTACCGCCTTTAGCCCAACGATTTGCTAAATTTGTTACAGGACAATCCGACTTAATTGTTGAACAATGTTCTCCGAGTCGATTTTAAATAATTGTCTTAAACTTAGCCTCTATCCTAGGGATGATGACTTTAGCTCAATCTAACTTTAATTTGAGTCTACATCATTATCTTTTATCTCTCTTTTTATGGCAAAAAATACCTTGAGGCGGTTAATTAACCGAATTAGTCAGAATAACCCGATTCGGTTGTTACTTTTTGGTTATGGTTTTTATGTTTTATCTGCATGGGTATTACTTTGTTTGCCGTTTAGTTGGGAAAGCGGTCCTATTTCTCCACTCGATAATTTATTTATTGCGACTTCCGCTGTCAGTACAACGGGTTTAGTCACCGTAAATACACCAGATGCCTATAACTTTTTCGGAGAATTAGTTGTTCTTCTGGCATTTCAAGTGGGCGGACTGGGATATATGACATTAGGTTCATTTGCCTTAGTTGCCAGTAAAAACTCATTATCAAGTTTACGCCAACGAGTGGGAAGCGCCGTATTTTCACTGCCTCAAGGATTTAGCCTGAAAGAATTTATTCAACATACTGTTATTTTTACTGTTTTAACCGAAATTGCCGGAACCATTTGGCTATATGTATTATTTAGCGGTGAGGATGTAGAAAATCCACTTTGGAAAGCAATATTTCATACCGTTTCTGCGTTTTGTACGGCTGGATTTAGTGTTTTTCCCAATAGCTTAGAAGATTTTCGCAATGATTTTTGGATTAATTTTGTGATTAGTCTTTTAAGTATATTAGGGGCAATTGGTTTTCTGGTTGCTTCTGATATTTGGCAATCTTTGACCAAAAGAAATCGCCGAACTAGCCTCACCACTCGAATTATTCTATCTGTAACAACAGTATTTTTAATCATTGGATTTTTACTATTATTTTTCTTAGATGAATCCTTACAAAGTTTACCCTTAGGAGAACATTTCTTAGCGGCTTGGTTTCAATCCATGACAGCCTTAACCACCGTTGGTTTTAATACCCATCCTATCGGTGCATTGGGTGCAGCTTCTGTATTTTTAATGTTAGTTTTAATGATAGTCGGTGCCTCTCCTTCGGGTACAGGTGGCGGCCTCAAATCCACTTCTGTATTCGCTGCTTTAGCCGTGATGTGGAGTTCACTCAGAGGTAATAATGTCGTCAGTGTATTTAACCGTAGAATACCCGATGAAAGACTCTTTACCGCCTTCTCAGCCTTGGTTTTTTATATCATTGCTTTTTTAATGGGTTCGACTTTTCTATTAATCTTTCAAACTCAAGTATTTGAAGATGTTATCTTTGAAGCAGCTTCTGCATTAGGCACCGTTGGTTTATCGCGAGGAATGACAGGAGACTTAACCAGTTTATCTAAAATTGTTGTGATTATCCTGATGTATATTGGACGGGTGGGGCCGTTATCATTTGGGATTGCTTTATTTTATCAACAATCAGCCCCAGGAGTTGTAGAAGGCGAAGAAGACTTAGCCATTTAACACAATAAAAGACACAGAGAAAATCGGGGATAAATCTTTGTGTCAAGAGTGTCTCTATGGTTTGATTTCCTTCTACATTACATAAAGTCAATATTAATATCTAAAGGACGGGTAATATTTGGATTATTAACCACAACAAAAAGCGGATCATTAGTGGTGGCATTACCATTTAAACTAATACCATTTTCCGAAATAATATATCCTTGAATCTCGCCAATTTGCTGTAAAGAACCAATAGAAATTAAATTATCAATTGTAACGGATGGCAACAAACCCCCGATAAGAATTTTATCATTATCTGCAATAGAAAAATCTTCAATTCGATCTACAAAGTTAACATCTGTCGTCCCTGTTTCATTACTCGGATCGATGATAAATAGATCCGTTTCTGTTCCTCCGGTTAACGTATCAACTCCATTTCCCCCTGATATCGTATCATTACCGCGATCGCCAAAGACTTGATCGTTACCATTGGCCCCTCGAACATCATCATTCCCTTGACCGCCAAATACAGAGTCGTCTCCGTCTCCTCCCGCAACAGTAAAATCATCCCCTAAGTTACCAAAGAGTTGATCGTTACTCCCTCCGCCGAATAAAAGATCCCGATCCTGACCGCCAAATAAACTATCTGTATCGGCACTTCCGGTAATTTCATCATTGCCTGTATTTCCCACCACAATTAACGCCGTCTGACCCGCCACCAGAGACGATCCGTCTAACGTATCATTCCCATCTAACAGTAAAATTTCTAATTGATTGACATCTGCATTCGAGTCAATAATATTATTGTTACTATCTCGTAGATCGGTGGGAAAGGTAATATTGTCATTTTGGGGACTGCCTAACGCCACTTGACGAGTCAGATCAACACCGCCGGAAAACCCTGCATCTACTAAGAAATTAGCCATAATTTTAGTTAATTCTCCTCATACACTTTAACTTGCGCGGTGAATGCTTGGCTATTTTTTTCTAATATAGTCAGGGATTATTGGAAGTGATGCAGATTTAGGGTTTATTTTTAATTAATTGTTGAAAGTTGGAAACTTCATAGGATTATAGAGACACAAAGGATATGAAAATTGATGCTTGATACGCTTTGTGTGTCTGCAATTATTTTTGGACTAAAGTGGGTAAATGCAGCGTTTGTTGCTTTAAGGTTTAGATAATATTACCAATCGGATCAATCTGTAAAGGACGAGTAATGTTAGGATTCTGTTCTACTACTAATAAAGGCTGGCCTGAAGTAATTTCAGAAATCACGTACCCTTGGACAGGGCCACTACTTCTTTGTACTGTTTGTAAAGGGCCAATAGAAACGAACGACGCAACAAAGGGTACAATAAATTGAATCATATCCGCCTCTACAGGTCCAGTGGAGAAGTCTGTAATGATGTCCACAAAAGCAGCGTCAGTGGTGTTAGGAAGTTCGGCAATCAAAAATGTGTCCGACTGGGGGCCGCCTGTGAGAATATCAACACCGCTTTCCCCAATCAGAGTATCGTTACCGCGATCGCCAAATACAGAGTTATTCCCAGGGCCACCCGAAACGAGATCATTGCCTTGACCGCCGAATACAGAGTCATCTCCCAGCGCCCCTGTTAGGATATCATCACCGAGATTACCAAAAACCTGATCGTTACCACCAAAACCATCAATCTCATCTTGATCTTGGCCACCAAACAAACTATCTGTACTATCTGTTCCTGTCAGGTTATCATTACCTGTATCACCCAGTACAATTAATGCTGTTCCATTTCCGACCGCAGATGTATCGACATTAGAAGCATTTAAACTATCATTTCCACCTAGCAGTAAGATTTCCAGTTGGCTAACATCTGCATCAGAGTTCATGCCAGCGCTATCTTGTACAGAAGTTGGAAAACTAATGACATCAGGGTCGTCTGTGCCTAATGCGACTTGACGCGCAGGATCAACACCGCCAGCAAAGCCAGCGTCTACGAAGAAATTAGCCATAAGAAGAGTGAATTTTTTTCCTTAAAAAAACAGTAGCTTTATTCAGCTATATTAATATGATATTCTCTATATATTTGATTGTCAATGAATCGTTTGGTGAGAATATAAATAAAAAGTAAAAATATTTATTTCATTTTATTTTATTTGCTGCAATCTAGAGATAGTAAGCTATAATCAGCATATTTTTATAGAGAGTTCGAGTTATAAAGTAAGAGTAATATCAGATTATTTTGTGAGTTAAATTTTTTAGTATTCCCCTTTTACCCCAAAAAAGCAAACCCCGGTGAAAAAGCTGTACCGGGGGAATAATAGCAGATGATCATAGAGGGTTTTTCGAGGGGTTATGGTGTGATAAAGTGAGATTCGCTTAGCATTTCAGCGGAAATATTTTCGAGGATGGCGAAAGGTGAATTGGGAACACCTTCGAGGGAAATTGCCACCGAAGTCTCTTGTTGAATAATCTCTAAATCAGAGAAAGTGAGGCTATTTCCGAGGAGGATAAAATCTTGGTTGAGTTGGAAGTCTGTAATTAAATCTAGTCCAGAATGATCCGCAACGACGAAGCGATCGCGTCCTTCACCCCCAATTAAAGTATCATTCCCGAGGTCACCGAATAACCAATCATCCCCTGTTTTACCTTTCAGTAAATCATCTTCTTGACCCGCAAATAAGGTATCGTCACCCTCACAGCCGCAGAGTTTATCTTGTCCTCGGTTTCCCATGATCACATCATCGCCACTGCCGCCACAAAGAAGATCTTGTCCGCCGGGGGTGTTTTCGTTTTCAGTATCTCCAAACAGAGTATCATCACCTTCGTTACCACAGACGGTATCGTTACCGAGATCACCGTAAAGTTCGTCATTTCCCACATCCCCGAAGACTTGGTCATTGCCTTTACCGCCTCGGACAATATCATCACCTTCACCCCCGCTGAGGGTATCGTCATTACGGTTACCGTCGATGAAGTCATTACCCGCGCCACCCCACATTAAGTCTTGACCTTCTGAGGTGGTTTGGTTGGGGTCGTTAGTATCGCCAAAGAGAGTATCATCACCTTTGTCGCCATAAATTGTATCAAACCCTAGATCTCCCCACATCATGTCATCATCTTTACCACCGTAAGCAAAGTCATCATCTTTACCGCTGAATACCATATCTTTTCCAGGGCCACCTTGAATGAGGTCATTGTGGCGATACCCATAGATCATGTCTTCTTCGTTACCCGCTGCGGCTGAGTTTTCGTCGCCATTAGTTCCGATAATGGTATCGTTACCTTCATCACCAAACAGATGATCGTTTCCAGCATCGCCAAAAATTTGATCGTCACCTTTGCCGCCGTAAGCGATATCATTACCCACATCCCCCATCAACATATCTTGATTTTCGTTACCGGAAAGGAAGTCATCCCCGTCACCACCCAGCATCCAGTCTTGACCCATTACGTCGCGGACTCCAGACTGATCATCTCGTCCGGCTAACATTGTGTCATTACCAGCGTTACCGATGAGGGTGTCATTGTCCATGTCGCCTCGGAGATGATCGTTACCGTCGCCGCCTTCGATCCAGTCGTTTTCGTCTAAGCCGTTGAGGATATCGTTACCGCCAAAACTAATAATGGCTTCACTTAAACCATTGCCAATTAACACATCATCAGTTTCGCTACCTTCTATCATGGCTGCCATTGAAGCGACCTCAGTTATTTCTGGACGCTTGGGTAAGGCGATCGCCTCAAAGTCAGGAATAGGAGGACAGCAGCAGCCTTCTTGAGGAGTTTGACTTTCACCTTCAGTCGGGATAGAGGTTTGACTGTTAGGAGGCTGTGTGTTCGTTTCAATAGTATCTTCTGTTTGTTCTTCTGTCCGGGTAATTGTGTTTGTCTTAACAGTGTCTTCTGTTTCTGTTGTCACTTCTACAATGGGTTTAACAATTGTTTCTGCTTTTACAATAGTTTGAGGTTCTACAATAGGTTCTACAACAGGTTGAGGTTCAATAGGCTGAGGTTCTACTATTTCTTCTTCTACTATTTCTTCTTCTACTATTTCTTCTTCTACTATTTCTTCAATAGTATTTTCCGGTTGAATAGGTTCAGGTTCAATAGTATCTTCTTCTACTATTTCTTCAATAGTATTTTCCGGTTGAATAGGTTCAGGTTCAATAGTTTCTTCAATAGTATCTTCCGGTTCAACAGTTTCTTCTTCAATAACTTCTTCAATAATATCTTCTGCTTCAATAGTCTCTTCAACATCTTCTACGCTAACCGTGAGAGTTTGAATATCTTCTAAGCCTTCAGAGTCAGTTACAGTCACTTCAACTTGATAACTATTATCGCCATCACTATCCGTTGGCGTTTCAAAGTCTGGAGAATTGTTAAAGCTTAATTCACCCGTATTTGTATCGACGTTAAATTGTTCCTGATCTTCTCCGCCTGTAATGGTGTAAGTTAAGCCATTGCCTTCCGTATCATTATCATCAATACTCTCAACATCGCTAACTGTGGAGTTATTTTCTGTAACGATAACAATACCTGTATCTTCCCCATCATGATTGATAATTTCTGGGGAGGTATTTTCAACTATATCTTCTGCTTCAATAGTCTCTTCCTCTACAACTTCCTCAATAATATCTTCAGGTTCAGTAGTTTCTTCAAAAACTTCCTCAATAATATCTTCAGGTTCAGTGATATCTTCTTCTTCAATAATATCTTCAACTACATCTTCCGGTTCAATAGTCTCTTCAACAACTTCCTCAATAATATCTTCAGGTTCAGTGATATCTTCTTCTTCAATAATATCTTCTTGTTCAACAGTAGTTTCTTCAATAACTTCTTCAATAATATCTTCTGCTTCAATAGTCTCTTCAACATCTTCTACGCTAACCGTGAGAGTTTGAATATCTTCTAAGCCTTCAGAGTCAGTTACAGTCACTTCAACTTGATAACTATTATCGCCATCACTATCCGTTGGCGTTTCAAAGTCTGGAGAATTGTTAAAGCTTAATTCACCCGTATTTGTATCGACGTTAAATTGTTCCTGATCTTCTCCGCCTGTAATGGTGTAAGTTAAGCCATTGCCTTCCGTATCATTATCATCAATACTCTCAACATCGCTAACTGTGGAGTTATTTTCTGTAACGATAACAATACCTGTATCTTCCCCATCGTTATTAATGATTTCAGGAGGAAGATTACCCCGCATAAATACAGAACCACTCGCAATTAAATCTAAGCCACCGACTGATTGATTATTCTCGTTTTCAGGAGTATCTGTGGGAAAATCACTTAACCCAACCAGATCGTTATCGGCATTAATATCAATGGGAAATAGTGCAAAACCATAGAAAGTTTGATCGGCGGTAATGCCTAAATCTGCATAACTAATAAAGACTCCGGCAATAGATTGAGTTTCAAGAGTTGTGGTAGAACGAGGATTTGTATCGCCTGGTTCTTGCCGCATTACTTCAGAGTTAATAGTATGAGAGGAAGTACCCCAATCTGCGGGACTAACTTCTCGTAAAGTTGTACTAAATGCGGTGGGATTTCCTAACTCATCAATGGCAGTAATTGCAGCTATTTTAAACGGATCATTACCCCCCCGTTCCATCACTAAAAACCCAATGTCATCTAAGCCATTCTCTGATATCGATAATCCTTGATTTGTAATATAATCAACCCGCTCAATATTATTGACATTTCCTTCATTATTTCCGGAGTTAGTAAAGAGATTATCAACACCTCGATTAATAATATCACCACTCAGTGCTTCTGTCATTGTATCAAAAGCAGTAGGCTTTACATTGATTTCTGTATTGTTGCGACTTTCTTGTTCAAACCAGAGAATCTGCTGTTCTCCTTTAGTCTGTGAATTATCAACGCGCTGAATTTTAACTCGATCAACCGTTTTTACTAAATTATATTCTTGATCTGCTGTATCGAAAAAACTTGTTATTTTAAGATTATTTTCTTCCCCAACTTGGAAGTTATAGTCATAAGCTAAATCAGTATTATTTACATCTGTCGTTGAGTAACTGCTGCTATTATCGGCGGGTAGCTTATCGTAAGCAGCAACAATTTCTTGAATAGAGGTAAAGTTGGAGTTTTGGTTGTTTGTGATAGAAGGCATAGTCTGTGTTCCCTGATGGCTCTGAGTTGCTAGAATCAAGTTTTGCTTAATTCCTGATGTTTCTATCAAACCAATTTTTCATAGAATTAGCCGTGACAGACACGCTAAAAAATATTGATAGTTATCAATCATCTGTATGATTTATTCGGGCAAAGAATATGACACGCTAGCATTCATTGAGTGATAAAAACCGTACTTAAGTATTACTCAGATCACAACGGTATATTTTTTTAAAATAAAAGGTTTTAGATACTTACGTGCCGTGATATTCGTCACAGTATTAGTCTGGATTTATCACAAAACGACTCTAAATCTGAAAACTTGTTACATAAAATTACAATTGTGTCCTCGTAAATATTCATGCCAACTTGGCAAGTATTAATCGACGAATGATCAAATAATAATTGCATGATGAGTTATGCCTGATTGAGATCTTAATTAAGACTTACAAGAACACCCTACAGTTATTTTCTGTTAGCGATCATTGATTGCTTTCACCTGGCACACAGTCTGATTTATATCTAATTGTTTATTTTATTTGAGTCTCATTTAAGGCGATCAATAGTGCTGGAAAGATTGCAGAATACACCACAAATTTAATTTATATATTAGGAGGAGTAAGATGACTCTAATTGAACAGTTTAATTCTGAACAAGAACTTAAAAATTTCTTAATTGACGAAGCCGTAGATAAATATTCAAATCAGTTTGGCAAAGAGGTTCCTTACTGGAATGATCCTTGGTATTATTCAGGTGTCGATATTACGGGTAGTTTGGCGACGGTCTCATTTGACACTACGGCGGCAGGCAATGTAGCTGAAGCAGATGCGAGTTTTTCTGATACCAATACTCAAGAAGCTGGAGTCGATGAAGCGGACTTAGTTGAAACTGATGGCAGTTTTATTTATCAGGTTACGGGTACACAACTCAGTATTGTTGATGCCCGTAATGCCGATCAATTAAGTTTAGCTTCACAAACTGATTTAAGCGATTTAGGATCGATTAATGGTGCCTATCTTTACGAAGATCAACTCACCGTTATTTCTACCATTTCCCCTTGGCAATATTGGTATGGTGGCCCCTCATTTGGCTTTGAAAATCGCTATTCTACCCCGAAGGTTAATGTCACAATCTTAGATGTTTCTAACCCCAGTGATGTTGAAATTGAGGAAACCTCTTTAATTGATGGCAGGTTACTGTCTTCTCGCGCTATTGGTGACCAGGTTTATGTGGTAACCCGCGATAGTTTTGGCTTACCCGGCCCTAAATTAAACTATAAAGAAGCGCTTCCTGAGATTGAACCGCAGCCAGTAGAGTCTTCGACAGAGACATTTGAGGATGTTGATATTGATCTTAATAAGGAGTTGGATGTTGATCTTGATTTTGATATTAATCTAGACTTAGACGATTTCTTGTTGATTGACTTGGGTACACCAGTCTACGAAACGGAAGAAGAATATTTAGAACGAATTAAAGGTGAAGAATTAGAATTAGCCTTACCTACATTTACCACAGTCGATAGCGACGGTCAGGTATTACAAGAAGGGTTATTGAGTCCAGCAAACAAAACCTACAAGCCACTGGATAAAAATACGAGTAATATTACCTCAGTTTCTGTATTTGATGTCGATGATAATCAACCTGGCCCCAAGACTTCAACAGGTATCATGGCAGACTATTTTAATGAAACCTACGTTTCCTCTGAGAATTTATATTTACTAGGAAACCGTTGGTCGGGTCAGCAACAAACCGATATCTTAAAAGTCGATCTCAACCCCTTAGAAGTGGTGGCAGAAGGCAATGTTCCCGGACGAGTTTTAGATCAATTTGCTGCTGATGAAGAAGGGGATTATTTCCGTGTTGCCACCACAACAGGTTGGGGTAATAATGCTGGAAATAATGTTTATGTTTTAGAACAAAACGGTCAAAGTTTAGACACTGTTGGCAGTATTGAAGGGATTGCCCCCGGTGAAACCATTCATTCTGCCCGGTTTGAGGGAGATCATGGCTTTTTAGTCACGTTTCGCCAGGTTGATCCATTTTATACCTTAGATTTAAGCGATCCAAAAAATCCTGAAGTTGCGGGTGAATTAAAGCTGCCTGGTTTTTCGGAATATCTGCAAGTGATCGATAAAGGAGACAAAACCCAAGTACTAGGAATTGGCCGAGATTCTAATAGTTCCGGTCGGTTGAATGACCTGAAAGTCACCCTGTTTGATGCAACGGATTTTGATGACCCAGAAGAGGTTGATAGTTATATTTTTGACGGCAGATACAGTAATTCAGAGGCCCAATGGGATCATCATGCGGTGGGGTATTATCCTGAGTTTGATACTTTAGCCATTCCTTTTAAAGGGTCAGATGGAAAAGGACTGAAAGTATTCGGGGTGGATGCTGAAGATGGTTTTGATGAGGTGGGAGATATTACCCACGGTGGAGATAATATTCGTCGTAGTTTAATTATTGATGATGAATTATACGCCATCTCAAATGGTCAGATCACGGCTCATGATATCACCACTTTAGAGTTAGTGGATGAAGTGAGTATTCCTCAACCTCAACCCACTTTTTATAGCGCTGATGACATTAGAGTTGTCCCGACTTTACTATCTGAAGTAGACGATAGTTTATTTGTTGCTGTAGATTAATCCCGAGATCAATTAAGATAATATTCCCCTCGCGGAAATAGATCGGTGTTAATCTGTTTCTGTGGGGGAATTCCGTCTTTTGCTTGAGAATAAAGCGTTACACTGGCGACTTTAACATCCTCACGAATTTTCGTAATATCAATTCCGGCTTTTTCTAGAAAGTCTATGACTTTGGGTAAATTCAACTTAGCAATTATTTTATCTTTATTAAATTCTATGGGTTGATCGCTTCCCACTAAAATCCAAAGCTTATTTCCAAAGCCAATACTGGTGACATAAGGAAATACACTCAGCATCGTTTCTTTAGTTCCTGCCCCCACATTCCATTCGACAAAAAATCCTCCTGGTTTTAATTTTGTTCGGACTTCTTGAAAGAATTCTTGTGAATAAAGCATACCCGCGCGCGATCGCCAAGGCTGAATGGCATCAGCTTCAATAATATCAAATTTTTCTTCAGTTAAAACCAATTCTCTGCGTCCATCTCCGACCACAATTTCATAGAGTGGATTTTGCAGTAAATATTGCAGTGGTTTTCCTACAGGAGTTTTAGAATATTCTTTTAAAACAGTTAATTCTGCGCCTAAAAGTTCAACAATTTTAACTTTTTTCGTAACTGGATTTACCCCAATTGTATGGGGTGTTCCACCTGAACCCAATCCAATAATCATAATATTAGTCGGTTCTGGATGTAGCAAAGCGGGAACACTTCCGAGCAGTCCGTGAACGTGCATATAAGGGAAGTTTGCCTGTACTTGACCGCTGGCAAATAACATTCCTTTTCCGTCTTTTTCTGCAATGGCTGCCACGCTGGTAGAGTCTTCTGCCGCAATAAAATAAGCCTGTTGATCAACCGCTTGCAAAGCTGCCCAAAGCTGAGTATTATTCGGAAAAATAATGATAGTGATGACTAAAATTACAGTTAATACACTAGCAAATTTAGCTTTAATCCAGTGTGGACGAATGGCTAATATAAATCCTAATCCAATACAGCAGAGTAACTTTATTGTTCCTGTTGTTCCTAAGTTATTCAGTAAAAATAAACCCGTGACTAGGCAGCCTATTGTATTGCCTAAAATATTAAATAATAGAATTAAACCGACTCGCTTGCCGATTAAATTAGAATCAGTTTGAACCGCTTTTTGGACAACAGGAAAATAAAACCCCAGCAATAGACTCGGCAGAACAATTAAAACTGAGGGCAAAATCAAATATTTAAAAATAACGCTAAAGTCAATATTATTGATATCGATATAACCAATGTCTGAGCGTAATTCTGGATGAGTTTGCCAATAAACAGCAGTCATCCAAATTGCAAGAGTAGAATAGAGAGCAACGATTCCTTGAATCAATAAAAATACTGTTTTGGGTTGGCGAATATATCGAACGGCTTTTGCTCCCAATAGACTACCTAATCCATTTCCGACTAAAATAAATGTGAGTAAATGAGCATAAGTATAAGCATTAGATTGTAAAGCAATATCTAAGACTCGAAACCAAATTATTTCCCAAGATATTGCTGCAAACCCAGAACAGAATACTAACAAATACCAGGCTTTTATAAATATGGTTTTCTTTTGTGTTTGAAGCGGATAATTAATAGTATTTTCTTCTTGAATAGTGAGAAGGTGAGGGGAAAACTGCCGGGAAATGATTAAGCCACTTAATCCCACAAAACTACTGAAGACTGCTCCTAAATAAACGGTTCCTTCATAACCTAAATTTCCCACAATAAACCAGCCAGATATAAAGGTTCCTAGTCCTGAACCGAGTGTATTAATTCCATATAACCAACCAATACTAGAGGCGGCTTCTTCAACACTATAACTAATAGCTTTGGATAATAAAGGTAGAGATAAACCCATTAACGTTGTCGGAATGAGAAGACTCAGAAAAATTATTCCTAACATTAATAGGGGATTGTCACCTAAATATCGTAATCTGAGAAATAATAAATCATAAAATAGAAAACGACTGGCGATCGCAAAAATTGCAATAGTTAAATTACAAATCCCATAAACTTGAACACATTGACGGTTACTGAGGCGATGACTAAAATAACTACTGACTATATTTCCGATGCCTAATCCGAGCAAATAAGAGGCAATAATAATAGTGACTGAACGGACATCAGAACCCGAAAATAAGCCTAACATTCGCTGCCACGCGACTTGATAAAGGAGTGCGGTAAAACCAGATACAAAAAATAAGGTAAATAATACTGGCATTACCTGAGGTTTTTGAGTAGTTGCAGTTGTAACAGTTTTAGCTTGAGTCTTCACGATATACACAAAGTTTTTAAAGTTTGGTATAACTCAATCGCATTAATCTGTCAAGCTACGCTGACTACTGAAGGTAGAATTTTACTCAATTGATTTTAACTTTTCTTCTCAATATATTCTCGCCAGTAGATAATTTTACCATCATCTTGAACTTCAAAAATAATGGCATCTTCTGCTTCAGAACGCTGGTTGGTTTCTTTTGATCGATCACTCCAGTCCCACTCTACAGCGCCTTGATTCTTCTCAATAATAATTCGTTTAATCGTGATTTTCACATCCGTAAATTCTTTAAAAAAATCTTCTACTGTTTTCTCAATAGCGTCTCTCCCTTCAAATGTATAACTGGCTGCTATAAACGTAGCATTGGGTGCAAAATCCCGAACAATTGTAGAAATATCCCCTTGTTCCCAGGCTTTTGCTTGTCTTTCAACTAACGCTTGAAGATCTGATTTTGAATGCATAAATCCTGAAAAAAATAAAAAGATAAAGACTAAAGTCAATATTTTAATCAACATATTACAGTCATATTTAAGGAAAAATAATTACTTGACAACCGTAACAACTTCTTGTTTGTCTTCACTATCGCTTGACTGGGTGACTTCAACGGCAACAACTTCTTGTTTGTCTTCACTATCGGTTGACTTAGTGACTTCAACAGCAACGACTTCTTTTTTGTCTTCGGTATCGCTTGACTCGGTGGCTTCTTCCGGGACTTCTATTGAAACCGCTTCAACTTTAGCGACTACCTCCTCACCGTTGTCTGATGTTTTCTCTAATTCAATCTCTGCCACATCAGTAGTCTCTGCTGTTGTCTCTGCTGTAATTTCTGGCTCTTCGACGGCCTCATCTCCCGGTGCTTCATTCGCTTGTTGTTTGGCTTTGTACTGGCGAAATAACGCATTCAGTCCAAATAAACCAGCAATAACCGCAGCACTGCCTATTGTCGCTTCTCGAGACTCTAGAAAATTAGTTTCAGTCATAGGGTCAGAACCAGAGAAAGGCTGAGATAAACTCGGCAACTCAGATCGTCCATTGGAGTACAAACATCCTCCAGCCCAAGCCGTTTTAGAAAGCAAATGGCTTGTAATGACTGTTGCTGAGAACAAGACGATGAAAGCCTGAATTTTTTTCATAACGATTTGACGGGCGCGATCGCACTTTAGCAGAAAACTTCCAGATTAATTATAAGCAATTCAAACTCAATATTATACAGAGGTGAAGGGGAATCAATACAAATATTCAGTATAAACTATTCACACTGCTGAATCGAATGGTTAATTTTAGTTAAGATTCAGAGCAGACTCAGGTTGCCCGCGAAGCTTAAATATTTATTAATTTTTCATTAATGCCTAGTCCAAACCAACCCTCATTTTCTTAAAAAATATGCTATATTATTTAATAGAAGCATTAATTTATAGCTTTTTCTTATTGGGGATCAAGTATATCTGCTAAAAGAATGATTCTTTGACAGAAGCTAACTGTTACAATATAAGATAAGTTTTTTAAAAATATGACAGAATAAAAAAGCAAGTTTAGATTTAGTTATGCTTGTTTTCATTAATCAAAGTTTTCAATTTCGACCTTTAACACCCTGATTTAAAATTTAGAAAATACCAATGGTTACTAAACAAATTGTTCGATGCTCTAACTGTGGTTCATTATCTGAACGGATTTACTCAGCAGAACAAATTCGGACTCAGTGTCGAGCGTGTGATTATCTCATGGTGACTTGTGTCCGTACAGGAAAAGTAATTGAGGCTTATGCTCCGGGACTTCGTGTTGGAGATTTGCAATCTGTCAGCTAAGTTAAGTCTGCTCACTAAAATGTCATCAAAGCGGCTATAACCTCGAGACTGTGGGCTGAAGAGCCAGTCAAACGCAATAAGGCAATATTGAAGTCGATCAAAATTTTCAATTAAAAAAGGAGAGTTGCTACAGCAACTCTCCCTACCATCAGGGTGCATCTACCTAACATACTATATATCATTTACGCTGAGGGGTCAAACCCTTTATCTTAAGAAAATATAAAGAATAATAGGTTTATGTATATTTACTTATGAGGTGTACAATCCTTTTGGTTTGCTCTGGCATCCTCCCTCGACGGATGCCAGGTTTTCGCGAGCTTGTCACCATTGCTTATTCCCCCTTCCCCATTCCCTGTTCCAAGAGTGCCTACTGAGCTACTTGCGCGGGTAATTTCCACATAATGTTTCATAAAATACAGATAACTGACATAATAAAAAGATTAACCCGATTGATTAATGAGAAAGAAGATCATTTCTTAACAGTGCTTCAAACTAAGTTAAGGCTTGATCCCTAAACCCTTTCCCTCACGGCGAAATCTATCAGATTTAATGGTCAGAATGGCGATCGCTAATGAAAAAATAGCAATATTTGTTTACAATAGCGATACAGATCAACATCGCTATCGATCAATCGAATAGCAACCCATAAACAGGAGAGTGGACGCTCTGTGTTCCAACGCTTAAAGCAAGATTTAAAAAGTGATTTGATTGCTGGGTTGTTAGTCGTGATTCCCCTAGCGACAACAATTTGGCTAACCATTACAGTCGCCACCTCGGTGATTGAGTTCTTAACGCGGGTTCCGAAACAACTGAATCCGTTTGATGGCCTTCATCCGATTCTCGTTAACTTACTCAACGTTCTAGTCGGGTTTGCCGTCCCATTATTGAGTATTTTATTCATTGGCCTGATGGCGCGCAATATTGCAGGTCAGTGGCTGCTGAATACCAGTGAACGGTTATTACAGGCTATTCCTTTTGCCGGTTCAGTTTACAAAACTTTAAAGCAAATTCTAGAAACTCTACTGGGGGACTCTAATGATAAGTTCCGCCGAGTGGTATTAATTGAATATCCTCGGCCAGGGATTTGGACAATTGCTTTTGTTACCGGTTCAGTTAACAGCGAAGTCTCTACAGAATTGTCTCAGGAAATGGTGAGTGTTTTTGTTCCCACTACCCCTAACCCCACCAGTGGATGGTATGCCATTATTCCGAGTGCAGATATCAAGAATCTTTCTCTTTCTGTCGAAGATGCGTTTAAAATTATAGTCTCAGGCGGAATTGTCAATTCTGCGGGTGCGGCAAAACAACCCTTGGTTCAACCGAAATCTAAAGGGAAAAAACTCGAACCCCTTGTATCAAACGAAACTCAGCTTCAACCTATTCCACTTGAAGAAGAAGGGTAAAATAATTAGTCATTTGTTCTTTGTGATTTGAGGGAATTAAAGGTAGGATATCGAATGTGTAATGTGCTGGGATCTGGCTCACGAGCAATCAGCCCGCTTGGGGAATCACAAATGACAACAACGCTCTAACCAATAACAAACGACAAATGACGCTCCAACATATAACCAATCTACCAATCACTTATTATGCAAGCTCGTCGAAGCGCCCGTGAACTGGCTTTACTCGGAATTTCTCAGTTACCCACAACACCCGAAAAAATAGAAACTCAACAGCTTGATGATATCGTCATTGCCGCAGTGAGGGCGCTGGCCGCCGAAAGTCAGGAGTCGTTGGAAACCGCAATGGCAGAGTTACAGCGTGGTAGCGATCGCCTCCTCAGCAGTCAGGTAAAAGCCAGCGATCTGCAAACAGCCCGTTCAATGGTGAGTGAAGCGATAGAATTAACCCGCTCTGCTTTAAATGGTATCGGGACAGCGGTAGAATTTCCAGAAATTATTCAACTCTCTAAGCAACAAGAAGTTCAATCTTACTGTATTGAGATTTTAACCCAAGTCAGCAGCAATCGAGCCGATATTGATCAACTTTTAGAAACGGCAATGGTAGACTGGCAACTGAATCGTTTACCCCGTATTGATCGCGATATTTTAAGAATTGCAGTGGCTGAATTGCTTTATCTTGATGCTAGAGAACAAGTTGCGATTAATGAAGCGATTGAACTGGCTAAACGTTATGGAGATGAAGATAGTTATCGGTTTATTAATGGTGTCCTGCGTCGAGTGATTGAGAAGTTGAAAACAAAACCCAGTATTGTACAGGGGGAGAACCCACAACCCATCACCAATAACCCACAACCCATCACCAATAACCCACAACCCA
>CAYSWY010000003.1:178821-188724 GCA_964434975.1 uncultured Lyngbya sp.
AACCCACAACCCATCACCAATAACCCACAACCCATCACCAATAACCCACAACCCACAACCAATAACCCACAACCCATCACCAATAACCCACAACCCATCACTAATAACCCACAACCCACAATCCACAACCCACAACAAATCACTAATAACAAATAACAAATGACCAAAAACCACCATGCTTCTACTATTAAGAATCGAGAATTTTGCCTTAATTGATCATCTCGAAGTTGAACTCAGTCAGGGTTTGAATGTGTTTACCGGGGAGACAGGGGCAGGAAAATCAATTATTCTGGATGCAGTAGATATTGTTTTGGGTGGGAAGGTAGATCGACGTATCGTCCGAACCGGTTCAGAACGGGCTTATTTAGAAGCAATATTTGAAGTAAATTCTACCGCAACGGACTGGTTTAAAACCAATGAAATTGATTTAATTGATGGTTCTTTAGTGGTTTGTAGTCGGGAAATTACCCTGTCCCCCTCAAAGCTGCGGACTCGCTCCCGAATTAATGGTATTTTAGTGGCTCGTAAGCTAGTCGATGAACTGCGCGATCGCTTTGTTGAACTCACCGCCCAAGGTCAAACCGTACAACTCGGACAACCCAGTTTACAACGGGAATGGTTAGATTTATATGGCGGGTCGGAAGTCGTTAAAATGACACAAGCGGTGGCTACTGCTTATCACGCCACTCAACAAGCTGCTGCTGCTTTAGAAAATCGTCGTCAATTTGAACAACAACGGCTACAACGCTTAGATTTATTGCAATATCAAACCACTGAATTAGACAATGCAAATTTAAGCGATCCCGATGAATTAAAACAGTTGCAAATTGAACACCAACGTCTCAATCATGTGGTGGAATTACAACAGCAAAGTTATCAAATTTATCAGGCGTTATATGAGCAAGATCAAGGGTTAGCAGCGGCTGATTTATTAAGTCAAGCAGAAACAACATTAACAGATATGGTAGAGTACGACCCCTCTCTTCAACCGCTTTTAAGTATGATTGAAGAAGCGTTAACGCAAGTCACAGAAGCGGGGCGACAAATTGGTAGTTATGGCGAACAATTAGAATATGATCCACAACGGTTAAAGGATGTTGAAACTCGCATTGATGAATTAAAATTAATTTGCCGTAAGTATGGCAAAACCTTAGCGGATGTAATTACTTATGCTGATAAAATTAAAGCTGAACTAAAAGAGATTCAAGAGAATGAACAATCTATTGAAGCTTTAGAAAAGACTTATTTAGAAGCAAAGGAAAAGCTCAAAAAAATATGTGATAAATTAACAAAAAAACGTCAAGTTGCCGCCCAATATTTAGAAACAGATTTAATTAGTCAGTTGCAACCGTTGGCAATGGATAATATTAAATTTCAAGTAGAGATTTCTCCCATGTCTCCAACAATTCATGGTGCAGATAAAATTCAGTTTTGTTTTAGCTCCAATCCCGGAGAGCCGTTACAACCCTTAAGTGAAACCGCATCAGGCGGGGAAATGAGCCGCTTTTTACTAGCATTAAAAGCCTGTTTTTCTCAAATTGACGGTACAGAAACGTTAGTATTTGATGAAATTGATGTCGGTGTTTCCGGACGAGTTGCCGGGGCGATCGCGCAAAAATTACATCAACTGAGTCAACATCATCAAGTGCTTTGTGTCACACACCAACCCATCGTTGCAGCCATGGGGGATCGCCATTTTCATGTTAGAAAAGAGGTGATTTCTGCTGATACAAATTCAACCCAATCACAACAACGAACAGTTGTTAGAGTTAGCACTTTAGACCCCAATCAACGCCGAGAAGAATTAGCTCAAATTGCAAGTGGACAATCTGCCCAAGAGGCTATTGCTTTTGCAGAGTCTTTACTGACTCAAGCCGCATCTCTACGCCACCAGTCATCGAATTAAGAGAAGATATAAGTTGAAGATTTCGGGAGGTTTCACAAATGCCATTGATGAAACGTTGTATCGCAGAATTTATCGGCACATTTTGGCTAGTTTTTGGCGGATGTGGCAGTGCTGTTTTGACTGCTACCTTCCCCATAGAAGATGTGAGTAACCCTGGCGGTATTGGGATAGTCGGGGTTTCTTTAGCCTTTGGTTTAAGCGTTTTAACCATGACTTATGCCATTGGACATATACATATCTCAGGTTGCCATCTCAACCCGGCGGTGTCTTTTGGTTTATGGGCCGGGAAACGCTTTTCTCCTTCGGACTTATTACCCTATATTGTGGCTCAACTTCTCGGGGCAATTCTCGCTTCAACAATATTGTTTTTAATTGCCAGTGGTGGCGCTGGTTTTACCCTCGATAATGGTTTTGCTGCCAATGGCTTTGGAGTCCACTCCCCCGGTAGCTACTCGATGTTAGCCGCTTTTCTGACAGAGTTTATCCTCACCTTTATGTTGTTAATGATTATATTGGGAGCAACGGATATTCGCGCCCCCAAAGGACTGGCCCCGGTTGCCATTGGCTTAAGTTTAACCTTAATTCACCTCATCAGCATTCCCGTTACCAATACCTCTGTTAACCCCGCCCGTAGTACTGCCCCTGCCCTATTTGTCGGGGGTTGGGCAATTGCTCAACTGTGGTTATTTTGGTTAGCCCCTATTTTAGGCGGAATTGCTGCAGGGTTTGCTTATTTCTATCTATTTGAACCTTCAGGAGAAGAACAACCCGTTGTAGTTGATGCAGAATTTGAATAGGTCATAAAGATTCAGGTTCTTGACCCGAAACAACCGGAGCCGTATTGTTTAATTGTAATTCGGGATGATCGGCTTGAACCTGATGACAATTCCAGTCATTCTTAAACAATAAAACAGGTCGTCCCCAGCTATCTTTGACCGTTGCCGTATTAAATAGACGACCTACTTTTTCCAAGGCTGACCATCCCCCTGCCACCCAACGAGCCACACTATAAGGTAACGGTTCAAGCAAGGTTTCCACACCATATTCATTTTGTAAACGAAACCGAACCACTTCAAATTGCAGTTGACCAACGGCTGCTAAAATGGGATCGCGTTTGGCTTCATCGACAGAATACATAATTTGCACCGCCCCTTCTTCCCGGAGTTCAGAAACCCCTTTACGGAACTGTTTAAACTTAGAAGGATTAGGATTTCTTAGATAAGCAAATAGTTCAGGCGAGAAGCAAGGAATGCCTTCATATTCTAATTTTTTGCCGTTATAAATGGTATCGCCAATGGCAAAAACACCAGGGTTATTTAAACCAATCACATCACCGGGATAGGCTTCATCAATGGATTCTCTATCCTGTGCAAATAGCTTTTGCGGACGAGATAAACGCACTGTTTTACCAGAACGGGCATGACTCACGGTCATATCTTTTTCAAATTTTCCCGTGCAAACTCGTACAAACGCCACCCGATCTCGATGTCTGGGGTCCATATTGGCTTGTAGTTTAAATACAAACCCGGTAAAGTCAGGATATTCTGGGGGAACTTCGCCAATTGTACTGTTATGAACACCTGGTTTTAAAGCATAGTCTAAGAAGGCATCTAAAAAGAGTTGTACCCCAAAATTAGTCATGGCACTGCCGAAGAAAACCGGGGTCATTTTTCCTTGTTGAACTTCTTCTAAGTCCAAATCATCCCCGAGTTCTTCTAACATCTCCAGTTCTTCTTTCAACTGATAGTAAAGATCCTGTTCTAACAGTTCTTCAATTTTAGGATCGCCTAAATTCACAACCGTATCGACTGCGACTTTACTCCCATGACTACTGCGTTGAAACAGGTGAATTTGTTGTTGACGACGATCATAAACGCCTTTAAAGCGATCGCCCATGCCGATAGGCCAGTTAACAGCGTAGGTTTTTAAGCCTAATTCTTGTTCAATTTCATCGAGTAATTCGAGTGGATCGCGCCCCGGACGATCTAACTTATTAAAGAAGGTAAAAATAGGAATATTCCGCATTTTACAGACTTCAAATAACTTGCGAGTTTGGGGTTCTAAACCTTTTGCTGCATCTTCTAACATCACCGCATTATCGGCGGCGGCTAAAGTCCGATAAGTATCTTCACTAAAGTCTTGGTGTCCGGGAGTATCGAGGAGGTTAATTTGACATTTTTGATAGTTAAATTGTAGAACAGTAGAGGTGATAGAAATACCCCGTTGTTGTTCCATTGCCATCCAGTCGGAAGTGGCGTGACGTTGCGCCCGCCGGACTTTCACTGCCCCAGCTTCGTGAATGGCACCTCCGTACAATAATAATTTTTCGGTTAGAGTTGTTTTCCCCGCGTCAGGGTGAGAAATAATAGCAAAATTTCGTCGTCGTTCTACTTCTTGTTGTAAGTCAGGATTAACTTCTATTGGCATTCTAAGTGTGGAAATAATAAGATAACGATAAAGTTGATTTTAGTGATAAGCAGATACGAATGTTTGCAGTTGCTGACCTGAGATTAAGCCAAAAGAGGTTAGCAAAATTCGTGTTGAATTTTATTTTAACATAAATAGCTTCTTCTCAACAATTAATTAATCAGCTGGGTCTCAACTGTAAGTGTCTGAGGTTAATCATTTTAGAGATTCTGTTAACCTTTTAGATCAGTCAATCAGATCATTCAATTTACTATCTTATTACTATCTTGACTTTCATTAGCTTCAGAGAATACTGATTCTAAACAATGAACCCCCGGCTGAATCGAAATTAAATCTTCAATATTAATTAACATGGTGTTGCAGATATCATCTAAAGGTAAATCATTTTTGTCGTAACCAAACGGATTTTCAATTTCCCGACCAATTTCTTCAATACCCAGTAGGGTAAAACTAATGATAGCTGCAATCACTCCAGTAAATCCTAATAGTTCATCGACAAATTGAAAAGGAATAGATAAGCAATAGATTAATAAAATCTGTTTGAGATGAATATTATAAGCTAGAGGAATGGGTGTTTTCAAAATTCGTTCACAACCCCCTAAAACATCTACCATTGTATCGAGTAATTTAAATAATGCAGCCAACTGATAAGGATTTAAACAGTTACGTTTTTGTTGAGATTGTAAATAATCTCCGATCCATAAGGCAATTTCTAACGGGGGATGATTCATCTGCTTGAGCTTTTGATATTGTTCTTCAGAAGTTAAAGCAGCCACTTCATGATTAACTTTTTCTCCGCGTAAATGCAGCTTAAATGAAACGGCAAAGGCTACCAATAGACGCATTACTTCAATTTTTATATCCGTATCTTCTGGTGTTTCTTCAATAATAGAAACCCAAATTTGCCGTGCAAAATTCCGTACTGTATTGACTAAAGTTCCCCAAAGCTTTCGACCTTCCCAAAATCGATCATAAGCAGTATTTGTCCGAAAAACTAATAATAATCCTATGACTAAATCTGGAATAAAAAAATTATTCAGTAACCGAGTGGGAAGCGGTACATTGAGTTGATAGAGGATAGAAATAAATACAGCAAATAATGTACAAAAGAAAACACGAGGTACAATGGCTGGGATAACCGACCCACTCACTTGTAAAGCAATTTGTAGCCAATTTGGCTGATTTTTATCCATATAACTGTACCAATCTCGCTTTTCTATCCTTGCCTCATTGCCTGATCTAGTTTATATGAAATCAATCCTATTTGTAACGGATGAGTGATGGGGAGACACACCCCAAAGACATCCGACAGTCAACCACTGGACTCATCGTCAGTGTCCACTTCTGTTGAGGCATCTAAAATTTGATCATAATGGACTCAGTGATTGAGTAATTTCAGTCTTCTTTTTGTAAGTTCTTTAAAAAAGCTAGGCAATTTTAAAGGCTAATTTAAAGATTTAGTAAAAGTAAGGGCATTATTGCAAAAGTAGGCTGACATCTAAAAAGGAAGATGTCATTATTGTAGTTGAGGCTCTTGAATTGTTCTATCTCGGTTTATTCTATAAACCAGTATAGGTTTATCAATAGCTGGCTAGTGCGGTTGATTCATTCAGGATTAATCTTGATTGAATCTTGAGGGTGATAGACTTCAACAAATAATCAAAAGCTGTGCTTTTTCCCAAAAGGTGCAGCGATTTTTTTGTGAATTATTATTTTTTCAACGACTTTCTCCCATCAATATAAATGCCGCCCAATTTTTCGGTTGAGGATAAATTTTACGAGTCTCCAACATCGCTTGACGAAGCGCATTTGCATAATCAGAGTTTTGTTGCCAAGCCTGGTAAAATCTACTCATCAATTCAGCCGTTGCCTTATCTGGGACTGGCCAAAGAGACACAATTGCACTGGGAATTCCTGCTGCTAATAATGTCCGTGATAACCCGATAATGCCGTCTCCCGTAATTTGACCTCGTCCTGTGTCACAGGCACTCAACACCACTAATTCCGCATTCAAACGATACCCTAAATTCAGGATTTCTTCTGCGGTTAGCAGGCCATCTCCCCCATCTGGAGCCAGAGCGATCGCGCCTTTTAACGGTTCACTAGCATCAAATATACCATGAGTTGCCAAATGAATCAGGCTAGCAGTTTTTAGTTGTTGTTGGATAACGGTTTCGGTTGCGGCTTCCCTAACAAATGGTTGAGTATTTAATATATTTGCAATCGTTTGTGCCTCTATTTCTGCTCCCGGTAACGCTGCAAACCCCTCAGGCATTGGACTGGGATTTCCTACAATTAATGGGGTATTTTTTTGATCTATAATTTGTTTAATTTGCTGTCGTCTTTGATGAGTTGAAGCCAATACTTGAATTGAAGGAACATTAATAATTGTATGATTTTGAATGAAGTATTGATCTTGACTATTTTTCAATGCAGCAAAAGGAACCAAAAATAGCTCAGATTGAGAAATAAAAATAACTTTTTCTTGAGGATTTCTCGGTAATTGATCGGCAATGGGTTGAATTAAAAGCTGATAAAGCTGTTTTAAATTAGTATCTGAAGATTGATTCCGATGCATTGACAGATATGTATTAATTGTTAAATGTTTTAAAGAAACGTGTAAATCATCTAACTGAACAGATTTAAAGCGAATTTTTCCATTCGGCTGAACTACCCAAATATATATTTCGGCTGCATCTCCCAATTGTTTTCCACTGGCAACAAATTCATCTTGAGGAATAATAGAATATTCTACTAAAGTAGCATTTTGTTCGCGAGCAATTTGTTTAATTTCGCTAATTGTCGGAGGTTTAACTGCTAATAACGAAGTGGTATCTGAGGGTGCAGCATTCTGAATTAATAACTCAACAAACGCTCTAGTTCTACCCCATTCTGATACTTCTAGTGCTGTTTCTGGTTGTTGTTGAGCAATCAATACTTGTTGTAATAAATTATAGCTGGAAAGTTGTGTATCAAATAAAGAGACTTTATCTGCATCTTGTAGCGGATTTCTTAACCGATCTAAAATAGCTAATGTATTTCTCAGTTTTTCTTCTGCTTTTTTAAGTTGATTAGATTCAAAATAAACATGAGCTAAGTTATTTAACGCTTTAGCCTTTTCCTGAGGAAGATTTAATCTTTGTGCAATCACTAAACTTTTTTGATGATATTCAATGGCTTGAGAATAGTCTTCTAATTTCTCATATAAAACCCCTAAATTTCCCAAGGCTGCAACTTTCATTCGTTGATGATTTAGACTGTCTGCAATCTCTAAACTTTGTTGATAAGCTGTCTCTGCTTCTGATACTTTTTCTAATGCTTGATATGCAATTCCTAAGTTATTAGATAAATGACCAATTCCTTCCTCATCCTCAACTTCTTTAGCAATTTCTAAGCTATTTTGATAAAACTCAATTGCTACTTCCCATTGACCTTGATTTGCTGCTAAGATTCCCAAATGACTAAATGCAATTCCCTGAATTTCAAGATTGTTAATTTCTTCTGCTATTTCTAATGATTTCTGATAAGCTTCGTGAGACTTTTCATATTGACCTAAACTCTCCTCTGTATTTCCTAAATTAATCCAAAGTTGCGCTTCAAGCTGGGGTTGAGATAATAGTTGAATGATTTGCAAAGCTTGCTGTAAATTTTGTCGAGACTGTTGATAATTTCCTAAAGCTTTGTGACTAATTGCCAAATTTCCTAAAGCAGATACTTCTATGATGGATTGTTCTAATTGGCGGGCTAAATTGAGTTGTTGCTGATGAATTTTAATCGCTTGATGGTATTGAGAAAGCTGATAATAAATAATTCCTATTTTTTCTAAAAGATTAACTGTTTGTTGTAAATTATTGCTATTTTGAAAAATATCTAAAGCGTTTTGATAATAATCTAAAGCCTGCTGATACTCTCGTAGTGAAGAATAAGCCGCACCTAAATAAGTTAAAATTTCTGCTTCTTGCGTGAAATCACCTGAAGCTTGAGAAGCGGTTAAAGCCTGTTTCCACAAAGTAATTGCTTGTTTAATTTCGCCAATTTTATAATATTCAATTCCTTGTTTAATCAGTCGATTAATATCCTGATTTTGAGTGGCTGAGATTTGAGATTGTGTAATTAAATTAATTGGTGTTTGAGAAAATATAGGTTGAGTATTTATGATTAAAATCAAAACAGATAAACTAATTGATAAAAACTGAAAGGATAAATATCTCATAAAAAAATATATTTAATTATTAGTTATTCAACAGATTATAACGATTAAAATTATTTCAATATCACTTGACCCTTCTCATCAATTTCTATTTCTGTAATCTGATTTCGATTTCCCCCAGTTAATAATTCAGGTAAAGTTTCTGTTGGATTATCTGAGGTATTTGCCGGAGTAATAATCAAATTTAATACACCAGAACCGCAAGCTTTTAAAGTGATTTCAACGGCTTGAGATTGACGATAGGGTTCTAGAATCTGCTGTAATTGCTGACAGTCTTCGTTATTATTAGAAACACTACCACTATAACAACGACAAGCCGCTTGCAGCAATCGTTCTGGAATAGCAGTTTGTTGGTATTCCGGTTCTAAAACAGAACGCGAAATTTCAGTTTCAGTTAATTCTATTTGAGAAGAACGACTAACAGCATCAGATTCAGCCGTCATAGAATTACTAGATTCTGAAAGATTCTCAATTGGGGAATTATCTACAGCAATACTATTCGTTTGAGGAGTATCAATCGTAGGACTTGTATCAACTGAGATATTATCGGTCTGAATACTATTATTTGGATTACTATTAATTACATCAAGATTTGAATTATTCGTGGGATTGACAGTATTGTTATCTATTTCAATATTACTTTGAGAACTATTTTCAATTTCGTTAATATTGATATTATCGGTAGGATTGACAGCAGTATTGTCTATTTCAATATTATTGTTAGGATTGCTATCAGTGACATTAACTAAATTTTCCGTGGGATTGATAGCAGTATTATCTGTTTCATTAATATTGATATTATCGGTAGGATTGACAGCAATATTCTCTGTTTCTATCGGACTCGGAGAACTATTTTCAACTTCATTAATATTAGTTTGAACAGGTTGAGTTTCTACCACAGGTTCTGAATTTACAGAACTCGGTTCAGAGGGAGTTGAAGGTGTGGAATTAACATTATTAACATTCTGTTCTGTTGGATTAGTTGTAACCGCTTCTGAAGGAGTTGTAACAGGTTCTTGAATTGTTTCTACAGGTTCAGGGTCAACTGAAATAGAATTGTTAATCTCTTCTACATTAGCGTTTTCAGTTGGATTTGTATTGGTTTCAATAGGTTCTGGCGCAGGTGTTGGTACGGATATCGGTTGTGGTGTCGGTGCGGGTATTGGGTCTGGTGTTGGCGCAGGAGTCGGTGCAGGTGTTGGCGCAGGTGTCGGTGCAGGAGTCGGTGTGACCTCAGGAGTCGGTGCTGGTGTTGGTGCAGGAGTCGGTGCTGGTGTTGGTGCAGGAGTCGGTGCTGGTGTTGGTGCAGGAGTCGGTGCTGGTGTCACTTCAGGAGTCGGTGTTGGCGCTGGTGTTGGCG
>CAYSWY010000003.1:188824-245629 GCA_964434975.1 uncultured Lyngbya sp.
ACTTCAGGAGTAGGAACAGGAAAAGCAATTTGAATGCGAGGATTTCCATTAAAATCATTGATAGAATCATCGCTAGTTATCAATATGTCACGAAAAGATGTGACAGCATTAGAATTAGATTGATTGGAAGTAATGCCACCAGCGGTGAAGCTAGTTTGTTCAGAAACATCTTCTGCAACGAGAGGATTAATTCTAATTGTTATATCATCCAATTCATCATTACCAAAAGATACAGTTGCTTCACCTTCTGTATCGGTTGATGAAATTTCAACTAGTTGGTCATCAAATGAAATAGGATTTCCTTCAGTATCTGTTAAGACTGGGCCAATTGCAAAAGTATCTCCTCCATGCTGAATATTAATTCTTCCACCGCCAGCATTTGCAGATGCATCAATACTTAAAGGAATATCTCCAACAACTTGTTCTCCATTAATCTGAATCACATTAGGATTCTGGATAATTGCAAAATCATTAGTTTGTGGGATGACATCGATAGCACGAAAAATACCTGCTGCGTTAATTGTAATATCTCCTCCAAATAAACTTCCTCCAGTATCAATAGAATTAACAGTAATATTACCTGCGCTTGAGAATAAGTTAACGAAGCCATCTCGCGCTGGAATAAACTCTTGAGAATCTCCTCCTGTTACAATACTTCCTGCTTGAATATCTCCTGTTGTGGATAAAATAACACCTCCTCCAAAATTAAAAAATTCGCCACGAATATCAATATCTCCGACTGTAATAGTTCCAGGAGATGAGGGTTCATCAGAAGCTGTAAAAGTTGTCTCTAATTCTCCTAAAGATTCATCAGGAATATTAGGATTATTTTCCAATTCTGTTAAACCTGCGCGTAAAATTACAGCCGGCCCACCTGCTAAAAGAGGAATATCTGGGTCGGTTCCTTCTAAAGCTGTATTGGGGTCTGTAATGGTAATATTCCCACCTTCAATACTGCCTTTTGTTTCAACTTTCAGAGAAACACCTTGATAATCTCCAAAGGTAATATCACCTTCAGAACTAATAATTCCGTCTGAACTAATTGCGGTAAATTCTAAATTTCCCGGTTCATCAGATAAATTCAAGACAGAAAACTCTCCAGCAGAAATAAAGCGAGCATTTCCAGTAATAATACCATCACTGATTAATGTTAAATCGCCACCCATTTGTATTCGAGATACAGGATTATCTAAAGCTTGTATTTCAATATTACTATTTCCTTGAATTAATAGATTTTCATCGATAATCAGCACCACAGGGGTTTCAATATTATCAGAGATTTGAATAGTATTCTCAGCTAATATATTCCCATTGTCTAAGATTCTTAAGGTACTACTTTCAATTTCTATATCTCCTTGAGATGCTAATTCTATATTTTCTAAATTCAATTGATTATTTTGAATAAAAATACTATTCTGTGCCGTTATATCTAAAGCTATAGAACTCTCAAAAGCTTGTGTATCAAATTGACTGGAATTAATATTAACAACTTCTCCGTTTATATTAAAGGCTCTCGTTTCTAGAGAAGAAATATTCTGAATGTCACTGAAGACAATATCAATCTGATTACTTTGTAAGCTAATATCACTTCGGAGAAACAGATTGACATCTTGAAATAAAATCAGATTTTGACTTTCTATAATAATTTCTCCTGACGTTTCAATCGGATTAAAACCTGTTACTTCTAGAGACTGAGTCTTTAAATTTAAGGTTTCTCCAGCTCGTATACTACTATTATCGAGGATTAATTCTCCTGGCGTTTCAATCGTTAAGTTTCCACCTGCACTCAATTGACCTGTTCTTGAATTTAATGTCAAATCTAAATTTTCCTCTATTTGCAGATTCAGATCTCCTAAGGCTTCTATACGAGCAAAAGATTGAAAACTTGTATCAACTGTATAATCTTTTAAGCTAACATTATTACCTCTAAAAAATAAGCGATTTAGAGGATTAATATCCCCAATTATCCCTTTTATTTCTATATCTCCTGTTCCGGCTTGTAGAGTTAGATCTGCAAAATTATCAGAAGAAGCACTATTAATAGTATCTGTAAATGTAATATTTCCTTCTGCTTCTCCAGTGCTAAAGAATGGCTGTTCAACTGATTCGCTATCGAGAACAACTGCACCATAAAACGTAATATTTCCCCCATTTGTGGTGATGGGTGTATTAACTGTGATGCGATCGCCTAAAATATTAATAGAACCATTACTGTCTTCTATTCCTGTTGCGTCTAACGTTCCAGAGGCTATGACAGTTCCACTATCAGATTCAATTTGTAAACTTGACCCGCTTAACTCAATTTCTCCCTCATCATTCACGGTTACAGTGGTGGCGTTTCCGGTTTCGGCATTAGTGAGTAATTCCGGTAAAGATAAGGGGGTAAAAGGTAACGGTTCCCCTGTATTTGTATCGAGAGGAGATACTTCTAAATTTAATAATTGTCCGGCTTGGGAAATGCGAACTAAATTTTCTCCGGTGACGGCTGCAATGGTAATATTGCCACCTACTGCTGATAATTCTCCCGTATTAACAACGCTTCCCCCCAGTAGGGTTAAATTTTGACCCGCTTCAACCGTTAAGTTGCCTTCGTTGATAATAGAACCGGGAGTGGTAGCATTAAATAAATAACCGCTGGGGTTACCAATGAGGGTGTCATAGTCGGGGTTGCCAATGACATTAAAAAGATTATTCCCAAATTCAATAGCGGTGGCAGTGGTAACCGTAAAGTCAGCCGGGATATTGAGGCTAGCATTCGCACCAAAAATGACTCCGGCAGGGTTAATTAAAAATAGGTTGGAATTTCCCCCTGTGACTTGAATTAAACCGTTAATAATAGAAACATCTCCCCCCACAACCCGTCCTAGGATATTGACAATATCGGGGTTTGAGAGAAAGTTAGCAATTTCTCCCTCAGATAAGCCGAATTTCTCGAAGCTATGAAATAGGTTTTGTCCATCGCCAGATACAGAACCACCATTGATGTTATACTGGTTATCAACTTGATCCACCTCGGTTCCTGTGCTATCGTTAGCTGGAGTGATAGGTTGTGCTTGAACGGTTGAAGTGAACACACATCCAAAACTCGCTACAGTCAGTCCAACAGAGAGACAAAACATCCAAACAGACGATGGAGACTGAGTATTCATAGCAATGAGTGGTTAAGATAAAACGACCAATTGCAATTCCATCAAAAGAAATTGTATAGTCCTAGTGTATTGGCCCAGGTCATCGTCAGACTACAGTCGCAAAATATCTTATTAGAAACAATTAAGTTTAATGTAGTAAGAGTAAGTGGGATATAGCAGGATTTTATCGCCCGACTTAAGTTAATACTGAATTATTCGTTTACATTTTTTTTGATATTATCAACCGATTTGGATGTCAGCCTCGGAGGTCATCTCAAACTCACTCTCTTCAATGGACTCAAAAGTATCAGGGAATACTGTTTATATTTCTATATTGTGTAATGTAACCCAGACTGAAAAAAGGCTAAAACAGCATATTTTCGACTCAACTTTATATTGGGTCGGGTATTTTACGAAATTTTTCAAAGCTTTTGTAAAGATCCGATAAACCACTTGCCAAAACTAGCTATATACTTTGATAATATAGAGCGAGAGTATAATGAATTGGGCTCAATTGATAATAGCATCATAGATTCAGGGGTTATCGATTGGTACAGCTAGTCAAAAGGAATAATTTTTAATAATTTTCAGGAATTGGGTGCAGATCACTAGAAGAAATAGTTAAGCATAATTATATTAGGTCTTCTACCAGTTATCGCCAACAGAACTACTGACTCACTTTTCATTGGAGTCCTGTCAGCAAAAGACCACTCAGTTTTTAAAGAAAAATTTTATGTCGATATTACAAGTTGCTAAGCAACTCTCGTTTGCTGTGACTGGAGCCGCTTTCGTGGCTTTGGGCACAGTTTCTCATACTGACGCAGCTAATGCTGCCACCTTGAGCTCTACTCTACCAGAATATAACTTCGATGGAGGACCACTTTTCCCGACTCCTCAAGATTTAGTGGGGATTTTCTCCTACACAATCAGCAGTAATGAAACTATTACTTCCGCTGTCATCTCCGGAACTTTCGGAAACTCTGTCTTCCCTAGCAGTGCTGGAGTCGATATTTCTCTTGATGGCTTACTTATAGCACAATGTTTTGAATTTGACAACTGTTGGAACAGCCCCGAGCCTGAAAGCTGGAGTTTTACGTTTGATAATAGTAATTTTTCATTATTAGAAGATGCTCAGGCGATGTTAACCGCATCTCAAACGTCTGAATTTGTTGCGCGTTTAGGAGTGACAACCTTAACCATTGAAACAAAAACCATTTCTGACCCCCCCACCTCTATTCCTGAACCCACCACTATTGTGGGTTTATTAGGGGCTGTTATGGGGCTGTCTTCCTTGCGTAAAGGCAAACAACGGTAAATATCGAAGTCATACCTCAGCAAGTCATTGAGAAGAACAATACTGAACTGATGAGATAAAGCAGTAAGAGCGAAGAATAATAAATTGTTAGCTTGAGGGACATGAAGCCTTCTGGCTTAATTTGCAGATGCCATTAATCACTACAACTATTTTCTCTTAAACCATGACACAAAAATTCTGGGTTTAGGGGAATACTATTCGTCATGGCAATAGCGCAAAAATCAGCCAAACCATCCATGAAAATCTGGCACGTTGGGGCAAGTCCTTCCCCAGAAAAAATTAACGGGGTCAATAATACGATTTGGCCTGTTGCAATTGAACAATCTCATCAGGGCCATCAAGTGAGTTTAATTCTGAATCAAAAACCCACTCACACAGGGATAGAACTCGCCGATGAAAAAGGTTTGCAATGGATTGAAATTCCCAGCCGTTTCTGGAGTTATCATCCCCAGGTTTTGCAGTCTTTTCTGGTGGCAAAACGACCGGATGTGGTTCACTTCCATTCTATTTTTGTCCCGCAACAGTCTTTATTGGCGCGTCGTCGGCTGAAACAACATCATATTCCTTATGTGATTACCCCAAATGCAATTACACCGCAACTGCTACAACGTCGATGGCTAAAAAAATGGATTTATAGCACTTTAATTGAAAAGTCCTATTTCTATGGGTCAGCCGGGATAGCGGTCGTCACTCCCCCAGAACAGAAAGCTTTAATGTCTTTTGTGCCGAATTATTCAGGTAAAGTTCGTTGGATTCCTAATCCGACTCCTGCTAACACTTTAACGGGCTATCAATGGCAACGAAAAATAAAGCCGTTTCGGGTGGTTTATTTAGGGCGTTTTGATGTGTGGCAAAAAGGCATTGACCGCTTAGTTGAAATCGGTCGATTATTACCTGATATTGAATTCCATTTATACGGAATAGAAGAGCGTAAGACCCATCGATGGTTACGTCGTATTCAACGTAATTTACCGAAAAATATTTATTTTCATCCTCCTGTTTTAGGCGCAGAAAAATTAAAAGTGCTGACCGCAGCCAGCCTTTATATTCAGATGTCTCGTTGGGAAGTTTTCGGAATTTCGATTGCTGAAGCGATGGCGTTGGGGGTTCCTTGTGCAATTGCCGATACCATTAATTTAGCCGAGGTATTTCAGTCTCATCATTTGGGTTTAGTTTTATCAAAACATACATCATTTGCAGCTTCACAACTACAGCAAGCCCTAGAAAACCCAACTCAACTGCAAAAATGGTCTCAACAAGGACAAAGCTTTGCTCAAGCTCATTTTTCAGCCCCTAATATTGCCCATCAATACTTAAGTTTTTATCAAGCGGTTCTGGGAGAAAACCCAGGAGAAGATACAAACTCTGTCAGACCCTATCTGCAAAATTCATCTCAAATCTAAAACCCTAAAACTCTATCTCCTCCATCCTAAAACTTGGAGGATATATTAAAAATAAAATCTGTTTTATTGACCTGAGATTTTTTTTTCTCAACTGTCCTACTCAACAAATAGCACGTTTATCGTGAGTCATGCCAATGAAAGTATTATTATCCGCTTTTGCTTGTCAACCCGGACAAGGTTCAGAACCCGGCGTGGGTTGGAATGTTGCCGTTGAAATGGCTCAATTTCATCAAGTTTGGGTACTGACTCGCGCCAATAACCGACCCATTATTGAAGCTGAATTAGCCCAGCATCCAATTGATAATTTACACATCATTTATGTAGATATATTCAACTTTAGCCAATCATGGCAGCCGGGAAAAGTTGGAAAATTTGCTCGATTTTATTATTATCTTTGGCAAATTAAAGCCTATTTTATTGCCCGTCAATTCCATCAAAAAATCAATTTTGATTTAGTCCATCATGTGACTTATGTTCAGTATTCTTCCCCGAGTTTTCTTTCATTGCTGCCTGTCCCCTTTTTATGGGGGTCTGTAGGGGGAGGAGAATCAGCCCCCAAACCCTTCTGGTCAGGGTTTAGCCTACGAGGTAGAATCTTTGAAACCGTTCGAGATTGGGTTAGAAGTGTGAGTGAGCGGGGAGTCTGGGTCAGACAAACGGCAAAACGTAGTGCAATGACCCTAGCGACTACTTCAGAAACCGCACAACGCCTGAAACCCATAGGGGCTCAGCAGATTCAAGTTTTCGGTATCGTGGGGTTATCTCAGAGCGATATTGAGACATTAGCCCAACTCCCTGCCCCACCATCCCAACCTTTTCGCTTTGTGTCTATTGGTCGGTTGCTGCATTGGAAAGGTTTTCATCTGGGACTACAAGCGTTTGCTCAGCTTAATTTACCTCAAACTGAATATTGGATTATTGGCAGCGGCCCGGAAGAATCTCGCCTGAAAGTATTAGCAGAAACCTTAGGAATTTCTCAACAGGTGAAATTTTGGGATGCTTTATCCCGCCCAGAAACCCTCTCTAAATTAGCAGAAACTCATGTATTATTGCATCCGAGTTTACATGATTCGGGCGGATGGGTTTGTTTAGAAGCCATGGCAGCCAAACGTCCTGTAATATGTTTAGATTTAGGCGGGCCGGGGGATATTGTTACCCCAGAAACCGGGATGAAAATTACGGCTAAAACTCCTCAACAAGCGGTGCAAGATTTAGCCATTGCCATGGATAACTTAGTCGAAAATCGGCAATTGTGTGAAGGCTTAGGAGAAGCTGGACAACAGAGAATTCAACAGGTTTATCATTGGACGGTTAAAGCCCAAGAATTAAACCAATTTTATCAAAATATTAGTCAATCTGAAACCTTAATCTCATCACAGGAAAAAGAAATATCATGCGAATTTTAAGTATTCATAATCGCTATCAAATTCGGGGCGGAGAAGATGAATCTCGGGAAGCAGAAGAACAGCTTTTAAGAGATAATGGGCATCACGTTGAAGTCTACGAAGAAGATAATGAACGTGTGTCTCAGTTAGGTCATTTACGAGTTGCTGGCAGAACCATTTGGTCGGGTGAAAGCTATCAAAAAGTCAGGACTATTCTGCAACAATCTGATTATGATTTGGTTCATGTTCAGAATTTTTTCCCGTTAATTTCTCCCTCAGTTTATTATGCAGCGCAAGCAGAAAGTATTCCCGTTATTCAAAGCTTAAGAAATTATCGTTTACTCTGTGCCAATGGCTTCTTATTTCGAGAGGGAAAAGTCTGTGAAGATTGTTTAAATCATTCCTTTCCTTTACCTGCAATTCAGCATCGCTGTTATCGGGATAGTTTAGCTGGAACAATTGCAGTGAGTGCGATGCAAACGGTTCATCGCGCCTTAGAAACCTGGACAAAACAGGTAAATTTATTCATTACTTTAACAGAATTTAGCCGTAATAAATTTATTCAAGCGGGTTTTCCGGCGGATAAAATAGTTGTTAAACCTAACTTTATTGCTAAAGATTCTAAGGTCGGAACAGGAAAAGGTGAATATGCTTTTTATGTCGGGCGACTCTCTCCAGAAAAAGGAATTGATACTTTATTATCAGCTTGGAAACAGTTAAATCATCAAATTCCTTTAAAAATTGTAGGAGATGGGCCGCTATCTGAGTTAGTTCAACAAGCCGCAGCAGAATATTCTCATATTGAATGGTTAGGTAGACAACCGTTAGAACAAGTTTATCAACTCATTGGAGAAGCAAAGTTTCTTGTTTTTCCTTCTTTATGGTATGAAACATTTGGGCGAGTGGCGATTGAAGCATTTGCTAAAGGAACACCTGTCATTGCAGCCAATATTGGAGCCATTTCAGAACTGATTCAGGATCAAAAAACAGGTTTATTATTTACCCCTGGAAATGCTCAAGATTTAGCAGCAAAAGTTCAATGGGCGTTAACTCATCCTCAACAACTTCAACAAATGCGAATTCAGGCACGTTCTGAGTTTGAAATGAAATATAAACCTCAGCAAAATTATCAACAATTAATCAAAATTTATCAACAGTTAAAAGCATAAACTTTAACTTTTTACATCAGCGATAGATTTAACTCTGATTATTAGCTGCCTTATCCATCAGTATCTGATGAGCATTCACTTCAGGGGCATTTTTAGCCGGATGACGTTGAATATATTGACCATCTGCCTGTAAATCCCAAGCCTGACGATTGTCTGATAACATAATTCCTAAAATTTCTTGTAAGTCTTTTGCCAGACGTTGATCTTCAATGGGAGTAATGGCTTCGACACGACGATTTAGATTACGCGGCATCCAGTCAGCAGACCCGATATAAACCTCATCTTGACCACAATTATAAAAGTAAAAGATGCGAGAATGTTCTAGAAAGCGACCCACAATACTAATGACTTTAATATTTTCACTCACTCCTGCAACACCCGGACGAAGACAACAAATTCCCCGAATAATTAAATCAATAGTCACTCCCACTTGAGACGCTTCATACAGTTTAGTGATTATTTCAGGATCAACTAAAGAGTTCATCTTCGCCACAATACGACCCGTTTCTCCCTTTTTAGCGTGATCAATTTCTCGATTAATTAAACTTAAAAACCGTTCTCGAATATTAACCGGAGCAATCAGTAGTTTTCGATAAGATTTTTGCCGAGAATACCCCGTTAAAAAATTAAATAAATCGGTTAAATCTGCTCCCAATTCTTCGCGACAACTTAAAAGCCCTAAATCTGTATAAAGCTTGGCTGTTTTCGGATTATAATTTCCGGTGCCAATATGAACATATCGACGAATTTTTCCCGCTTCCTGACGAACTACCATCACGATTTTAGTATGGGTTTTTAACCCCACTAAACCATACACCACATGAACACTTCTAGCCTCTAATTTTTTCGCCCACTGAATATTATTTTCTTCATCAAATCGTGCTTTTAATTCAACTAAAGCTGCAACTTGTTTCCCATTTTCAGCCGCATCAATTAATGCTTTGATAATCGGAGAATCCCCTGATGTGCGATACAACGTCATTTTAATCGCTAACACATCTGGATCATAAGCAGCTTGTTCAATAAATCGTTGAACTGTTGCACTAAAAGAATCATAGGGATGATGAACTAATACATCTCGCTGACGAATCACGGCAAAAATATCTTTTGCTTCTTCTCCATTGGGTGAAAAATGATTCACGGCTTCACTTTCACTCAACCAGCGAGGCGTAATTGCACTCCAAGAAACATCTTTTAATTCCGGTAAAGGTAACCCCATTAAAGACATTAAATCCCCTAAACCAATTAATCCTTCAACTGTATAAATTGCCTCAGGTTCTAACTCCATTTCTTCAACTAACTTTTGAACCAGATTCGATGGCATTGTGGTATTGACTTCAATCCGAACCACCGAGCCACCAATACGACGTTTTAATAGTTCTTGTTCAATTGCTAATAATAAATCATCTCCTTCATCTCCTTGAACCGATAAATCTGCATCTCGAGTAATTCGGAAAGGATAATAATCTTGAATATTCATTCCGGGAAATAGAGAATCTAAATTATGAGCAATAACCTGTTCTAATGGAACACCCATCCAGATAGCAGATTGACCATTTTCTTTTATTTGTAATTCTTCCGGCAGCACGACAAACCGAGGTAAGAGTTTAGGCACTTTAACCCGTGCTAATAAATCTTCTTTTGTATCTGGATTTTGTAGAATTACAGCCAAATTAAGACTCAGGTTAGAAAGGTAAGGAAAGGGATGACTTCGATCAATGGCTAAAGGAGTTAATACGGGGAAAATTTGATCTTCGTAATATTTTTTCAGGTAGGTTCGTTGTTCTTGATTGAGGTCAATATAATTGAGTAAATGAATTCCATGCTCGGCTAGTTCAGTTTTAATCGTTTGATTAAAATATTGGTGCGGTTCAAACACCATGGTATGAAGTTTCTGGTGAATTTCTTGTAACTGTTGTTGTGGCGTACGACCGTCAGGGGTTAAAGAGTCTACAGCCGCTTCAACTTGACGTTTTAAACCCGCCACCCGCAGCATGAAAAATTCATCAAGATTAGAACTAAAAATTGCTAAAAACTTTAAACGTTCTAACAGCGGTGTCCGAGAATCTAGTGCTTCTGCAAGTACACGACGGTTAAATTCTAGCCAGCTTAATTCCCGGTTAAAATAATATTGTGGATCTTTTAAATTGATGTCTGAATGGGTTTTGATATCTGTTTTTTTTGTTTTTGCCATTTTTTAAAATTAAATATTTAATACTTAGATAGAGATTTAAGGGAATATCAAAAGATAGAACACTCACTTTAATAAAAACAAGGTAAGTTGTGATTTATCCTGGGTTATTTGTTGTTCGTCGGCAGCAGGTGTGAGGCGATTTTGATCCGCTTTCAGAGAGTCGCGATCACGCGGCAGCCTGCCGATGAAGAGGCAATCAGTCATAGAATGATAACAAATCACCCCCAATAAATCACGATTGACCTAGGCGCTGAGCCACTTGTTTCAAACGACGGAGTTGAGCTTCCATATCTGCTTTTGTCCAACCCGCAGCAAATTGATTAAAGCCAAAAGCAACGACCGGGTTAGGAATTTCAAATTCAAAACGGTTGAGCAGCATTGTCCCCTGGTCATTGGGTTGACATTCCCAGCGATCGCAGCCTTTGAAAAACCCGTTAAACCCCCAAACGATTAAACCGGGTTCACGTTCTATCACTGTACTTCTTAAAATGGGTTGCCAGAGCGGAATCTGAATCACAAAGCGAAACTCTCCCCCTAAAGAGGGATTCCAGTCTCCAATCGGATCGCACCTGAGGGCGGGGTTAAGCCAACGATGCATTAATTCTGCTTCTGTTAAACAGCGTTCAACTTGGGTGGCATTGGCCTGAATCTGAATTGATTGTTTAAAGACTTGACGAGATGGCATCATAACCTTCAAGCTATAGGCAGATCATTACTGGTATAACGATATTACAGTCGTTATGCATACAAAAAAGAAGAAAAAAGGAGAATTACGAAGTCCCTCTGGGTTCCTCGTCCCCGATCTTCATCTAGAGTAATTGTACAAAATGTATCAAAAAGAGTTTTGATTAATAGACAATTGCTTTAATATCTTCACAGGACTTTCGGTTAAAATTCTGATTGTTCTATTGGTAATGGTCTGAATCAAACAGTTTAGGGGAGTTGATCCCCACCGTGATTGAGACTCCCTCATTTTAGAGAGCTATGATTGGAATTTACAACGAAATACCCCAGTTACTGGGGAGTAGGATGTTAACATCCTCCCACCTTCAGCTAGGCCAACAAGGAGGTGCTAATCCACTCGGACTTGGGGGACTAGCAATTGGATCATTTAGTGTAATGGATATCGTCATTGCCCTAGCGGTGTTGATTGTCGGTTACATTGTTGCCCTGTTTGCCAAAGCCTTAGTCAAGAGTCTGCTCAAAAAAACCGATGTAGATAACAAGATTGCATCTTGGGTATCTGGTGGGCGGACTGACGCAGATGCTTTGCCAGTTGAAAACTGGATTGGTAACATTGTCTTCTGGATAATTTTCCTCTTTGCGATTATTGGCTTCCTCGAAAGACTCCAGTTAAGTTCTGCATCTAGCCCGTTAACTTCACTGCTCAATCAGATTACTGCATTTATCCCTCGGGTACTCGCAGCAGCAGCGTTGTTAGGTATAGCCTGGGTTGTAGCTACTTTAGTCCGAGCATTAGTGGTTAAAGTCCTAGACACTTTCGGATTAGATCGCCGCCTCAATAACCAGGTGGGCAATAATACAACAACCACAACAGTCACCGGCACAACGACCTCAACAACGAGTCAGTTTTCCTTAAGCGAAACAATCGGAAATGCGCTGTACTGGTTTATCTTCTTACTCTTCCTGCTGCCAATTCTGGATACTTTGAACCTACAGGGTTTGCTGAGTCCAATTCAGCAAATGTTGAATGAAGTTCTGTTCATGTTGCCGAATATTTTGGCAGCAATTCTAATTGGTGCAACAGGTTGGGTAATTGCTCAAGTTGTTCGTAAGATTGTTACTAACTTACTCACTGCCATTGGTACAGATCAATTCGGCAGCCGATTTGGTTTATCCCAAGCAACTGGGACTCAAGGTCTATCCTCAATTATTGGAACGGTTGTTTATGTTCTAATTCTGATTCCGATTGCGATCGCGGCATTAAATGCACTGCAAATTGATGCAATTTCTGTCCCCGCAATCGAGATGTTAAGCCAAGTGCTGAACATCATTCCCCAAATCTTCGCCGCTGGCGTGATTCTGGTAGTATTTTACGTGATTGGTCGCTTTGTTAGCGAATTAATTACCAGCATCCTCACTAGTTTTGGCTTTAACAAGCTGTTCTACTGGTTAGGACTACAATCTACTCCCCCGATTGATTCAACCGTTTCTACACCCCCTGCGGCTTCTGAGGTAGGAGAACCGACTGTACTGCAATCTAGCAGTGGCAGCACTAAAACCCCTTCAGAAATTGTCGGGATTGTGGCATTCGTGGGAATCATCCTATTTGCTGTGGTCACCGCCACCGATATTCTAGGTCTAACTTCTCTGACGCTGATTTTAGAACAAATTATCGTCATTGCTGGCCGAGTGCTGATTGGTGTGATCGTGTTTGCAGTCGGTTTATACTTTGCTAACCTTGCCTATAGACTGGTTTACAGCTCAGGTTCTGGGAGTTCCAAGATACTGGCTCAAACCGCTCGAATCGCAATTATCGTCTTTGTTGGCGCTATGGCGTTACAGATGATGGGTATTGCCAGTGATATTGTTAATCTGGCCTTCGGTTTACTCCTCGGTGCCATTGCTGTGGCGATCGCCATCTCATTCGGATTGGGTGGCCGAGATATTGCTGCAGAAGAAATTCGTGGTTTCTTAAGCGGATTTAAGAAAAAGCAATAATTTATTTGCTTTGAGTTAACCCTTTACTAAAATTAATTTCCCCTGTCATTCTCAGCAAGACAGGGGTTTTTTAATGAGGTTCTCTCCCTTGAACTCAACAGCTTGAGAACCCCCGCAACAGAGGTGTTCTGAGGTGATTTTCCCTTTGTTGAACAGCTTACCGTCAGCGGCGACTGAATTTTAGGATGCAGAAACATCAAAAAAATATACTGTTATATCAAGGTGGAACAATTGGCTGATTTATCGCCTATTTCGATATAAATTTTAAAATAAAAATATACAATAATATTGCATTAAATAACCTGATTGTGTTTGATAATTTCTCCAGTTTTCCTAAAGATTAACTTTTTTCCCAAGCCTAAAAACTTAGCTTTCAATTAACCCTGGCGCTAGCCGATTCTATTCAAGTTATGATGAGGCTTATTGAAAATATTCTAAAATAGTCATCGGTACACCGGAATTAAATTCGGTGAGGTGCGATGCGCCAGCGACAACGCGGTCAATATTGTTAACACTAAAATCTCAAACCATTCTGTGAACTTTCAATCTATTATTGCAACGCTTAATCAATTTTGGAGCAATCGCGGCTGTCTGATTGCCCAATCCTATGATACCGAAAAAGGGGCAGGAACCATGAATCCTCATACCTTTTTACGGGCAATTGGCCCAGAACCTTGGTCGGTGGCTTATGTCGAACCCTGTCGTCGTCCCACTGATGGCCGTTATGGGGAAAATCCGAACCGCTTCCAACATTATTATCAATATCAAGTTCTGATTAAACCGTCTCCCGATAACATTCAGGAAACCTATCTCGACTCGTTGCGGATGTTGGGTATTCATCCCGAAGATCATGATATTCGGTTTGTGGAGGATAACTGGGAATCTCCCACCCTGGGGGCCTGGGGTGTCGGTTGGGAAGTGTGGTTAGATGGGATGGAAATAACTCAATTTACCTATTTCCAACAGTGTGGCGGCATTGACTGTCGTCCCGTTTCGATTGAAATTACCTACGGACTGGAAAGACTGGCGATGTATCTGCAAGATGTGGAGGCGATGGTTAAAATTGCTTGGACAGATACCCTCAGTTATGGAGATGTCCATCTACAAGGAGAAATTGAACAATGTACTTACAATTTTGAAGCGTCTAACCCAGAATTGTTGTTTACATTATTTGGATTATATGAACAAGAAGCCAAACAACTGGTGGAAAAAGGCTTAGTCTTGCCTAGTTTAGATTATGTATTGAAATGTTCTCATTCTTTTAATTTACTCGATGCTCGTGGTGTGATTGCTGTAACTGAACGAACTCGTTATATTGGTCGTATTCGTAACTTAGCCCGAAAAGCCGCTCAACTTTACCTCGAACAACGAGAACAACTTGGGTTTCCGTTACAGAAAACGGCATCCCAGCCAGGGGTCAGGTGAGTCAGGTGGGCAATTCATGACGGATTTACAACTTGATGAGATGTTGTTTGCAGTCAAAGATCATATCGCAATCCTGAATCATTTGTGAACATCTCTCCTGCCATCTACCATCTGCGTCCTGGCTTTCCTCACTAGCAACATTCACGACTTAAATAGGATTGCTATCAGTTCCCCATCGGCTGAGCATATATATTAATGAATTAGTATATCAAGCTTGAGAATTCTTCAGGAGCGGAAATCTCGTTAAATATTGCCGATGGCGGTTCTTTATACGATTCAAATTATCCCAGATTCTCTATCAGCTTTAAACCCTATATTTGTAGTGTAAATTGCAATAAAATTTTTCATCGTGTTCCAAAAACCAAACAATATCTGTATAAATACATAGCAATCCGATTTAGGTTGTGTAAAATACCTCATTGAAAAAGGGAAAAGGGTAAGGTTTTTAGTATTTTATCTATTATGATACTTTTTACAAATGATAAAGGAATTGCTATATATAGTTCCAGATACTATAAAATAAAACTGATTATTAATTTATATAAAGCAAATAAGTTAAGATCTAAATTTGATAATATCTTTCATTTTAAAACATAACTTTAATCAAGATAAAATCAGTATTTTCCCGGATTTTATAATCAAAATTAACTGTTAACTTATAACTGTAGAGTTCAAGAAATAGAAATGAAAAACTTTGCAACAGTTATTGGTTCAGCACTTTTATTCGTTGCAGCAACGACTGGTCAAGCTCAAGCATCTGGTAATATTTTCTTTGGAGAAACCAAGCCAGGTGATGATGTTGATCTAGCGGCTCAAGCACAACAAGATTTTTTATCTAATTTTGATAATATCTATACCGAAGATTTTGAAGATTATACTTTAGGACAACAAGCCTCTGAAGAGAATCCAATTGTTCTTGATTTTGGATCTAGCACAGCAACTTTAACCGGAGGTGGAGTAATTAGAAATGCTGATTTTAATGGACTGCACGCAACATCTGGGGAAAACTATTGGAGCTTAACCTTCGCAGAACAGGTTCAAGATACTTACTCTATTGATTTTAATCAAGCGCAGGCTGCATTCGGATTTTATGCGACTGATATGGGTGATGCGGGTAACAATGACTTTAAATTGAAATTCACATTTGAAGATGAGACAACTGAAACCTTTGATATTGCTCACGGTCAAACAAACGCTGCGGAACTCTACTTTGGTTATCTCAATACTGACAAGCTATTTACAAGTGTGGAATTCCTGGCTAACGGCCCCATCAGTCAAGATGGATTTGGTTTAGATGATGTCACCATTGGTACCATCGATCAAGTGACATCTGTACCTGAACCCGCCACTGTTTTAGGTTTATTGGCTGTTGGCGCTCTGGGTATCGGTGCAAAGCGTCAACGTAAAGCTTAGAAATTTATTTTGGCGATTTGACTCGAAATAGTAGTCTAACAGCTCTGCCTTTTTCCTGGTGGGGCTTTTTTGTCGGGCGGGCTGCCAACATCTTAAACCCATCATACATAAAAAAAGTGCAGCCTATGATCAGGCTGCCAAGGGAAGGTATGCTGTGGATTGAGAACTAGCAGTAGAAGAGGAGAAACCGTTACTCCTTTTACTATGCTTAGTATCCCGCAATTGGATATAACATTCAGTGATAAAAGTCCGGGTTTGTTGTGAATTTAACGAGAACTTAGGGTGACTGGAATGGCGATCTTACTGTGAACCCTATCAACCGCCATCAGTGATACAGATCACGACTCACGCTTTCACTAATGATTTATCTGTTGACTTCTCCGGTTTGATGGGGGCGCGTAACGCTTCTTGCAGGGGCGCAAGACCCAAACGTTCTTCTAAGATATCCATCACGGCCCGACCAAAATCATTCGGGTTACGTTGCCAAGCTTGCAGGCAAACTTCCCCAAAAAATGATCCCAAGGGTTCGGGGTTCCACAATAATTTACGGGCTGTCCACGGCATCAAACTCATGGGGTCATAACTGGGATCAAGTAGATTTTGATCGAAGGCATATTGTTCTAGGTGAGTATGGGGTTGTAAACCAATGAAGAAAATCGCAGGTTCGACTTTATCCGCCCCGAAAATCTTCTCTAATTCTCGGTGATAAGCTAAAGTTTGACGAATGGTATCAAAGGTCTCGTCAATCACGTTAAAGGAATAATTCACCGAAACCAAGTCATTAAACCCGGCTGTTTTTAAGTCGCGGCAATTTTCTAATACAACCCGCAAGTTATACCCCATCCGCATTTTCCGAACCAATTCTTGAGATCCACTGGTAATGCCAATCTCAAAATAGTTCATTCCGGTTTTTACCATCAGATCGCATAACTCCGGACTCAGGTTATCGGCCCGAATATAAGCCGCCCAGTGAATATCATCCATCCCCGCATCAAGGATTTTTTGCAACAATTCCACCGCATCATCAATAAATTTACGGGCGGGGATAAATTGGGCATCGGTAAACCAGAAGTTACGAATACCGCGATCATACAATTGTCTGATTTCGGCAACGACTTCATCAGCCGGGTTAATCCGGACTTGTTTACCCTCAATTACGGTATAAATGCAGTAGCAACAGTTATGAGGACAACCCCGTTTGGTTTGAACCCCGATATAAAAATCTTGATCCTGGAAATAATATTCAAATTCCGGCCAAATGGTTTCGATATAGTCGTAATTACAAGCGGCTTTTTCAATTGGGGCGGGCTTTTCGTGAATTAAGCGATCGCGCGGTGTGGTTTCACCGACAACATAACAACGTTCATCCGCTAAATCTTTACCCTGTAATAGTTTTTCCAGTAAAGCTTCTCCTTCCCCGACGGATACAACGGTTCCTTTGGGTAAGCTTTTGCCCAGTTGTTCATAAAATACACTCACAGCCCCACCACCCACAACAGCCCGCGCTTGGGGGTTGTATTGTTGCGAACGTTTCAAACCGCGTTTAATTAAACCCTGGTTGCGCCAGAGTTCAGTATAGTAAGACGCGGCTAGGCGTAAACCTCCGACTGCGCCTCGTAACTTGGTGAAGGGATTTTTTGCATAATAAAATTCAAAGGCATTTTGCAACGGGTTACCCCCGCGTCCACCAACTGGGGCGTAAATTTGGATATCTCGCCAAGAAAAGATCAGTAAGGTGGGTTGAAACTCATCGACACAGGCATCTAGGGCTTGTTGATAATCTAGGGGAGGAACAGCCCCCAAATCAAAGATCCGCTGTTCAACTTCGGGAAATTGTTTGTGAACGTGATCGGCTAGGTATACCACACCAATCGGAAAAATGGGGTTACAAGGCAGGCGAACATAAAGAATTTTATTGTTCATAACGGTTGCAGATCATGCTGAATCTGAGTAGAAATTCGATTTTGACAGGAATTGTGTTTATATTACTTAACAATATTTTAGACTTTTTTCGCGATAGTCTGGATAATGATTAGGATTCTTAAAATTTGTTAAAAAAATATGAAGCTGAGGTAACGAGAGATTAAGGCAGATTAACAGAGCATTTTGAACAGACTGAGGATAAAAAGTGGGTTCAAGTCGCGTTAAGCAGAGAATTACAAGATTTTTCTTGACCGCTGGGACTCAGAATCAGTATGATTTTCGATTGGTAGTAGGAGTTACAACCAATGGGGATCGTAAAGTGTTAGCGTGTCTATAGAGTTTAAATGACCTATTAACACACCTCCTTAGCAGCTATGGCTCAAATTCTAGATCCTCTACCATCTAACACCGCCAACCGAATTTTATGTTGCTATGTTAACGCCACCAGCACCATTCAGATCGCTCGCATCAGTAATATTGCTAACTGGTATTTTGAGCGAGTCGTCTTCCCCGGACAACGCCTGGTGTTTGAAGCGGTTGCAGAAGCGATGCTAGAAATTCACACCGGTGCAATGGCAAGTGCAATTATCTCGGATACCATCCCTTGTAGACGACTACAAATTGATCAAGATTTACCGGTTGTTGAGGAAACTCATATGACAACCGCAGCGGCAGCTTATCACCAACGCATTACCCAGCGTAGTGTTCGTATACCCATGCCGGAACCTTTAACAACACCTGCTTTAAGTTCTGTTGAATAAAAAAACCTTTTTAAATCGTGCCATTCGTGATCTCCATCTGGATGTTGAGTTCGGTGGAGATCATTGTTGAGTTGATTTACGACGAGCCCGAACCGCTGACTTTAACAATTTAAGCTTATAAGGATCGGCATCTGCACGCCACTGTACGCGATGACCTTTCAGTTCAGCGCAATGTTCTTCTAAACAGTTTAACCATCCTTGACGAGTTTGAATCGATTTCGAGTCGTCTAACAATCCCCAATCTTGCTCTTGTTGAGTCAATTTGGCAAACTTATTATACAACGGATAATCCGATGTGACAAACATTTCTTTGCGATGCAAAATCGGGGAATTAGGTCCATCATATCCGCGATAAGTCACCTGAAGATCTTGGAGATCAATTTCCATACGGGTTGAGAGAACAGGATGGGGATCGCTATCAAATTCTGGATAAAATAAATAGGTAATTTTTGGCGTTTTAGTATGAAATTTAACTAAAGTTGCTGCTTCTAAACGACCAATTGTGCGGTTGGCGCAGCCTTCATACAAGCGTAATAATGGGTTAAGTTGTTCTAAGGCTGAAACATGAACCCATAGGGAAGCAGAACGCTTTTGACCGACTTCACTGTGTTGACAACATTGAGCAATTTTTTGTAAATCACCAATACTAAATAACATTTGATCAGCGAGAACACAAGCGGCTTTATAACTACCAAATAAGCCTTTAATATCATGCTGAATAATCGGTTCAAGCTGAGAGAGTTTCGGACGAGAACTAAATTGAGTTAAGGCTAAATAGACTAATAAATCCTGACGACGTTTTTGAGCGATAATATCCCATTCTTGGGGATCGGTTGCTTGTAAAATAACTTTAAAAGCGCGGGAAAAAGTATTAAATTCTGCTTTAATTTCAGATTCGGTTGCTAACTCTCCCGAGACGGGTAAACGACCCCGATGGCTGACAAAATTAATCACAGGTTGTAGCAGTGTTTCATAATCTTCAAACCGTTTAACATATTGACGAACTTGAGGAGAACGAACCCGAGAATGAAACCGAGAGGCCCGAAAACTTTCTTTTTGAGACTCATCCCTAAACACAAAATAAATGCCTAAATTTATCGGGATAGCATCGACACCTAAGACTTGATCGATATAAGTTTTGAGTTCTTCTTGTTGATAATACTTCTGAAACGTATTTCGTCGAGTAATCACACCATCACTATAAGCCATCACACCGCGATCGCGATCAGCAATTAAAATTTGTGCAGAAACAATTAAAACTTTTTTCGTTAATTCCCATGCATTTAATAACGCTTCTCGACGTTCACTTTGATCTTCAATCACATTAATCACATAACCTAGATTAATAATATCGGCTGTTTTTAAATCATGATTGGGTGCATAATAAGGGTCCCATCCGGCTGTTTTAAATCCTTGCTTTGCTAACAATTTAACATCGCTTCCATGACCACAACCATAATCAAAAAAGGTAGCTGACTCGGGAAAGAGTTCAGCTTCTAAACAGAGTTTGACCGGGCGGGATAATGTTTTGCGAACTAGGGCGGCTTTATGTCGTTCAATCGTGGGAATTAATGGGGTTGGTTGAGTGTTATTAAAATTAGAAATAACTTGATGTTGATGAATTTCGACGGCATTTTTTTCTAGATGTTGTTGCCAGCCTTTGTATGTTCCAATGGTCTGATACAGCCGTTCTGAATCTAAAGTATTATTCTGAGCTGTACTATTTGTTTTATCCAGTAACCCTAACTTTTCTTCGTCTTGGGTTAACTGAGAGAACATTTGATAATGAGGATATTCTGTTGTCACAAATGTTTCTTTGCGATGAAGAATAGGGGGATTATCGCTTAGAAAATAATTATTTTTTCTAACTTTACCCCAGGGTAAATTCACTTGAATACTGGATTTTAAAATAGGATGAGCGTTTTGATCAAAATCTGGATAATACAGATAGGAAATAACAAGCTGATTCGTATGAAATTTAATAATTGTGGTTTGATAATCTGTCGGTAAAAAAGAACGTCCCCACTGTTCGGCTAAACGTAGTAAAGGATTAAGTTTAGACACAGCGGAAACATGAACATACAAGGCAGTCGGTAACTTTTTACCAATCGGACTTTGTTGACAAATCTGGGCTATTTGATTAACTTGGTTAAGACTAAGCCAAAGTTGGTAAACATTTTGACAAGCATAATGATAGCTGCCAAATACCTGTTGTAAGTCCGGTTGAAGCGGGGTAAATACATGGCATGAAGCCGGAATTTGAAAGTTTAAGGCATTACTCGCTAAATGAACAATCAAATCATTCCCATTGAAAGCAGAATTCTGGCAAGAATCTGATGTAATATTTGAAAGGATGGGGTGATGAGTCATCTGATGCATCTTCAAACCGCCCTGTTTCAGTGATTGATTTTTGCTACTATTGCTGATATTCAGTTATCTTACACCTAATGTGTCCCACTTCATACTGAATAAATCCTGAAGATTAACCCTCAGATCGATCATAAACTTAATTCAATTAAAAATCAAAGCATTATCATTTTTTATATCTTTTGATGGATGACAATTATTATCTGATCAATTAAATTGTACGAAGTTTTGAATTGCTTTAATATTTTATGATAGATAAACTACTAAATACAGCCACAAAAAGCCTACAAGATATCGTAGGAAGTAGTATTAAGATTATCCCTGCATTTCTTATTGCTTTAGTGATTATCTTTTTAACTCGCTACGTTGCTAGATTTGTTCAAAATCTTGTTATTAATATCACTCGAAAAACAATTCGGAGTCGTTCTTTACAGCTTCTGCTCGCAAAAACAAGCCACGTTACCACTTGGGTGATAGGGGTATTAATGGCCTGTGTGATTGCCTTTCCTGGGTTAAGATTAGGAGATTTAGTTGCTACTTTAGGACTCAGTTCTGTGGCGATTGGTTTCGCATTTCAAGACATTTTTAAAAACTTTTTAGCTGGAGTATTACTGCTTTTACAAGAACCTTTTAAAATTGATGACCAGATTATTATCGGTGATTATGAAGGAACAGTTGAAAAGATAGATATCCGAACAACAAAAATTAAAACCTATACAGGAGAACAGGTTTTATTACCGAATTCAACGGTATTTACAAGCGCCGTCCAAGTTAGAACTGCATTTAGTTCTCGACGAACAGATTTAGCCGTGGGGGTTGATTATAATACTTCATTAAAGCAGGCTATTGAAATTTTAGAAAGTACAATCGGGCAAGTTGAAGGGGTTTTAGACAGTCCTGAACCTGAAATTGATGTGGTTAATTTTGGCGATAGTTCGATTGATTTTATTGTTCGTTATTGGACAAAATCCCAGCAAAAATCAGTCCGAACTATTCAAACAAAAGCAATTATTGCTATTAAGTTTGCCTTGGATAAAGCTGAGATTAGTATTCCCTATCCAATTCGGACGCTTTACTTCTATAATCAAGAGCAATATAACGATGATATCCCTGAAGGCAATCACAAAGCATCATCTCAGGATAATATTTATTCAGCTTAAGAATCTATTGAGAGCATCTATAACATCTACTCTTTAAAATGATTAAAGAGGATAGAGAGATTAAATTGAGCACTCTCTATCTTTCTATTTTATAAATCTAAAAAAAAGATTGATATTAATACTTATAGAGAAGAAGGACTATCCGGTGCAATTTCAAGTCCACCTTTATTTTTAACAATCTGTTGATCGGTAATGAGATCGCTTAATTCATTAATTTCTACCCCAATATCTTCGCAGGCTTGCTTTAAACTTGCTTGAAAAGTCGCTAAATCTTCTCCATAACCACAATAGTAAGCCGCTGCTTTAATTCCTTGTTTGGCATTTGCTTTAGCACAATCAATCAGTTCTGTACCAGATAATTGTTTTTTATCAGTCATAACTTTTGTTCCTATGATGTATGAATATTGAGATGCTTGTCTAGTTCTTAGTATATCACAGAATATTTACTCAAAATCAATCTAATAAACGAAGAAAAAATAAAAATTTCTATCAATTGAGCGTCAATAAATCTAGAGAAAGATGTTTAATAGACAGATCAGTTATATTATTATAGCTAAAGTCATGGGGAAACCATAAAAATATGAATCACGAAGATTACATGAAAATTGCAATTGAAGAAGCGAAAAAGGGAGATATGCCTTATGGCGCTGTATTAGTCAAAGATGACAAAGTGGTGATGAAAGGATACAATACAGCACAGCAAGATCATGATGTTTCTGCTCATGGAGAAATTAATGTTCTTCGTCAATTCACTAAAAAAATAGGAAACTATGATTTAGATGCATTGAAAGGTTATACGCTTTATACAACTTGTGAACCTTGCGCCATGTGTGCCGCCGCTTGTGTTTGGGTGGGTGTATCAGAGATTGTTTATGGAGCCTCTGTCGAACAATTATTAAATATTGGTTCAGAACAAATTAATATTTCTTGCCAAACAATTATCGATAAAGGGTTTCATAAAATTAAAGTTGTATCTGGAATACTCGCCGAAGAATGTCTAGCTTTATTTCAGTAAACTGCTGGAATAAATAATCTTTAATAACTATTAATTCAATGAATTAATTAATGGCATCATGAAAGTAGACAAACTAAATCGATGGAGTTGGTGGAGTAAATTAGTTGCGTTAATTACTCTCGCCAATTTTGTATTAGTTTTATTTAATCTGAGTTATATTTCTTTTAGGGATGTTTATTTTAAGCAAATTCCGAGTTTAGTTAGATTGTATGATCCGGTTAAAGGCATAGAACCCAATCCGGATACCACTCAATATTTGAAAACAGTTGATAGTTTAGCTTTCAACCTTTCTCAGAATCAATTATCCAGTTCATCAACTGAGTTATTACTCGAATCTTTACAACAAAAAAGCGAGGAAATATTACTAGAAAATCCATTTAGCGCAGCCAATAAATTTGGTACATTTGCGAAGTTAAAGCGGCGCATGGAATCCTATATGGAAACCACTTCAGCGCGTCAAGCATTTACAACCTTTTGGAGTCAGGACTATTTAAATCAGGTTGGTACAGCAGAAGCATTTTCGTATTTCAATCAACAAATTCGTCCGTTAATGGAGGTAAATTATTATCGAGCGATTAATGAAACGGGTCAATATGTCGATAACTTTATCATCATCGATCTATATTTTATCCTATTTTTTGCCATTGAATATTTGAGCAGAACATTGTGGTATTCGATTAAAACCCCAAATACAAATTGGCTAGATGCATTACTCAGACGATGGTATGATGCAATTCTATTAATTCCGGCTTGGCGATGGTTAAGAGTCATTCCTTTATCCGTAAGATTACATAAATCTGGCTTAGTGAATATGGAGCGATTTTTGGCTCAAACCACCCATGAACCTGCTGCCTATTTAGCCGATAGAGTCTCAACATTTTTAATGGTAAGACTGATTAATCAAGCGAAAGAATCAATCGAGACGGGTGAAATGACTCAATCTTTATTGAATTCATCTCCTTATGTACAAGTCAGCAATATAGACAAAATTGATGCGATTACAGATCGGATTTTACAGCTAACCATTTATAAAGTATTACCGCAAGTTAAACCCGATTTAGAATTACTATTACGTCATAGTTTAGCAGAAGCCGTTCAAGGTTCAGATTTCTATAAAGGGTTACAACAAATTCCGGTACTTGCTGGCATTCCGGCTGAAACCTTAGATCAATTTTCTGACTATTTAGCCACCACCACCTGTGATGTTTTAGCCTCTTCTTATGCAGATTTAGAAGGACGAGAACGGTTTGAACAACTGGTGAGTAATTTTAAGCAAGTATTACGGCAAGAATTACAAGATGAAAAAACACAAGCCGAATTACAAAAATGGATGTCTGATTGGTTAGAAGAACTTAAAATTAATTATGTTCAAAAAGCCAATCAACCCGACCCAGAACAAACCTTAAATGAAGCCGAACAATTACGAGATGCTTCTAATCCTCGAGCGTTAGATGCTGTTGAAAAAGTAGATTATTGAGCATGAATAACCACCTGAGGTTTTAAACCTAAACCGGATTCAGAATTAATAATTTTACTAATTCCTAAAAATTGCTGATTTTGTTGATAAACTCTAATCGGATTTTGAATATCTATTTCAGTCGAAACATAAATCACTTGTCCTTGACACCATCGCTTGGCTTCTTCAGAAGATAAGTCAATTTTTGCTAAGTGGTTTAATCCCATTGCTGGATCTAACGGTTGAAACGTTTGCCCGTGAACTTGAGTTTCTAATTCCTCTAAAGTTAGACTATTTGTTAAGTCAAAACCACTGCTTTTTGTCCGGACTAACTGCGCTAAAGTTCCCCCTGTTTTTAGCCGTTCTCCCCAGTCTCTGGCAATAGAACGAATATAAGTCCCACTACCACAATCAATTGCTACTTCTAAGCGGGGAAATTCTCCCGGATGCCAGGCTAAAATCTCAATATTAAACACTTCAACCGTACGCACCGGAACCTCTATTTCTTCCCCTTTTCGTGCTAAATCATACAAGCGTTTTCCATCAACTTGAATCGCACTATAACGGGGGGGAATTTGTTGGATTTTACCGATAAAATCAGGTAAGATAGTTTTAACTTCTTCTAAGCTTAAATTAGTAATAGGTTGAGAGGTTAAGACTTCTCCTTCTAGATCATCTGTTGTCGTTGTGGTTCCAAATTGAATTGTGGCATGATAAGCCTTTTGAGGCGGTAAAAATTGAATTAACCGGGTGGCTTTTCCAATGGCGATGGGTAACACTCCTGTCGCAGCCGGATCAAGCGTTCCAGCGTGTCCAATTCGCTTTAATCGTAGTATCCGCCGGACTCGCGCTACACAATCATGAGACGTAAAACCCGCCGATTTATTTAAGTTGAGAAACCCTAACATTGTTTAAATTTAAGAAATGATTCAGTCAGGATAATATCTTAAATGATCTCAACAATAATGATGGCTGATTTGATCAAATTACAACAAAATCTAAATCATCTTCAGCCACACCCACAACAAAGGCTAAAAATTGAGGATCATCTGGATCATCGGTTAAAATAATCACAGCAGACTCCCCATTCAATTCTCCCAGTTCAAATTCTAAATCACCCCTTGTTAAGCCACCTGCTAAAAGAATTTCATCTTCTCCGGGAGTATAGTCTAAAATTCGATCAGCGAAAAATTCCGAATCTCCCCCGGTATTCTCACTCAATACAAAAGAATCTTCTCCAATTCCCCCAATGAGGGTATCAATTCCTAAATCTCCCGAAAGATAATCATCTCCTTCATCCCCCGATAGAAAATCATTATCTTGTCCACCGTAGAGACGATCATCTTCAGTCTCTCCAAATAGACTATCTCCACCCAAATTACCAAAAATCAAATCTTGATCGGCCCCCCCGAAAAGCACATCACCACTTTTCCCGCCATAAATACTGTCGTCACCATCACCCCCTAAAATCGAATCTGTAAATGTATTGCCAAAGAGTAGATCTCTGCTGTTTTCTCCCAGGAGGGTATCGCGATCATTTCCCCCATACAACGTATCTTGATTCGCCGCACCCGTCAAACAATCTGCACCTTCTCCACCAATAAAGCGATCGCGTGCTAAAGTACCAGATAGAGTATCGCCGTCTGGGTCAGTAACGGTCTCTTCGTTGATGGTTCCGCCGGATGACCCCTCCGTCGTATCATTTCCGCTTCCATTTCCTCCGCTGCCTCCATCTCCGCCTCCACCCATTGTTTCTTCCTCGCTGGGTAAAGATTCTAAATATTCTATAAGTTCAACAAAAACCTGCGTTGTCATAATTGGTGTCTCCTGTAACCACAGTATTCAATTAAACTTCAGTATTGAACCGATCAAAAATGACCATACATTGGGGCGGCTGACTCTTTCAAACTAGCCTATCTATAAGATTTACACCTCAGTTATCTGGTTCTTTTTTCGGGCTGAGATTACTCTGCTGATGCTTCACCCCTATGTTAACTTTATCACTGAAACGGATAATTTTTTGCGTGTTTTCCGACCTGAACAAAGTTAGTTTATTGCTTATAATTATAAGGTAATCCCTCATGAATCACGCTAAACCCCTGAAAAGGAACGAGCAACCGGATTATCGACTTTAGTGATAGATTCCGATTTCAAGCAGCTTCTCAGTTCTACTGTATTCACTCAATTGCGGTTATGCTAAATACCACTGCCATTCTAATTGATGCCTTTGTTCACCAACTACAGGAGGGTTACCAACGGACTTACGGCGGCTTCAAAGCCAATTACCCTGAAATTATTGCCTGGGCTGGAACAATGGCGCTCGAAAATATTGCCAATAGCGATGCCCTCTACCACAATATCGAACATACTATGTTAGTAACGCTTGTGGGCCAAGAAATCTTGCGGGGCAAGCACATCCGAGAGGGGGGTGTAACACCGGAGGACTGGCTCCATTTTACCATATCTTTACTCTGTCATGACATTGGATATGTCAAAGGAGTCTGTCGTAAAGACCAAGAAGCCGATAATATCTACGCCACAGGTATTAGTGAAGGCATGGTAAGCATTCTACCGGGGGCTACCTCAGCGAGTCTTACCCCTTATCATGTAGATCGGGGAAAATTAGTCATTGACGAACGTTTTGGCGGTCATCAACTGATTGATGCAGAACAAATTAAACGTAATATTGAATTGACTCGTTTTCCAGTTCCCGAAGACGAAACCCATCAAGATCGCCATAACTATTCAGGCTTAGCCAGGGCGGCAGATTTAATTGGTCAACTCAGCGATCAAAGATATTTAAATAAAATTAGCGCCCTATTTTACGAGTTTGAAGAAGTGGGAACCAATAAAGTTTTAGGCTACAAAACCCCCGGAGATTTGCGGGCAAACTACGCTAAATTTTATTGGAATGGCGTGTTTCCTTATATTCCGGCTGCCCTGCGATATTTAGAATTGACTCAAGAAGGTAAGCAAATCATTGCCAATCTTTATGCTAACGTTTTTCAGGTAGAAAATGAGCGACGTATTTTACAAGAAAGTAACAAATATATGCCTGAAATTATCGATAGCACCAATGGAAAATATGAAGAATTAGAACATTCAAATCACTTGCCTAAATTTAGTGAGTTAACAGAACTGAATTTGTAAATCCAGAGTGATCAAGAAAGTGGAAAAACCAACTGCTGAAATTCAAAAACGGGTTCAACAACTGCGGCAAAAGTTGCAACAAGCCAGCTACGCTTACTATATTCAAGATCACCCGATCATGGAAGATACAGTCTATGATCAGCTATATCGTGAATTGCAAACTTTAGAAACTCAATACCCCAGTTTAATTAGTCCAGATAGCCCGACTCAGCGAGTCGGAGAACAACCCGCCACTCAATTTCAGTCCGTTCGTCACAATATTCCACTTTATAGTTTAGAAAATGCCTTTAACTTTGAAGAATTAAGGACTTGGCAAGATCGCTGGCAGAAATTAACCGAAGAAAATCAAACCCGAGAAACCGAGAAAAATCCGCGATATATCTGTGAATTAAAAATAGATGGTTCTGCTATTGCCCTAACTTATGAAAACGGAATTTTAGTTCGGGGAGTCACACGCGGGGATGGAATAACAGGAGAAGAGATTACCCAAAATATTAAAACCATTCAATCTATCCCCTTACGATTAAATCATCCCTCTCCCCCTGCAAAAATAGAAGTTCGAGGAGAAGTCTTTTTATCCCTAAATATCTTTGAACAAATTAATCAAGAACGGGAAAAAAACGCAGAACAACCCTTTGCTAACCCTCGCAATGCTGCCGCTGGAACTCTACGTCAGTTAGACTCTCGTATTGTTGCCCAACGACGACTTGATTTTTTTGCTTATACCTTACATTTATCGGATGAAACCCACTCACCTCAAACTCAATGGCAGAGTTTAGAACTGTTGCAAAAAATAGGATTTAAAGTCAATCCTAACCGCAAACAATGTGTCTCATTAACCGATGTTCAAGACTATTTTAAAGACTGGGAAACTCGGCGGCAAACCCTGCCTTACATGACCGATGGAGTTGTCGTTAAACTCAATTCTTTATCTTTGCAACAACACCTCGGGTTTACCCAAAAATTTCCCCGCTGGGCAATTGCCCTCAAATATCCCGCAGAAGAAGCCCCCACTCGCGTTACAGCAGTGACTATTCAAGTGGGACGTACGGGGGCATTAACCCCAGTTGCCGAACTAGAAGCGGTTCATTTAGCCGGAACTACGGTAAAACGGGCTACCTTGCATAACCGCGATCGCCTGGCTGAGTTAGATATCCATTTAGGGGATACAGTCGTGGTTCGCAAAGCGGGGGAAATCATCCCCGAAGTCGTGCGGGTTCTGCCTGAATTTCGCCCAGAGAACAGCCAAAGGGTAAAAATGCCGGATCACTGTCCGGAGTGCGAGCAAGCCGTTGTACAGCCCCTAAATGAAGCGGTGACACGCTGTATTAATGCTTCCTGTCCGGCAATCTTACGAGGTTCTGTCCGCCATTGGTGTAGTCGGGATGCCCTTGACATTAACGGCATCGGCGATAAAATTGTTCAGCAATTAGTCGAGAATGGTTTAGTCCAGTCTGTGGCAGATTTATATGATCTTAAAATAGAACAACTCAGTTCCCTAGAACGGATGGGAGAAAAATCTGCTAAAAAATTAGTTTCGGCGATCGCCACCTCTAAAAATCAACCTTGGGCTAGAGTATTATATGGACTAGGAATTCGTCACGTCGGCAGTGTCAATGCCACGGTGTTAACCCAAGAATTTCCCACAGTTGAATTATTAATGGCAGCCTCTGCGGCAAAGATTGAAGGCATTTATGGTATTGGCCCGGAAATTGCCCAATCTGTTGCAGAATGGTTTAAAGTACAAGCCAATCAAACGTTAATTGAACGACTAAAAATTGCTGGATTAAAGTTTAGCGCTGAAACTCAATCTCCACCTCAACCTCAATCTTTACCTTTGGCGGGAAAAACAATTGTTATTACCGGAACATTACCCACATTAAAACGCAATGAAGCCAAAGAATTGGTTCAAAATGCCGGGGGAAAAATCACCAGTTCAGTCAGTTCTAAAACAGATTATATCCTGTTAGGTGCAGATCCCGGTTCAAAATGGGAAAAAGCCCAAACCTTAGACGTACCATCGTTATCTGAGGCAGAATTGTTAGACATGATCGTCATTGCCTCAGTTCAGTGAGAGAATCTTTAGAGTTATGATAATTAGACAGAAATCTATTCTAATTCATCATCTAAAGCGTCTGATAAATCCTCATCCTCATCCACTTCATCTGAGTCTATCAACTCTGAACGAGTTTGTAATGCCTCTAGCATTTGTTGTCTGACTGCCTTAGCCCAAAGATCAAAGTTAAAGTTAAACTGATCTGAGGGAACTTGCTTTTGGGTATCCGAGTCAAATTGATTAGTTTGATGCATTCTCATGCTTTTCGCCTCCAATGATAAACCGTAGTGAAACTAAGAGGCGCGTTCCTTCGGGAGCAAGCTCCTTACTTCCGTCTCTCGGAAAAGATTAACTGAGAGATGAACGATTGTTATTTAACAATATCATAACAGACTGCCATCTGATTTGCCGAGGAGATGTCATGAAATCGGATCATATAAGGTTAGTTTTTGATAAAAAGAGATATGTGATAAAAATTCTAATTATTGATGACTTGACAGAATGTTAAATTTATCGTAAAAATTTGAAATTACAAAATTTGATCAACACTTAAATTCTCTTAGCACTACCTGTTGAATATATATATAGCCAAATAACTGATGTTAACTGGTCATCATAGACTGACTTTATATCGGAAACTAGGGCAGGGTTTAATTCTCAATTATGGGTCAAACTAGACTTGGAAAATTAGAACTTTAGGTTTATAATCATAAAAACAAAAATCCGCTTCCTATATCCTTCTGTTGTGCAACTCAATTTTTTATAGGGCGGTTTTTCATTTGTTTTAGCATCAGGGTTTCTAAATAGATTAACAACAGAAGGGTATTGTCCTCAATGCTAAGTTCAGCATGAGATAAAGATTAAGAGAACGAGCCAGGATTTTACTTAGATTGCCAACCCATTTATGATTGAAGGAATTAGCTGAAAAATCTAATTGATCTTAGTACCACTTATAATTATAGGTGAAATATTCAGCTTCAATAATAGCAAATAAATGGGTCACAGCATTAACGACAATTATTGCGGGTAGCCAACATCACTCAGTACAGGGTAAAACGAGAACAATGAATCAACTCTTCATAAAACATCTACCAATGTTATTCAATCAGGGAATTCAGTTAACCAAAGATTTATTATTCAGTTTAGTACAACAAGACAACTTTAAAACGATTATTTCTACAACGTTTGGAGAGCAAGTTAACTTCAAACAACTCAATCAAATTCAAACTCAATGGCGAAATTATAACTTTACAAATTTACCTCCTGTTGAAATTCGCTCAAGCGTAGAATTATCGGGTGCAGATGGTGCTTATGCTCAACAAAATCAAACGATTTATTTAGCTCAAGAATACCTAGAAAGACATAGCAAAAGTCATCCCTTAGCCATTGCAAATGTACTTCTAGAAGAAATAGGTCATTGGTTAGATACTCAAATTAATCAGAAAGAAACCCCAGGTGATGAAGGGGCAATTTTCTCTGCTTTAGTTCGAGGTAAATCCCTGAATGAACAAGAACTTGAACAGTTGAGAAATGAAAACGATATTGCCATTGTTATTCTGGATGGAAAGATTATAGAAATTGAACAAGCAATTATTGATTTTACAGATGAAGTCTTGTTCTATGAAGCAGATGAAGTCCCAGATGATGTCAGTCGATTTGAAATTCCCCGCATTGATTCATTGCAAGCTTTTGATGAACAACAAAACTTTACTCTAACAGAAGATATCTTTATTAATGATTTAGATGATTGGGAAGAAATAGCAGGAACGATTGAGGCGGGAACAGTTGTTAATAGTCATTATATTGCCTTAGCACCGGCTCAAGATCCGCGATTAAGATCCACTGCAACATTTACTTTTGAAAATCCAGTTTTAGGGGTAATTGCTTGGAGTGATGAGTTACTCGCAACCAATGATTTACTCGGGTTAGAAAATACAATTTATTCTGATTTAGACGGAACTCACTTAGATAAAGAAGAAGTCTTTACTCAACTCGATGATATAGTTGAAATTAACGGAAATATAATAGAAGTTAGTATTTCAAATGATAGCGGACTCGATCCGGTTCGTGTCATTACCTCAGGCGAAACTCCTCCAACCACCAATCCACAAATTACAGGGGAAGCAATTATTATTGATCCGCCTGAAAATGTCAGAGGTGAACAAGCACCTGTTTTACAAATATTTGAAGAACAACAAAACTTTGTACTTCCTGAAGATGTCCCCATTAATGATACCGCAGATTGGGATTTACAAGCCGGGGTGATTCCAGCCGGAACTCAACTCAGTAGTTATTATGTTTATTTAGAACCAGAGTTTGTTGACGCAGATACATTTTTTAATGCTGAAGCCACTGTAATATTTGACCAGCCAATTTTAGGAGTAATTGGTGGTAGTACCGAATTACTCGAAACAAACGATATTCTCGGTTTAGACAGTGTAACTTATCCGGATGTCGGTCAGTTTGGCCCGCGCGGAATGGATAATAATAATCCAGATGGAACTCGCGATAGTGCCGATTTTGAAGGGAATACAGTCACTCTCGATGTCACAGCCAGAGATGGTATTGATATGGTACGGGTGTTAGTTGCTGTGGAAGGAGAAATCGACAATAACCCGCCGACTGCTTTAGCCTTATCTAATAATATTATTGCTGAAAATAGTGTTGCGGCAACAGAAATTGGAATTTTATCAACCACTGATTTAGATGCAGATGATACCCATACTTATACCTTAGTGGCAGGAGATGGAGATGTAGATAATAATACTTTTACGATTGAAAATGATCGCCTTTTTATTAATAATTCTCCTGACTTTGAAACCCAAAATACTTATAGTCTCCGAGTTAGAAGTACAGATGCAGGCGGATTATTTACTGAAAGTATTCTCGATATTACAGTTGAGGATATCAATGAAATCCCAACTCAAATTAACCTCAGTGAAATAAGTTTTGTCGAAAATATCCCAGCCAATAGCGCCATCGCGACTTTAACAACAACCGATCCAGATATTAATGATCAGCAAATTTATAGTTTCGTTGCAGGAGTTGGAGACACAGACAATAACAGTTTTTTCATAGAGGGAAATCAACTGTTTATTAACACTATTCCAGACTTTGAAACTCAAAATAATTATAGTTTGCGAGTTCGTTCTACAGACTCTGGGGATTTGTTCTTTGATACAGTATTTAATTTAACAGTTGATGATATTAACGAAGCACCCAGCTTTACTAGTACACCCATTACAACCACTGAAATTAATCAAGTTTATAACGATACAATTACCGCCAACGATCCAGACGCTGATGCAATTACGTTAAATGCCATTCAACTCCCAGACTGGTTAAATTTCGTTGATAATGGGGATGGTACTGCTACCCTTTCCGGCACACCGACAATTACTGAAGTGGGTTCTATTCCCATTGAATTGCAAGTTACAGATCCGCTGGGATTAAATCAGACTCAAAGCTATACTTTAGAAGTGATTGAAGTCAATCTCCCCCCAGAAGAGATTACTTTATCTTCTCAAAATATTGATGAAAATGTTGCCACAGAAACCGTAATTGGAACATTTACAACTGTTGATCCAAATCCGAATCAAACTTATACCTATGCTTTAGTTGATGGGGGAGAAGGCGTATTTGATATTGTCGGCGATCAATTGCAAGTGGTTGGTAACTTAGACTTTGAACAACGCGATCGCTATGAAATTACCGTTGAGAGTACAGATAGTGGTTCTCCTAATTTATCGTTAGAAACAACTTTTACGATTACGATTAATGATTTAGCAGAAGTTACACCCGAACCCACACCTGTTCCCACACCTGTTCCTACCCCCGATCCAGAACCTGTTCCCACACCCGATCCAGAACCTGTTCCCACACCCGATCCAGAACCTGTTGCGACCCCAGAACCTGTTCCCACACCCGATCCAGAACCGACCCCAGAACCTGTTCCTGTTCCTACACCCGAACCTGTTCCCACACCCGATCCAGAACCTGTTGCGACCCCAGAACCCACACCCGAACTCGATCCCAAACCCACCCCGACACCCGATCCCAAACCGACACCGACACCCAATCCAGAACCTGTTGCGACCCCAGAACCCACACCCGACCCCAAACCCACCCCGACACCAGAACCCACACCCACCCCGACACCAGAACCCACACCCGATCCCAATGAGTCAGATGATGAAAATCTTCGAGACTTACCGCCAATTATACGAGAACAACCCGATCCAGAGACAGATGAAGATGAGGGATCATCTCCCGATCCCGATGTCGCGAAAACAATTATTGACCCCCAAACTCTTAACCGTCCGGGTCCAACTCCTCCAGAATTTAGCGGTTTATCCATGACGGGAAGCGATGGAAACGACCAAGTTTTCGGTACAGACAATAGTGAAATCATCAATAGTTTGCTGGGAGAAGATATCATCTTTGGTTTGGGGTCAGCCGATCAATTATTTGCAGAAGCTGGTAACGATCAACTGTTTGGAAATCAGGGTACAGACTGGATCAATGGCGGCAATGGAGATGATACCCTCTATGGCGGCAAAGATGAGGATACTTTGGCAGGAGAAACCGGAGAAGATCACTTGTTTGGCGATAAAGGAGATGATCTTTTATGGGGTCAGCAAGATAATGATTGGATGAATGGGAATCAAAATCAGGATTTTGCGATCGCAGGAGACGGTGATGATACGGTTTATGGCGGTCAAGGAGATGATTCTTTAGTCGGTGGTATGGGTAACGATCAATTGTCTGGCGATAAAGGGAGTGATATTTTAGTCGGAGTTGATCCAGACTCTCCTAACCCAGGCGCGGGAGAAGTGGATATTCTCACGGGTGGAATTGAGGCAGATTGCTTTATTTTGGCTGATTTGAATCAAACTTATTACCTCGGACAAGGAATAGCAGATTATGCCATGATCGCTGATTTTGACCCGAGTGAAGATATTATTCAGTTACACGGAGATCCTCAAGATTATCAACTCGAGGTTGAGGCGCAAAGCGTTAATTTAGTACTGACAAGTGATAATCAGCAGGAGTTAATTGCGATTATCCAAACGGCTAATCCGGATGAGTTGTCTCTAACAGCATCATATTTTAACTTTACCTAATCATTTGATACTTTTGAGACAGAGTAGGGACAATCTATTTTCAGCAACTAACGCTACCTAAATTGTCCCTACAAATTATCCGTTTTGTCTAAACAAATGACCGGGGCAACTCCGTTCAAGGAGGATATTGCAGGAAGAGGGCAGCTATGAAATAACAAGATGACTCCAACCCGGTTGATGATACAAGCCCCGTATGAGTAAGACGGACAGAAGTTTGGTGGAGGCTACTTGCAACAACCAAGCCTGAAAACGTCTTCCGTCTTCCGTCTTCCATCTTCCCTCTTCCTTCGTTTTGACAAAATCAATCCTCAACCCGTATTTCGCATTCCCGCAGCAATTCCATTGAGGGTGAGTAATGCACCCCGCAACAATTCTCCTTTACTGTAACGAGAATGAATCACACCCGGAGACGAAGACGTTCCATGCTGACGTAACCGTTTGAGGAGTGCCACTTGTAACATTCCCAAGGGAATAATATTGCCGTTGCGTAACTGTACCGAACGCTGCAACACCGGATCACCATCGAGTAAGCGTTGATGGTTGGTAATTTGCAACACCAGGTCTCGGGTCAGGTTAAACTCTTGGGTAATTTGTTCAAACAGCATCTCAAACCGTTCTTTGCAGTCCGCTGCACCCAATTCTTCCACATAATGATGCGCCATCTGTAAATCTACTTTGGCTAAAGTCATTTCCACCTTAGAAATAGTGGTGCGGAAAAACGGCCATTTGTAATAGAAATATCCCAATAGCTTCAGATGTTCTTCCGGTTGCTGTTGGACAAACTCTTGTAAGGCGGTTCCCACACCGTACCAGGCAGGCAGTAGAAAACGGCTCTGAGTCCAGCTAAATACCCACGGAATCGCCCGTAAACCGGAAATATCTTTTTTCTTATCTCCGCGCCGACGAGCCGGACGAGAGCTAATTTGCAGTTGGCTAATTTCTTGGATGGGGGTGACTTGATTGAAAAAGTCAATCAGATCGGGTTGTTCATAGATTAACGCCCGATAACAAGACCGCGATCGCGCCGCTAATTCCTCCATGATCTCATTCCAGGGATCAATTTCATCAAACCCCGTATGCAATAAACTGGCTTGGATCACCGCTGTAGTCACACTTTCGAGGTTATACAATGCCAATTGGGGTAAGGAATATTTCGAGGCCAGAACTTCCCCTTGTTCGGTGATTTTAATTCGGCCGCTAATACTTTTACCCGGTTGGGCTAGAATTGCTTTGTAGGCTGGGCCCCCTCCCCGTCCCACAGAACCGCCCCGGCCATGGAAGATCCGCAGGTTAACATCATAGGATTCTGCAACAGTTTGTAGTGCTTTTTGGGCTTTATGAATTTCCCAGTTACTACTGAGGAAGCCAGAATCTTTATTACTATCAGAATACCCTAGCATAATTTCTTGTAATGAATTGCTGGGATCTGTAGCGTTTGATTCGTATCCACCTGCCAGTAATGCCCGATATAGAGGTAATTCAAACAAATCTTTCATTACCCTAGGGGCATTTTTCAAATCTTCTACCGTCTCAAATAGCGGTACAATTTGTAAATTGCCAATTCCTGTTGCTGGATCATAGAGTCCCGCTTCTTTTGCCAATAGCATCACTTCCAGTAAGTCACTCACATCTCGACTCATACTGATGATGTAAGTTTGGCAAATTTCTGGCCCAAACTCTTGCTGTAATTCTCGCATTACCCGCAGCGTATTAATAATCTCACAAGTGCGTTCAGAAAAAGGTAATTCTGCTGGAATTAAGGGGCGACGGGTACGAAGTTCACTGGTTAGCCACTCGGTACGTTCCGCTTCTGAAAGTTCTTCGTAAGGTTTAGGTAAAATTTGCAGATATTCTGCCACTTCTGTGATGGTCGCAGAGTGTACAGAAGATTCCTGACGCATATCTAAACGGGCTAAACTGAAACTATAAATTTCAACTTGGCAGATGAGATTATCGAGATCCCGACAACGAATACCCGTTTCTTGTAAGTTACGTTCAATTAACTGTAACTCCTCGAGGAAATCTTTCCCAGAACGATAAAAATCCCCTACTTTTTCTGGGTTCAATAGTTTATCTTTTTGGCGGCTTGACTCATCACTGTTGTACAGTTGCCAATTGCGATCGCGTGTATTTTCTAAGCGTTTTTGAATGTAAGAAAGCTTCAGCCGATAAGGTTCTTGACGATAACGAATAGCGAGTTTATCGTAAATATCCGGCATCTGTACTTGATCGCGATCTAACGATTCCAGTAAACCGGGTAAAACATCACTCCAGTGCAAAGACAGGCTTAACAGTTCACTTAAATGTTCAACAGCATCGATATATTTCTCTAGTACCAAATGACGTTGATAGCAAGCGGTTCGCCACGTGACCTCAGGCGTAACAGAAGGGTTACCATCTCGATCTGCACCCACCCAAGATCCAAACTTACAAAAATCATAACTTGGCGGCTTCAAGCGCGGAAAAGACGTTTGCAAAGAATATTTAATCCGTTGATAGAGTTGCGGAATCACATCAAACAAGACTTCTTGGAAGTAGTGTAAGGTATAGTCCACCTCATCTAAAACCGTGGGTTTAAATTGATGTAATTCATCTGTTCGCCACCACAGCCGAATTTCTTCTGTGAGTTGTTCTTGAAGTTCTGCCATCAACGAAGAAGCGATCGCAGCTTGGCTAGAATTATCCCGATTAATGTTACCGTAGTTTTCGTCGTATTGGTCTAATTTTTGTAGAATTTTAGCAATCCGGCGCTGTTTGGTCCGAATGGTATGGCGAACAATTTCAGTCGGGTGTGCGGTAAAGACTAATTGTACATCTAACTGCTGAATCATCCGTTGAATTTGTTGAGACGGAACATTCAACCGCCGTAACATGGGAAACAAATAGTCAAAGGTGGCTAAATCTCGCTCATCTTTTTTATTTTCCATCGCTAAATCTGATAAATTTAGGGGGTATTCTTCCCCATCAGAAAAGCGTTGATTCCGTTGGTCAAAGATAGAGTCCGACTCAGGTGTGGTGATCGCTTCGACTGAGGTTTGATGCGGTTTACGATGAGAATAAGCCAGTTGCTGATCGCGTTGTTCGTAATGTTGCTCAACGATATTAATCAATTGAAAATATAAGGCAAAAGCACGAGCTGCACGAATGGCTGAGCTAATATCAAGTTGTTCAATTAATTGCAAGACATCACTGGCTTCTTCAAACGCAGAAGCTTGTCCTTCCGATGAAGTCATGGCTCGCATTTGGCGTAATACATCCACCAATTCTTGACCACACTCCTGATATAATACCGATTCCCATAAGTCTTCTACAACCTTAAGGCGATTGCGTAAAAATAAATCTGAGGTAGTAGATGGGGTAGCGGATGAAGTGACACTGTTGGGAATCTGTTCTGAGAATTCGATCAATGAACTCATATTTTTTCCTAAAATTGTCAAGAATAATATCCAGTTTATATTTATGGCTTAGTTTCTCATACCACATTAATACTTGCTATGTTTTAATCAGCTTCATAATTTAAAAAAAATTTTTTTGCTGTTACTATCGTTACAAAATGGTCATTGCTTAGGGGTTATTGGCCATTCGTAGATTACCGTCTGAGGGACTGCTACAGGAGTACCTTCCAATCAGAAATGACGAACAACCAATAACTATTTTTCCTAATCTTCCTGTTCGGAGGGAAACTTCAGTACAGGTAAGCGATCGCCTCGAAACACTTCTTCGCTGGCTTGGCTTAAATCCAGTACGGTATCAACCAAAGCCTTGCCTCCCCCTAAAACCAATAAAACAGGAGTGGTAGCCAGGCTAATGAGCCAGTCTGAAGGCATTTTTAATTGAGTATGGATTGAGGTTTGAGAGTCTAATTGAGGTTCAGGTGTAGATTGGGTCATGGGTAAAGATGAAAATAATAATGGTAAAACAAATTACAGATAATCAACTCATTGTTATCTTGCCAGAGCGCTAACTATGGCAGAATAGACAGCAAACTTAGGGATATATTATCTGTGTGAAACATCTCTACAATGATGTTACATGGAATGTCCCTACACAGATCTAAATTAGGCTGGTATCATTCAGGTGGTTGATTCATATCGTGACTCGAAAACGCGATCCGGAGTAACGTTGAGTATTCGTGGGAGTGTTTTACAACTAGATTGGTCAAAGGTGAGCCAATGGGCAGAATTTGCCATTGCACCAGATACTGCAACTGTACAAGTTCGGTTGCGGAATAATCATCTGTACCTATTGTACGAAGCACCTCAAGGTTTGGCAGAACAGCAAACCGTCTCAAAAGTGTCTCAGGCATTACAGCAAAACTCATTCTTATCTTGCCTGCCTGGCAAAAGTCCAGCTTTGGATAAAATCTTCCTCAGCGGTCGCAAAACAGGCTCAAAACTCCCAGATTGGACCGTTAAGCTAGATTATCACCAAGCGATCCAACCCGATCCACCTCAGCACTCATCTGAGGAAACAGTCGAAGCGATCCAACCCACACCACCACCACCAACCGTACCCACTCCACAAACCCCAGAGAAAGGGCAGAAAACCAAATCACACTCTGGTTCTCCTCCACCGCCAAAGAAAAACACACAACCTCTCTCAACCCGCTTAACCCAATGGTTTAGTCGTTCGTCTTCCTCACACTCAGCGGCGCATCCGGATTCTACTGTTTCGGCTGGGGAAAGTGACTATCCATCTGAACTTGACTCAGATCCGCCAACCCCAGATCCAAAACCAATTGCTTTAAACGTGGGAACCCAACCTAAGACAGTAATAGAAAATTCAATAGTGTCAGCGCCAACAAACCTTTCATCTCCATCTTCTGCGCTTCGGCAGCCCCTGGTTCAACCCGTAACGGAAAATATCGAAAAAGACGTTACAGAAAATGTCCCAACCGTTTCTACAGAAGCCTTAGCGCGTCAAGGACATCCCAATGCGATCGCCACCCATCTCAGTCAGATTTTAGGGGGGTTAGGGGTGAGTGTGAAAGTGCGACGACGCAATCTATCTCGTCGCCGAGATCCAGAAGCCGCGCCCTTAGTGTTGCCAAAACAGCGACTCTGGGTGTTATGTGAATCGGCTTACAGTCCTGATCCTTCGTTACTGGCTGAACCGATTTCCCAAAAACTGCGCGAACTCCAACTGGAAAATTATCAGGATGCTTGCATTCTACTCCAGGTCAAGGGAGAACCCAAACCTGACTGGATGTTACGGGTCGATTTAACTCCAAAAGAAAAAATCCTCAAAGCATGGGGAAAATGGGGAGATGCTTTAGCCATTGCAGCTTTACTCAATCAGCGCTTGTCGCCTCAACAGCTTACTTGTCGGGCTACCCTGAAAGAGTCTACCCTACATATCGTTTGCTATCATCCGAGTGCGAAACCGTCTCAATCTCCTGAACGACCCGATCAATTTCAAGTGATGGGGATTATTACCCCAGTTCTCAAAAAACTAGCGCCTCAAGGGATTCAAGCCGCCACGGTTTATGGCGTGGAGGAGACAAAAAATAATACCGACTCAGATACACCGCTGTGGATAGATTGGCTGAATTTACCGGCAAAGCAACGGCTTAATTTACAACCCAGTGCTTTGACTTTAGCCCAACAAGGGGATATATCGGCATTAAAGTTTCTGATTAGCCGTTTAATTAACCCCAACTTAGAGGTGAAGTTGGCAACAGGCGGTATCCGGGTAATGTTGCTGCGGAAGGGAAATCTGTTACACGTGATGACACAAGGGCCGACCTGTCCCTCTCAATCGAAGATGGTCCCCCCAATTGTCCAATTCTTACGCACGGCTGAGATTCAAGATTTAACCGGGGCAAGAATTTATGGTCGTCGCAGTGGTCAAAAATCTCCCCTCTGGCGTTATCGACTCAGCCTAGAATCGACTCAGACCGAACCCACCACAGCCCAGATGGAGTTTGCGCCGCCAACGACCGAGGCTGATGAGTTAGCAGGCCAAGCTGGGGAATTAGTCTTCCGTCCCAACCTACCGCTGATTCACCTCGATACAGAGGAAGATTCCTTATCCGAAACTGAATCAGCTTCCCCTGGGCGCAATCCTCTAGAAGTCAGCTCAGTTTGGCTACAGCAGCGATTAATGGCAACAGGTTTGTTTTCAACGGCCGACCCGGTTTCAATGGCTCATCAGTCAGGAAATGCTGCGAAGATGCCTTTTCAGAAAGCGGGTTTAGCTGTGGCTTGGGGCGCGTTAGGTTGTTTTCTGGTCTGGCAGGCTGATTTAATCTTCGCCCAACTGATTCAGGCCCAAGGCAGACAATCTGCTGTTAATTCTGGGGGGGATGACAGTCTCCTGACAACTACAGCATCGACCCCTACCCCTGAGATGTTTTCCGCCACTGCTGCCAATGTTACCCAGATTTATCCGACGTTCAACAGTCCTCAACTGGATGAACAACTGGCCCGTTATCAAAACTATATTGCCCGACATCAACAACCCCCAGATATTTTAATTATTGGCAGTTCTCGGGCGCTACGAGGGGTTGATCCGGCTGTTTTGGAGCAAGAACTCAAACGTCAGGGTTATGGAGGGCTAAAGGTGTTTAATTTTGGGGTGAATGGCGCGACACTTCAGGTGGTGGATTTAATTCTACGTCGTGTCTTACCCCCAGAACAACTCCCACAACTGATCCTGATTGCTGATGGTGTTCGTGCGGTTAACAGTGGACGAGTCGATCGCACCTACGATAGTATTGCTCAATCGGAAGCTTATCAACAAGTGGCTGAGGGGACTTTGAATTTATCCACCGGTGAGTTAGCCGGCAACGAGGTTGAACCCACAACAACTCAATCTGGCTGGTTGGCATCGCTGGGAATTAATCAATCTTCTATTGCTTTAGCACAGTGGGAACCGGCAGAATTGAAACAACACCTGACTCAGTTCTCCTCGAGTTATTCTCAGCGATCTCAACTCAAACAAGTATTGCAATCTACAATTAATCAACAGGTGATGGTTGCGCCGCAAGCCACGCCAGATGTGGTCGCCGCAGAAGTTGAGGATCAACTCATTCAAAATATTCCGACATTAAAAAGCAATGGCTTTTTACCCATGAGTGAGATTTTTGAACCCCAAACCTATTACGAAAAATATTCCTTAGTTTCGGGTTATTACGATGGAGATTATCAAGGATTTGATCTCGTTGGAGAACAAATGACGGCCCTGAATAATTTATTAGAATATATTCAGCCGATGGAGATTGAGGTTGTGTTTGTGAATATGCCTCTGACTTCGGATTATTTAGATGAGGTTCGTTGGGACTATGAACAAGTGTTTATCCAGCAAATGCAACAACAACAGGCTCAAAATCAGATAACATTTATTAACTTAGGGTCTGCTTGGCCGAATCAGTATAATTATTTTTCTGACCCGAGTCATCTTAACCAATATGGTGCAGCAGCAGTTTCTCAGCGGTTGGCGCAAGAATCTCAGATTCCCTGGCCGCGTTAGTTAAAGGCATAATAATCGGATAGTTGTTAAATTAGCCTTTAAAATAGACTTAAGTGCATCACCTTGAGCCATATAATGAATCGTCACCGAATCTAAAAGCAACTCTCGTGCGCTGCTCAATACTCTATTTCATCCGGTGATATCATTCACACTGCTGAGTGTTGTAATGCAATAGGAAACACTGATTAGGCTTGCTCACGTAACCCATTAACGTGAGTTACCCCTAGGCATAAGACAGGGGGGCGTGCATCCCAGGTAAACCGTCATGAGTGCAATGCTGGAATGAATCATTCAGCAGCGATGAAAATTCTGTTCTAAGAAACTAATAATAAAGCCTTTCTATTTTTACCCTTAACTTTGAGTGGGTTACTCGACTGTATCGGGTTTATTTACATCAATGATAACGACATCCATATCGTCATGAGCAGTATGGCGCTACGCGCAAGTCAGCAAGTCAAAAGTCAGCTATTCAGAAGTAGACTACAACAAGCTTTTAGCTTTTACTAATGTCAAACATGATCTTTGCGCACGCGCTATATCAGTGGCTTTTTAATCAAGACTCCCTAGTCATCTTACTAATCTCAACATAATACTGATGAAAAAAATAAAACATTTTTCTATTATTTTTGGACTTTCATTGTTACTGATTGTCTCGATTTTGCCTCAAGTGAAGGCACAGCAACATAGGATTACTCATCCCACAGAAAATATCATTATTGCTCAAGAACAAGAACAATCCTCCGAAGCTGACTTTGATGAATTAATCGCAGATAGCGAACAATTAAACGGATTATTTACCCTTTACCATTATGCCGATACTGGAAAAGTTTATATTGAACTTGAACCCGAACAATTCAATCAAAACTATCTTTGTTTTTCTAGCTTAGAATCGGGTTTAGGAGAATCTGGTATCGTTGGGGGATTAGAACTAAATGAATTCTTATTTCAATGGCGTAGACGACAGGATAAAGTTCAGTTTGTCTTACCGAATATCAATTTTCGTGCCAACGCGGATGATCCCCAATCCGGTTCAATCAATCGTTCTTTTAGTGAATCAGTGCTGTATTCTTTACCCATTGCCAGTATTCACCCCGAACGACAAACCGTATTAGTTGATATCAGTAACTTATTCATCGGCGATCAAGATTTATCGGGGTTAGTCAAGGAAGTCTCTTCCGATTTAGAAGCGTCTTATGATGGTAATAAATCTTACATTAATGAGGTTAAAGTCTTTCCCTATAATATTGAATTTGAATCAGTTTTAGGATTTTCTGGTGGAGATAACTATATTGATTCGTTACCCGATAGTCGTTCGTTTAATTTACGGGTACGTTATAGTTTCTTAGCACCCCCTGAAAATAATTATCATTCCCGTTTAGGAGATGAACGAGTCGGTTACTTTACCACCTTACACAAAAACATTTCTAACTCCGGAACTGACTCTGCTTATGTTCGTTATATCAATCGTTGGCAGTTAGAAAAACAAGATCCAACAGCGCCTTTATCGAAGCCCGTTGAACCGATTGTTTTTTGGATTGAAAATACGGTTCCTTACGAATACCGAGATCCGATTAAAGCTGGGGTTTTAATGTGGAATAAAGCCTTTGAACAAGCGGGGTTTATTGATGCAATTGAGGTGAAACAAATGCCCGATGATGCGGCATGGGACCCCGCAGACGTTCGTTACAATACGGTTCGTTGGTTTACTTCTTTTCAACCCTCTTTTAATGGTTACGGGCCATCTCATGTTAATCCGGTCACCGGACAAATTTTAGATGCAGATATTGTATTAGAAAGTAATTCAGTTGCAGAACTTATAGAAGATGCAGAACTCCTCTTAAGTTCATCGAAAAATTCTAATTCAGCCACTGCTTCAATCTCTCAAGCTTGTCAAACAAAACTCCACACCCCCTCCTCAAACGCTTCTACTTCAGCTCATTCTGAACATCAAGAACATCTTTGTTTTAATGCAGAATCTCAACTGCAATTTTCGGTCGGGAAAATGGCTTTAAACTTACTCAACAATGGTTCTATTTCTGACCCGCAAAACACAAAATATGTGAGTCAATATCTCCAATATCTTACCGCCCATGAAATTGGTCACGCTTTGGGGTTAAGACATAACTTTCATGGTAGTACCTTATTAACACCCCAATCATTACACGATACCAATATTACTCATACCCAAGGGTTAACCTCATCTGTAATGGACTATTTACCCGTTAATCTTGCGCCCCAAGGTCAGCCCCAAGGAGATTATTTCCCGGTGATTGTTGGCCCTTATGATGACTGGGTGATTGAATATGGTTATACTCCCATTGCTGCAACTTTACCCACCCAAGAACAACCCCAATTAGAACAAATTGCCCGCCGCGCTTCTGAACCGCAATTGTCTTATGCGACAGATGAGGATATGTGGGGAGTCTTCCTAGACCCAGCCGCCAATGCCTTCGACCTCAGTCAGGATATGTTGCAATATTCCCAATGGCAGTTGGATAATGCTCGTTTGATGTGGCATGGTTTAGAAGAACGTTCTCCACAGCCAGGAGAAGGCTATGACCGGGTGCGTAAAATGTTTAATACTGTTTTGTATTACTACGGGAAAAATGCCGGCCATTTAACGCTATATTTAGGAGGTCAATCTTTTAACCGTGACCGGGCGGATAACCCCAATGGCCGCTTACCTTTTGAAGCCATTCCGGTAGAAAAACAACGAAAAGCATTACAGCTTTTACAAGAGTATATTTTTGCTGAAAAAGCGTTTGATTTCTCTCCTGAATTATTAAATCAATTGGCTCCGTCTCGTTGGTCAGATTGGGGAAATCCTGATTTAAAATACTCTTTAGAATATCCTATTGGCGACCGCATTGGCTGGATACAAAGCCGGATTTTATGGGAGTTATTTGATTCAACGCGATTAACTCGGTTACGAGATTTAGAATTAAAATCTCAGCCTCAGGAAACTTTAGGCTTACCTGAGTTGTTTGAAACGATGCAAAATGCGATTTGGACAGAGATTTTAAATCCGAATAATGACATCTCGATTTCAACGATTCGTCGTTCATTACAGCGACAACATTTAGAGATGTTGAGTCAGATGGCATTGCGTCAAATTCGTGTGCCTGAAGATGCTCAAACTTTGGCACGTTATCAGCTTAAACAACTGAATAAAATGATGACTCAAGTCATACAAAACCATTCCGATCAAATGGATGCTTATGCTTTAGCGCATTTAGAAGTCAGCCGCGACCGCATTTTTAAAACATTGAATGCTCAGATTCAGTCGGATTAATTGGAGTCATTCTAAACTTAGATCGGGGTTGATCATATTTCAATCTCGATCACTCGGCTATCGGTAAAGTAAGGTTACAAAGTTACCCCAAATGATTTGATTTAAGCTAATATAAAAATACTGAAATACTGAGATCACAAGGTGTTACTAATCTTTTGAAGAATTAAATCTCTGTTAGGGGAATGAAGCGTTTAGCATTAGCTTTTAAAATTATATCCTTCATCCAGGAGTGGATCTATGATGTCTCAACAACCAGAAGTGATTAAACGCAGTGAATTATTAAATCGTCTTGTTTTGGATCGTCAGACCGCAGAAAAAGTCGGTCATATTTCTCAATTTTTACTGGATAAATCCGCCCAAAAAGTCATTGGGATTGTCTGTAAATCGGGATTATTTGGAAAAGAAAAATCTATTTTAAATTGGGAACAAATTGAAGCGATTGGTCAAGATAGTGTATTAGTTCAGTTACCTAAAATACCTCTATTAGAAATTGCGGGTTCAATTACGCCCCCCATTAATATAGAATTATGGACTACTTCCGGGAATAAAGTCGGTAAAGTTTTGGAGTTTTTCTTTAATTCTAATACAGGTTCAGTAGTAAGTTATTTGTTTTCTGCTAACGGTTTACAGGGTGTCATGGATGGCGTTTATCTCTTACCGCCGGGTGCTATTTCTAGTGTAGGGACTCAACGCATGATTGTCTTAGAAACAGCCGTTCAAAATCCCCAAAAATATACAGAAGGACTGGCTCGAAAACTTAATCAAGCCACTATATTTATGCATCAAGATTATCAAAAAACAAAAACTGATTTAACAAATATTCAGCAAAAAACTCAAGGAATTGTTGGACAGGTTAAGGATGTGGCACAAAATATGACTCAAAAAATTAAAGTGAAAGCCACTGAGTTACAACAGTCGGATGAAAAATCTGATTCTTCAACAACTGAATCTTCTGAACATCAAGTTTAAACCATTAAAAATATGTCAAAAAATAATAGCCTAGTTGTATAATATTATTTGAGTATAAAATATTTACTGTCAGTAAGTTGATGCAGCAAAAAATGATGAATAAACCCCAGACAAAGCTTAGAATAATTGCGCTTTTAACCTTAACTGCCGTCATGGCTTTAACAGGTTGTAATCATACAAATCTAGGTACAGGAACGGTTCCAGCAGAGCGAGTGGGTTTAGATGGGGAATATGATAAAAATGGTTTAGCAAAGCGAGTTATGAAAGCCTTTGAAGCAGACTCGGAATTAGCACCCATTGACACCGTTTATGTCGCTCAAAGTGGTAAAAAAATTATCTTAACAGGCACAGTTCCTAATGCTGAAACCTTAGATAAAATGGTTGATGTCGCTCAAACCGTAGAGGGTCTCAGTCAAGTTGAAACCGATCAAGTTACAGTTCGTCCTTAAATTAAAAAGACTGGATAATTTTATTCTACAAATACAATCAATAAAGCAACACCGAATAAAATCCCTGCGGCTGTTCGATTGAGCTTTCTCATAGCGGTTTCACTTTGAAAGAAAAATCTCGCTTTTGATGCTAAATAAGCATAAAATAGCATCACGCCGCCAACAATTGTAGTAATAATAGTAGAAATAATAATAATTCCATCTAATTTTAAATCGGCGGGATTAACAAAGGCTGGTAAAAATGCACCATAAAAGATTATCACTTTAGGATTACTCAGCGCAATCGTTAGTCCAGCTAGAAAATTTTTCCAGATACTATACTTCTCAGTTTGAGGGTTAGAATCATCAGGAATGACAGGATCTGTTGTCCAAAATTTATAGGCTAACCAACTTAAATATAAGCTACCAAACGCTTTAATTACAATAAAAGCATAATCAAAACTTTGAATCACTAACGCTAAACCAAAAATTGCCAGTAATAAAAAGATTAAATCTCCTAAAACAGTACCGACAATCACTGCAATAGCATTCCCAAAGCCAGACACTAAAGCACAAGAAATAGTCGCAAATACACCCGGCCCTGGAGTGCTTGCTAACACAAATACACCAATGATTAGAGCAAATAAAGTCTGGAGTGAAATACCACTCGCAATTTCTTCCATCGTTCAACTCTTTAATAGTAACTAGATGCAACAATAGGACACTCATATTTAAGTTGTCAATACTGATTGATCTCTCTATCTGTTATTGATGACAATCTTAAGAGTGAGTGTCAATTTTAGCTTTTATTTAACTTTAATCAGCTATATAATAACCGTTTATTAATCGTTTTTTAATTTCATTAACCGCTTCAAAATCTGGATTAACTCTTTTATTCACCGACTCTGATATGGATGAGAAGTCAAGGGAAAGGATATTCTCTGGCACGGTTGCCCCAGATAACAAGCCAGCAGTCCGGTGTGCCGTCAGATCGCTGCCATTCCCTCTTGTTTTGGCCACAGCGACAACTTCTCTACAAAAAGAAAGAGAGGTTCGCCTGAGTGAAATGATATAATTATGAAAGAATTATGAAAAATATTTTTCACAATCAAGGCAGTTCGTGATGAAGACCGCTTCACCCTCAAATTTATCTTTAAAGAAAGTGGCGATCGCTTCTGGAGTGGTTTTGTCCCTCTATTTAAGTGGTTGCAACCCATCCAACAACTCCCCAGACACTTCCGCCTCGTCGCTGGAGTCTACCACAGAAACCGAACAGGGTGTGAGTGGGGAAACTGAAAACAAAAAAAAGGTGGTTACCACTTTTACCATTTTGGCGGATATGGCACGCAATGTAGCTGGCGACCAATTAGTTGTGGAGTCTATCACCCGTATTGGTGCAGAAATTCACGGCTATGAACCCACTCCCAGCGACTTAACAAAGGCCCAAGATGCCGATTTAGTGCTTTATAACGGCATGAATTTAGAACGATGGTTTGAGCCGTTTTATGGCAACTTAAAAGATGTTCCTTCAGTGTTATTAACAGCAGGAATAGAACCCATACCCATTGCAGAGGGACCTTATGAAAATAAGCCGAATCCCCATGCTTGGATGTCGCCGCGTAATGCTTTAATTTATGTGGAAAATATTCGTCAAGCTTTTGTCGAACTCGATCCAGAAAATGCAGAAGTTTATAATACGAATGCAGCCGCTTATAGTGAAAAACTCAAAGCATTAGATCAACAATTACAAACGGATTTAGATCGTTTACCGCCCCAACAACGGTATTTAGTCAGTTGTGAAGGGGCATTTTCTTATTTAGCCCGAGATTACGAATTACAAGAGATTTATATGTGGCCAATTAACGCCGAACAACAGTCCACACCCAAGCAAGTTCAAGAGGTAATTGAAGCTGTAAAAACGAATGAAGTTCCGACTGTTTTTTGTGAAAGTACAGTCAGTAATGAAGCGCAAAAAGAAGTAGCTAAAGCAACGAATGCTCGGTTTGGGGGGAATTTATATGTAGATTCTCTGTCAACAGCAGAAGGGCCGGTTCCTACATTTTTGGATTTATTAGAATATGATGCTCGCACGATTACGAATGGTTTATTGGCTGGGAGTGTAGCAACTGAAGCCGAATAATATCTTCTCATCTAAAACCCGATCATTATCCTTTTGAATTAATTTAAAGCAATGAATCATTCTTTTGGTATTACTGTTGACAATCTTACTATTTCTTACAATAACGGTCATTTAGCGCTTTATGATGCTAGTTGCCAAGTACAGCCGGGTCAAATTACCGGGTTAGTCGGCCCCAATGGTGGGGGTAAATCTACTTTATTTAAGTCAATTATGGGGTTTATTAAACCCAATCAAGGGCGAGTTCATATTGATGGTTTAAATATTAAAACCGCACAGAAAAAGCAGTTAATGGCTTATGTGCCTCAATCTGATGAAGTGGATTGGGATTTTCCGATTAATGTTTCAGATGTGGTGATGATGGGGCGTTATGGCTATATGAATCTACTGAGAATTCCTCGTAAAACAGACCGTCATTTAGTTAGGGAAAGTTTAGAACGGGTGGGGATGAGTCAGTTTCATAATCGTCAGATTGGGGAGTTATCTGGGGGACAGAAAAAACGAGCTTTTTTAGCTAGGGCATTAGCGCAAGAAGGTAAGATTATTCTACTCGATGAACCCTTTACTGGAGTGGATGTTAAAACCGAAAAAAGTATCATTGATTTACTGCTACAATTGCGAGATCAAGGACATACAATTTTAGTATCTACCCATGATTTAACTTCCATTTCAACGTTTTGCGATCGCGTTATTTTACTCAACCGAACTATATTAGCAGCAGGTACAACTGAAGAAGTCTTTACTGAAGATAACTTAGCCATGACATTTGGAGGATTACCAACTGTTAATTTAGGATTATATTCTTCCTGTAAAATTCGACAATAAATTATTAATTTTAGGCATTTTATTAATAGTAATTCTTCTTCAACGCTAGTCATAAAATATCATTTATAAGGCAACAGCGGATCTGGCAACGGGGAACAGCTATGAAATTTATTAAAAATCCTGATGGGCGCACGCAATGCGCCCCTACAGCCACGGGCGTGAATTCTCAAAAATTATTAATGAATTGCTATGATAATTTACTATTAGTTTACGGAGATTCAATTTATCTTCTTGATTTTCTTCAGTTAAAAAATACATGAATATTTTATGGGATTGGTTGACTACTCCATTGCAATATAGTTTTATGATCAAAGCCTTGTGGGTGAGTGCTTTTGTTGGAGTAGTTTGTGCAGTTTTATCTTGCTATATTACCCTCAAAGGTTGGTCATTGATGGGGGATGCGGTTTCTCATGCTGTTGTGCCGGGTGTCGTGGTTGCCTATGCTTTAAATATTCCTTTTGCGGTCGGTGCTTTTATCTTTGGATTTGGCGCAACCGTTGCCATTGGTTATATTAAGTCAAAAACCCGTCTCAAAGAAGATGCGGTAATTGGTGTTATTTTTACTGGTTTTTTTGCATTAGGACTGGTTTTAGCCACTAAAATTCCCAGCAATATTGATTTATTCCATATTCTATTTGGTAATGTTCTGGGGATAACTCCATCCGATATCATTCAGACTGTGATTGCCGGCTTATTAACTTTAGGAATTATTTTAATTCGGCGTAAAGACTTATTATTATTTTGCTTTGATCCCAATCACGCCAAAGCGATTGGATTAAATACTCGATTGATGTATTATACTCTGCTCTCTGTTCTAGCCTTAACCATTGTCACAGCGCTACAAACGGCAGGAATTATCCTCGTAATTGCGATGTTAGTCACACCCGGTTCAACAGCTTATTTACTCACAGATCGTTTTGATCGAATGTTAATGATTTCGGTGGCAACGAGTGTTTTATCCTGTATTTTAGGGGTTTATTTCAGTTACTATTTAGATGTTTCAACGGGGGGTTGTATTGTGGTGTTAATGACGCTATTATTTTTAGCAGCTATGGTATTTGCACCGAAATATGGCCTATGGGGTCAGTCTCGGCTCAGCAGAGAATCCATTTCGGGTGACTAGATACGAAGTCACAGTTTCACCGACTCAACCCAATTACAGCCAATCTGACTCAATTTCTCGATGTAAACTGTCCCTCAGCATGAGTGTCGTTTAGCCAATCACAATCATAAATCCTCAAAATTTGCCCTAAAATTTGATTTATTGTCCTCAAAGAGGTTAATCTTTTGTTTAGGAAATTTCATGGTGAATTCATCCCAGACCCATGAATTAGAAACCGCTATTGATTTGAATGCATATTGCGTGGCTTGGAAAAAAAACACCGTTTTGTGGTAACGTTACTTACTCTCGAGAAGTAACCAACACTCTTTTAGATCGAGGATATCGAGTTAGCTTCCTTCACTTTGCCGCAGAAGTCACTCATTCTGACTCCAAAAGTGATTGGCATCTAGAGAATGGGAAATGGAAAACAGGAACTCAAAATTGGTCACTCACCGCAGAAGACATGACCCACCCGCCCATGACCCATGAAGTACCCCTTCCCTGTCTGTATAAGTCTCAAATTTACACCATTCCGACTCTGCGCTCAAGTAAGGTGTTAATGGAGGCGTTGCGCCAACTTCAACCGGATGTTGTTCATGCCTCCCTCACCCTGTCTCCGTTAGACTTTGTCTTACCCGAAATTTGTGAAGAACTCAATTTACCGTTAGTGGCAACATTTCATCCGCCATTTGACCAGAAGTTACGAAATTTAACCTCTGGCACTCAGCATTTAATGTATCAAATTTATGCCCCGTTCCTGGCCCATTACCACCGGGTAATTGTATTTTCTCAAATTCAACGGGATTTATTGGTTAAACTTGGCGTAAGTCCCGAACGAGTGGCGATTATTCCCAATGGTGTCGATATTGCCAAGTACTCTCCGGGTGTATCTCGCCTGAGAACCCAGTTCCCAAACAAACAGCTTTTTGTGTATCAAGGTCGTATCGCCACTGAAAAGAATATTGAATCGTTGCTGAAAGCCTGGAAACGCTGCGACATGGGTCAAAAAGCCTGTTTATTAATCGTCGGAGATGGGCCGCTGGCGGCTTCTTTACAAACGGTTTATGGCAAAGAAGATGGTATTCTGTGGCTGGGTTTTATTGGGGATGAAGATCAACGAATTGATATATTACGGGGAGCCGATGTGTTTATCTTGCCGTCTTTAGTCGAAGGACTGTCTCTGTCTTTACTCGAAGCCATGGCTTGTGGTTTAGCCTGTATTGCCACAGATGCGGGTGCAGATGGGGAAGTGCTAGAAGGAGGCGCTGGAATTGTGTTAAAAACCCAGGGAGTGACCACACAATTACAAACCTTATTACCCTTATTTCAAAATCAGCCAGAACTCATTCAACTGTTGGCACAAAAAGCGCGGCAACGAGTCGTAGAACGATATACCCTCAGCCAGAATATTAGTCAGATGGAACAATTGTACGCCGAGTTAATCCATCAGCGGCAGGTTCATTTCAGTTCAAGGCATTAGTTATGGCGCGTAGCGCTATATATTTAATCATCAAAAAAAATACTCCCCTCTTTCCCTGTCACAGAACAAGAGGGGAGCGATGATAGAATCAGTTAAATTAACCTAATCGTAAGGACGGTCAAAACGGTTGTCTGAGTCTTCTACGGGTCGATAATCGGTATATTCTGAGGAATGTTTCCGACTACGATTTGTTTCCGCAGAATCATCTATTGATTCAACTCGGTTACGATAGTTATTCTCTTCTGAAGAACGGTTCCGTTTGGGTTTGACGGTTCGGGTGGGTTCACTCGGATAGTCTGCTTCCCGACGCTGTACTTCCCAAGACCCTGCCGAACTCGGTCTGCGGTTGCGGCGAGCAGAGGAAGACTCTGGCTCATCTCGAACCATCGGCGCTTCCCAATCATCCTGAGACGGCCGGGATGGACGACGCTTACGAGGTCGTTCTGCGGGGTTGGGTTTATCTAAAATACTGCGATTACTCCGACTAGAAGCGGGAGGACGACGGCGGCTAGCTTCTTCGTTATAATCATCGTAGTAAAGTTCCTCTCGACTGGGACGACTGTCGCGACTGCCCCGAATTTGACGCGCCATGGGGGTGTATTCGTCCATCGGTTCTAACTCATACTCATCGAGTTCAGCATCAACGCGATAAACATCACTCACATAGCGTTCATCATCAACAATAGGCGCTCTTTCCCGTGCTTTGGTGGTCGTAACAGCCCTCATTCGGATACTTTCCACCGCAAAGAATACCGCTGACCCCGTCAACAGAAACTGACCAAAGGATAAAATCGGGTCAAGCCGCCATCCTTGAAACAGCAGGATACCGCCACACAGTAAGCCGACTGCGGCAAAAAAGATATCATGATCCCGCGCTAGCTTCGGTTTCCAGGAACGCAGAAAGTATAACCCAGCACCCGACAGAATTAAGACGATGCCGAGTAAGCTACTAAAATTTAAGCCTAAATTGACCATAAATAAATTTCCTATATTTATATCGATTTTAACGAGTTCTCTCTACATCCTCTACCCAGAGCGAGTCAAAACAGGGCTAGACTGTCAGAGTGACAAGCGTTGAAGTGATTATTTTCCCACGCCTCACCCTACACCCTAGCCCATTGGTATCATGTTAGTCGCGATGTATCCTGTGTATGTTATGAACGGCGAGTGATTTTATCCTTCTGAGAGATAAAGACTAAGGCAACGGTAACCGGAATCACTACAATCAGAGCGCCTGCTAAGAGACTATAGAAAAAATTCGCCAACGAAGGTGTCATGTGATCAGAGTCCTTTATAACAACAATTTCTTTAGACCTAATTTTAACAAGATGTCATCACCTTGAGAAGTTATCTCAGAAAGTTTTGGAGAAAAACCAACTAAACCGTTAAAATTAGGAACAATGCTTAAGAGATTTTATACTAATTTCCTTTACCTATGACGACTTTAACGATTTTTAGCTGGAGCTTAGGACTGATTTTGGCAGGGATGACGCTGCTATTCATTTTCCGGATTGTTCTGACCTGGTATCCGCAAGTCGATTCGACGAAGTTTCCATTTAACCTGATTATTGCACCGACTGAACCATTTCTGGCGATCGCTCGCAAAATTGTTCCGCCCATTGGTGGGGTTGACATTACACCGATTATTTGGGTGGGAATTTTTAGCTTTTTACGAGAAGTTTTACTGGGTCAGCAAGGTATTCTGCGAATGATCGGTTGACATCCTCCTCGTTAATCAAGGAACTTGGATCGCTGACTATTAGTTATTGGTGAAACTATCAAAACTAACAACTAATAACTAATAACTAATAACTAATTTAAAAGTTAGAAATATTCCCCAGTTTTGCCCTGGTTGCCCGCAGATAATCCTGCGGCTTTAAATCAATCATTGTTCCTCTCATTCCAGCCGAAACCACAATCGTATCAAAAACAGTTGCAATTTCATCGAGATAAACCGGATAATCTTTTTTACTGGCGAAGGCGGTGACTCCACCCCGAATATATCCAGTTAAAGGCTGAACTTCTTTGAGAGAGACTAATTCAATTTTACGATTCTCAGACAATTGAGCCAGTGCTTTTAAATCCAAGGCGGCATTGCCCGGAATCACGGCAAAACAAACACCCTTTTTATCCCCTCTTGCCACTAACGTTTTAAAGATTTGTTCATGAGGCAAACCTAATTTTTCGGCTGTACTTTCTGCGGTTAAATCGTTAACGTCAACTTCATAATTCAGCAGTTGATATTGTATATTTAAATTATCCAAAATCCGGACAGCATTTGTTTTTTTCATAATAGTGCGATGCAGTTATTTTAAATTCATTTAATTCTATCGAATTCATCTAGTTCTTAAATCTCATCATTATTTTATTAAAAAACGTTATCTTATTCTCATAATTTAAATAAAAATTATCAGTTAATCTTGATAAAAATAGAGTTAATATAAAACAGTCTTGACAACTGTCATTATTGAATAATTCGTAAAACCATCAGGAGAAACTCTCATGTCCTTTGTGAACGGTACAATGATGCAATATTTCCATTGGTATGTCTCCAATGATGGCAACCTCTGGAATGATACAAAAAATCAGGCAAAAGACCTGGCAGAGGCAGGGATAACAGCCCTGTGGTTACCCCCCGCTTATAAAGGGATGAATGGGACTTATGATGTGGGGTACGCTGTTTATGATATGTATGATTTAGGGGAATTTGATCAAAAAGGAAGTATTCGGACAAAATATGGCACTCGTCAACAATATTTAGATGCCATTGAAACCTTACAAAGCTATGGAATTCAAGTCTATGCAGATGGCGTTTTAAATCATCGCATGGGGGCAGATTATACAGAAGAAATGTTAGCAACGCCGTTTGATCAAGATAACCGACTGCAACCCATTGGTGACATCCGCAAAATTAAAGCTTATACTCATTATACCTTTCCCGGACGCAACAAAAAATACTCTGATTTTGAATGGCATTGGTGGCATTTTGATGGGGTAGATTATGACGCATTTACCGGAGATTCGAGCAGTGTTTATTTACTCGAAGGCAAACAATTTGATGATTATGTTGCGTTAGAAAAAGGCAACTTTGCTTATTTAATGGGGACTGATGTTGACTTTCAATTTCATGAAGTCCGAGAAGAATTAATTCGTTGGGGAAAATGGTATCTTGATACTACAAAAGTGAATGGGTTTCGCCTCGATGCCATTAAACATATTTCTTCCTGGTTTTTCCCAATATGGCTGGATGAATTAGAGAATTATATTCAGCAAGACTTATTTATTGTGGGGGAATATTGGTTTAATGATACGCATACATTACATTGGTATTTGGATGCAGTCGGTAACAGAATGTCAGTCTTTGATGTACCGCTTCATTATAATTTTCATTACGCCAGTAAAGCCGGGGGAAATTATGATATGCGACGGATTTTAGATAACACAATGATGCTGCAACGTCCGAGTCATGCCGTTACCTTTGTCGAAAATCATGATTCTCAACCCTTACAAGCCTTAGAAGCCCCCGTTGAACCTTGGTTTAAACCCTTAGCTTATGCGATTATTTTATTACGTTCAGAAGGGTATCCTTGTATTTTTTATGCAGATTATTATGGCGCAGAATATGAAGATTATGGCAAAGATGGCAACCGTTACCCGATTTATTTACCATCTCATCGTTGGCTAATTGATAAGTTTTTATATGCCCGTCGTCAATATGCTTATGGCGCACAATATGATTATTTTGATCACTTTAATACAATTGGTTGGACAAGGTTAGGAGATGCAGAACATCCCCAAGCAATGGCAGTCATAATGAGTGATGGGGCAGGGGGTGATAAATGGATGGAAGTGGGTAAACCCAATACCAAATTTATCGATTTAACGGAACATATTACTGAACCCATTTATACCAATGAATGGGGTTGGGCAGAATTTCGCTGTAACGGTGGGTCGGTTTCTGTTTGGGTAGAAGAATA
>CAYSWY010000004.1:0-217079 GCA_964434975.1 uncultured Lyngbya sp.
ACAATTTATTTCAATAAAGCTAAAGTAGTTTTTAGTGTTCTCCTCTCAAAGGATTACCTGCTACTGTCAGTAATATTCCGGATGACCCACATTCGCGATCTGTAAGAAGAGGTAAATAAAAATTCCTGTCCATTTAGTCTGGTAACCTGTTTACTATGAGGTTACAATAAAGTCAATTGACCGATACAAAACTTAAAGGAGGTGACACACATGGTGAAGCTACAACAAAACCACTCCAAAAAAGTTCAACTGAATGAAAATGTGATGGTGCTTACACCTCTCGACGAAAACTGTATCCCGGCATTGCGGGCTGGATTTGCTGGATATACCGCCAATCCGCGTTGGAATGCAGTTAAGTTTCACGCCTGGAAAATGGGTCGTCAGTGGCGACTTGCTTGCGCTCAAGGGACAATGGTAGTCCGTTCTACAGACTTATTGTTAGTTCCCATTGAAGAAGCAGAAAATATTCCTCAACCCCAGGAAACAACCCAATCTACTGATTCACCCAAATGGTATAAGCGGATTTCATTCCCTTTATCGTCTCGAAATCATCAACAATCTGAGGAATTAACCATTGCGTAAACGATTAATAAGATTTCCCCAGCTTCACGGTCTGGGGAGTTTTCTTTTAGAGGGTTAATGTATCTAGGATTTGGGATGAGCTAAGACACGACAATTTGAAGGTTCCCAACAGATATAAATAGGTGTTTCAAAATTCGGTACAGACTCTGTCGCAGCGGGTTGTTGAACCATCACCTGTCCCCCAGAAGGTAACTGCACGATATATTGAATATGAGTTCCTAAATACATGGCGTTACTGAGCCGACCTTCCAAACAATTCAGTTTACCCCCCATTGGATATAAACTTAAAGACATTTTTTCTGGTCGTATACTGACCACCACCTTCATTCCAGACCGTAGTTCTATCTGAGAAGGATGACTCTCTGGGCGACGGTCTGGTTCGACTTGAATTTTCAATCCGGTTGTCGTCACAATTAATTGACTCGAATCATCAACAGATTCCACTTCCCCTTCAAACAAGTTTGTATCCCCAATAAAGTCAGCGATAAAAGCCGTTTGAGGATACTCATAAATTTCATGAGGTGTACCAATTTGTTCAATGCGACCCTCTTGCATCACCGCAATTCGGTCAGATAAACTCATCGCCTCCTCTTGGTCATGGGTCACCATCACAAACGTTAACCCTAAGTTGCGGTGGAGATTGGATAATTCCATCTGCATCTGTTTTCGCAACTTCAAATCTAACGCCCCTAACGGTTCATCTAATAACAGTACCGCTGGACGGTTCACCAAGGCCCGAGCTAATGCCACCCGTTGCTGCTGTCCCCCTGACATTTGGCTGGGGTAGCGATTAGCAAGCTTTTCCATTTTAACCAAGCTTAAAACCTCTTGAACCTGATCTTCAATTTCTGCTTTGCCCAGTCGTTTCAGCTTCAAACCAAAAGCAATATTTTCTCGAACATTGAGATGATTAAACAAAGCATAACTTTGAAACACCGTATTTACAGGACGACGATAAGGGGGAACTTGATTCATCGATAAACCCTGAATCAACACTTCACCCGCTGATGGCGTTTCAAACCCTGCAATTAACCGTAATGTTGTTGTTTTTCCACAGCCAGAAGGCCCGAGAATACTGAAAAATTCACCCCGCTTAATATTGAGATCAACACCTCGAACGGCTGTTTCACCGTTAAATACTTTGAAAACTTTACGAAGTTCTACATCAAGTTGAGTTTCACTTCCACTTGCACCTGAATTATGGGGATATTGGGTTGCCGCTTGCAGCATGATTGCAACTGTTTGGGGAAATGTATTTAACTTAAAGCTTATCCGATGTAATCTGGACTGACAAGGTATCCTTTGTGATTCGTTATCTGTTTTGAGTCGGGCGCGGAACAGAGGGCAGACAGCGTGCCAATAGATAAACCCTCTGCCATCTCCAATATCGCCTTACAAACCCGTGGTCAGTCTGGCTTTTCTGAGAATCAGACTAAGAACCGGTTCAGAATCAACTAAAATATCCGCTCTACCTTCCATACCCGAATAAATCATATACTGCTTACCTTGCTTAGTTAAAAAGGGTTCATTCGGCTCAATAATCACCTCATAATAAGCTTGAGCTGATACCGTTGCTGCTGAATCTGGATTTGCCCGACTAAAAGAAACTTGACTAATTTTTCCTTTCAGCACGCCATAGTCTGTAAACGGATAAGCTGAAATTCTTAAGTGAACGGCTTGATCGACACTCACTTGTGAAATATCCTCGGCTTTGACCAATGCTTTAAAGATTAAAGGGGCCTCACCTGGGACAATATGAGCCGCAATTTGTTCTGGTTTAATGTTTTCTCCGGGACTGGGAACGTCTAATTTTGTAATAATCCCATCAATGGGGGCGCGGATGACTGCACTGTCCATCCGAGATTGAACTTGATCGAGTTGCTGCTGAATTTGAGTTTGTCGCTTTTGCAATTCCCACTGCTGTTTCAGTAGGGTGCGTCGTTCTTGCGCTAAGGGTTGGGCGAGTGTAGGAGTGGATTTTGTTAACTCCACAATGGCTCGATCTACAGCCAGAGGTTGTAGTTTTTTCCAGGCAGCACGAGATAATTTCGCTTGTACACTACTTAAAATTTGTTGATTAACCGTCTTGAGATACTGATTAACTTGTTCTAACTCTTGTTTTACTTCTTGTTGTTGGGTTTCAATACTGGCTTTCTGGCCGTTTAGTGGGGCCGGATCAACATAGGCGATCGCAGTCCCGGCTTCAACGGGCTGATTTTCCAATACCGCAACCTGTTGCACGATGCCTTCTGTATCAGCTTGTACCAGTTGAATTTTACCGTCTGGTTGAGCTAAAGCAGAAGCTCGAATTGCCGGACTATATTCAATCACGCTGGCTAAAGCCACAACTCCGCCAAAGGTTGCCAGGAGTAACAGACTTCCCCAACTACTCCAGCGGCTGATGGGAGGTAAAAAATCCTCTTGGTTGAGCGATCGCAATTCTACAATAGAAGATTCATGAGAGACTTCATTAGATAGCATGATGATTCACCTAAATTTAATCCATCAGGGCTGATCATTGTCATGACAAAACCCTGAGCTTTTACTAATCGAGATAACCTAATTTTCTCACCGACTTTCAGGCCATCAGGTAAACTTAGGGAATCGCTTCTGAATAGAATCGCTAAAATTGATTGTCGATCACCACCTCAGATAGATTGAGTTGTCCGCCTCGAGGTTTAGCGGGTTGCACTGCTTTGCCAACCGCGATCATAAAGCTAATCAAATGATCATCGGGTAAACGAATAATTTCAGCCACTTTTTCTGGATCAAATCCAATCATCGGGCAACTATCATACCCCATGGCTTTTGCCGTTAACATTATGGTTTGACCCGCAATACCACAAGATCGCATCGCTTCATCCCGTTGCAGTTGTTCTTTGCCTTCATAAAAAGATCCAATCATCGGCACTATCATTTGCTGGGTTTCTTCCGGTGCATTTTGCCAATAGCGTTGGGGATCTTTTTGCCAAGATTTTAAGTCTGCACATAAAATAATCACAATAGATGCATCTGTCACTTGAGCTTGATCCCAGGCTGCTGCTCGCAGTTGTGTTTGGATATCTCGATCTTGGACAACAACAAAGCGCCAATTTTGGATATTAAACGAAGTCGGCGAAAGAATTGTTTGTTCTAACAATGTGTTAATTTCAGTCTCAGACATCCGATGGGATGGATCGTAATGTTTAACGGCACGGCGTTGTTGAACAGCTTCAAAAAGCTCCATGTTTAACAGGTGATACAGGTGATAAGGGTAATACATCCTTTAAATTAGCATCAGACTGAACCCGAATATCCTGTGTGGGTAATGCGATTTCTATCCCTTCTTGCTCAAACTGCTCTTGAATCATACGGTGTAAATCTCCCCAGGCTGTCCAAAAATCAGAGGTTTTGGTGAAGAATCCAAAGAAAATTGTCACGTGATATTCACCATATTCCCAAACAAAGGTGCTAGCTTTTGAAACTAATGGGTGTGATTGGCCGATCTCTGCAAGAATTCGTTCTACCTCAGCAATATTCTGGTTAAAAGGACTTCGGATTGTGATGCTGCCTTTACGAGTCTCACCAGCCGTCAGATTTTTAATGGTGCTGCTCCAAACTGTATCATTTGGGATGCTAATCATTTCATTTTTGAAGCCCTTAATTTTCGTACTCGCCAGAGTGATGGAGTCCACCCAACCCCAAATATCTCCCACCATGATTTCATCACCGGTGTCAAAAGGCTTGTAAACCATCAGCATTAATCCACTGGCGAGATTCGCCAGATTGCTTTGTAACGCGAAGGCCAGGACGAAACTGGCTCCCCCAACCAAGGCTAAAATTGGCCCCAGGCTGACTTCTAAGGCCGTTAAACCAATCAGACAGCCCACAATCACTCCCCCTCGCCGGACTAAGACAACGACAAATTCCCGAAAGAGTTCCGAGGTATTGCCAAACTTGGATAAACTTTTGCTGATAATCAAACTCAGAATATAAGAGATAATGACTGACATAATGACGATTGTTGTAAATATCGCCAGCTTCGTCGCCCAACGAATCCCCCCTTCTTCAGAGGTGACCCAACCCATCAACCGTACCCCTAACCCTTCAGTATCTTCCAGGTCTAGTTCGAGGGTACTCACGGCTTTAATATAATCTTGATAGGATTGGATTTCACCACCTTTTCTTTGCAGTTCATCTAATACAATCTCAAACCGATCAATAATTGCTGTCCGCTCGGCTTCCAGTTCAGTTACATTGCTGACTAATTGATTTTTTAATTCAGAATTAGCTTCTGCATTTTCTTCTAATTGTTCTGCTGCTTCTTCGAGTTGCTCTTGTTTTTGCTCAATATTTCCTAAAGTATTTGTCCCTTCAACAGAGCTAGCGACTCTCGTTTCTATGTTTCCGTTAATCTCAGTATTGGCAATAACATTTGCTGTTTGATTAAAATTTTGGGAAGATTGCTCTGTAGAATTATTCGAGTCGGGATTAACCCACTCCAGGGCTTCAACGGCTTGTTGGAGAGCAGTTCGCGCCGCAACAAAATCTTGATTTGCTTGATCATATTCCCAGGTATCAGGAGGCGTATTGGCTTGAATTTCCTGAGTCTCTTCAAAAGTTTCAATTGCCAATTCTAGGCGATCCATTTGTAGAGTAATATCTTCATAATCATAAGACCAATAATCAACCTGTTCTCGCTCCACTCTAGCCAGTTCTAATATTTCTTTAGCAAGTTCAAGTTCACCCGTTTCTTTGGCTTCTTCTATCGCACTTTGTAAAACCTCATCCTGTTTTAATTCTGCTTTTGTTTCTTGGGCTTCTTCAATGGCTTCTTGAGCGATTTTGAGGTTTTCTTGGGCTGCTTCTAACTCTTTCGTGGCGGCTTCATATTCAGGTGAACCGGCTACAGCAGCAGATTGGCTTTGTTGAGCCGTTTCTAAAGCCTGGCTCGCTTCTTCTAATGCCAGAGCGGCTTCTTCTTGCTTTTTAATAATACGATTTTCACGCTTTACAGCTATTTCAGTATCGCTAATTTCTTGAACTTTTTCTTGTAGTAAAACCTGCCATGCTGCTGCTTCAGTTTCAAGTTGGGGTAATGTTAATGGCTTAACTAATAGTTTGAGTTCATCGTCTGGAACTTCTGGATCTGCTGTGGTAACTGCTACGGCTGAAGTTTTAGAGTTGGACTGGGTTTCTATTGCTTCAGTTGATGTCTCTTCCAGGGTTAATTCTTGAGCTTTACTGGGAACTCCCCAAGCAATAGCAGTACAAACAACAGTTGCTATCATTAATATACGAATTCGATCCTTCAACATCATCCCCCCTCTTAAGTTAATAATAAACTCTGAAATAATTGACAACTATACTATCAAATTAACAAAAAAAGATAGGCGTGTCAAAACTAATTTTGTAAATATTTTTATGAAGATTGTGTAAAGCTATTTTAAGAATTTAGTATAAAAAGCTAGAATAATTTGATCAGATATAGTGAATATACATATTTTGAGGAGATAAATGAACCTTGAAAATAGTATTTACGTGTTTTTACAGATGATGATTGCTTCATTTCATCTTGAAATTGATTTTGTCACTAAAGCTTTACCGAAGCTTTACATTCTAGATAATATGAGTTAAAAAACAGATTAAGCTGACTACAGCTTGCAGAAATCATGCTCGAATATCATCGTTTAAAAATGGAGTGTAGAGCGGATTATCCCCAATATACTTTACCAAGACAATATTCAAAAAAATTAAAGTCTTCTTTAGATAAAGACTTAGTCATGCCAGGCGATCACTCAATAATTATCAGATTTGGTATTAAATGCCTGTACAATTGAGATAGAGAGGTTAATAATATAGCAATCCGATTTGGGTTGTGTAAAAAAATGTGTTGAAAACAGCAATCTTGCATTCTGGCTATAGGCAATAGGAAAAATTATTCCAGGTAAATTAACCAATTTTTATATTTTTAACGAATCATAAATGAATTGCTATAGTGTTATTTTTTTCAATTTAACCACAAAGTATGGCACAACTAATAATATAAAAAAGGGGAAGAATCGTTGGTATTTTTTCAGATTTCCCCCTAACTTAATTAATGATTTATTGTCAATACTGAAGGCTGTTGTATCAATGATTATTAGGCTACTACCGCTACGGGTCAGTCACGCCCGTCAGCAAGTCAGCCCCATCTGAAGTCCTATGATTTAGAAGTTCGGTACTTTCTTAAAGGGTTGGTAAACTCATGCCTTGGTCTACTAGAATTAATTGTTGCCGAATTACGGAGACAAGCTGTTCCGGTTCATCTGTTCCCAATAAAAATTGCTGATTATTTTTTAATTGAATTGCAACGGCTTTAAAACCGGATATATTGTAAAGCCAACCGCGAGAAGTCAGATGAATTCCCCAGCCTTCTATTAAGTTTGTCCGAGTTACTTCAACTTGTGCGATTTCAGAAAGTTTAACAGATTTACGAATAATTCCAGGGCCAAACTGCCAGCGTAAATCTTGATCGCTGACCTCAATTGATAATGAGAAAAATAGGATAATACATAGTAGTAACCCTAAGGCGCTGCACAAACCAATGAGATATTTAGTGGGGTTTTGAATGGCTAAAACGAGACAAACTAAAATACCAATACTGAGGACAAGCAATAATGTTTTTCCCCATTGGCGATGTTGATATTGAATCATACGATTTTCCACCCTGAATGTATATGACTTTACTCAGTTAGGATATTTCACATCCGCCAATGCTGTAAAGACGTTCTCTCGAACGTCCCTACCTTCAATCATATTGATGAAAAATTAAACATCAATTTAACGAAAAACGATATCAGATTGTAACGATAAATACAGATCTTCTTCAGGACGAATCACAATGACATCGACTTTTTCCCGTCCGAGAAAGATACCTGCAATTGCCCCCAGTCCAGCCCCGCCTAACACTTCTTCAGTGGCTATAGCCTTGTCGCCTAATATACCCGATAAAGCCGTAGCAGCAGCAGCGCCAACGGCAGTACCTTTGAGGATATCCGTTGCAGATGCCCCGCCTCTAACGGTTTCAGTACGAGTCACAATGTTAGAGTTAGCATTTAGGCGGAAGCGTTTCCCGGTATCAAAAATCACCTCATCGGCGATAAATTGAGATCCGCCGCGACTAGGACGTAATTCTCCGTGAATTTCCGATCCGGCAGGTATCCACACCCGACCATTGACTGTTCTGATATCTTGGGCAGTTTGTAGGGTGATGTCCATCCGTTCATCGGGGGTGAGAATGATTTTCTCAGCTTCATCATAACGCACAGGAATTACGGTTCCGGCTAGAATACGGTCACGTTGCAAAGAACCGGGAAACTGTTGGGCAATTGCTGGAGAAGCGGTCATCATCAAGGGGGCAACTGTCGGAACAGTTAAACTCATTGCCAATAATGCTGAAGTACTGACCGCAGATAATTTAGAATTAAACATCAATTTTATTGTCCTTTTTGTCGAAATATGCATCTGTGTTTATTGACCCTCAGTTCCTCAGAAGCGTTCATTCTGGATCGGTTAGTGTAGAATTGATTGGGGGTTTTATATCCGGCAGGGTTAGAACTAACTGATAAATTTGACGACGAGACCAACCGCTAACTTGGGCCATCTGACGACTGGCTTGCGATCGCGATATTCCTTGTTGCATCAATTGTTGCAATTCAGCAATCATTTCTGTTTCGGATAAATCGGGTAATTCTGCTTGAGTCCCCGCAACCACTAAAGTAAACTCTCCTTTGGGTTCAGTTTCACGGTAAAATTGTTCTGCATCTTGTAAATTTCCTCGCCAAATTGTCTCATAACGTTTAGTTAATTCTCGTCCAATTACAATTAATTGTTGAGGATCTAATGTCTTAACTAAATCTTGTAAAGTTTGCCGTAACCGATGGGGAGATTCATATAAGATGATCGTCCGATATTCATCTTTTAAAGCCTTTAAACGTTGTTTTCGAGTCTTTCCTTTTGCGGGTAAAAAGCCTTCAAATACAAATTGATCCGTGTCTAATCCTGATACACTTAATGCGGTAATACTTGCACTCACACCGGGAATAGGAACCACTAAAATATTAGTATCCACACAGGCTTTAACTAACTCATATCCAGGGTCAGAGATTCCGGGCATTCCAGCATCCGTCACAATTGCGATAGACTGACCTTGTTGTAGTAAATCTAATAATTCTGGAATTCGACGGTGTTGGTTATGTTGATAATAACTAATTTGAGGAGTATTAATCTGAAAATGTTGTAATAATTTCCCCGTATGACGGGTATCTTCTGCGGCAATTAAATCAACGCTTTGTAGGGTTTTTACGGCTCGAAAGGTCATATCTTCTAAGTTGCCAATAGGAGTCCCGACCACATATAATTGACCCGGTTCTACAGAATATTTTGTATACTGTTGTTCCATTTTATCGCTTCCTTCTACTTCATTAGTTCTTTTAAATTTACTGAAATTAATGTCAAAAAATGCACTCTTTGTGGGATTAATTACCCTTGATTTTATCTATCAAGTCTTACGCTATCCCCATCAAAATCAAAAAACAGTTGCAACTGATTATCTTATCACTACGGGCGGCCCTGCCACCAATGCTGCTTTTACATTTCAATCTTTTGATTCTAATGTTAACACCACATTATTAGGCGTATTAGGTGATCATCCAATGACTCAATTCATTCGGACAGAATTAGACCAACAAAAAATACATTTAATTGATTTAGATCCCACAAGAATTGAACCGCCGCCTGTTTCTTCTATTCTTCTGACTGAAGCCACCGGAGATCGAACTGTGGTTTCAATTAACGCCACTCGATCTCAAATTTCATCTAATATAATTCCAGAGAATATTTTAGCAGGAATTGATATTGTTTTAATTGACGGACATCAAATGTTAGTCGGGACAGAAATTGCCAAACAAGCCAAACAAAAAGGGATTCCTGTGGTGATGGATGGGGGCAGTTGGAAAGCCGAAACAGAAGGATTATTACCCTTTGTTGATTATGCCATTTGTTCGGCTAATTTTTATCCGCCGGGTTGTCCAACCCATGAGGCTGTATTTGACTATTTATCGCTGTTTGATATTCCTTATATTGCAATTACTCAAGGAGAAAAACCGATTCTTTATCGTCATAATAGTCAAATTGAGACTCTTGAAGTTCCAACAGTAGAGGCAATCGATACATTAGGGGCGGGCGATATTTTTCATGGGGCATTTTGTTATAGTATTTTGCAGAAGAATTGGATAGAAGCTTTAACCTTTTCCGCAGAAATTGCCACTCAAGCCTGTCAACAGTTTGGCACTCGTTTATCCGGTGACTAAGAAAAGTGCTAAAATACTCAAATTAAAAACTATTGAAAATTTACTAATTCCTAAACTGAGTTACAATGGTAAATTCTACAAACGCCTCTAATTATCAATTTAAAAAATATCTAATTTTTACAGCTATTATTTTAAACTTAATTGCAATTATTTTAATCAGCTTAGGTGCGATTCGTTGGTTTCATTTTCCCTATCTACTCTTTTTAGATGAATGGCATTTCCTGTGGCTGATGGTGGCTTTAAGTTGCGGATTAATTTTAAGTCAATTTATTTTAGATCCTATTATTACTCAGAATATCAGCCGTTTTCTAATTCAAAAAGAGGGCGAATCTTTAACAACAGAATTAAAAATAGTTGTTATTTCTGCTATTTTAGGTGGATTAGGAATAATGATTTTAGAAGTAATCATGATATTATGGGGGATAAGTTCAGCCTTACGAGGCTTGGTTAACTTGGGATTGGGTATGTCTGGGCTGTGGAGTAGTCGGTTTTATTGGATAGCTGTGTTTGCTGAATGATTAAAGCAGTAGAATGATTATGATTAGAGGAGTTTATTAATGAGTGAATCAAAACCGTTAAAAATCACTTTACCTCCATTACAAATTACATTACAAGATGAACAGCAGGTTAGTTTACAATGGTTACCTCAAAATCCTGTTTCTCAACCGCCTCAATTACCCGATGCACTCTCTGAGAGTTGGAAAACTTGGATTGCGATTAACCAATTATTAAAACAGACAGATAACTCAATTCTTCAACGGATGGTAGACAGTGGAATTGATGTTAAAGTAGCACTCGAAGAAATCAGTCAGTCTAGTCATCATCCTTACGTTAAAGCAGGAGAACAATTTGTCCAGCAATACCAAAAATTAGAATCGATTTTAAAGATTCAAAATCAGCTTGCGGCTTTAAGTTCACAAGCCGATAAAATAACACGCACATTGAGTTTATCTCGACAAGAATTTTTAGAATATTATTATGTGAAAAATACCCCTGTTATTCTAACCGGGATGATGCAAAAGTGGGCAGCTTTACATTTATGGAACCCTGATTATCTCCAACAACATTACGGTCATGTTGATGTTGAAGTTCAAGGGGAACGTCAGGATGATCCAGAATACGAACTCAATATTGAAAAACACCGAAAAACTATTCTATTTAAAGAGTATATTGACTGGGTTCAAAAGATAGATTCTAGCAACGATTATTATATGGTTGCTAACAATAATAATTTTGACCGCGAAGAGATGCAAGGTTTACTCAATGATATTGATATTTTTCCAGATTATCTTAATCCCGATGAAAGAAAAGGTAGAATTTTCTTTTGGTTTGGCCCGGCTGGAACAGTGACCCCCTTACATCATGATCCGGTAAATTTAATGTTAGCCCAAGTGGTGGGACGGAAACGAATTAAACTTTTTCCCCCGCAACAAACTCCTTTTTTATATAATCAAGTAGGAGTATTTAGTAAAGTTGATCCAGAACATCCTAATTTAGAAAAATATCCTTTATTTCAACAGGCTAAACCGATTGAGGTAATTTTAGAACCGGGAGAAGTGATCTTTATTCCGGTGGGTTGGTGGCATCATGTCAAATCTCTCGATCTGAGTATTTCTGTTTCCTTTACTAATTTTGTATTCCCGAACCACTACCAATGGCGTAACCCGACGTTTGGGAGATCTGAATGAATGGGGAAAGTTTAAGGTAAAATCAAATCTAACTAAAAGATTGATCAGTCGTCCTCAGTGGGCGAAAATGCCAACTAAACTATTTTTGGGTGAAGTGTGAGTACAGTCCCTCCGGTCAATTTAGGCCAACAGTATCAACAAATTCACGAAGAAGTCAACACCGCAGTACAAGCCGTTTTGGCATCGGGTCGCTATATTGGTGGGTCGAGAGTCGAAGCATTTGAACAACAGCTTGCCGACTATATTGGTGTGTCTGAGGTGATGAGTTGCAACTCTGGAACAGATGCTTTATATTTAGCGTTACGGGCGTTAGAAATTGGCTCAGGCGATGAGGTGATTACGACACCCTTTACCTTTATTGCGACGGCAGAAGTGATCTCTGCGGTGGGAGCAACTCCGGTATTTGTCGATATTGAGGCTGATACATTTAATTTAAATGTAGAACAAATTGAATCGGCTATTACAGAGAGAACTCGCGCTATTATTCCGGTTCATCTGTTTGGTTTACCTGTAAACATGACACGATTAATGGCGATCGCCGAATCTTATGATTTAATGGTAATCGAAGATTGTGCTCAAGCCACAGGGGCGCAATGGCAAGGGCAAAAAGTCGGTAGTATTGGTCATCTGGGTTGTTTTAGCTTTTTCCCCACTAAAAATTTAGGCGCTTGTGGTGATGGCGGGGCTATTACAACAAATGATAGCGCGCTCGCTGAGCAAATCCATCAACTTAAAGATCACGGACAAACCCGTAAATATTGTTCTGAATTTATCGGGGTTAATAGTCGGCTGGATAGTTTACAAGCTGCAATTCTCAGTATTAAGCTAAAGTATTTAGATCGTTGGAATCAACAACGACAAGCTATTGCCAGACGATACGATCAATTCTTTTCTCATATCAGCGCAATTGAAGTTCCACCCATTCATTCTCCAGATATCAGTGTCTGGAATCAATATACTCTGCGGATAAAATCTGATTCTGATTGTACATCCCTACGAGATCAACTGCAAACTCAACTGCAACAGCAAGGGATTGGTACAACTGTATATTATCCGATTCCGCTGCATTTACAACCCATCTATAAAAATCAAGGATATCATGCCGGACAGTTTCCTGTGGCGGAACAAGTAGCCCAAGAAGTGTTATCCCTACCGATGTTTCCTGAATTATCCGAGCAACAGCAGGACCAAGTGATAGATCGTTTAAAAACCTGTTGGGCAAAGATTAAAAATTCTTAAGCCAGATTGTTTGTAGTTTTGTATACTAGAGTTAACAAAACGATAATAAATCGGCTTAAAAACCTTGAAGACTGTATCAATCATCGGGAATTCTAACCCTTAGATTCAGTCACATATGATTAAATTTGTTTCATTCAGTATCAAACGTCGGAGAGGAATATTCAGGAGTGAACCCACACCAATCTACAACCAGACGACATTATAATGCAAAAGAAATAGCCCGTTATTGTCGTCGTCGTCCCTTCCAGGTCATCTGGCGAACCTTAACAGTAATCTGGTATTTTTCCGGGCTAATCTTAGGGATACTTTGGGATCGATGGCGCAATCAAGAACATACCCCACAACGGGCAATTCAAGTCCGGCAGCTATTGACCCGTCTGGGCCCAACTTACATCAAAGTCGGTCAAGCATTATCGACAAGACCCGATTTAATTCGCAAAGACTTTCTCGAAGAACTAACTCGGCTTCAAGATAGTCTACCACCTTTTGATCACCAACTGGCAATGGCGATTATCGAACGGGAATTAGACCGTAATATTAGTACTGCCTATCGTGAAATTTCACCCGCCCCCGTTGCCGCCGCCAGTTTAGGTCAAGTTTACCGAGCAAAACTGCACAGTGGTGAAGAAGTTGCCGTTAAAGTTCAGCGTCCTAATCTTTTACCCACAATTACATTAGACTTGTATTTAATGCGGTGGGGGGCCAGTTGGTTAGCGCCTTTCTTACCGTTAAATTTAGGTCATGACTTAACTTTAATTGTAGACGAGTTTGGCATCAAATTATTTGAAGAAATTGACTATCTTCACGAAGGACAAAATGCCGAACGGTTTGCCACCTATTTCTCCGATGATCCTCAAATTAAAGTACCATCAATTTATTGGCGTTATACCACGACTACAGTTTTAACCTTAGAGTGGATTAATGGATTTAAATTAACCGATACTGCCCAAATTCAAGCCTATGGACTGGATCAAGATACTTTAATTCAACTTGGGGTCAGTAGTGGGTTACGGCAGTTACTTGAATTTGGTTTCTTTCATGCCGATCCCCATCCGGGGAACTTATTTGCCATGCCAGATGGTCGGATGGCATTTATTGATTTTGGCATGATGGATCAACTCAGTCAAGAAACCAAAGAAACCTTAGTTGATGCTGTTGTTCATTTAATTAATAAAGACTACAACGAACTGGCAAAAGATTTTGTCAAGTTAGGATTTTTAACCCCTGAAACTAATATTACACCCATTATTCCCGCTTTAGAATCTGTCCTCGGAGATGCACTCGGGGCAAGTGTTGGAGATTTTAACTTCAAAACCATTACCGACCAATTCTCGGAATTAATGTATGAATATCCCTTCCGAGTCCCAGCTAAATTTGCCTTAATTATTCGTTCTTTAGTCACCCAAGAAGGAATTGCCCTCAGCCTTAATCCGAATTTTAAAATTGTGGATGTGGCATATCCTTATGTATCTCGACGGTTGCTAAAAGGAGAAACTCCAGCCTTGCGGCGACGGCTATTAGAAGTCTTAATTAAAGACGGTAAATTCCAATGGCAACGGCTAGAAGAGATGATTGCGATCGCCCAAGCCGATCAAGGATTTGATTTAATTCCCACCGCCCGTTTAGGATTACAATATTTAATGTCAGAAGAAGGAGAATTTCTCCGCCGCCAAATTATTCTGGCTTTAACAGAAGATGATCGCTTACACACTGAAGAAGTTCAACGACTCTGGCAATTAGTCAGTCCAGAATTAAAACCCAGTCGCCTATTTGATGTGGCATTAGGGGCCTTGGCTGAGTTTTCCACTGCCCAAGTTACAGCCCTCAAACAAAGTTAAAAATTAGTTGGTTTTTCAGACTCCCCTGGTATAATTGCTGGGGGATTAATTTTTATTTAAAATTCAGGCAATTCATGATGTACGAAATGACAAATCCACCCTACTTTTTTTTGGCTGCGAGTTTAGTGGCTGGCATTTTATGTGCTTTTACTTTTGGGATTAGCCTCAAACAAAGGGTGCAAGAATGGAAAATTACCCAGTCCACTCGCACTTTAACCAGTTTAAAAGGGATGCAACTCTTGCTACCCTTTAGTGGTATTGCATTGGGAATTTGTGGTTTTTTGGCTTCCTGTCTACAAATATTCACCTTTTCTATTAAAATTGCTTACAGCTTCTCAGTACCTCTAACTCTTTTAACAGCGGGATTAGTTTGGTATCAATTTTCTCGGGTTGTTTATCAACTTGAATCTAAAGGCGCAAAGAATATTGATTTTGATGATTTAGGTTTAGGTAAAATTATCCCTCAACCTCAACCTAAACAAAAGTAGATCTGTCTGGGGAGGGTAACAGAAAACAGACGTGGCAGACTACCTCTCCCCGACTGAATATAAGATTAATTCTGCTTAACTATCCGGATTAAAAAATTAAATATTAATATAATTGTTAAGTTTTAATACAATTTAAACAAAAAATTATAGAGAATTACGCGACGAATTTATAGGGGTTGACAAGACCTTAGTAGATTTTGTATCATGATGAACATATATTAGATTGGGCTACCTACGGCTTAAATATTAAAATCATTACTGATATACTTCTAAAACCCCTATATCGTCGTAAAAGCGATCACTAAAACTTGAGCGCTAAGATGTATTACAGTTTAATTACAATTTAATTACAACAACAAAGATCAACAGCCCTGCCGGAAAGAGAAGTTGACAAAATTACAAAAAGATGTTTATAGCTTTAAGTTTTACTTTAACGAGAGAGTATTGTCACTCGGGGCTAAGGCTGAAAAGCTGAAGAAAAGTTTAATAAAACGAGTACACCTTTAGCATTTTTACGAGCGTGAAAAATAATAGATATTCTGCACAGTACTATACGATATTAAACAGATCTATTTGATATATAGTGCAAAATCTCACAACAGATAAAAAGCTTGTATCTCCTATATCATCAGGATTTCATGATATAATTAATTACTGCACAATAGTACAATCATCATCTAAATTATAACTTTCACATTTTTTTATACTCTTTTTTATAAAAAACAATATATTATATTGTATGTAATTCCAAATAAGTATCACAATTGTTAAAATACTGAAAACGGGTTGTTCACGGGTTAATCTATGACAATTGACGAAGTAATACAGGTTCTGAATATTCATTTGAGTCAACCCCTGACTTCGCTGCAGGAATTTATTTTGCGACGTTCATGGGATGGTAAAACCTACAATGTTATTGCTCAAGAAGCTTACTATGGTCCTGAACGAATTCGGAAAATTTCTGCTGAATTATGGTCAGTGTTGAGTCATATTCTCCGAGAACCCATTAGTAAAGCGAACTTCCGTAAAGTCTTAGAACCTAGACCCTTATCTTTTTTTGAGCAACAACTGACTCAATCAATTTCTCAATCTTTTCAACCCTTACATCATAGCTTTCCCGGCAGTCCGTTACCCCCACAATCTGACTTTTATATTCGCCGTCCTCCCATCGAAGAATTAGCTTATGCTGGTATTCTTGAACCCGGTAATATTATTCGGATTAAAGCACCGCGAAAAATGGGGAAAAGTTCCTTAGCGTTGCGGATTATTGAACGGGCGAGAACAGAAAACTATCGGGTAGCTTCTGTAGATTTTCAACAAGCCGAAGCCGCTGTTTTTGCAAATTTGGATCGATTTTTACGCTGGTTTTGTGCAAATGTGACTCAGGATTTAGAACTTCCTCTCAAGCTGAATGATTACTGGGATGAAGAAATTGGTAGTAAAGTCAGTTGTACCGTTTATTTTCAAAACTATCTCCTCAAACTGATTCAATCTCCCTTAGTCTTAGTTCTCAACGAATTAAATCGCGTCTTTGAATATCCAGAAGTCGCTCAAGAATTTTTACCCTTACTGCGATTTTGGCACGAACAAGCCCGTAAATCTAAAGTGTGGGAAAAAATACGAGTTGTTGCTACATATTCAACAGAAATTCATATCCCGTTGAAATTACATCAATCTCCCTTCAACGTCGGTTTACCATTAAACTTACCTCCCTTTAATACAGAACAAGTCAAAGCATTAGCACAACGCTATTTACTCAACTGGATGAATGATCTTGAAATTGAACAGTTAGTTTCATTTGTGGGGGGACATCCGTATTTAATTCAGTTAGCGTTGCATTATCTCTCAGAATCAACAATTAATTTATCTAGTACTGATGCAGAAAATCACATCGAACCTGCTGTTCAATTCAGCCAACTGTTAGCCCAAGCCCCCACAGAAGCGGGAATTTATAGCAATCATTTGCGGAGTATGTTGGTGATGTTGCAGGAAAATACTAAATTATTAGCTGCAGCAAAACAAATAATGAATACCCCCGAAGGTGTCAAACTTGAACCCGTGATTGCTTACAAACTCGATAGCCTGGGTTTAGTAGCATTAAATGGAGATTTAGCCACTTGTTTTTGTGAGTTGTATCGATTGTACTTTAGTAAGCAGTTTCCTCAAGAAACAGTTCCTGTATTGCAGGCGTTGGTGATGACACCCGAGGATGAACCGGAGAGAGTTAATAAAGAACATCTAGAACTGCAACGCATCTGCTATCTCGATGAACTCACCCAGCTTCCCAATCGACGCTATTTCAATAACTATTTACAACGAGAGTTACAACGTTCTGTTCGAGATCATGGCAATATCTCTTTGATTCTATGTGATATTGACTTCTTCAAAATTTATAACGTGATTTATGGGCATCCAGCCGGAGATAACTGTTTACAGCAGATTGCTCATACTATACAGGATTGTGTTAAGCGTCCTGAAGATTTAGTCGCACGGTTTGGTGGAGAAGAATTTTCAGTTATTTTACCCCGAACAAATTTAACTGGGGCTATTTGCGTTGCAGAAAGAATCAGAGAAAGTGTCAAAGCCCTAGAAATGAGAATAGAAAGTTCTAAGTTTGGCGGTTTCCCAGAAGAAGTGGTTACCGTTAGCTTAGGGGTTGCCAGTATGATCCCTCATTCAGAAGCCGATTGTCAACTGATTGTTCAAGCCGCAGATCAAGCCTTATATCAGTCTAAGAAAAAAGGACGAAACCAAGTTAATAGTTTAAGTCCTGTTGAAATCAGTGATTCTGAAGCCTCTCAGTCTAGGCTAGCGAATGGATAGGTAAAAGGGGAGAGGGGGATATAATTTCGTTATTTGTCACTTATGGTTTGTTTTGAAGTTCTATTCTCAAATGGATCATTAATGAATGACTCACAATATATAACAAATGACTATTTTTGCCGATTGCTATTTAATATAAGGATAAAAACGATAAAAAATCTATTAATACTATTCTATTTAAAAGCTATTTATATTTAAGATTATATTGAGCTTTAAAGAACATAAACCTCTTGTAAAAAACATATAAAAAAACAGTAAAATTACTTAAAAAGGGTAGACAACCTAATAGAAACTTCAGTATCTTAGAGAAAAGAGAGAGGAATATAGCTGACAAAGCTAGGGTGCTTAACTACCTCATATCTTGATTAATAGACAAGTTGATTAACAATCATAACTTGTTTTATCTATCACTTTAATTCAATAACTCACTGCATCTACACCTTCTCAAAGTGAGTCCAAAATAAAGAAGCAAATCACGGGATAATTTTGCTTCAAGTTGAGCTATGCACAGATCAACAATACTAGGAGAGAATTGCATGAAAAATATATCGATGAGCTTATTTGCTTCAACGTTAATGGGTTTAGGGCTATTTTCAATAGCTCCGGCTCAAGCTGGAGACTTAACTCGTCTAGGATTTGATGAATATAACAATGTGGGTTATGGAGACGCAATTACTGACCAATGGCAAGATGATTATGGTGTAAATTTTAGCACAAATACGAATGAATTATGGCTGTTTCAAAGTACCTGTGGCAAAGGAGATCCAAATCGTCCTGAATGTACCAGTAATGGAAATAATCACATTGATTATGACTTAGCAACTGGTATTGATAATAATGGAATGGGTGAGGGAGCGATCGCGCAAGATAATGTTTTAATTATTCAAGAGTCTTTATCTCAAGGGGCTGTACCTGACGATAAAGCCGGAGGTGGTAAAATCACTTTTGATTTCCTCGATCAAGGGGGTGTTTTCTTTGATAAAATTGCTTTGTTAGACTTCGACGATCCTGGTCAACCCGAATTTCAATTCTCATTTGCTGATGGTAGCGTCAGTAGTTGGTTAGGGTTTGCTCAAGATGCAGATGATAACGATCCCAATGTCACGTTACTCACCCCTTCTTACACTGGAGATAACTCTATGCGAGAATATAACTTTAATTTAGCCAATGTGACTCAACTGGATATTAAACTACCTGGAAGTGGTGCAGTTGCCTACTTTGATTATCAACGTCCTATCGGCGAAGCACCTGCTGCTGTACCCGAACCCGCTTCTCTGTTAGGATTATTAGCAGCTAGTGTTCTCGGTGCCAAGTCTTTAGTCAAAGGTAAAAATGACCCATCAAAATAGTCTGCCCAAAGGCTGGGGTCAAGAAACCATTCTGAGCTAATATTCGTCTTTCATTCGTCTTCATCACTGTCTCTGTTCAGTCTCAGCAACTTGCTGGGACTGCGATCGCGTTTGGTAATTTATGAATTGATAGTACAATACAGTCTGCTGGTTGAAAGTAAAAATTAACAGATCTCCATAAATAATGATGATTAAACCCGAGCAAATGATTGCCTCTTTCTATCAAGTCATTACAGAACAACCCCAGCTATTCCAAGGAGAAGCATTTCAGGACTTATCCTATTTAGAAAGAGCCTTAGATCAGGTAGAATATGAACCCGACTCAGAGAAACTAGAATTTATATCCGATGCCATGATTGATTTTTGTGATACTAATCCAGAAATTCATCAAGCGGTTCGACAGCAATTAGAACAAAATCAAGATCGGACGGTAACACAAGAGATTATACCAGCTTTAACTCGATCAGTTAATAGTTTAGTCGAACAAGCCGAGAGAGCCACGACAATATCATCATCATAGGAGATATGATTGTCACCAGCAACGTTTGTAATTTGACGATGGACACAAATGACTTTTTCTGAAGATACCCGCCAGTATGCGCCCGCTACAGAACGTAACCGTCAACCCATTCTAGAAGTTCTGCAACGGGTATTACCTGCCACGGGAACAATTTTAGAAGTCGCTAGCGGTACAGGACAACACGCCACTTATTTTGCCCCCTCCTTAACCCCTCGCCATTGGCAACCCTCCGATCCTAATCCCCAAGCCTGTGATAGTATTGCAGCCTGGCAGTTGCATTTTCCCTGTGACACTCTTCATCCGCCGCTGATATTAGATGCTAGCGCCACACAATGGCCTGTGGAAACATCAAACGATCCTGTGTTCAAAGAGCATCCGATTTCGGCTATTGTCAATATTAATATGATTCATATCTCCCCTTGGGCGGCTTGTCTAGGGTTAATGGCAGGTGCAAATCGAATTTTACCCTCAAATGGGGTATTGTATCTCTACGGGCCATATAAACGCGATGGAGAACATACCGCCCCCAGTAATGCTGCGTTTGACCAATCTTTACAAATGTCTAACCCTGAGTGGGGGGTACGAGACTTAGAAGCCGTTGTGGCGGCTGCCGTTGCAGAAGGGTTTCAACTCAAAGAAGTATTACAAATGCCTGCTAATAATTTATCTGTTATCTTGGGACGATAATTAGCAGTAATCAGATTGGAGTTTATATGATTAACTGATTCAAGTCTTTTCTAGAAATAGTAAAAAAGTTTATATTGAAAATTGATCAAATTTAGACGAACTTTCACTAATATATCGAGGAAAAGTAAAGAAGCAGTCATTTATGGTAATTTTTGTCTAATTTCTTTCCCAGTTTAACCCATTCCCTGTTCCCGAGTTCTGCAATAAGTCTAATATACCCAGGAAAAATTGTGGTATTTCATCCTCAAGACGAACAAGACAATTTACAATTGCTGCTCACTGAAGCCTATCATACAGCGCTACAATATATTGATAATTTGTCTCAATATCCAGCCGGATATGTTGATTCAGTTGACACCCTTTCAACAGAACTGAGTCAAACAGGACTCGGGACTCAGCAAACTTTAAAACAATTTCAACAAGATATTTTACCCTATTTATCCGGTAGTGTAGGTTCTCGATATTGGGGGTTTGTCACTGGTGGTGTCACGCCTGCGGCAATGGTAGGAGACTGGCTAACTGCAGCAACTGACCAAAATGTGATGGTAGCGGGAGACTCTATTGCTACAGCGGTAGAATTAGCCGTGATTGAACAACTTAAAGCCTTATTTAGTTTACCAGAAAATGAATTTGATGGAGTATTAACAACAGGTGCAACGGCTTCTAATTTAGTCTGTTTAGCCACTGCTCGTCAATGGGGCGGTCGAAAATTAGGATATGATATTGCTCGAGAAGGATTTGGCTGTGTCGATCAATTTCAAATTTTTGCTGCGACACCCCACGCCAGTCAGATTAAAATTCAAGGTATTCTCGGCTTCGGACAAAACCATTGGGTGAAAGTCAAAGGCTTACCGGATGCTAATGGCAAAGAAGGGGAAGCGATGGATATAGAAGATTTAGAAAGCAAACTTAAAGCCAGTTCTGCTGCTGTTAAAATTGTTATTAGTAGTGCAGCAACCGTTTCTACGACAGCTTTTGATAATTTTAGCGCGATCGCTCAACTGTGCAAACAATATCAAGTATGGCATCATTTAGATGGAGCATTTGGACTATTTGCTCGTTGTAGTCCTCAGTTTGCCGAGTTAGCAATAGGCGCAGAATTGGCTGATTCAATTACTGTAGATTGTCATAAATGGTTAAATGTTCCTTATGATTGTGGAGTGGTTTTTACTCAACATCGCCAACTTTTAGAAGAGACTTTTACTTGCGGTGCAGCCTATTTAGAAACCAGTACAACGTTACCCAAGATGATGAACCGAGGCATAGAAAATTCCCGACGGTTTCGGGCGTTACCCGTTTGGTTTACATTAACGGCTTATGGGAAAGTAGGCATTCAAAATATTGTTGAAAATAATTGTAATCTGGCGGTTAAACTGGCAGAATGGATTCAATCTTCGCAGTTGTATGACTTGATATTATTCCCTAAATTAAATGTCGTTTTGTTTGCTGGGAAATTTCAGGGAGATTTAGAAACAGTTAATCAAAAAAATAGAGATTTACTACAAGCGATTAATCAAACCGGAAAAGTTTTTTTAACTCCTGGTAACTATCACGGAAAATTCTGTTTTCGAGCCGCTTTTAGTAATTGGCGAATTACAGATAAAGATATTATAGAAGTGACACAAATTCTTGAAGAAGTATTTCCCAAAGATTAAATTAAATATAGATATATTGTATTAATCAAAAAATCAGATTGACGATCGCATATTTCTATTACCCGTTATCTTTTCTTCCGACAACCCACACTCTGCCCTATACATCCTGTTTCTTATTGCTTGTCATTGAGAATATAGCACGATCAGATAAAAATCTCTAGATATAGCTTTGCTATACCCAGAGATCAAAATATCATCAATGAACTGAGAAAATTAACCAATTAACTCCCAAGCAGCATCTAGAGTACTGGCATTAGTTTTACTCACAACAGCGTTGTTTTCTAACTCCCACAGTTTATTTTTGTTACCATTACGGAACAGGATGTCATCATCTCCATCTCCGTCATAATCTTCGATATCTTCAAGCTGCCAAGCGGAGTTAAACCCACCAATATTAGTTACGCTAACACGGGCATTATCTTCTATTTCCCACAGACGGTTAGCATTATTCTTACGCCAGAGAATATCATCATCTCCATCGCCATCGGTATCTCCTAAACCAGCCACTGACCAAGACGAGTTAAAGCCACCAATATTGTTAACGCTGACTCGGCTATTATTCTCTATTTCCCAGATGCGGTTGGCATTATTCTTACGGAATAAAATATCATCATCCCCATCTCCGTCAGTATCTCCCATGCCAACTATAGACCAAGCGGAATTATAGTTATTGAGACTCACTAGACCCACATCGCTGAAGTCCTGTATTTCTAAAATACGGTTAGCATTGCCATTACGGAAGACAATATCATCATCCCCATCACCATCAGTATCCCCAATTCCCCCAATTGACCAACTCCCATCTAAACTATCGATAGTGTAGCTATTGACAACCGTTGTACCATTCATTTCCCACAGTTGTAACTGGCTACCATCACGGAATAATAAGTCCGCTATTCCATTTCCATCAAAGTCACCATTACCAATTGCTGTCCAAGAAGTACTGAGGCTATTAATATTACCTGAATTAGTTAAGGTGTTTCCATCCATTAACCAAATTTGGTTATCGCTGCTATTTCGCCAGTGAATATCTGCTTTGCCATCCCCATCAAAGTCGTTATCGACACCGTCGTTGTTAGGTGGAGGACTACTCAATAAAATATTAATTTGGTTCTCATCAGCATAATAGTCAGTAATTGTAACCGTACCATTATTGCCTAAATCAATTACCAAATCATTGCCATTTTGAGTCTGAGTGATATCACTAGAGGTGTATGCTGATAGGTCAAGGGTATCTCCTGCGTCTGACCCTTCAATCACATCATCACCAGTAGAATTGTTGAGATCATAACCCTCAATAGTATTATCCGCAGCGTTAAGAATAATATTATCGTCACTACCGGAGTTAATCACATCTTCGATCACTGCATTAAAGGCGATCGCCGTTCCATAAGGGCTTGTATAATAGGTTGTATTGCTACTATCTCCTCGTGCGGTGTAGCTACGGCTATCAAACGCATTTTGTTCGGTAATAATTCCCCCTTCATTCAAGTCAATGTGGAAGCCTGAACCTGTTGCTGTTGGGGTATTAGAGAAGTCTAAAGTATCTGTACCGGAACTATCCCAAATGGTTTGTTTAACCCGGTTAGAGGAGTCATGACTGGCATCACCATTCACGAAATATTTAGAGACAGAATTAAATTCGTAAGTTGTACCCGAGGTATTGTGGTCGTGGTCATCGTAGATATAATGTAATGCTTGCGTATCATAGGGCATTGGAGTTGCCGCCGAATTCCCTGTAAAATTGTAACTCATTAAGGTATTCGTGGTGTTGTCCTCATCGTAGGGGAGAAACGGCCCACTGCCTGTACCACTGCCATTATAATTTCCGGGATGCTTCAAGCCAACGGCATGACCAATTTCATGAATTAAAGTCATGTAGCCATGTTTTCCGGGTTGTTCTTGGAAGTTATTAGTACCGCCATTCCCATCATAATTGGGGTTGAGGTGAACATCCCCTGCCTTATCTATACCGCTACCGACATTGTAGTCATAGCCATAGGGATAATAGGCATAAGCATATCCTGGATTATCAGAAAGCATAATCCGAATTAGACCATAGTCATTGGCTGTATCGCTGACTTCGACAAAGTCAATATCGACAACAGGTTCTAAGACTTCTTCAAAAATCTCACGCACATTGTCTTTTACCGCATTACTGACTTCTGCCACGCCGGTTTCATTACCATAGTAACTTCCCCCATTGGCATCAGAATAGAAGCTGTAAGTGACTGTATTTGTTCCCCATTTATAACCGCCTAACAAGGCATCAATTTGATAGTCTCCAGAATCAGAAACTCTTGCCTCTTCAACCACATCACCCGCATAAAAATCTGCACCAAAAAATCCTGAGATTGTTAGAGAAATAACATCTTCATCTACTTCATAATTAATAAAATCTTCTTCACTGCCCAAACCCGCTTGACCCGAAGCCAATCCTTGACTGGCATCAGAGGGGATATAGTTTTGATCTGTTTCTAAATCGTAATAGCTTTCGAGAAAAACTTGACCATTTTCTGCCGTATTTTTAGCTTCACTAATACTGGAAATATAGTACTGACCATTGAATCCAAATTCATTATTGCTACTATCAAAATCAAAGTATTCATCAACTTGATAGATTCCTTCCGGGGCATAAGTATAGCCAGTATAAGTATCTTGAATTAGATCGGTACTGTCCCCAGTATAATAGTAAGTAAAATGATATTTGTAGAGTGTTTCTAGCTCAGAATCAACAAATAATTCGGTTTCGGAATTCATCAAGTCCATAACACACCTCTGAATAAATTAATTAACTTACGAAAATAGTCAGCACAAGTCACAGGAATGAGTAAAAAACACTCATTCAGTAGCCCACAGTTTTGGCTATATCAATAAAAATTGATATGGTTTGACAAATAGAAAAGTGAACTTATCTATTTCACGAATAGGTCAGTCATTCACCGTAAATCATTAGCAGAACTTTGCACGATCATTTACGGTCTAAAATACAGACAAAATGAATGGTTCACTTAAGAATTATTCAACCTAGAAAAATTCAACCTAGAAAAAATTAAGATTTTGGCATTTTTAAACCTAATACCACCTGTCAAAGAAAATTAGGAACGCTAGTTACATCATGTTAGGAACGCTAGTTACATCATGTGCTGTGTTTCAATCCACTGAACAACAGTGTTAAACAACTTACTCCTTTAGATAGATGCTATTTTTAAAGAGCATACAATTATGTATAACATGATTCATTTGAGAATACAACCCTGTAAACGCAATTTTTAGAGAAAATCTGATTAGACATCTCTTTTAGTTAGTAAACCCTACAATTTTTCAGCCTTACAGCCTTTCTTAATGGTTTGGACTCACCTGAGTCACACTGCCAGTGCAAGGTCATATCGAACCGGGCGGATGATGATTAGATTTGTTGAACAGTTATAATTGATTGGGATTCATGCAGCTTTGCCGAACGGGCAAAGTCCATTTTTTGTCCAAATACTCAACATTTATTGTAGCGATTATTCAACGATGGAGAATTTACCCTTACTGCCGGGTTCGGCAACTGTGATTTTAGTCGTCAATGGCAGTATTATAGAAGTTTTTGTTGATGGTACGAATGCCCCCATCACTGCCGGGAATTTTGTAGACTTGGTGGAAAAAGAAGTTTATGATGGGGTGTCATTTCATCGAGTGGTTCGTGAACCTCAACCATTTGTAGTCCAGGGAGGAGATCCCCAAAGTATAGATCCAAACGTACCGCAAGAATCCCTAGGCACAGGGGGATTTATCGATCCCACCACAGGAGAACGACGAACCATTCCCCTAGAAATTACACCCGAGGGCGCAAGCGAACCGATTTACAGTCAAACCCTTAATGAAGCCGGAATTACAGCCCCTCCCTTACTAAGAAATACACGGGGAAGTATTGCCATGGCGCGGTCTCAGGATGTTGACTCAGCTTCTTCTCAATTTTACTTTAATCTGGTTGATAATGACTTTTTAGATGGTGATTATGCAGTATTTGGTTCTGTTACCCAAGGCTTAGAAGTCATCGATCAAATTCAACAAGGCGATCGCGTTTTAGATGCAGAAGTCGTTGATGGCATCATCCCAGGGCGTAGTTCAGTCGTCGTAACAGATGCAGTCGCCCTAAACCAAAGCATCAATAGCATGAATTTAGCCAGTTTACCTTTAGCGTTTCTCACTGTTGAGGAGTTTGACAGCGATAATACGATTGTGATTTCCTCTGATTTAGCCCTACAATTTACCGGAGGAATTTTCCTCGGGGGTGGCAACGATCAAGTCACGGGTTCATCTGAAAAAGATTTTATCATTGGTAATGCTGGAAATGACAGTATTTCTGGAGCCGGTGGCAATGATATTATTCGCGGCGATGGCGATGATGATATGATTGATGGCGGCGATGGCGATGATATGCTACATGGAAATCAGGGTCAGGATCAAGTCAGTGGTGGGGCTGGTAATGATTGGATTCGCGGCGGCCAGGGTAATGATATTCTAATGGGAATGGATGGTAATGATATTCTGATTGGAGATTTGGGAACCGATCAACTTACAGGTGGCGTAGGGACAGATACGTTTTTACTACGAGTTGATGAGTCTGCTGGGGTACAAGATCAGACATTAGCGGATCAAATTTTAGATTTTAATCTAGCAGAAGGCGATCGCATTGGTATTATTGGTGAAGTTGATATCACTGCAATTCAATTCCAAGCTGATGGCAGCAATGTGATTATTCAAAATAGTAATAGTGACGTTTTAGGGGTAGTCGAAAATGCCCAGGTTGGAGATGTTCAAGCGGCGGTATTTATCACTCCCACGGCTGATTTAGCTTTAACTTTAGGATAAATTATACAGAGGCGTTCGACTGGTAACGTCTCTATCTTTCAGCTCTATCAGTCGTTTAAGGAGACATGATTAAATCTAACTGAATAAGATTTAGCGGCTTTAAATACTCATAATCATTCAATTAAGATAATGGCTGTTGAAAGAAATATAAATGATTGCCAATAAGAACCATTCGCTACTATCATCTGTAAACCTAGTCATTTTTTATGAGTTGATTGATTCTTAGGGTCACAACAAGGAGACGACCTGGTTAGAATAACGGGCTGGATCTTCGCTAAAATAGGATGACATTGACTCATCCATGGCGACGATAATGGTCACTTTACAGAAGCTAAAAACATTCGGCCTCATTGTTATACTGATTTTAGGCTCTTTTTTTGGATATACTCTCTCAGCCCATGCTGTTAGCTCGAAACAACTTAATCAACTGTTAGAAAGCCGGAGCTGTACCTCTTTTTTATGGAAAGTTTGTGATCTAAAAAATGCCAACCTCACACATCAAGATTTATCGAACTTCAATTTATCAGGGGCAAACTTACAAGGGGCAAATTTGCAATATGCAACTTTAAAAAATGCTAATTTATCCGGAGCAGATTTGAGACAGGCTCAACTCGATCATGCCAATTTATATGGGGTGAATCTGAGAAAAGCGAACCTGACAGAAGCTAGTTTAATTGAGGCCGGACTGTGGGAAGCGGATTTAACATTAGCTAACCTAACCCGTGCTAACTTGGAAGAAACAAATTTATTAGATGCTCGACTATGGGGAACCAATTTAAAACAGGTCAACTTAACCCGAGGCAGTTTACGAGGAACCAATTTACAATATGCAGATTTAGCTGAAAGTGACCTAACTCAAGCGGATTTCCATGGGTTTTATTTTCGAGATTCTAAAAAAGTTACAGATTTAAGTAATGCGAATTTACAAGGTGCTAACTTGAAAGAAACGAATCTTACAGGTGTGATTTTACACGGCACAATCTTACCAGACGGTCATATTCATGAGTAAACCTGGATGTTTGTTTTTATGTTGGCGAACCCGATCCAGGGTAATATCTCGAGCCAATCAAGTCGATAAATAATTGAATATTTATTCTGATCGAAATCTAAACTATGGTATTAAACTGCTAGAGAGATTGAGTTAGAATTTAATTATGTTTCTCTTCTACAGCGCATTGGGATTCTCTCCGCCTTCATGTGGGCAAGAGTACTCTGTAATGTGAGGGGAAAGCGACAAGATCATCTTCAAAGTCCCTGCTACAATCGAAAACTGAGTAGGGGGTTTTTCACCCTTAGCCGATGTAACCGGAGAGCGGTGCATGAGTTCCAAGAGAAAAGCGAAACCAAAAATTTTAGTCGTTGATGATGAACCGGATAATCTTGATCTGCTTTACCGGACGTTTCATCGTGGCTATAAAGTGTTTCGAGCCGACAGCGGACAAGAAGCCCTCGAGATTTTAATTCAGCAACCTGATGTGGCGGTGATTATTTCCGATCAACGGATGCCACGGATGAGTGGTACAGAATTTTTAAGCATCGCAGCAGAGCAATATCCTGATGCCATCCGGATTTTACTGACCGGTTATACAGATGTCGAAGACTTAGTCGAAGCCATTAACGCGGGTAAAGTTTTTAAGTATGTGACCAAGCCGTGGGATGCCCTAGAACTGACGGCAATTGTGCAACAAGCCATCGAAACTCATAACGTCCTCAAAGCCCGTACAGAGGAACTACGCCGCGCTCTCAAACAAGAATCTCTTCTCTACGCCGTAACCAATACCATTCGTTCAGCCCCTGATTATCACACCATGCTGCAACGAATTGTTGAAACAGTCGGCCAGATGTTTGAGGTGAGTTACTGCCTGCTGCAACCGTTTCAAGATGGAGCAATGGTGGATGAATGGTTTCTCTATCAAGATCAGGAAGTAGAATATGATTTGCTTCAAGCTCAAGCGGGTGAATTTCAAGCCTTGGTTTGGGAAACAACCGATGTACTGGTGGTAGACGATGCCCCAAATCATGAAATCCTGCAAGGGGACAGCGAAATTCACTCCAAACGTCAAATTACTTACGACACGGCTCAGATTCGCTCCAGCTTAATTGTGCCGCTATATTACCGCCTAGAATTAATGGCGGTTTTGGCTTTACATCAAGCGCAAGACTCTCGCAGTTGGCTCGATCACGAAGTTCAATTGGTGATTACCGTTGCCGATCAAGCGGCTTTAGCTCTGTCTCAAGCCCGTTCCTATGAACAGGTTCAAGCCTTGGCAAAACGAGAAGTTTTAGTCAATACCATCACCGCTGCCATTCGACGCAGTCTAGATCCTCAAACTATTTTTGCAGCCATTACCCAACAGTTAGGCCAAGCGTTACAAGTCGATGGCTGTGCTTTATCTTTGTGGACAAAAGAAGATGAATTTGTTCAATGTGTCGGGCTATATGAAGCGCAAAAAGATAACCCAGCCATTCACCCGATGTTGAAAGATGAGCTTGAAATCAAAACAGTAGAAAATTCATCCACTCCACCTCATTTACCTCAGTCGGCTGTCCCCATTCGGGGTAACCCTGTGCTTAAACAATTACTCGACACACAACAGCCTGTTGTCATTGATGACTTAACTCAGCAGCCAGATTTTAATCAAACGGAGTTACCCTTGCGATCGCCGTCGAGTGCATTAATGGTGATGCCTTTGATGTTAGATGGAGAAATTATCGGCAGTATTTCCCTCAGACAAAATCATAACGTTCGTCATTGGCAAGAAGCAGAAATTAACCTCGTCCAACTGGTCGCCGCCCAAGCGGCTTTAGCGGTTCAACAGGCGCGACTTTATCAAAAAACCCGGCAACAAGCAGAACGCTTATTAGAAGTAGATCGGCTCAAAACTGAATTTTTTCAGAACGTTTCCCACGAATTTCGCACCCCGTTAACGTTGATGATTGGGCCATTAGAATCGTCCGTGAATCAACTGCATGATTTACCTTATAGTCAAGCCAAAATTGCCCTGAGAAACTCCCGCCGTTTATTACGACTCGTTAATCAATTATTAGACTTACAGCGATTTGATGCGGGGCGGATGCAGCCGAGTTTTCGTCCTTGCGATCTGGTGCTGTTTTGTCAACAAACCGTGGAAGCGTTTCAGCCCTATTGTGAAAAAAAAGGCATTCATTTAGAAACCCATTTTAAAGACTGTCCGCCCGTTTATTTAGACTTAGAACGGTTTGATAAAGTGTTGTACAATTTGCTGTCTAATGCGATGAAATTTACCCCGCCGGAGGGAACAATTACCGTCAGTGTTGAACCAGCGGGTAATTACTGTTGTTTGCAAGTCAATGATAGCGGTATTGGGATTCGCCCGGAACAAATTCCTCATCTGTTTGAACGATTTCGGCAAGCGGAAGGTTCAACGAATCGTTCTTATGAAGGAAGTGGCTTAGGATTAGCTTTAGTTAAAGAATTGGTGGATTTGCATCAAGGTCGAATTTCCGTTGATTCGGTTTATGGCAAAGGAACAACATTTGTCATTTGGTTAGCCACAGGAAGTACTCATCTGCCGGGAGATCAAGTGTTAGAACTACCCGCCGAGTTAAATGCTAGGCGGGCCGCAGTTGAATTGGCTGATGTAGAAGTTGAAATTTCGGAAGAGCAAACAACATCAGGCTCAAACTTAGAGCCAAAAGAAACGATTTTAGTGGCTGAATCTGAACTGATTGATAATTGTATTTTGGTGGTGGATGATAACCCAGATTTACGCCAATATGTCTCTCGAATTTTACAACAAATGGATTTTAACGTGGTCACGGCGAGTAATGGTTCAGAGGGATTTGAAAAGGCAAAACATTATCGTCCGGAAGTGATTATTACCGATTTGATGATGCCGATGGTTTCGGGTTTGGATTTAATTCGGATGGTTCGAGAACAAGTTGATTTAAAGGGAACTCCAACAATTTTATTAACGGCTAAAGCGGATGAAGATACTCGAATTGAAGGGGTAGAACGAGGGGCAGATGCTTATGTTTCTAAACCGTTTAATGATCGAGAATTGCTGGCTGAAGTTCGCAATTTGCGATCGCTCAAAGAAAACGAACGCAGAGTGGCAGAGTTAAATCGCTATTTGACAGAATCAGTGTTGAAGCGATTTTTACCCCCTCAAATGGTAGAAAAAGCAGCCAGTGGTGATTTGGTTTTAGATTTGAACCCAGAACCGCGAGTGATTACTATCTTATTTACTGATTTAGTTGGGTTTACTCGGATCTCGAATGTTTTACAAGCCCGTCGCATTGCCGAACTCTTGAATGAATATTTAGCGGAGATGACTCAGGCTGTCTTTGCCACTCGGGGGACGGTAGATAAGTTTATTGGGGATGCAGTGATGGCAATTTATGGCGCACCGGAAGAACTCTCCCCGGCCGAACAGGTTAAACGCGCGATCGCGGCAGCCCGTCAGATGTTACGCTCGTTAGCAAAGCTCAATCAACGCTGGGAAGCCATGGGCATTGTCAACCACAAAACTGTACCTGCCGTGCGGTTTCGCTGTGGTATTCATCAAGGCAGTGCCGTGGTGGGGATGTTTGGAGCCAAAGAACGGGCGGACTATACCGCCATTGGCCCGTCTGTTAATATTGCTTCCCGGTTGCAAGAGGCGGCTCATCCCAACAGTATTTTAGTGTCCCATCAGGTGGCTCAATACCTACAACCCCAAGAGATTATGCAATCTGCACTCTTTGATCTCAAGGGGATGGATGAAGCGGTTCAAGCTTATCAAGTTCACCCAGAACCTCCTGAAGATCAAGATTAAAAAAATGTAGAATAAAATGCTTGACTAAATTGAAGTTTATGTTAATATAGATAAATGTGACTATGCGGGTGTAGTTTAGTGGTAAAACCTTAGCCTTCCAAGCTAATGATGGGGGTTCGATTCCCCCCACCCGCTTTAAATATCAAGTCTAACGCAACGGTCAACAAGCCGATTCCCGCTCCTAAAAAAAATATTTTTACCTTTTCAGGCACTATTATGACTTTTTTTTGACCATACAGTCAAATTTTAATGAATCTCTGTCTTTTCAATTACCGTAGTTCAACTCAAGGATGATAGATCGTTCGATTCCCCCTACCCGGTTAGAATATTGATAATATCAAGTTCTGTTAAGAGGGTTTATGAGGCGAACAGACTGTCATCGACATCCTAAAGATTCACGGGTAGAGACTCCCGTTTTGGCATTAACTCCATCTGCTTTTTCACAAAGCTGTCGAGTTTGTTCTCCATCTAATAAAGCCTCTGTAAAATCAGCATTATTCACTTTAGTGTTGGCAAAAGTTGAACCAAAAAATAACGCTTCTGTGAAGATCGAGTCGCTTAAATCAGCATCGGTAAAATCCACTTGATCTAACATCGAATAAGTTAAATCGGCATCTCGCATCGTCACATGACTCATATTTGCCCGGCTAAATACTGAACCAATTAAACTAGAATGATTAAAATTAGCAGAATCTAGATTAGAATTTGCAAATTCTGCGGCGGGTAGGTTTTCCTCAGAAAAATCTCGATTTTGGAGTAAGCTATGATTAAAAAACAAATGAGCGGGATTCTCTTTGGCGTATGCTGTGGTAGGAAAAGTAATGAATAAAATTGCGACTAAAGCAATTAAAAATCCTTTCAGTTTCATGATTAAAACTCCTATTTTTTATCAAATTAATTTAACGACCAAAATAGACCCGCGCGCCACTAATTCCGGATTGAGTAAAGTAGCTTTCCCATTCTTGCGCTAAGGTTTCATTGGTAAACGGCCCGACTGCGACAAAGGGATCTGCCGCTACGTCCTGAATTATAATACTATTTTCAGGCACCCCTAACGCTATAGCGGTTTCTGCAATCGGTTGTAAATCAATCGCTGCGGCAGGAATGAGAACAAAATAACTCTCTTGAGTGGTTAAGCCAAAGTTGACATCTTCTGCAATCGCTGATATGGTTTCTGGAATATCAGGTTGAGTGGCAATCCAGCGATCTAATTCTGCTTGAGTTTCAATCACATTTGCCGATATTCCTCTTAATGCTAATTCATCGACGAGATTTGCAGCATTTTCAATATTAAGAAAGCTTCCAGCTTGAATAAACAGTTTATCGTTATATTCTTGAATCACTGCATCAAGAGAGATATTTCTAACTTCAGAAATGACTCCATCATCCACACTCACAACCACTAAATATAAACTTAAAAATTCTTCTTCTACAGGTCGTCGTATTGATGGAATATTGGTTTCAACCGCAGCAATTTCTTCTCGAGGAATCGGTAGGACAATGGGGATAAAATTACCCGATCCTCCAAATTGTACACCATCGCTAAAATCAGTGATCTCTGCCTCAATTCCTCGCCATCCTAAAGCATTCGCCAAATATTCAGCTTCTGCTTCATTAAAATATACACCCGCTTCGATAATCGTTCGTCTACCATAACGACGTAAAATTGCGCCGGGCTGAATTTGTTGTACGATTTCTAATAACAGTGGACTATCACTCTCAACATAAACCCCATACCGTTGGGATTGAGCGATCGCAGATGTTGTCTGAATCGAGCTAAAATACAACAGTCCCATGAGTAACAGCGGTAAGCGTATGATGGGATATAGCGGACGTATGTAGTTTTTATGTATTATCATAGAAATTATGGGTCGTTAAGATAAATTGAACCGATTGAGATCTTCTTCTTCTAAGATGAATCGAGGGTTTGTTTCAAATAGCAATTTATATTAAATTTTAACCATGATCAAAAAAGTCGTTGTCGGTCTTTCCGGTGGCGTAGACAGCTCAACCGCCGCCGCTATTTTACATCATCAAGGCTATGATGTGGTAGGCTTAACCCTGTGGCTGATGCGGGGAAAAGGCCAATGCTGTTCGGATGGAATGGTGGATGCAGCTAGAATCTGCGAACAGTTGGGGGTAGAACATCATATTGTCGATAGCCGCGATCTGTTTCAAACCAATATTATTGACTATTTAGTAGAAGGTTATAGTAACGGAATCACTCCTTTACCTTGTTCTCAGTGTAATAAAGCCGTAAAATTCGGGCCAATGTTGCACCATGCCAAAACAGAATTGGGAATTGATCAGATTGCCACCGGACATTATGCTCGGATTCGGTATGATGAAAGTGGCGATCGCTATCAACTTTTGCGCGCTGTTGATCGGAGCAAAGATCAATCCTATTTTCTTTATGACTTAACTCAGGATATTTTAGCCGCGACGTTGTTTCCTCTCGGGGAAGTGATGAAAACTGAAACTCGTAAAATTGCGGGTGAATATGAATTAACCACAGCCGATAAACCTGAAAGCCAAGATTTATGTTTAGTCGAAGCCAGCGGTTCAATGCAGGCATTTCTGGATCAATATATTACTGGAAAAGTTGGAGATATTGTTGATTCAGACGGTAAAGTTCTCGGTCAACATAATGGTATTCATCACTATACCATCGGACAACGCCGAGGCCTAGGGATTGCCGCTCCTAATCCGTTATATGTGATTGGAATAGATCCAGGACGCAATCAGGTGATCGTTGGCGATCGCGAAGTGGCAACTGAAACAGAGTGTATCATTAAGCGAGTCAATTGGGTGTCTATTACCCCTCCGAAAGCGCCTGTGCGGGCTGAAGTACAAATTCGTTATCGCGCTTCACCTGTAGGGGTAACAGTGGTTCCTGTGACGGAAACAGCAGAGGAAGTTAAGCTAATTTTTGATCAACCGATTTTTGGCATTACTCCCGGTCAAGCAGCGGTTTGGTATGAGGGTGAGCAGGTTTTAGGTGGCGGTATTATTCAGCGCCTAGACTAAGCTATTTTACTGAAAAGTTCTCTCACAGGCTGCTAAACCTTGCTGTAATGTGGTTAAAACAGTGGCGAGATCACCGGATAATAACGCGGATTTCGCCAACCACAACCCCGGAAAAATAGCCGAACAATAAACCCCGGCTTCGTTCGGTTCTAAAGTAACATATTTACCTGCTTTTAGAACATACCAATCCAGTTCTCCATCATAAACTCGCCCAACCAGATATTCTTGTACTTGGTTACGACGATAAACATTGAATTTTTGATGCAAATCAATTGAAGCACTACTGGCTGCTATTTCAACAATTAATTCTGGCGCACCTTCGATATAATCATCTTCACTAATAATAGATTTTCCATTATTTTCAATCCGTAGTAGTGCATCGGGCTGAACTTCATTATCACTATCAAGTCGAACCGTTGCATTATCTAGGAGTTGTACACCTGGAGTTAATGCTTTATAGGCAAAAAGCCATCCAATTATTTGGGCATGAGGTTCTGCATGAGCTTTAGCATGGAAGGGAGAAGCCATATATACACATCTTTCCACAAGTTCAGCTTTTTGATCCTCAGGCATTGCAGCGTAGCGGTGTTCAAACTCATGGCGGGTGAGTTTATCGCCGTTTTCGAGTGGAGGTGCAGTTAAAGGAAGGGTAGAAATCGTCATCAGATCTTACCAAAATGACAACACGAATGAAGTGCATGAAAGGAATGTTTCACCCAATTGTAGCGAATTGCTTAGTTTGCTCGGGTAAAACTGCATCAGTGCTTAAACATTTCCACTATAAAGCTATACACAGAAGCAGATAAAGGGTTTGAGAGAAATTTCTCTAGATGATCGCTCAAACTCAATCAATTAAGGATAAAGACATCATCTTCTTTGCTCTGTTTTACCTATGTTCATTTACCAGGAGAAACCCGTTATGGAAGTTATCATTTTGCTCATTATCGGAAATAGAACATTTAAGCTGACCTGAAGCGATGACGATCTATATCACAACAGACTAGCGATATCCGTCACCGAATTATCTCCGTATTATCACTGAAATCAACCCCGATCAATCACTGCTTGTATCGACTAAATCGGAGATGATTAAAGAGTAGAGCAATAAGCGACAGAGTAACATTATGATTCAAGTTAATCTTCTTCCCGGTGCAATTTATGAACTGATGGTTTCCGTTAGCGATCGCCATAGCCTTACCCAAGCTGATCGATATGGGTTGATGGCAGCTATCTTGGATGAATCTCTGAGTGAAGAAGAACACCGTTGCATTGATCGTTTGCTTCGCTCTGTAATACGAGGTCGTGTTCAGGTTGTCACTGACTTATCAGTAATGAGCTAAACAGCACACAGCAGAATTTATTCTGATTCGTATTACTTTTCGCAACTCAGGATTATTTATATTTTATTATTAATCATTTGTTATTAGGGTTACGCTTCAGTATTTTATGATTTTCGAGTGCCCTACCCCCTAAATTCGAGAAATTGCCGCTTCACCCATTCTCTTAACTTGCTTCTGGTTGCTTAAATTGCCCAACTTGTCTCAATGCATCCAGAAAGGCAAAAACAGCCGGAGAATGAATTTTATCTTTAAGAATTGCAACGCCAATGACTCGTTCGAGATCAGAGGGTAACTGTCGAATAATTGCTTTTTCGGGGAGAGGTTCAGCCGCTAAGCGAGGTAAAATTCCCACACCTAATCCTTGCATCACCATACTCATAATGGTTGAATCTTGACGCACTTGATAGGCAACATTGACCGGGTAAGGAGACGTTTTCAAGTATTGATAGATTAGATTTGCACAGCAACTGACAGTTGATAAAATTAAGGGAATTGTTGCCAGTTCTTGCCAAGTTAAAGGGTTTGAGTTGACTGCATGAGTGGCATCAAATACAGCAATGTAGTCATCGCGCATGACTTCCCAGGTTTCAAATTCAACCGCAGCGGGTAAGTAAGTAAAACAAATATCGGCATGACCCCCCCGCAGTGCCTGCTCAATTTCAACCGTATCATCGATTTCTGTGATAATCACTTGTACATTTGGATAATGGCGACTGAGACGAGAAATGACAGGAGGTAAAAGATGAGTTGCGATACTGCGAAATGAAGCAACCCGAATTTCTCCCCCTTGCAAGCCTTTTTCTCGGTTGGCTTCGACTCCCATTTGTTCAATTAAGTTTTGTATCTGCCGGGCTTGAGAGACAATTCGTTCACCGACAGGGGTCAGATTTGCCCCATAACGTCCGCGATTAAGCAAAATCACACCCAGTTCGGTTTCGAGGGTGGCGATCGCATGACTGACGGTAGACTGGGATAAGTCTAACGCCAGAGCCGCTTCACTAAAATTACCATAATCTGCGACTGCAACGAGCGCTCGTAGTTGAGAAAGTTTTAACCGCTGAAGATTCATCATCCGGTATCCCTATATTGAAATCAATCCCCGTGATATCGATAATATCGATACTTATGATAGACAGCATCCGTTGATGAATGCTTATTCTCAAGGATACAGTATTTTTATCAGTTTAAAACTGATTGTTAAATCCTCAAGAGGAGGAACAAAGGTATGGTTAATTTTACAACAGCTTCACAACGGGAGCAGTTAGAAAAGCTCTGGGTTGAATCTCCTAAAAACTCTCAACGTTTCTATCAAATACGAACTCGGTTTTATCAATTTTTTCAGTATTGTTTTCAAGCGTTGATTAATGGTGAACAGCTTCAGGTTTGGCAAGTGTCACATTTAGGTCAAAAGTACTGGAATGCTTATGACCCCGTTAGTGGCTGCCGAGTCAACGGATTGTCTGAGGCTGAGATGCGAGCCTGGATAGAAGAACGTTATCACCAATAGTTTTCACGAATTATTCAATGTATTTAAGGAGATATTATGTTAGGTATACGAACTTATCGTCCGTCTGTTGAAAAAATAATTACAGAGCAAAAAAATCTAAAACATCCTCGCAATTTTTATAGTTCAGTACTGAAAGGATTACAGATTTTTTGGCAATTTAGTTGTTTTTATGGCAACTATGTTTCTCAACCTTTAGAATCTCGTCAAAACTCATCTGTATCCGCTCAAAAGTCCCCAGATTAATTGAGGGATTCGAGACGGTTTCAGTGTTGAGATTAGATTTTCGATTGAATGTGATAGTGTTAAAATTGGAGAATATTGAAGCCTAACTCGATTGACTGGGCTCATGTTCTCCATAACTTTTATTCGGAAAAGTTCTGCGATGCTCTATAAAATAATAGATTAGGAATTATTATCTGTAGTATTAGCTGACCTGAATATTTGATTCAGCAACGCCCACGATACATCCAAAGTCGATAGGGTAGCTTTTCAATTCAGGTAGTAAATTTCCTCTGATTATACCTTGTAGGGATGATCCCCTTCTGGTAAAATCTAAAGCAAAAGTTAGTATAAAATACTTAGCTTATCATTTTTGCGGCCATCTGTCGGTTGAGAGATAGCTCAAATCCTGATTTTGGCGCATGCTATCTTCAGGAGTTTTTCTCTATATACTGCTCTGACGTTGGTCACATTCTTGATGCTCAATCATGTATAAAATTTGAGCTTGTAAACAGTTTTCGTCGTCTTAGAGGGAACCTATGGTAAGTCAGCCAGATCGCGTGGTATTAATTGGAGTAGCTGGAGATTCCGGGTGCGGAAAGTCTACATTTTTACGTCGGATAACAGATATTTTTGGTGAAGATTTTGTAACGGTAATCTGTTTGGATGATTACCACAGTCTTGATCGTAAACAACGTAAAGAAACAGGTATTACAGCCCTTGACCCCAGAGCCAATAACTTTGATTTGATGGCCGAGCAGATTAAGGCGATCAAAAATGGTCAATCGATTATGAAACCGATTTATAATCATGAAACGGGAGAACTCGATCCGCCAGAAGAGGTTAAACCCAATCACATTGTCGTAATTGAAGGATTACATCCGCTTTATGATGAACGGGTCAGAGAATTAATTGATTTTAGTGTTTATCTTGATATTAGCCAAGAAGTTAAAATTGCTTGGAAGATTCAAAGAGATATGGCTGAACGCGGCCACCGTTATGAGGATGTCTTAGCGTCTATCAATGCTCGTAAGCCTGATTTTGAAGCTTATATCGATCCTCAGAAACAACACGCTGATGTTGTGATTCAGATTCTACCCACCCACCTCATTCCTGACGATAAAGAGCATAAAATTCTACGAATTCGCTTAATTCAACGCGAAGGTGTTACTGGATTTGAACCCGCCTATCTGTTTGATGAAGGTTCAACCATTTACTGGACTCCTTGTGGTCGGAAACTGACTTGTTCTTATCCTGGACTGAAGATGTTCTACGGCCCAGATAATTACTATGGTAACGAGGTATCTGTACTGGAAATTGATGGTCAGTTTGAAAACTTAGATGAGATTATCTACGTTGAAGGACACATGAGCAACATTTCCAGCAAATACTACGGTGAACTCACTCATCTGTTGCGCGAACACCAAGAATACCCCGGTTCTAACAACGGTAGCGGATTGTTCCAAGTGTTAGTCGGCTTGAAAATGCGTTCTACCTATGAACGTTTGGTCGGTAGTGAAGAAAAAGTGGCTGCAACTGTTTAATTCATTCACTTTTAATTCAACGCTATTTCTGATGAACGCGGGAGACTTTGATCATCTCGCGTCATTTTTGTGAAATTCATATTACTGTTTTGATCAACAAAACCGAAGTCTGTGGTATTCACTCGCTTGTCTTGCGTACCACACAGCTTTTTGAAGCTCAGGTTTAACCCATTCACCCAACACATCACCCTTGATCACAATCGCTTACTATAGCGTTAGGCATTTCAGATATTAATATTTTACTGCTGCTTTCCGGAGCGCTTGCCGATTGGCTTTCAACTCAAGATCAGTACTTTAACCTGCATGACGCATAGCACTACGTTCTATGATATTGACATTCACGGGAATCTAAAAGTCTGTTATTGTCTACTTCTGACGCGAGCGGGCACGCGCTATACTGCCATGAGCCTGTCAGTTTTGTTCCTAATGGACTTTCTCAAGCTGTAGATCTAGCTTGATTGTTCTTGTTTAAGTGAGCTGTCAACTTTGACCCAGTATTGTGCTGCAATATCTATATCTAGAAATTCATTAAAATAGAGATCGGAAATTACGGAGAAGTAGTATTTTTTATCAGGCTATTGTTATTAATTTAAGTGAAATTACAGAAAATTTATCATCATAAAAATTAGTAAAAATACAGTTTTACTAAAACATGAAAAAAGCTAGAATAAATTCATTAAAGCTTGATTGCTTCTATTCAAAGTAGTTGTTATCATAGCCTTAGAGTACAAAAAAAAGATGAGATAATCCAAAATGGTTAATCTCGATAGAATAAATACAGTATACTCTCCCTACCAATAATCAGGACATTTGGCATTAAAATCAGTGTCTAAGCATCAAAATTCAGGTGAGAAAAATCACAGCATAACTAATTTTTTATTGTTGAAATAGATTTAAGTTTCACCTGAGACTGACCCACTGATAACATTCATTCAAAATTGGAGTAACCTTTCATGACAGGACTTTTAAAGAAACTCTTAATCGGCGCATCGGTAGTAGTTGGCGCTGGCACAATGGGAGCTGTTCCAACAAACGCTGCTTCTTTGACTGGCATTCAATTTAATACAAATGATATTGAAGTGTTTGGTCGCAACGGTTCTGAAGGAAGCGGTATCAATGACGCGATTAATGCTTTAACCGATAGTGATGTCGTGACCAATGTAGAATTAGGGGCTAGCAATGAAAACCCTAATGCAAATATTGGTTTTAGTGGGATGCTCGGCAATACAGCAGTCTCAGTCGAAACGGTAACCGCTGCTGATTGGGCAATTTTTGGTCAGCAATGGGTACAAGACTTTAGTGCAGCTTACAGCGATTTATTTAACGCCAACGTATTTGGTGTCAACGTTGGGAATGCTATTGCAGGTGCGGTCCAGGGAGGACTCACTCGCTCTGGAGATCCTAATATTGGCTCATTTGTTCAAGATGACGTAACAGGTGAATATCAATTAGGTCTGATTGGACATTATGATTTACTCCAATCTGATTCTTTAACTCAAGAGTTGAATAACCTGACGGGTTCAAGTTCTCTCACAGGTCTGGTGAAGAATCAAGTGAGCGGATACCTCGATGGTAATCCCTTACAAGTGAGTGAAGTCGCTAAAGTCACGATTGACGGTGTCGTAAATTACGCTTATAGCTTCTCTGCAACAGATACAGGATATGTTGATAGCGATGGCTCTTCCCACAGTGGTTTGTATAGCTGGACTCTTGCTGGTGAACCGATTCAATCTGTGCCTGAACCCTCTACAATGCTGGGTTTAATGGCAGTGGGTGGATTGGTTACCCTTTCTCAGCGCAAGTCTCGTAACAAAGTATAGCGATGGCGCTTTACTTAATGATTCAATAGCTAATTTGAAACGGGAGCGGGTTCGCTCCTTTTTTTTTTGGCTAAGAAAGGGATAATGCAATTATAACGCTGCGTGTGGGTAATTGTAAAATATTCGGTGTTGATCGTTCGTTGCCTTGACGAGAGCCTATCACTCAAGGAGGAATACTCGTAGGATTTATTATAAATGGACTGTAATGTATTAGAATTTTCTGTTGTGGGAAGAAGTGACCCAAAACCAGTGAATTGTTAGAGATTCACGTGTATCGCGTTCGCGTGCGTGCCGCACAATCTTTAAGATCTGTTGGTAAAGCCTTTCCTTTGTGTAAAGTTGTCACGATTGGGTGCTTCAACCGCGAATTGAAATTTTCAAGGTTTAAAAATCTTTAAATGTCTCTATTCGATTGGTTTGCAAATCGACAAAAGTCTGTTCAAATTACCCCTGAGCAGCAAGAGCGAGAAATTTCGGATGGACTTTGGGTAAAATGTCCCCAATGTGGCGAACTGACTTATACAAAGGACTTACAAGCAAACCTCAAGGTTTGTAGCGAATGTAATCATCATCTGCGAGTCGATAGCGATGAACGCATTCAGCAACTGATTGATTTCAAGACATGGACTCCTTTAAATGCTCGGTTGCATTCGGTTGATCCGTTGAAATTTCGCGATCGCAAAGCCTATAGTGATCGCCTGCGGGATTATTCAGAAAAAACGGGTAAAATGGATGCGGTTCAAACTGGAGTCGGTTTAATTGATGGTGAACCGATTGCTTTAGGAGTGATGGACTTCCAATTTATGGGGGGTAGCATGGGATCGGTGGTGGGGGAAAAATTAACCCGCCTGATTGAACACGCCACTCAAGAGCAGTATCCTGTGGTGATTGTCTGTGCCTCTGGGGGAGCCAGGATGCAGGAAGGAATGCTCAGTTTAATGCAGATGGCTAAAATTTCTGCGGCTCTACAACGTCATCGAGAAGCCAAATTATTATATATTCCTTTACTGACTCATCCCACAACCGGGGGGGTAACGGCAAGTTTTGCCATGTTAGGAGATCTGATTTTAGCTGAACCGAAAGCAACAATTGGTTTTGCTGGACGGCGAGTGATTGAACAAACCCTCAGAGAAAAACTACCAGAAGGGTTTCAAACCTCTGAATATCTTTTAGATCACGGGTTTGTCGATGCAATTGTTCCTCGTCCTCAACTGAAGAAAACCCTAGCGCAGCTTATTCGCCTGCATCGTCCTCAGCCACAGCTTTCTAATTTATCTTCTCTGCCTGAAGAAACTCAACATCTCAGTTCAACCCATTAGCCTCACAGAACAAACGGCAGAAGAGGGGACAATTATTCATCATCTATCCTCCCCTCTTTATACTGTGTTTATTCTTCTCTCTCGTCGTTACCTTTTAGCCAATTGAGCGACAGCAACTGTTGAGGTTTACCAATTTGGATGCCTTTTTGATCAAAAACTTGTTTCAACCGTCGGCGATATTCTCGTTCTACCTCCCATTGTCGCAGACGCTTGGTTTTCATCCACATCAAAATCTGACTCCCCGTATGATTAAGTTTATCAACTCCAATTAAAACAGTGGGTTCTAAAATATCATCGCGCCATTGAACGTCTTGATGCATTGCTGCCGCCACATCTTTCATCACATGCATTGCATCCGTCACGTCAGCCTCATAAGCGACCTCAATTCTAAAATCAATCCGAGACCAATCTTTTGTCAGGTTATGAACGGTTGCAATTTGACTATGAGGGATGGTACTTAAACGGCCCCCATCGGATCTTAACTGAGTTACTCGTAAACTCATGTTTTCAACAAATCCAGTGGTTCCATTCAGTTCGATGATATCTCCTACACTATATTGATCTTCAACAATAATCAAAATTCCATTAATCCAATCTTTGATTAAGTTCTGAAAAATTAAGCTTAAAGCCGCCCCAAACACCCCGGCTCCTGCTAAGGCAGACCCTAAAGAAACCTGTTGCCATGCTAAAAACCAGATAATAGCCACCACAACTGAAATAAAGTTAGAAATTCCTTTGAGAATTCCAGAAATGGTTGGCGCTCGTAAGAACAATCTTTGAGAATCTATTTGTATCGCTGAACTTTGTTCTACCCATTCTTGAATAGATTTATTGATTAAAACATGAGCAATTTGATTAGCTACAGTAACGGTAATCCAAATCACAATAACTTGTAAAGGTAAAGAGAAAAACCACCTTCCTTGTACTCTAGTTTCTGGAAACAGGCTTAAAATCCAAGCAATACTCCCTACCCAAACGAGTACTAGCCCCATTTGCAGTAGGCGTTGCATCAGTAGAATGATATCTAGTCGTCTTTCTAGCTTTAATTTGCTTTTTAATGATTTACTCAGACTGATGGGAATCGATAAAGCTGAGAAAAATTGATTGGATAAATGACGACCTTGTAACTCCGAATCTTTTTTAGATTGCTTTTTTACATCTTGATAATGTTTTTTCAACCATTTTTGAACGGCTGAAATAATTACACTGATAAGAATCATTCCAAGGGCAATTTTACCACTTCTGATAACATCCTGTTTCCGATTAGCTGATAAACGTTCTTTCCATGCTTGAATGAGTTTTTGCCGAATAATTTCTGTCCATTCCTCTGCCAATTCTGGAATCGGTTTTTGAGCCAGTTTAGCATCAGGTTGAGTGACTGTTAAAATAAATTGCTGAGACAGTTGTTGATTGTCTTGAGCAATAATTACTGTTTGATTATTTAAATTCTCAACACTGACGGATAAAGTCTCTGGAAAAAAGCTAATTTCAATCACTCTATTCAGGTTTTTTTCAATTGCTTTAACTCGTTTTTTTATCAGACTTGGATCATTTTTTGATTCTGAACTTTCACTATTTTCTACAGCAACCTGAAATAAGTTTCGACCATCTACAGTAATATAAGCATGGGATAAATCGCCAGTTTGATAAGTTTTTAAATCTGGTTTTGCCAGTTCTAAAGGATTGGGATAATTCAGAATATAAAATTGACTTAAAACTGGCGTTGTAAAGCTGATAGAAAAAATTAAGGTTAATACAATAGCAATTGGTTTGAGTAATGAACTGAGTTGATTTAGGATGGATTTCACTATAGAAATTGCATTTCTCATAAGTTAGGTTCAAAATATTAGCTGTTTTCATGGTATTGAAGACTTAGAGATGACCCATATTTCTATTTTAGAGTTTTATTTACACAAAAATAAATATTCGTTGTCCATCATAACCGACTGATAGAAGGTAACCTCTGCCTATCGATAGATTTATACAAATTTATATCCTTTTTTATATGCGTCAAAATGGTAGCTAAACTTTATTTTATGAAAGCTTTACAAACTTTTTACAGAAACTTTACAAAACCAAATTTGTACTGATTTCAATATATTTTTAAGCTGGGAGACTGAATAAATTTTGAATCATGATCTAATTTAATAAAAAAATAAATCCGATTACTAAAACCCCTTAACTATAACTGACTCAATTATATTTTATATCGATATTTACAGTATATCTATTTTATATTAATCGGCCTGTGTTCCTTCAGTAATACGATGCATTTGTTGAGTTTCAGCCAAAACTTGCTTATAATTTTCAGCATCTACTTTCTGCACATAATTAATCTTAAACTCTTCTAAGAAAGCAACTAGGAGTGATTCAATTTCTTGCAGGCTTTGTTCTTGTTGAAGTTCTTCTCCCAAAAGATTAGTAAAGTTATTCACTAAACGACTAGATAATTGAGTGCCTACTGGATCTTCCATTGCTTCTTTAACAGCTTCATACATTTTTTGAGGACTATCTGTAGCCAATTGTGATAACCCGTCCACTAACTGCTTAGTCATTTGATGGGATATATTTTGCCATCCTGGAAGATTGTTAAACTGTTTATATAAAGAAGATTCTTTCAACGCCGCTTCTAAACTATATTGTAGTAATTCTTCGATATTAGGCTGTAATTTAGGGATAACATGATAGACTGTTGCCTGAACTAAATGAGTGGCGATCGCTTCTAATTCATTAATATTATTTAGATCGATATATTTCCGTTGTGAATCTTCTAAAATCTGCTGAGATAATTCACCACTTTGAATAGCATTTTGTAGTTGATTAATCGTTTGAACAATCACAATTTCTGTTAATTCTTGAGCAAAATTTGCTAATACAATCCGAATGGCTTGATTGCGGACGCGGTCAATATTGACTAATTCATTTTGATTCAAACGAATCAATACAGGAATGACTCGTAACCATCGCCAAAAGGGAGTAAATAAAACAACATCATACCAACGCCATAACATGGCATCTTTAAACGTAAATGTAACAAATCGACGACTAATCCAATAACTTCTGGCTAAGTACTCGATTAAAAAGATAATCATAAACGGTAAATCAATTCGCCAAAAATAGCTAACAAATTCACCATTCTCTCCCAGACTTCGATAATAGTTCTTCGCAATTAATGGAGAAATTTCATCTTCAAACCAGTCTATTTCTTGAGAGAAATCTTGGCTTTGAAGATAAGCCGGACTCCAAAATATTTCAAATGCTAATTTTGAGGAATCTTCGGCTTGCGGAATATAATCTCGCATTCGATTTTTAATTTTTTCTAAAGTCCCGCTTTTATTCGCTATCGCAAAGGGGTCGGTATTGATCATGTCAATACTTTGAGTTTGTAAGCTTTCTAAAATTCGAGTAATTTCAGCAGAATTTAAGTTATTCTCAACAATTTCTTCTTTAAGTTGTTCAACTGTATTCAGATATTTTTGGGTGTCGCGATGGGGTTCGATACCTTTGATGGGGTCGTATAGTTCCGTAACTTGTGGAATATACCTGAGATAAAAGTCTCGCCAATGGGTATAAGTTAAATTAAATAAAACTAAAATTAGATTGACAGTGGCGATCGCCGCCATTACTTTTTCAAACCAAGGAACATTTTTATTATTTTTATATATTTTTTTACTCTTCATGGAAATGAATTGATTAAAATGGACTGAATACAGGTCTATTATGATCTTATTATATTATTCAAAAATTAGATAAAAATCAACCCATAGAGATTTGATTTTAAACGGGATATATGTTAGAACTACAGGAAGATATATAATAAAAATACTTATTTATTCCCCTCTCTGTATGGACTGATGTTAATCTCCTCAAATTCTCCTCAGGTTAGTGTTATTATTCCTGTGTATAATTGCGATCGCTATATTGTCCAGGCGGTAGAGAGTATCTTAAACCAAACTTATTCGGCTGCTGAAATTATTATTATTGATGATGGTTCAACGGATAATACTTATTCGGTTTTACAGCCCTATCAAAAACAAATTCGTTATGTTTATCAAGAAAATCAAGGGGTTTCTGTTGCCAGAAATCATGGAATCGAATTATCAAAATATGAATTTATCGCCTTTTTAGATGCAGATGATATCTTTTTACCTGATAAGTTAGCTATTCAATTAGCCGTATTTATAGAATACCCAGAATTAAGTATTGTTCAAAGTGGTTGGAGAAGAATTAATCAAAATGGAGAGACGTTAATTGATGTTGAACCTTGGGAACAAATACCCGAGTTAGACTTAGAATCCTGGTTACGATGGAAACCTTTTGGTACAATGGGAACTTTGATGTTTCGCCGTGAAAGTTTGCAACAAGTAGGGGGTTTTGAACCCGGATTAACTCATGCTGAGGATGTGGACTTAGTGTTACGCTTGTGTCTCAATGGTTGCAAATCTGACTGGTTACGCCAGTCTACGGTCTGTTATCGGCAACATGATCGTAACACGATGCGAGACGGTTTATCCCAAGCAAAATCGATTAATTGGGTGTTGAACCGTTTTTTTCGTCAACCCAATATTCCCTTAGAGATTCAACTGATTGAAAATTGGGTGCGTTACAGTACATTATTATGGAGTTCATGGTATTTATACTATACGGGCTTTGCTGTAGAAATGGTTGATTATCTGAAAAAATCCTGGCAATATTCGCCTTTTCTCCCCCTAGAAACGGTAATTAATTGGATGGAAAGTTTCGCGGAATATTCAACTCATTTACAACATGATTTTAACGCCGATGAACTGGGTCAATCTCCAGAATGGCAAATTTTAATGCAATGGGTGATGGCGGAAATACAACAATCAATGCAGTCTATTTATCAGCCATTATGAGTTATTATCAGCAACGAGATTGGGAAATCGTTGATTATCATGTTTATCCATTAGCAGGAACGGGATTATTTTGCCGAGGCCCTCAACCACCTGCTTTAAATTCTCAACAATATTTTGTCTGTTTAGGTGCGGCTCAAACCTTTGGTTGTTTTTGTGAACGACCCTATCCTAATTTACTGGAAAAATGGCTAAACTTCCCCGTTTTGAATTTAGCCCATGGCGGGGCGGGCCCTTACTTTTTCCTCAAGAATAAGAGCCTATTTAAATATATTAATCAAGCCCAATTTGCCATTATTCAAGTGATGTCTGGCCGCAGTGAAAGTAACGCTTTAGTCAGTAGTGAAGGAGCCGAACAATTAACATTAAATTCTAATGGTGAATATCTCGGTGCTGAACCTGCTTATCGGAAAATATTAGAAGAATATGAACCGGATTATATTAAAATGATTATTGCAGAAACTCGCCTCAATTGGGTGCAACATTTCCAAGTTTTACTGCAACAAATTAAAGTTCCTAAAATTATTTTTTGGTTTTCCCAACGTCAACCGGATTATCAAGAATCTTACAATAATGTCTATGCTCTATTCGGTGAATTTCCCCATTTAATTAATACAGAAATGATAGAGAAAATTAAACCGTATTGTGATGCTTATATTGAATGTATTTCTAATCGCGGTATGCCACAACTTCTCATTAGTCGCTTTACCGGAGAACCTTGTGCGATTAACTTAGCGGCTCAGCGCCCAGATTTAGGGGATAAAACCTCTTTTTATAATTCCTATTACTTTTCCCCTGAAATGCAACGAGATGCCGCCACCGCTTTAAAATCTGCTTGTCTATCTTTTTTATAAGAGAGAGTCAAGGCTTCAGGTGCGTCTGTCGGACGCACCCTACAACCTATAACAACCTAGAAAGCCTAACCTAAAACTTTCTTCGCTGTCGCCACAACGTTGTCAACGGTGAAGCCAAACTTCTCCATCACGACACCACCGGGTGCAGAAGCCCCGAAGGTATCAACACTGATAGTTGCGCCTTCATCAGTCACATAACGATGCCAACCCATGCTAGACCCGGCTTCAACAGAAACCCGCTTCTTGACGGCTTTTGGTAAGATAGATTCTTTGTAAGCTTCGTCTTGGGCTTCAAATAGTTCCCAACTGGGCATAGAAACCACCCGAACTTTTGTACCGCTGAGTTGTTCGGCGGCTTGAACACAGAGATTTACTTCGGAACCCGTTCCAATTAAAATTAAATCGGGTGTGCCGTCACATTCAACGACGGTATAAGCGCCTTTGGTCACGCCTTCAATGGAACTTCCGGCTAAATTGGGTAAGCCTTGGCGGGAGAAACACATCATCGTGGGAGTATTTTTAACCGCATTTTCAATTGCGACTTTATAAGCCCCGGAGGTTTCATTCCCATCAGCCGGACGAATTACGGTTAACTTGGGAATAGCCCGCAGAGAAGCAATAGTTTCAACGGGTTGGTGAGTGGGCCCGTCTTCACCCAGGGCGATAGAATCGTGAGTCATCACCCACAATACACCACAGTCGGCTAATGCACTCAAACGAATTGCGCCCCGCATATAATCGGTGAAGACGAGGAAGGTAGCACCATAAGGAATTAAACCCGAAGTGTGAAGGGCAATTCCGTTACAAATCGCACCCATACCATGTTCGCGCACACCAAAACGCAGGTTACGGTTTTCGTATTGTCCTTTGAGGAAACTACCGCTAACTTTGAGTTCGGTTAAATTGGAGTGAGTTAAGTCAGCCGAACCCCCAATTAATTCGGGTAACACAGGCGCTAATGCATTTAGGCATTTTTCCGAGTGTTTACGACTCGCTAGAGCCTTGTCTTCTGGGGTGTAAGTGGGGAGTACCTTGTCCCAATCAGCCGGGAGCTTACGGGCAATCATCCGCTCTAGCAAGGCGGCATCATCGGCATATTTGCTTTTATATTCTTCCCAAACTTTGTTCCATTCGGCTTCGGCGCTTGCACCCTTGTCAACAGCCTGACGGAAACGCTCTAAGGCTTCGGGGGGAACATCAAAATCTCCCACAGACCAGTCTAAAGCTTCGCGAGTGAGTTTGATTTCATCCATCCCTAAAGCGGCACCATGAACCCCTGCGGTGTTGGCTTTATTCGGAGAACCATACCCAATGGTGGTGGTAATCTTAATCATGCTGGGTTTGTCGGTGACAGACTTGGCTTCTTCAATCGCCCGTGCGATCGCGGCTAAATCTGCGTTACCATCTTCAACGTGGATGGTATGCCAGCCATAGGCTTCAAACCGCTTACTAACATCTTCCGTGAAAGAAATATCGGTTGAGCCGTCAATGGAAATATGGTTATCATCATACAGGGCAATCAGTTTGCCGAGTCCTAAGTGTCCGGCGAGTGAACACGCTTCACCGGAAACCCCTTCCATATTACAGCCATCTCCCATGATGGTGTATGTATAATGATCGACAATTTTTGCATCCGGCTTATTGAAACGTGCCGCCATGTGCGCTTCTGCCATCGCTAAACCGACTGCATTGGCAATACCTTGTCCGAGGGGGCCTGTGGTGACTTCTATCCCAGCGGTTTCAAAGTTTTCGGGGTGTCCTGGGGTTTTCGAGCCCCATTGGCGAAACTGTTTAATCTCATCAAGACTCACGCTGTCGTAGCCGACTAAGTACATGAGGGCATACTGTAACATACAACCATGCCCAGCAGACAATACAAAGCGATCGCGGTTAAACCATTTGGGGTTTTTGGGATTAAACCGCATGAATTGATCCCAGAGAACAAAGGCCATTGGAGCCGCTCCCATGGGGAGTCCGGGGTGTCCTGAGTTGGCTTTTTGAACGGCATCAATTGCGAGAAATCGAATAGAGTTAATACAGAGCGCTTCGAGTGATTGGGTTGCAACTGCCATAGTTAGCGTTTTTGTAAGATTTTAATTTGATCGATGAATGTGTGAATGCTGGAGCTAAGCTTCAACCACGAATTTAAATTCTATGATTATAATCGCTTTTATATTTGCCCTCAAGCTTGCATCATTGATCATCTCATCTGTGGGATCGACAGGCAACCCACTGGCCAAAATTTATTCTCTAAAAGTGCTGTTCTACTAATTCTGCCACTGCGTTGGGTCTGACGCGAGAGTAAGAAGCTTTATCTGGCATGACGACAACATTGGGGCCTGCTTTACAGCGTTTGAGGCATCCTGTTTCTTTAATTTCCACTTCGTCTTGAAGTCCTCGCTGTTCTAATTCTGCTTGTAATGCGGCACAAATTGCAGTTCCGCCCCGTTTACGACAATCTGATTTTTTACAGACTAAAATTTTAGCTGTTTTTTTACTTTTATTTTTTTCACTACTATTTTGAGCGGTCGATGCTTCTTCGGGTAACTCCGTATATTCAGCGTTTTCTATCAGAGTGACTTGTTCAGCTTTTAGCTTTAATTGACCTGTTTTATATTTAGATTTTCTATATCCTTCTACTCTCACGAGTGTACCTGGCATCAATCGTTCACACAAAGGCCGACATTCTTTTGAAAGCTTGATTAAGTGTAATCCAGCCGGGGTTACCAGTTGTAAGCACTTGGGTTTACTACCGTCAAAAAATACATGAAGGACTTTTCCGTCTAGAGAAAATGGAGTGATCTCAGAACTAGATTGATCTTTTGATTTAGACATGATTAATTGAACTTTCTATAGTGTTTAGGTTTACAAATAAGTTAGGATTTTGTCATTTACCTAGAGAGAGAAATTCTTATACTGATCGACTTAAATACTTGAAAGTCTCTTTCTCCTCAGACTTAATCCTCTGGAATAGCACTGGGTTGCTGCCAACAACGTTCTAAGTTGTGAATCAGTTCTTGTCGCGAGGCTGTCAGTTGTTTCATCACACTGATGAATTGAATGGCATCTCGGCAATTGTTGATATTTGCTCTCAAGGGTTGCTGTGCGGCACAACAACAGGGGATTTCTAGTTCTTGCAAACGTTTATAGACAGACCAGCGGTCAATCCAGTTGACTTGAACAATATCTCCTGCGGTGGGTTCTACGGGTATGGGATTCATTAACAGAGATGAAGTAATTGACTGTTCATAGGTTCAGACTCTAAGAGTGAGGGTATATTCTACAGATCTCATTTTTCGAGCCCTTACTTATGAGCATAACTCAAGTGAGAAGAATTCTCAATAGGTGGCGAAAAAATTTTTTGATCTTGAAATATATTATAGAGCAATAGGGGACGCTGGAGAGCAGTCATCCCCAAATACTCTATTTGTCCCATACCTGCAACACCGCAAGGGGAACATATCCGTCAGTCAGGTTTGTTGCAGCTTGACGCTTTTTCTTCGTAATCGCTGACAATATTAAACGTTTAACTTTTTGTGTTTAATCACTGCACTTATATAGCGCTACGTAAAGCGCGTGTTTGACATTGGTAAAAGCTGTTCCGGAGCGCGTGCCGTAAGGCGTAAAGTATAAATGTAATCTACTTCTGACCAATGACGAATGACTTGCGCGTAGCGTTATACCTAGTACACCTAATCCTAATAATCCTAAATGAGTCGTAGGTTCAGGAATAGATTCAGTTTCTAACGTTTCAAATGCTGCATCTGCAATCAGTTGATTTGCTGCTGTTGTCACGTGTTGAGTATCCCAAAACAAAAATTCATCTGGGTTTGTACATCCCACTAATAAACAGCCCGTAGTAACATTGGTAAAACCAAACTGTTCTGGGTTATTTGTTACCGCTGTAAATATAGCAATTCATTTATGATTCGTGAAAAGTCTATAAACAGGTGTAAAAGTCTAGAATTACGGACTCGATTGCCGGAGCGCGTAGCCCGTCCCTGAGGACGTATGCCGTTTTCAATACAATTTTGTACACAACCCAAATCGGATTGCTATAGTTGATTTAAGTCAAATGAAATTAAATTAATATCCGATGCTAAATTCAGGCTTAAGCTATCAATTTATGCTGCTAGCGCGGTGTTATGTTCTTCAGATAAAGCATTGAGTCTCTCAACAGTTCCTGGTAGTTGTTGATTGGCATTTAACGCCACAGGAGTATCACCTAAATTCGGTAAATTCACAACCATAATATTCTTCGCACCCACATCTGCTAAGTAGGTCGGTGGGGTAATTGATAACTATGTAACGAAAAGTTAAGTCTGAGAGGAAGAGTTAAATTTTACACGTTCTGTTCTGTATTTTCCTCTTTCTCCTCTTTCTCCTCTAGCAGTCACTCCATCGATAACAGCATAGCCCAGTTCTAATTCATCCTCAAACATTCGTCCTGATAATTCATCTTTTTTAAGATGTTGCCACTCTAATTCAATTGGATTCATCTCTGAACAATATTTAGGTAGAAAAAAGATGTATAAACCTTGGCTTTCCCACTGAGACCATAACTGTTGAACTTCGGAGCATTTGTGTATCGGACCATTATCCTGTACTATCACTCTCATTCGTCCTAGTTTTTCAGCTTCACTATTTAGTGAGCATTGATTAATCTTACAACTACGTGAGTTGTACCAGAGTTTCCTCTTGTATAGCGCATGATTCCAAACAGACTTACAAACATCAAGGTTATGTTCAATTATTTCTATTTGTTTAGCTGTTGGTTGCAATTTGTAGTTGTAAGTCAGATTAAGCATTCCGACAACAGTGCTTATGTTGATACTTCTATCATCCCACATATTTTACAAAATACTCATAGTTTTTGTAAGAAAGTTCGCTCTCATCCCTTCAACTCCGTTGTTCGCGGAGCGTTGCGCGACTCTGTAGGGTCTTCCCACTCACAAGATAAAAAAGAGATATCCATTCATCGAATATCTCCTCAATTTCTTTTTAATTGTAAATCTCGATACTGAAATTAAGCAGAAGCAGTAGAAAAGTTAGGCAGTTCTACAGCCGTTCCGCCTAAACCACAATAACCCCCTGGATTTTTTGCTAAATATTGTTGGTGATAATCCTCAGCATAGTAAAATTCAGGTGCATCTAAAATTTCGGTGGTAATTTCACTATATCCTTGTGCTTTCAAAGCGTCCTGATAAGTGGTTTTTGAAGCGAATGCCAGCTGACGTTGTGCTTCTGAATAGACATAAATTCCAGAACGATACTGAGTCCCTGTATCATTCCCTTGGCGCATTCCCTGAGTGGGGTTATGGCTTTCCCAAAAGACTTTTAACAGTTGTTCGTAGCTAATGACATTGGGATCATACACAACCAGCACCACTTCATTATGACCCGTCATCCCGCTACAAACTTCCTTGTAGGTGGGGTTAGGAGTGTGTCCGGCTGCATATCCAACCGCAGTAGAGAACACCCCTTCCTGCTGCCAAAATTTGCGCTCTGCTCCCCAAAAACATCCTAAACCAAACATTGCCATTTCCATACCTTCTGGAAAAGGAGCTTTCAAAGCATTTCCATTGACAAAGTGACGTTGAGGAACAGGCATTTCAGTTTGCCGTCCGGGTAGGGCTTGTTCGGGGGAAGGCATTGCTGATTTTTTACCGAAACCGAATAATACCATAATTTTTTATTTTTAACTAAGAATTTACATTATAAATTGTAACGAATCGTAAATTCATTCGCCAAAAGAGTGATTAAAGCAAATGGAACTAGAATGCTTCGTTATTAGTCAGAGCGAGTATTGCATGATAATCAAAACAACGCGCTGACCAATACTTGTCCCCTGTCATCCCCGAGAAGTCGGGGAGCAGGCGGGGAACGAAGAACGGATAACGCTCTAGCGAATATACTCTTTCAAGATGCTATTGCGATTGGGATGACGTAACTTCCGCAGGGCTTTAGCTTCGATTTGACGAATCCGTTCCCGCGTTACATTGAAGATTTGACCAATTTCTTCTAATGTTTTCATCCGACCATCATCTAAGCCATACCGTAGACGGAGGACATCCCGTTCGCGAGGACTTAAAGTATCAAGTACACTTTCAAGATCTTCGCGCAGTAGATTCTTAGAAACTTGATCTTCAGGGGTTTCGCCATCGGACTCAATAAAGTCTCCTAAACGAGAGTCTTCTTCTTTACCGATGGGTGTTTCTAAAGAAATCGGTAATTGAGCTGATTTGGCAATAAATCTTAGCTTCTCGATGGTCATTTCCATCCGAGTTGCAATTTCTTCCTCGGTGGGTTTGCGACCCATTTCCTGGGATAATAGCTTTGTGGTTTTCTTGATGCGAGAAATGGTTTCATACAAGTGAACCGGGAGGCGAATGGTACGAGATTGATCCGCGATCGCCCGAGTAATGGCTTGACGAATCCACCAAGTTGCATAAGTACTGAATTTGTAGCCTTTTTCGTGGTCAAACTTCTCAGCCGCCCGAATCAGCCCTAAACTCCCTTCTTGAATCAAGTCTTGGAAAGACAAGCCTCGGTTCATGTATTTTTTGGCGATCGACACAACCAAACGTAAGTTAGACTGCACCATTTTGTCTTTGGCGCGTCTACCGTGATAGAGGCGGCGGCGAAACTCACCTAAGCGCATATCCACAGTCTCCGCCCATTCTTGGGTGCTGGGTTGGCGGTGGTTATGCTCTATCCATCGTTCCCGAATACGCTCTAACTCAAGTAGGTCAGCAATTTTACGAGCCAGTTCAATTTCTTCATCGGCTCTGAGTAAACGAATTCTACCAATTTCTTGTAGGTATAGTCGAATCGAATCTTCTGTGTAATGTTTCTTTTTAGTCTGAGTGCGACGACGAGATTTTGCCGCTTTTCCGGATTTACTCTCTGACGCTCCTGTAGGAGAATCTAGATCGTCATCGTTTGCGTCAATGTCATCATCGCTGATCAATAAATCTAATCCATTTTCAGATGCTGATGAGTTCTGAAGTAGAGCATTCATGTTAGGCTCGATGGTGGTTGCGAGTCCGTTGTTCGTCTGGATCATGCCGCGTTCCTCGTGCTCCTCAATGCAAGAATTCTTTAAGTTAACGATCGTACAGGTTGTGGCATACCTGTTTTAATAATTTGAATGACTGAAGTGCCATTCATTCACATGTGTGTAAACTAGAAAACCATTTAGGGTAAATAGTGGAAAATGTTCCATATCTTCCTAAAGTTTAGCTTTCTTTGCCAAAAATGCACATCTCTCAAAAACTATTGCTCGGGCAATTGCTTTACTGTAGGATAGCTTAGAGTTCATAGAGTTGCTAAAAAACACATATCATGAACTCCTAGTTATTTCTTCCATGGAGGAAGGAAATATTCCCATGGGGGAGATAATGTTAAAGCTTTTTGAGCGCTCATCTTTAACTATTTTAACTGACATTACTGATGATCGGATCATTCAATCACTGACAAATATCAGGAGTTGGGTCAGAGATAAAGTTCACTCTGTTGAATCTTTTGAATCGATTAAAGACGACTCAATTTGTTCAAAAGCTTCAGTTGATTGCAGCATACTTTCTTTGTGTTACCAAGAATAAATCATCTCAAGCCAGTTGGATTGAACTAAAATTCAGTCATTAGTACAATGCCAGAATTCGTCGTTACTAATGCTTTAGTTTAATCAAGAATATTCTAAACTGCAACAATGCCCAATCATGAGATCACTGAATTGGCTCATAGCACAATCAGTTTGCTCTATTCCACACACTCACATGCATACCTGCCGCAGTTGGCTATCAATATAGATTAGGGAAGAATGACGACTCGCCACAGCCTCTTTCTTCCACACACTTCTGTTGATAGCTACAACACCATAACATTTTGACCATGAGTCTAAATGAAGTTGTTGCCATGAATGAAAAGCTATTTCATAGTATGCATCAATGTTGCCGCTTGTGGCTTGATTTCACTCCTTTACAATAGCTTAACCGATCACTCCAACAACATAATCATTTTTGGTCAACTTCAGTCGTGAAAATTCACCCTTAATCGTTTGAATAGTCAGTTCTTCTTTCCCATCGCGTTTAAATGACAGTACAGGCTGAAATGAGTTCAGCTTGGTTCAGCCAGCGATCGCGGCGGCTGTTTAAACAGCAGCAGCCAGTTAACAGAAGTTAAGATAGTTCAATAGAGGTTAAGACTCTATATTGAGGACTGAGCGAGTGCGTAAGAGGTAATATTTGTCTGGATTGGGCAATGTTGAGTGTTCTTCTAATTGATTCCCAATCAAGGGAGAGCCGATCTCTTGGCAGAAAATTTAACACGACAATGCCTGTCCCTACTCTGTAAGGTAACGCAATTTTGCCAGATTGGAACAGGATCAAATATTAAATCACGTTAAGTTTTTGACGTTATGGGTTAAATTTTGTCCGGATTGATTTTATTGTCAATATATGAATATTAATTCAACATCCTCTGATGTCGTTCACATCCCTTACAAAGAAAAAGATTACAGCCTCAGCAAACAGTTAGCATCCAACACAATCCAAATCGGGTTCTCAAATGCGGAACATTGATCTATAGTCGTTAGCAATCCGGGAATTGTTCCGGCGTTGAGTTGTTGAACCGCTTGTTGTCCAGCCTCAAACTCCAGCATCCAGTCATTATTCTCAAAATACTCAGGTGTAAAAGCATATCGTTCCATCAAGAAAAAATCAACATCATGGGCTTGAATAAAGGTCTTAATTTCTTGTAAATTGGGACTATAATGAGCATTGATTAAATCAACTAATCTTTTATTCATTTGACGATAATAACCCACTTGATAGGGAATCATATATTCTCGTCCCACTAAGATGGAACGCTTAGCAAACGTCGGGATTTGATTCACTTCTCCTGACAAAGAGGCAATCATAATATCTTTAGGTTGCTGCTGAAAAAAACGATAAATTTCAACCGCCTCCCCTTCTTTATATTTCACGAGGGGAAAGAACGGAACCCAGCTAGGATAAAATAATAAGCTGGCTAAAATTATACTGATTAACCCAATAGATAAGCTAGATTTTAAGAACTGAAATAAACGAGTTCCCTGAGACTTTCTGCTTTCTAACTGAGTCAATAAAAAATCTAGAATAATAACAATCGCAATTGCAGTTGCAGTTGTAATAATAATTCTCAAACTTAACCCAGTGTAACGACTCGGAAGATGTAGTTTAAATAGCATCCCATGAGCGATAAAAAACAGGGTAACAGCAGAAATTAATAATTGAATTAAAATCCATATTTTTGTAGTAATAGAATTAGCTAAAGTAAATCTAGAACGAAAAGTAATGAAAACAGGAAGTAATAATCCTAAGCATTGAGTAACAGGTGTTAATAAAGATTTTGGAAATATACCGCTGCGTCTTCCAGTTAGCCAAAAATCCCAAGGATTTGCATGAAAAAACATACTTCTACCATTGGGAAAAAATTCTAAAGATTGCATGGCTTCAGCACGGGTAATTGCTGGCCCAAACTCTGAGGTTTTCATTGCGTAAGCCAGAATAATAAAAAAAGCAATGACTAAGCCAGTTAGGCTAATTTTTATATTAGAGAATAAAGGTTTATAAAGTATTCTTAGAATTAGCATTCCTGAAGCCACAAAAATATATTGAGGATAAAATAATCCAATCAATATCATTGAAATTCCAGTCCCTAAAATTGACTGTCGCGCTAAATAATATAAAAAGGCAATAAAAATGGGGTAAATAAAGGCTCTGGGTGTGCCTGAGGCTAAATCATCTTTCAGCCACATCACTTGATTTAGCAGTAATGAACCGATAAACCCTGTTAATGGTATGGGTAAAAGTTCAAGACAAAACCAAAAGAAGTAAACGGTAGAAATTAAAGTTAAAATAACGGGAACAATTCGACAGAAGACTAAAGGATTGATACCGATAAAAGCAGCAATTCTATAAACTGTTGTGTATCCGGCTGGTGCAACAGATTGAAAGTAATCTGCTATTAAATCATTCGGAAATAATTGATGATCGACAAACCGCAACATCCAAGAAACGTGTTGCCGAGCGTCATCTTGAACTAAATTGGGTTGTTCAAACGCCTGTTTTATAGATAAAATAGCATATAGACTTGCAAAGGTTAAACTTAAAATAAACCAGAAATTTAGACGACTACGAGACGTTTTTGTCAGCGGAGAAATGAGAAAAGAATGAAATTGATTAATCCACATTAATTTAATGAGCTATTTTTTAAAATGCAGCTTGTTTCTATAACAATAATATCGTTAATTTGCCAGACTGTACAAGTTTCTACAAAAGTTGAGAGAATCGGTTCTATACCTGCTTTAAGTTGAGTCTGAACAGTGATTGCGGCTTCGGGGTTGAGTTGCGAAATTTGATTATTTTGCTGAATATAGTCTGGAGAAAATGCGCTTTCATGAATCATCCAAAAATTAATATTATATTGTTGGATAAATTGTTGAACTGTTTCAATATTAGGACTATACTGCGCTAAAATTAAATCTTTTCCCCGTTGATTCAGTTCTAAATAGTAAGATTTATGATAAGGCAAGAAGTATTCAGAACCTATTAAAATTGAACGTTGAGAAAAGGCTGGAATATTATTAACTTCTCGAATAAAAGAAGCAATGCGAATTTCTTTTGGTTGTTGAGCAAAAAATTGATAAAGTGATGGATATTTACCGACAATATAATTTGTTTTTGGAAATCCTTGTAAAACAGCCGGATAAAATAATAAAAAAGTGGCTAACAGAAATAAGAATAACTTAACAGGCTTTTTGATTTTGTTCCAATTCACTTGATAGCGGATATTCTCAACAATAATAACGACTGAAATAGCAGCAGCAATCGCAAAAATTATGCGTAAACTATGTTGGCTATAACGGCTGGGATGATGTAATCTAAATAAGAGAAGATGAGCGCAAGTAAATAAGCCTGTTGATGCAATTAATAACTGTGGAAGAATAGTAATATTTTGATTAATCTGACGAATAATAGGCAGAGATTGAGAGAATAATAGTAAAATCGGTAGTAATAATCCTAAGAAAAATTGAGGTGGTGGGAATCCTTTTGTAAACCATTCTTGCGGTAAAAAACCGGAGCGATCGCCTGTAATCCAAAAATCAAAAAAGTTATCAGTAAAAAAAGAAGCACGTCCGCCGGGATAAAAATCGGGTAATATTTTAGCTTCTGTTAAAGTAATCACTGAGCCATATTCTGAAGGATAAATGGCATAGGGAAGTAAAACAATAAAGCCAACAATTAAACCAGTAATAACACAAATACATTGAGATTTGATAATTTTAGAAGAGGAGCAAAACTTCCAAGCTATTTGAATAATCAGAACACCCATAGCCAGTAAAACAGCTTGCGGATAAAATCCACCCAATAAAGCAATCGTAATACCAATTCCTAGAGGATATTTTCTCAATATATAATATAAAAATGCTAAAAATATAGGATAAAAAAAAGCTCTTGGTGTAGCAGAAATTAAATCATCTCTTAGCCAAAGATTTTGATTGAGAAATAAGGTAGATAAAAATCCAGTAATCGGAATCGGTAAAATTTGTAAAACAACGACAAAACAATAACCTGTTGTAATTAATCCGAGTAGAGTGGGTAATAATTGATTGACAGTAAGGGGATGAATGCCAATTGCAGTAAAAGCTTGATAAAAAGTAGTGTATCCCGGAGGTGCAACCGATTGAAAGTAGTCAAAAATAATATCATTGGGGAATAATTCTGGGTCGATAAATCGCCACATCCAAACAACATGGGATCGCGCATCATCATGAATTGCATACTCAAGATTAATCACTTTTGAAAGCGCCCAGAGACTACAAATGAGTGATACAATCAGGCTGGCGACAAACCAGAATAGTCGGCGATTGTGCCATAAATATTGTAATTTTTTCAATGCCAAGCAGAATTAAGTAAATGATATCGTCCTGAATTTTACTTGAAAGCGGGTAAGAGTTCAACTACACGCTACAATATCATTATCCTTTATGGCTTTTTAGATTATGGAAGAAATTCTAGAGTTAAAGGAATTATTGCTGACAGGTGATATTCAAGGATCATTAACCTTAGTTGAAGACTTAGAAGAAATGGGTCGAAAAGATCTGATCAACAATATTCGTAGTTATGCAATTATTTTACTGTTGCATTTGATTAAACGACAAGCGGAAAATCGCACGACTCGTTCCTGGGATGTTTCAATTCATAATTCAATTTTGGAAATTCAAGACTTAAATGAGCGTCCGAAATCGAAAGGAGTCTATTTAAATTCTGAAGAATTATACTCTATTTTAGAGAAAGCCTATCCACAAGCTATTAACAAAGCGTCTTTAGAGGTAGAAGAAGGACGTTACAACTCAAGAGAGTTAGAACAACGAGTTAATAGATCTCAAATTCTTGAACAAGCAATGACGTTTATTTTAGAAGATGAATAATATTTTGTATGTATAGATATTAAAAAAGCGACCGCAAAATCTTGAAGTAGAGAAAATGGCAGTCGCAATTTATGATTCAGATTTATAATTCAGTGAATTAAGCAATGATTAAATCATTAACACCCAGTGCAGGTGCGCCTGATAATGTTGCTAATGTAACTGCATTTTCTGTGCCTGACCCATCAATATCGAAGCTGAGAACTCCACTAGATGTATCATAGAGAATATTAGCGTTATTGCCGATGGGTTGAGGATTTAAACCGCTAACAAACATTTCATCACCTGCTTCAATACCGAAACCCGCAGCCGAAATCTGAATTTGATCCCCTTCAGTGGCATCAAAATCTGTTAAGATATCCTCACCATCATTGACGGTTTCATAGATGAATAAATCAGCGCCTGCGTTACCCGTAATTTCGTCAGCGCCTTCACCTGCTTTAATTTCATTACTGCTATTATTACCGACGATAATATCATCAAAGTCTGTCCCAATCACATTACTAAAATCATTAACAAACTCACTTTCTCCCACCGCATCTAAGATGGCATTGTAGAAGCTTTGCGCCATATTTTGATAACCATTAACGCTGGGATGTAAACCGTTATCATTTGGGGGAGCGCTCATATCATCTTCTGTGATAGCATAATCTCCTGACCAGATATCAACAAAATGAATATCTTCTCCCTGGTTGGCATAATCTTCTACAATGTCAGGAATTAAAGCATTGTAGTCAATCACATTGGGTAAGCGAGAATCATAATAAGAACTATTAGGATGAATGGGTGCAATAGTTGAGACAATTAAATCACCCTCAAACACAGGATTGTCGAAAATACCCTCAATTAAATTATCCAGATGCCAAGCCATTGTAGAAGCTTTACTGCTGGCATTATTAGTTCCTGCCATCGCTAAAACTAAGTCTGGCTGTGCTTGTTCTGCTGAAATCCAATTATCAATACCACTGTTGGGAGTACTATTCTTACCATTAGTTAAATGCTCAATTTTCCAGCCGGGATGTCCTTGATGATCTTGATCAAAACCGCCTGTTCCGTTTGATTCAGACCCAACAAAATCAACGTCTAACCCTAAATCATTTAAGGCATCCCACAAGAACCGCCGATAACCTTCTCGGTCTTCTGTAGGGAATAAATTACTGACTTTACCTTGAGTAATTGAATCCCCTAATAACATAATTTCTAGGGTATCTTCAAACTCCGGCGTATACACAAAATCTTGATCCAATCGTGCGATAATCGCTTTGTCTGAGAAAGCATAACTGACCGTTTCACCCACATTTACTTGGAAATTTCCCAAGGATGTTTCTGTGATAAAATTATCGTTAACATCACTGACTTCATCAGCGTTAACGGTGACGGCATAACTACCAAAATGATTATTTTGCCAACCGCCATTGGGTGCTTTAATTTGATAAGTTGCTTCATTATCTGCCACACTCAGTAACGTTGCGGTTTGACTGAAGCCATTAGGGCCAGTAACCTCAATATCATTGCTATCGAGATGATTAACATCAACTCCAGCCTCATCTGTAAAGCTAACGGTGAAGTTATAGTTTAAATTAGAACCCAATCCAACTGTAAACGTCTCAGCCTCTAAACTCGCAGTGGGTGGCGTAACATCCGCTTCAGTATTAACAGCAGCCAGTTCAATATAGTCAAAACGACCATTTTCTCCGGTCTGACGGCTTGTGGTAATTTCTATTACACTGCCGGAGTCAAGATTAACGTCAAAGCTACGTTCTAGTCGGTTGTTGGCGTTGGCGCGGGTTCCTCCAGGGCTTTGGTTCCATGTCCATGTGTCAATTTCAACTCCATCAACTGTTACGGTGGCGCTGGATAAGCCATCTTGTTCATCGAAGTAAGCCATGGTTAATTCGTAGCTTCCCTCTGACCCATTCCAAGTGTGAGTGGCTGTGCCAGTATTGCCGTTATTACCAACTCTGACGAATTCTCCCCCTGAGGCATAATTACCCGACTCTAAATTATAGTTGTTTAAGGTTAAGTCTTCGGCTTCGATGCGAATGGGGTCTGAGTTAGGTGTCGGTTCTGGTGTCGGTTCTGGTGTCGGTTCGGGGGTAGGTTCTGGAGTCGGTTCTGGAGTGCTGCTAACATTAACCGTAACCGTTGCTGTATCTACTCCGCCATTACCATCAGAAACGGTGTAATTAAAGCTATCCGTACCGTTAAAGTTGGCTGCTGGGGTGTAGCTGAAACTGCCGTTGTTGTTGACAGTAACGCTTCCGCCTTCAGTTGAGTTGTTGTCGTAATTACTAACGCTTAAGTTATCGCCATCGCTATCGCTATCGTTGCTGAGAACTCCTCCATTGGCTGCAACTGTGAGGGTATTGTCTTCGGCAATATCGTAGTTATCATTTGCGGCGACGGGGTTGTTGTTCTGTGACGGTTCAGTATCAACAGCAGCCAGTTCAATATAGTCAAAACGACCATTTTCTCCGGTCTGACGGCTTGTGGTAATTTCTATTACACTGCCGGAGTCAAGATTAACGTCAAAGCTACGTTCTAGTCGGTTGTTGGCGTTGGCGCGGGTTCCTCCAGGGCTTTGGTTCCATGTCCATGTGTCAATTTCAACTCCATCAACTGTTACGGTGGCGCTGGATAAGCCATCTTGTTCATCGAAGTAAGCCATGGTTAATTCGTAGCTTCCCTCTGACCCATTCCAAGTGTGAGTGGCTGTGCCAGTATTGCCGTTATTACCAACTCTGACGAATTCTCCCCCTGAGGCATAATTACCCGACTCTAAATTATAGTTGTTTAAGGTTAAGTCTTCGGCTTCGATGCGAATGGGGTCTGAGTTAGGTGTGGGTTCTGGGGTCGGTTCTGGGGTCGGTTCTGGGGTCGGTTCGGGTGTCGGTTCGGGTGTCGGTTCGGGTGTCGGTTCGGGTGTCGGTTCGGGTGTCGGTTCCGGGGTCGGTTCGGGTGTGGGTTCGGGTGTCGGTTCTGGTGTCACACCATTAGAAGAGGTTAAAATCCGCAGAGGTTCTACTGCTGAAGTATTTTCAAAAGTAACTTGTAAGATATTTTGGTTGTTTCCTAAAATCTCTACAACATCATTACTAGGTGCGCCTACATCTAAAGTTCCGCCGTTGTTTAAGGGTTGAACAGAATAGGAGATAAACAAGTCATTTGTCGGATTGATAATTCGAGGGTCACCCATAAACCCCACAATGGGTTCATCGAAAGTGATGGTTGCCGTTACAATCCTTTCAGTTCCTGGAGTGGGATTTTTAAAGAAGAGAAAATGACTATCAACGGTTGTGCCAGCAGATAGAAAGTCTAAGTTATTTAACTGATCCCAATCTTGAGGATTGCTGAGGGTAACATCCTGAGACAGGGTAACATTTTGTTCTTCTTCAAAGATTTGTAGGAACTGATTTGAACTTCCCCAAGAGTAAGCAATATTTGTATTAGTTTGCCATAAGTTTGAGGCATCAACTTCTACAATATCTCCTTCAAAATCTACAATGGCTTGTTCAATTTCGATTTCTTCACCATCTAGAATTACCGTTGCGTGATCGTTTTCAGTTTTGAGTTCATGCAACTGTTTCGGATCAAGAATTTGACCGCGAACTAATGCTGAGAAAATCGCTCCTTCATCTCCTGGTGCTTCTTCTTTATTAATTTGAGCATCGACCCAGTGTCCGGTTTCTTCCAGTAAAATATCTGCGATCGCGATTGTACGATTGCGATGTAAAACCGCGTATTCTTCAGCTAAATAAATTTTATTTGTATTTTTAGAAAATGCTCCAGCGCCGCGATTAATTTCTAAACTCGAGCGAATTTCTACTTCAGGTAAATGGCTGAAATCTCCTGAAGCCCAAGCTTTTCGTAAAGATTCTACTTTTTCTGTATTGACATCTTCCTCGAATGCTGTGGCGATCACTTGAGAAAAATGTTGATCGATCGCTAAGTTTTTGAGTAAATTTTCTGCGACTTTAGCGGCTGAATCTAAGCTGACTGCTAATGAGCTAGGGACGTTGATAAATTTCATGTGATTTTGTTCGGGTGTGTTAAGGGTGAGTTGCTAGAAATAGGATGAGTTGTTTCTAAGATTAATCAGTGATTTTACCGTCTGAAACAATCATTTTTTTTTATTTTTAAATTAATCAATTGAGAAAGTGAAAGGGCAAGATACTTGTCTCAGAGGATATGAATAATGGTAGATGAGATAATATATCCGATTTATCATACATTTATCGTCAAAGGAGAAGCTCAAAAATTTGTTCAGTCATCTATCTGTAATTGAACCGTATCTTCATTTACTAAGTTAACACTGACACCTGGTAAATATACAGATATTTCTGTAATGATTTAGTAAAAATTAGCCGATTTTAAAGTAAAGCTTTTATGAAGTAGTAACAAACCATAGTAGTATTGTAAGTTTTGACAACTTCACAATGATCTCAATCACAACTTACCCCTGTTTATTTTCACTCAGCCAGAAGAAATGGGATATGCAAGCGGATAATTTCGATCAAAAAACGACAGGTCAGATTGATCTGCTTCCTGTCGCGATGATTAATGTATAACTGAATGGATTAAGAAGCCTTCTCAACCTTTGAGGCTTGCATATCTGCTTCGATAGCATCTAGGGTTTTAATCACCAAACGCTGAGCTTCCAGCCGCCAACCCCATTTCTGAATTTGAAAAGCGACATAAAAACCAACCGCAGTTGCAATCAAATCAAAGGGTTGTTGAAAGGAGATGCCTAACAGTAAACCCAGTCCCCCAATTCCCCAAAACGGCAAAGCAACTGTTTGTCGATTTTCCTCCACCAGCTTGGCAAAGAAGTTTTGAGGCATTTCAGTTTCAATTTGATTGCGAATGGCTTGTTGTTGGGGGTAAGGCACGAGGAAGCCAAATTTACGGCGCATTTTCTCAATTTTACGAGCATCTGTACTGTATTCGGTTAACTGATCTTCTGCAATTGCAACCAATTGTTCAATTTTACTCATCGTTAATCATTAAATTCTGTCTATTGAGGATTATCTCATTTTTTCTACAACTCTAAAATTATTTAGTTAGAGTCAAACCGCTTTAATAAAAAAAATAAAATCTTAAAAGAGATTTATTGCTCTATAATTTCATCTTTTTATATTATTTAAATTAGAAAAATAAATAAAATGAATTCATTGTTATTTTAAAGCTTGATTCCGAAGGGCTTAGCTCTTAGGACATAACTTGATTAAGTCGCTTTCAGAGGCTCATTTATGTTGTTTTTTATACAAGATATTTTTATGAAAACCAGAGTAAATACAGTGGCTGTAGTCTATTAACTCGTCTAAGCTGTATTTAGATCCTTTTTTAAGCTGGATAGTCTATATGAGTTCAAAACTAAGGGATTAACTGAGTCACTTTTATTTAACAAAATCTTCATAATTTTATCTTGTAAAAATAACTAACATAATTCTATCACTATGATCTTGTTGATATTCAAAAGATGACAGATTGCCGAATATTTATAACTCAACCCTTTTCTGATAAAGCTATTTAGGAAGACTCTTCAGTGACAAATTTACAGCAAACTCTTGCTCCTATTTTTCAATCTCCTGTACAACTTCAATCTTTAATTGATAATGTGCCGGGAGCAATTTTTCAATTTCGCCTTGAACCCAATGGTGAAAGATCATTTCCGTACATTTCAGAGGGTGTGAAAGAGCTTTATGGTTTTGAACCTCAGCAAGTCCAACAAAATCCAGAGTTACTATTTAAATTTATTCATCCTGAGGATTTATTAAAGTTAGAACAAAGCGTTGCTGAGTCGGCTCAAACTTTACAACGTTGGCAGTGTGAATGGCGGACTATTCTGCCTTCAGGACAGCAAAAATGGTTAAAGGGAACCTCCCAACCTGAACAACAATCTGATGGTGCAATTGTGTGGAGTGGATATATTACAGACATCACTCAACGTAAGCTAGCAGAATCGGCTTTAATCGACAGTGAAGCACAATTTCGCCGCTTAGTTGAACACGCCAGTGACTTAATTTGGAGTTCTAAACTCGATAGTACTCTCACCTATATTTCTCCTGTATTTGAAACAGTGTGGGGTTATTCAGTCTCAAAATGGTTGGGTCAATCTTTTTGTCCGTTGGTTCATCCCGATGATTTACCTAATTTGATGATATTTATTAATCAAGTCATTGAAACAGGTAAAAGTGCAGCGGGGATGGAGTTTCGTCATTCAACAAAATCTGGAGAATGGCACTGGGTGATGTCGAATGTATGGCCGGTTAAAGATAATGACGGCAATGTGACCGGACTTCAGGGTATTCTACGGGATATTACGGAGCGTAAACAAGTTGAAGCCAGGCTACAGCAACAGCAATCTCAAATTAAATCAATTTTGGATAATATCCCTCATATTGCATGGCTGAAAGATGATGAGAGTCGTTATACTGCAGTCAATGAAACCTTGTTAGAAGCAGTTGGAATCAGTTCTGAGCAAATTATCGGTCACACTGACGAACACTTTCAGCCTGTTGAATTGGCTCAATCATATCGTCAGGATGATTTAGAGGTGATGCAGTCCCGACAGTGTAAAAAAATAGAAGAAAAAATTATTAATTCAACTGGAAAGTCTCGCTGGATAGAAACCTACAAAACACCCATTTATGATGATAATAATCAAGTGGTTGGGACAGCCGGAATTGCTCAGGATATTACTGAACGTAAGAATTTAGAACTGAAGTTAACAAAGCAAACGAAGACATTAAAAAAGGCGCTAAAACAGTTAAAAACAACTCAGGCTCAAATGATTCAAACTGAAAAAATGTCGAGTTTAGGAAAGATGGTGGGGGGAATTGCTCATGAAATTAATAATCCAGTGAACTTTATTTCTGCAAATCTATTTCATGCAGAAGAATATATAAAAGACTTGTTGGATTTAATTTATCTCTATCAAGAACACTATCCAGAACCACCAAAAGAGATTCAAAGCTTTATAGAAGATATTGATTTAGATTATCTTCAAGGAGATTTTAAACAGCTTGTCAACTCGATGAGAGTGGGGAGTAAACGGATTCAAGATGTTATTTTATCTTTACGCAATTTCTCTCGGTTGGATGAAGCGGAATTAAAAGAAGTTGATTTACATCAAGGTATTGAGAATACGTTACTGATTTTAAATTCTCGGCTGCAACAAAGCCAAAATAATCCGATTGAAATTGTGAAAGAATATAATGAGCTACCCTCGGTTTGCTGTTATCCAGGACAACTCAATCAAGTGTTTCTTAATCTATTAGAAAATGCAATTGATGCACTGACTCTTAAATCAGAAGAAAAGCAAATTCAGATTAAAACATCTCTAATTGATTCAAATTGGGTTGCAATTCATATTTGTGATAACGGAGTGGGAATTCCTGATAAAATTCAGGATCAAATATTTGATCCATTTTTTACAACGAAACCTGTGGGTCAAGGAACAGGAATAGGACTGTCTAGTAGTTATCATATTATTACAGAAGTTCATGACGGTAAAATTGAATGCAATTCTACTGTAGGAGAAGGAACAGAATTAATCATTAAAATCCCGATTAAATGTTCTCTATGTAATGACTTATAATTGATAAATTTATAATTTTTGAGCTAATATTACATAATCATCTAATTTGTAATTTAAGTTATATTTTATCCCGAAATATTTTTTAGTTAGCTGACTCATTTTTGCTTGAGGTGGCAAATAATCATCGGCAAACTTAGCAAATTCACGACCTTTCATTGCACCCCGTTGGTTTGTAGAAGATAAATATTTATACCAGACTAATTTTAATCCCATTGAAGCGAGTAAGTTATCAATAATCTCTGGTTCTTGATCTGAATGTTGACAAAGATTTAAGTTATAAACATTAAATAGCTTTTTGTCTTGAATAATTAGTAAAACAAAGCCATCTGGTTTTATACTTTTTAAAAAGACTTGATTGAATAAGATATTAAACTTACTTCTACTTTTAATATCATAAAATAGACAATGAGAAATAACAATAAAGTCAAAGAATTGATCGGGAATTTTTTTAAAAGTGGCGGGGTGATTAAATAAATCCTGAGTATCAAATCGAAAATAGATATTACTGGGATTTTGTTTTTGTTCGATATATCTACGCCAAAATTGTAAGCCGCGATATTGAAATTTATCTTGTTTTTCTAAAGAATAGTAGGAAGCTTGTAGGGTTGGTAAATTGATTTGCTTTTGCAGCGTTTCTAAGAATAAATCTAAGCCATAAGCCATAGTACTAGGGCCCGCCGCAATATCTAAAATATTCAGATGAGTAGGTAATTGTCCGGATTGATAAATTAAAAACCAAGCTAAATAAGCACAATAAACATTTTCTAAAAAATAGCGGGTTAAATAAATATGAGGACTTAATTCAAAGCTATAACTCGGATCTTGTCCTGATTTTAATCCATTAATATCTTGAACAGCGTCATTGAGTAAGGTTTTAAAATTTGATTTTTTACAATATTGATTGAGTTCTGTTTGAATAAAATCAGCTAAATGGGTTTCAATTTCATCAAAAACTGTTTTGTCAATTCCTGTACATTGCAGCATTGAAGCATCGTGTTTAATGATTTTAAAATCTTGATTGATGTTTTGAATTATTTCTGAATTGGGTAATAAAATAGAGTCATCAAATAAGAAATCTGACGGGATATTTAACGGATTAGATTTTAAATCAATTGTTTCAAGCTGTTGATTGAGTTTGTGGATATTTTTATCTTGTTGTTCTAAAGTCAGTTTTAAGCTGAGATAATCTCGATATAAATGTTGCTGCCAAGATAGCTTTATACTGTTATTTTTAAGTTGTCTTAATAGTTTTGTTGCTTGTGGGCGATCGCCTTTTTTCATCGCAGCCGAAAACTGATAAGATAGCCAACATGATTTGAGTAAATTAATCATAACTAAACCCTGATTTTCCTTCAATAATTTCGACATCACAAAGCATTGCTGCTAAATTTTGTTTGAAATTTAAATACTGTTCTTCTTCATTGTCATACCACCAACTATACTTTTGTTGTAATGTGATTGCTTGTTCCCGAGTACTCGCTGTTAAAGATTGTTTTTTCTGTTGATGAAACCCTTGTATCACCACTCTATCTGCTATTTCTAATTGAAAGATAAACGGCGCGATATCTTCTGGAAAAATAGGTAATAATGGTGTCACTGTAATCGTAAAATTAACCTGATGTTCGCTATCAAACGGCAGATTATATTTAAGTTTTCCCATAGCATTAAATCTAGATTTAAGACTGGGTGATTGTGGTTCAAAATCTCTTTTTACCCTTTCACTTCCCGTGGGAATACTCATGTTAATTCGCAACTGTTGAAATTGCTGCAATAGATCTAAATCCCTAACAATCATCGGACTACGAGTTTGAATCACTAATTGCGGTTGATATTCAACTAAAACCCCTAATAATTGCCGAGTAATTTTTTCTTTTGATTCTATCGGCTGATAGGGATCAGTGACACTACTCATATAAATTTTAGGAGATTGATCGGGATATTTTTTCTGCCATCGTTTTAACTCTTTTTCTAATAATTCAACGGCATTTTGTTTAACAATCACCCAATTTCCCCAATCTTTTCGCATTTGAGAATTCGGACTAAAGGCGGCAGCATAACAATAACTACAGCCATATTGACATCCTCGATAAGGATTAAGGGTAAAATCATACCCTTGCATAAACCCCGTTGCTTTGGTTAATAAACCTTGAGAGGGACGGTTATAAACGTTCGTTTTGCCAAATTTTTCTCGAAGTTTGACAGTAATGTGATTAACTGAATAGCCTTCATATTGCGGTGAAGTCATCAAAAGTTATTGGAATTGCAAATAACGACTAAAAAGCCTCAATTTTATGATGAACGAGACTTACCTCATTTACTATTCCCTTTTGCCGCAATTTTCTATACAATCTAAATTGAATCAGGAGATCGGATTAAATGGTTAACCGTGGCTGCCATTAAACCTGTGGTTTGTCCTGAAACAGTAAATACCAACGCTTCGCGATAAACCCGTTGAGCGCTATGATGGAGTAAATTAGCCGCGCCACTCGATACCGTTACCCCAGCATGGGCGCAACGTCCTGCTAATTCAATCGCCCAACCTCGGAGTTGATACTTTTGCGCTAAGGTAAGATTAGGATTATCAATCCCTTGTAAAATCTGATGCCGACATTGATTGAGTTCAGCAGAAAAAGCATTAATTGCCGTTTGAATAAATTCAAATCCTTTCTTTTGGTAGGCCGCTTCTAATACATCAATCCCAGCCTGAATACATCCTAACGTAAAAAAACTAGCTTTTAATGGATTTTGCCAATCCCGTTGTTCTATCCAACCCGCAGGTTTAATAAATACGACCTGTTTTTCCGGTAAAAACCATTGCGTAAACGTCACCGAAACTGTATTTGTTGCCGTCATTGCAGATAACGACATCGGTAAACTCACCTCAACTTTTCCCTCAGACTGTTGAGTGGTTTGTAACGGCAATAGCCCAAATACTGCCTTGCCATTCGGTAAAGTTGCTGCCCCGATAAATTGATCAAAAATATCCCATCCCGTCACCCAAGGCACTAAACCATTAACAAGATAACCCCCTTCAACTTCAGTCGCCGTAATAGTCGGATGTCCTTGTCGTCTCAGTTGAGAAAAACCTATTCCGAGTTTAACTTTCCCACAACTCATTAACGGTAAATAAGCTTGTTGTAATGCCGTATTTGAACTTTGGCTCAGCATTGCACTTGCACTTTGATGTTGAGTCTGCAAAAATGCTAATGTGCCAGAATATCGTGCAATTAACTCTTGAAATTGACTAAAAGTGGCAGAGTTAACCGCTAAGCCTCCCCAATGTTGCGGAATTCTTAACCCCAATATTCCTAAATTCCCCAATCCTTCCACCGCTTGTTGCAGTAACTTCGGTGTATAATCAATCTCATTGGCAATGGGGATAACCTCAGTTTTGAGATAAGCAGCGGTTTCCTCAAATAGATGTGACACAATATCAACTCAACTCTAAAGATGAGTTTAACGCAATTTTCATGAATCAGACGGCTCCTGTCATTTCTCCGCAGTATTTAGCAGAACATCTTAATGATCCTAATATTGTGATCATAGACTGTCGCTTTGCCTTGGCTAACCCTCAACTCGGACAACAACACTATCAAAAGAGTCATATTCCGGGGGCATTTTATCTCGATTTAAATCAAGATTTATCCAGTCGAGTCAAACAACATGGCGGTCGTCATCCGTTGCCCGATGTTAATCTATTGGTAGCAAAATTAGAAAAAATCGGAGTCAATTCTGGAGAAACTTTAGTGGTGGCTTATGATGACTCTCGCTTTGCCTTTGCCTCGCGCTTGTGGTGGTTATTGCGTTATCTCGGACATGAAAAAGTGACGTTACTCGATGGGGGGTTTTCGAGTTGGCAAGCCGCAGGATATCCCGTTACCGCAAATATTCCTAATGCAAAACCGGGTCAATTTACCCCAAACTTGCAGCCACAAATGGTGGTAGACATCGAAACAGTCAAAGCTCGTAAAGATTTAGCTAATACTATTATAATAGATTCTCGCGATCGCGATCGCTATCTGGGAAAACATGAACCCATTGACCCCGTTGCCGGACATATTCCGGGGGCCGTCAATTTACCTTGGAAAGACGTATCAGATGAAGCGGGAAAGGTTAAACAAACAGAACAATTATCCCGTTGGTCTGAATATCATCATGGGGATGAAATTATTGTTTATTGTGGGTCTGGGGTAACGGCTTGTGTGAATTTATGGTCGATGGAATTAGCCGGAATTAAAATAGGAAAATTATATGCCGGGAGTTGGAGTGATTGGTGTTCATATTTGTAGGGAACACCGCAACAGGACTTGTTAGGATGTTATGAGTTGAAAATGTATCTTCTGATTCTCGTATCATAATTTTTGCTTAACTTATCAACGTAATAATATTTAAAATTAATATAGCTATCAAATTTTGATGACATTGTTAAGAAATATGATAAACACTTTTTAGACGAGTTTATAGGGGTTGACAGCTCGTCGGTGAGTTTTGTAGAATTACTCTACAACGTCAACATAAGCTATAATTAGCGGCTATATTGCCTAAAAACATAAGTGATTGCTTTTATATTCTTCAAACCCTGATTCTATCGATAAATTTTGACTAAATTCTCGCCACACAGCTTAGTTAAAGTGGATTTGAAGGTAAAAACAAAGAAGGTATCTTGAAAATCTTGCTAAGTCAGGCAGGTTGACAAAAATACAAAAATATGCTGTAATACTCCCCGTCAGCTTAAGTTACATTTCTACAGTTAAATCTGAAGGATAAGAATATCTCTTCATTTAAGTTGATTTAACTTAATTAAAGCCGACTTTAAATTAATACAACTCTGAACCGGATTGACCTGTTTTCTTTATTTTTTCTTAATATTCGATCTCTTAATAAGCTGTTGCAAAAGTATTCCTGGTAAGCCAGTCAAACTCGCTATAATATATAAGATTTGAATAATCATTTCGTTTAAGTTGTAACCTTTCTGGCTGGGTGTTAATCTGCTCAAGATTGGGTAAATGGCATAGATTATATGTATCGGGGCATCTGAAATCTTTATATCTAGAACCCCCGTAACTATGAAAATTCTTCCGAACTTGTTTGGATTTCAGTTAATTGCAATAGTTGTTACCCTATGTTTGCAACAACATTCTGTCTCTGCTCAGTCCATTACCCCGGCAAATGATGGGACTGGGACTCAAATTAATACTAATGGTAACCGTTACGATATCGAAGGCGGTTCTGTTAGTCAAGACGGTGAAAACCTATTTCATAGCTTTGAAAAGTTTGGTTTAGATAACGGAGAAATTGCTAACTTCCTGTCTAACCCCGATATTCGCAACATTCTCGGACGGGTTGTGGGGGGAGATGCTTCAATTATTCAGGGTTTAATTCAAATTACAGGCGGCAACTCCAACTTATTCTTAATCAACCCAGCAGGGGTAATTTTTGGCGCGAATGCCAGTTTAAATATTCCCGCTGACTTTACAGTAACCACCGCTACAGGCATTCAATTTGGTCAAAACTGGTTTAATGCAATAGGAAATAATAATTATTATACCTTAATTGGAACACCCAGCGGCTATAATTTTGCAGTTTCTCAACCGGGCGTTATTTTAAACGAAGCAAATCTTACTTTATCTGAAGGAAGTCACTTAACTTTCCTGGGTGGAACTATTATAAATACCGGGGAATTATCCAGTCCTGGCGGTCAAATTACCATCGCGGCAGTAGAAGGTGAAAATTTTGTTCGCATCTCCCAAGAAGGACAACTATTAAACTTAGAAATTACTCCTATACAAGCTAACGATAATAACTATCCCATCACCCCGTTATCTCTACCCCAACTATTAACAGGCGGTGAATCTGATAGTAATGCTAATACTGTTATTGTTAGTAACGGTGAGGTGATATTAAAAAATTCAGACACAATTATTCCCGAACAACCCGGAACCACAATAGCAGCGGGACGATTTGACGTTTCAGATAATAATACAGGCGGAACCGTTAATATTTTTAGTCGTAATTCTGCAATAATTGAAAGTGAAATTAATACAATTGGAGAGAATATTGCTGGAAATATATTTATTAATTCAGATAATAATATTACGATCAATCAATTAACAGCCGAAACAGAAAACTTAGAATTTATAGCAGCAGAAGATATTAATATTAATCAGATTAACACTGAAGGCTATCTAACAGCCGAAACTCAAGAAGGTAATATTAACCCCATTGGTGAGAACTCATTAATTACCGCTTCAAGTGTCTTATTTCAAACCGGAGAAACAGGGAATATTGGGACAGTAAATAATCCTTTATTACTCAACGTTGAAAATCTCGAAGCGGTTGGCGGCAGTGGGGGTATATTTCTCGAAACTAACTCTCCGTTAACCATTGGAAATGTCAGCGAAGAATTTACAGGACTTTCCACAACAGGCGGCGGCGAAATTCATCTGAATGTAGAAGGTAAATTGACGGTTTCAGAGGATATTTCAACCGCAGTTACTGATGATACAAATGCTGGAAATATTACATTAAACAGTAGCGGAGATATTAATTTTATAGCAGGTTCGTTAAATTCTTCTTCAGGAGAAGCAGTTTATGATGAAGATGGATCTCTAATTTCAAATATCGGTGGAGATGGCGGTAATATTACTTTAATCTCTGAAGGCAATATTACGACGGAAGCATACGATCTAATCACAAATGGGATGAATTCTTCTTCAAATGGTACGGGTAGAGGAGGAGATATTACGATTGAGAGTAATACGGGTGAGATTGATACCTCATTTTATAGGTTAAATTCTTCTTCATCTCTGGGAGATGGAGGTAATATTAATCTAATCTCTGAAGGTAATATTACTACAACTGGAATGAATTCTTCCTCACTCGGTACGGGTAATGGCGGAGATATTACACTTAATAGTAATACGGGTGATATTAATAGTTTTGGTAATTCATTTTTAAGTGTCTTAGATTCTCATTCCAATAGTGGAAATGCAGGCAACGTTAGTTTGATAGCGAATGGTAATATTACCACAAGTGAGATTGATTCTTCGTCACAAGGTACGGGTAATGGCGGAGATATTACACTCAGTAGTAATACAGGTGAAATTAATAGTATCGTCGATCCATCCTATAGTGTTATAGATTCTTTTTCTAACGATGGAGACGGGGGAAATATCTTAATTGAAGCGATGGATCGGATTAGAATACCTACGGTTAATGCTTCTGGTGGTCAAAATGGTGGTGACGTTAATATTATTAGTCAAGACAGTAATATTAATACAGGCGAGATTAATTATTCAGGGGAGTCTGGAACGTCTGGCAACCTAAATATTCAAGCCTATTCCGGTAGTATTGAATTAGGAGAATTTAGTTCTCGAAATCTCACAATTACAGATGGCGGTGAAGATAATCCGTTAACCAATAATAATCCAGATGCTAATTTAAATTCCGATGCTAATTTGATTAATAATCAAGCCAATGAAGTCATTTTAGAGGCTCATAATGATATTACCCTGAATCAATCTATTGAATCTGATTCTATCTCTCATTTAGAACTTAAAGCCGGACGTAATATTAATATTAATGCCGATATTGATCTCAATGCCAATAATGGAGATATTACTTTAAGAGCAAATACAGGCGGTGCAAACCCAGATTATCGAGAGTCCGGAAGTGGAAATATCATCATGCAACCGGATACAATACTGAATGCAGGAGAAGGAGATATTCAACTATTTCTCGGCAGCTTTGGAGAGGCTGAAAATATTGGTGATATTACGATTGCCAACTTACAAACAACTGGAAATGTTACCGTTGAAGCGAATGGCGGTAATATTATCTCTGCTGCAAATGATTCATTAATTACAGCAAATTCAGTTGTTTTATATACACAAAATAATGGTGGGATAGGCTCAGAAATAAATCCGATTAATCTAAATATTAATACCCTTGAAGGAAATACAGGTAGCGGTGGCGCATTTTTTCACTCTCCCAACCAAGGAATTACAATCACTGAATTCAAAAGTTTATATAGTGGAGATGTTGTTATCACAGCAACTGAAAATATTACAGTCACAGACAATATTACAGCCAGTAATATTAATAACTCAGCGACCAATACAAGCGGAAGTATTACCCTTGAAAGTACTAACGGCGAGATTAATACCGTCGGCAGTTTATTAGATTCATCAACAGCCCCAGATGATACAGTTGGAGGAGATATTACCCTAACTGCCGAGGGGAATATTATATCGGGTGAGATATTTTCCTGGTCACACTCTGGTATCAGTGGAGAGATAACAGTCACGAGTAAGACAGGTGAAATTGATTCAACCAGTGGTTGGTTTGGCTTAGGGTCTGCCTCTTACTTCGGTCAGGCAGGAAACGTCACCTTAAACGCTCCAGGAAATATTACCACATCTGATGTATATTCTTTTGCATACGATAATGCATACGGTAATGCTGTAGCGGGAGATCTTACCCTCAATAGTACCAATGGCGAGATTAACACCACACAGGGTACGTTAACGTCTTTCTCCAATGGAGATACAGGCAATATTACTCTGACAGCTAAAGGCAATGTGACAACAGGTTATATAGATTCTTCTTCCTATAGCGAAGGGAGAAGTGGAAATGTGAGTATTACCTCACAGCAGGGTAGTATTGATACAACAGCCGCAGTCCAGGCTAATCAATCTTTGTCAACGGATAGTTCTTTTGAGGAGATTATCGACACATTTCAATGGAAGGACTATGGATATGACCAGTCATTTCTGATTCGTGATTACAAAGTAAATATTGATACAACCTCTAATGGTACAGGAGGTAATGTCACCCTTGAAGCGCTAGGGGATATCACCGTTTTTGATATTATTACTCGGGGAGGCGTAAATGGTGGTAGTGTTGAGATTAGCTCTCAGCAGGGTAATATTAATACAGGTATTCTTTTCTCTGTGGCAGAAACAGAAAACGGTGGCAATATCGCCTTAAACTCTCCTCAAGGAAAAACTACAACCTCTTACCTTCTTTCTCTGTCTAATGAAGGAATTGCTGGAAACGTTAGTTTAGATGCAGCCGGACATATTGAAACTCAAGGCATTAGTTCTAATGGCTTACAACAAGGTGGTAATATTACGATTAATAGTGATAGCCAGAATAGTATCGAGATTTTAGGTGATTTAAATAGCTTTTCTGAAGCCGGAATAGCAGGAGATATTAATCTTTCTTCTCCCGGAAATATTACCATTCAAAATGTGAATTCTTTTGGTCAAGAACAAAGTGGTAATCTCACAATTGAGAGTCAAGGTGATATTTCGACTCAATCTATTACAACTCAAGCCGATAACGGACTCAGTGGTAATATTATTGTGAATGGTAATAATGTAGCCAGCGGAAATATTGCTTCAATTGGAACAGAAAGCGCCGGAAAAATTGAAATTGAAGCCACAGATGGTACTGTCGAAACAGTCGATATTACATCAAGTTCCAGTGAAGGTAATGCCGGTGGAATTGAAGTAGTAGCAACGGAAGATATTAATACTAGAAATCAAACCGTAGAGTCAGATGAAGGGGATGCCAGAATTACAAATGAAGCGGGTAATGATATTGAGACAGAAGATCAAACGGCTGAGGCGAATAATGGCGATTCAGCCATTGAGAATACAGGCAATAATGTTAATGTAGATAATCAAACAGCTAGAACAGAAGCAGGGAATGCTAGCGTTAGTAATACGGCAGACAGTGATATTAATGCCAACAATCAAACCGCTACTACAGAAAATGGTAATGCGAGTGTTAATAATACGGCAGAAAATGATATTAATACAAACAATCAAACTGCTGTTACAGAAGAAGGGAATGCGAATATTAGTAATGAAGCGGGTAATGATATTAATGTAAATAATCAAACCGCTATTACAGAAGAAGGGAATGCTACTGTTAGTAATACCGCCGAAAGTGATATTAACGTAAACAATCAAACCGCTATTACAGAAAGTGGTAATGCGAATATTAGCAATGAAGCGGGTAATGATATTAACGTAAATAGTCAAACCGCTATTACAGAAGAAGGAACAGCTACCATTGAAAATAATGCAGGCGGTGAGATTAATGTAGACAATCAAACTGCAACTGAAAATGGCAATCCGGGTACGATTATTAATGAAGCCGGGAATTCTAATCTAGATAATCAGATTCAAGAAAATAATCCTAACAATCCAGAATCTATCTCTAATTCAGACTTAACAAATCCGCCTGACAATTCAACTCCAGTGTTAGTTCTTTCGGAGACAGAATCCATCTCTTCATCTCAAGAAAGCGCAACAACTAATCGCTTGCAAATGAATCAATATCAAACAAATCGTTTGAACACGATAGCAACAGAAACACAAACATCTGCTGAAGTCGATAGTGATAATCTTAATTTAGATTCAGACGACATCAATCGCTTAAATCTTGCCACAATCAGTCCTTTATCGATTGTTGATGCCGATGCCGTTACCAATTTAGAATCTAGTCGTAATCAAGAATTTGCTGATTACTTTGGTGAAGATTTAGCAGAGAATAATTTAACCACTGAAAACGTTCGCACTGTCTTAAATGATATTGCCGAAAAAACCGGAAATCATTCAGCCGTTGTCTATGTAACGTTGGAAATAAATCAACTCGAATTAGTCGTATTTACAGTCGATAGTCAACCTCTATCCTATCAAGTTGAAGTGCCACAAGAAGAATTATTGAAAGTGGCTAGAACGTTTCATCATGAAGTCGCCAACCCCCGGATGTCTCAACGGTATTTAAAGCCAGCACAACAGCTTTATGATTGGTTAATGCGTCCAATAGAAGCTCACTTACAAGCAGCAGGAATTGATACAATTGTGTTTAGTTTAGATGCAGGATTGCGAGGATTACCAATAGCCGCAATCCATGATGGGGAACAGTTTTTAATTGAGAAATATAGCTTCAGTTTAATTCCCAGTATTAGCTTGATTAATACCCATTATCAAACCCTGACAAATACTGAAGTTTTAGCCATGGGTGCGAGTGAATTTAAACAGCATGAACCTTTACCAGGTGTTCCCGTGGAACTTGAATTAATTACTCAAAGACGCTGGCCAGGAGAACAGTTTTTAAATCAAGAGTTTACCCGTGAAAACTTAATAAATCAACGTAAAAACAATTCTTATTCTATTATTCATCTCGCGACTCACAGTGACTTTTCCAAACAAAGTCCGGATGAATCTTATATTCAACTTTGGCAAGATGAACAGTTAAAGTTAAATCAATTAAGAACATCTTTATTAGCAGATACCCCGCTTGAACTTCTGGTTCTTTCCAGTTGTCAAACAGCGGTGGGAGATGAAAAAGCCGAAATGGGGTTTGCCGGCTTAGCTGTACAAGCAAAAGTCAAAACTGCCTTAGCAAGTTTATGGTATGTTGATGATATGGGAACTTTGGCTTTAATGAGTGAATTTTACCGTCATTTAGATGGAATAGAAATGAAGGCTTCGGCGCTACGAAAAGCGCAATTAGCAATGATTGAGGGTCGGGTTGAAGATATTGAAACTCAGTTATATGCATCTGAATCTCTTGATGAGATTGCATTACCCACTCAAACCCGTTCTTTAAGTGATTTAGACCTTTCTCATCCCTACTATTGGTCTGCTTTTACAATGGTTGGTAGTCCTTGGTAATATAGATTTACAGTCTCAGTTCAGAGAAGCGAAATCGTATAATTAGCGGCTTATTTTATATAGACATTTTAGGTATAATATCCGTGTAATAAATATCCAGCCTCAATGATGATTGCTAATCCTAATCAAAATTATATGTCTCCAGAAGAATATCTGGCGTTTGAAGAAAGTAGTCCTGTTAAACACGAATATGTGAAGGGATATATTTATGAAGTTTATGATATGGCAGGCGCAAGTGATGCTCATGTTACAATTGCCGGCAACATATTTGCATTGTTAAGAAATCATGTTCGAGGTAGTGGCTGTCGGGTGTATATGGCGGATATGAAAGCTTATATTGAAGCAGCCGATATTTATTATTATCCAGATGTGATGGTAACTTGTGATGCTAGGGATCGAGAATTTACAAATTATAAAAAATACCCCAATTTAATTATAGAAGTATTATCTCCCGGCACAGAAGGACGTGACCGAGGTGATAAATTTCATCAATATACGACACTCAATACCTTACAAGAATATGTTTTAATCAGTCAGCAAGAGCAACGTTTAGACTGTTTTCGCCGTAACTCAGAAGGAATTTGGACAGTCCAATTCTATACTCCAGGTCGCGACGCTTACTTGCAAAGTATTGATTTTCATACAAGTCTTGAGGCATTATACGAAGATGTAACTTTTGCAGAGAATAGAACAGAATCGTAATTGATTCAATCTTGAGTTAATCCTATATTTTGATCAGTTGATATTTTTCAATGACTGGGACTAACTTCAATATTCTAAGTCATTACTGGCTGGGTCGGTCTAACATCCGGCAAAAAGCAGGATACTATGGATGCAGATATCGTTTCTTAACAGAGGCAATTATATTGCTATGGCTACAACTCAACAACCCAACTTAGAACAAACAACCGAAGAGTTAATCGATGAAGGGACTCCCATCAGCTACACTGAGGAGATTGAAACTGTAATTGCTGGTTTGGCGAATGAACAAAAAGTGATGGTCGGTCAAGGAGAAGCGGGTCATCTCTGGAAGTTTCAGTATGGCAGTGCAGAAGTTTTTGTACAGTTAACGGGAGACACCGATGACGATACCTTAGCGGTTTGGTCTCCAGTCCTACCGTTACCTGCTAAAAATGAAGAACAGTTAATGCGAAAACTCATGCAGATGAATTGGCTATCGACCTATGAGTCTCATTTTGCCATGACTGATAATCAGGTGGTGGTTTTGTCTAACCGGACTTTAACCGGAATTACCCCCAGTGAGATTTCTCGCATTATTACAGTCGTTGCCACCATTGCCGATGACAATGACGACGACTTGCAGGCAGAATTTAGCCAGTAAGATTTGAGTTAATTGATTTTAATCACCAGTCGGGTTAATCTAATCATTAGCCCGATGCGCTGAAGATTGTTCAAGGGTTTCTGAAAAAATCTCGACGATGCGATCGCACTTAGAATGCCAATCAAAATAGTGCTTGTGAACCCGTTGTTGAGCCGATGCACCCATTTGCGCCCGTCGTTGGGGAGAATTTGCTAAATTAATCATCGCTTCTGCTAAACCTTCTGTATATCGTTCAGGAGAACTCGGCGCAACCCGGATACCACAACTGGAGTCTATAATTTGAGATGGGCCAGCCCAGTCCGCCACAATTACGGGTAACCCAATCGCCATCGCTTCTAGTATAGAGTTACCACCCGCTTCTCGCAACGACGGCATCACAAATACATCAGATTCAGATAAATATTGAATAATTTTGTTACGAGGTTGCCAGCCATGGAATTTAATCTGATCTTGAATTCCTAATAGTTTTGCTTTATTTTGAAGCGACTCCTGCAATAAACCATCGCCAACTAATTCTAAAATAGCATTGCTGTGCTGAACAACTTTTTGGAATGCTGCTATTAGAAATTCAATCCCTTTCCAGTCTACAAATCGTCCCACATAGATAAATCGAACAGGAGTTGATGGTTGAGGAGAACGGATTTTCCGGGCTTCCCAAGTCTTTAAATCTACACCACATTCAATTATCTGATACAACTTTCCTTGACAACCTTTTGGTAAAGCGGCTTGAGTTTGTGGGTTTGCCACAATTAAAGCATCGGCTTGTATTTTCCCTGGAATTAACTGATTGAGTAATTCAGAAAAACGGCGACTGATATTAATCAATAAATGATTCCATCGAGAGTCCATGTATTGAAAAGCAGGTGGAAATTCTAATCCTCCCGATAGGGGCCCGATTACCACAGGTTTGCCCATATTGTACATGAAACTCAAGCCTTTAGGCGTAATCGGCGCGGGTTCAAAAATTAAGTCTATATTGTATTCTGCAATTAGTTTTTTGACTAACTGACGAGCGCGATATTGAGTAATCAGGTGAATCAGTTGATTGAAAACCAGATCTTTAATTCGGTAAGGAAATATTTCCCCCATCCGCCACAGCAACACCTGATAAAAAGTATCTTTAATAAAGTGAATTTTTTTTAATTGCTCAGGATTTTGCCTGAATTCTTGCTGAACCTCTTCTCGAACTCGCTCGTGACAGATTGTAATTACCTCAATATTACGTTCTTGCAAAAGCTGCAAATAGTAAAAACTTTTACCAGATTCACCTCCCATTTTACGAGAGATATTTTCGACAATCATCAAAACACGCATAGAAGATGAATGTTGATTTTTAGTTTGATGCATGACTTTTTATCGGTAGATATCCTTTTTTCCACGACAACAGCCGGGGATGTATTTAACCAGATGGTTGTATTTAATTCCAAATCTTTATTGACTACAATATAACCCTGAAAAAGCAGATTCAAAGTTATGGACTCAGGTCGATGTGAACGCTGTAGATGATCAATCTGCTCAATCTTAAACAATGAAAATAAATTCTGTAATCAAGTCTGGGAAGTCATCACAGTTCCTGAAGTGTTTCTGTATCTTGAAGAACATTAATGATTTCTGCTGTGGGCTTGCTTGCTTCTACCAAGATTAAGCTAACTTTAGCCCTCGTTGATCTTATCACTTTTCTACTTGGCTGGCTGCTCTTCTTTCGAGTTTAATGAATTGTATATTACATAATATATACTTATGTATATTGCTGAATTCTTTACAAAAGCTTTACACAATATTTAAAATTAATATTGAATTATTTTTTGTACTCGTTTAACATGAAAAATAAGAACACAAGTTCTGTAGATCACCATCGAAGAAACGAATGACTCATAACGATTCAGTTCCTCAGATAACGATCTCAGTCATTATTCCGGTCTATAACGGGGGAGAAAAATTTAAACGATGTCTTCAGAGCTTAGCAAAAACTTCTCGGGACGCAGATGAAGTGATTGTGGTGGCGGATGGAGAAACAGACGGTTCTGGGTTAGTCGCTGAAAACTTCGGCGCAAAAGTCATTCGGTTGCCGGAAGCTGGAGGCCCTGCTAGAGCGCGTAATTTGGGAGCCAAAGTAGCAACGGGTGATATTCTATTTTTTGTAGATGCAGATGTAGAAATTTACCCTGATACCCTTGAAAAAGTTCTGGCTGTTTTCACCCATGAACCTAATTTATCTGCATTAATTGGGTCTTATGATGATGCACCCGGTGCAGATAATTTCCTGTCTCAGTACAGAAATTTATTTCATCATTACACTCACCAAACCAGTCAACCCGAAGCCTCAACCTTTTGGGGTGCTTGTGGCGCAATTCGTCAAGATATTTTCTGGGAAGTCGGCGGTTTTGATGAAAAATATCGCCTGCCTTGTATAGAGGATATTGAACTCGGTTACCGACTGAAAAAAGCCGGATATCAGATTGGTTTACGCAAGCATATTCTGGTCAAACATCTGAAAGAATGGCGACCGATTTCAATGTTAAAAGCTGACTTTTTTTATCGTGCCTTACCCTGGACAAGTTTAATTTTGCGCGATAACCAACTAAATAATGACTTAAATTTACAATATTCAAGTCGTCTGAGTGTGGTGTTAGTTTATGCTACAATTGCAGCATTACTAACAGCACCTTGGTTCGCTCAATCTTCTGTTGCGCTCTGCCTGCTGACCTTTGCCTTTATTGTTTTTAATGCACCCGTTTATCAGTTTTTTCATCGTAAGCGAGGCTTTATTTTTGCCCTACGAACGGTACCCTGGCATTGGTTATATTACTTTTATAGTGGATTAGCATTTGCCATTGGATTAGTTCGTCATTGGCTACAAACACCCTGGCGCTATCATAAAGCATAGCCCGACAAAATACAGCAATTGGAAAAAAGATAAACTTAGCAACTTTTAAAACCTGCTTAATTTGATATACAGAATCTCGTTAATAGCTTTTGAAACTTGCTCAAAACAATCTCACTAAATTAAGGCTCTGGTTTGTCTTAAGTCATACAAAATATATCTAGATTGACAATAGTTATAGCAGCTAAGTTTTAAGCTTTATTAAGCCAATCGAGGATTGATAAAATTTGAGTAGAAATACATCTACTTGGCTCTATATCTACACTGTCACTTTCTGCAATAGAGCTTGCATCATTTCAACAGAAGCATCCATCTACTGAGTTCTAGACTTCATATTTACATCTTTGTTTGAACTCCATTCGTATGATTTTTGCTTATCTAATTTAAGCATTCACCTTGATAGCAGGCACATCTTTCCAAATTCAAGTCCGACACACTCACTACATTTTAAGAAATTACAAATGCTAAATCACCCCGTTGTTATCATTGGCGCTGGTCCTGCTGGCTTAACTGCCGCTTACGAATTGATGAAACAGGAAGTTTATCCTCATGTTTTAGAAGCAGCTAGCCAAGTTGGAGGCATTTCTAGAACAGAAATTTACAAAGGATATCGCTTTGATATTGGCGGTCATCGCTTCTTTACAAAAGTCGATGTGGTCAATCAATTATGGCAGGAAGTATTAGGAGATGAATTTATTCAAGTTCCTCGACTGTCTCGGATTTATTATCAAAATAAATTTTATGATTATCCCCTCTCACTTTACACAACTTTATTGAATCTGGGGATGATTGAAAGTGGTTTAATTTTGATGAGCTATTTGAAAGCCAAAGTCAAAGGGAAACTGCAACCGGACTGGGAAGCAGAGACCTTTGAAGAATGGGTAACAGATTGCTTTGGCGGGCGGCTATATCGCACATTTTTTAAAACCTATACCGAAAAAGTTTGGGGCATTCCTTGTAATAAAATTGAAGCAGAATGGGCGGCTCAAAGGATTCAAGGTTTATCCCTGAAAAAAGCAGTGATTAATTCGGTCTTTGGTAGTAATAATACTAAAACGTTAATTAAAGAATTTGACTACCCCATTTACGGCCCAGGAATGATGTGGGAACGGTTTCAGCAAAAAGTCGATGAAGGTGGCGGTCAAGTTTCTCTTAATACTCCGGTTGTTAGTGTCAAGCGAGACGGGTTTCATATTACTGAAGTGATTGCCAATCAAAACGGTGAAGAAGTTTCTTTAACCGCTGATAAATTTATCTCCAGTATGCCTGTGACAGCATTAGTCAATCGCCTTGACCCGCTGCCACCCAAAGAAGTTTTACACGCCGCAAAATCTTTATCTTATCGTGACTTTCTAATCGTTGCTTTGATTATTGATAAGGCGGAATTATTCCCCGATAACTGGATTTATATTCATAGTCCAGAAGTTAAAGTCGGTCGGATTCAAAACTTCAAAAACTGGAGTCCGGCTATGGTACCTGATCTTTCTAAAACCTGTTTAGGATTAGAATATTTCTGCACAAAAGGGGATGAAATTTGGGAATTATCCGATGCAGAATTAATTAAGTTAGCCACTAAAGAAATCGAAAAATTAGGGTTAGCGAAAGCCAGTGAAGTTCAAGACGGCACCATTTTACGTCAACCGAAAGCCTATCCCGTTTATGACCGAGATTATCGCCAACATCTGCAAGTGATTCAAGATTATTTATTGCAATTTGATAACTTACAAACTATTGGTCGAAACGGAATGCATCGCTATAATAATCAAGATCATTCCATGTTAACTGGAGTGTTAGCGGCTAAAAATGTATTGGGAGAAAGTCATGATCTTTGGAATGTGAATACAGAGCGTTCCTATCATGAAGAATTTACCAAAGAAGAGTGGGAAAAACGCAAGCAGAAGGAGTTAGTGGCTAAATAAAACTCAACTCTCCCAATCATTTCACCTCGGTAAAAGCTGTAAGCAAAACTTCCAGAGAATGGAACACTTATCCCAATATTATGTTTCTGTAATTGTTCCTATTTACAATGATACAGAACGTTTAAAACACTGTCTGAAGGCACTCAATCAGCAAACCTATCCTCACAGCAATTATGAAGTAATTGTTGTCGATAACGGTTCAGACCCAGCAGAAAAGGTTCATACTGTTGTGGCTTCATTTCCGCAAGCAGTCTATGCCTATGAACAGAAACCGGGTTCTTATGCAGCTCGAAATCACGGCATATCTATTGCAAAAGGGGAAATTATTGCTTTTACCGATGCTGATTGTATTCCGGCTTTAAATTGGCTTGAACAAGGAGTAATACATTTAAAAAAAGTTCCCAATTGTGGATTAGTTGTGGGAAAAATAGAGGTTTTCTTTCAAGATGTGAATAAACCAACACCTGTAGAACTTTATGAAAGTATCACAGCTTTTCCACAAAAAGAACTGTTAGAAAAACATCAATATGGTGCAGGCGCTAATCTATTTACTTGGAAACACGTTTTAGACAAAGTCGGTGTATTTGATGCCAACTTGAAGTCAAGCGGAGATGTTGAATGGTGTCGGCGAGTGTTTAAACAGGGTTACCCGCAAATCTATGGCGAGACTATTTCTGTTCAACATCCCGCTAGAACCTCTTGGCAACAACTGTACAAAAGAACAATTCGGCTAGTGGGAGGAATTTATGATTTACAGCAAAAGAAAATACCTGAAAATGGACAAAGAAACTTAGCATTTTGGGTTCTATTGTTTCAAAACATAATTCCTCCTGTAAACTTCGTCATCAATACATTTCTAGACCAACGATTAAACAGTTTACCAGATAAACTTAAAGTCTCTCTAGTGATGTTTTTTGTTCGGTATATTAGCGCCTGCGAGATTATCAGACTGCGATTTGGTGGATTTTCTGCCCGAGAATAGTGAAGGATTAAGCATGATGAAAATTGCATTTATTGTGGGTCATTTTCCAAAATTATCGGAAACTTTCATTCTCAATCAGATTATTGGTTTAATTGAGCGAGGTCATGAGGTTGATATTTATGCCAGCTCTGGCGGCGAGACGGAGAAAGTTCATCCCGCAGTGACTCAATATAATCTGCTAAAAAAAACCTATTATTTTCCTGCAATTCCTGATAATTTGCTTTTGCGAGTGGGGAAAGGAATTAGATTATTATTAACTCAAGGCTATCAAGATTGGGGACGTTTTTTTGATGCTTTGAATGTATTTAAATATGGTCAGCAGGCAGTTTCATTGTGGCTACTCTACACAATTATTCCTAAATTTAATCGTGATTATGATATGATTCACTGTCAATTTGGAACCCAGAGTTATCGGGGGATGGCGTTTAAAACCATTAATGCTCCAACGGCTCAATTAGTCACAACATTTCGCGGAGATGATATTAGCCGTTTTGTACAGCAAAAAGGTCATAATATTTATCAAAAACTGTTCCAAACAGGCGACTTATTCTTGGCAAATTGTGAGTTTTTTAGACAACGAGTCATTAAGTTAGGATGTAATGAAAATCAGATATTAGTGCATCACTCTGGATTAGATTGTAGTCGATTTTCTTTTATGCCTCGCTCTGCTCCTGAAGATGGAAAAATTCGGATTGCTACAACAGGTCGGCTTGTGGAAAAAAAAGGTATTGAATATAGTATTCGCGCCGTTGCCAAACAAGCTTTAATTCACCCGAATTTGGAGTATAATATTATTGGTGATGGGGTTTTAAAACAACACCTGCAAAACTTAATTGACGACCTCAACGCTAATCATTTTATTCATTTACTAGGATGGAAAGATGAAGATGAAATTATCAAAATTCTAAATCAATCCCATATTTTTATCGCGCCTAGTGTCACAGCAGCCGATGGTAACCAAGATGCGCCAGTCAATGTTTTAAAAGAAGCAATGGCGATGGGTTTACCCGTCATCAGTACCTATCATGGTGGCATTCCGGAATTAGTCGAAGATGGCATAACAGGATTTTTAGTGCCTGAACGAAATGTAGAGTTGTTAGCTGAAAAACTGGGTATCTTAATCAAAAATCCACAGTTATGGCCGGAGATGGGTTTATCGGGACGAGCCTATGTCGAAGAACATTATAATCTGCATAAACTCAATGATACTTTGGTTGAACTGTACCAAAAAACCTTAATATCAGGTGGGCAAAAACACAACTTAAGTTTGCAAGTTTCACCATCAGTTCAAGAAGTTACTTAATTTTTTTTCAATCATTTCACGGAGGCTTTATTAATGAACGCATTATCAAACAAAACTGAACCCCAAGTAACGATTGTCGTTGTTCCTCGTGAACGTTTTAGTTGCGCTCGTGAATCTTTAGATAGTATTTATGAACATACAAAAATACCCTTTAAATTAATTTATGTAGATGGGAACTCTCCTGAACATATTCAATCTTATTTACAAGATAAAGCAAATACAGAAAATTTTAAAATTATCAGAACCGATTATTATTTATCTCCTAACCAAGCTAGAAATATCGGTTTAGCTGAAGTCGATACCAAATATTTAGCGTTTGTTGATAACGATGTTGTGGTCACATCTGGTTGGTTAAATCAACTTATTCAATGCGCTGAAGAAACAGATGCGGCAGTAGTGGGGCCGTTAATGTGCCAGGAAAGACCTTTACATGAAATCGTTCACTGTGCGGGTGGAGACTCTCATATTTGGGTCGATAAAACAGGTCGGCGGCGATTTCGTGAAAAAATGTGTTTGCAAGGTAAAAAGGTCAGTGAAGTTCGCGCTAAATTACAACGGCAAGAAACAGAATTAGCGGAATTTCATTGTGTTTTAATTCGTCGTTCTATTTTTGATAAAATTGGTTTTTTAGATGAAGCAATGCTCAATACTAAAGAACATTTAGACCTTTGTATGTTGGTGCGCCAAACTGGAGAAAAAGTCTATTTTGAACCGGATTGTATTGTTACTTATGTACCTGGCCCGCCGTTAGAACGGAGTGATTTGCATTACTATATGTTGCGCTGGAGTGATGCTTGGCAACTGGCGAGTTTACACCGTTTACGAGATAAGTGGAATCTGGCGGAAGATGGCTATTTTCAAGCTAAATATAAGAAAATAGGATGGCGGCGATACGGTACAATAATTATTCCTTTCGTATCACGTCTAACCCGAGGTGTTCGCAATGATTTATTAGAAAGAATTATCGGTAAAATTGACCATGTATTGATTAACCGTTTTTTAACCACTCGCCATGCAAATCAGCAACGTAAAATTCATCAATCCACTCATTCTTAAACATGAGTATTAAACAGAAAGCAATTCAAGGCGCTTTTTGGTCTGTTATCCAAAACTGGGGAAGTCAGGCGGGTTCATTAATTGTATTTTTAATCCTTGCTCGTTTACTGACTCCAGAAGCCTTTGGTTTAATTGGTCTGGCGAATATTTTTATTGCATTCATGCAAATCTTTTTAGAGCAAGGATTTACCCAGGCTTTAATTCAACACGAAGAAATTGAACCAGAAGAATTAGATACTGCTTTTTGGAGTAATATCTTGATTGGTTTTATTCTGACAATTATTAGTTTTTTCTTATCAGGATTTGTGGCTGATATTTTTGAACAGCCTCAACTAACTCCTATTATTCAATGCTTTTCTGTTTTATTTTTCATTAAATCACTCAGCCATGTTCATCTAGCAATTCTAAATAGAACATTCGCGTTTAAAGTCATGGCAGTGAGGACAATTACTGGTATTATTATCGGTGGAATTGTCGGAATTATTATGGCGATGCGGGGATTTGGGGTCTGGAGTCTCGTTAGTCAGCAATTTCTTTATGAAGCAGTAGAAGTCTTTATTATTTGGGGTGCAATTGACTGGCGACCTCAGCTTAGATTCTCTTTCAAGCACTTACGCAACTTATTAAATTTTGGGTTGAATATCTTAGCCTTAAAATTTATGAATTTCTGCAATCAGCGAACTGATAATTTGCTAATTGGTTATTTCTTAGGAGAGGTGGCTTTAGGATATTATCTCATCGCTTTTCGGGTATTAGAAGTCATGACTCAACTTCTAGTGAGTACAATAAAGCAGGTAGCATTACCGACATTCTCTCGACTACAAACAGACCTTGAACGGTTTCGGCAAGCCTTCTACAAAGTTACTTTATTTACGAGTATAATAGCTTTTCCCACCTTCGCGGGAATGATTATTTTTACTAAAGAATTAATTATTATACTATTTGGAGAACAATGGCTACCATCTGTTCCCGTAATGCAAATTTTAGCACTGACTGGAATTCTAAATGCACTTTCTTTTTTTCATAGTTCTGTATTTATTGCCATGGGGAAACCGTCATGGAAACTGCGCTTAAGCATACTCAACGCCGTATTAAATCTCATTGCTTGTTTAGTCGCGCTAAAATGGGGAATTATAGCAGTCGCAGTTGCTTTTGTTGTGAGTAGTTATTTAGGACTTCCAGTTAGTTTGTGGATGATTAGTAAGCTGATTCATATTCCTATTGCGGCTTACTTAAAACAATATATAACTTCTATTACTTGCTCATTAATTATGGTTGGCCTTGTCTTAATTTCTAAATACTTATTAATGGATTTTGTCAATGACGAGCTATTAATCATCATCGGTACAATGATAGGAATAGTAACTTATGCAATCTCTCTCAAGTTAGTGGATAATCATTTGTTTGAAGACTTAATAAAGCTGGTAAAAATGCTTAAGTCTCCTGCGCCAAAATCATAATAATAAAAATAGTAAAATCACTCATTATAGTTTATGTCACAGCTTAATTTACCTAAAAAAATCGACTTCAGCTTCCGTAAGAATCCTGCCTTAATCGAAAATAGTATTATTATTGCTTTCCTGTTTTTCGGCTTCGTTGGTGTTCTTCATCATGAAATCTGGCGCGATGAATTTCAAGCTTGGCTGTTAGCCAGAGATAGCGCATCCTTAATCGAACTTTTCCAGAATATGCGCTACGAAGGACACCCTGGTTTGTGGCATCTTTGCTTATATGGATTGAGTCGAATCACTCATAATCCTTTGATTATGCAAATTTTTCACTTGTTTGTATCGAGTATTGTTGTTGGTTTAATTGTTAAATTTTCTCCCTTTTCTGCTTTACATAAATTTTTACTCAGTTTTGGATATTATATTTTTTACGAATATACAATTATTAGTAGAAATTATAATTTAGGTGTATTATTTATTTTCCTCTTTTGTATTTTCTATTCCAGAGATAAAGTTAAACCCATTTTACTAGCAACACTTTTAGCATTGATGGCAAATGCAAATGTTTTTGCTTTTATCCTGAGTATTGCACTTTCCTTAACTTTAATAGATTATATTTATTCCCAGATTAAAGCAAATACGATTAGTCAGAATCAACGAAAAATATTTATTAGTTTATTCATTTTATTTTCAGGTTGGGGACTCTCAGTATTACAAATTATTCGCCCTTTATTTACACAATTAACAGTGATTCGTCCGCTAGAACCTGCCGCAGAACAACTTCAGTCTGGCTGGAACTTATTACAAGAAATTCAACTTTCAGCAAAGGCAATCACAAATATTTGGAGAAGCTATGTACCCATTCCATTAAATTTAGATAATAACTTTTGGAATAGTAATATTTTAATTAAAAATACAAATTTTCCCTCTTTTGGTAGTATTTCACTAGGTGCAGTTTTTGCAGCTTTTGCTTCTATTCTTCTTTTATTCTTAGTGATTTATTCTTTGTATCAATACCGATTACTTTTAACAATCTATTTGTTTGGAACGGGTAGTATTATTATTTTTAACTACCTAATCTTCTCTGGTGTGATGAGACATAGAGGGCATTTGTTTATTTTATTAATTGTTTGTCTGTGGCTACTTAAAAAAGAGTTGTTAAGTAAACAGAGAATTGCACCGAAACAGAATAATATAGATAAATTTAGGAATCAGTTTTTAACTGTTATTCTTTCAGTGCATTTACTGGCTGGTATTCACGCTTACAGTGTAGATTTATTTTATCCTTTTTCTGTAGGTCGAGAAACCGCTCAATATATTAAAAAAAATAATCTTGATAATTTAACAATTATTAGCCAAAGATACAGACAAGCAGCCGTGCTATCTGGCTATCTCGATAAACAAGTTTATATTCCAGGTACAGGTGAATTTAGTAGTTTTTGGAAAACTGAAATCAAAATGAAGGATATTAGTATTGTCGAAGAAGTGATTCGTAATAATCCCGATGATACCTTATTGGTCTTAACTTATCCCCTCGAATCAGAGCCTGTTTTTCCGGCTGATATCCAAGTGACAGAATTGAAACGCTTTGAGAAACCAACGATAGAAGAATTTGAAAATTCATTTTATATTTATAGAGTAGGAGAGATAGAATAAAAGTTAGAAATTGTTAAAAATTATAGTTTTATTTTAGAGTTTAGACTCCGTTAAAAATTATTCAGCAAAGATTATGAATTCACCCCGTTTATCTATCATTATTCCGACTTATAATCGTCCTCATCTTTTACCCCAAGCAGTTGATAGTGCTTTGGCTCAAACAATAGAAGATTTCGAGGTAATTGTGGTTGATGACGCTTCTCCTCAACCGATTAATTTACCCCAACATCCCTGGCTACAAGTCATTCGTTTACCTGAAAATAAAGGGCCTTCAGCCGCTCGAAATATGGGGGCAAAAGCCGCAAAGGGGCGCTGGGTCACCTTTCTGGATGACGATGACCGTTTGTTACCTCATGCGGCGCAAGTTGTCTTAGAGACTTTAGAAAATACTACACTTCCTCAACCTGTGGCGCTGCTATCGGCACTGGAAGTGATGAATGATAAAGGTGAGGTCAAAAAAGTTCGTATTCCTCCCACTTTACCCAAAGGTTGTCATTATGGCTTAGAAGAAATTGAGCCAAATCAATCTTTTTTTTGTAAGCAAACTTTAGTTGTCGAAAAAGAAGTATTACTCAGTATTGGTGGGTTTGATGAGTCGTTTACTTCTCGTATTCTTGCTGAATTATTTTTCAGGTTAAATCAAGTCTGTACAATACAAGGTATTCCTACGGTCACTTACCAATTTATTCAACATCAAACTCGGCGAATTTCTCAAGACACATCTCGTCGTCAGGCAAATGTTAATCGTCTGTTGAAGAAACATCAATCTTTGTTTCAAGCTCATCCTAAAATGTTTGCCAGTTTTGTCTATGACCATGCCATTAAACTCTGTGATTCGGGTCAAATTTTTGAGGGGTTAAAAAATATTTTAAAAGCCATACAGATTCATCCCACTTATACTCTAGTTCGGATCTTTTTATCTGTTAAAAATAATGTGATTAGTTTATAATTTGAGTATTAAAAGAATTATTAGATGAGGTAAAAAACATGAATAATCAACCGTTTTTCTCAATTGTTATTCCCACTTACAACCGTCCGGAGAGACTCAAAAGCTGTCTTCAGGCGATGACTCAGCTTGATTATCCTCGTAACCGTTTTGAGGTGATTATTGTAGATGATGGCAGTGAAACACCTTTAGAGCCAATTGTTACTCCGTTTCGTCAATTTATTGAGGTAATTTTTATCACTCAACCTAACGCAGGTCCTGCTTCTGCACGGAATACAGGAGCGGCAAAAGCAAAGGGAAAATATATTGTTTTTACGGATGATGATTGTCAACCGACACCCCAGTGGCTGAAGCATTTAGAGCATCAATTTAAGCGGACTCCTGACTGTTTAATTGGGGGAAAAACCCTTAATGCATTACCTGATAATTTATACTCTACTGCTAGTCAATTATTAATTGATTATTTGTATGAGTATTATAATGCCGCAGAGAAACAAGCTAGCTTTTTTGCCTCGAATAATTTTGCCCTTTCTGGGGAAAGTTTTCATCAAGTCGGACAATTTGATACCACTTTTCCGCTGGCAGCAGGAGAAGATCGAGAATTTTGCGATCGCTGGTTACATCAAGGTTATCAAATGAGTGCTGTTTCTGAGGCTCAAATTTATCATGCTCATAACCTAGCGTTAAAAAGCTTCTGGCGGCAACATTTTAACTATGGACGAGGTGCGTTTCATTTTCATCAACTCCGCGCTGATAGAGGGATTGGAAAAATTCAAGTTGAACCTCTATCTTTTTACTTTAAATTACTCAGCTATCCATTTGTTAAAACTCCTCCTCATCACTCACCTTTACTTCTTTCTCTATTATTTTTCCTGTCTCAAGTTGCCAATACTTTAGGCTTCTTTTGGGAAAAAAATATACAGCCGAAAGCATCTCACCCTCCTATTTTACAGAACAATGATTAATTTTATAGTTTAATTTTAACTCTAATTTTATCCCTATTTTTCACTCTTGAAACTGTAAAATAGTTCCAGAACGAGCGCGATTATATTGTACGGCTGCCACCTGTTCTGCATTAGAATTGTATAATAAAATTAATCCGGAACGGTTGGTCATTTGCATGGTATTTGCACCCGAACGATTAATCATAAATCGTTGAGTTTCTTGAGGTTGAATAATGCCATTTAAGACCTCAGGACGATTTAATTTATCTCGTAATTCCCACCCCGTGATATCAATTGCTTCATCGGTACTATTTTGTAATTCTACCCATTCTCGACCCTCATCTGTTCCTTCAGGATTGGGTAATGCTGCGATAATTTGAATCGCTCCATTATTAGAAAGAATACGATCAATGGGAACAACAACTGGCCGATCCATGGGGGGTTCTTCGACAGAATCTGAGCCAATAAAAATGGGGAAAAATGAGCGAATAAATTCCCCTCGACTGCCATTGGGATTCGTGCTACGATATACAACGATATCATAATTTGCATTATCAATAGTTGTGCGGCGCTTATCTCGAATTTTGCCATACACACTTTCATAATAAGCAACAGTTGCCATTGCGATTTCGCATTCTGGACTGGGGCCGACAAAAAATCCGCCTTTTTTCTTAAACACTTCTGCAACAATATTCCCTCTCATATCCGTAATGGTTTGCAGCATTTGTAAGGTAACAACATTAGGATTTTTTTGTCCAGCTTGTCCATTTAAATCATATTTATATCCTAAAAAATTAACCCGCTGATTTTTCTCATCCAGATAAAACTTTACCCAAGAATGATAACCGGAAATTTCGCCTAAATTTTCTTTTTTACTATCAAAGCGAGCGTTATATTTTGCTTCACCGACAAAAACGTGTTCAAAACCCGAACAAAAATGAGTTGACTTCCCTTTATAGTGATTGGTATAGAGTTCAAACCAAATCCGCTTAAGCTGTTGGAAAAATTTTTCTTCTGAAAAAGATTCCCCTAGATTTTGATTAATGTATTCTAAAGCGATTTGAATCGGCTTTGTCTTTAAAATTAAATGGAGAAACTCTTGCTGCTCTGCTATTTCTTTTTCATCCGTTAATTCTTCATCTAAAAAATGAACGGCATAATTATCTAACAGATTAATAAAACTATTATACGTTCGATTCACATCAAATAACTTCTCTTCATTCACTCGATAAAATAACGGTTGAGTGGCTAAATCAATTTGACGCTTACCACTGGCTCTGACTTGTTCATCTAATAAAATATCAGCCGTCTCATCGTGCCACTCCCCAGATGGCTGGCGACCACTGACCGAAAACTGATTCTCATCATTGTCCCAGATCAATTGATAAATATTGTCCATCGTCATCCCCCTTAATATAGAAACAATATCCAGAACTTCATGTTAAAATATAATCTAATTTTTAATAAATAAGCAAAACAAATATTATTTAACCTAAATTTTATGGCTTGCTACGAACTTTGTAAAATCACGGAGAATTGCAACCCTTTGTTACACATCTCTCCAAAAAAGATTAAAATAAAATTAACTAAAACAAGGAGACTGAATTAGTGCGACGGTTCACTCAGCTACCCCAACCCCACAAGTTAGCCGCTGCACCAAAACCTGAAGCCATAAGACATCCTCAGCGGCAGTGGCTTCACTCAATTTATCTGCGTGTCGTCAGAATGCGGGGAAAGCCAGAATATCTCGCCCGTGGCTTAGCGGCGGGTGTGTTTGCCGGATGTTTTCCTTTTTTTGGCTTACAAACTGTGTTGGGTGTCTCCATCGCTGTTTTAGTTCGAGGCCAGAAATTCGTGGCAGTAGCAGGAACTTGGGTCAGCAACCCTTTGACTTATGTTCCGATTTTTTTATTTAATTATCATGTGGGTCAGTGGTTACTTGGTGCTGAAGAACTCTCTATTAGTCAAGACAGTTTACTGGCTTGGGATACCATTGTAGAATTGGGGGGTGAGTTTGCTTTAACCCTATTATTAGGATGTGTTGTTGTCGGAATTGTTAGTGCGATTACGACTTATTTTGTGGGTGTTAAAGTGATTCGGCGGTGGCGCAAACGTCAACCCAAACGATATTTAAAAGTGACTGAAATTACTCCTAAAAACTAAACAATTTGAGTGAAAAGGGAGTAGAGCAGTTGTATAGAATAGTAGCGTTAGAGCCAAGGCACAGCAGCAATATTTCTTAATGTTTTAGCAACATCTGGATTTTTTCGAGGGTTTAAGCTTTTATACAGCCACGCTCACCCCAATTATTTTGATATCATTCTAATCCACACCATGACGAAGCGCGAAGAGGCTTGACTGAATCGGGTACTTCTGTGGTAGCCTCTAAATCTGTGACGGTGCAACGTTAGCTGTCAAGAGTGAGCCAATAGCAAGGAAAATACCCCGAATTTAGCTGAATATTATTTATTGTAAACTAAATTGAATAACTATATACATAAATGCGTTACAATTATCGAAACAAAAACGATTTCCCTAATTCATCAGTGAATGAATAACTGGATGTGCGTGTGAATCAGCTAGGGAAAATATTAAACTAACGATTGATCAAATTTACTGAAATATCATGACAACAGAAACTAACAATAAGTTATCCACAGAGAAAAGCTTAAAGGCAATGAAAAAATTCGCAGAACAATATGCGAAGCGAACAGATACTTATTTTTGTGTCGATCCGTCTGTAACAGCGGTTGTGATCGAAGGACTTGCCAAACATAAAGATGATTTAGGTGCGCCATTATGTCCTTGTCGTCACTATGAAGATAAAGAAGCCGAAGTTAAAAATACCTTCTGGAATTGTCCTTGTGTGCCGATGCGAGAACGCAAAGAATGTCACTGTATGCTATTTCTAACACCGGATAATGATTTTGCTGGAGAACAGCAAGACATTACCCCAGAAGATTTGGAGAATACTCGCCAAACCATGGTTTAATTAGTGGTGAATTCGATAGCTCTGCTACTGTAGGGCTATCTTTAAAATCAAGTGATTCATCAATAGGATATAATCGGGATAAGTGCGTTAATTTTAGTATATCTTTTTATGGGTGAGATTATCCCCGCAGAATTTTGGCAAGGGATCGAACAATTCAATCAACGTGAGTTTTATGCTTGTCATGATACCTTAGAAGCGTTATGGATCGAATCAATGGAACCTCAAAAACGCTTTTATCAAGGAGTTTTACAAATTGCTGTCGGACTTTATCATCTGAGTAATAAAAATGGACGCGGTGCGCTGATGTTGCTCGGGGAAGGCATTCGTCGATTAGACTATTATCAACCCGAATATTCTGGGATTAATGTTGAGCAATTAATGATTCAAGCTTCCACTTTATTACAGCAGTTACAGCAAGCAGATTTTGAAAATTTAGAGAATACCAGTCATTTTGAACGACCAACCATTCAAAAAGTAGCAGATTAACAGGTAAAACTCAATGGGTTGTCACCCTGACTAGATTTGTGGGCGATGAAGAATTATGTCGTTATTAGAATTTATGTTATGTTTTGGCTTTGCTAAGAAGCTTGAGCGGGTTACAAAATGCTGCGGTTGAACCCCCTTGAATAGAGGGAATTGGGCTGTTTAATCAACCCGAAATAGAGAGAGGCGATCGCAGAAAACCCGATCCAAATACTCCGAGGTGATTATGCTAATATACTGTTATATCACCCTAACACTTTAAGAAAAAAGCATTAGAAAAGTTTAATTTTTCTCAGTTTAAAACTCAGCTCTATAAACAGATTGAAGCTTCCAGGAAGACAGTCTAGTTCTCACAATTTTGCCAACAGAGGTGATGACTCAGTTCAATATAACCTAATCTGGAGACAGTATCTATCTTAAAGATGATTACATGGGTAGAGCAATTGTTGTATGCTCTATCAGATGCAGAGTAGGGCAATCAATTCCGAGTATGCATCCTCTGGTTATATGAAAGTCAAAAACCTATCTTTAACCCGGTAAAAATGCCAGCCGTAAAATCTAATTGAATCTGACAGAGATTCACCCCTCAGTTCGGGTTCTCCAACAGCTTGTACTCACACATTTATTCTTATATTAATCCCTCGCTACAGGCTGTCAGGTCACTCCCATTTTTCTACACTCACTCAATAAAACAGATTTAGCTGACCCAAATCAAGCAATAACGAATTGGGCATAGCCTAATCATGGGCTTGTATTTAACACTCAAAAACTTTGACTAAACCCCCGATCTTGGTCGTCCAAGGTTAGGGTGGCGCTGATCAATTTAATTCATATCTACCCAAGGAAAATACATCATCATGTTCATAAATTCTTCAACACTGATTGTTATTGATTCCAGTGTTGCCAACTACCAAAGCCTGATTGCCGCAGTATTTGATGCTGATATTCTGCTGCTGCGCGCAGATGAAGATGGCATGATTCAAATTACACAAGCTTTAAGGGAAAAACAGAATATTCGATCGCTTCAAATCTTATCCCATGGCCGTCGGGGTGAACTGCAACTGGGTAACATTTGCCTCAATTTAAACACTTTAAAAGATTACACTTCTGCTTTACAAAGTTGGAAAACAGCATTTACTCCTGAGGCAGATATCCTGTTGTATAGCTGCTGCGTGGGGGCAGGAGAAACCGGGCAGCAATTTATCCAGCAACTGACCCAACACACTCAAATCCCTGTAGCGGCCTCTAGCAGCCTGATTGGTAACGCCACTTTAGGAGGCAACTGGCAACTTGATGTTAACCCTAACTCAGTTGAATCAACCCTAGCCATTCAACCCCCGGCATTAGCCGCCTATGCAGGGGTATTAGTCCGGCTGGTAACCGAAAGTTTTGCTGAGGATACCCTGACCACTCAACCGTTTAGCAGTCAACTCCGCTGGATATACGGAACCCAACAAAGTGTCAACAACCCAGATGACCGAGAAAGCCCCTTCATCACCGCGCGAGATACTCGTACCCCGCAAGAGATGGGAATTCCAGGGGTTCCTAGTGGTATTACCCCAGATCAAGTCGGAGAAGGCGCACTCAGACTGACAGCGGCTCGTAACGATGAAACGGGATTTATTATCTATGACTTTTCCGTCCGTTCTGATGCGGGTTTAGAGGTTCTTTTTGATTTCCATGCTTATGGAGGGACAGGGGCCGATGGATTTAGCTTTTTCTTAATTGACGGGGAAGCCTCTCCCCAACAAAGTGGTGGATTTGGTGGATCATTAGGATATGCCCCTCGAAGTGATATAGCGGTTCCTGAAGCGGGATTATCAGGGGGTTATCTAGGGATTGGGTTTGATGAATTTGGTAACTTTGCTAGGGGAACAGAAGGACGCAATGGCGGTATTGAGGAGCGGGTCCCCGATGCGATCACATTACGGGGAAGTGAAGCAACAGACTATCAATTTCTCACCACTACTGGAGCATTAGATTTTGGCTTAGATGTTCCAGATGCAACCAATCGCGATGATGCGACTCGCAGTGTTGAGATTATTCTGACCCAAGACGGACTGCTGACAATTTCAATCGATAGTGACTCTGACGGTCAGTTTGAACCGGGAGAAGTTTTAATTGAAGGCTTTGATGTTCAAAGCGCAAATGGTGGGGATTTTCCAGAACGGTTTAAATTTGGGTTTGCCGCTTCGACGGGACAAAGAACCAATATTCACGAAATCAGTAACGTTATAATTTCTACTTTAGAAGAACCCCCCGTCATAGACTTAGATGTTAGTGCAATTGGGGTGAACTTCAATACCACTTTTACTGTCGGTGATGGGCCAATTGCGATCGCCAATCAAACCTTAATTGTTGATGAAGACGATACAGAACTCACCAGCGCCACCGTCACGCTGACCAATCCCCGGAATGTGGCAACCGAAAGCCTGAATCTGACTGCTGCCGGAGGTGAATTAGTCGATCAGTTGGGTCTAACAGTCACTGGTGTTGGCACTGGCGACATTGAAATTACTGGTTCTGCCTTGGAAGCTGATTATGCCAGCGTCATCGATCAAATTGTTTACAACAACACAGCGGCTAACCCCAATCTCAACACTCGAACAATCGAGACGGTGGTTCGAGATATACCCGGTGAGGATGGATTTGATAGTAATATTGGCCGGACTATTATTACCTTTGATGCCACCAACCGAAACTTAGCCCCCAGCACAGAAGATATTGCCAATCCTGCCATTACGAATGATGCGGCTCAAACTCCCCTGGCTGAGCTTCGAGGTAGCGATCAAGACGGGCAAGTGGTAAGTTTTAGGATCACCGAATTACCGATTCAGGGGATATTATTCTTAGGGGATGAGCCGCTGAATCAAACGACACAAGAAATCCCCATCGACCAAGCAAACAATTTACGCTTTACCCCCAATCCCGGTTTCGTCGGAACAGCCAGTTTTAGTTATACAGCCATTGATGACGATAATGCTGAAGATCCCACTCCAGCAACAGTCTCTATCCCTGTCACGGCTGGAAATCAACCCCCCGAAACCCAGGATCTGACCGTCGAGGTGATCACAGCCACAGCCGTTCAAGTAGCGATTCCAGCCTTAGCCGGGAGTGATAGTGACGGCACAGTTGAGGAATTTCGGATTATAGAATTACCCGACCGCGGGATATTATTCCTCGATGATGTTGCGGTTGAACTGGATCAAACCATTCCAGCTAATCGGGCAGGGGATCTCACCTTTACCCCCAATAGTACTCAATTTTTTGATGTTGCCACCTTTCAATATGCGGCAATTGACAATGAAGGCGCACAAGATCCTTCACCTGCCTTTTATGTTATTCCCACGATTGATAATTTTCCGCCCATTGCCGAAGCAGTGGTTCAATCCCCCATTGATCAAGACGCAACTCAAGTCCTGATTGATCCCCCTCCCAGCGGTGAAGATGCTGATGGTACGGTAGAACAATTTAGTTTGGTAACCCTTCCCACCAATGGTCAACTGTTTTTCGATGGGGAACTGATTGAGGATACAGCGAATTTTCAAAACTTAGAGATTGAGTCAGCAACCCAATTCAGCTTTACCCCCGATCCAGGCTTTATTGGCAATGACCGCTTTGAATATACCGTTACCGATGACAATGGAGTCCGGTCATTTAACCGAGGAACCGTGATTTTACCCGTCGTTGATGAAACGGTGACCAATATTCCGCCGACGGTTAACAATATTGCCTTAACTCCCATTCGTAATGATGCAGTAGAAGTCCCTGTTCCGGCTTTAGAAGGGGAAGATGTAGATGGGGAAATTGAGTCTTTTTCCTTTGTTCGTGTATCGGCAAACGGACAACTGTTAGTTGATGGTGAAGCGGTAACTCAGGATACAGCCATTACTCCAGAACAAGCCACCCAGTTAAGTTATATTCCCAATCCCGGTTTTGTCGGAACCTCAACATTCTCTTATATTGCTACGGATGATCAAGGAGACCCATCCCTACTTCCGGCTTTGCTGTCAATTTCTGTCACACCCGGAAACCAACCCCCTGTCACAGAAAGTCGGGTCTCGTTGCCAATTTCTAATACGAATAACGCAGCCGAAGTTCCTGAATTAAACGGTAGCGATAGTGATGGAGAAGTGGTGGGTTTCCAAATTACTCGCTTACCGATTGATGATCGGGGACGGTTAATCTTTAATGGGGAAGAAATCACCAATTTAAACCAACTTCCAGACCAACTCACACCAGAAGAGGCTGACAGTCTGCGGTTTAATCCCAATGACGAATTTATTGGTAATGCCGTTTTTCAATATGCCGCAGTGGATGATAGCGGGGCTGTTGACCCAACGCCAGCAACTATTACCTTACCCATTGTTCCCCTGACTAATATTCCTCCTCAAGCCCAGAATGTCACGTTTCTACGGATGATTGACCGGATTGAAGATCTGGTGGAATTATCCCCCTTGCAAGCCGATGATGTGGATGGAACCATTGCCAGCTTTAGCCTGACCACACTGCCAAACGGTAACTTATTCTTAGGGGATGGTACAGCAGTAACCGAGATCAGTCAGGTTCAAGATCTCTCTCCAGCGGCTGCGGGTGAATTATTGTATACTCCTGACCCAGATTTTCCCGAGGCAATTGATACATTTGAATTTACTGCCACAGATAATCAAGGCGCAGTCGCCGCATTTCCCGCCACTTACATTCTTCCGATTGCCCCAACTGATACAGTTACGAATCAACCTCCCATTAGCGATAGCTTGCGTAACTCAAGTATCCTTCAAGGTAGCGTAGAAGCTGAGTTAATTCCCCTCAGCGGCAGTGATGCGGATGGTACGGTAGTAGAATTTCAAATTACTCAGTTACCAGAAGTGGGTGAACTGTTTTTAGGGGAAACAGTCGTTGATGAAGAGACAGTTATTCCGGTTGACCAAGCGGGAAATTTAACCTATACACCCCCGGCTGACTTTAGCGGATTTGCGGATTTTCGGTATATTGCCATTGATGATGCGGGAGACGAAAGCTTTTCATCGGCTTTATTTACCATTCCGGTGGTTGAACCTGAACAACCCACAGAACCCGTTAATCCTTTACCGCCTGTCATTCTACCCCCACCTCTACCTGTTCAACCCACAGAACCCACAGAACCTACAGAACCCACAGAACCTGTTAACCCCCCTGGACCTGTTGTCAGACCCGATGATGGACTCGAAGAAGAATTATGTAATTTTTGTGGCGATACCCCCCAATTTACAGGGATGGCGTTACCAACAGTCCCTACAGAGGCGATTGTTCTGAATGAGGTTGACACCACGATAACAGGAACTGATGAAGACGATATCTTAACCGGTTCTTTATTCAATGAAGAAATTACGGGTCAGCTTGGTAATGATAATCTGTTGGGTCTCGGCGGTAATGATAACCTGTTAGGAGATGAAGGAAACGATACCCTCGTAGCCGGTAATGGTAATGATGTTGCCTTCGGCGGTACAGAAGATGATATTCTGTATGGTTTGTTTGGACAGGATACATTAAGCGGAAATCAAGGAGATGATACCTTATTTGGCGGTACTAACGATTTATCCAATCCTGAAACCAACGGCGCAGATTTCTTACAAGGCAATGGCGGTAATGATTTCCTCGTGGGTAATCAAAATGACGATACCTTACGCGGCAATGATGGCAACGATGAAGCCTATGGGGGTAAAGGTAACGACCTGGTTTACGGGGATTTTGGCATTGATACCATTTTCGGTAATTTAGGCAATGATACTTTAATTGCAGATCCAGGCAGTCAAAGTTCAACCCAGACAACCGCTGCCGACCCTGATGTAGTGTTTGGTAATGCGGGTAGCGATCTATTACACGGTGGTCCCGGTCGCGATACCTTGTATGCAGGGAAAAATGATGACTTTGGTTATGGCGGTTTAGATAGTGATATTCTCCGGGGAGAGTTAGGTAATGATACCCTATTTGGCGATATGGGAGACGATACCTTAGTGGGGGATACAGGTGACCCTAATGCCACTGAAGGCGGCGCAGATGTGCTGTTAGGCGGTGAGGGGAATGATAGTTTAACAGGCAATGCCAACACCGATACCCTGATCGGCGGCAGGGGTGAGGATCTGCTGCGGGGGGGTCGTGAAAACGATCAACTGTATGGGGAAAGGGGTGACGATACCTTGTATGGTGATGAAGGTAATGATCTGCTTTGTGGTAACCAAGGTGATGATACCTTATATGGCGATTTAGGCAGTAATCAACCCGTTGGTAATGCAGGTGGTCAAGATAGCCTCTGTGGCGGGGCTGGTGATGATCTGGTGAATGGGAATCAAGGTAACGATTTACTGTGTGGCGATTTGGGCAACGATACCCTATTTGGCGGTAAGGATAATGATACCTTAATTGGGTCAGCCGGGGATGATGTTCTCTGGGGCGATCAAGGGAATGATACCTTGTCAGGAGGAAATGGTCAGGATCGGTTTGTTCTTAGCCCTAATAGTGGGTCAGATGTGATTACTGATTTTACCGATACTTTTGATTTTATCGGATTAACGGCGGGGTTAACTTTTGCTGATTTAACGATTGAATCAGCCAATGATAATACTTTAATTCGTTTCAATGGCGATATTTTAGCCACCTTAAATGGTATCGCCGCCAGTGTGATTACAGAATCCGATTTTGTCACCGTCTAAAACAACTATAAATTTTTAAGGAGGCGTTCTTCGGAACGTCTTTTTTTTATAGCGCTATATTACACACGACATTAACTCTCAATTTTAAATCATTTGACAATTTTATGATCTGGAATTAAAGGATATAAATACTCAAAATTTGGGAATCTTAATAAAGGAAATCAGAGCGAAGCGAGTATAAGAAGTGTTAATCAAAATCAAACAAATCAGTATATTCCTCATCGTTATGCTGTTGAGTAACGCTTGTAATGTTGCCAATTTTGATGATTCAGTTCAAGCGAACTCTGTGACAGATAATGCTTCAGAAACCAATAATCAAACTCTAACTCAACTCAAGATTGCAATTTTACCCACCGTCAGTTCAGAAAAACAACAACAGAGAATTCAGCGGTTGGATGAATATCTCGAACAAAGATTAAACATATCCGTTGAAGTTCAACTCACCCCCAGTTATGCAGATGCGGTAGATTTATTAGTAGAAGAAAAAGTACAAATGGCTTATTTAGGGCCATTAACTTACATTCAAGCCAAAGAACGTAATCCTAATATTGAACCGATTGTAGCCCATATTGAAAAGCGAACCGGACGGCCTTGGTACAATAGTGTAATTATTGTCAAAACCGATAGTGGCATTGAAACGACAAAAGATTTAGTGGGTGTCCGCTTTGGGTTTGTTAGTCCCTCTTCTACCTCTGGTTTTTTGATGCCAACTTCACACTTTCAAGAAATCGGAATTAACCCAGATGTTGATTTTACAGCGATAGAATATGCAGGGGGTCACGACAAAAATATAAATGCTTTAATTGCAGGGAAAGTCGATGCTATTGCCGTTGATTACCCCACTTATCTCGAGTTTAAAAGCTTAAACAAATTACCTTCTGAAGAATACAAAGTTATTTGGCAATCTGATCCGATTCCTAACTCACCGTTAGTCATTTCTAGTAAGCTTCCTAATTCCCTAAAAATAGAGTTAAAAAAAGCACTGATTGATGCACCAGAAGGTTTAGTTGGTATTAGTGGAATTGAATCTTCTGGTTATACCTTAGTTTCGGATAAAGATTATGAAGCGATTCGTATGATGCAGAAAAGATTAGAAACAAATCAGTCTTCTATTTAACCTTTCTCTTGACTGATCATCTGCAAAAACTGATTGAATTCACACAGTAAACCTGCCTTTTATTAACCCCTCTATTTTTTATATCCCATGAACTCTATTTTCTTATTCCATTCAGTCGTTAACCATGAAAATTATTACAAAATTCGTTGGCTCATCTGCCGCCGTATTAGGTTTAATTATTTGTTTAATTGGGGGCAGCACTATCATATTATCAAAAGCCGAACGTTCGGTTGAATCAAGCCGTATTCAAACTCAAAAAGCATTAGAAAAAGTCATTTATCTAGAGTTCACACTGTTTGCACAAGTGGCATCACTTAAAGATTATTTGTTTCTTAATTATAATTCTATTGATATCGCTACATATCAAAAATATAAGTCTCAGTTTCTCATTACTCTTGATGAATTAGAGCATTTAAATTTATGCCAGGAAGAAATTGATGTCATTCGCCGTCGCCATCAAAAGTTAGCCCAGTTAGCCAATAGTTTACAATATTCTTATTCTAATAACTTTGAGATTCAACAGGATGTAAGAGCGATTAATTCTTTTAATAAAGACATCCAGTTTTATATCAAGACTTTAGTAGAAGAATCAGAAAAAGCACATCAAACCACTTTGCAAAAGGCTAATAGAAATAGACATCTCTCTAATAAAATTCAATATAGTATAGTTGTTTTAGTACTATTAATATTTATTATTCATTTTAAGCTTATTATTTTACCTATCTTTAATTCAATTAATCAGTTGAACTTAGGAGTAGTTCAGATTGGAAAAGGAGATTTTAAATCTCGTTTAAATATTAAAACACAAGATGAGATTGAACAGCTTGCTAATAATTTTAACAACATGGCAGATAAACTGGATAAACTCTATCAAAATATTGATCAAAAAATAAAACTGCTTAATCAAACCAATCAAAATTTAGAAGAAGAAATTAATTATCGTAAAACAGTAGAATCTCAACTCCAACAAACTTTAAAAGATTTACAAAAAGCCCAAAGTCAGTTAATTCAAACTGAGAAAATGTCAAGTTTAGGTCAAATGGTTGCTGGAATTGCCCATGAAATTAATAATCCGGTCAGTTTTATTCATGGAAATTTAGATTGTGCAAAAGGTTATAGTCAAGATTTACTTCATTTAATTGAACTTTACCAAGAATATTATCCTGAACCGGTAGAAGATATTCAAATAGAACTTGAGGAATTAGATATAGACTTTTTAAAGAAAGATTTTACTCTACTCATGAACTCAATGAAAATGGGAACAGAACGAATTCGAGATATTGTTAAATCCCTAAGAACATTCTCTCGCTTAGATGAAGCTGATTTAAAAGAAGTTGATCTTCACGAAGGGATAGAAAGTACATTAATGATTTTACAACATCGCTTAAAAGCAACAGCGAATCATCCTGAAATAGAGATTATTAAGCAATACGGAGAGTTACCGTTAGTGAATTGCTATTCTGGACAACTCAATCAAGTCTTTATGAATATTTTAAGTAATGCAATTGATGTTTTGCAAGAAACCAATATAAACCCTCCTCAGATTACAATTCAAACACAGTTCGTTAAGCAAAATTATATTAAAATTATAATTTCTGATAATGGTTCAGGAATTCCTGAGAAAATTCAGGATAAATTATTCGATCCATTCTTCACAACTAAAGCTATTGGACAAGGAACAGGATTAGGTTTATCGATCTGCTATCAAATCATTGTAGATCGACATGATGGTAAAATTGATTGCAATTCAACACTGGGAAAAGGAACTGAGTTTATCATTGAAATTCCGATCAAAAGAGGTGACAATATATTAGACGCTTCTGTCGCATAAATCAAGCGATACAGCTTATTACTACAGGTACATTTTTCACTCTAGCTTACTTTTTAATACTATTTTTTTACATAAATTTAAGGCGCTAACCGTTGAATTTCCCAAGCGGATTGATTCTCTAAAATAGAATATGAAAATCGATCATGAAGTCGGTTGGGTCTACCTTGCCAAAATTCAAAATGATGGGGAACAACTCGATAACCTCCCCAAGCTGAAGGTAGGGGAATTTCTTTATTTTCAAACTTCTGTTTCATCTCGTTAAACTTCATTTCTAGTATTGTACGTGAAGAAATGACTGAACTTTGGGGAGAACTCCAAGCACCAATTTGACTCCCTCGAGGACGACTGATAAAATACTTTAAAGATTCAGCCGTAGAAATTTTACTTGCTTTTCCTAAAATCCGGATTTGACGTTCTAAAGCCGCCCAGAAAAAAAGAAGTGAAACTTGACTATTTTCTTCAATTTGTTGGGCTTTATTACTTTCATAATTTGTAAAAAAAACAAATCCTTCATGGTCAAAATACTTTAATAATACCATCCGTTGTGAGGGGGCAGCCGTGACGGAAGCCGTTGCTAAAGACATGGCAGTGGGTTCAGGTATATCTGCATTACAAGCCTGTTGAAACCATGTTTCAAATTGTTTAACTGGATCGGGATTGAGTTGTTCTCGTATTAAACCATCTTTTGTATATTCTTTTCTTAAATCGCTAATATCCATACTTAATTTTCTTTCTTTTAAAGAACAAAATATATTTTCCAGACTGCAAATTGTTAAATATGCTAAACTGATTATGCTCACAAAAGCGAGTTCTTGTCAATAGAATGATTATTTTAATATGATTGACGGAACCCTCAAAAATTCAACTCAGTTCTAATTGTTGTCATCCAGACTGTATTGTGATCTTCAGTGTCAGGATTAATAATAACAAAAGCACCTGGCGTAATTTCAATAAAATCATTAATTTTAATCCGATACAAAGCCTCAATATGTAAAGGAATTCTTTCTGTAATGAGACGATGATTATTATGGTGATTAATGACTGGAGGAATGCCAATAATAATTCCACCGAGATTATCTTCAGCCCCTAAATCCGGGAAAGCAAACGTTAATGCACCATTAAGAATAGTCGCATTTGCGTCACCATTTTGCTGTTGCTGCGCTTTTGTATAGCCAAACCAACCGCCAATTTCAAAACCAGAAGTCACTTCCCAATTGACTTGTAAACTAAAGTTATCGGAAGTTGTTGCATTTTCTGCAAAAGGTTCGTTCGCTATTTTAACACCTGTAGAACCCATCAAATTAACATCATCATTACGTTCATAAGTATGAGTATAAGTTAAGGCTAAAGTCAGTTCATCTTCGGGTTGAATCACTAACTGGGCAATCGCACTATTTGAACTATTAAATATACCTCTACCTTGTCCGGCATCAGCAATATCTTCATTATTAATAAAATAACCCGCAAATCCTAATATTTCTGGGCGAAATTGTTGTTTAATCCCAATTCCTGCTCCGCCTGGGGCGCGTAAAGTTGCAGGATCTCGACGAGCAAAACGGGAAATTGCACCGCTGCTACTACTCGAAAAAGGATTTAAAACTTCTCCCACATCATTCAGACTGACTCCGACGATACCAATAAGAATTTCTGTATTTTCTCCTGCTGGAAAAGTATAAGAAAGTTCCGAGAGTTCAGTTTGATTATCGGTATCACCCTCAACTGCTAAACGCACTAAGGAAGTCCCTATAATATCATCGAAACGAGCAATATTTCTATTTTCTAGGCGAATTTGAAGCTGATCTTTTCCCGAAAAACTGATATTAAAGTTTAATCGAGTTCGATATCCAAAAGTTGTTTGTGTTTGATCATTTTTTGCAAAACTATCTGTTAAAAACAATAGTATCTGACCATTAAATTTAGTCGTTGTAGAAAAATATTGAGATTCAAGCTGAGTAATCTGGGCTTCTAATTGTTCTAATTGATTGACTAACGGAGCTAATTCCGTGGTAAACTCCTGTTGTAATCGCTGTAAAACTGTAAAATCTCCTTGATTATCTATTGTTTTAATTTGTTGTAAGCATTGATTTAAATTAATAGCAAATTCATCACGGGTTATCGTTAGATTATTATCATCAACCTGCCAATTTAGAGTACAGCCATAATTTTGAGCCAGAGATTGTAAAACCTGATATTCCCAGTCTGTTGGATGAATATTTTTAAGTGCTGATACAGTAGGAATTGATTCAATATCATTTGCTAAAGTAACTGAAGGAAACAATAACACCGGAATACTAATAACACCTAACTGAATTAACTGATATAATTTTATTGTCATTAACCTGCTACGAATTTGTAATATTTATATTTAAAGAGGTGACAAATTATAGGGAGTAGAATTAAAAGCTATTTGAATATAAAATTTAAATACGATGTAATTTTAATTTAACTGAGGTGCTAGCTGCTGATTCAGTGGTAGGATACCTTGTAATATAGGGTGATAATTTATCTGAGGCAAGTGAATGACAATCAGATGATGATTAAGTTCTAAAGGAGTCATTATAGTCAAGGTTTCCTGTAAAATTTGAGAGATTAAGGTTTCTGAAGCTATTATTATACCTGTAACTAAACTCTCTTTTTCTAAATTATTTTTAAATTTTTCTTGGCTCAAAATTTTCTGTTGCCAGTCTTGAATAGAACGGCTTTGAGGAATAGGTAAATGTAGTAGAGTAGAATTTTTTAATAATGTATTAGCTAATATATTTATATCTGAATTTTCTGTAAATAATAAATTAATTGAATTATTCATTATCACACTTCTTAAGTAAGAAGATTGATCCACATTATTCATAATCACATCAGGCAATAACAACCAGCGATAGCCTGTTTTTCCAGCTTTCAGCTTAGGTAATATTTCACTTAAATGAGAAGTAAAATTGAAATATTTTAGTTTTCCCATTTGATTGCCTGGTAAAAATTCTAAGCAACTGATTCCACAATTAGATTGTTGTAAACGATGATAATATTCTGGACTTAAACCAGTAGCTGTACTGATTAAAGCTCGATTTGTACCCCCATGTGCGACAACTAAAATATTTTGTTCACGATGCTGATTTAAAACTTTTTGCCAAAACTGTTGTGCTTGGTTAAATAACTCTATCACAGGAAAAGTCTGATTTTTAAACTGAAATAGATGGGGGTTTTCTTGCCAATCACAATATAATGCGGCATATTTTTCTTTAACTTCTTGATAGAATAAACCCTGCCAATCTGACATACAAATTTCAGTGAGTTTCGGATCAACATAGACAGGGGGATTAATCTGTTTTTGTTTTAATGCTTTAACAATGGCTTCCGTTGTTTGTTGCACTCTCGTTAAAGGACTCGTATAAATCGCATCAAATTGATAGTTTTGTAAGGCTAGTCCAGTTAAAAAAGCATCCTGATATCCTTTTTCTGTTAATACAGATTCATCACTACTCCCTTGATATCGACCCTGTTCATTATAGGTTGTACGACCATGGCGTACAATAATCACTTTAGTTGTAGCGGTGGAAAGGTGAGGTGAATTCATGAAGAGACTGCTAGATAGAAAGACTGGAATAAATTAGAATAAAAATCATATCCTACTCAAAGATCTGCTTAATACTACCGGACATCAACTGTTTGTTGTAGACGGTAAAGCGTTGCATAATGTTGACCTAAATTCATCAATTGTTCATGGGTTCCCTGTTCTACAATTTGCCCATTTTCCAGATAAAAAATTAGATCGGCATTTTGAGCTGTTTTTAAATCATGGGTAATTAAAAAGGTGGTAGAAGCTTGAGTTAAACGATCTAAAGCATCCGTTACAAGACGTTTGCTATGATTATCTAATCCGACAGTGGGTTCATCTAAAATAATAATAGATGCTTGACGAATTGCAGCCCGCGCAATTGCAATTCTTTGTCTTTGTCCTCCAGAAAGGGTTGCACCTCTTTCTCCCACTACGGTATCGTAACCGGCTGGTAATGACACAATAAAATCATGAGCATTTGCTAAACGAGCTGCCATTTCGATTTCTTTATCCGTGGCATTAACACAGCCGTAAGCAATATTATCTTTAATACTGGCTGCAAACAAAATACTATCTTGTAAAACAATACTAATTTGTTTTCGTAGAGAATCAAGAGTATATTCCCGAATATCATGTCCATCAATTAACACTTGACCTTCAGTGGGATCATAAAGACGTAATAATAAACTGACTAAAGTTGATTTTCCACCCCCAGAAGCGCCCACTAAAGCTACTTTTTGTCCGGGCAAAACGGTTAAAGATAAATTATTAATTATATTTTCTCGATCTTCATAGGCAAAACTAACCTGACGAAATTCAACTCTACCTTGAAAAGGAAAAGCTGGATAAGATCCTTTCGTATCCCTCACTTCGGGTATTGTTTCTAATAAATCAATAATTCTTTCTCCTGAAGCAATTGCTTTGGCAATTTGTCCAGTATATTTCGCCAGTTGGCGCATGGGTTTAAATGCGACTTTGAGATAAGTTATAAAAACTAATAAATCCCCAGGTGTAACAGTATTCATCATCACTAATTGTACACCTCTCCAGAGAACAATAGCTGTGGCTAGTGCAACTAATACTTCTACCGTTCGTTCTTGTCCTGCCCGTAATTTCTGAGTTTGAGCGCTTTCGTTGAGGCTTTTTTGATTTTGTTTGGCAAAGGTTTTTTCTAAGCGAGACTGAAGTGATAAAGCTTGTACAACTTTAATTGCACCAATCACTTCGGCGGCATTAGCAGCCATCATTCCTTCCCGTTTACGTTGTTTTTTTGCTACTTGATGAATTCGTTTACTCATCGTGGCGGTTGTCATTAAAAATAAGGGGAAAATCGCTACAGTAATTAAAGCCAGTTGTAGATTTAACCACATCATTACCCCTAACATTCCCACCATTGTTAAGGTATTAATGATTAAAGGTAAAACCGCTACTACGGTAACTTCTCGCAGTCTTTCAATGTCGTAGGTGACGCGAGTAATTAAATCCCCCATTTTTGCTTTACTATGAAAAGAAAGAGAAAGACTTTGCAGGTGAGAATATAAGTTCGCCCGAATTTCACTCATAATTCGAGTTGCAGCGACTGCTATTCCGGCTGTGCTTAGATAAGCCATTGTTCCTCTTAATAGGGCCGTTACAACCAATGCAACGACCAAAAGAGTTAATAAGTTAATGCTGCTTAAATGATCTAAGAGAGGCACACGCAAATTCTCTACATGAAATTCTTTAAAAATAATTTCATCAAAAATAAACTTAAGGGGCCAAGGTTCGAGCAGGCGCAAACCAGTTTCTGCTAACAATGCCAGAAAGGAAACCGTAATTAATCCGCTTTGTTGGCGAATTTCTGGTGAAAAAGTATGAATAATGCGGAAAATTCCTGACAGTCCTTGTTGAATATTTCTCGGTGGCTTCTTTTTCATTTTCGGCTTGAAGTGTAAGGAGATCAACGAGGAGAAGTAACCTAATACATTTAATTCTCCTCATTAAAAAGTAATGTTTAAAGTTTAATATTTCTCTACAACTTTCTGATGGCGATTACTAATTGAATAATTTAATTTCCGTTCTAATGAAACTAACACTTTTTCCAGCCAAGTGGCATAACCTCCGAAGGAAAGTTGACGAACTAAAGGACGTAAAAAGGCTTGATGACGGCGTTGTCCGAGACGACGATAACGTTTTTTGAAATATTTATCTTTTACAGTCAAATCCCATTTCTGCATAAAATGTTCTAGACTTGCTACTTCCCAAGCATCACTCCAACGTAACATGAAATAAGGCAAATCTGACCATTCAAACCCAGAGTCTGGGACGTAGGTGGTGACAGATTCTGGTTCACAATAAATTGTACCGCCAGCTTCAGTGACATTAAGAGAAAAATCAATATGTTCTCTTGTACTCAGCAATTTTTCATCCAATAAACCGATTATATCGAAAATATCTTTACGGACTAATAAACAATGAAACTCTGCAAACTCACATTCTCGCCGTTGTAGTTTATCTTTAACCTCTGCAACTGGACGATTAACAAGATAATGTTTCTCATGAACTTTGCGCCGTTGTTTACCATTTTTTATTTCTAGAAAAATTCGGGCTTCTCCCCCTGCTAAATGAATTTTAGAATGTAAATTTTTGCCAATGCAAACCAGGGGACAAACAACGGTTGCTGATTCTTCTTCCGCACATTTAACAAGTTTTTCTAACCAACCGGGGGCAACATGAATATCGTTGTCAACGAAGACTACATATTCAGTATCTACATATTTTAAACCGATATTTCTCGCTTGGTTAGGAGATAAATATGTCTCTGTTCTAATCAGCTTAAACTGTTTGGCTTCTGCTTGTTCTTGTAAATATTTTTTCGTTTTTTCGGGTGAATTACCATCAATATAAACTAAATCGAAAGGATAGCGGGTATTTTGATAAATACTCTCTAAAGATTCACAAGTGTAGCTAAACCGTTCTCTAGGGACAACAACTAATGTAACTTTTGAATGATTCATGACTTTTTTGACTCCTAATAATTAACTCAAAAATGAAAAATGAATGACTCACTTCATACTGCCAACACTTCAATATCCTGCTGAGAATGAGAGGCTAAAGCTCGCTGATAAACTTTCGCCCAATTCTCTTGTTCAATAGCGGGATTCAGATCTTTAAGGATCTTTTGTTTGGCAGATTTACCAAATGTTTGCCTTAATAAAGGACGGTCAATTAATTCACTAATTGCAGTCGTTAATTCTTCGCTGGAATAAGGATTCACTAACAAACCGTTTACCCCATCCTCAATAATTTCAGCAATGGCATCAACTCTTGTTCCAATGACTGCTTTTTCGGCTAACATGGCTTCTAGTAAAGCATTCGGGCAACCATCATTGAGAGAAGGAATTACAAATATATCCAGATAAGGGAGATAAGCTAAAGCCTCTTCACGGCTGACTTTTCCTGTAATAACAATGTTGTCTTCTAAACCGCTCTTCGCTAATTCTTGTAACCAATATTCCCTTTCTTTAGGCACGAACTCACCAACAAATAATAGGGTAAACTTTGTTTCTAAATTCTGACAGGCATCTAATAAATATTCTATGCCTTTTTTATCCCGAAAATTGCCAACTGTTCCAATGATAGTCCCTTCTAATTGATCAATTAAGGGAGGAGTTGATAAATTTTGAAAATCTACAGGTGCAATAGAATTTAAGAAAGCAGAAGATTTATAAGCAATTTCTGGTGTAAATAATCTGGCACGGCGCATCAAATCTTGACTGACAAAAGTTGTCCAATCTGAATGAGCTAAAGTCCAATCAATTTGCTTTTGCTGCTGACAATCAAAAATATGTTTGTGTAGATCAGCACCTCGTACACTATTAATGACAGGTATGCCATTTTCTTTGGCTAACATCGTGGTTAAAAAGCCTGTTTCATTAATAAAAAAGGCATGAATAATATTAAATTGATACTGTTTATGTAGGGTTGTCAGTTGTCCATAAATATCCATCAAGTAGTCTTGATCGCGAGCAACTGTCGAACGAACTGCCGGATACAAACGATGAACTGTAATGCCATCTTGAATACTGGTATCACAACGAGAACGGCTAAATTCCCCAGCTTTTGCTAGTTTTCTTTCTTTCCGAAACACAGAGCGGAAAATTGCGACATGAACCTGATAACCGAGTTCTTTTAATAATAATGCAATCCGTTTTGCAGATACGCCAACGCCACCGATATCAGGGGGAAATTCTTGAGCTGTTATGCAAATTTTTTTCATTTTTTTCTCCTTTTAGCTGTGTGATTCAGAGTACTAATAAGAATTAGTAGGTTAGAGCTACTTCTGCTCTTTTAGTTAACTGCTTTAGATAGTATGCTGTTTGATTGACTCCATCTAAATTAATAGACAACTGAGTGGTTTTGTTAGCTAAATAATTGATAATATTTTCAGCAAATTGTTCAGGTTGTAAATCTTCGGGATGAATCATTTTAACTCGACCTAAATCATCTAATATTTTGACACGGGTTAGTTGTTCCATATCATTATTTCCTTGGAATGGCATCATCATTGCTTTCACACCTGTCGTTAAAACATTCATTGTGGTGTTATAACCCGACATTCCAATGGATAAGTCTGCCTGTTGCATATAATTGAGTAGATGGGGAGTATAACGATTGACGGTAATATTATCTAAGTCGTGAGTCATTTGTTGTAGTCTTTCTAAGAGTTCATTTGGACTAAAAGCACCTGTAAAGACTTGAATATCATGGGGAATTTTATCTTTTAGAATTAAGGCAGTGTGAGCCACACATTCTAGTAAATCATGCCCAAATCTACCGCCACCAACACTCACTAAAATTAGCGGTTTATTAATGTCTAAATCTTGATTTTCTGAAGGTGGAGGCTGTACAACATAACCCGTGTAGTGAACTGGACAGGTGAAATCATTGACGCGAGAAAAGCTAAGATTCAGTTTAATAAAATTTGGATCGCCATGAATGAGTAGCATATCAAAGTATTGATTGATTAAGCGACAAACTTTTTCTTCATAACGCTGCTGATTCTGTTTAGTGACGACAATATCTCTCACACTTGAAACAATTTTTGCACCCAAAGATTTGGCTTTTTCAATTAAAGGAATGAGTTCAAAAGAAAAGCGTTTTCGACCAAATGGGAATAACTCAATGATTAAAATATCAGGAGTAAAATGGTTACAAATATCTAACAGTATATTTTTCCGAGTCGCTTCTACTTCTGACAAAGTTAAATTGTCATCGACAGGACATAATTCATTAAACTCACTATCTGTTTTAACTGCAGGAATATTAATCACTTCAATCTCAGGCGGAAATTGAAATTCATCGATCACTTGTCCACCATTAATAAAACAGACTTGAGCATCAGGAATTAATCCTCGGACAATTTCTACACTGCGAATTAAATGACCCATGCCTAGAATATGTTGGCAATAAAACATTACTTTTTGCTTCATGATTCGTTTTTAATAATAAATAACTTTTTTTTCAGAATTCACTAAGCAGACTGAAGCGCAAGATTAGACTCTTGAGCAACAGACAAAGAGTCAAGTAAAAGCGTTGCTAAATAATCTGCTACTTTAGGTAATCCCGTAAAGTCTAAATGGTTGATTAAGTTGACTTGATTAGCGCTTTCTAAGCTACTCAATAAAGTTTGAGCTAATAAATCGGGATTTAGAACCTCCGGATGAATCATTTGAATCAATCCTGCTGCTGTCAGGCTTTGAGCACGAATTAACTGTTCTCTTCCCGGCTTAATACGAGGTACAACAATAGCCTGTTTACCGGTTTGCAAAACTTCCGTAATTGTGTTGTAACCACACATACTAACGACGACATCAGCGGCATTAATATAGCTCATTAAATCATCGCTAAATTCCAACACTGTAACTTTAGATAACTTTTGCGCTTGTTGATAGACTTGTTGTTGCTTTTCGGTGGGCATTTCTGCACCACAGAATATTAAGCTGTGAATTTTTTGCTGATGAAAATGATTTTGTTGTTGTTCTAGTCCCGTCAGATAATTGTGGATTAGGTCATAGCCATCTTCTCCCCCTCCCGGAGTCACTAAAATTAGCTTTTCTTGCTGAAGAATACCCAGTTCTTGACGAACAGTATGACCGTTTTTTAAGCCTAATTCTTTGCAGATATAGCCGCAATAATAAACTTTAGAAGCAATAGCTTTACTAAACTGGTATTCTTGAACAAGGTCAAATATTTCCGGCATTCCCACGACTAAAAGCTGGTCATAAATTGATTCTACGATTTGGTAGTAACCTTCTTGTTCCCACTCTTGAACTGTTTTTTCAGGAGTATCTAAAATATCCCGCAACAATAGTGCAAACTTAGTCCGAGGTAAATTCCCTTTTAAATAATTAATTGTTGGCTGTAATTCTCCTTTAATTCCTGAAGGTTTTTTGTCTACTAAAACTAAATCAGGTTGATAATTTTTAGCAGCCGTAAGAATCAGTTCTTCTCGCAACTTCAAAGTCGATTCAATATCTGTATTGAGATATTTAACCCTCATCTCTCCCAAAGAACCGCGATTAAGACAGGGAAGTTTAATATAGTCTAATCCTTGAGGTAAACGGAAGCTATGTAACAACGGTGAGCCAGATACTAATAGTATGGAAAGATTAGGAATTGACTTCAGCAAATACTTACAAATCGCTAGCATTCGTCGAATATTTCCTAAACCATAGGCATCATGAGAATAGACCATGATTCTCTGAGATTGACTTGTGGTTATTATCGAAGGAAGAATGCGAGCCATAAGAATTACGCTCTAGTAAATGGGATTGACTATTATCAGTTTCACGATGATCGATGAAGCATCTATGAAGCTTTAATGAGAAAAATCTCATGTTACTCACGAACGATAAACCCCTGACAGTACAATAATCTGTATCAATATTACAAAGGCTGCTATCGCATCAACCAAACAGTTTCCTCACAGTATTACGACTCACTGACTTTGCTGGTAGAGTACAAAAACCACAGAATTTTCTAATACTGTGTTGAGCAGTACATTTTTGTGTGAACCTTTTATGGACTAAAGCGAGTCTTTAGAGCAGGTGACAAACTAGATTTTAGTGAGCTTCAGGGAGAGGAGTTAATAATTCAGAGTTGAGAATAGTGTTCTGGATATTTTATTTACTTTAATAATAGAAAAAGATAACTTTTTTTTGCAAACATATTGTATAATAATTGAGAATGTTTTTGTTTGAGGGTATGCTACTTGGGCTGATTTTCCAGACAAAACTAATTTAATGGCTATATAGAGTTGTAGTCCAATGTTGAAAAACTTTATGAATCAATCAGAGAGTAATAAGCTCGATCAAACCAGATCGTTTAAGAGCCCTATTTCGCGAATAATAGGACGATGTTGGTCTCAAGTTCAGTTAAAAGTTGATAAATTCAATAACCTACAACTTTTTCAAGAAAGCCGAACTCGTATTTTATTGTGGTACTTAATATTAATGGGCTTGTTTACATTAATCACTATCCCCATTATTAGATATCGTTTAATTGCTGAAGTAACGGAACGAGTGAAATTAGACTTGTGGGAGGATGCAGAAGAATTTGAAGAAGAGTTAATCGAAATTTTATTACAATCACAAGTCACCCTCAGGGATCAAGAATCTAATTCTAAGTCTACTCATCAAAATATTTCTCGGGCATTCGATAAATTTTTCTTGACAAATAAAGCCGAAGATGACAACTATTTTATTGGAATTATTCAAGGATCATTTTATAAATCAAATGCTGCTTTTCTGCCCGAGATTATTGATGAGAATTCTGATTTAATGCAACACTGGCAACAGATTATGGTGGAAGAAGAAGGAGAAATCGAAGTTGATAATCCTCAGATTGGTAGCGTTATTTATAAGGCTGAGCCGATCAAAACAACTGAAGAAACAATGGGTGTATTTGTTGTGGCTCACTTATCAGCAGGAGAACGAAACGAAGTTCTAAGTTCTGTTAATGTTGTCATCCGAATTCTGATGTTGATGACGGTGCTGGCTTCACTATTTGCTTGGTTTGCAGCCGGGAAAGTTTTATCTCCTTTAAGACATTTATCAGACACTGTAAAATCAATTTCTGAATCTCATCTCTCTCAGCGAATTGATGTTAAAGGAACCGGAGAAGTGGCTCAATTAGGTCAAACTTTCAATGCGATGATGGAGCGCTTAGAATACGCTTTTGAGGCTCAACGCAATCTCATTAATGATGCCGGACATGAACTGAGAACCCCCATCACCATTATTCGCGGACATCTAGAACTGATGGAAATCGATCCTCAGTCCCAAACAGAAACCATTAACTTAGTGATGGGTGAACTAGACCGGATGAATCGTTTAGTCGAAGATTTAATTTTACTCGCAAAAGCAGAACGTCCGGACTTTTTGCAGATTGAAATGATTGAACTTAGCACTTTTATGGGACAATTATTTAGTAAATTGGAAAAATTAGGTGAGCGCAGTTGGTATCTAGAGAATCAAATAGTCTCAGGTAAAATGACAGGGGATTCACAAAGAATTACCCAGGCAATTGTTAACTTAGCACAAAATGCAGTTCAACATACTCTACCCGATAGTTTGATTACTTTTGGTGGAAAAATTGAGGGCAATTGTGTCAATTTTTGGGTAAGCGATACAGGGGATGGTATTGCGACTAGCGAACAGAAACGCATTTTTGACCGCTTTACCCGAGTCAGAAATACCCGTCGTCGTTCAGAAGGTTCTGGGTTGGGTTTAGCGATTGTTAAAGCAATTGTAGAAGCCCATAAAGGTGCGATTAATCTCCAAAGTAAATTAGGAATTGGTTCTACTTTTTCGTTGGTTTTTCCCTTAGAATTTGATGAGTAGTAATATTGATCATGAAGCAAATTTTAATTGTTGAAGATGAAAGCAAAATAGCAGCTTTTATTGAAAAAGGCTTAAAGGCAAATAGTTATAATACTATGATTGCTGAAGATGCATATACTGCTCTCGATTTACCTTTTTGTTATCAATTTGATCTAGCACTGCTTGATTTAGGTTTACCCGGAAAAGATGGATTGACGGTATTAGAAACATGGCGCGGACAAGGGGTCAATTTTCCTGTGATTATCCTAACAGCAAGAGATGATGTCATGGATAAAATCGCGGGTTTAAAAGGTGGGGCTGATGATTATATGACTAAACCCTTTAGCTTCGCTGAACTCTTAGCCCGGATTGAAGTTCGGTTAAAAAACAGTCATACTGTTCAACCCGATCAAGCAAAAACCCAGATTCAACAAAGTAATATGATTTTGGATCTACGGACTCGTAAAATTCAAGTTGGCGATCGCGAAGTTCAACTGCCTGCCCGTGAATTTACCATGGCAGAAGTCTTTTTTCGCCATCCAGGACAAGTGATGACCCGACAACAATTATTAGATTTGGTTTGGGGTTACGATTATGATCCAGGCTCTAATATTGTGGATGTTTATGTGGGCTATTTACGCAAAAAACTCGGCAGTAAATCGATTGAAACAGTACGTGGAATGGGGTATCGTCTGGGAGAGGGTCAGTAGAATAATACGTCGTCATCATTCCATCAACTATCTAATTTTTGCTTCTTCTAGTTCAGTTTACGGCGCAAACACCAAAGTTCCTTTTGCGGTTGATGATACTGTAGATCACCCTGTTTCCCTCTACGCAGCGACCAAAAGAGCCAATGAATTGATGGCTTATACCTATAGTCATCTCTATCAACTTCCCATCACAGGCTTGCGTTTCTTTACCGTTTATGGCCCTTGGGGTAGACCAGACATGGCTTACTTTAAATTCACTCAGGCGATCGCAGAAAATCAACCGATTGATGTCTATAATTTTGGTAAAATGAAGCGAGATTTTACCTATATTGATGATGTGATTGAAGCGATTAATAGAATTGTAGAAACACAACCTTTAAAATTTCAGGGACATCCTGCTTGTAAGCTCTATAATGTAGGTCATAATCAACCTGTGGAACTCAACGAATTTATTGCGACAATTGAACAGATTATGGGTAAAAGAGCCCGTAAAAACTTGTTACCCATGCAGCCAGGAGATGTGGTTTCTACCTATGCAGATATCCAAGACTTAAGTCAAGATTTTGATTGTAAACCCAGTACATCTATTGCTGTAGGATTAGAGAAATTTATTGCTTGGTATCAAGAATACTATTCTATTTCTTCAACTCACTGTGTCTCTAATCATTTCCCTGTTGTATACAGTCAAAAAAACCAAGATTCACCAATTTTTCAGAATTTATTACCGACAATATGATGATAACAATGAGATTATTCTCCCAACAGTAATAAATTACTTTATCATTAAAGATTTACTCTATCCAGTTATGACTCGCAATCTACATTTACAGTAGGTAGTGAGTTATATCTCTTTATTTTTACCTTTTACCTTAAGTTATACTATAAATGATCAAAGGCTATTCTCAGTAATTTTGCGGATCAGAGAAAAAAATACACACAAGTTATTAGAGAATAAAACTATAAAAAATTAGAATTATTTATTAAAATTTCAGTAATTGTTCTGAAGACAAATCCTCCATATTAACAGTATAATTTAATTTAAAACGTCAGTTTAACGAAAGCAATAGATTGCGACTCTGTCTTAATTGCTAAGTTTTGAGATTGTATATTGGGTGCAATATTTACTCGTCAACACTTTTTTGTTGATCGGTTTCTTGAGAACTATCATCGATATCTTATTAGCTAAATGATGCCCAATTTGCAACAAACCCTTCTAATTCATCAACTGTTTGAACACCAATCTCTTCAAACCCCAGATGCGATCGCAGTTGTTTTTAAAGATGAACAACTCACCTATAGCCAACTCAATTCACAAGCCAATCAAGTTGCCCATTATCTCAAAAGCTTAGATGTGGGGCCTGAAGTGCGAGTGGGGGTATGCTTAGAGCGATCGCCTCTGATGTTAATTGTACTACTGGGGATTCTCAAAGCAGGAGGAGCTTACGTTCCCCTCGATCCAGCTCATCCCGAAGAACGAAATCATTATGTACTAGAAGATGCTCAAATTTCTCTACTTTTAACCCAAAAGCATTTACTCGGCTCTTCTGTGTCAGGTCAGACGCAGGTCATTTGCTTAGATGAAGATGTTTTTTCTCAATTTCCTCAAAATAATCTATTCACTGCTTCTGTTGCGAATCAATTAGCCTATATTATTTATACTTCTGGCTCGACCGGAAAACCAAAAGGGGTAGAAATTGTTCATGCAGCCGTTGTCAATCTATTAATGGCAATCCAATCTACACCTGGATTGACTGCTGAAGATCGTCTCGTTGCCGTCACAACCATTTGTTTTGATACATCTGTTTGCGATCTGTTCTTACCTTTGGCGGTGGGTGCTAGAGTCATCATCGCGCCTCAAGAAGTTGTGATTGATGGTATCAAGCTGGCGGAGTTATTACACACCTCTGGTGCAACGGTGATGCAAGCGACCCCAGCCACCTGGCAAATGCTACGACAATCTGAGTGGCAGGGAAACCCTCAACTCAATATTTGGTCAACCGGTGAAGCCTTGCCTCGACCCCTTGCAGATTGGTTATTAACCCGAGGCAATTGTGTCTGGAATCTTTACGGGCCAACAGAAACCACCGTCTGGGCCACTGGTTGTCAAGTTGATCCAGGAAATAGTTTGATTTCAATCGGTCGTCCCATTGCCAACACTCAGATTTATCTGTTAGATCAGCAAATGCAGCCTGTGGCTGAGGGTGAAATCGGTGAATTATATATTGGTGGCGCTGGCTTAGCCAGAGGTTACCACAATCGCCCCCAACTCACCGCAGAACGGTTTGTGATTCATCATGAGTCTGCAAACTACACAGAACGGATGTATAAAACTGGGGACTTGGCCCGACGTTTACCCAATGGTAATTTAGAATGTTTGGGTCGCATTGACCATCAAGTTAAAATTCGGGGATTCCGCATTGAACTCGGTGAAATAGAATCACTCCTATGGCAGCATCGAGATGTTGAATCTGCTGTGGTGGTGGCGACTACGGATAAATTAGGTCATAAACGTTTAGTGGCTTATGTTGTCTCTGATGTGACTCGCCATCAACTCGACGATCAAAGTACATTGCCAGGTTCTTTCGTCAAAAGCTTACGAGGATATTTAAAGCAACAACTACCAGATTATATGGTTCCGGCTTATTTCGTCATACTTGATAGCCTGCCCCTCAATTCTAATGGCAAAGTTGATCGCAATGTTCTACCCTCTCCTGAGGAATATGCACTCTCAACATCAGACAAACGGGTGAAACCTCGGACAATAACGGAGGAAAAACTGACTCAACTGTGGCAAGAAATCTTACGGCTAGAACAGGTCAGTATTGACGACGATTTTTATACCCTGGGGGGACATTCTCTACTGGCAATTCACCTGACTTCTCAGATTAATCAACGATTTGGAATTGAACTGTGTCTAGCTCGCTTTCTAGAAAGCCCAACCATTCGTCAGATTGCAGTCGCCATCGATACCCAACAACCGTCTGATTCAAACGCTACATCACCACTGATACCTGATTTAGAAACAGCTAGCGTCCTTGACCCCTCAATTCTGCCAAATCTTGTTGCGATAGAAACAATTCCCAATATTTTCTTAACAGGAAGTACTGGATTTTTAGGAATCTACTTATTGTATGAGTTACTGCAACAAACCGAAGCTGATTGTTATTGTCTGGTTCGTGCCGATACCTTAGAAGCAGCGCGAGATCAAATTCAACAGCAATTAAAACACTATCAACTGTGGCAGAGTCAGTTTGAGACCCGTATTATTCCTATCCTCGGGGATCTGAGCTTGCCTCAACTGGGATTAAAACCCGAACAGTTTGACCGCTTAGCGCAGAAAATTGATGTAATTTATCACTGTGGTGCTTGGGTCAATATTCTCTATCCTTACACCGCGTTAGCACCCACCAATGTAACCGGGACTGAAGAAATCCTACGCCTTGCCAGTCAAATCAAAATTAAGCCGGTTCACTTCATTTCAACCGTTGATGTCTTTGCCTCAAATCAGCAATTACAAATTCGCACCGTTGGCGAACCCGATCCGATTGGCCCTGGACAACAGCTCATGAGCGGTTATGCTCAAAGTAAGTATGTTGCTGAGCGTTTAGTTATGACTGCCCATGAAAGAGGAATTCCAACCGCTATCTATCGACCCAGTAATATTGTCGGAGCCAGCAATACGGGAATTTGTCCAGCCAGCAGCTTTGTCAACAAAATGATTCAAGGTTGTATGGAGATGGGCATGGCTCCCGCATTGTCAGCCGCGTTAAATCTTGTGCCAGTGGACTATGCTAGCCAAGGGATTATTCATCTGTCCCGCACCCAACAGATGCAAGGTCAAGCCTTTCATATTGTCAACCCCTCACCATTGATGTGGAAAGACTTGGTTTCATTTATTGATCGACTGGGTCATTCTCTTGATTGGGTCAGCTACGAAGCATGGTACGCCGCCTTACGCGATCAAGTTCTTCAGACGAATTCTCAACAGACTTTGATGTCCCTTGTCAGCTTGTTTGAGAATCGCCAGTTTATACAGAAGTCTCTGGGAGCGTTTTATTTTAAGTCGGGTGGGGTGCCAGATGGTTTGGTGAATACAGGCATCACTTGTCCCACCTGGAATGAAAAGCGACTTTGGAGCTACCTGGCTCACTTGACTCCCAGAAACACCCTAGGGGGTTTTCAGCTCAATCAATCGTTAGCGTTACCCTCATACAGCCAAAGTGTGACTCCTATCTTGGGTGTAATTCCCTAAATGTTAATAAAAAGAGGATTGTCAGTGTCAAGCAATTCTCTTTTTTGGGGAAATATAAAATTAGAGTTTTTTTCAGGTAAATAACTCTTTTGATGGTGTGAGAGTTAACGATTCATTAGCAGGTGTAGATACAAGATGATTTGGACGAAAAAGCGGCTTAATTTACTAGAATCTCAGCCAGCTCATTCTAGCCTAGCTCCGGAGAAAAATTCATTTCAGGGCTCTCTAACTCGGCAAACTTTACTTAAAATTGCCGTTAGTATTGGAGTTGCTATTTTGGCTTCAACAGGAATTAGCTATTTTCATTTAGTCTCTCGTATTACTCGTGAAACTTTAGCACAGCTTGAGGATTATGTACTGTTACGAGTCCAACGGGAACGGGCTATTTTTACCTTAGCTGAAGACAATCACAAAATTCTTAAACAAGCCTTGATAGAGCGGCTGGAAACCGATGGCTACTATGATCCTTACTCTGAATTTTACTATCTGTTTGAGCAACGAGAAGATGGTACGATTCGCAACTATTCTGATGAATTTGATCTCACAAAAAATGCAGGGGTATTCCTGGGTCAGAATGTCACAATTGATGCCGATATGCGGCGGCGAGTCGTCGCTTATTATGATATTCTCAGTGCTTTTGGCCCGGCTTGGCGGAATCGATTTGCCAATACCTATACCCAAATTCCCGAAAATGGATTGGTCATTTATATGGATGAGTATCCTTGGGCAATACAAGCACCTTCTCGAGACTCTTTTCGAGTCACTGATGATGAATCATTTCAGATTACTCGACCGGTTAATAATCCAGAACGAGAAACAGTTTGGACAGGGATTTATTACGACCAAGTTGCTGATGCGTGGATGGTCTCTTGTGTAACGCCGTTAGACATCGAGGGTCGTCACATTGCCACCATTGGACATGATATTCTGATCGATGAACTCCTCGAGCGAACTTTAGGGGATGTCATTGAAGGCACCCATAATATTATTTTCCGAGGAGATGGACGGCTACTCGTTCATCCCAATTTAATGGAAGAAATTCAACAAGCAGGGGGTCAGTTCAATATTCGTTTTGCTAATTATCCTTATCTACGTCATATTTTTCAACTGGCAACACAGAACCCTAATCAAAAAGTCATTATTGATAATCCTCAACATGATGAATATTTGGCAGTGACCCAGATTGATGAACCGGATTGGTATTTAGTCACGGTATTGCCGAAGTCGTTAGTGAAAAAAGAGGCGTTTGCCACAGCGCGGTTAATTTTGTTAATGGGATTGACCTTACTATTGGTTGAAATTATTGTGGTCTTTCTCATCTTACAACGTCAAATTGCTTATCCTCTCACCCAAATGATGCAGGCAACAGAAAGCATTGCAGCAGGCAATTTAGAGGTGGAACTCGATGATAGCCGCAGCGATGAATTGGGGCGTTTATCTCGCTTATTTAATAAAATGGCGCAGCAATTACAAGACTCTTTTAATACCTTGGAAAAAACTAATGAAGAACTAGAGGTTCGAGTCGAACAACGAACGGCTGAATTGAAAGATGCAAAAGAAGCGGCTGATACTGCTAATCAAGCAAAAAGTGAATTCCTTGCCAATATGAGCCATGAGTTAAGAACACCGCTCAATGGTATTCTCGGCTATGTTCAGATTCTACAACGCTTACCGAATTTAGTAGAACAAAATCGCCATGGTCTGCAAGTGATTTATCAGTGTGGAGGACATTTACTCACTCTGATTAATGATATTTTAGATATTTCTAAAATTGAAGCCAGAAAGCTAGAATTGAACTTCAAGCCATTTCATTTACCATCGTTTCTACAAAGTGTCGTTGAAATTTGCCGCATTCGGGCTGAACAAAAAGAGATTCGGTTTATTTATCATCCGAAGGATGATTTACCTCAAGGAATTATCTCAGATGAAAAACGTTTACGACAGGTGTTAATCAATTTATTGGGAAATGCCGTTAAGTTTACAGAGAATGGTTCTGTTGAACTACAAGTGAATGTTTTATATGACCCATCAAATCTAGAAACAGTTCGGCTTCAGTTTCAGATTAAAGATAGCGGAATTGGTATGAGTCCGGAGCAGTTAGAAAAAATATTTTTACCTTTTGAACAAGTGGGTAAAAGTCAACACAAAGCAGAAGGAACCGGCTTGGGATTAACGATTACTCAACGGATTGTAGAAATGATGGGTAGCTCAATTCAAGCCCGCAGTCAATTGGGAGAGGGGAGTGTGTTTGAGTTTGAGTTAGACTGTCTGGTTGCACCGGAATGGAAGCCCAATAACAGTGCCGGAAATTGGGAATATGTGATGGGTTATGAGGGGGAAAAACGGCAAGTCTTAGTCGTTGATGATCGTTGGGAAAATCGCTCGGTTGTGATTAATTTATTAGAACCGATTGGATTAACAGTTCTTGAAGCCAGTCAAGGTCAAGAAGCGCTAGAAAAAGCGGAGTTTTGTTTGCCCGATTTGATTATTACAGATTTACAAATGCCTGTGATGGATGGCTGGAAATTATTAAAAAAAATTCGACAATCTGAGACTTTAAAACAGATTCCGGTGATTATTTCTTCAGCCAGTGTTTTTGAAGAAGAACGACAGAAAAGCTTTCAAGCAGGAGGAACAGATTTTTTAGCAAAACCCGTTGAAGCTGAGACTTTATATCAAATGCTGACTCAATATTTGGGTTTAAATTGGATTTATTCAGAGATACCGTCTGTCGAATCTCAAGCCGATCAATCGACTGATTCTCAATGGGTACTACCGCCAGAAACAGAGTTGACTCAGCTCAGAGAATATGCACTGAAAGGAAAAATCAGTGGGATTAAACAGGAGCTAGAAAAATTTTCTCAGATGGGAGAAAATTATCAACTTTTTGTACAAGAACTGGAACAAATTGTGAATACATTTAATATTCAAAAAATCCGTGATTTTTTACGAAAAATAGATTCGTAATTTGTTTTAATCAAGGTTTAGTTCATTAATTTTAAAGGAAAAAATCATGCTGACTCCAACTCAAGATACCACTACTATTTTATTGATTGATGATAACCCAACAAATTTAGGTGTACTGTATAGCGCCTTAAACCAATATGGTTATGAAATTTTTATTGAGATGGATGGCAAGAGTGGCATACAGCAGGCACAAAAAATAGTCCCTGATTTAATTTTACTCGATGTCATGATGCCGGAAATTGACGGATTTGAAACTTGCTGTCAACTCAAAGACAATCCTTTAACTGAAAATATTCCTATTATTTTTATGACCGCTTTATCAGATACCATTGATAAAGTGAAAGGACTGGAACTTGGGGCAGTTGATTATATTACAAAACCCTTTCAACAAGAGGAAGTGATTGCTCGGATTCAAGTTCACTTAAAGCTTCGTCAAGTTAGCTTAGAACTTGAACAAGAAAAACTTAATTTAGAAGTTAAAGTTCAAGAACGTACCCTAGAATTAAAAAATGCATTAGAAGAGTTAAAAGATGCTCAGCAACAAATTATTCAAAATGAAAAAATGTCTAGTTTAGGTCAATTGGTTGCGGGAATTGCTCATGAAATCAATAATCCGATTAACTTTATTTCAGGGAATATTAAGTACTTAGAAGTCTGTACTCAAGAATTACTCAATATCACTTGTTTTTGTCAACAAAAATATTCTAATGATTCTGATTTAAATGAAATTATAGAAAATGCTGATTTAGACTTTATGATCAAGGATTTACCGAGATTAATTGCATCTATGAAGCTAGGCTCGAAGCGAATTGGTGAAATTGTTGCAGGCTTGCGAAATTTCTCTAGGCTAGATGAAGCAGCAATTAAACCAGCCAATATTCATGAAGGACTTGAAAGTACATTACTACTGTTAAAAAATCGTTTAAATGGGACAGTCTGTCGGCCAGAAATTGAAGTGGTTAAGTCTTATGGAGATTTACCTTTAATTGAATGTCATGCCGGACAAATCAATCAAGTTTTTATGAATATTTTAAATAATGCCATTGATGCCTTAGATGATAAATCAGAGCAAGGAACCATCGATGATTTAACATCAAGTCATCACAAGTCTTATCAAATCAATATTAAAACTCAAATACTGAAGCTAGGTTGGATTCAAATCAGAATCCAAGATAATGGGGGTGGTATTTATGAAGCCATTAAGCCCAAAGTATTTGATCCATTTTTTACGACTAAACCTGTCGGAAAAGGAACAGGACTCGGCTTATCAATTAGTTACAAAATTATTATTGATAAGCATAATGGTCAGTTATTCTGTTTGTCAGAAGCAGGAAAAGGAACAGAATTTGTGATTGAAATTCCGGTGGAGTCTCAATCTGTGAGTTTTAATAATACTGTAATTAAACCCGATCCCTGTCAAATACCTGAAGCAATCACTCAGTAATCAATTTATATCTTTTTCTGAAGCTGCATCTTACTATAAGATAACCCTTGTAATTAATTCATAGATAAGATTATGGATAGTATTTCCAGCAGATTTAAAATACTGATCATAGATGATACCTCTAGTAATATAGAGGTACTTTATCAGAGTTTATCTGAAGAAAATTATGAAGTTTTTATTGAAATGGATGGGATACAAGGAATTAAACAAGCTAAAGCTAATTCTCCGGATTTGATTTTATTAGATGTAATGATGCCAGGAATTGATGGATTTGAAACCTGTAAACAGTTAAAATATAGCCCTCTGACCCAAGATATTCCTATTGTTTTTATGACGGCTTTGTCAGACATAGAAAATAAAATAAAAGGATTAAAAATGGGTGCAGTTGATTATATTACAAAACCCTTTCAAAGAGAAGAAGTCATTGCTCGGATTCAACTCCATTTAAAGCTCCGAAAGGTCAGTTTAGAATTACAACAAGAAAAACAACAGCTCGAGCAAAAAGTACAAGAAAGAACGGCTGAGTTAACTGCCGCAAAACAGCAAGCAGAAAGGGCAAATCAAGCTAAAAGTGCTTTTATTGCAAATATGAGTCATGAGTTACGAACTCCAATGAATGCTATTTTAGGATTTTCTAAATTAATGACTCGCTCACCATCCCTTTCTGTTAAAGATCAAGAATATCTTGATATTATTCTCCGGAGTGGGGAACATCTTTTAAATATGATTAATCAAGTTTTAGACTTATCTAAAATTGAAAGTGGAAAATATTCTTTGAATACATCTAGTTTTGATTTGTATCAGCTTCTATCTGATTTAGAAAATATGTTTTTAGTCAAAGCAGAAGCACAAAAAGTACAACTCATTTTTGATCGTAGCCTGTCTTTACCTCAATATATTAAAACTGATATTGTTAAGCTCAGACAAATTTTAATTAATTTAATTGATAATGCTTTAAAATTTACTAAAAATGGCGGTGTAGCGGTCAGAGTCAGAGAACAATCTTCTATAAAAAATCAAGATGATTTAATAACAATTAGTTTTGAGATTGAGGATACAGGACCTGGTATTTCACCCGAAGAATTACAGCAACTATTTCAACCTTTTAGTCAAAGCACGACAGGAAAACAATCTAAGGAAGGAACAGGATTAGGATTATTTATTAGTCAAAAATTTGTTCGTCTTTTTGGAGGAGAACTTCACGTCGAGTCTCAACTTAATCAAGGCTCTGTTTTTCGATTTACAATTCAAGCAAATCTAGCAGATCAATACCAGATATTATCTCAAACATCAAAATGTTCTGTGATTCGTTTAGCCCCCAATCAACCTCAATATAAAATACTGATTGTAGATGATCATTGTCTCAATCGTAAAGTTTTAGTTGAACTCCTTCGTTCAGTGGATCTTGAACCCAAACAAGCAAAAAATGGTAAAGAAGCCATTGAGATTTGCCGACAGTGGCAACCCCATTTAGTCTGGATGGATATCCGAATGCCTGTGATGGATGGTTACGAAGCCACTCAAAAAATAAAAGCAATGAATCAAACAGCAAAAGTCCCACAACCCGTGATCATTGCCTTGACGACCAGTATCTTTGAGGAAGAAAAACAAGAGATGATCTCTTCTGGATTTGATGATTATATGAGGAAACCATTCCGAGAAGAAGAACTTCTTAATATGATGAGTCAATGGATTGGAGTTGAGTTTATTTGTGAGATGAATAATCATTATGCGATGAATCAAGATGGAAAAAATATATGTTATTTGACGGCGGAAAATCTCAGTAAAATTCCAATCCATTGTCAAGATAATTTGAAATATGCTATCTCTCTGGCTGATCTAGATTTAATTGATACCGCTATTCAAAAAATAGAATCCTATAATGGTAATTTAGCTGCCGCTTTGAAGCATCACATCAATCAATTTGAGTATCATCATGTCCTCAATTTAATCAACAACCGCTGAAAACATCATTTTTTCACCATGGATGCTATTATCGTCACAGGGTATCTATTAGGCTTTGGCGATACTCGCATCCAAGCGCCACTCCTCTCGACTGCCAAGAAAATCTATACAAGCACCACACCCACTCCGTATCCTAATATAATAACGATTACTCTTTAAAATTTATTGGTGTGAGGAGATCAGAGCGCGTGAGTCAGTCTGATGTTGTGACTTTGGCCCGACAGGGTGATCCCGATGCGATTGCGACTTTAATGAATCGTGCATTACGTTCTCAGCAGATAACAGTTAAAGCAGTTCGCCGAGATCAGCATCTTTATGTGATTTTAACCGCTCAGCAACTGCCCGATCAATCTGCTTGTGTGCGGGTCGTTCAAAATGGGATGTTACGTTTGGCTGCCACTGCTATTCAACTGGTTACCATTGCTGGACAACAGCTTAATCAAGATGATCCCAGTTGGTTTGAAACCCTAACATTAGGGGAGATGATGCGTTCACACGATGTGGCTTCAGCCGCGTCGCCACCCGATCTGAAGTCCCCTTTACGTTCTGCTGTAACCTCGACTCAACACAAGGTTAAACCGGCTAAAAAACCTCGTAAAAAAGCTAAAAAACAACCCAATTTTAAACTACCTGTTATTACTTTTCCCCCGCTTCCGATTCCCACAAAAGTATTAACACCCTTCATTTTTGTTGGCTGCGTTGGTTTAGCATTTTTGCCATTATCTCGATGGGTAATTAACAATTATCAAGACACGATAAGTCAGTGGAAAACTCAAGCTTCTAGTCAGTTACAAGTGGCTCGCAATACCCTGATCAATACCTCCCAAACCCTTCAATCTACATTTGATCAACTGCCGGATTTTCCGGGCTTGACTGCCTTTTCTCGGGCTGCATCCAATTCTGAAACGCTTCTGGATACATCGACTGTTGATAATCTGAATAAGTTCTCAGACATTGCTTTAACCACCATTCAAAATCCAGTTTCACCAGACACGCGAATTAAATTAAAAGCAGTGGGTGATATTATTCCCGGAACTAACTATCCTTCTAATAAACTTCATCCCAATAAAACCGCTTTATTTCAATCAGTTAAACCCGCTTTACAAGGATCAGATATTCTATTTGGGAATTTTGAAAGTACTTTAACAAATTATCCCAAAAGTGCCAAAAATATCGGACGAGGATTAGTGTTTGCCTTCCGCACGCCGCCGAGTTATACATCAATTTTACAAGACGCTGGTTTTGATGTTTTAAGCGTTGCGAATAATCATTCTTTTGATTTTTATGAAACAGGATTTACAGATACAATTGATAATTTGAATCAAGCGGGAATGAAAGCCGTTGGTCGAAAAGAAGATATTATTTATCATGAAGCGAAAGGGGTAAAATTTGCATTTATTGGGTTTAGCTACTTTAGTGTTCATAATAATATGCATGACTTAGAAGCAGCAACTGCATTGGTTAAAAAAGCAGATGAAAATGCAGATATTATTGTGATTTCAGTTCATGCTGGAGCTGAAGGAACCTCGGCTTTAAATGTTCGCAATAAAACGGAATATTTCTATGGTGAAAATCGCGGTAATAAAGTCTTATTTGCTCATACTTTAATTGATGCGGGCGCAGATTTAGTGTTAGGACACGGCCCACATGTTCCTCGTGCTTTAGAACTTTACAACGGCAAGTTAATTGCTTATTCTTTAGGTAACTTTATGGGATATCGAACCTTATCCAGTCGGGGTAAATTGGGATATTCTTTAGTTCTAGAAGCCGATTTAGATCCGGTAGGAAATTTTACGGGGGGAAAAATTATTCCGATTCATATTAATAGTAAAGGTATTCCTTATATGGATAGTAAATTCCGTAGTGTCGGACTCATTCGCCAACTGACTCAAAATAACTTTCCCAAGACACCATTAAAAATTGAGGAGGATGGTGAGGTTTTAGTTAAAGAAGAGAAGTAGGCAAATAGGCAATAGGCAATAGGCAAGATTCTGAATTGCAACGGGCGCATGCAATGCGCCCCTACAGTCACGGGCGTAACTTCTGCTCAAAAATATACTATAATCTTAATAATTTGTAATTTTCCGATAATATTCCCCGTAATTATGTATTCTGAACCATCAGTGATTCCGCCGATTTATATTTTTGTGATTACCACAACAGTTTTTGCTGTTATATTGGGCCTAATTTTTAAAGATATGCTGGAATATCAGCTTGCACTCTGGCAACTTGATCCCGATCCAAAGTCTCTAATTAATTATAGAACTAACAATATTCGGATGGCTTATAGCGCCACAAGCTTATTTGTGTTTTTATGTGTCGCCTCCAGTTTAGCGGTTTTTATCCCCATTTATTGGTTAGCAATTGTTGTGGGTGCAGTTGTTGTTTTCCCCACCGCATTTTTAATGTGGGTACAACTCGGCTCAATGTTAGATATGTTAGCCACAAAAGGACTTGAAGCCGTTGATTTAGATTTAGTCGTTCAAGGTGACCCCCTGCCACCGAAAAAGAAGTCAACCCCGAAAGAAGCATAAAATAGCCCGTTTACCGCTTGACAAAGTTCAGTTGAATTCTAGATAATAGTAGATTGTGTGTCTAATTCCTGCTCGGATCAGGTTCAGACCTCATAAATGCTGGGTTATATTCTTTGGAAATTCCCCCGCTACCTGTACGGCTAATTTTGAGACAATGTGATTTATGAGTTACGCAATTATTGAGACAGGCGGTAAACAACTGCGGGTTGAACCGGGTCGGTTTTACGATATTGAACTGCTCCATGTTGACCCTGAAGCCAGTGTTACTATTGATAAAGTATTATTGGTGCAAAATGACGATGAGGTTCATGTCGGTCAACCTTGGGTCGATGGCGCAACGGTTGAAGGGACAGTACTAAAGCATTTTCGTGGACGCAAAGTGATTGTCTACAAAATGCGGCCGAAAAAGAAAACCCGTAAGAAAAACGGTCACCGTCAAGAAATCACTCGGTTAATGATTAATTCTATTAGTGTTAACGGTTCAGTTTTAGCCGGCTCAACCACTGAGGAAACCTCCACCGCTGCGCCAGTAGAGGCTGCCGCTGAAGAGGAATAATACTGTTCAATAAGTCTTCATTCATTTAGGAGAAAATAATGGCTCATAAGAAAGGAACCGGAAGTACTCGTAACGGTCGTGACTCAAATGCTCAGCGTTTAGGCGTTAAACGTTATGGGGGTCAAACTGTTCTAGCGGGTAATATTTTAGTCCGTCAGCGTGGTTGCAAATTTCATCCCGGTAACAATGTCGGTATCGGTAGCGATGATACTTTATTTGCAAAAGTTGATGGTATCGTTCAGTTTGAACGCAAAGGAAAAAGCCGTAAGAAAGTCAGTGTGTATCCCGTCGCTGAAGCGGAAACAGCAGCAACTGCTACTGCATAACTTTTCCTAACCAATTCATATTTATTTTAATCCGGGTGATGACTCGGATTTTTTTTATTGCTACGGTTAATGTCATCAAATGCTGATATTACAGCGTTGATTATTTTTATTTAGTATTGTAAACTACACCCAATTGAGCATCTTTATTATATTCTGTACGATTCATCAGATTAGTTTTAATCATTACTTTCATTAGCGATTCTAATTAATGCATTTGTTCTGGTTCGTTGGATCAAATTGTAGAGTTATTGCTCTGTTAGTTCGCTTAAAAATACAGCTTTATCTACCCTATGAGTGAAAGTATTTTTTCATTCAACTGCACTTAACTTATAATAAAGGAGGAACTTTTATGAATTGCACCGCTCAAGATTATCGCCACATTCAATTTGTCACGGGTCATGATTCCATAGACTTTAATCAGTTAGAAACTTTATTTAAAAAAGCGGCATTTTGGGCTAGAGAACGCAACAGAGAAGATGTAGAAATCGCCATTAATAATAGTAATCCAGTGGTTACGGTTTGGGATCGAGACCGCTTAATTGGGTTTGCTAGAGGTAATTCTGATGGAGTTTATCGTGCTACGATTTGGGATGTGGTGATTCATCCTGACTATCAAGGGGGTGGACTGGGCCGAAAATTAGTCCAAACCGTTCTGAGTCATCCATTAATGTGTCGGGTTGAACGTATTTATTTAATGACAACCTATCAACAAAAATTCTATGAACGGATTGGGTTTCAATATAATAATAGCACTACTATGATCTTGCAAAATCAACCCCTAGAATCTCTATCAATGTCTCAACAAGTATTAGAAAAAACCCACTAATACTGATCTTGATATCTCCTAAACTTTGTTAGAGGTGGAATGGCTTCTAGGATCAGACGGCGCTTACAAAATAACCGACTCTGATAAGCAATTACAAATGAAGGCGGACACACACCCGGCGACATCGGCGCTAAGTTGTAGTCGGGTGTCCAATCTTTAACTTCTCGACCCGAAATTACCGCGATCGCGATATTATCAATATTAGGTTCATTGCCAAATTGAGAATCCGGTAAATCAGGTAATACGGGTGGTAATTGCTTGGGATGTGTAGACTCTGGAAGCTGGGGTTGATATTTATCTGCAAAACAAGATTTTCCCCCGCCATATTTTAGACAGTTAATTTGTTCATGGGAAAGGTTTTTAGGGATTTCAAAGTCCGGTTGATTGTCTATGGGATTCTCTTCTGGAAGTGGCGGTAGAGTTGGCTGTGGAGTTACCTCAGGAGTCGGAGTCGGAGTCGGAGTCGGAGTGGGGGTAGGTTGAGGTGTTTCCGGTGTTTCTGGTGTTTCCGGTGTTTCAGTAATAACTGGTTGTTCGGGTTGATTGACTTGTACATTTCCTCGAGTGGAATAATATCTTCTAATCCCAACCCCGACAATAAAACAGATAATGAAGATACAACAGCGATTATAGAAAATCTGTCTCTGGCGAGGGTCTTCAGGAATTCTAAAATTGAAACTTATTCTCCTCATTATCGAAATATAAAATATAGAAAATTATGCTATAAATCAATCTCCTCATATTCCCCTCAATTAAAATAATAAAAGGGACATTGCATGACAACATCCCTAAATCATTGAATGACTTAATTCAACTCATCGTTAATATTGAGGAACAGACGGATCAATTTCTTGACTCCAGGCTGTAATTCCGCCTTTAACGTTAATGCCTTCAACACCCGCTTCCTTGAGAATTCCGAGTGCTTTAGCCGAACGTCCTCCCATTTTACAATGAGCAATTAAACGATGACCATTAACGAGTTCTTTGACTTTCTTAACTCCTGCACCCTGTTCAATCTCCGGTAAAGGAACCAAAACAGCTTGAGGAATGCTAGCAATCTCATATTCATGAGGGTTACGAACATCAATTAAAACATAATCCGACCCACCACTATCAAGAATTTCTTTTAATTCCTTGACCGACATTTCTTGCAGTCCATCTTGCTGTTTTTCAGCCGCCGCTTTGGCTTGAGGAATACCACAAAACTGTTGATAATCAATTAACTTTTCAATCACCGGACGTTCAGGATTGGGTCGTAATTTTAACTCTCTAAAGGTCATATTCAAAGAGTTGTATAACAATAACCGACCGCTTAACGTTTCTCCATTCCCCAGAATAATTTTAACGGTTTCTGTGGCTTGAATTACCCCAATTAATCCCGGTAAAATTCCCAGTACACCGCCTTCGGCGCAAGACGGAACCATTCCAGGGGGTGGGGGTTCGGGATATAAATCGCGGTAGTTGGGGCCACCTTCGTAGTTAAACACCGTCGCTTGACCTTCAAACCGGAAAATTGAACCGTAAACGTTAGGCTTATTCAACAACACACAAGCATCATTCACCAGATACCGCGTGGGGAAGTTATCCGTCCCGTCTACAACCACATCGTAAGGTTCTAAAATCTCTAAAGCATTTTCAGAACTGAGGCGAGTGTTGTATAAATCTACTTGACAATGGGGGTTAATTTCATGAATGCGGTTTTTTGCCGACTCAATTTTCGGCTTACCCACCCAGGAAGTCCCGTGAATCACTTGTCGTTGTAAATTGGAACTATCAACAATATCAAAATCAACAATTCCGATGCGTCCAATGCCAGCAGCGGCTAGATACAACAGCAACGGTGAACCGAGTCCGCCTGTACCAATACACAATACACTGGCCGCTTTCAGGCGTTTCTGACCCGCTAACCCCACTTCCGGTAAAATCAGGTGACGGGAATAGCGTTCGTATTCTTCTTGAGTTAACTCAATGTTATCCAGATTCGGATTTAGCATAGCAATTTGAGGCAGGAAGTTAACATCCTAGATAACTTGTGATCGTTTCTGCTTGCGCCAAAAGACACAAGGCTTCTCGATTTTCGGATTAATATAATAAGTGATTGATTATTCTAGCACTTCACCTCACCATTGAGAACAAAGGCTGGAATCGTTTATAATTCAAAAGAATTTCTTTATAATTATCATTTAAATTTTGTGAATACTCGTCGAATTCCACCCGGCCCCGGACAAGAGTCTGTTTGGGACTATCCCCGGCCTCCCCGTTTAGAAGACAGCAATAAACATATCCAGATTATCTTTAATGGTGTGGCGATCGCAGATACCCACGCTGCCAAGCGAGTGTTAGAAACCTCTCATCCACCGTCTTACTATATTCCCACAGAAGATATCAAAATGGAATATTTGATTTCAACCCCCAAAGGCAGTTGGTGTGAGTGGAAGGGACAAGCCGCCTACTATACGCTAAAGGTGGGAGACAAAGAAGAAGTCAATGTTGCCTGGTATTATCCCAGTCCGACTCCAGCTTTTGCGGGTATTGAGAATTATGTGGCGTTTTATCCTAGTCGGATGGAAGCCTGTTATGTCGATGGAGAACAAGTTCAGTCCCAAGTTGGGGACTTTTACGGCGGATGGATAACATCGGATATTGTCGGGCCGTTTAAAGGGGGTGTAGGGACTTGGGGATGGTGATAGAGACGTAGGGACGTTACATGTAACGTCTCTACAGAAGCTTGGAGGTATGATTTATGATTATTCAAACTGAGAAGAAGACTTACACTGCTGAAGAATATTTAGAACTAGAAATTGCCGCAGAAACGCGGAGTGAATATCGCAACGGGGAAATTATTCAAAGGACAGGGGGAACACCCAATCATAATAATATTTCTGGTAATCTTTATATTTTACTAAAATCAGCTCTTAAAACGCGAAATTACCGTGTATTTCATGTCGATCAACGGCTTTGGATTCCGGTAGTTAATGTGTATACTTATCCGGATGTGATGGTAACGCCGAAGCCTTTATAACTGCAAACCGGGCGTAAAGATACTGTAATTAATCCTTATTGTATTGCGGAAGTTCTGTCTAAATCAACACAAAATTATGATCGCAGCGAAAAATTTACCGCTTATCGGACTTTGCCGAACTTTAAAGAATATCTCTTAATTGATCAATATCGAGTTTATGTGGAACATTACGTTAAAACTGCGGTCAATCAATGGTTATTAACAGAATATCGTGATGAGAATATGAGCTTAACTTTTAATTCTTTTGAACTACAAATTCAGATTGGCGATCTTTATGAAAATATTGAGTTTGTCTAAGATGTATAGTATTTTGAATCTCAATATTAATATATTAGTATCAACATAGTAGTAATCAAATCAGAAAATAAGTTAGTCTATATATAGATAGAATATTGTAGTCTTATAGCCATCAAGAGCCTTTGTATCGATGTTAATTGCTCCAGCAGAAAGAGATATGTGGGAGAGACTGCCATCTAAAAATGGTAGTTCAAATCTTACAGATAAAGAAATCAACGCTAAATATGAAAAAGGACAGCAGAGAATTCTGACGGAGATGAATCGAGAGAAGCTACCCAGTTTCGCTGATTCTCTTAAAAGACCAAATTATATGAATCTGAGTCCATTTTATCAACGAAGATTACGCTGGGACGAACAAAAACAATCGCAGCTTATTGAATCATTCCTAATTAATATTCCTGTGCCACCAATTATTCTCTATGAAACAGAATATAATTCATATGAGGTGATGGATGGACAGCAAAGGATTACTGCAATTAAAGATTTTTATAACAATGATTTAGAGCTAACTGGTCTTGAGTTATGGCCAGAATTGAATGGTCGCACATATCAACAACTTCCAGATAAAATTAAGGCAGGAATTGATCGCAGAGCCATATCATCTATCGTTTTGATTACTGAATCTACACAGGATGATGACGAAGCTTTTTTCTTAAAACAAGTTACTTTTGAAAGGTTAAATACTGGTGGAGTTTCTCTAAGTAAGCAAGAGATACGCAACTGTATATATTCAGGAAAGTTTAATTCATTGCTATTTGACCTTGCCAAAAATGATATTTTTGCTGAAGCTTGGGATATTCCGGTTAAAGAAAAAGAAATAGATCAACTAAGAAATAATAATCTTTATAAAAAGATGGAAGATGTAGAATTAGTTCTGCGTTTCTTTGCTTTTCGGCATTATGATGAATTTAGGGGGGGAATAGAAGGCTTTCTTAATTTATACATGATTAAAAGCCTAAGTTTTGATGATACAGATATAAATATATTGAGAAAAATATTTATCGATACTATAAATATCGCCAGCAACATTTATCAAGAACAACTATTTAAACCATATGATCCAAAAACTGATAGCTGGAAAGATAAGTCTTACAAAGCATTTTACGATGCGGTAATGGTAGGAATTAGTAGACATCTTGAGGAAGCGGATTTATTAATTCAAAATAAAGCAAAAATAATAGAAGCAACTAAACAGTTATTAAAAGAAGACAAGAAAAAGCTGTTTACGGGGGCAGGAAGAACTAAAGGAGATTTGCAGCAAAGAATCATGTTGTTTGATAGTATGCTATCCCAGGTTATTGCAGAATAAATGGTGATTTTTAAAAAGCTTTTGCAAACAGCAGAAGACAATATATCTACTGTTCGCTCCGTAATTCAAACTAACGAAAATATAAGACAAGTTATTTTTGGTTTTAAAAATGTTCAACAGCAATCAATCAATTATCAGCAATTATTAGATTTAATTCAAAAAGATGTTCCTAAGTCGAGAGACTGGAAAATCTACGATCACTGTGCTGCTGTCACAAAACTATATGCTATCTATGAAAATTTTGTAGAAGATTTAATTAGAGATTGGTTATCATTATTACCCGAAATTTGTCCAAACTATCAGGATTTAGAAGAGAGAATCAGAAAAACTCATCAAACAGGTGCAGGTAGACTGTTAATAGATCAGAACAAAAAAAGATATGAACATCTTTCAATAGAAGATATAGTGAATAGTTTGCATTCTGGGATTGATAATACTGGTAGCTATGAACTTTTAGCCGATGCTTTTCTATTTCACGAGCAAAATTTACGCAAAGATACTTTAGATAAATTATTAGCCGATGCTGGCATTAATGAGAGTTGGGTATGGATAGAGCAACATATAGCGATTAGAAATTTCGTAGAGAAAATTAGAGGCAGCCAGAACACGGCAGAAGGCGAATTGAACGAATTAATTGTTTATCGTAACGACGCAGCGCACACAACTTCAATAGATGAATTTTTGGGATTTGATGCTTTATTAGAATTATGCATTTTTACAGAAAGTATGTGTCAAGCATTAACTGATTTGTTTACCTATCAAGTAATAGAGAAAAAAGAAAAAATTGGTCAAGCAAAATGCATAGGTAAAATGACTGAATGGTATAAAAAACCACAAGCTGGAGTTGCTAAAGTCAACAATACATCACTAAGTCTTGAATCACCTTTGTTTCTTATCAATGAAAATATTGCCTGGTGCAAACCTGCTATTATAAAAAGCATTAAAATTGATGACAAATCAGTAAATGAGACTCAGTATATAGGGGAAGAAATGGAAATTGGTTTAAAGTTTAATATTGATGCAAAAAAAGGCTTGAATCTGTATATCTTGAATGAATGAAATATTTACTGTCAACAAAGGTTTTGACCACAGGCTGACAGATTTATTTCCCGTCAGGTCATATTTCAGACAGTAGTAGTCAATGACGCACTAGGGTAAAACTCAGAGGTCGGTTTGCGGTAAAATACCCTGTAGCGAATATTCAGTTAATCAATATGACCTCAAATTTAACTCTACAACAGGCATTAGAGCAAGGAAAAGCCCTAAAAGTCATTAGCGGCTTAATGAATTTTGATGTTCAGCGGGTGGCAGCGACGGTGAAGGCGGCAACTCAAGGCGGTGCAACATTTGTCGATATTGCGGCTGATGCGAATATTGTTAAAATTGTTCGTAATTTAACCCATTTACCCATTTGTGTTTCTGCCGTAGAAGCGGCTAAATTTGTACCCTGTGTCGCAGCGGGTGCAGACTTAATTGAAATTGGTAATTTTGATGCCTTTTATGCTGAAGGACGGCGGTTTGAAGCGGCAGAAGTCCTACAATTAACCCATGAAACTCGGGCATTATTACCCGAAACTACTTTATCTGTTACCGTTCCTCATATCTTAAAACTTGACGAACAGGTACAGTTAGCAATAGACTTAGTGGCAGCCGGGGCGGATATTATCCAAACTGAAGGGGGAACTAGCGCCGAACCTCGTCATGCTGGTACTTTGGGGTTAATTGAAAAAGCGGCACCGACTTTAGCCGCCGCCTCTGAAATTTCCCGCGCGGTATCTGTGCCTGTATTGTGTGCGTCTGGTATTTCTAACGTCACAGCGCCGATGGCGATCGCAGCCGGGGCCGCCGGGGTTGGGGTTGGTTCTGCTATTAACCGCCTGAATAACGAAGTGGCAATGGTTGCAGCCGTTCGTAGCTTAGTTGAAGCGTTAGCTACAGTCAGTTCAGCGCCAGTGCGAGTTTAACTGATCTAAAACAGAATCACTTTATAATTAGTATGGCGCTAGGGGCTAAATAATCGGTATGCTTGACAGTATACCACTGCCCAGCGCTATATTTAATTTTGATGCTCTCTGTAATCAAGGGTTAGTTCGGATTAAATGTAAACGGTGGCAAAGTTTGTTCAATTCCGTTAGCATTCGTAACCGTAACAATAAAGGTTTCTTGCCAACTTCCTACAACCTGAGTGTAGAGATAAGGAGTAGAACTTTCGCGGGTGAGTTTTTGTTCGTCTAATATTTCTGTGACATCACTAACCCGTAACCCAATGCCAGCGGGTAAGTTGGTGCCGCTGGGTGTTCCGAGTATGAGTAATAAAGTCCATTCTGGGTTAGTTTCAGCGGTGTCTGATGACCAAGTTAAAGTATACAAACGTAATGGGGTTTGGTTGAGTTGTAAGTCTTGATAAGCGCCGCACATTTGAGTTGGAACTTCAACTCCAGCTAATTGTAATTCTTGTAGTAAAGTGGTTAAATTGTCGGAGCCAGAACGCATGGCACTCATGGGAGCCAAGGATAAATTCGGCAGAAAAACCCAGGATAAATCGCTTGCAATTTGATCAAATTGATTGGATAACCAATGACTGACATTAATGCTGGGCTGAGTAATCAGTTGAAAAATATCTGATAAATGATGGCGTAATTGAGATATAATTGAAGGATTTTCTGCTGCAACTGTCTGCATTTGAGATATCCATTTTAACAGTTCCGGCTGAGTGAATACAACTTTTGCTTGTTCCCAGGTTAACTGTTGCCACAGGGGTGTAATGGCTTGGTTTTCTAACTGTAAATTCGGTAAAATTTGTTGAAGTTCAGCCGTCTTTGTTGTAATGTCTGAGGTACGGTTAGGAATGGGTAATAATGGGATATTTGCGGGTTCTAAACAACGCAATTTTAATAACAATTGTTCAGTGTTAAAACTCATCCAGGATAACGGGATTAAATACGTCCAGTCTGACTCCGGTTGTAAGGCATAATTCGTTTGATGTTGTTGCCAATCTTGATAAGAAAAAAAGCTAAAAACTCGCGCTGTTTCTAACTCTTCTTGAACTTCTACAATAATATAAAAATGAGCCGTATATTCGGGTAAATCTAGCACCATTCTCGGTACTGTTACCATTTCATCGCTTAAGCTGCCAACCGTTAATAAACAAACTTTAAATTGATTAATTTGGAGTTGAAGAACAGCTTCAGAAGCGAGATTAAGTTCGGGTTGATAGAGAGAGCAGTTTTCCGTATTTAGGGTGAAATCAGATGAATTTTCCTCTAACCAATTCTCCAAGCCAAAAACCCCTAATGCATTTAAATAGACTTGCCATTGTTGAGAAGAATCTAAACTATTTTGACTGAGGCTTAATGCTTGGTTAATTTGAGTCGGCAGAATCTCTACTGTATCAGGTTTAAAGGACTCAAAGTCAAGCATCATTTCGGATAAATCTAAAGTTGTGTTATACATGGTTTTTTCCTACTCATTACTGATAATTCTCTGATGATATTGAATCAAATATTTATTCTGTAAAAAGAATATTATTAATTTTTTTGATTTATAACATAAAATTTTAAACTATTTTACTTTCATTTGATCATCGAGGTAGATACAAAGCTTCAAAGCAAATTCAGTGTCTGTAGTATTTTCTTTTGCCGTATGAGAATCTGATTCAGCTTCAGCCATCAATTGATTAATTTGTTCGTCTAAAGCTTCTAATAAAGGCTGATGAATTTGAGCCAAACGTTCGGGGTCAAAACTCGGCGAATTTTTCAGAAAATCCAGTAAACGCTGTTGCAATTCATTTACTAATCTTTGACGAATTTCTGCTCGGAAAGCTTTAAGCTTGAGTAAACGACTGACTTGATATTGCGCTTGCAACCCCACCAATTTGGCGATTTCTCCCATTGATTTTCCTTCACAATGAAACAGATGTAAAGCCTGTAAAAACTGTTGAGATTTCGCCTGATCTCGCCGTTTTAATTTGTCAACCCACAGGTTTGTTACTTCTGCCAAACTAACGTTTAATCCTAACATCAGTTGCTGACGATAAACCTTTAAAAATTCACTCACCTCCGTCTCATTTTCATGATCTGATGATGTTTGATAGGGAATTCGTGCTGCCCAGGATTCGTTTTCATCAGTATCTAAAGTTTGGGTAGAGAGGTATTTCCCGCGAACATATATCCGATATTCTCTTAACCGATTGGCTAAGTCTTGTAATAAGCCAGCTATCTGACTGGCAGAATAATTATAATCGGATTGGGAAGATAACATCTCAGCCATTTTTTCATACTGTTCTGGGGTGGGTGGCAGACATCGTTGTCCTGATTTACGAGAACCCAGATTGCGATAAACTGCGTGATAACAACAGAGAACTTGACGACTTTGTTCAATTTCTACTGCTGTGAGTTGATGGAACTGAGATAAGATTCGTTCTAGTTGTTGAGGTTTTGTATCATTTAAAATCGCCCAATTACTGACTTGATAAACGCCTCTTTCAAGTAGAAAATGATTCAGTTCTGAATGAAATTTAACTTTCCGATTTGTCCAGGTGGCTAAACTACTTTGTTTTGGGTCAAAACTTTGTAGAATTTGCCGAGAAAAGGATAAATAAGTGGAAGCTTTAGCAGAACGAGTTCCTGCTTCATCGAGAACAAAAGGCAACAAATCCTCACATTTAAAGCCATGAGTTGTACCAAATCGTTCTTCGAGATGCCGACACACCAGTAAAATTTCCCGAGAAATTAAACATAATAAACATAATTCTGCATCTTCTGCATGAGATTTTGATTTAGACTGATGCACCCACTCGATGAGTTGAGACTCAACCTTGTCTTCCTGGACTGGGTTGCTGTCAACTGCGTCTGGAAAAGCTGAGGTGAAAATCGCCTTGGCATTTGGCATTTCAGAGATGGTGTATCCTCCTGAACTTTTGAGTTTCACCAGTTTCCAATATTTTGATGGATTACCCATAGATGTTCAATGTTTGTGCTACTGATGATGATATTTTCCCAGTAGGGATATGTTTTAACACCTCTGAATGAATCCACCCCGTGATCGGAAAATTGGGCGTTTAGCCTCAAGAGTCCCCTTCTACTGAGACATATTTCTCGCATCATAGGGGTTATGCAGGGAAATGTTTGTTTCAAAGGCTTGAAAACACCCTAGTACATTTGCTCCAGGATTGTCTACAACAGCCTGTATATATACAGTTTGAGGACAGAGGAAAGAATCACTGACGGTTTTTACCCGATGTCTGTAGAAACAACCGCACAACCTGTCTCTACTTAAACTATGAATAACTTTTGGTTTATTCCCTGAGAGGGAAATTTTATCACATTCGTTATCTTTAGCTTGATCTTCTATTGCTTTTATCCAGAGACTTATAAGCAATATATAAGAAATTCTAACGATATTTTGCTTGATCTCCGTACAACAATTCCGGTAGAACAAGATATAATTTGTGATGGCATCCTCAGGAGAAGCTTGAATGTTTCAAAAACAGGATATCTATTGGATTGGTTTAGCTTGTAGTCTGATGGTTGGGGGTTACTCCTTAATCTGGTCTTCTGAACCCGAAATTAGAAGCTTTACATTAAGAGATGAAATCACAGCTCAGCAAGAGTTACCGGACTCGAATCCTGAAGCAGAAGCTGAGGCTGAGGAGAGTTCAACTGCTCAAAGCGTCTTAGAACTCGCGAAAACCCATCTGGGCAATACTGTTCAGGACTAATATGATGAGCAAATGTTAAGCCATTTTTAGCACAGGCTGAATATCCGCACAATCAATTCAATCGGGTGTATTTTAACTTTTTTCCTTTATGATTTATTAAGATTTCAACATCACTGCAAAGCCCTGAAAACCGAGCGACGCTACACACGCCATCTAGCTTTCAGGGCATCATTGTATTATGTTATTCGTCAGCTCAAACTTGTCTGCGTTGCTAATTAATCCGTAGCGGTAGCCAGTTCGGTAGAACCTTGGCCACGTTTACGGGTCAATGTATTGAACACCATTAAGCCAATGGCTTTAATTAAGTTACCTTCTAATTCATTAAACAGCTTCATGTTCATACCAAACGCAGCATTGGCTTCGTCTACAATACGTTCTGCTGTAGCTTGGTCGATGGGTAAACTATCCATTGCCTGACGGTAATTGGCTTTGAATGCTTTCTCATCTGGAATGTCATCAAACTCATAAAATTGAGTTCCTTGACCCTCACTCAGGTTCATTCCCCGCTGAGCAATGCCTTTGAGGATTTGTCCCCCAGAAAGGTCACCCAAATACCGGGTATACAGATGAGCAATTAGCAACTCAGGTTCATTGTTAGAAATATCCCGAATGCGTTGAACATAAGCTTGAGTGGCAACAGAAGGCTCAATCTCTTCGCGCCAATTTGAACCAAAATAAAAGTATAAATCTGCTTCTAAGCTTTGTTTGCGGTTCAGTTCCGGGAAATAAACAGGGGACAAAACCGGATGATTCTGATGACGTTCCATTTCCTCTTCCATTGCCGAGTAGACAAAGTAAAGATTCGCTGCCAGCTTGCGATAGGAGGTTTTCTCAACGGTTCCTTTCAAAAAGCATTTGATAAACCCGACATTCTCTGCCATGGTGTGGGACTTTTTCGTTCCTTCCCGGAGTTGAGTCGCTAAATTAACAGTCATATTATATGTTTGATCCCAAAAGTAAAAATTAACAACAAGTTGATTTCATGGAAAGTCGGCAGCCAATCGCGCCGCCTAAATTGATAGCCTATCTTGATTTGATGAGAAATTGTGTTAAGAATTATAAAATATTTGAAAGCACGAGGTTTTATCGCAGAATCCTCGCAATTTTACCTAAGATTCAGAATACTATTTTAGTATTGTCAAGTATTTGTCATAATTTGTAAAGCTCAAAACCCGTTAATCTTCAATGTTTCCTAGTATTTTACCCACTTTAGTTGAATCTCTCACCGAAGCTACCTCTATTGCGCTGGCTGAAAAGATTCAAATTCAAGCTATTTCTACTCCCCTGAGAGAGCAACCGTTACAGACAACATATTTGCAGCAAGGCAATGGAGAAATTCCTTTATTATTATTACATGGATTTGACAGTTCTCTGTTTGAATTTCGTCGTTTACTCCCCTTATTAAGTCAAAAAAATCAAGCATTTGCCGTTGATTTATTAGGGTTTGGATTTACCGAACGAGATCCTAAGCTCATTATTAATCCTCAAAATATTTCTATTCATTTACATAGTTTTTGGAAGACGCTGATTAACCAACCCTGTATTTTAATCGGGACTTCAATGGGGGGAGCCGCAGCGATTGATTTTACCTTATCCTATCCAGAAGCTGTTCAATCTCTTGTTCTAATTGATAGTGCAGGCATTGCTCCAGGGCCGATTCTTGGTAAGTTTTTAGTACCGCCATTTGACCGCTGGGCAACTAATTTTTTAAGCAATCCTAAAGTTCGTCAAGGAATTAGTGAAAATGCCTATTTTGATAAACAATTAGCTTCAGAAGATGCCAGAGTTTGTGCTGCTTTGCATTTAGAAGATCCCAATTGGAGTCAATCATTAATTCGTTTTACTAAAAGCGGCGGTTACGGGAGTTATAAAAATCAATTGAGCAAAATCAAGCAAAACACTTTAATTCTTTGGGGTGAAAATGACAAAATATTAGGTACAAAAGATGCAGCAAAATTTAAACAGCTTATTCCGAATGCTCAATTAAAATGGATTCCAAATTGTGGTCATGTACCTCATTTAGAACAACCTCAACTCACGGCAAATACTATTTTAGAGTTTATAGAATGAAATTTAAATTATACATTAATTCTTTTTTGAGGGTTATTTGAGACAGTCGGATAACTGGCAATAGCTAAACACAAAGCTACAAAAAAACGCTTACCAATACCTGTCCTCACTTAGGTGGGGAACAAACAACTAATAACTAAGAACTAATAACTAATCCCTAATTTAATAATCTTAACCCCGCTTTTAAGTTTCCCTGCATCAGTTTTGCAATATCCCGCAGTAGTTTAAATTCAGCTTGATTAGGTTGCAGCATTAATGCAGGTTGTAAAGCCATTTCAGCCGCTTTTGGTTGCCAGTTATACAGATAAACAAATGCTAGATATGCATGAGCAAAAGCATTCTCTTTATCGAGTTTAACAACTTGATTTAAAGCCGCAATTGCTGCCTCAGCATCTTGTTGTAAAACCGTTGCTAAAACTAAACTATAAGCTAATTCTAAATTATCAGGTTCTTGCTGTAAACGATAGGTTAAACTCAGTTCGGCTTGACGTAAATAATCTTGCGTGGGATCATATTGATTAATCCGTGCAATTTCCTCAAAAATCGGTTCTAACCCTATTATTCCTTTTGGTAATTGTTGTGCCAGTTGTCGCAGTTGTGTAATTAAATCTAACTCGGGTGCAGGTAATGCCGCTGCTTGAGGGGTGATTTCTACAGTTGTATTGGGGGTATTTATTGGGTAAGTTTCTCCTGTTTTAGGATTTAAATAAGTGGCTTTTAAACTATAAATTCCCGGAATAGCATTTTCTGGCGGTAACATTCCCATCCGTTCGATAATTTGATAGTTAGATTGATTAGAAATAGCCGCAGGATATAAAAATCCCATCGCCATTTTATGGTCATGTAACCATCGTGAATTGACTTGATTTTGTGATTCTAGTTGCCAGGTTAATAGAACTAAACCCGATTTTAATTGTTCTCCTGCACCCGACCAAATATAAGTAACAGGAATGGGTAAACCCGGGGGAACTTTTGCCGGGAGTAATATTTGTTTTAATTCAATTTTGGAGTCTGTTGTGCTTAGAGGTTTAACTTCAAAATAAGGCAGTTTTCTATAATAAAGATTGAGTGTACTTTCATCTCTAAGTTGCCACTGTTGATGCCGTTTAAATTGTACGCCTTGTTCTACTTCTTGAACAATAGCAGCTTGTGCCTTAGAAATTCGATCAACAGAACCTTGTTCATCTGTTTTAGTCAGAAACCAAGATAAAGAAACAGCATCTTTAAATACATCTTCTAGACGAGTTCCGACTTGCCGACCATGAACTTGATTATTTTCTAATGCACCAAAATAGTTAATATTATGTTGATTAATGGTTGGCGTTGAAGGTAAAACACCCAGAGTAGATTGTAAATAAGGTTCGGTTTTAATCATTTGGTTAATTACCTGTTGATGGGGAAAAGGCTGATCTAAATAAGCTTGATATTCTCCTTTAGGATTGATAACTGTCACTAGCTGTTCTATGATTTTTCCACCGATTGGAAATAGACTTACTTCTATAGAAATAATCGCTAAAATTAATACTGTCCAGCGAAGTATTTTACCCCAATATTTCGGCCAGCAAACTAAGCCGTAAGCCAAGATAATTGAAAATATGGGAAGTAATGATAAGCTGTAACGGAAGTCTTTATTAATATTGAGAGAACAAAGAAAATAACCGCCGATTAAATAAACAAACAACCATTGAAAAGAATATATTTTTTGTTCTGATGTTTTGAGTTTTGTTTTTATTCCAAATAATAACAGTCCTACAAAAGGAATAATTAATAATAACCAGGAAATTTGTTGAGGGAATAAGTTCCAATAGTATGTCCAAGCTTCAATTGTATTGAGAGCAGGATCACCCTCTGCTAAAGCAGAATCTATTGTGGCTCGTTTGCCTGAAGTTAACATCAATAACCAGTTTGTTCTTGCCCAAGGAAATACAATAATAATAGATAAAAATACGGCTAATAATAATTGAACTAAAGATTGATAATGTTGGCCTTTTAATATTTTAATTCCTAGCCATAGAAACGGAATAAATAAGAAAAATACTGCGGTTTGCTTAACTAAAATTGCTAATCCTAAGGAAACTCCGAGTAGAATTGTCCATCGCCAACTTTTGAATAAATGATGAGTAGGTTTTGAGAGGGGATAATCAGCCTGTTTTTGATTAATTGTTGAGCGCCACATCGTTAAACAATAGAAACAAAAAGTAACCATTGCAATTAAAGGATAATCTAACAGAAATTGCAGACGATAAATATATAATCCCGGAAATAAAGTACATAATGCAGCCGCCCATAATCCTATTTTTGAATTAAATAGTTGACGAGCAATTCCGTAAACAGAATAAAGTAAAATTGCACTAAAAAGTAAATAAACTAAAGTACTTGTGTCTGGATGTTTTCCAAATATAGCTAGAAAAGGAACCGTTAAAAGATAAGTCAGCGGCGGAACTTTGGGGGATAACATCCATAATTCTTTCCACCAGTCCTGAGATAATAATTGAGGAGATTGTAAGAAATAAAAATAGTTCAAAGAACCTGTTAAATAATCGGCTTGATCCCAAGCAGGAACACTATTATCTAATGTAAACCATAACCGATCATTGACAATTCCCAATAGCCAAATAATACTTAAAATCAGTAATTCTTTTTTTTGCTGTTTCATTTGTAATTTTATAAATTAGTTATTTAGTATTTTACTAAACTATAGCAATTCAGTTTTTATCTGTAAATAACATCGCCCCCAAACCCCCAGTTATGGGGGCTTATAACGAATAAATAATAAGCCATAAACAATATCTAGATAAAAGTTCTTAATTCCCCAAAATTACTCACTTTTCCAGCTTTAACCGATAAAATTTGCGTATGTTTCAGCCATTGTGCATTAAAAGCGCCGAGATGAGTGGTTGTAATTAATGTTTGAAAGCGGTCTTCTATCGCCTCTAATAGTTGATTTTGACGATTTAGATCTAACTCTGCTAAAACATCATCCAATAGCAATAAAGGTGATTCTTTGACCACCTGTTCAATCAATTCTAATTCCGCTAATTTTAACGCCAAGACTAACGTTCGCTGCTGTCCTGAAGAACCATATTGACGGGCAGGAGTTTGATTAATTGTAAAAATTACATCATCTCGATGGGGCCCCACTAAAGATATTCCTTGTTGTTGTTCAGCGATAGATCGAGTTGTAATTTGATCTAAAAAAGTCTGTTGAACTTGTTCAGAAGTTAAATTAGAAATAGACTGATTTTCAATCAATCGAACATTCGGTAAATAGGTCACTTCTAACCTTTCTGTTTGGCGACTAATTGCCTGATGCCAAGCCATTGCTAGGGGTGCTAAGCGTTGCAAAACACGGTCGCGCCGTCGAATCACCCTTGAACCTGTGACGGCTAATTGAGCATCCCATAACGCTAATTCTGATGAGGAGATGGGAGTAAAATCTGCTGAATAATTTTGAGATTTTCCTCGTTTTAATAAAGCATTGCGTTGTCTTAAAACTTTATTGTATTGTTGTAAAATATAAGCATAAACGGGTTCAAGCTGTACCAATAACCGATCTAACCAATTGCGTCGTTGTTCCGGGCTACCCCGAACTAAATCGATATCTAAACTAGAAAATTGTACAACATTAAGAACACCGAGAAAATCCAGATGTCGTCGTAGCGTTTCATGATTGAGAGAAACGGTTCTCCGTCCTTGATGACGAAGGGTAACCGACAAATCAGAATCACTCAATACCCGTTCTACTTTGGCGTGAATTTGAGCCGTCTTTTGCCCTTCTAAAATTAAATCGCGATCGCGACTGACTCGATGACTCTTTAAAGTTGACAATAATTCAACAGCTTCTAATAAATTCGATTTTCCTTGAGCATTATCCCCCACTAAAATCGTTTTTGCTGCCTCAAATCTAACTTTTTGATCTATATAATTACGAAACTGTTGAAGCTGTAACGTTCTCAAGTACATACAAAAAGGGTGTGGGACATCGGGAATTAGGAAGATAGCTTCAGTGGGGAAAAGATCACTTTTTATATTCCGACTGCCTCAAATCATCAATAATCCCTTGCACAGTTTAGCGCGAAAGCAATCAAAAGATAGATGCGTTTGTTCGGGTTTGTGTAGTAATGTGTACTTAGTCAGGAATAACAATTCTGAGATTAAACACTTTAATTCGGCATCTTCACTCTACTGAATGCTTGTACGGGAGACTCGTTATGGAAATTGAGCAAATCACTGATTATCTTAATAGTGGAGATTCTCAAAAAAAACTGAAAGCATTAACCGAACTGAGACATTATGATAGTCAGGTGGCAGTTCCTTTGCTAGTGAGTCACCGACAAGATCCTGAGTTTCTGGTGCGTTCATTTGTGGCAATGGGACTGGGCCACAAACGCTCCACAGAGTCTTACGAAGCCCTGGTAGAACTACTACAGAGCGATCGCGATCATAACGTACGGGCTGAGGCTGCTAACGCCCTCTCCAGATATGGAATTGTTGCCCTTCCTTGTTTAATTGAAGCGTTTCGCCAGGATGATAACTGGTTGGTGCGTCGCAGCATTATCGCGCCACTGATGGATATGCCCTACCCAGACGCGCTTTATCAGGTTTGTCTGTGTGGGTTAGCCGGAGTTGATCAAACCGTTCAAGAAGTCGCTATCACTGCATTAGGACTGTTAGCAGGAACTGAAAAAAACGAGGACGCTTTACAGCAACTATTGGCTTTAGTCGCTTCAAAAAGATGGTCTATTCGGGTCCGAACCGCTCGGGCATTGAAGTCTTTTGAAGACGCTTCTGCTCAGGCTGCCCTGCACTATTTATCTAAGGATGATGATGAGCGAGTTATTGAAGCCGTGGTTCAAAATTAACTCATCAAAGTTAAAAGTTAACTCGGGTTCATCATAGGTGCTTGACATCCGATGATAATTTCTTGCGTTTTAGGATAGCCTTGTAGCAATTGTGAGAACAGTTGGCGATCAAAGTTTCTGGGGTCAGACCGTTCTCCAGATCGATCAACGGCTTGATGAGTGGTAACGCGGTTATCCGCTACACCCGTTCGAGACACTAACCAAGCTAAAGATTGATATTGTGCCATGGTATAACCACTGTGGGAAGGGGTATTTTGATAACCATCCGGCGGACTTTCTAACGAAACGTGGTAAGCAAAGTTATTCACCGAAGGGGGATATTCTGCACTGGTTTTCACCGCTTCTGAGCCATTATTCCCCACAAACACTGAATTTCCCGCGCCAAACGCTCGCAGATCTGGCGGAACAATATAAATGATATCTCCTGTCCGCGCAATTAAGGTGTGATATGTCGCTTGATTATCTTCTAAATTTTGATAACTCTGGAAGAAGTTGACTGTACTATAAACGTCTGTTGCCGTTTCATGTAAAACAACGATGGGTTTATTGGTGACAGGCTTGCCTTGTAGATCGTATAAATAGCGTTGTCCGTAATTGGTTTGGTTGGCGATCGCTTGATACTCATTTGGCGGTGTATAAGCAGGTACACTAGAAGCGGCGGAATTTTGCCAATTAATGGGACGACGAAACCGATAGAGAGACACAGGGGTTTCTACCTCAGGGCCAAGCTCTGGAGTTTGGGTCTGCTGTGGGTTGGGCCGTACACCGCAAGTGGCATATAATTCGGTGGTTGGATCGCTAATTTGAGCTTGAGTCCGGGTGGGAGACTGGGCTTTCAAGGTTGTAAAGGGTGTCAGTATTAAAGTGAGTGTGAAAGCGATCGCACTCAAAATAACAAATATCCCAGTCACAGATTTTCGAGTCATGGGGAAAAGTGAAACGCAAGTTAAAACGCTATATTCCTCAATAGTTTAACTGATCTTTTCTGAATGTCTAAACCCTTTGGTTCTGGCTTTTTTTAAGCGTGATACTTTCACTTTCACCCCAGACAAATCTCCGTTAGGCAATATAGCGATCAACAAAACTTTGTAACCCGGCGTTGTAGCCTTGTCCCACCGCTTGAAATCGCCATTCTCCTTGTTTTTGGTATAGCCGGCCAAACTCCACAGCAGTTTCGCGAGAAAAGTCTTCTTCTAGATCATATTTAGCCACTTCTGTATTTGTGGTTTTGTCATATATCCGGATAAAAGAATTCCGGACTTGTCCAAAATTTTGTCGTCGTTTATCCGCCTCATGAATTGTGACGACAAAAATCAATTCTGTCACCTCTGGATTAATTTGATCTAAATCTATTTCCAGGGTTTCATCATCTCCGCTGCCTTCTCCGGTGCGGCTATCTCCTAAATGTTTAACTGAACCTTCGGGGGAATTCAAATTATTGTAAAAGATAAAGTATTCATCGGCTGGAATTTTACCATTTTCCCCCAACATAAACACTGAAGCATCCAAATCAAATGCCGTCCCGGTATCGGTTGTATTAATATCCCAACCTAATCCAATTCCCGCTTGTTTCAGTCCGGGCGCTTCTTTTGAGAGATTAATTCGCTCTCCTTTCTGAATATTAACTGACATTACCTTTTTACCTCAATCAACCAATATTTAACCGAGTCTCATTAAGTATATTGCTTTAAAAACATATCCAAACCCGCGTTATATCCTTGTCCCACGGCTTGGAATCTCCACTCTCCACTCTTGCGATACAGCCGCCCCATTTCTAACGCCGTTTCCCGAGAAAAATCCTCATCTAAATCATATCGAGTCACTTCATCTTGACTGACTTGATCATAAATCCGGATGAAGGCATTACGCACCTGTCCAAAATTTTGTCGTCGAGTTTCAGCTTGATAAATAGTTACGACAAAAACAATTTCTTGTACATCAGGATTAACCAGAGTCAGATCGACTGTAATGGTTTCATCATCGCCGCTGCCTTCACCTGTGCGACTATCTCCCGAAGACTTAACCGCACCATCACCCGATTCTAGACTATTATAAAAAACAAAATATTTTTCACCTAAAATTTTACCATTTTCCCCCAACATAAACACAGAAACATCTAAGTCAAATTGATCTCCTGTATCGGTTTGATTCACATCCCAACCTAAACCCACCCCGGCGTTTGTCATTCCCGGTGCTTCTTTGGATAAATTAATGCGTTCACCTTTGGTTAAATTAATCGTCATTGCTTTTTTGTTATCTAAATAAAATTACAATACTCTACTTTAATCCTTCAATTAGACAAATGACAATTTCGGAATAATAATCTTTATAAGTTTGTAATAATCTGTTTTTGATATTCCGACTCACTCATCAAGTCTTGAGTCTTTTCTACCCGATCTAAAAAGACTTTCCCATCTAAATGATCCAATTCATGCTGAAAAATACGAGCCACAAAATCAGTTAATTCCACTTGATGAAGTTTACCATCTCGACGGGTATATTCAACCGTAATCACAGGATAACGCGGCACTAAACCCCGAATGCCAGGCACACTCAGACACCCTTCCCAGCCCTTGACAGGCTCTCCAGAATAATTAACAATCAGGGGGTTAATCATGGCGGTTGGCTCCATTATCGGGGCGTGAGGATAGCGTAGATTGGGACGTGAAGCCACAATAAATAAGCGATTGCTCACTGAGACTTGAGGGGCCGCAATACCCACCCCATGGGTTTGATCGACAGTTAAAATTAAATCATCAATCAACCTTTGGATCTGCGGATCGTTAACTTGCGTAACCGCTTGAGCGCAACGACGCAAGATGGGGTTTCCCAGTTGAGCAATCTCTAATTTCTGATTCATGGATATTAATTATTTGACGGTAAAGCACCCGTGCGAACTTCTAGATCTAGCTTACGACCATTGCGGCTGACTTCTACATTCACCGGGCTGCCAACATTTTTATTTTGTACCACTTGTTGGACGGTTTCGGATTGACGAATGGCTTTTCCATCCATTTTGACAATCACATCTCCGGCTTCCAAACCGGACTGAGCGGCGGGAGAATTAGGCACAATATTCATAATCAATACCCCTTTATCCTCTGTAATGGGAACTTGAACATTGGGTGTATTTTCAAGCTGCCGTACCAATTCTGGGGTCAGAGTTAACATTTCAATCCCCAGATAAGCGTGTTGTGCCTGTCCACTGGTTGCCAATTGTTGAGCAATTTGCCGGGCTTTGTTGATGGGAATGGCAAATCCTAAGCCTTGAGCGCCGTTGATAATGGCGGTATTCATCCCAATCACTTCCCCACGGGCATTCAATAACGGCCCACCGGAGTTACCGGGGTTAATGGCAGCATCGGTTTGAATAAACCCAATTCGTTTATCTGGCACGCCCACATCACTACTAGAACGTCCTGTGGCGCTGATAATGCCCACTGTCACAGAATTATCTAATCCCAGGGGGTTACCAATGGCGATCGCCCATTCTCCGGGAGAAAGCTCTTCTGAGTTTCCTAGCGGCACTGTGGGGAGATTGTCCACATCAATTTTAATCACAGCCACATCCGTGACATCATCGGTTCCCAGTACCCGACCTTCAAACTGACGACCATCTTTGAGTACGACTTGAACGACGTTTGCTCCTTCTACGACGTGAGCATTGGTGATAATCTGACCATCAGAACTGAGAATAAAACCCGATCCAGTCCCTTGTTGAACCGGTTGTTGAGGTTCATCTCGAAATTCCCTTCCCCGTCTAGGAAATTCAAAGCCAAAAAAGTCTTCTGGAGATTGATCAAACCGACTGGAGGCACTGCGCCGTTCTGCATTAATTCGCACAACCGCAGGCCCGACTTGTTCGACGGCACTGACAATAAAGTTAGAATTGGGGTTGGCATTCAGTAGACTGGCTTTGGAGCCAAACCAGGAGGCGGAATTGGCTTGTACAGCAGTGGCTTCCGGTTGATTGTTGGCTGGAACTTGAGTAATCTGTTTTTCTGGGGTTGTGGGTGCAGAAGCAGAATATTTCTTTTCGAGTAAATTCTCGACAAACATTGCCCCAGAGGCTCCGGCAACCAATACTAATAAATAGAGAATCGGCTGCTTCCAAAAGACTTTTGTGCTGTTCATTGCTAAGCTAAGTGATGTGATGGGTGTACAGAGTCGAGTTAAAAAACCAAGCCATTACCAAATGCAGATCGCTGCTATATGATTCAATCTAGCATTTTTAAATCTATGGTTTGGATGAAGCTAATTTTAAATCATCTAACTGATTTATTCGATGAACCTGTTATAGATTGTCACTACAAGTTGAATCATGGGATTGCCGGAATTCTCAGCAACTTTTAAGCTAAAAACGATCACAATTGTTAGAGCTGCGATCGTTTCAATTGATAAATATTAATCTAATCTATTAATCATAAAGTTGTTCTGAACCCATGTCGTTGCGTCCTCCTTTGACTCTGGCTTTGGCTTTAGCAGCACTTCGCTTTAAGGCTTGCAGGCGGGCTTCATACCGCAGGCGCTGACTTTTTTTAGGGGTTTGTTCGACTAAACTTTTTAAGGCGCTGCCCAGGCTTTTATAAGCGTTTGGCAGAGTATAACCAAAGCGAGTGGCGATCGCAATAGCTTTTTCGTCGGCTTCAATAGATTCTTGCATTGTTTTTTCGCCGTTATTTTTCTGATACAGGCGATATCCTGAAATGCCGCATAATGCTAAAGCCAGTAGCAATAATAATCCATCTTGCACCCACAGTTCTCCCACGGCACCCCCTAAACCAATAGCGAGTGCTGCCATTTCCCAGCCATCTTTTGGGATTGTATCGTTTTGAATCCGGGCAACTTCATGCCAAAATAATAAATTTCGCTGATCCATTGCCAGTTGTTCCCAGCGAACTAAATCAATTTGAATCTCTACTTGATCTTTACCAATTTCTTCGCTACGAATTAAAGGCGGGTTAATTTCGACTGTTTTTTCCACTGTTACCCAGCTTTGCAACTCAGGCGGGAGAATTCCTTTTAGTCGCCGAAGTTCGCTCATTTCGGCTCGGGCGGTGGAAGTTGCATAAGATGTCATTGTTGCGACTCGGTTATACTTCTAGATCAATAATTATAGATGCTTTCATCATATTGTATTGTCAAGTCCTCATGTCAACCAGCGAGGATCGGATTACCCCCCTCGATTGACGATATATAAAGGATGTTGATATCGCTGAGCTATTTCTGTGATGATTGATGGGTGATTAATGGGAGTACAGTTGGGTTAATACGACTGCTAAGGTCAATAACATCACCCAACTGCTGAGACTGGCTAAGGGTTGATTGATTTTACCGACTATCCATTCAGGTAAAGTCGTTTCAGCATTAGACACAAATCGTTGTTCAGCTAAGGTAATTCCCCAAATCCAACTGGCGTGTAATCCGATGGGGAGTGCGAGTGAACCCGAACCCGACGATGAGAAGTATGCTGTGGTTAATACCATTCCCATCAACCATAATCCCGGTAATTGAGGTAAAGTCTCTTTCGGATTCCAGATCAGATGGGAACAAGCAAACAGGGTATTAACCAGAGTCGCAGCCACCCAGAGAGAATAGTCTTGTTGCAGTTGGAATTGGAGAAATCCACGAAACACCAATTCCTCTGTTGCACTAATCCAAAAGGCAATCAGTCCAACCGATACTATTTTTCTCAGGGTGACCAATCGCGATAAAGCTGTGGTGTTTTGAGAGTCACAGTTTAAAGACGGTTGCCAATCAATGGCTCCTAGTTTCCAAATCACAGCATACAATGCGACTAAGCTGAGTCCTCCTAAAACCAGTCCAAGGCTGATGGAAAAGACGGTTTGACGACCCGTCATCCAGCCGTAATCTGAAAAGGTTTGCTGTTGTAAGACAGTTACACCCCATATCAGCCAAGGCACAACGAAGTACAGAGAAGCTAATAAAGTAATTTTTTGCTGAGGAGAAAGGGGTAGGCGTGGATGCCAATTGAGCAGAATTGCACTCACTCCTGCAATCGGCAGCCAAACTCCTGTCCAAATCAGGAAAAATACAAGAACTTTAATCAGCGCGGGTTGCTCGATCAGCCATGACAGGATCATTTGGACTCAACGATTAGTGATTATTCCATCTCAGATTCATCTGCAGCACCGTTAAGTATTTTCTCAGATTCATCAACTTGCTTGAGATGAATGTGTTTATATCCTAACTTAATATCAAACTCATCACCCGGTTGCAAACCCATCTCTTTTGTATAGGTTGAACCGATAACAATTTGACCATTTTTATGAACACTCACCATGTAAGTCGGTTCGCGACCCCGACCATCTTTATTAGCATCAGGATTGAGTGGAACACCCCGAGCTTTCAAAACCGCGTCATAAAAATCTGTCAGATTAACCCGGACTTGGTCATCTTTTGTATAGGTATAATACCCACACTGTTTTGCTGTTTCTCGTCTGGGCTGATCGGATAACTCTTTAACTTTTTGAAGTAATGCCTTTCCCGTCAAGGGAACTGGATCGCTCTGAGCCATTTTTCTCAAGATCTCCTTACGTCTATTTTTAGGTCAGTTGAGTTTTATTGACTCAAGTCTGCCTAAAAAATAATATATCCTTAAACTTACTGATTTGACAAAAAATTTTATTTTTTTCTCTGTTGTCTGTCTCCTGCTGCCAATACTTAAGCTGTAAAAAACCTGTTACATGAAACAATTTTGTATTATTAACTTTTGTGGTAAACTTAGCAACGATGTCATCTCCCCATACTGACTCTCGTTATAGATTCTTTGAGCGCTATATTCTATATTCCGGCTGATTTGTTGCCAGCTCAGTGCCGAGAATACCACTGTTTAAAAACGCCTCAAGCTAGCTTCTGACTGCTGTTTAGCGTGAGTCTGGATACAATTGATGCTTCAGAAACCTGATTCTAGCCATTAAGCTCAGTTGCCTAAATCTGAGAAAAATATTCAGTCATTTTTACCTATCCCCTCGGTCTGTCATGACGATATTGGGGGAGCTGTGACGGATATAATAGAAAATAGATGATGAGAATGTCTGAACGCCAGTCAATCCAGAATATATTCGAGTTTTATCCGACAGAATTGAGCGCTCAGATCGTGACTCAAATTGATCTATCTCAAAGCTTACATCAGATTAAATCAAATAATCGATACAATGGCAGCAGTAAAACTACAATTTTACTGACGCTGAATCTAAAAAATACCTTTTCGACTGAAATCGGCTACATCTGGCTTGAGATAATCTGATTTATTTTTGTCTGAGATCATCTTCTGGGAGTAGTAAAAATAAAACCCTGACAAAATTGAAAGCTGATTAAATTTCTTTGCAGCGCAAAATCTCTATATGATTGCAAATAAGGATTTCACACTATCATCACTTCCTATACCAAGACTTGATTTTATCGGCTGATGAAACTTCTGGGATAGTCAACCTCAGCACTAAAATAATATCCTGGGGAAGTTACTGATTTGTAGCGGATCTAACTGAATCCATCAAGGTATTTGTTTGAAATTTTTGTTCAAAATCCTCTGATAGACTGATGCAGAAAAAAGATCTACTGTTGTAGCTGTTTTATAATTTGATAAATTTCTGGTAGACGTTTGCGAATGGCTGAGATCTTTAAATACAATGCATTAGGAATTGCAGGGGAATCTGAAACAATTTCTCCGGCTTTTACCCGTCCATGAATTCCTGTCTGTGCCGTGGCGATCGCTCTATCTCCTACTTTCGCTTGATTAGCTACCCCCACCTGGCCCCCCAACAGCACTTGATTTCCAATGGTCACCCCTCCAGCCAAGCCAACTTGAGCCGCTAGAGCGCAATTTTGACCGATTTGACTACCATGACCGATATGCACCAAATTATCTAACTTTGTATTCTGACCAATACGAGTTTCTCCCACCGCCGGACGGTCTACGGCGCTATTACAACCCACTTCTACGCCATCTTCTAAAACAACATTTCCTGATTGTTGCATTTTATACCAGCCTTGAGGGGTCGGCACAAATCCAAACCCTTCCCCGCCAATGACCGCACCGCTATGAATGACACAATTGCAACCGATGATTGTTCGTTCATGAATAGTACAATTCGCGTGTAATAGGGTGCGATCGCCAATCCGCACACCCGGATAAATCACAACATTGCCATGAATACACACCTGGTTACCAATTTCCACATCTGCTGGAATCACGACGTGTGGCCCAATATAGACATCATTACCAATTTTGGCGGCAGCATCAATCACCGCTGTAGGATGAATTGCAGGGGAAGGTTGGAATGGTTGGTAAAATAAAGCGATCGCAGCAGCAAACAATAATCGCGGTTCTTTCGTCGAAATCCAAGCAATATTTCGTTCAGTGGCTTGAGTTTGCAGGGTTTCATCAGTCGGTAAAATCAGCGCCGAGGCTTGAGTGGTACTTAAATAACTGGCAAATTTTCGCCCTTCGATATAACTTAATCTTCCGGGTGAGGCAGCTTCAATTGCGGCGACTTGAGTGATCTCAGGATCAATTTCGTTCGAGTGGACTAATTGATCTTGAGGCATTTGGCTAGCAAGTGTTTGAATCAATTCACTGAACTTCATGATTGATCTTGATCGGATTTGTTGCGAATTTTTGATGATTGTAGCCTGTTAATCGTAGCACCCCATCGTAACAATTAAACATTCGATCCTCAAGCTGTAAATTTTGAGGTTTTAGGTTTTAAGTTTTAGGTTTTAAGTTTGGGGTTTTGGGTGGTACGGTAAAACGTTCTTTAATTCGTTACGATTAATCTGTTAACGTCTGTTGGCTTCGGGCCTGAGGGACACCAACAGCGCTTATTGCTATAGAAGTGGTCTCAATCAAAATTATCCAGACTTAATCTGTAGTAAGATTTTAAGTATTTTATATAAAATTCATTGAGTTAAATTGGAATCTCCTCGACAACCCATCATCATTCATTTAGCTTCTCAGTCCTCAGCAACTTGACAAATTGTACAATTAGCTTAACGGTAAAGTTGTTTTATTTCTGGTGGGATTTCAGCATGACTGACTTCATCGTGAACTTTACGTTAAATTAATTAAGCGTATTTTGGCGCGGCTGAGATAATTTATCAATGTAGAGATTTATGCCACAGAATTTGATAAATTATTATCTTTAATCTTGCTTAGAGTACGACTCTATAAAAAAATATTAAAAACTTATTTTTGAATCTTATTGAATTGAAAGATATTGATAATTTTTCTACTATTGTAGATGGATATATTTTTAAAATATTACTCAGGATTAATCATGATTTTATTTTTATCGTTAAAAATAATCTTATCAGATGGATTTACACTATAACGAAATAGGAAATAGAGAGAGAACATATTCCTATTCTCCATTTCCTAGATGTATCATTAGTTATTTACCTTTCTGTTGAGTTTTAGCTTGTTCTAAAGCAATCTCTTTAACAGCTTGGAAAGAATTAATATTTGAAGTCCCTTCAATTGCTTTCACAGCTAAATCTTGAACCTGCTTTTGTGCCGCATCCAATTGTTTTGATAGATTTTGTAGTCGGCTTTCTTGAGTATTAATAGTTTGAGATAAAGATTGAATCCGGAGTTGATAGAATTGCTTTTGTCCTTCCATTTCCTTACCCAGTAAATCGGCTTTAACTTTAGCTTGAGAATAACCGATACTATGTCCTGATTCTTTTGCTTTTTTGATTGTATTTTCTAACTTTTCAGGAAACGCTTCTACTGCTGCTTTCACTTCAGCATACTCTTTTTCTTTCAGACTAATCTCTTCTTCTCGTTGCTGCCACTCTTGTTGTTTTGCTTCACGAGTTTCTTCTAACTGTTGATGTAACTGATACTGATTCTGTTCATATTCATCAATATCTCGTTCTCGTTGAAGTTGTAAATTATAGTGATAAACTTCATTGTCACGTTTCAGCGTTTTTTTATAAGTTTCATTCCGTTCTTGCCGCTGACGTTGATAATCTTCCTGCTGCTTTTCCCAAGCTTTTTGTTGAGTTTGAATATTCTGTTCTAATATTTCTCGACGTTCTGTTAATTCAGTTTCAAAAGCTTTAGCACTTTCTTCATATTGTGTGATTAATTGCTCTAAAGTATCATCTTCAACCGTTTCTAAAGAATGCAAATTATTTAATTGTTCTAACTCTAATTCAACCGCTTGTTGTACAGTCTGTAAAACAGTTGCTTCTTGAGTTAGTTTTTCGGATAACTCACTAATGGCATTACCAAAACTTGATTGTAATAAAGTCAATCCATCAATCGTTTGTTGCATTTTAGATTGTTTGGATGAATTGCCATTTTTTAACATTAAAAATTCTGTACCACCTGAACCATTTTGAGCTTTAGGATTAGATAGTTTATTCACTTGAGATTGTAAAGAAGACTTCTCTTTATTTAACTCTTCGTACGCTGCTAAAATCTCAGCTTTAGTATTGCGATCGCTAATTTTCTTAGTCATTATATTACTCCCAATTGAATTACAGTGAATTGAATTTATTTAGAAGAACTAGACGAACTAGAAAACGCACGTAATGCGAGTTCTTGTGCTTGCGCCATTGTTGCTTGTAATTGAGTTGATAAATCAGTAATTTGTTCGTTTTGTCGTTGAATTGTTTCTTCTAAAGAACTCACTTGTAATTCATATCCTTGTTGAGTGGCTTCCCACTCTTTCGCAACTAAATCAGCTTTCACTTTCGCCTCACGAGTAGCATCTTGAATAGCGGCTTCTCTAGCTTTCTTTTCAGCTTGCTTTAACTCCTCTTCAAACCCAGCCGATGACTGTTTATTCTGTTCAAATTCTGCTTTATTTTTCTCTAAAATACCTTCTCTTTCTGTCCAATCTTTAACCTTCTCTTGGTTGATTTGCTCTAACTCTCGCTCTAAATTTCTGCGCTTTTCTTCATACTCATCCTGTTCAATTTGTCGCAGCCGTTGTTGTTCGTAATTATAATCTTCTTCTTCTTGTTGACGAGCCGCTGTCATTTTCTCTTGTTCTGCCTGTGTCTGGGTTTCAAACGCAAGTTGTTCTTTTTCCCAGACTTTCTGATGGCTTTTCTTTTCTTTCTCTAACTCTTCTTGAAAACGAGTTGCATTTTGTTCTAATAAAGTCAGTTTTTCTTGATGTTCTTGAGTCAGTAAATATAAAGCATCTGCTACAACTCTAACTTTCTTAAGCGCTTCTAGCTGCTGATTTTCAACTTCAATAGCTTGTTTAATTTCATCTAGTTTTAATAACTCGCTCTTCAGTTTATCTGAATTTTCTAGTACCACAGTACTAAAATCAAGCTGTAAATCGGCTAAGCCTTTAACAATACTATCAATCGTATAGTTTGTCGCTTTTTCTAAAATTTCTTTGGCTTTTCCCTGCTCAGCTTCTTCTTCTTTCGTCGCCACTTTAGAATCTAATTGATTGCGTTGATCTAATAGCTTTTTAAATTCGCTAATAATTTGATTCTTCGTACTCGGAACAGTAAAATTTGTCATGACTATTTTTTTCCCAAATCAACAACGATAACATCAAATACTAGGTTAGAACGTTCTCTATATTTTAAGCGATGCTTGATTATCCTAGCTTGCGTAATTCTTCCCAACTTTGATAATCACTTTTAACAGAATCCGACTGTTTTTCCGTATTTTTACCGAGGATAACCGTTAGAATTTTTTGGCAACGTTGACAGCGATTTCCCTCCCAACAGTAACAATCTTCTATTAATTGTTTTAAAATCGATTTCATCTGTTGATTTTCTTCTAAAAGTGCTTGATAATTATTTTTTACACTATCAACAACCACACTAATATGCTTTAAATCATCAGATAAGCTTTCTATATCTTGCATTGTATTCTCCCTGATTTTGTCTGTAAATCCTGTTACTTCTGTGAGATAATCATCAGCCTGACGGCGAGAAATGAGTTTAAAGATTTTTTCCATGATAAAATTCCTCAAATTGAATGAAAAAACTAAAATGAGGGAGAAATACATACAGACATAAATTCTCCCCCTAGTGTTACTTCAGTCGCTCAGAAATTTCAACCGGAGACTTTTCAGAAATAGCTGGAAGTACAGCGTCTTCTTTGGCGACTAAATCCAGAGTTTCTGTGATTTCTGGCTGGGTATACGTCGCAATTAATCGGGCAATTTCATGGGGTGCTAAGTGGTCTAAACAAGCCATTTGTCTTGTTCCTTCTAAATCCATCATTCGCGCTAAATTGCTGTTATCAGCCAGTACAGCCGCCGCTTGCTCTAAAACAGACCAATCTTTGCGTTCCATCCAAGACCATTTTAAGCTATAATAATTAATCGGTTTTAGCACGCCTTGTTCATCAGGTTTTTGACCCGAATGCTTAGAAAACTCAGGCACAAAAATTCCGGTTGCAGGTTCAATTCCTTGGGCTTGAATCGAGGTGACTAAGCGATTAAAATCATTTAAGCTGCGGCTTTTGATATAGGTTACCATTACCACTCCTTGGGGTAAATCTCCTGATTCTGCCACAAACCAAATCTGTCCCCATAAAGTATTCTGAGTTTGACCTAAATTACCGAAAAACTTACTAAATTTCAGAATAGTCATTGAACATTTAGAACCATATTCTTCATCTCCAATAATCCATTTCCCAGATTGACAATTATTCCGAACAGCGATAGGCATTTCAGGCACTAAAATTGTATTGTTGTCCTTAGCACCAAATACAGAGAAAGTTGGATTTTTTAATGATTTAATCATGATTGTTTCCTGTTGTTTGAGTCTAACTGAAGTGAAATTAATGAATCAGATGAGTTTTCTTCTCTACTTCGGGATATACTGAAAATTCTGAGGGTTGTACTGTGATATTTTGTAGAGCGCTGACTAACTCTTCTAAAATACTGAGATGATCTGAGGTAAAATGAATAATAAATCCCTCTCCATCTCGGCTATATCCTGGACAAATTAAGGAGATAGACTTTTGTTCTGCATGAGTTGCAATATACAGCCAATCTTCACTTCCTAATTGATAGTGGGTATCTGTCCACGTTCTCAGCATTTTTACTTCTGCTCCCATTACATTTTGGCTATTGTAAGAAAATTGCAATTTATTAATTGGAGTTGCGTATTTGTTCCAGTCTCAAGCTAAAATTGATTCAAAGGTCAATCTCTCTGAGAAGATTGTAAAGTTGATTTTTTAACCAACTAACCCCAGTGTAGCCTGGTTTGATTTTCAAGTCAACCTCTAAGTTGAAATTTTCTTCAAACTGTTGTAATATCTACCATTAGGAGGATAAAACCGTGGAACAAACATTTGGAAAGCTGATTCGCCAAGCGCGCAAAGACAAAGGTTACTCGCAACGTCAACTGGCTGCCTTACTCCACGTTGACTTCACTTACCTGTCTAAACTGGAAAATGACCGCGCCGACTACGCTCCCAAAGAAGATGTCATTCGGGGAATTGGACGGCAGCTCAATATCGACGAAGAGGAATTAATTTTTCTAGCGGGTAGACTACCGCAGCAGTACGAGGATTTTCTCAAACAAAATAACCGAGAAATTACGGCATTATTCCGCCGACTCCAAACCAACCCTAGTTTTGCTAAAAAGGTATTTGACGAGGCACAGGGGGCTGAATAAATTGGGCATCCTCAAACCGTACCGCTATTACCCGAAAGAATTCATCGAACGGCAGGCAAATCGACTATTGCAGCAAATGCAAGCGACCCGAAACTTTGCCCCAGCTTGGCCGTTTGAGGCTTCTTCTGTGGCAGATTTTTTAGATTTAGGGGTGGTGTGGGACACCATTCCAGCCGATGAAGATGGAGAAATTGCCGCCCGAATTTTGCCGACAGAACGATTAATTGAAATCAACGAAATTATCTTAGAAAAACCTCAAGGTTTCATTGAATCAACCATTGCCCATGAAATTGGTCATTGGGTACTTCATATTAACCAAGATGAAGCGGATGGAGTCTGTCAACAGTTAGAACTAAATTTAGACAATAGTAGTGCAATTGAGGGTGAACAACCCTTTGTTTGTCGGGCAACAACGGATGATTCTAAGATTGCTTCGATTGAATGGCAAGCGCAATATTTTGCCAGTTGTTTATTGATGCCGAGGCATATTTTATTACAAAAACAACAAGGACGAGATTTAACGCGCTGGTCAAATTTGTATGAAATGCGCGATGAATTGGGGGTGAGTATTTCTAATTTAACCCATCGTTTGCAAGAGTTAGGTTGGATTACAATTCCTAAAGGAAGCAGAAAAATTTATCGAGGACGAATGAATACAACAGAACAGTCCTGTTTATTTGGGTAATTGTTAATTTGGCTTCTTCATAGAAAGATAATTGCGAGAAGGAGCCGATTAAATTTGATTAATCAACTGATGAAATTGATTAAGGTTGGCAATCATTATATTAATTTGTACAATATTAATCACGTTGTGCGTTGGAATTAAAACACAGTTTAATTTAACTTTCGTAGTGGTTCTGGCACAGCAATAACTTATAGTTTAATACTAGGTTTACATAGAAAAGATGCAGATGAGTTTGAAGCTCAATTAATATAGTTTATGTCATTAAATTCCAGTGCATATCATTCAATTTGTTGACTTGTTTTCTGGAATTGGAGGCATGAGATTAGCTTTTGAGCAAGCTGTATCCGATTGTAGTTATCAATCAAACTGTGTTTTGAGTAGTGAAATTAATTCAGATTCTAGAAAAGTTTATCAAACTAATTTTAAAGAACAAAGTTTAGGTGATATCAGACAAATTGAAAGCTTACCACAGCATGATGTTTTACTTGCGGGTTTTCCTTGTCAATCTTTTTCTTATGCTGGAAAAAAAGCAGGGTTTGGAGATACAAGAGGAACTTTATTTTTTGAAATCATGCGGTTGATAGATACGAATAAGCCTAAAGTATTTTTACTGGAAAATGTTCGTGGAATTCAAACTAATGATCAAGGTAAAACTTTAAAAACGATACAATATGAAATTACAAAAAGAGGATATAGTTTACAAATTTTTATTCTAAATAGCTGTAACTTTGGGTTACCACAAAATCGAGTCAGGGCTTATTTAGTGGGTATTTTAGGAGAAACATCTAAGCTCAATATTATATCTGATCCAGGGCCTCCAGACTCTCATACTTATACTCAACAACTTTCATTACTGCATCAATATCCGTTTGTCTGTGTACAAGATATATTAGAAGATTATCCAGATTTAAAATACAATTGTTCTGATTTATTTATTGAAAAATTAAAGCAATATCTTCAAGGTAATTTAGAAAAACTACATGGAAAACGACTGATTGATTATCGCGGTGGTAACTCTATTCATTCTTGGGAACTTGGCTTAAAAGGAGAGTGTACCTCAGAAGAAATTCTCCTCATGAATCAGTTTATTCTCAAAAGAAGAAATAAGAAATTTGGTAAAAATCAAGATGGGAAATTACTAACAAAAGAACAAATTAAGACTTTTTTTGATTCTCCCAAACTGAATGATATTCTTGATTCTCTAGTCAGAAAACAATACTTGAAGAAAATCGAAGAGACCTATAAACCCGTTTCTGGTAATTTTTCCTTTGAAGTCTATAAGTTTTTAGACCCACAATCAATTTCGGTTACTTTAGTTGCAAGTGATGCCAATAAAATTGGTGTTTATCATAATCAACGGGTACGACGAATTACACCGCGAGAAGCCGCAAGATTACAGGGTTTTCCTGATGATTTTATGTTACATGATAACGATCAGAAAGCTTATTATCAATTAGGAAATTCAGTGAGTCTTAATGTTGTTCGCTTTGTTGCTAAAGAAATCCTCTCAACTGTTTTCAAGCACGCTAAAACTAAAAAACAGTTAGTATGGTAAAATAAATATTACTCTTCATAAAATATCAATATTTTTTTCGTAACTTATGGCTCAATCTCTACATCCAGATGAGTTTTTAAAAACTTCGGGTATCATCCTGGATGTTCGCAGTCCAGGAGAATATACTCAAGGACATATTCCAGAAGCCATTAATTTTCCGTTATTAAGTAATGAAGAACGAGCAAAAGTCGGAATTTGTTATAAACAAGAAGGACGAGACAGTGCAGTTGAATTAGGCTTTGAAATTGTTGGGCCGAAATGCGCTGATTTTATCATTCAAGCGAAACAGTTAGCAGCAGATAAAACTGTCCGAATTTATTGCTGGCGAGGAGGAATGCGAAGTGAGTCTGTCGGGTGGTTACTCGAAAAAGCCGGGTTTAATGTGACGCTATTAATTGGGGGATATAAAGGGTTTCGACGCTGGGGACAATCCCTATTTAAAATACCACAAAATATGATTATTTTAGCGGGAAAAACAGGAACAGGAAAAACCGATATTTTAACTGCATTAGCAGTAAAGGGTGAGCAAGTTTTAGATTTAGAAAAATTAGCAAATCATCGAGGCAGTAGTTACGGGAGTTTAGGACAACCGCCTCAACCGACGAATGAACAATTTTGGAATTTAATCATTATACATTGGGCAAAATTAGATCGTAAAAAACCCGTTTGGATCGAGGCAGAAAGTAAAGGAATTGGCATTTGTCGAATTCCTCAAGAAATGATTAATCAAATGAAGCGATCGCCAACTGTTGAAATTACTCGTACACAACAAGAAAGAGTCGAATCATTAGTTAAAATATATGGAAATGCCACAATAGAAGAATTAATAATAGCCACAAAACGGATTAAAAAGCGATTAGGAGATGTGCGAACAAAACAAGCAATTGAATTGATTCAACAACAGGATCTTACCAGCGCTTGTCAGATTATTTTAGAGTATTATGATCGAACTTATACTTATAATTTACAAAAGCAAAATGTACCCATTCATACGATAGATTTATCCAATTTATCAACAAATGAAAGTGTGGCTGCAATTCTTAAAATGACCTCCTTGTCTAATATTTATCGTTCGTCGAGTTAACCTAAAATATAGAGACGTTGTAGATAACGTCCCTACCTCTAACCTAGATTAATTCCATGAATATAATATGAAACAGGTTACCCTTCAAACAATCACTTTTTTTTGCGCTTTTGGGGTTTAGTTTTAATACTCACCGGGCCATTGACTTGTGCTTGACAGGCAAGGCGGTATGAGTCGGGTTTTTTACGGAGGATACGTTTTTCAACTTCAGTTTTAGGAGAAAGATTTTGCATCCCGGCAACCACTTCAACAGTGCAAGTTCCACATTGACCATAGCCGCCACAATTCATCATTTTTCCAGTGAATGTATATATATCCACTCCGTTTTCCATCGCCTTAATTCTTAAATTCGCACCGTCGGCAGCGATGACTTCCTGATCTTCTTCTACAAACTTAATGTTCGCCATGAGTTTCTGACTGAATTAAATATCGGCTACTCTAACAACTTATTACAAAATCTTAACAAACTGAAGAAAAGATTTGTGATTGGTCATTCGCTATTCGTTATTCTTTATGGATCATTAAGCGATGAATGACAACTAACCAACAACAAATCACTCCCTAAGGTTGATTTTGTAGATTTCCTCCGGGTAAATTACTCACAGCGCGCCATAACTGAGATAACGAACGATTGTAACCGATAATCGCCTGTAACAATTGGTTGCGAGCAGTCGTCAGAGCCGTTTCCTGGTTAATCACATCAGTTTGAGTCCCCACACCTGCCTGAAACCGCAACCGTGCCAACCGTAACGCTTCTGTGGCTTCCTCCACCCCTAAATTCGCCACCCCAATATTTTCAAAGTTGGCTTGTAAATCATAAAACGCGACTTCTACCTCTTGGCGAATATCATTGCGTAATTGAGAGAAGCGTTCTTCAGATAAAGCAATATTAATTTGTTGCTGCCTGGCCCTGGCTTTTGCGGCTCCTCCATCAAAGAAGTTCCACTGAAGCTGTAGCTGCAATGAATAACCATCCGCCCAACCTCGGGTGGCAAAGGGGTCAGGATCATCGGTAAGTTGTCCCAAAACGTTATAACTCGCAGCGGCGCTTAACTGAGGACGAGTGGCAGATAAGGCGGCTTTTCGTTGTTGTTCGGCAATCTCACGGTTATTTAATTCTTCTTCTAATTCCGCCCGATATTGATAAGCCAAAATAATAGTTTCATCTAAAGTATAATCCCAAGCGCCTGCCAATTCAATCGGATCGGCTGTTACTAAGTTGGCATTTTGACTCACACTCACAACATTTGCCAAGACTCGCCGACCAGCGCGTTGCTGACTAATGGCATTGGTTAAGTTCTGTTGGTTTCGGGATAATGTTACCCGTGCCTGCAACACTTCAAACCGAGTTCCTACCCCCGCTCGTTCTAAGGCTTCAGCATCTTCTAAACTTTTTTGAGCATTTCGCACCGCTGAGCGTTGAATTTCGACGTTAGCATCGGCTTGTTGTAAATCATAATAGGATTCTGTCACGCTTGAACGTAAATCTTCAACGACCCGTTCTAAATCTAGTTCTGTATTGCGAAGTTGTTCTTCATTGGCTCGAATATTGGCATCTCTCTGGCCATCAATGCCAAAGTCATAGACTAATTGTAAGGTGTTATTAAATGAGGTTGTGCCAAAGGGAACGGAAAAAGGAGGAAAAGGTGCAAACTGGGTGACATTCTCAGGATCGCGATCGCCCGAAAGTATTTCAATTGCTTCTTGATCGATGATATCTTGTCTTCTAGAACGTTCTATTCGTCTTTGATTTCGCAAACTACGATTTTGAGCACGACTCGAAAGGGTTGTTTGAGCGTTTTCTGTGCGCGATAAAGTCGAGGTAAAGCTGAGAGTCGGATATAACGCTGCTTGGGCTTCTCGTAATGCCGCTAACTGCTGTTCGATTTGTAGGGCAAATTGTCTAACTGCGGGATTATTCCGCCGGGCTAAATCAAGGGCTTGTTCTAACGTAATGGGAACCGTTTCTTGAATCTCCACCTGTTCCGGTGCATTGGGGCGATACAATGGATTGGCACTCGGTAAGGTAATGGGGGGTGGATTGGTTTGTAACGTGCCGTCTGGAGCCGGTTGAGGGTAGGGTTCAGCGGGAGGGTTTAAATCCGGCAGATCCAGTTCATCCACATCCACCTGAGCCAGTTGAGTCGGCGTAGAGACATACATCGCAACGGTAACCGTAGAAGTCGGAACAATACTGGGCAAGGCTTGTGTAAATTCCCAACCCATTGAGAAAGTCTCTCTCTCTAGTGCAGCAGCATTGGTCACAACCGGAATATTTTCTAACTCCGATACAGAAGTCGAGAGAAACGGCAAGTTCCATTGTTGCGCTTCTGGGTTAATTTGATCTGATACGGTTCTATACTCCAATTCCCGCTGAAATAAGCTAAACTTCCGTAAACCCTTAGAAGATAACGGCTTTGCCATTAACACGACTATATCTGGCGTTGGGGTTACCGCAGTTGTCGGGAGAATTTGCGGCGTAATATTCCACTGTTTCGTGATGGGATTAAGTTTAATGGGGTGAGTCTGATCAAGCGCTAGATTAACAGTTTCTGTGGGTTTTTCTAACGATTTTGATAATTGTACAGTTGCACCCGATATTTTGGTTGTTCCCTTCAACGCCAACTGGGGATGAAATTGAACCAAACTTAAATCTTGAGAAAATGGCTGAATTTCGCTTTGCTTTAAGGGTTTGAATAAATATAAAGCAGACGGAGTCTCAGTCGATGTCAAGCTTTGTGGGACAGGTGGGTGAAATTGGAGACCTGCTGTTTGCTGATCAAAAGTTTTAGCTTGGAATGTTTTCTGTTGCAAGCGTGTCTGGTTGAAAAGATTTTCTTGTAAACCCCCCTCATGAGATGCTAATGATACTGGAGTTGCCATTCCTTGACTCACATACAGCAAGCTTGTTGCTCCACTCACTCCTACAGCCAATAAATCTCGTAAATTCAATAAAACACGCATAATAGATTTTAATCTAATGATTGAGTCTGCAATTCCAGAATCAATTTTAGCCTTATCGGGGATTTATACATATGCTCCCTGATAAATCCCGGAAGAATCTGATGTCGTCTTGTGGACGAGGAGAAGGATTGCTTTGTTCCAGAGCGTTAGCATCCAGTAAAATGTGCTATTGCAGCGGATTTCAACCCTTCAAAAAATACAAACGCAATTGAGCCCAACTATGACATCAACTTTATATCAGCAAATTCAAAACTTCTATGATGCTTCTTCCGGTTTATGGGAAGAAATTTGGGGAGAACATATGCATCATGGCTATTATGGGCCGGAAGGAACAATTAAAAAAGACCGCCGACAAGCCCAAATTGACTTAATTGAAGAACTCCTCAGTTGGGCAACTCTACCCGATAGCAATCAATTTTCTAATATATTAGATGTCGGTTGTGGCATTGGTGGCAGTACCCTTTATTTAGCCGAGAAATTTAACGCCCAAGCCACCGGAATTACCTTATCCCCCGTACAAGCTCAACGCGCCACAGAACGGGCTAAAAATGCCAATTTAGACTCTCGAGTCACTTTTGACGTTGCCAATGCCCTAGAAATGCCGTTTGAGGACAATTATTTTGACTGTGTCTGGACGCTCGAAAGTGGGGAACATATGCCCGATAAAGTGAAATTCTTACAGGAATGTTATCGGGTATTAAAGCCAGGCGGAACCTTAATCATGGCAACTTGGTGTCATCGTTCTACGAATAATCATACTCGTCCTCTCACCGAAAGTGAACAACAGCATTTAGCTGAAATTTATCGCGTTTATGCTTTACCTTACGTGATATCCTTACCGGAATATGAAGCGATCGCCACGGATTTAGGGTTTCAACAGATGCAAACCGCAGACTGGTCTACAGCCGTTGCTCCATTTTGGGATATTGTGATTGATTCTGCCATCACACCCAAGGCTATTATCGGTTTACTGACTAGCGGTTGGCAAACTATTGAGGGCGCATTATCCCTAAAACTGATGAGTCGCGGTTATGAACGAGGACTCATTCGCTTTGGCTTACTTCGTGGTACAAAACCCGTTTAAATCAAGAGTGATTCATATTGAATAGAAAGTAAAAATTAATCTATTGGAATTTACCTCTATTCATAAATATTTTGCCAAGCCATATACAAAGAATCAAAACTGTCAGGCTGTTGCTGAAAATTAATAGATTCAGGAGGAATAAATACCCGGGGTTGAGCGCTTTTTAACCAAAGATTCCCCACAGGTTTAAATAAATTTTTATTGTCAAGCGTGCCGGGTTTAATATTGACGATCAATTGATTTCGTGAAGGCAGATGATACAGACGAGTACCACATTCTGGACAAAACGCACATTGTACTTCTCGACCACTGTCAGATTTACGAGTCCATATTTTTGGAGTACCATTAATTAATCTAAATCCAGATTTTAGTGTCGGCATTGACATCCCAAAACCTGATGTAGATTGTGTTTGACATTCGCTGCAATGACACGCATACAAAGTTAAAGGCATTTGAGTAATTTCGTAACGTACCCATTGACATTGACAACCCCGATAAATTGGAAAAGTGATTTTCGTCTTTGACTTCATCTAATAACCCTCAGAAGATACTCAATTACTTATTATTATTGTGATCGAAATATAGAATATTACAATAGTAAAATCAGGTCAATTCTAGTAATACAAAAGTGATTAACTTGAGATGAGTCAGTCCGTAAACGCCTGCACTATTTTTCATCTGAATTTGTCAAGAATATCAATCATGATAGACTCATTTATTGTCGAGATGCTTGGTTGCCAACAGGGCAAGTTGGGTGCGATCGCGTACATTCAGCCCGCCTAGGATAGCCGTGAGGTGGTTCTTAACGGTTTTTTCAGAAATAAACAAGGTTTGAGCAATTTCTCGATTACTCAGTCCTTGAGCCACCCGTTGAACAATCTCAATTTCTCTGGGAGTCAACTCCTGCCAACCGGGAGGGGGTTCGGGGGAAGACTGAGACTGAGATTGAGATTGAACTAAAATTTTTTGAGCCAAGCCAGGGCTGAGCTGAGTATAACCCTTATGAGCCAGTTGAATCGCTTGGGAGAGTTCTTCCAGGGGCGTATCCTTGAGCAAATAACCCGCTGCCCCAGCCTGAATCGTTTGAGTCACATAGGTATCGTCATCGAAGGTCGTCAGCACTAACACTTTTGTTTGGGGGAACTGACCGCAAATCAGCTCAGTGGCAGCAATCCCATCCATTTCTGGCATTCGCACATCCATCAACACAATATCGGGATGCAGGACAGCCACCTGTTCTAGAGCTTGCTGACCATTCTCCGCCTCTCCCACAACCGTTAGAGCGGGGTCAAGCTTCAGCAACGCCTTTAAGCCCCGTCGCACAATACTCTGGTCATCCACCAATAACACTCGAATCATAACCCATTCACCCCTACCAATGGAATCGTCACCCTAATTTCACACCCTTGCCTCGGAGCAGATCGCAGGTCAAACTGACCCGACAAAGCTTGGGTTCTTTCCCGCATTCCCTGCAATCCAAACCCGGTAGTATTTTGCTGGGGATTAAATCCCTTACCATTATCTTTAATATTCAGCGTCAGTCTCCTATAACTTTCAAAACTAGAACGTTCAGAACGAATTTCAATACTAACCTCAGTCGCAACAGCGTACTTGCTAATATTGGTTAATGCCTCTTGTACAATTCGATAAATTGCAGCCTTGAGAACAGGTTTCAGGGGAATTTGAATGTCAATTGTCGCCCTAGGCTGAATCTGAGTAGAGCGCTTGAATTCCACAGCCAGACTGTCGATCAATTCCTCCAAAGAGCGCTCAGCCAGGGGATCGGAGCGCAGGGAGGTCACGGAGGTTCGCACTTCCTGCAAAGCTCTTGACCCCAATGCTTTCGCTTCCCGCAGTAAAGTTTGAGCTTCCTCTGGGTCAGCATGAAATAGGCGCAAGGCAGCATCAACTTGCAGATTAACAGCAGTCAGAGAATGTCCTAGAGCATCGTGAATTTCCCGTGCAATGCGGTTACGCTCTTGAATTGTTGCCATTTCTTCAACTTGCAAGGCGTAGCGATGGAGTTTTTCATTGGCAGCAGTCAGTTGTTGTTGGCTGTCATGGGCGGATAATACAGCGCCGACGAGTAACTGCAAAAATATCAGAATTAATCCGACGAGAAAAGCAATACTAAACCACATCACCCCCTGGGTTCGGGGTTCAAAAGGCAGGACTGCAACGGGAAAATGACGAAAACGATACCAGTGAGTTAAAGTGCTTAACCCAATCACTAACCCGGTCAACCCCATCCGCATTTGATTATTGAACAGAAAGCAAGTCCGAATCAACAGCACAATGTACAGCAGATAGAACAGGCGAATTCCTCCCATAAAGCCAGCGATCGCCACAAAAGCCAGTTGAAAGCCAATGTAAAAGAGGCGACTTCGCGGCTGAGTGGGAATCCTGCGACCTAAAATCACCAGGATTAACCAACAAAGCCAGTTCAGTCCGGGCCGACGAGGGGCGAAGTGAATCACCTCCGCAGACAATTCTCCGAATACTACGACGAACAGCAAAATCCACTCCAGGTAAACCAGAAACTTGAGGGGATGATGGCGGGCGTAAGCTGGTAAAGACATAGGGAAATTGAACGCAGCGATTAATTCCAGTCTAAAGTCAACCGCAGGCACTGTAGAAAAACTCAGAATATTTGGGACAAAAGTCCTACTCAGTTTAGGACGGAAGACTCAGGTCATCAACCGTCTTTCAACTTACGCTAGAAATATGAACAGCAAAGGGTTTCAACGATGCTATTTCCTTTCACAAATCCCTCAGCAATCAGCACCACGGCTCCTTTATTGCACACCGTCGATCAGATGAGTCATGCCCTGGGGCTAGATGTGCCACCCGTAGTTGATCTCGAACAGTTGCGGCAGTTATCACCGGGTACGTTAGGGCGTTGCCTAGCTGACGAGTTGGATCGACAACAGCTTAAACCCTTGACGACTGGCCCTCGTCGCAAACAGTTACATGACAGTGTTCACACCCTGACAGGCTATGGCACAGATCCTGTTGGAGAACTAGAGGTGCAGGCATTTCTACTCGGGTCAACATTCCGACTGACTCACGTTCTGTTGGGGTTGGGGTTATTGCGGCTGATTCATCAGTCAGTCAACATCGAACCTCAGCAATTGCAAAAACGCTTCTGGCAAGCCTACGAGCGCGGTCAAAATTCCTCCTTTAACCTGGATGACTGGCGACCAGAAGATCACTGGAATTCGTCTCTGGCAAGTGTTCGCCTGCAACTGGGGATTTAATTCTTGATACAAGTTGGAAGTCTAATCCCTCAGATCGGCTTTCTCCCAACGTCATTGCAACACAGCGCTTGTCCCCACATAGGCGTAGAGCAGCAATTCACAAGATAAACACTGGCTAAGTTTCAGTGACATTGAAAAGCTGACATTTCAAATTATCAATTTAACCAATCAGGACTCTAACCATGAGAATGAACCGAAGTACTCAACTTTCCGCTCAACGCTCTTCCCTTTCCGAAGAGCAACAACTTGAGCTGGAGCAATTGAGAGATGATTTCGCTGCAATTCGTAGTGAGTCTGAGGTCACCCCAGAACAAATTGAGGCATTAAGGAGCGATGTTCAAGCCATACTGACAGATGGCACTTCTTTCGAGCCTCAACGCTCTTCCCTTTCCGAAGAGCAACAACTTGAGCTGGAGCAATTGAGAGATGATTTCGCTGCAATTCGTAGCGACTCAGAGGTAACCCCAGAACAACTTGAGGCATTTAAGAGCAATGTTCAAACCTTACTGACAGATGACACTGTTTCCCTCGACAACTGGCAAGACTACTTTACACAGGTTGCTGAATATATCGATGGGGGTTTAACGGAAGCCGAAATGGCCGAGCTGACTGAATTGACCTCAAATCAATTTGGACTTGACCCTGAAACCGATCAGGCTGCAATTGATGCGATTATTACCGATGTGCAGGCTATTGTAGAGGCTTCTAATTGGGGTACAGCAGATGTACAGATGGTGATTGATGAGGCTCAGGTGATTGGCGAAGAATTGCGCGAGGACATTACTACTGGTCTGGCTGAGCGGGACATTTCCTTGCCGGAGATGGATGAAGTTGACAATGGCATGGAGGAAGCAGATACTCTACTGGGTCGCCGTGGAAATAGCCAACTCAATGGTAATGGCAGAGGCGAACTCTTGGGTGGTTTTGATTCGGATATCCTAACTGGGGACAACGGCGCTAATCAACTTCAGAGGGGTGCGGGTCGAGATCTTTTGTTGGGTGGCGAAGGCAATGATCCCTTAACAGGACTCGCTTCTATCACTCAAGGTCATGGTGGAATTGATCTGTTTAATGGGGAGAATGCCACTGCTTTATCTGACAGCGATGGTGTTACTTTTGGCCAGGGAAGTCTGGAGTCTGCTCTGATGGAGAATTTTAATTCAGCAAACGGCGATCTGATGGAGTTGAATCATAGTTTTACCCATCCTTTGGCAGCTATTGCTTTGAATAATATGACCGATACAGGGATTTATACCGAAGCCGAAGACAGTCCAGGGTTGATTGGAATGATCCAAACCTTGGGAGGAGTAGAATTAAACTTAACGGAGGATGGTATTTTGATTTAAGCCTATTCCACAGAACGATTTGTTTTTGACATATTGCTGAAGTCTCCTTGTGCATTAACTTGAAGTCCACTCAAAGTGGGCTTTTTTAACTTATAATTCACAACTTGGACGGTGATGAACTGATACTAATATTTAGCTATTGTTAGCATGATTGAGTTGACTCATTTCTGCCGCAGTTAAAGTAATATTAGCAGCAGCCATATTTTCTTCTAAATGACTAATCGTAGTTGTCCCTGGAATTAAGATGATATTAGGAGCGCGATGTAGCAGCCACGCCAAGGCTATTTGATTGGGTTTTACCCCTTTTGGCTCGGCAATATCTGCAATAACTCCTGCGGCCGTTGCTAAAGGTGCGCCTTGTTTCAGGGGATGTGCGCCTAAAGAACCATGAGGAATAAAAGCAATATTATTTTGAGTACAGTAATTCAACACATCTTCCATCGAACGATTACTGATACTATATTTATTCTGCACTGAGACAATGGGTACAATCTGCCGCGCTTCTTCTATTTGTTCTATCGTTACATTAGACAAACCCAAATGACGAATTTTACCTTGATCTCGTAATTCTTTTAATGCACCCATTGACTCGGCGAAAGGAACTTTTGGATCGGGACGATGTAGCTGATATAAATCAATTTTTTCGAGTTTTAGTCTTTGTAAACTACCCTCTACACCACTTTTTAAAAACTCTGGTGAAGCATCCGCCAAAATCTGATCGGGTGCGGGTTTATTAATTCCGCCTTTAGTGGCAATGACTAAATCTTCAGAATAAGGATATAAAGCATCAGCAATTAGCGTTTCATTAAATCCCGCGCCATAAGCTTCTGCTGTATCAATCAAGTTTACACCAAAATTAATTGCCCATCGCAATAGTTTTTTCCCGCCTTCCCAGTCCGGATAGGGGCCAAAATTTCCAGGTTGTCCTGACAGACGCATTGCACCATAACCCAAGCGGTTAATTGTTAAATCTCCACCAATTATATAAGTTTGAGATCTTGCTGTTGTGTTATTCATTATTTTTTCGTGATTTAAGGTTTATGTTGTTAGTAAAAGAATCGTCTTTTCGTTTTTTTAATTAATGAATTATTAATCTGTTTTGGGTGTCCAGCGATATGATTTTTGTCCGAGCAATTGCCTAAGCTTCGATCTATTAATTTCAGGTAGATGTAATTCAACTAACTCGATAGTTTCGGCGATTAATTCTTTCAAATGTTCGCTACCAGCTAAAGGTTCTTGACAATAAATGTTTTCTAAGCGTAAATACAAATCTCCAGGTGCAATGCTCATCTGTTCGATCAACTTTTTCATGCGTTTGAGTTGAAAAGTTGAATAGTACAAGTGATTTAATCCTGCCAAAACTCCTAAAATATTCTGACCTGCTTCTAAACGGATTTGATGCTGAAATAATGTTGTATCTCTTGCTGCTAGATGCTCTTTTACAGCCCAAAGTGGGAAAAAGTTTAGATGTTTTTCTACCATTTTCCGCGCTAGTGCATCTGGATAATTAGCAATTTGCTGTTTCCATTGCAAAATTAATTCTTCGCCGTACACAGGGACACAGTCAAGCATTCCCGAAAGCGCTTTTTGTGCTGGAGAGGTAACGTCAAGTTTTTCAAACACAGTCGCCATCTCTTCTTTTTCCCAGAATTCAATAGTACTGTTGCCAATTTGGAATTGCACCTCATCAATATAATAAAATTCTCCAAAAAATCTTTGCTTTTCGTCCTCAAAAGTTAGGATGGGTTCGGAACCTTGATTTCGCTGGCGTGCTAACTGTAATTCTTCTTTAGAAGGCAGCTTGTCATAATAGATAAACATTTCCACATCAGAATAATAGTCTGCTTGTCCTGTAGCAGTAGAACCTGTTATCATGGCAGCTTTTGCATTTGGATGAGCCGTATATACTTGAATTTTTTGCTTTGCTAATGCTAAAAGGTATTGACTCGCTTGATTCATGAAAGATTGAATATTGTCTTTTTATGGTTATACGTTACGTTGCGTAAATAAAATAATGGCTTGAATTGTACTTTTGTCCTACTTCAAGCTTGCAGTAGCCAAAAAACAGAGATTTATTTAAAATATTAACGTTACGCAACGTTATTAATATAGCTAAGATCAAAGGAATATGTCAAGCTCTAAACAGAAAAACCCTCAAACCACTACTAAATCTGGAAGAGGTAGACCGCGATCGCCTGAAACCAGAGCCAAGATTCTGAAAGCAGCTTATGATATGCTGAACGAAGTCGGATTTATGGATTTAACCATAGAAGGAGTCGCAGCCAGAGCAGAAGTCGGCAAACCCACGATTTATCGACGTTGGAAGACCAAAGCCGCCTTGGCAATGGATGCTTTCCTCGAGGCTGTCAATCCTGAATTAGCTTTTCCTGACACTGGGACAGCGAGAGAGGACTTCAGACAGCAAATGCAGAAGATTGTCAAGCTGATGAATAGTCCGAGAGGAGAAGTACTCGCGAGTGTGATTGGTTGCGGACAAGCCGATGAAGAATTAATCGCTGCTTTCCGGGAAAATTGGCTGATTCCTAGACGAAAAGATGCGATCGCAATCTTTCAACGAGGAATCGAAAAAGGACAATTAAGAGCAGATGTAGACGCTGAAGTGGCAATTGATGCCTTATACAGTCCACTGTTTTATCGTTTATTACTGAAACATCAACCTTTAACAACTGAATTAGTCGATGAATTAGTTGATGTGGTCATGAATGGACTTGCGTGTTGAGACAACACATCAAAGTAAGAATAATACAGAGATTGATTTAAACTGGGGTGGAAGGATTCGAACCTCCGAATGGCGAGACCAAAACCCGCTGCCTTACCGCTTGGCGACACCCCATCGGCTTACAATATATAATGATATCTAGATCTTTAAAGATTGTCAAGCTTAAAAAGTAGAAAAATAATGGGATTACAGGTGAACCCGTTGAATGCTCAAATCTTTTAGCGTGAGCGTGTAATTCTGAGCATTTTGAGTGGTAATCCAGGTGATAATGGCTTCAGTTGCCACGGCTACAGTCAATAGGACTAAATTGCGAGCCAAAGGATAATCACACACATCATCATTGACGGGTGTTGGTACACGATAGATAGCATTCCACATCACCTCTGCATAATCACTGGCTAAACCCACATGAAGACAGGGAAGGTTTGCTGTTTGGCAATAGTCTTTCACCGCTTGGCGGGAAACACTGTTATCAAAGGCATCGATGACTAATTTAGATCCTTTCAGCAGTAGTTGAATATTGCTATCGGTTAAACGTTTCGTTTCCGGTATAATTTTAGTGGCGATCGCCCTGTACAATGAATTGGCTAAAATTTTAGCTTTATATGCGCCAATATCAGAACGATAATAAGGTTGAGTTGAAAGATTATGTTCAACAATGCGATCGCAGTCAATCACTTTCAGTGTACCAAAGCCACAACGAGCTAAATTTTCAGTTATATTGGCTCCTAATGCACCCGCACCACAAATTGTAATGGGAAATGTTTGAAAAGTTTTGAGGGTTTCAGCAGAACGATAGAGTTGTTCGTGAAAAAAGAGCGACATTTTAGTCCCTTTTAGTATTACTCATTTGTTATTTATTATTGTTTTTCAGAAATTCTCAGGTGTATCATCAATTAAGCCAGATCGCAGCAGCACTCTAGCGTGATTGCACCCAGAAAGTTCCTGGCTCACTGATCATGCTGAGCAAACCCCCGAAACTGCTTGAGTTTAGCAAAAAAGTTTTCAATTAGATAGATGCCGCACCCTGTATAGGTCTTTGTCGTACTCACTTCGGATGAATTTGATTCCGTTGGCTGGGGTTGCTCAAGTCGTTGAATGACCCCCTCATCAGCACCAGATTCCTTGTCGGCTAGACAGTGTATCACTCACCCACCCCATCGAGGTTACATCCTTGTCCCCCTGAGATGAAAGCTTGTCGGATGACGATCACACATCCACCGCTAATGCCTCGAAAACCCATTACCATACGCCTCGCCTGGCCCATTCAAACGGGTATCAACCCCCCAAAAATCGCCAAATCTTTCGGGTCAGTCTCCCCATGAGAGACCAGCTCGGTAGCGATACAATACTTGTTGAACCAGTATTTAGCTAGCACGGACATTTCCTTCTAAAGCTTCTTCTTCCGTCTCAAAAATTTCAAAGACAGAATCCATCATCGTCACTTCAAAGACTAATTTGGCTTCTGGATGAACATTACAAATCCGAAAGCTGCCTTTGACTTTGTCTGCATCTCGCATTCCAGCAACCAATGAAGTCAAGCCTGAGCTGTCGATAAAATTAACTTGGCCCAGATTCACCACAACATGGCGGCTCAGTTTAGAAATGCATTCTTGTAACTTGAGACGGAATTGCCAAGCTGTTGTGATATCTAAGCGTCCTGCTGGTGCCAAAACGATGACTTTGGTGCCATCTTGAGTGGTATGTTCTTTTTGATGGATATTAATCACTGACCGTCCCCTCGGAATGTTTGAGATTTCAATGGTTGCTTTTCTGACAGTAGTTTAACTCAGAGCTTATGAGTTGGGAGCAGTCCAGTTTGCCCAATCCTGGGGTTTTAAGAAAGTTTCGTAAAGTTCGGCTTCTGGAGTGCCGGGTTCAGGCTGATACCCATATTCCCATCTTACCAAAGGCGGTAACGACATTAGAATAGATTCAGTACGACCATTAGTTTGCAACCCAAAAATTGTACCGCGATCATAGACTAAATTAAATTCTACATATCGTCCACGTCGATAGAGTTGAAAGTTGCGATGATGCTCATTGTATTCGGTTGCACGTCGCCGTTCAATAATCGGAGTATAAGCGGGTAAAAATGCTTGTCCGCAGCCTTGAACAAAACGAAACAAAGTGTCCCAATCTCGTGCTTCTGGTGTGTCAATTTGATTGCTGTAGGTTGCCGCTTCTCCTTGCGGATTTGGCCCTCGATACAGGCTGCCTTGACCATCTTGGTAGTCAAAGAAAATACCCCCTACACCTCGAGTTTCTTGGCGGTGTTTGAGATAAAAATATTCATCACACCAGCGCTTGAATACATCATAGTACTCAGGATGGTGCTGATCGCAGGCTGCTTTTAAGGTTTGATGAAAGTGAGCCGCATCTTCAGCAAAAGGATAATAAGGGGTTAAATCAATTCCTCCCCCAAACCACCAAACAGGCCCGGCTTCAAAGTAGCGATAGTTCAAATGAACCGTGGGAATAAAGGGATTACGCGGATGTAAAACCATAGAAGTTCCCGTTGCGTAAAATCCATGTCCTTTCGCCTCAGGCCGCTGAGCCAAGATAGAAGGCGGTAACTGTTCACCCCAGACCTCTGAAAAGTTTACCCCACCTTGCTCGAACACATCACCCTCTCGCATGACTCGAGAACGTCCCCCACCGCCTTCTGGACGTTGCCAACTCTCCTCGATAAATTTACCTGTGCCATCGGTTTCTTCTAGTCCCTGACAAATCTCATCTTGAATCTGCTTCATGAACTGGCTGACTCGTGATTGAGAATCAGTGGGAGGGACAAATTGAGAGCCTGCTGTTTCAGAAGCTTGGGATGCTACCATAATCTCTATCTATTACTTTGACTAATGCAGCTCATTATTTTACTGCAAAATAGCTAATTTTATCATCAACGCAATCAACTGAGATAGTCAAGGGGCAGTTACAAAACTCTTTCTTTATTAGCCATAGGCTCAGTATAACTTTCAGCCTCTGTTTCTGGCTCAATCGAATCATTCGTTTCTCTATAGCAGATTTAGTCAATTGATTGTGACAAGAGTAAACCTTTGTTAAGAATTGTTCAGCTCAGAATAATTCTTTGGTGACTCCCCAACTTCTTAATTTTAAGCCCTGAGCCAGATATTATACAGATTGTAATTCATAGAATATTAAATTAATATGACAATTTACCGATTCAGCTTCTCTATGTAATGATCATCACTGTTGTTAAAGCCCTATCAGAATTGTCATTATTTTTAATCTTAGAATAAAATCAACTATGCATAACTTAAATTTCACTATATTTTAACTCTAAATGCTGATACTACAGATGGGTCAGTTTAATCTCATGACTTGTCCTGAGCTGAAATAGCAGATATCCTAAATCAATAGTAAAAGTTTAAAATTTTGCACACCTATTGCATCAATTGCAGTGCTTGGATTAGAAAACCTATGTCAAACGCCTTAGATATCAATTCAGTTTTAGAGATTTTGCGGCCGGTACAAGATCCTGAACTTCAAAAAAGTTTAGTTGAATTAAATATGATCCGCAATGTCAAAGTTGATCAAGGAGAAGTCAGCTTTACACTGGTCTTGACCACTCCAGCTTGCCCTTTACGAGAATTTATTGTAGAAGATTGTCAGAAGGCTGTGAAGCAGTTACCGGGTGTGGAGAAGGTGACTGTAGAGGTGACGGCCGAAACACCTCAGCAAAAATCCCTCCCTGACCGACAAGGCATTAAAGGCGTTAAAAATATATTGGCCGTTTCGAGTGGCAAAGGGGGAGTGGGTAAAAGTACAGTGGCGGTGAATGTTGCTGTTGCCTTGGCTGAAGCGGGTGCAAAAGTGGGTTTAATTGATGCCGATATTTATGGCCCCAATGACCCCACCATGCTAGGACTTTCGGATGCTCAGGTGGTGGTGCAACAAACTCCTGAAGGGGAAGTCTTAGAACCGGCTTTTAATTACGGCGTCAAGCTGGTTTCTATGGCATTTTTGATTGATAAAGATCAGCCTGTGATTTGGCGCGGCCCAATGCTAAATGGTATTATTCGACAATTTCTTTACCAGGTCAATTGGGGTGAATTAGACTATTTAATTGTGGATATGCCACCGGGGACAGGAGATGCTCAACTGACCCTCGCCCAAGCGGTGCCAATGTCGGGTGTTGTGATTGTGACCACACCTCAAACGGTTTCTATCCTGGACTCGCGCAAAGGGTTACGAATGTTTCAACAATTAGGGGTTTCTATCCTCGGTATTGTAGAAAATATGAGTTATTTTATTCCCCCTGATCTTCCCGAGAAACGGTATGATATTTTTGGTTCGGGTGGGGGTAAAAAGACGGCTGAGGATTTAGGAGTTTCTTTAATTGGGAGTATTCCTTTAGAGATGCCAGTACGTCAAGGAAGCGATAATGGTGTTCCCATTGTTGTTTCTGACCCAGAGTCAATGGCAGCACGAGAACTTAAAGAGATTGCTCAGCGTATTGCGGGTAAAGTTTCTGTTGCAGCATTAACTTAAAGTCGTGGCGTGTTTCAACTAATTTGATGCATTACGACTCAAGAGCTGAATTGCGCCAATTGTCCCAACCTTGTCGGCGGGAATCCAGAACCCGGCTATTGTATTACACTATTTTAGTTGAAACAGTCCAGTAGTTGAAAAAAACAGGATAAAACTGCTAGGTTAATAATAAACTGTAGTCATCTGTTACTCCCGACCGCAATTTTGGTTAATTCCATTCAGTCAAATTTCACATTCTTAAATTATGATATTACCGGGTTCAGCCGTTCGAGTTACCAATCCAGTTGATACTTATTACGGATTTCAAGGACAAGTGCAGCGAATTAGTGATGGCAAAGCTGCCGTTTTATTTGAAGGGGGAAATTGGGATAAATTAGTCACTTTTCGCCTTTCAGAATTAGAATCAATTGATACCACTGCTGGACGTAAAGGCAAATAAATCAAGTAGCAATGGACTGAGTCAATGCGCCTTCCTTTTCCTCAATTTACAACAGTTAATCGTCCGCCGAATCATTTTGCTGAGGTGATTGAAACTTCAACCACAGAGTTTCTGGCCCAATGTTTAGAACCAGAAGACTTAAGTTTTCCGGTGATGCCACCGTTTGGGAGTTGGGTTAAAGCATTGGATGAGGAGTCGGGTAATAAAATCTATGGGGTTGTTTACCATGCCACAACTAGCCCCATTGACTCAGTTCATCGGGCGCGGGCATTAGGGTTATCTTTGGAAGAATTAAGGGAACAACAACCTCAGATTTTCTCGATGTTAAAAACGGAATTTCGAGTTGCTATTTTAGGGTTTGAAACACATCCAGCAGGACAGAATGGCTTTCAGGCTAATTTTGGTAAATTTTATCAATATATTCCGCCTCGTCCCCCACAAATTCATCAAGGGGTCTATCAGTGTAGCCCAGATGAAGTGATTAATTTTAGCGGTCAGTTTGATTTCCTGCGAACATTATTGCAGGTGAGTCAAGCCCCTGTCGATGCTTTAATTGCCGCTTCTATTCGAGAAATTTATCAACTACGAAATGCAGACCGAAGCTGGTTAGTTGAAGCCGGAAGAATGTTAAGTATTTTACTCAAAGATGATTATGACCGTCTACGATTAGTTTTAGGACAAATTCATCCTTAGAATTCAATTAATTCTGTTCATTTTAGACTATTGAGAGACTACTAAAATAGCAGAAGTTGTTCGACCAAACTCTTCGGGTGCATATTGTAAGCTGATTTTTGCACCCGGCCAGAGAAACTCACCGGGAGTCACAGAACGGACTAAATAATGCAGTTGATAAACGCCTGGTTCTAAAGTATCGGCATAGGCAAAAATGCGATCTTGATAGATTGTTTGATAATCAATTTCCCAGCTATCCGTTTGCGCTTGTACGGCTTGATTACTAATCTTAAAATTACTATCAATCGCTTCCATACCCGCAGGTAATGGATCAGTAATCATCACATGATTAACACGATGATCTACGATTAATTCTAAACCCATATCGAACACTTGTCCAGGTAAGACTTGAAACGGGGTTTCTATGGGAGAAAGTCCCATACTTTCTAAGACTTGATTATCATTGGCCAGCCGAATATTTCGATCTACCCTTAAACCGTTAAATCGTCCTGGTTGATTCCCTTGTAAGCGATAGTTGAAAGTAATTAAGTAATTGAATTTATTATTGTCAGCGGGAGTAATCATTAAATTATTCTTTCCTGGCGGTAATTCTTTCAAGGGTAAAGTTAAATTCCAGTTGGTATTATCTGTTTTGTTTAACTGAACTGAACCTAACTTTTTACTGCCTAATTGAACTTCAATAGATATATTTTCAGGAATTGATTCTGTTTCAGCATAAGCCACTAATGCAGTTAAAGCGGTGGCATTATCATAGCCATTTCCCCACATTCCATCTCGGCGTAAATCAAGTAAACTTTGTAGTAATTTATCTAACAATTCCGGTGAACGATTTTGGCTAATCATTAACTGCAATGCTTGTGCTTGGGCTACGGTTGCTGAACTCATCCATTGTTCTTGTGGGGGTATATTTAAAGTCGCTGTGCGGCCAGTTTGATAAATAACTTCGTTTAATTCTGTTAGTAAATTGTCTAATTCTGATTGCCATTGCGGGAATTTTGTCAAGTATCTGGCGAGTTTAATTTGAGTAACCAGATCATATTCTTTGCGTAAGCCATAAATATCAGCAATAAATTCATTTCGAGGCGCTTCCCAATTCGCCAACGCCATCAATATATTTAATCGTAGACGATTTTTACAGACTAAGCTAGAACAGAAATTATCTTTTCCAGGGTTCGCTAAAACTTGCTGTAAATACCCTTGTAAAGAATTGATTAATTCTGAGGGAATTTCTATGCCTGCTTCAGAGGCTTTGGCTAAGGCTTCGGCAGTATAAACAGAGAGAAACGGACTAGAAAGGGTTTGCTGAGGATAAGCCATCATGCCACCATCTTCTGCTTGCATCGCAGTAATATTTTCGATAGCAGTGGATGCTTTATCGCTTAAATTTAATTCGGAGAAGGTTTGATTATACTTTTGCCCAAGTTGTTGTAAATTGGCGGAAATCACCAGTTGATTAATCTGAGGGTGTAGAAAAGGCGTTTCTATTTGATTAAAGATGGCTTTTGCTGGAGCCGTAATTTGGGGAATTAAAGTATTGGAAATAGAAATATCTAATCCCCCAACATCCCGGATCATATTGCGACTGACATTAATCGGAACAATCAGATTTTCGGTTGTACTTCCCGTTTCTATAACTTGTTCTGTTACCGTGTAAGGTTTTACTTCTAACGGCACTTCAAAGGCATCAGATTGATTATTAAATTCAGTGGTAAAACGAACTTGAGTGGTTCCCGGTTCTTCTACAACCATGGGGAATTGATAAGCTTGAGTTCCGGGTTGTAATCTTCTTTGAATGGTTTGATTCTCTTTATTATTAGCAGAAAACTTAACACCCTGATTTAAGTTTCCGGTAATATCCACCAGTCCCGAATCTTTGGTAGTATTGGTAATAGAAACTCCACCTAAAATTTTATCTCCAGGACGGGAAAATTGCGGTAAAATCGGATTAGAAAGGAGTGGCTGAGTGGTAATAAATGTCGCTTCAGTTGAACCAAAACGGAAGTTATTATCTGTTGCCATAACCATGACTCGCCAGGTAGTTAAATCATCAGGAAGATTAAATTTAACGCTGGCTTTTCCTTGATTATCAGTAATCACTGAACCCTGATAATACGCTAAAGGTTGGAAGTCTTTCCGCAGCCGAGGACTAGCAATACTCGAAGATAATCCACCGCCATAACCCCAACCTTTTTCTGCCCTCAGACTGCTTTCTTGTGCGACGGTAACATCCGGACGATTATCACTAAAACGAGTTGAAATCGGTTGGGGTGCATACACTGTTTCTAATAGATTTGGGGGACGATAACCTGTTAGTTGCAAGATGGCATCATTCACTACCATCACGGTTAATTGTCCGCGAATCGGTTGATTATTAACATCTTGCAATTCCAGTTCTAAAGTTTGTTCTGCACCGGGTTTTAATTCCGTTTGTATCGGTTTAACATTAACTTGTAAAGATTGATCTTTTAAGTCCGTTTCAAACGGCACAAAACCAATTTTGGTTAACTTATCAACACGACCCGGTTCAACTTCAGATAAGGGTATTCCTTGACGCACTAATACCGCTTCTACGGCTGCATTGGGTAACATTTCTGGCGTGACTGTAAACTGAATTTGTGGCGCACCTCCTGTAACTGTTTTTTGTATTTGATATAGCGGTTTATCCCGAATCACTGCAAAATAAAGTTCTCCACTTTCAAAGGGAGATTGAATTAATGCGGTTGCTGTTTCACCGGGTTGATATTTATCTTTATCTAACTTAATTTCTAAAACATCTTCATCTTGACTTCCCCAACTGACGGCACTATTTCCTGTTACCCAAATTTGTAAATCTGTTGCTGTTGCATCGGAACTATTATTAAAATTTGCTCGAATACGATAAGAACCTGAATCAGGCGGCGTTAAATTAACCGTTTTTGCTATTTTCTCAGACTGTACTTTTATGTCTTCTACTGTCTCATATTCAATCTGATTTTTTGCCGTTTGTCCGCCTTCAATCACCCGAGTGACACTGCTGTAATTCATCTTTTGTAACTCTAGATGAACGCCAACATTATCAAGCACATTTCCTTGAGCATCTGTGACAATGACTTCTACTGGAAACTCTTGATTGGCTTCGGCGACAAACGAACTTTTCAAACCAATTAAACGATTACTCGGCAAAGCAGTTACTGTCTGAGAATTAGAAACCGCTAAATTAGAAACATCAGACACTTCTACATCAATCCGATATTCCATGGGATAAGGTAAATCTTTGGCTATCTTAACCGTTTGATTATCTTTCCCTTGCTCATTTAAAACTTGATTTCTCTGCCAAACATCACTAGAAACACTCGGCTGTTCTTCCGGCCAATACCACTGTTGCCCGAAGGAATATTCTTGCCAATTTTGAGGAATAAACCGAGTCGGAGTTCGAGTCACATAATATTGCGCTTTCGCCGCTGCAACAGGCGCACCAAATAAATAGTCACTATCAGTATTAACCGCTAAACTTTCCCCAGCAATTGCAATATTTTTCTCTACATTGACATCAACTTTAAAGTTCGGCGGTTTAAATTCAGCAACTCGGAAATAACCATAAATTTCTACCCCATTATTTCCTATTGCTTCGATAGTATAATCTCCTAACGCTGTATTCCCATCGAGAGAAGATTCAATCGAAAAAGTACCAAATTCATTCGTGGTATAACTGCCTAAATCCTGTTCTTCTCCATCCGGCTGAATTAATATTACCTGATAATCCGTTTGAGACTGTTTATTTAATTCTCCATTTTCTAAAGAATAAGCCACACCTGTAATAGCTATTTTTTCTCCCGGTTGATAAAGTTGACGATCTGAAAAGATTACACCGCGAGATTGAGGTTTATTTGATTCCCATTCTGGATAAATCCCATAACCATAAGCGCCACTGTAAGCATAAGTACGAGTAAATGCCCAATCTTGATCTTCTTTAGCAATCACTAATAATTCCGGCGACTCTGTAAAGCGTTCGCCATTCATACATTGTTGTAAATCTGCCTGATTTAACTGCAAAATACCCGATTCATTTGTTGTTCCAGTTGCACAAGCTTTTGGAGTGGGAAAAGTTTCCGCATCAAGTTTAGATTGATAAATTTCTATGGTTGCTTCAGCCGCAGGGGTTCCATCTTCTAAATGATGAACTCGGACTATTCCTGACTCGGGAAACCATTGAGCAAATACCCCTAAATTGGTTAATTGAACTAATCCATAAAATTCGGGATTATTCCATCTTTTCTGTCCTTCTTCAGTATAAGAATTAGTTCTTGCTTGCACACCATACGCGAGTAATCCTGTCTCTTTACCTAATCTTTTTTGTAAATTAATAGCAGTATTAACCACCTCATTATCAGGCTGTTCAATCTGATAAGAACGCCAAGCATTTTTAGACGGTAATAATCTTTTTCGGCTCGGTCGCGGATAAGCCGTATCGGTATAAACTAAATCGGTGGGCTTGACTGTTCGGTAAATCGCTTGATAACGATTTTGAGGTAAATTAATCGTTGAAATATTTAGTTGTAAAGGCTGATTCGCCGGAAAAATATTCAGTCCATTGGGTACTTGAATATCCGCCGCTAAATCTCCGGTTTGATAAGAAACACTAACAGGATTTTCTAAGGTTTGACCAAATTGATCTTCTAATCCTTTATTAATTGTAATTGTATACTCAGTTTGCGGTGATAAAGCCCAAGGATTAATCGTGACAACATTTGCACCATCATAAGTTTGGAGTACTCGAGGAACATCTTTGGGTGGTGGACTAATTGTAATATGATTAATCGCGGATTCAGCAATGATTCCATGGTTAAACTGAAGCTGAGGACTGCCATTTTCAAACCGTCCAAAGGTTCCCCCTCGATTGGGTTGACCGTAAGATTCTACCTCTTTAAACTGCAACGGTTCGTAAGTATGAACTTGCGTAGAAACGATAAATTGACTGTCTAAATTCCCTTGAATTGGACGCACTCCCGGTGTAATTTCTAAGGTATAAATTGCAGATTTTGCTAGACTTTTGGTCGGAGATATCGTATAATGCCAATTATGATATGCTGGGTTAAATTGTGCCTGAGGCGATAATTCCTCTGGGTCAAACTCATTTTTACTCAAGGCAACCTTAACCGGGACAACCTCGTTACTCCCTTCTAGAGCCAGTTTGACGTGTTCCTGTAACGATTTTAGATCTAACTGAACATTAGAACGAAACGATAACTGCGGCATTAATCCCACTGGATTTTCAACACTGCCTGCACGGGTTTCTGTTCCGGGTAAATCGGAAAATTGTATCGACTCTGTGCGAAATGTCCAAGCTAAATCTTGTTCTAAACGATGATTCTCTAAATCCCCTAATCCTTGCTTCAATCTCACTTGTACGCGAGTAGACAGAGGTAAAGCTTTATCTGCTTGAAACCCCACCATCCGAGGGGTAAGAAAGCGAAAATGCCCCGGTAGATTGGGTGTCATTTCAAACCGATTCAACAGTTGACGTTGCCGGGGAGAATCTAGCTGTTCAACAGGAATTAACGGATACTTAAACCTTACCCGTACTTGACTTGCGCTCGTTGCCTCTCCTGTCGGGCTAATTTCCTCAATCCAGTCGGGTAACTGTGGCAAAGGCAAAGATGAGACTGAGGTTAACGGTTGTGATTCGGGGGCTAAACTCCAAATCCGACATCCCACTAATGTCATCATAAACAGAATGATTGGCAGAAATCGCTTCCAAAAGGGGCGGCGTAGCATTCGATTGCTCATCTTGCTTTCTTGGTCACAGTTGTTCCATATTAACCTGCCCTGTTTGACGTAAAAAGATTAATAATGGGTTCCCGTTTTACGATAATGAACCGCAGTTACCCCTTCTGAACTGAGAACTTTACCATTTTTCACCACCGCATAAACGATCCAATGATCGCCGCATTCCATCCGCTGCTGCACTTCACATTCGAGGTAAGCTAAACCATCTTTTAAGATTAAACAGCCATTTTCTGCTTCCTCTGTGGCGACATCCGCAAAGCGATCTTCTCCCGGTGCATACCGCTTCATAAAATGCTTTCGCAATTGCTGCCCTTCTTCTAATATATTCAGAACAAATTGATCTCCTTGATAAGTTAAAGATTCTAATGCCCGATCTTTGGCAACGGCAATGGTTAAACCCGGTGGGTTAAATGTGGCTTGAGACACCCAAGAAGCCAACATGGCGCTATTAACTTCCCCTCGCCGACAAGACATCACACATAACGATCCCACCAAACGTCCCACCGCTTGGGCAGTGCGATCGGACCCAGCCGCAGTCACTGAAGATCGGGCGGTTCTGAGTTTTTGAGATCGTTTTAAGGATTGAGCAAAATCAATCGCTGCTTCTTTACAGGTTTGAATCGTCACATCCGTCGGTTTAAACTTCACCCGAATGGGTTCAAATCCCATTTTAAACCCAGCATCTTTTAACTTATTTTCTAAATAATCAATCGCTTCTCCACTCCAACCAAAAGACCCAAAAACCCCGGCTAATTTATTCGCAGAAGCGGTATTTAAAACAATTCCCAATGCCGTTTGAATTTGCGTGGGTGCATGACCCCCTAAAGTCGGAGAACCAATAATAAAGCCATCACATTTTTCAATTGCTGCTTTAATTTCAGTTGATTTTGCATACTCACAATTAATCGATTCTACCGCCACTCCTGACTTGGTTAAACCTTTGGCGATCGCGCTAGCAATTGTGGCTGTATTACCGTAAGCAGAGGCATATAATAACACCACTTGTAAGTCTTGAGACTTTTGTTTTTCACTCCATTGACGATATAATGTTGTCAGTTCAGTTTTACCATATCGCACCAGCGGCCCGTGACCCGTTGCATAATATTGAATCGTAGGAAGATTGGCAATTTTATCTAAAATATTTAGCAGTTGTTTCGGTTGTGCCGCATATAAACTATCGTAATAAAACCGCCGATCTTCACTATAAATTGTCCAGCCTTCATCAAATACTTGATCGCCACAAACGTGCGCCCCAAATAACTTATCACTGAACAAAATTTGAGTCGCTGGATCATACGTTAGTAATCCATCCGGCCAGCGAGGCGTTGGGGCTAAAACAAATTTTAATTGATGCTCACCGCCTAAATCTAGAGTCTCTTCCCCTTTAATAACTTTTAGATTAATGGTTTCTTCTACTTCACTAAAATAGGATTTTAACGCTAATGCTGCTGGATTAGAACAAATAAAAGTAACTTGAGGGGCTAAGGCTAATAATGCTTTTAACGTTGTGCCTCTGTTCGCATTAAAATGCCCTAAAATAATATAGTCTAATTCAGTCCAATTCAACCGCATATTGAGAGATTCAATATAGTTAGCGGTGAAAGATTCTCCTGGCGGATCAATTAAAGCTGTTTTTTCTGCTTGAATCAAATAACTATTAGCCGTTGTTCCCCGTTGTAAAGAATATTCGACTTCAAACTTCAGCCGTTCCCAAGTTCGCGAGCGTAATACCTTTGTATCTTTTGCAATCAATAAAGTTTGAACATCACGGGGCTTTGAATTAAACATGATTTTAAATAATTAAAAATTAACAGTAGTAAAGGTTATTGGTCATTTGTTATTAGTTTTTAGTTGTTAGTTGTCAGTCATTTATCCTGAGTTGTTTATTAATAGTCATCAGACTTGACTCTGGGTTTAAAGTCTAATCTCTTCTGTGAAGAATCAATGCTAATCACTAATAATCCATGACCAATAACCACTAACCCTTAATAATGATTTCCCACTTTACGATGATGCACAGCGGGTAAAGCATCAGGATCGCTGACTCGTCCGTTATCAACAGTCGCGTAAATCACCCAATGGTCACTCAATTCCATCCGACTGGCAACGGTACACTCCAGATAAGCCACCGCTTGGGTTAAAATTGGGCTACCATTTTTAGCTGTTTGTGTGTCCACTCCCGCAAAACGATCCGCCCCAGGGGCAAACCGTTGTAAGAAATGTTTCATTAATTTTTGATAGTTGTCTTCTGCTAAAACATTCAAAACAAACCGATCATCAACCTGCATTAACGCTTCAATTGCCCGATCTTTCGCCACCGCAATACTGAGTCCCAAGGGTTCAAAACTGGCTTGAGTTACCCAGGAGGCCAGCATTGCACTATTGACTTCTCCTTTGGCTGCCGAAATAATATATAACCCACCACTGAGACGACCTAAAGCTTTATCCAAGTCATTATCAAGGGACTTCATTTGCTTCACGTTTTTAGCCACGGTTAAGCGCTGTCCTAAATCAGTTCCGGCTTCTTCGCACAATTTGTAAGTGGTATCGTGAGGGGTTTCTTTAATTAAAATAGACGGAAAAATCTGTTTTAATCCGGCATCATTTAATTTGGTTTGTAAGGGATAAACCGATAAATCATTACCGCCGCCAGACTCATATAATCCAAAGAATTGTTTTTTATTAGCCGATGCCACAATAGTACTAATGGCTTCATCTGCGGTTTGAGACCCAGCATCAGAAATGGGGGGTGCACCAATGACAAAGCCTTTTGCCATCTCTACCAATTCTCGCACTTCCTGAGGTTCAGCCGATCGCAAATCCATCATTTCTACCGCTACCCCTGTTTTAGTAATCCCGTGGGCAATGGCTTGAGACAGGCGATCGCTATAACCATAATCAGAATAGTAAAACACAGCAACCGTTGTTTCAGCTTTGGTTTGGGCTTTACTCCAATCCTGATAGCGCCCCACCAATTCTACCACGTTGTGCCGTAAAATTGGCCCGTGTCCGGTGGCAATGGTGTTCACTTCTCCCAGTTTATCCATTCGCTTGATCGCATTGATCACAGAACGAGCATTAGGAGCCATTAAACATTCATAATAGAAGCGATAATCGGCTTCAATCTCGGCTAAATTCTGATCGTAGGTATAATCTGAACAGTAATGCATCCCAAAAGCATCACAGGTAAACAGGGTTTGGGTGGCGCGATCATAGGTAAAAATGGTATCTGGCCAGTGTAAATTGGGGGCGCTAACAAAGTCTAAAACATGACCATTGCCTAAATCTAAGCTTTCCCCACTTTTCACCATCAGGCGTTCATAGGGGGTATGCACTAAGTTATCGAGGAATTGTAGTGCGACTTTTGCCCCAACCACCGTAATATGAGGGGCTAGTTCTAGGATATCTTTTACGAGTCCACTGTGATCGGGTTCTGTGTGACTGATAATTAAATAATCTAACTCTTCTAGGGAAACCTGTTGTTGTAGAGTTTCTAGATACTGTTGACGGAATTTAGCATGACTTGTATCAACCAGGGCGGTTTTCTCGCCTCGGATAATAAAAGAGTTATAAGTTGTACCATTTTGCAAACCAAATTCGATATCAAAGCGACTGCGATCCCAATCTAAAGATCGAATGGTTGTCGTTTGGGGTGCAATCTCTTCGACGGCAATGGTTAAGCGATTGGATGTAATATTATCTTTTAGGGCTACCACGTTAAATGTCCTTTTAGTAACTCATTATGACTTTATGTTAGTTCTATTGTGACATGAATTTTTTGTAACGCTCTATTAAAAAACCTATATCCCCGTTAAGATTCTCAAAAGTTTCGCCTATTTTCTAGAATCAGACAGAGTCAAGAGATGGGATCATGGGATCAAGGTTACGGATTTCTGACGATGTCTACAGTAAGGTAAAGCGGATAAAACCATTAAAATTTTAGTTATTGCTGAGATGCACGTATAGGAGATTGATAATTTGAATGCGTTACGGCACTCCGCTTAATCCATCATGGAAACCATTCAGCTATTCAAGCTAGAATTAATAATTATCAGGGTCACATTCTCATCCATAACCCGGTTAAACACCAATAACCGCACACTGATCTCACAATCGCTGAGAATCGGATGAGAAGACAAAATCCCGTTGGGTTAATGGGTGCATGCAGATCGACGCAAATTGCTAGCTAGGTAGCACCATCAATGAGTAGATTTAGGATGAAATTACGTCAAAAAACATTGCTGATTATTAGTGTAGCACTCGTCAGTTTAATCGGGGTTTTGTATGCTACGGCGACTTTAATTTTGTACCATGACTTTCATAAATTAGAAGTTCAAGATGTTCAGCAAGATGTTGTTCGGGCTTTGAATGCCTTAGATGCGAACCTAGCAAGCTTAGATACTGTCGCGCAAGATTATGCTAAATGGGACGATACTTATACATTTATAGATGGAAAACATCAGAATTATATTGCATCAAATTTAGTTAATGAAACCTTTGCAGATTTACGAATAAATTTTTTTATTTTAATTGATCAAAACCATCAAATCATTTATCAAAAAGGCTTTGATCTGAAGCAAAAAATTGAAGCCCCGGTTTCTGAAGAGCTGCAAAATGAATTAACAAAAACTCTGTTTTATCAGTCTACAGCAGGTCTTTTAATGTTACCCGACAAGCTGGTTTTATTAGCGGCTAGACCCGTTTTAACCAGCACTGCTATCGGCCCAAGTCGAGGTTTATTAGTCTTAGGGCGCTATTTAGAAACAGAAGAAATTCAATCTCTAGCTAATACAACTCAATTAGCCATTCAAATTCGGACAAATCCAAAACAACAGTTGTCTAGAAAGATTACAGAATCTTTTATAAAATTCACTCAATATTTAGGGAATGCTGTGATTGATATTACTCCAGTTGATCCCTATCAGATTATCGGGACAGCCACCCTGAATGACTTTTTCAACCAACCCGGATTACAACTGGTTGTCGATAGCGATCGCCAAATTTATCAACGTTGGACCGCTAGCCAACGCTATCTCACCCTGGCGGCTTTAATTGTAGGTTTAATTATTGGGGGGATCACGTTACTCGTCCTGGAAAAACAGGTATTATCCCGCCTATATCGTCTCGACAAACAAGTCAGTCAAATTAGTCAAACGGGTGATTTATCCTTAAGAGTCTCTATGTCGGGAGACGATGAACTGTCGAGTTTAGGAATTACCCTAAATGGGATGTTACAAGCCTTAGAACAAGCTTTATCTCAAGGTAAAGAAAGCGAACAACGATATCGCTTAATGGCAGAAAACGCCACAGACTTAATTACTCGCCATTCTCCCACGGGTTTAATTCTTTATGCCTCTCCTGCTTGTCGTTTCTTGCTGGGATATGAACCCGAAGAAATGATTGGAACTCGTCCAAATCGTTATCTTCATCCGGATGATATTGATGCCTTGACAAAAGCCCATTCTTTTGTACTGACACAAAACGTTGTTTACACCGTAACTTATCGCATTCGTCATCGTAACGGAGACTATTTATGGTTTGAAACCACCAGCAGTGGAATATGCGATCAAACGAGTGGTATCACTCAAGAAATATTAGGCGTTTCACGAGATATCACAGATCGTAAACAACGGGAACAAGACCTACAAAATAGCGAAGCGTCTATCAGAGAATTGTATCAAGTGACCTCTTCGCGTTTATTAAGTTTCTCTGAACAAATTCAGCAAATTATACACATGGGCTGCCGTCAATTTGGCTTAGAAAAAGGACTATTTTGTCAAATAAAACCCGAAGAACAGACAGACTTAAACCCGAATTTAGCAGAAGTAATGGCAACCGCTGCTCATGATCCGTTATTTCAAGCGGGCAACTTAATTGATGTTAGCCAGACATTTTGTGGGGCGATCGCCACAACCAATAAACTGCTTTATTTTGAATCCATTCAGTTTTCTAGCTTTTCTTTTTGCCCTATTGAACCGCGCTTTAAAACAGAAGCGTTTATGGGAACACCCGTTTGGGTTGCCGGACAATTATATGGCACACTGTGTTTTTGGAGTAATCAAGCCAAACAAGACCCCTTTAAAGCCGTCGATCAAGAATTATTAAAATTAATGGCCCAATGGATTGGGGGAGAAATGGAACGTCAGCAAACCGCCGCTGATTTAGCCCGCGCCAGAGATGAAGCCTTAGCCGCAACTCGCGCTAAAAGTGAATTCCTCGCCACCATGAGTCATGAAATTCGCACCCCCATGAATGCCGTAATTGGCATGACGGGATTATTACTCGAAACCCCCCTAGAAATCATTCAACAAGACTATGTCGAAACGATTCGTAGTAGTAGCGATGCCTTACTTTCCTTAATTAACGATATTCTAGATTTTTCTAAAATTGAATCCGGCAAATTAGAGTTAGAAAAACATCCCTTCCAAATTCGCACCAGTATTGAAGAATCCTTAGATTTACTCGCGGCAAAAGCGGCCAGCAAAAACTTAGAGATTGCTTATCTACTCGATCCCTTTACTCCGACTCAAGTGGTGGGTGATATGGCGCGGTTACGACAAATTTTAGTCAATCTTCTCAGTAATGCGGTGAAATTTACCGAATATGGCGAAGTTGTCGTCTCGGTAGAAGCCACTCCGATTAAAGCCGAAACTGACTCAGACCGTTTCAATCATAACCGTTATGAAATTCGATTTGCCGTCAAAGATACCGGAATTGGTATTCCCCCAGAACGGATGGATAGGCTATTTAAGTCGTTTAGTCAGGTAGACTCTTCCACAAATCGTCAATATGGCGGCACGGGACTGGGGTTAGTGATCTCTCAACGCTTAGCAGAGATGATGGGGGGGCAAATGTGGGTTGTGAGTCATCAAACCGTTGCAGGTTCTCCACCAGAAGATTTTCAGCCGTCTCAGGAGGATATAGAGTCTCGGGGGGCAATATTTTACTTTACGATAGTTGCAGAATCGAGAAGTAGCTTATTGTCAGATTGGAATCAAAACCCACAATTGCAAGGGAAACGCTTACTGATTGTCGATGAGAAAGGAACCCATCAACAAATGTTACTCCAGCAAGCCCAATCTTGGGGAATGGAGACTCAAACCGTCACCACAGCATTTTCCGCAATAGAACAGCTATCGGATGATGATTGCTTTGACGTTGCCATTTTAGAGATGCAAATGCAAGATATGACAGGGTTGGATTTAGCCCATCGTATTCGGCAGCTACCGACTCGCAAACAGTTACCCCTAGTGATTTTAACCTCAATGGGGCGGCAAAACCGAAGTCAGCATGGTTTAGGCAAATTTACCGCTTTCTTGAATAAACCCATCAAGCAATCTCAACTTTACAATGCATTGGTGAATTTGTTAGGGGGACAACCGTTAGAGGTGCGTTTACAAGGCCAGACTCAACTGCGTCAAGATATTCCCTTGCTAGCGCAACAAATCCCTTTAAGAATTTTATTGGCTGAAGATCATTTAGTGAACCAGAAAGTTGCACTACAAATTTTACAACGGATGGGATATCGTGCCGATGTTGCGGGCAATGGTTTAGAAGTTTTAGAGGCACTCCGACGACAATCTTATGATGTGATTTTGATGGATATGCAAATGCCAGAGATGGACGGCTTAGAAGCCGCGCGGCAAATTCAAAAGTTATACGGCAAGGGTCTGCGTACAGATCGGCCCCGAATTATTGCAGTGACGGCTAATGCCATGGAAAGCGATCGCGCCGAATGTATTGCGGCAGGCATGGATGATTATATTAGTAAACCGATTCGCATGGAACAACTGGTGGAAGTGTTAAGGCAGTGTCGGTCTTTGGGTGCAGACAATGGCGAGGTCGTACAGCCTCAGGAGAGTCCGTTGATCATTGCAGATCAAACCCCTCCTCAAAACGGTCATGCCAAAGTTTTAAACATAACGGTGATTGAGTCTCTCGAAGAAATAGACGCACTCGATGAGGTGATAGACATTTACTTTGAAACAGTTCCCCAACTCTTAGAAACCCTAAAAGCAGCAATTGTCAGCGATGACCCAGGGGATCTCAAAGATGCAGCCCATTCTCTCAAGTCAATTAGTGGCACTTTAGGAGCTTTTATCTTATCAGATTGTTGCCAACAGTTAGAGCTTGTGGGTCGTCAGAGTGTAGATAGCGGCACCGGATTTTCTCAGTCGGAAGCACAAGATATTTTAGATCAGATACAAGTTGAATTAGATCGTGCGATCGCCGCTTTGAAAGAGATTGCAGAAAGGGAGAGGGTGTAGACTTACATGAGTCATCATAATTCAACGCAAACAAATCACAAAGAGTAAATCACAAACAATTAAGACTGTAACTGAATTACACCACAACCCAAGCGACCGCCACCTGCGCCGCCACTCACTCCAGTGGTTCCTTGATCCGCATCGACGTGAACAATAATGGCGCTACCGTCGGTATCAAATAGATTCAGTGGCCCTTGAGAGAGAGTCACGCGACTGGTGCGATGAGTTAATCTGGCGTTTCCGGCCCCATCTGCCACTAAATTGGGTAAATCTCCCATGTGAAACGGATGATTTGCATCTGGATTAGTTTCACCAAAGGGGCCGGGATCAAAATGTCCCCCTGCTGCCTTAAAGTCCGGTTCACATTGACCTGTTTCGTGGATATGTAATCCATGTTTGGTATTGGCTGGTAAACCCGCAATATCGGCTTGTATCTCTACGGTGGGGAGAATACCATCAGTTTGCGTTTGAATCAACGTTACAGTCCCAGAGAGATTAGAATCAGCCGCCCCTTGGATCTGGGCAACCGCAACGACTTGATTTTCTGACTGTGATAAGCTGGTTAGTTCTGCACAACCCATCGCAAACAGAGTTAACAGTAAACACAGACAGGGTAATACAACGAATTTTTTGATCATTGGATTTCTACTTATAATATTTACGGGTAGAAGTTTGATAAATTTTAGAGAGTTTCGGGTGACAATGACAAAATATCAGGGGAAAATTTAATAATCCACCTAACCCGTCCTCATGGGCGGATTTAGGATGATAAACTGTCACATTGACCCCTTAAAGTTAGATCATCTCCATGTCATACTGAGTTACGAGCGGTTCAAATAGTCGCTACGTTAAACATGATAATGGGTGATCTACTAGCTTTTACTTCGTTATCAGGTTTGATTGAATGAGCCAGATTTTAATTGCTGAAGACGAACCCCGAATTGCGGCGTTTCTCGAAAAAGGATTACGTGCCAATGGTTTTACCACGACGGTTACGACTAATGGTGCTGATGCAGTCGATCAAGCATTAAGCTCTCAGTTTGACCTACTGATTTTAGATTTAAATTTACCACAACAGGACGGTTTTGAAGTTCTGCAACAACTCCGCGGTCAAGGAGAATATTTACCTGTGATTATTCTCAGCGCCCGAGATCAAGTCGAAGATAAAGTGACAGGTTTTGAAGTCGGAGCCGATGATTATGTGACTAAACCCTTTCGTTTTGCCGAATTATTGGCTCGTATTCGAGCCCGTTTAAGACAACCTGCTATTACAAATACTCCAGAAGAGCGTTTGTTGCAATGTGGTAAAATTCGTTTGGATTTATATACTCGTCAAGTATCTGTTGGCGATACGTTGCAAAGCAACACGCTACGCGATCGCCCCATCAACTTATCTGCCAAAGAATTTCAGCTTCTAGAAACCTTAATGCGTCATCCCGGTCAGGTTTTAAGTCGAGAACAACTTTTAGATCAAGTTTGGGGTTATGATTACGATCCTGGATCTAATATTGTGGATGTTTATGTGGGCTATCTGCGTAAAAAGCTAGGGACGGGTCATATTGAAACATTGCGAGGAATGGGATATCGATTGTCCGTTTAATTTTACAATTGGGGAACTATTACCTTTACGGGTTCGTCTATAAAAGTAAGTGAAACTCAATCAGTCTCTATGAATGCTGTGTGATACCGCTATTAGTACTTTTACTATCGAAATTAAGTGATTAGAGATTCCTACAGCCCTAAGCCAGTCAGAGTAATTCTTCAGGGTTAAGTTAAAGCAAAATTATATAATTTTTTAATAAAAATTGCTTAATATATTGATTGGGTAAAATCAATGTAAATTCTTACTATTTAACAGAAAATATTTAGATTCAACGGCTGAGTTTATCCGGGAGACTCAGCTTATTTTTTATTATAATTTAATCTCAGTAAATTTACTGATGCTTTATATATCAGATTAATAAAAATCCGTAATTTATCGGATGGTATATTTGTCTATTTTTTCTATAATTTAAAATAGTAAGTTGATAGAATTAAAATTTTCTCATCAATAACTAACGATACTTTTATCTATAGTTAATACACTGAAAGTATCAGATTAATCAAATCTAAGAGCATCACATATTTCTAAATTCTACCTAAATAAAATTGTTTGAATCGAGCATCATTATTTTCGGGTGCAGTAGACAACATCTAGCCTTGATTAAGCTTTTAGTCTGATTGATCGCGACAAATAACACGGAGAAATTACTCAATTATGGAATCGACATTACTCATTGAAACCCCTAAAATTAATACAGTTTTAGATTTATTATTCGATGAAGCAACCTATCTAGAAAATAATCCAGATGTTAAAGCGGCTATTGAAAATGGTAGTTTCACTTTAACAGCACAAGAACATTTTTTAGCTTTTGGTCAATACGAAGGCCGTGTTTGTAGTGATATTTTTGAAATGTCAGATTATCTGGAATTAAATCCAGACTTAGCTGAAGTATTTGCCAGTGATTTTGATAGGGATTTTCTGGAAGAAACAAACCCAGAAGCCAAAGAATTATATATCCGAAGTCGCGCCTTAAACCACTTTGTTAGTTTTGGTCAATTTGAATCTAGAGAGTTTAGTTATACCTTTAGTACGAAAGCCTATCTAGAACTGAATGTTGATGTCAGTTTAGCCGTTCAGAATAGCGAAACAACGGCAGTTTCTCATTTCTTAAATATTGGACAATTTGAACGGCGAGAGTTCAACTATTTCTTCAAAACTCAAGACTATTTAGCCTTAAATACAGGGGTTGAAGCAGAATTAGAAGCGAATCAAATGAGTGTTTTCCAACACTTCATAAAAATTGGACAATCACAAAATCTCAAGTTTAATGATCTATTTGATCCTGATGAATATCTCGCGATAAATCCTGATGTCGCAGCGGCAGTTTCTAGCGGTATTATCACTGCTGTCGAACACTTCTTAGAATACGGTATTGTTGAGAATCGTCTGTTTAATTTATCCATTCAGACTTCTACAATTCTTGAAGTTCTTGAAATTTCTAGTTTAGCTGAACTGAATGTTTCTGAATTGTTTAAACTAATTGCTGATAATCTTGAAGTTATTGTCACCACGCCTGAAGAAAATCCACCCACAGAAGATACAGGAACAGATGAAGATAATGATAATGATGATAATTCTGATATAGATAATGATCTCGACTCAGATATTGGGAATGATTCTGATATCGATAATGAAAATAACTCTGATATCGATGATGATGATTCTGATATCGATAATGATGATTCTGATATCGACAATGATGACAATGAATTGGGTGAACCAGATTTTGGTTTTGACCCCAGTTTAGGACTGCCAGATTTAAGTAATCCTGGGTCTACAGATGATAGCGGCGAGGAAGCAGAAGATGATGATTCTGACGTTGTTGATGAAGATGAAGCAGACGATGATTCTGACGTTGTTGACGAAGAAGAAGAAGAAGAAGACAACGAAGAAGATTCTGATGAAGATGATGCAGATTTTGAAGCATTGCCGGATAGTATTTTCACATTAGAATTCGTTAAAGAAACCTACGAAGATCTATTAAAAGCTGAGTTAAATGTAGAAGATCTGAGTGAAGTTAGCGATGAGGATATTCTAGAATTTGTTAATGAAAATGCAGTTGATTTAGAACTGAGTTCATCTGCGTTTGTGGATGTAAAATCCTATCTGGCAACTTACAGCGAACAACTAACAGAATTTTACGGTGTAGAGGCAGTAGAAGAACTTAGCTATCAACAAATTCTAGGTTACATTAACGAAGCGGGTCTAGAAGCGGGTCAAAGTCCTTCACCCTTTATTAGTCTCCAACACGTTCAAGCAAACTACAGTGAAAAACTGGAAGAATACTTTGAAACAACGGTTGAAAATATTACCTCAGCCGAAGTGTTTGAGTATATTACAACGGTGGGAATTGAAGAGGGAGACAGTCCTTCTGTTCTGATTGACTTTGAATATCTCAAAGCTAACTTTTCCGAAACAATTGAAGCTAAATTCAGTCAATCAATTACAGAGATTAGCAATACTGAACTGTTCCAATTTATCACCGAAGATGGCTTAGAAGCAGGTGTTAATCCTTCTATGCTGGTGAAGCTGAATTATGTCAAGGCTGTATATCGCGAAGAACTCTTAGAACACTTTGAAGTGAACTCCCTTGATGAAGTTAGCGAAGTTGATATTTTTGCTTTCGTTAATACTGTTGGAATTGAAATAGGACTGAATCTTTCTGCTGCGGTAGGATTAAACTATCTTAAAGCCGTATACAGTGAAGAAATAGTGGCTGAATTAGGAGAAAATCCTAGCTTTGAGGCGATTTTAGACTTCATCGATGAAACCGGAATTGAACAAGGTTTAAATCCTTCTGTTTTTGTCAATCTAAATTATACCGAAAAACTACATCGTGAAGCAATTCAAGCCGTTTATGATGTGGAAACAGTCGAGGAAATTAGTGATGTTGATGTGATTGATGGCTTGATGCCAGATTTCATGGTTGATGTTACCTATGTTCGGGTACAATATGCGGCTGAACTCACAGAATTCTATGGCATTGAAGTCGAAGAAATTAGTGATGTACAAGTTAAATCCTTTATTTTAGGAGTCGGTAAAGAGGAAGGATTACAAGCCAATCCAATTGACTTTAAAAAGGCACGAAAAGAGTTTGAGATTGAACTCAAAGAATTCTTTAAAGTTGATCGGGTTAAAGATTTAAATGATGGTCAAATTAAAGCCTTCTTATCCGGTGAAGGATTAAAGCTGGGACTGTTGCAGCAAGTCGCGGATCTTGACTTTTTCAAGATGATGTATCAAGAGGCATTAGAAGCTACATTTGGTGCAGATGTAACCGATGATGCTGTAATTGATTATATCTTTGGCGAGGCTATGCCTTTTGTCGATATTCAGTATGTTTCTATGAAATACGAAGCAGAACTGACTGAATATGCTATTTCAGTGGATAAAGAACTGACGGAGTTAACTTCAGAAGAAATCAAAACCTATCTGTTAACGGCAGGGTTTGATATTGAGAATCAATTATCGGCATTCAATATTGAAGCTTACCGCACCCAATATAGCGCACAATTAACTGAATTTTTCTCGGTTGAAACCCTTACAGAAATTAGTCAAGAACAGGTCTTTAACTTCATGGTTAAAGAAAGCTTGAAACTGGGAATTAACTTAACTGAATTTATCAGTGAAGCAGATATCAGTGTCTACCGTGAAATGAACGCTGAGAAAATTACTGATATCTATGAAGTTGAGGCGGCTGAAGTGAGTGATGCTGTAGTTCTCGACTTACAATTTGGTGGACTTTCAACCGTTGTTAACTACGATTATATTCGGACAACATTAGAAGTTGAAGGGATTGCAGAATTTAGTAAATTAGAGATTTTAGAATATCTCTATGAACAAACCGAAGTTAACTTAAGTAGTCTCAACTGGTTTAATGTTGACGCTTATCTCGAGGCGAATGGCGAAGAACTCAAGATGGCATTGCAGGAACACTTTAAGGTTGATAATATCAAAGAATTATCCTTCGATGAAATTTCATCTTTTGCCTTTAGTAACGCGGGTGATGAGTTTAGTATTAATACGGCTGTCACTGATGTTGAATATGTTCAGTCTACTTACGGTATCGCCATTGCAAATAGCCAACTTGCAGTTGAAAAATGGGTCAGTCAAAATACGACTGTTGATACCGGATATGTTACCTATCAATTACAAGGATTAATTGCAGCAGAAACCGTTACCCTAGAACAAATTAATACAATTCTAGAAGCAGAAATTGAAACAGTTGAGACGTTAACACCGAAGCAACTAATTAATTTAGTCAACAATCCAGATTTCCAAGCCTTGTTAGGCGAAGACGTTGAAATTAAACTCTTTCAAACTGAAGTTAATGTTGAATATCTCAAGTCTACTTTATCCACTGCGATCGCAGATGTTCTAGAAGTCGAAAATATTGAATCTCTCACAGATGCAGAAATTGTTACAGCCTTCGAGGAAAATCTTTCGACGCTTGATGTCGGTTTCCTCGGTTATCAAATTAAAGAGTTGATTGAAAGTGGCAGTTTGACATTAGCAGAAGTCACCACATTACTATCTCTTGAAACTGAAATTAGCGCAATTGAACAACTGACCACGAGTCAAATTGTGGAGTTAGCCTACAGTTTAGAAGAGACAGAAATTAAACTCTCAGCCATTGATTATCCTGAATATATCGATGAATACGCAGAAGCGTTAAAAATGGCTTACGAAGTTGAGGATGTCTCTGAATTGAGTTTAGATCAAGTCAGTCAATTCATGTTTGGTGAAGGACTGCAACAAGGTTTCTCTCTCGAAACGGTAGTTAACTTCGAGTATCTGCGTCAGACTTATATGAACGCTATCGTCCTTGATCCTGAAGCTATTACTGCTGAAGATGTTGTTAACTGGCTAGATAACGAATTCGCAAAACTAGATGTTAAGTTCCTACATTATCAGTTTGAACAACTCACTGTTGAACAGCAAACCCAGTTATTAACTGATCTAGAAATTGAAGTTGATAATATGGCTGAACTTAGCATTGAACAATTGCTGCAAATTTCCTACAGTAGCGAATTCAAAGCTATTTTAGAAGTCGAAACAGTCAAACTCGATGCCATCAATATTAAAGCTTATGGTCAACAATACGCTGAGGAGTTGAAGCAACATCATCTCAGTAAGGATGAGGAGGATATGACTGGCATGACGGGTGGGACTGGTATGACTGGCATGACTGGTGATGCTGGCATGACGGGTGGGACTGGCATGACTGGTGATGCTGGCATGACTGGTGATGCTGGCATGACGGGTGGGACTGGCATGACTGGCGATACTGGTATGGATGATATGGATGAGTCTGATATGGACTCTGGTATGGATGATATGGATGAGTCTGATATGGACTCCGATATGGACTCTGATATGGATGAGTCTGATATGGATGATGAGGAGATGACGGGTGATACTGGTATGACTGGGATGACGGGTGATACTGGTATGACTGGTGGGACTGGGATGACGGGTGATACTGGTATGACTGGTGGGACTGGAATGACTGGGATGACGGGTGACGGGGAGGACATGGAAGACGGTGATATGAGTCATGACTTCGATGTCTCTGAACTTAGTCACCAACAAGTGATGGAATTTATGTTCCAACATGGCTTGAAACTCGGAATTGATCCTAGTGAGTTTGTTGAAACAGAGTATCTGCGGGGAGTATTTAAAGCGGAACTTGCTGAGGCATACGAGATTGATATTGAAGCGGTTGCAACACTCAGCGATATCTTAGTTATTGGTGGGTTGTATAGCAATATTTCCGAAAAAGTCGATATCGAATACTACCGCCAGACACATTTATCTGGTGAAGAAGTCAGCGACTTAGAAGTTATTGAACACGTCTATACTGTTGGCTTAGTGGATGAATTACCTCTGTCTCCCATTGATGTTGATGGGTTTATCGAAAAATACACTCAACAAGTGGCTGAATTCTTTAATATTACCTCTGAAGAAGTTCCCAGCCTTGATGTCAAAGAGATCAAACACTTCATCCTCAATGATGCAGTTAACCTTGGACTTGATGCCACAGAATTCGTGGAGGTCAACTACTTCCGCAATGAGTTTGCAACAGAAATTGTGGAAAACTATCGGATTGAAAATGTTTACCACCTCAGCCACGAACAAGTGTTTGAGTATAGTGTTAATGCTGGTGTTTCCACTTCACCCGTAATTGATGTTGACTGGTCTACCACAGAATATGCTGATATCTTAAGTGAAAATCAAGCTAACTACGATGTTAATGCTGATGGTGAACTTGATAATACTGAAGTCTACGATGCCTTAACGGGTGATATTTTAGAACAAGGTAACGAACTCTCACCGCTGTATAATTTTGAACAGTATCTGGGTAATGAACAAGCCGTTGCCGATCTCCTGACGCATTACGAAGTCGAAGCCGTCGAAGATCTTAACTATACTCAAATTGTAGAGTATATGTTTGGTCAAGGATTAGCAGCAGGTTACGATCCATTTAGCAGCGAATTCTTAGCAGAAAATCCCGATCTGCAACTCGACACCTTCCTACAGGCAGAAGTGAATACGGAAGCCTTAGTTCAATTCTCTCAAACCACCACTATTGAACAAGTCACCCGCATTGATGTCTACAACTATCAAGCAAGTTTTGGTTTATTAAACCCTGAAACCGAAACAACAGTCTAATTAGATAATCTAGAAACATTCTAGAATATATCTCAGCTAACACTTAACTTAATAGAGACGATCCAACAGCGATCGCCTCTATTTTTTTATCCAATAAAACAGATTAAAACAAATCCTTTGTTTCAAGAGTATCTTTGTAGTTTTCTCCTGATTTTACTGAATTTTAAATTGTGTTCCTCGATAACAACCTTGAAACGAAGTTAATGGCGTTCCGGTTAATTGATTGAGTTGAGTCACTAAACCGGGAGAATTAGAAGAATTAGAAGAATTAGAGATATTCTCCCAACGATAAGGAAAATTGCCTAAATAATTCCCCGTATCTTGATAACTATATTCCTCAACTGGAACCCCTGAAATCCCGGAAATTTGTTGATCATGATATCCATTTAAAATAATCTTCTCAATTTGAACACCCGGCGCAATTTGAATCTGCCATTTCACGGGTTCATAAGAAGATAATGCTAAAACAATCGGCTTATCTTGACGAGTAATTTTAACTTCAGCCATTCCAGTGGGATGATAACCATTACTATGATTAGAAGTGGCTTCATAAACACTAATTAAATGCAATTCTTGATCGGAATTGGAAGTCTTATAAAAAGTAGAAATAGTTCCCGAACCATTTGCGCCACAGCTTCCGCCTGAAACGATTGTTCCTGTTTCTATCACGGGTTCAACTGGACTGACGGCAACTTGATTTTGAGATTTCAACAATGACAAACCAAAACTGGCAACTAAAGCGGCAACAATGCCTACCGGAACTAACTTTAACCACTGCTGTTGTTTAGTCCAACGACTGAGTTTATTAACTTGATTTTTAGCAGTATAACGGGTATCTTGAATCGGATTACTATTTTGGTCTAAAGTCGCGAGTAAACTTAAGCTTTCTGGATTTTCTAATAATCCTTGAACAAACTTTCCTTCTCCAATATAAAGCGCCCGAGTTTTGCGATCTAAAAGTAACCAATAATTATCATTTTTGGCGAGGGGATATTGATTTAAATCCGTATTAATTTGAGGATGATCTAAAAATACTTGCCAAGCCAATTCATTTGACGTTCCCACTTGTTCACCATCAGTATATAATGCCTGATTGAGTTGAGGTTCCCAATGCCAAGCAACCCATCGTTGGTTTGCGGGATATCCTAAGGATTTTTCTAAGTTAGAATGTGCTTTCCAGTTTAAGCGATTAATCAGTCTAGACATAATTTTAAGTTAAAAATCAATGAACTATAAAGGTACGGAAGTTCACTCGTGAGAGAGTCAAGCGTGATCGTCTATTTCTTTATATTGCCATAATTCTATTTCAATCAACAATATCCGGCTGAAAAACCCCTTTAGGTCGATAATGGTAAAGTAATAATAAATTCTGTTCCGACACCGACTTCTGAACAAACCACTAAAATACCTTGATGTTTCTGTTCAATAATTTGCCGAGAAATAGACAAGCCTAAACCTGTTCCTACACCCACAGGTTTTGTGGTAAATAAATAATCAAAAACTTTATCTTTAATTTCTTCTGACATTCCAGGGCCGTTATCTTGAACCCGAATTAAAATAGCTGTTCCTTCGTTAATCAGTTCTGTTTGAATATAAATTTGACAAAAGTCTTGACTACAATGCTGAGATAATTTTGAGGATTCATCGAAGGCATCAATTGCATTGGCAATAATATTCATAAATACTTGATTCAATTGTCCGGGATAACAAGGAATTGCCGGAATATCCTTATAATCTTGAATAATATGGATTTCTGGGCGATTTTTATTGGCTTGCAGCCGATGCTTTAAAATCATTAAAGTACTTTCAATTCCTTCTTGAACTTGAAATAAAACTTTCTTTTCTTGATCGGCTCTCGAAAAAACTCGTAACGACGTACTAATACCACGAATCCGTTCTACACCGACTTTCATTGAATTAATTAAGTTATAAAAATCGGTTAATAAATAGTCTAAATCAATCTCTTGTTGATGTTCTTTAATTTCTAGACCGGGGTTAGGAAACTGTTGTTGATAGAGTTGTAAATGTTCTGTTAAGTCATTTAAATAAGCCTCAGCCGGTGTTAAATTTCCCCCAATAAAACTGACTGGATTATTAATTTCATGAGCAATACCCGCCATCATTTGACCTAAAGCTGACATTTTCTCACTTTGAATCAGTTGGGTTTGGGTTTGTTCCAACTGCTGCAAGGTCTGTTGCAGTTCAGTCGCACGCTGACGGAGTTGGGCTTCAGACTGCTGCAATGCTATTTCTACCTGTTTTCGACTAATTCCAATTGCGATCTCGTCAGCAGCCAATGACAGGGCTTCTAGGGTCTTTTCGGGGAGCTGATATTGAGCAAATAATGCAATCACCCCAAACAGACGATCTTTGACCATTAAGGGATAACCTGCAAATGCCACCATTCCCTCACGCTGCGCCCATTGGGGGTTAGTTATTTGAGGATCGCTTAAAATATTATTGACTAAATGAGGCTGACGGGTTTGAGCAATGCGACCAATTTTATGTTCTCCCAGTTGAATTCGACTATGTTCTCCATCCAAATGGGTGTACATTCCAGAACTGGCTTGGAGTTCTAATATATTTTCTGTGGGGTTAAAAATCCAAATTCGAGCAAATGCGGCGTTAAGGTGTTTAACAATTGCCTCTGTGCAACGTTTTAGCATTTCAAATAAGGTTTCTTCCCGAGTCAATGCTGTGTCGATTTCTGCCCGAAACGCAGCGAGTTGTAATTGTTGCTTCAGGGCTATTTCTGTCTGTTTACGGATTGTAATATCTCGAACATTGGCGAGTAAAACATCTTGATTATTCAGTCTAACTTTTCGTACGAAAACCTCAACATCAAATAAAGAGCCATCAGATACTTTTCTAGATTTCCATTCAAATAAAATTCGCTCACCTGAGATCGCCCGTTGCCAAATTTTTTGAAGCTGACGGGGATAATTTGGAGAAGCAGACAAATCTTTTTCAATTGAGAGTTGAAGTGCTTGTTGTTTAGTTACGCCAAACATCTTTAACATTCTCTGATTTACATCTATAATTTTTCCTTGCAAATTATGAATAAAAATAGCTTCATAAACATTATCAAAAATAGTTTGTAAATCTTGTTGAGAAGATCGCAATGCTTCGTTAACTTTTCGACGTTCTGTAATATCTTCGTACGTTCCTAAAATTCCGATCACATTTCCTTCGTGATTATGCAATGGAATTTTATTGCATTCTACCCAAATTAATGAACTATTGGCAGGAGTTCGTTGTTCTACACGATTTAAATCGGGTTGATTTTTTTCGATGACTTCTTTGTCTTGCTGGCGATAGCGTTCAGCTTCTTTTTCTGTCCAATTTAAGTCATAATCTGTTTTACCAATAACTTGCTGCGGGTCAGAAAACCCGACTAATTCAGCAAACTTTTGATTGCATCCTAAATAGACTAAATCAATATCTTTCCAAAAAATATGAGTCGGAATATTATCAATTACACGACGGAGTAGTTTTCTTGATCTTCTTAATTCAGCTTCAGCAAATTTACCATCGCTAATATCTTCGTAGCAACCAAATACGCCGAAAATCTCCCCTTCTGAATTTCGCAAAGGAATTTTACTCGTTTTTAACCAGATAATCTCTCCGTTTTTTAGCGGTAAGGATTTTTCATCATTAATTTTAGCGACACCTGTTTCTATAACTTCTTTATCATCAGTTTTATCCAGAGGAGAGAAAGCTTCCCACACCAACTCAGAATCATTTTTTCCGATCACTTCCTTAGTAGATTGTAATCCGGCATCTTCGGCAAATTTTTGATTACAGCCTAAATAATTTAAATTTATATCTTTCCAAAAAACTCGTTGTGGCAATGTATCGAATACAAGCTTTAAAAGCTGTTGAGAGTCTCTCAGTTTATTTTCAATTTGTTGACGTTCTTCAATTTCTTTCTGTAGGGATTGATTGGCTTGACGCAGTAACTCGGGACTGGGAATAGCCAATAGTTTAGGCATTAACTGATATAATTCTATTGCAGTGGCTATCGAAATTAAACCCGTTGCGGCTTTGATAATTCCGGAAACCCAATATAGGGGATACCACAACGTAATCACTGACATTAAATGAGTGAGGCCACAGGAAAAAATAAAACCACTAAATAGGATAAAAATTCTATTAAACGGTACATCTTGACGTTGACGAATAAAATAAAACAGCAACCAAGGGATAGAACAATAAGCTAAGACAATGATAATATCCGAGATCAGGTGTAGTCCCACTAACGGAGTTTGCCATAAATAGCAATAGCCATGGGAAATAAACTGAGTTGAAAATATTCGATTAAGGAGTTCCCACATTGTTGCTGTTTTATAGTTCGAGGGTTGAGCAATGGGTTGTCAAGAAATTATGATTTCCCGACAAGAATGATGACGTGAATATTATTTTTTTTTTGATAATAACTATCAGTAGTAGCTTAACCTAATCTCATCTGAATCTTCAACCCTGCTGGAAGATCGTCAGATCCATCTCAAGCCAGTTAGACTTTTTTGCTGCATCATTGATGACAAATTTGCTGTAAAGTTGCCGTAAATTCAGGATAAGAAACTCCTGCGGCTTCAGCACGATGAATTGTGGTTTTTCCTTTCGCATTCAGGGCGGCAATTGCTAAACTCATGGCAATTCGATGGTCTGTGTAGCTATCAACTTCAGCTCCATTGAAGGGTGCACCACCAGTAATTTCTAAACCATCGGGTAATTCTGTAATTCTAGCACCTAAACGGCTTAATTCTATTGCCATCACAGCAATGCGATCGCTTTCTTTCACTCTCAGTTCTTCGGCATCGCGAATAATGGTTGTACCTTTAGCAAAGGCAGCGGCGACGGCTAAAATCGGAATTTCATCAATTAACCGGGGAATTAAGTCTCCTTTAATTTCACAGGCGGTTAATGTACGATAGCGTACTCTTAAATCGGCTACAGGTTCCCCGGCAACGGTTCGTTGTTGTTCGAGTTGAATATCTGCCCCCATTAATTCTAATGCCTCTAAAATTCCGGTACGAGTGGGATTAACTCCTACATTTTCAATCACTAATTCTGAACCCGGTACTATTAAAGCCGCCACTAACCAAAACGCAGCAGAACTAATATCCCCAGGGACAATGACGGTTTGTCCGGTGAGTTGAGCAGGGCCCGTAACAGTCACACTTAAGGTCTCCGGGTCAACGGTTAGATCGGCCCCAAATGCCCGTAACATTCGTTCGCTATGGTCGCGGGATAAGGCAGGTTCAGTGACGGTGGTTTGTCCTTCTGTGATTAAACCCGCCAGTAAAATACAGGATTTCACCTGGGCTGAGGCTATGGGAGACTGATAATGAATAGGTTTGAGGGGTTGTCCCTGGACTGCCAATGGCGCGAGAGATGCCCCTTGACGACCCCAAATATTAGCCCCCATTTGTTGCAGCGGTTGTACTACCCGTCCCATGGGTCGCCGTCGAATGGACTCATCTCCTGTAACTGTAAAAAATCTATTACGATGAGAAGCTAAAATCCCCAGCATTAATCGTAACGTGGTGCCGGAGTTGCCCACATCGAGGACCGTATCGGGTTCGTTTAACTGCCCGAGTCCAATACCTTGAACTTGAATTTGTTGAGAATTTAAATCAGAAATTTCAGCCCCCATGGCGGTAAAACAGCGAGCTGTACTGCGGGGATCTGCACCGAGTAATAACCCTTGAATGGTGGTGGTTCCGGTGGCCAGCGACCCTAACATTAAAGCGCGGTGAGAAATGGATTTATCTCCGGGGACTTGAATTCGACCTTGTAACGATAAACCCGTTGTGGGAGGATTAATTGTAAGAATTTGCTGTTGTTCTGTCTGTTTTGTTGCAACAATTGCGGATAGCATAGAGAGTAGTGGGAACGATTGCCCTAATTATCCTACCGCTTTGTCGGCTCTGTGTATTCACCCAAGCTTGGCAATACCCTTTTACTCATATCGCCGTATGCTGACTCATTATCGTAAACCGGTTAGTTTGTCTGTCGTCTCACTTGACTTACCCATTCGTTCTTTAACTGAAACGGCTGCAACGGTTTACCAAAAGGATCGAGAACGGTTTCATTTATTGTTGCATGAGCCAGATATTCTAGATGTAGAGACGCTTGAAATGGCCCCAGGGAGCAATCAATCCCCACGGGCAACGAAACCCCGCCTGTTATGGTTAGAAGTCTCTCCCAACCGGGCTGTGATGACCATGCAAGCAAACGGACAGTTTAGCTATCGCCATTTATGGCAAAAGGGAGTTTATGGTTTAAGTCGTTACTACCTGCAAATGGAGTCGGGTCATTTACCGAATCAACTGCGGCTGCGTAATTTTACTCGAACGTTTCAACTCACCGGACATCCTTTACCCGAACAATTACGCTTAGAGTACGAACTCTGGTCACAAAAGCTATGTCTGGGTCGATATGTTCTCAGTCTGGAGGTTCATCATTGAGGGCAGTAAAGGTTGATTTCATCAATTAATTCATCCACTGCTTTTCCGGTTTGATTGGCTGTTTCTCCCACCGTCAGGAGTCGTTCTGTGGCATCTTCGAGTTGTTGACGACCTTGCAGGGTAATGGGGGCTTGCTCTGCCGTTCTTAGAGTTGTACTGATAGTATTTAAGGTTTGGGAGAGTTCACCATAGACGGTCGCAAAACGAGTTTGCATTGACTGTAGTTTGCCATCGCTCACTTTTACAGTTTCAATTTCTGTTGCGACACTTTCGAGTTCTGTTGCCAGTTGTTGAGTTGTTGCCACATCATATTGATTTTGTGTGGTATGAATGAGGGCATGACCTCGATTCACCATCTCGAGCATTTTTTCACATTGTACCCGGCTACCACTACAGCGTGCCATGATAAAGACCGTCATGGCAATCAGAATAAATAGGGTTCTGGGTTTTGTAAATTGAGATGTCACTGAGGGTTTAAAAAGAGTATCCATGACCTTAAAATTTGTTGGAATCTGGAAAAATGTTATCCTAATAGCTAAGATTTTGCCTGCTGAGTTCAGAAGTTTATTCGTCTACGACTGAGACAATACGCGGGCGCGGGAATATCAGCGATATCATTCGCCCCAAAACCCAACCTCACATCAACCCCTATGGCTGAATCTCCATCTAATTCCTCTAAAAATCTCAGTCCCGCTTTGACGCTAATCTTACCATTAGCGCTATTATTACTATTTTTACAAAAGATATTACCGCTGTTAATTGCGATCGCTACTGCTGCGGGAGGTTGGCATCTGTTACGACGTTATCGGCAAAAAACTCAGCGACACCAAGGAAATCTAGATGAGATCTTTTATCGCCTGATTCAACAACACCAAGGGCGAATGACGGTATTAGATTTAGCAATGCAAAGTAAATTACCCGCCCAACAAGTACAGCAATATCTCGATCAACGGGCGGCAGAATTTTCGGCTCAATTTGAAGTCACAGAACAAGGCGGAATGATTTATTGTTTTGAAACCGTTCAGCCTTTATTCTCAGAGGCGATCGCAACAGAATCTCAGACTATTTCCTCCCCAGAAACACAACAGAAACAAGTTGATTTGTTTCCCCTGGCTGATGAATCTTCGATTGAGAGAAACTCTTCCTGTCCGAAGGAATTAAACCAGTCTGAACTGGCTCAGCGCCTGGGAGTTCATCCTAGCACGATTCGCAATTGGAAGCATAAATCAGAGTTTCAACAGTGGAGTGAAAACAAAGATCCTGATGGGATTGCTTGGTACTATTCTACAGAAACAAAGCGATTTTATCCAATGATTTAAAAT